>NZ_JADYVX010000129.1 GCF_020194175.1 Bradyrhizobium sp. BRP22 | reverse complement strand
CAATTGTAGATTGTCGCCTCGGAGATTCCATGCTTGCGAGCCAGGTCGGCAGTCTTTGCCCCAGCCTCATGCTCCTTCAACACCGCGATAATCTGCTCTTCCGTGAACCTTGCTCGCTTCATCTGTCGGTCCTTCTTCAGGCCGGACTCTAACTCGATCTGGAGGAAATACGCAGTGGCAGGTCACTGGCACTGGCACGGCGGGTGCTTGAGCAGAAGCAGCACCAGCGCGGCCCGAAACTCTATTCGCTGCATGCGCCGGAGGTGGAGTGCATCGGCAAGGGCAAGGCGCACCGGCCCTACGAGTTAATGGCATGGACCACGCCCGCTCTCAGCGGCAACGTGCAGCCCGGCGGGGGGCAGCAGCAGGAGCGCAAGCCATGTCGAATACGAACCTTGTCACAATCGGCATCGATCTCGGGAAGAA
>NZ_JADYVX010000128.1 GCF_020194175.1 Bradyrhizobium sp. BRP22 | reverse complement strand
TCGCCAAGGATTGGGAGGCCTCCGCCACCTCGGCTGAAGCATGGCTCCTTGTCGCATCAACCCGACAGCTGCTGCGCCGCATCGCCAGATCGGCCAACGTTAAGTCATGATTTTTGAGTCAGACTCTAAGGAATAGTGGGACAACTTCCTCTATTCGGCGTCGCTACGATTGAAAACCTCTGCTATGTTTGCGATGCTGTTTCTTCTAAAGCGCCGTTGTCCGGACATCTGTAAGTCGCTGCGTGGGAGCACCTTGCGCGGCTGTGCAAGCACGGTACGTCAGTACTCGCCCGTAAAACCCTTACGATTACCCACATTTTTTGAGGTGCACCGAGTCGAAAACTTGAGTCGCCAGAATCGCTTGTGATTCTTTGATGGACACCTGATTCGAAAAGAGGTGCTCTATGGAACCGACTTCACGCGCCCG
>NZ_JADYVX010000127.1 GCF_020194175.1 Bradyrhizobium sp. BRP22 | reverse complement strand
AATGCTAGCGGAGCAAAAGTCGTAACCGCACAAACAAATGGAGCATGTGCTGTTATCGCTGCTGTTATGCTTTATCTTAAAACTCATACGATAGGATTTAGTGATGAAAAGGTTATCGAGTTTTTATTTACAGCAATGCTTATAGGTTTTTTTTTTTTTTTGCAATGTCGAGGATTATCAAAAACTGGGGATCTAGGTGGTGCAAGTAGACGCTTGAGCGTCATCGGTTCAGCGCTGCATGGGTTACGCTGATAGCAACCACGGGAGGAATGCAGCCATGACTGAGCGCCATATGATCCACTCGGAAACACTGTCGAACGGATGCAGCATCGAGGTAAAAGCCGAGATAGTGAGAGACGGCTCGTTGAAGATGTTCATCGGTGTTTACC
>NZ_JADYVX010000126.1 GCF_020194175.1 Bradyrhizobium sp. BRP22 | reverse complement strand
GGACTTGCAAGGATTCTTGGTTCTCCTTGTAAGGCCTCGAACCTTCCACAGTGGCGCATCCCGTGGCGCAAAGGCCTGACCTCCAGCTCCTCGCCCCGCGAGGAAAAAAGAGGCCGCAGCAGGAACAATTGAAATCGCTTCGCGGCGAGAGCACGATCTCGCGTGAATGTCGACACGAGCGATGTCGAAGGACTGCGAAGGGCGATTTCTCCTGGCAGTTTCCGCCTGAACAAGGACGGACAGATGAAGCGAGCAAGGTTCACGGAAGAAGAGATTATCGCGGTGTTGAAGGAGCATGAGGCTGGGGCAAAGATGGCCGACCTGGCTCGCAAGCATGGAATCTCCGAGGCGACAATCTACAATTGGAAGGCCAAATTCGGCGGCATGGACGTCTCTGAGGCCAAGCGGCTGAAGGCGCTGGAGGAGGAGAACGCGAAGCTGA
>NZ_JADYVX010000125.1 GCF_020194175.1 Bradyrhizobium sp. BRP22 | reverse complement strand
GCTTTGCGTGCTCTTCTGACGTGCGACCTCTTTGCTGATCGACTTCATTCGCTCGTCCCGGTCGGCCGAGAGGGAGCACCGCCCCGGCGCGGAGTGCAGATGGCCGCGCCGGGGCACCTTACCTGGATTCACGCCCTGACCGGAATTTGATTCGAAAGCATTCAGGCTATTACCGCGCCGAAGCCGACATTTGCCGCGCGCGGGCGCATTATCGAGAAGCTGGCCGAGCAGATGGGCGTGGACCGTGACACGGCGCGTGACCGGCTGTGGCATTTCGAGCGCATCACGACCAGCGAAGGGCAGACGTTGCACGGATGGAGACTCGCTCCACCCAGGGGCTGGGTAGGGCTATCGCATATGGGCGAGGGCGCAGAGAAGGAAGTCGTTGTTCCATCTGGCCTGGAGCATTTTGTGGCTGATGCGAGCAGGTCCTGGGGTAGCCTGCAGGATGTTGATGGCGAGCTTGCGGA
>NZ_JADYVX010000124.1 GCF_020194175.1 Bradyrhizobium sp. BRP22 | reverse complement strand
TTGGCCGTGGAAGTCCGCGCCGTCGTCGTCATCGCTGCCGTCCTTGGGGCGGAAGCTCTTCTGGGAGGCCCAAGCCTCAATCAACGTCCCATCCACCGAAAAGTGCTCGTCTGACAACAGCGGCTTGCCTGAGGATGGCTCAAGAGCCTGGTCATGAACTTCGTAAACACCTCGCCGTTCTGCAGCCGCTCACGGTTCTTCGTGAAGCTGGTCGGATCCCAGACCGGATCGTCCGGCGGCAATCCCACGAACCAGCGGTACAGGAGATTGTAGTCCAATTGCTCCATGAGCTGTCGTTCCGACCGAATGCCGTAGAACACCTGCAGCAGCAACGCGCTCAGCAATTGTTCCGGCGGGATCGAGGGGCGTCCTTCGCTCGAATAGAGCTTCCCAAAGCTGCGGTTCAACTCGCTCAGCACATCACGGACCAGCGCCCGAATCTTCCTCAGCGGATGGTTCAACGGCACCCGCGCTTCGGGCGAGATGTACGAAAACA
>NZ_JADYVX010000123.1 GCF_020194175.1 Bradyrhizobium sp. BRP22 | reverse complement strand
GTACACGACATGCGGAATATTGATGCATTAGAGCCTTGCGGTGACCCTCGGGGGCTCAGCGCTGTGAAGTTCTGGACCAGAAAGAAATTCAGAGGGGTCGCTGCGCTCAGACGCGAGGTCAACCTGATACGGACCCCCCTTTGAAACTAAGGAGAGCATTCGGTGGCTGGAGAACCGCAAGCAATCCACGGAGCTTTTCGAGAAGCCATCGCAGTGCATCCAACGCATTTCTTGGTAAGGACCTGTGTCAATCGCCTGGCAGGCGATGGCGATCATACCGTTGCAACGATAATGGACGAGGTCGTGGTCAAAGGTCTCCACCGGATCGAAGTCCAGGATAGCAAGGGCAATCCAGATCAGGCTGTTCTTGAGATCCGGTATCGTAAAATCCGTATTCTGCCACCGATAGGCAAGCAGTCGCGGTATCCAGCTTTGACTTTGACAGTGATCCACGCTGATGAAAGAGGAGCGCCAAAGAACAGAAAGAAGATTGAATGGA
>NZ_JADYVX010000122.1 GCF_020194175.1 Bradyrhizobium sp. BRP22 | reverse complement strand
AAGAGCTGCCGCGGGTGACGGTGGCAAGAAAGCCCGGTCACCGAGAAGAGCACGAAGTAAGCCGTAAACCATCGCGCAGGGAAAGCCGGAGTTGCTTCGGTTGACCTGTGGTCCTACCCCCGTGCTTCTTGTTGCACGGGGCCCACGGGTGCAACCAGCACCCGGCTTTCCCTGCGCCCTCAGCTATCGAAGAGGGTGAAACGAGACGCAAAGCTCGGGCAATACATGCCGCGAGAATGCGGACGCACATCCCTCGCTGTTTGAAATTCAATGAGAGCCCATCCCCGTCATTGCGAGCGGAGTGAAGCAATCCATGCTTCAGCACGCGGACAAATGGATTGCCTCGCTCCGCTCGCAATGACGTGGAGAAAGCGGTGCACTCGAACGTATCCCTTCACCCTGAGAGCCTGACCGAAAAAGGGTGAGCGGTTTTGGCGGGCCTGTGATTCCTTCGGATTTGCAAAGATTCGAGGGAGGACACCATGCCGTGGACCAAAGCCGCTCGTCTCCAGTATCAGCGCAGTG
>NZ_JADYVX010000121.1 GCF_020194175.1 Bradyrhizobium sp. BRP22 | reverse complement strand
TAGATCGATGCCAGTCATTCTTTGAATCTGTAGATGAAAGCAGACTATGGTTATCTAAAGAGTTAGAATGTACATGTAGTGCTAATCTATATGCTGCATTTACAGCAACACCAAGCTTTGGGCTTCATTTTGACAATCATGATGTAATAGCTGTTCAAATTGAGGGAATAAAAAAATGGAAAGTTTACAACCCTACCTATTCATACCCTCTCGAAGATGAAAGAAGCTTCGATTATCTACCACCTAATACCTCCCCAGATTATGAGTTTGATATAACCCCAGGTCAGGCCATATATCTTCCTGCTGGATACTGGCACAATGTTACGACTCAGAGCAAACACTCTCTTCATATATCTTTTACAGTTATAAGACCTCGTCGATTAGAACTATTTAAAACATTATTTGATGAATTAAAAAACAATCCATATATGCGGGAACCTATAGAGCATGGTGATTCATTATCTGATAAAGAAAAAATAAAAACTATAATAACTAATGCTATAAATAGTTTTGATATTCAGTTTGCAGAAAACATG
>NZ_JADYVX010000120.1 GCF_020194175.1 Bradyrhizobium sp. BRP22 | reverse complement strand
CGAGCACTTTTCGGTGGATGGGACGTTGATTGAGGCTTGGGCCTCCCAGAAGAGCTTCCGCCCCAAGGACGGCAGCGATGACGACGACGGCGCGGACTTCCACGGCCAAAAGCGCAAGAATGACACGCATGCGAGTACGAGTGATCCCGACAGTCGGCTTTACCGCAAGGCCGCCGGACGGGAGGCAAAGCTCTGCTACATCGGCCCCGCCACCATGGAGAACCGGCACGGGCTGGCTGTGGCGGGCATGGTCACGCGCGCCAGCGGCACCGCCGAATGTCGCGCCTCGGAGAAGATGCTCAAAACCAAGGCCAGGCAGGCCGGCCACCGCATCATCACCGCCGGCGAGGACAAGGCCTATGACACGGCCGATCATGTGGCCAATCTTCGCGCCCTCAACGTCACCCCGCACGTGAGGCAAAACAACGCCATCACCAAGACCGGCAAGCGCCGCCGAAGCGCGATCGACGAACGGACCACGCGCCACCAGGGTTATGGCATGTCGCAATCGCGCCGGGCGATGATCGAATGCATCTT
>NZ_JADYVX010000012.1 GCF_020194175.1 Bradyrhizobium sp. BRP22 | reverse complement strand
CAAAGCTCACCCACGGTTGTAGCCGGAGGGGGAAACGGGCGACATCGCCACGCGCTTTGGCCGGTGGCCACCGGCCAAAGCGCAAGTCGCTTCCATCGCACAAATCATGTCCGAGCAGATACAAGGGGCTCTCTCCGCGATCACGGCGACAGACCGACTCGCGGAGGCTCCCCCTCACCCGAAATTCAAGCCGTGCTTGAATTTCGACCTCTCCCCGCAAGCGGGGCGAGGTGACCCGCCTGCGCTATCTCTCACCCGGAACTGGCACCGCGCTTCGGTCGTTATCTCGACCGCGTCAATTCGCGTCAGTTTGCCAGCGAAGTGTTCACTTCTGTCGGCCACATTCCGCTAACATATGCTGGTACGCGCCGCCGATCATGAGGATACCGCCATGAGTTTTCGTCGCGACTTCATCACCAAGCCGATCTTTGGGTTCGCCCGCGGCGTGATGCCGACGATGTCGGACACCGAGCGCGAGGCGCTGGAAGCCGGCGACGTCTGGTGGGACGCCGACCTCTTTTCCGGCAATCCCGATTGGTCGAAGCTGCTGGCCTATCCGCAAGCGGAACTGACCGAGGAAGAAAAGGCCTTCCTGAGCGGCCCCGTCGACGAGCTCTGCAGGATGCTCGACGAATGGAAGATCTTCTGGGAATGGCGCGACCTGCCGCGCGAGGTCTGGGATTTCATCAAGCGCGAAAAATTCTTCGGCATGATCATCCCGAAAGAGTTCGGCGGCCTCGGCTTCTCGCCTTACGCGCATTCCGAAGTGGTGCGAAAACTCTCCTCGCGCTCGCTGACCGCCGCCGTCACCGTGATGGTGCCGAACTCGCTCGGCCCCGGCGAGCTCCTGATGCGCTTCGGCGCCAGGGAGCAGCAGGAGAGATGGCTGCCGCGCCTCGCCTCCGGCCATGACGTCCCATGCTTCGGCCTCACCAGCCCCGAAGCCGGCTCGGATGCGGCCTCGATGGTCGACACCGGCATCATCTGCAAGGGCAATTTCGAAGGCCGCGAGACGATCGGCCTGCGCCTCAACTGGCACAAGCGCTACATCACGCTCGGACCCGTTTCGACGCTGCTCGGCCTCGCCTTCAAGGCTTACGATCCCGATCATCTCGTCGGCGAGCAGGAAGAGCTCGGCATCACGGTGGCGCTGATCCCGACCCATCTGCCCGGCGTCGAGATCGGCCACCGCCATCTGCCGGCGATGCAGGTGTTCCAGAACGGCCCGAACCGGGGCCACGACGTCTTCATCCCGCTCGACTACATCATCGGCGGCCAGGAGCGGCTGGGACAGGGCTGGAAGATGCTGATGACGGCGCTCGCCGCCGGCCGCGGCATCTCGCTGCCGTCGCTCTCCGCTGCCGGCGCCGCCTATGCCGCGCGCACCACCGGCGCCTATGCCCGCATCCGCGAACAATTCGGCATCTCGATTTCCAAGTTCGAAGGCGTCGAGGAGCCGCTCGCCCGTATCGTCGGCACGGCCTATCTGCTGGACGCCGCGCGGCGGCTGACCTGCGCCGCGCTGAATGCCGGCCATCATCCCGCTGTCATCTCGGGCATCATGAAGCTGCACGCCACCGAACGGATGCGGATCGCGATCGACGACGCGATGGATATCCATGGCGGCAAGGCCGTCATCGACGGCCCGCAAAATTATCTCGGCAACCTGCATCGCGCGGTGCCGGTCGGCATCACCGTGGAAGGCGCCAACATCCTCACCCGCAATCTGATCGTGTTCGGCCAGGGCGCGATCCGCGCGCATCCCTATCTGCTCGAGGAGATGACGGCGCTCGGCGAAACCGACCGCGCCAAGGGGCTCGACGCCTTCGACAAGGTGTTGTGGAGGCATGTCGGCCACACCTTCAAGACCATGTTCCGCGCCTTGGGGCGGAGCTGGACCTTCGGCCTGTTCGCGCCGGCGCCCGATGCGGGCGACGCCACGACATTCTATCGCCAGCTCTCGCGCTATTCCGCAGGCTTTGCGATTTGTGCCGACATGGCGCTGCTGACGCTCGGCGGCGCGCTCAAGCGCAAGGAAATGCTCTCGGCCCGCTTCGGCGATATCCTCTCCGAGCTCTATCTGCTCTCAGCCGCGCTGAAGCGCTGGCAGGATGAAGGCCGGCAGAAAGAGGATTTCGCCGCGCTCGAATGGTGCATGGCGAGCGGCTTCAGGACCATCGAGAACCGTTTTGCGGAGATCATCGCCAACCTGCCGAACCGGTTCGTCGCTGCAATCCTGAAGCTCCTGATCCAGCCGTTCGGCGCGCGTGTGCTCGGACCCTCCGACCGCGTCGTGCATCAATGCGCCGCGCTGGTGCTGGAGCCGTCAGTCGCGCGCGATCGCGTCACACCCGATCTTGCTTTCGTCGAGGATGACGGCGGCCTCGCACGGCTGGAGAAGGCCTTCCGCCTGGTCGCCGCCACCGAGGATATCGCGAAGCAGATGCGCGCGGCGCGCCTGCGCGATCCGGACGAAGCCGTGAAGAAGGGCGTCATCACCCAGTCCGATGCCGACAAGCTCGTCGCCGCCCGCGCGGCGGTCGCGGCAGTGATCGAGGTCGATGATTTCGCGCCCGAGGCGCTGTCGCCGATTTACAGGAAGGCCGCCGACGTGCATCAGTTCTTCCAGGAATTGGGAGAGCAGAGGGCGGCGAGCTGATGGCGCGACCGGTCTTTATCGTCGACGGCAGCCGGACGCCGTTCCTGAAGGCGCGCTCCGGTCCAGGGCCGTTCACGCCTGTTGATCTCGCCGTGCAATGCGGCCGGCCGCTATTGGCACGGCAGCCGTTCGCGCCCGATAGCTTCGATCAGGTGATCCTCGGCTGCGTCAATGTCATTGCCGACGAGATGAACCCGGCGCGCGTCGCGGCGCTCAGGCTCGGCATGGGCGAGAAGATGGTCGCCTTCACCGTGCAGATCAATTGCGGCTCCGGCATGCAGTCGATCGACACCGGCTATCGCTACATCCGCGAGGGCACGGCCGATCTCATCCTCGCCGGCGGCGCCGAGGCGCTGAGCCACGCGCCACTGGTCTGGCCCAATGCCGGCGTACGCTGGTTCGCCGGGCTTGCCGGCGCCAGAAGCATGGGCGCGAAGATCGCCGCCTTCTTCAAGCTCCGCCCCGGCTATTTCAAGCCGATCATCGGCCTGGAGCGTGGGCTCACCGATCCCATCACCGAGCTCAACATGGGGCAGACAGCCGAGGTCGTTGGCCATCTCTTCGGCATCACCCGCGCGCAATCGGATGCCTACGCCGCCGAGAGCCACCGGCGCCTGGCGAAAGCGCAAGCCGAAGGCTGGCTGAAGGGTGAAGTCGAGACGTCGTTCTCGCGCGACGGCAAGTTCTACGATCACGACGACGGCGTCCGGCCGGATTCAACGCCGGAGACGCTGGCAAGACTGAAGCCGGTGTTCGAACGCCCCTGGGGCCAGGTCACCGCCGGCAATTCCTCGCAGATCACCGACGGCGCCTCCTGGGTGATCCTCGCTTCCGAACAGGCGGTGGCCAAGCACGGACTGAAGCCGAAGGCCGTGATCCTCGACAGCCAGTGGGCCGCGCTCGATCCCGGCATCATGGGGCTCGGCCCCGTGCTGTCGGCAACCGCGCTCCTGAAGCGCAATGGATTGAGCCTGCAGGATGTCGAGACCTGGGAGTTGAACGAGGCCTTTGCGACGCAGGTGCTCGGCTGCCTCGCCGCCTGGAATGACGACAAGTTCTGTCGCGAGATTCTCGGCCTCGACGGCGCCGCAGGTAAGATCGACCACGCCAAGCTCAATGTTGATGGCGGCGCGATCAGCCTCGGCCATCCCGTCGGCACCAGCGGCAACCGCATCGTGCTGCATCTTGTCAACACCATGAGGCGGCTCGGCAAGCGGCGCGGCGTCGCCACCGAATGCATCGGCGGCGGGCAGGGCGGCGCCATGCTGATAGAGACGGTGTGATCATGGATTCCGAGATCATGAAGGTCCTCGGGGATCGGATTCTCGAACTCGGGCCCACGCCGGAGGCGGGCCCTTACAAGAATTTCAAGCTGACGCGCGATGACGATGGCATCGCCTGGCTGCTGTTCGACCGCGAAGGCGCCAGCGCCAACACGCTGAACGCCGAGGTGCTCGAGGAATTCGATGCGGTGCTGACCTCGCTCGAAAGCCAGCGGCCGACCGGCCTCGTCATCCGCTCGGCGAAAACCAGCGGCTTCATCGCCGGCGCCGATGTCAACGAATTCCGCGGCGCCAGCGACGCGCGCCTGGTCGAGGCCGAGATCGGCCGGGCGCATGCGGTGATCAACCGGCTCGAAGCGCTGCGCGTGCCGACGGTCGCCGTGATCCACGGCTTCTGCCTCGGCGGCGGCCTCGAAGTCGCACTCGCCTGCCAGTCGCGGATCGCCATTGATGGCGCGCGGTTCGGCTTCCCCGAGGTGATGCTCGGCCTGCATCCGGGCCTGGGTGGCACCGTGCGCTTCACGCGGCTCGTCAACCCGATGCAGGCGATGAGCCTGATGCTGACGGGCAAGACCATCGATGCGCGCCGCGCCAGATCGCTTGGCCTGGTCGATGCGGTGACGCAGGAGCGCCATGTCAGAAACGCGGTGAAGGACGCGGTATTCGGCCGGCTGAAGCGCGCCAGGCCCGGCTCGCTCAACACGCTCCTGAATTTCGGTCCGGTGCGCGGCTTTCTTGCCTCCCGCATGCGCAGCGAGGCCGCCAAGGCTGCGCCGCAGGCGCATTATCCCGCGCCCTATGCGCTGATCGACCTCTGGGAGAAATACGGCAGCGAGAAGTCGGCGATGCTCACCGCCGAGAAGCGGTCCTTCGCCGAATTGATGGTGACCCCGACGGCGCAGAACCTGATCCGTGTCTTCTTCCTGCGCGAGCAGATGAAGAAGCTCGCAGGGGGCGGCAGCAGGATCGCGCATGTCCACGTCATCGGCGCCGGCGCGATGGGCGGCGATATCGCTGCCTGGTGCGCAGGGCGGGATCTGCGCGTCACCTTGTCGGACATGAAGCCCGAACCGATCGCGGGCGCCATCAAGCGCGCCGACGACCTCTACAGGAAGATCATCCGCAAGCGCACGAAGGTGCGCGACGCGCATGATCGGCTGATCCCGGATATGGAGGGCGAGGGCGTGCGCAACGCCGACCTCATCATCGAGGCAGTGCCGGAAAAACTCGAGCTGAAGCAGAAGGTCTATGCCGGCATCGAGCCGAAGATGAAGCGGGGCGCGATCCTTGCGACCAACACCTCGAGCATCCCGCTGCAGGATCTGCGCGCGACGCTCGCAAAGCCCGAACGGCTGCTCGGCCTGCACTTCTTCAATCCGGTCTCGCGACTGCAGCTCGTCGAGGTCGTCAGCCATGACGGCACCGACGCCGAGCTGTTGAAGCAGGCGCTCGCCTTCGTCGGCGCCATCGACCGCCTGCCGCTGCCGGTGAAGAGCTCGCCGGGCTTCGTCGTCAACCGCGCGCTGACGCCCTACATGCTGGAAGCGATGCTGCTGCTCGACGAGAAGGTGGACAGATCGGTGATCGATGCGGCGGCGAAGAAGTTCGGGATGCCGATGGGGCCGATCGAGCTTGCCGACCAGGTCGGCCTCGATATCTGTCTCGATGTCGGCGACATGCTGCGCTCGAAATTCGGCAACCTCCTGCCGCCGACGCCGGCGTGGCTGCGCGAGAAGGTCGCCAAGGGCGAGCTCGGCCGCAAGACCGGCAAGGGATTCTATCTCTGGAAGGACGGCAAGCGGGACACGGCGTCCGCTCCGGTCTCGACCTCGGAGCCGACGCAGGAAATGATCGATCGCCTGGTGCTGCCGATGTCGAACGTCTGCGTCGCCTGTTTGCGCGAAGGCATCGTCGACAATGCCGACGTGGTCGACGGCGCCATGATCTTCGGCACCGGCTATGCGCCGTTCCGCGGCGGTCCTTTGAATTACGCCCGCACCCGCGGCATCGAGAACGTGGTATCGACGCTGCAGGCGCTCGCACAGAAGTTCGGTGATCGCTTCGCGCCCGATGCCGGCTGGGAGACGTTCAAGTGACCGACACCACCGTTCCTCTGTCAGAGAACGAACCGCGCGGCGATCTCTGCATCCGCACGCTGGCGATGCCGGCGGATACCAATGCCAATGGCGACATCTTCGGCGGCTGGCTGCTGAGCCAGATGGATCTCGGCGGCGGCGTGTTCGCCTCTAAAGTCGCGAAATCACGCACCGTGACGGTCGCGATCGAGGCGATGAATTTCCGTAAAGCCGTCTATGTCGGCGATCTCGTCTCCGTGCACGCAAACCTGGTGCGGATCGGCCGCACCTCGATCACCGTCCATCTCGAAGCCTGGGTGCTCCGTCGCAAGGAGCGGCAATCGATCCTGGTTACCGACGGCAATTTCACCTATGTCTCGATCGACGACCACGGTAACCCGCAGCCGATTCAGCGCGACGGCGCTACGATTCCGACGTAACCAAGACGTCTCGCCGCTTACACATGATTGTTACCAGCCGCCCGTATCCCACATCTCGCGAGAGCAGGTGATTCGGGGTTCGGGAATGCGGCGATATCAGGACAATTCGTCGCGCCGGCATCGCTTTTCGTTGAGCTGCAACAGCGATGACACCAGGAACAATCAGGCTCTCATCCCGTTATTGGCCCGCACTTCAATTGGGACTGGGAATGTCTGATACCTACATTATCGAAGTCGGCTCCAATCCAGCCGGGATCGTCGTGCGCGATGAGCGTGGCTATCGTTTCTTCGCAGCCAGTCATCAGTTCAACCGGCTGGAAGGTCAGGTTTTCCGCAACGCGCGCGAAGCCGAGCGCGCTGCACGTCGTCTCGCCGATGGCGAGTTCAAGCTGGCATCCTGAAGGATCCTGTCTCCGTCGTCCCTGCTCAGGGCGAGGACGAGGCGTGGAAACGATGACGCCTCAATCGGCGGCGATCTCCCGCGTTGACCCAGACACCAAACCGCCGCACGATGTGGCATCCTACGTCCAAGGTGCGCCGTGCCCGTATTGACCCATCGCCAGACCGAGATCCTTAACCTTGCCCGCGCCTTCGGCCGCGTGGTGGTGGAGGATCTGGCCAAGCGCTTCGAGGTTTCCGCGCAGACCATCCGCAAGGATCTCAACGATCTCTGCGACAGGCGTTCGCTGACGCGCATCCATGGCGGCGCGATCATTGCCTCCGGCGTGGAAAATCTTGCCTATGAGGCGCGGCGCTTCGTCGCTGCAGAAGAGAAGAAGGCGATCGGGGCGGCGGCTGCGGCGCTTATTCCGAACGGCAGCTCGCTCTTCATCAACATCGGCACCACGACCGAGGAGGTCGCGAGCGCGCTGACCTCGCATGAGGATATGCTCGTCATCACCAACAACCTCAACGTCGCGATGCTGCTCTACCGCCATCCGCGCATCGAGGTGGTTGTTGCGGGCGGCACCGTGCGTCGCGCCGACGGCGCCGTGGTCGGCTCGACCGCGACGCAACTGATCGGCCAGTTCAAGGTCGACTATGCGATCATCGGCGCGTCCGCGATCGACGAGGAGGGCGCGCTGCTCGACTTCGACTATCGCGAAGTCCAGGTCGCCCAGGCCATCATCGCCAACGCCCGCAACGTGATGCTGGTGGCGGACTCGACAAAGCTCCGCCGCAGCGCCCCGGTCCGCATCGCCCATATCGGCCAGATCCAGACGTTCATTACCGACACCGCGTTGCCGGCCGGCCTCGCCAACATCTGCCACACCCGCGGCATCGAGGTCGTCGTCGCGATGGACAAGCCGGCGGCCGATATCGACGATACGACGCCAGAACCCGCACCGGTGACGCTGCGGAGCGTGTAGCGCCGCCAGTGGCCTCGCCCTTCGAGACGCCCGCTGCGCAGGCTCCTCAGGGTGAGGAGATGGATACGTACACGCGGCCGCCTGCCCCTCTGAGGAGCGCGGAACGCGCGTCTCGAAGGATGAGGCCCTGCTGTCGAACCAGCCAATCACCGCCCCCTCACCAGGTCGTATCCCTGGTTCCTGATTTTCGGTTTGCTTTCGCTTTTCGTTGTGATCTAATCAAATTCGAAAGCGAAATCGCCGAAAGCGAACGTAAGCGGCCGGGGAAGCGTCTGTTGGATCGGATTTTCGACCTCGCAATCATTGGGGGCGGCATCAACGGCTGCGGCATCGCGCGCGATGCGGCCGGCCGGGGGAACTCTGTTTTCCTCTGCGAAATGAATGATTTGGCGAGCGGGACATCGTCCTGGTCGACCAAGCTCGTGCATGGCGGGCTGCGCTATCTCGAGTATTACGAGTTCCGCCTGGTCCGCGAAGCCCTGATCGAACGCGAGATCCTGTGGCAGATCGCGCCCCATATCATCCGCCCGCTCCGTTTCGTCTTGCCGCACCACGCCGGCCTGCGCCCGGCGTGGCTGCTGCGGCTTGGCCTGTTTCTTTACGACCATATCGGTGGGCGGCATCTGCTGCCGCCGACCCGGTCCGTGGATCTCTCTCGCGACGAGGTCGGCAAGCCCCTGATCAAGAATCGCTACGTCAAAGGCTTTGAATATTCCGATTGCTTCGTCGACGACGCGCGGCTGGTCGTGCTGACCGCGCGCGACGCCGCCGATCGCGGCGCGGAGATCTGCACGCGCAGTCGCGCCGTCGAGATCAGGCAGGCCGACGGTCTCTGGAGCGTCACGGTCGAGGACCGCGGCAGCGGCGCGCGCCGGACGGTGAGGGCGCGTGCGCTGATCAATGCCGGTGGTCCCTGGGTCGAGGAGGTGCTGGCGTCGGGCGCCGGCGTCAACGCCCGCGCAAAAGTGCGACTGGTACAGGGCTCGCATATCATCGTGAAGAAGCTCTACGACCACGACCGCGCTTACATCTTCCAGAACGCGGACGGGCGCATCGTCTTCGTGATTCCATATCAAAACGACTTTTCGCTGATCGGCACCACAGACCGCGACTATGACGGCGACCCCGCCAAGGTGAAGGCGACGGAGGAGGAGATCAGCTATCTCTGCGCCTCTGTCAGCGAATACCTGGCCCGGCCGGTCAAGCCGGAGGATGTGGTCTGGACCTATTCCGGCGTCCGCCCGCTCTATGATGACGGTGCGAGCGAGGCGAAGGCCGCCACGCGCGACTATGTGTTCGAACTCGATACGCCCGGCGGCGTGCCGCTGCTCTCGATCTATGGCGGCAAGATCACGACCTATCGGCGATTGGCGGAGGAGGCGCTGGAGCGTCTTGCGCCCTACTTGCGCAGCGCAAAAGCGCGTAAGGGCTGGACCGGCAAGTCGCCGCTGCCCGGCGGTGACATGGATGTCTCCGCGCTCGACGCGCTCGCTGCGGAACTCGTGCGCGATTATCCGTTCCTGTCGCAGCCGTATGCGAGCCGGCTCGCGCATGCCTACGGCACGCGTGCGACAAAAGTACTCGGCAATGCGAAATCAATCGGCGATCTCGGAAAGTCGTTCGGCGCCACCTTGACGGAAAGCGAAGTCCGGTACCTGATGGCGAACGAATGGGCGTTGACCGCCGAAGATATCGTCTGGCGCCGCTCCAAACTGGGTTTGAGAATGTCGGCGGCCGAGATATCGGCGCTCGACGAATGGATCGCCGCTCATCGCCTGTCCCCTGAACGTCCGCTACGCGAAGCGGGAGGACGGCCATGAGCGTCACGCTCGACCACGTCACGCGCACCGTAGATGGCATTCCGGCCATTCACGATGTCTCGCTCACGCTCGAGCGCGGCACGCTCAGCGTGCTGCTTGGGCCGACGCTATCAGGCAAGACCTCGATCATGCGCCTGCTCGCCGGTCTGGACAGGCCGACCACCGGCCGCGTGCTGGTTGACGGTAAGGATGTCACCGGCATCGACGTGCGCCAGCGTTCGGTCGCGATGGTCTATCAGCAGTTCATCAACTATCCCTCGCTCTCGGTCTATGAGAACATCGCCTCGCCGTTGCGCGTGCAGGGACGCCCGCGCGAGGAGATCGACAAGCGCGTGGCTGACGCGGCCAGGCTGCTGCGGCTTGAACCATTCCTGAAGCGTACGCCGCTGCAGTTGTCCGGCGGGCAGCAGCAGCGCACCGCGATTGCGCGCGCGCTGGTCAAGGGCGCCGATCTCGTGCTGCTCGACGAACCGCTCGCCAATCTCGACTACAAGCTGCGCGAGGAACTGCGCGCTGAACTGCCGCGCATCTTCGAGGCCTCCGGCGCGATCTTCGTCTATGCGACCACAGAACCCTTGGAAGCGCTGCTGCTCGGCGGCGACACCATCTGCATGTGGCAGGGCCGCGTGTTGCAGGCCGGCGCCAGCTCGAGGGTGTATCGCCAGCCCGAGACGCTGCGCGTCGCCCAGGTCTATTCCGATCCGCCGCTCAACATCGTCAATGTCGAAAAGAAGGGCGACCTCGTGCACTATTCCGGCGGCATGCGGGCGCCGGCGACCGGCCTCTATGCAGCCCTTGCCAATGGCGCCTATCGCGTCGGCTTCCGCGCACATCAGCTCGAAGTCGGAAGTCACGTTGCCGGCCGTCACACTTTCAGGGCCACCGTTACCGTGACCGAGATTACCGGGTCGGAAAGCTTCGTCCACCTGCAGCGCGATTCCGCCAATTGGGTCGCGGTGCTGCACGGCGTGCATGAGTATGAACCGGGGCGGGTGCTCAACGCCGCGCTGGATCCCGATAATGTCTTCGTGTTCGACCTGGCCGACCGCCTTGTCGCGGCCCCTGGGCAGGCAGTGAGGGAGATGCCCTGATGGCCCGCATTGACCTCGTCGATCTCGCGCACTCCTATAGCGGCAATGATGCGCCGCCGGATTCCTTCGCGCTGAAGCCGGTGACGATGACCTGGCGGCAGGGCGGCGCCTATGCGCTGCTCGGCCCCTCCGGCTGCGGCAAGACCACGCTGCTCAATCTCATCTCGGGGATCGTGACGCCGTCGCGCGGCAAGATCCTGTTCAACGGCAGCGACATCACGCCGCTCTCGACGCAGAAGCGCAATATCGCGCAGGTGTTCCAGTTTCCCGTGATCTACGACACCATGACCGTGGGCGAGAACCTGGCCTTCCCGCTGAAGAATCGCGGTGTGCCGAAAGCCGAGATCGTCGCGCGCGTGAAGCGGATCGCCGAACTGCTCGATCTTGCGCCCTACCTCAACCGCAAGGCGACGCGGCTCACCGCCGACGCCAAGCAGAAGATCTCGCTCGGCCGCGGCCTGGTGCGATCCGACGTCGCCGCGATCCTGTTCGACGAGCCGCTGACCGTCATCGATCCCGAACTGAAATGGCAGCTCCGTTCGAAATTGAAGGCCCTGCATCGCGAACTTGACCTGACGATGATCTATGTCACCCACGATCAGACGGAGGCGCTGACCTTCGCCGACACCGTCGTCGTCATGCATGACGGCCGCGTGGTGCAGAGCGGCACGCCGGCTGAACTATTTGACAAGCCGGCGCACACCTTCGTCGGTTATTTCATCGGCTCGCCCGGCATGAACATCGTGCCGGCGCACGTCGATGGGCGCGAGGCGCGGATCGATGGCCACATCATCGGCCTGCATCGCAATTACGGCGTGCTGCCCTCCGGCGCGAAGATCGAGATCGGGGTGCGGCCGGAATTCGTCGACATCGCGCCGCCCGCTTCCGGCCTCCTGTCGGCGACGATCGAGCGCATCGACGATCTCGGACGTATCCGCTTTGCGCGCGTCCGCGTTGGCGATTCCAAATTCGCCGCGCGCGTGCCGCCGGGATTTTCGGTGCCCGACAACATGGCCGGGCTGGTGTTCGATCCCGCGCATGTGCACGTCTATGCCGACAGCCGCCTGGTCGAGGGGGTCGCCTGATGGACAAGGTCGTCAATCAGAAAGCCTGGTTCCTGGTGCTGCCGGTGTTCCTGGTGGTGGCGTTCTCGGCGGTGCTGCCGCTGATGACGGTCGTGAACTATTCGATGCAGGACACCTTCGGCAACAACCAGTTCTTCTGGAACGGCGTCGGCTGGTTCAAGGAATTGCTCGATCCGTCGACCGACCTCGGCGAGCGGTTCTTCGCCTCGCTCTGGCGAAACCTGATCTTCTCCGCGATCATCCTTGCGATCGAGATCCCGCTCGGCATCGTTGTCGCGCTATCGATGCCGCGCGAGGGCTGGACGGTCGCGGTCTGCCTCGTGATCCTGGCGCTGCCGCTATTGATCCCGTGGAACGTGGTCGGCACCATCTGGCAGATCTTCGGCCGTCCCGATATCGGCCTGCTCGGCTACACGCTCAACCACCTCGGCCTGCACTACAACTATGTCTCCAACGAGCTCGACGCCTGGGCGACCGTGATCGTGATGGACGTCTGGCACTGGACCAGCCTGGTGGCGCTGCTCTGCTACGCCGGCCTGAAATCGATTCCGGATGCCTATTATCAGGCCGCCCAGATCGACGGCGCCTCGCGCTGGGCGGTGTTCCGCGCGATCCAATTGCCGAAGATGAACCGCGTGCTGCTGATCGCGGTGCTGCTGCGGTTCATGGACAGTTTCATGATCTACACCGAGCCGTTCGTCGTCACCGGTGGTGGTCCCGGCAATTCCACGACCTTCATCTCGATCGAGCTCGTCAAGATCGCGCTCGGCCAGTTCGATCTCGGCAAGGCCGCCGCGCTGTCGCTGGTCTACAACCTCATCATCCTGATCGTCTGCTGGGTGTTCTACACTGTCATGACCAATGCCGGCGCCGAGCGCCCGCAAAAAGAGGGAGCTGTGTGATGGGCACGATTCCCGGCCGCCGCCTCATCATCTCGCTGTTCCTGATCTTCCTGCTGCTGCCGATCTACTGGCTCGTCAACATGAGCTTCAAGACCAACAGCGAGATCGTCTCGACCATGACGCTGTGGCCGCACCAGCCGACGATCGAGAACTACATGCGCATCTTCACCGACGAGAGCTGGTATTCCGGCTACATCAACTCGCTGAAATACGTCGTCATCAACACCGTGATCTCGATATCGGTGGCCTTGCCTGCGGCCTACGCATTTTCGCGCTACCGCTTCCTCGGCGACAAGCACCTGTTCTTCTGGCTGCTGTCGAACCGCATGGCGCCGGCGGCGGTGTTTGCGCTGCCGTTCTTCAATCTCTATTCCGCGATCGGCCTGTTCGATACGCCGTGGGCGGTGGCGCTGGCGCACTGCATCTTCAACGTTCCGCTCGCGGTCTGGATCCTCGAAGGCTTCGTCTCCAGCGTGCCGCGCGAGATCGACGAGACCGCGTTCCTCGACGGCTATTCCTTTCCGCGTTTTTTCGTCAAGATCCTGGTGCCCTTGATCGCGAGCGGCATCGGGGTGGCGGCGTTCTTCTGCTTCATGTTCTCCTGGGTCGAGCTGCTGCTGGCGCGCACGCTCACCTCGGTGGATGCCAAGCCGATCTCGGCGGTGATGACGCGCACGGTCTCCGCCGCCGGCATGGATTGGGGCCTGCTCGCGGCCGCCGGCGTGCTCACCATCATCCCCGGCGCGCTCGTGATCTGGTTCGTCCGCAACTATATCGCGCGCGGCTTCGCGCTGGGTCGGGTCTGAGGAGGAGCGCATGATCCCGAAAGGTGGGAACCGGTGTTCGGAACAGATCATGCGCAAGGAGTGACTCATGGAGAGCATCGCATGGATGGCGTGGACGCTGCCGACGGCGATCTTCTTTGTGCTGCTCGGCATGACGCTTTTGGTCATGACCTGGCTCGCGGTCGCCTATCCCGAAGCCGAGCGCGTCGGCGTGCTCAGGATTCCGACCACGCGCGGCGATCGGCTGTTCATCTCGCTGGTGCTCGCCGCCGTCATCCATCTCGTCTGGATCGGCGTCGTCGGCACCGATCCGATTTACACGCTGCCCATCGGAGAGGAGGGCGTCGAGGTTTCGAGCCTGTGGCTCGCCACACTGATTTCGCTTGCCACGGCCGTTGTGATTTTTCGCACCGTCTGAGGAAGTGAAGAAGAGCAGATCCGGGATCAACCCGGGCCTGAATTGTTTTGTCGCTATATCAGGAGGAATCGCCATGCGACATTTGAGAAGAACAAATCTTCCCGCGATCGGGGGCCGTCTGCTTACGATGACCAGCGCCGCCGCGCTCGTCGCGGCCGCCGCCAGTGTCAGCGTGCCGGCGCGCGCCGACGACGCCGTCAACCAGCGCTGGATCGACACCGAATTCCAGCCTTCGACCCTGTCGAAGGACGAGCAGATGAAGGAGCTGCAATGGTTCGCGAAGGCGGCCGAGCCCTTCAAGGGCATGGAAATCAACATCGTGTCGGAAACCATCACGACGCATGAATACGAAGCCAGGACGCTCGCCAAGGCGTTCAGCGAGATCACCGGCATCAAGCTCAAGCACGACACCATCCAGGAAGGCGACGTCGTCGAGAAGCTGCAGACGCAGATGCAGTCCGGAAAGAACGTCTATGACGGCTGGATCAACGATTCTGACCTGATCGGCACGCATTTCCGCTACGGCCAGACCATCGCGCTGTCGGACTACATGGCCGGGGAGGGCAAGGACGTCACCGATCCCTATCTCGACGTCAACGACTTCATCGGCAAGTCGTTCACGACTGCGCCCGACGGCAAGCTCTATCAATTGCCCGACCAGCAATTCGCCAACGTCTACTGGTTCCGCTACGACTGGTTCACCAACCCCGACTACAAGGCCAGGTTCAAGGCCAAGTACGGCTACGAGCTCGGCGTGCCCGTGAACTGGTCGGCCTATGAGGACATCGCCGAGTTCTTCACCAACGACGTCAAGGAAATCAACGGCGTCAAGGTCTACGGCCATATGGACTATGGCAAGAAGGACCCCTCGCTCGGCTGGCGCTTCACCGACGCCTGGCTGTCGATGGCCGGCAACGGCGACCGCGGCATCCCGAACGGCAAGCCGGTCGACGAATGGGGCATCCGCATGGAAGGCTGCCGCCCGGTCGGCTCCTCGGTCGAGCGCGGCGGCGACACCAACGGTCCGGCCGCCGTCTATTCGATCGTCAAATATCTCGACTGGCTGAAGAAGTATGCTCCGCCGCAGGCGCAGGGCATGACCTTCTCGGAGTCGGGCCCGGTGCCGGCGCAGGGCAACATCGCCCAGCAGATCTTCTGGTACACCGCCTTCACCGCCGACATGGTGAAGCCCGGCATTCCCGTCATGAACGCCGATGGCACGCCGAAATGGCGCATGGCCCCGTCGCCGCATGGCTCGTACTGGAAGGAGGGCATGAAGCTCGGCTACCAGGACGCGGGTTCAGCGACACTTCTGAAGTCGACGCCGCCGGACCGTCGCAAGGCTGCCTGGCTCTATCTGCAGTTCATCGTCTCCAAGACGGTGAGCCTGAAGAAGAGCCATGTCGGACTCACCTTCGTCCGCGAGTCCGACATCTGGGACAAGTCGTTCACCGAGCGCGCGCCGAAGCTCGGCGGCCTGATCGAGTTCTACCGCTCGCCCGCGCGCGTGCAGTGGACCCCGACCGGCAACAACGTGCCTGACTATCCGAAGCTCGCCCAGCTCTGGTGGCAGAACATCGGCGATGCGTCGTCGGGCGCGAAGACGCCGCAGCAGGCGATGGACGCGCTCGCCGCGGCGCAGGATTCGGTGATGGAACGGCTGGAGAAATCGGGCGTGCAGGGCGCCTGCGGCCCGAAGCTGAACAAGAAGGAGAAGCCGGAATACTGGTTCGCCAAGGCCGAGAAGGAGGGCACCGTCGCGCCCCAGCGCAAGCTCGCCAACGAGAAGCCCAAGGGCGAGACGGTCGACTACGACACCCTGATCAAGTCGTGGCCCGCCACCCCGCCGAAGCGTGCGGAAGCGAAGTGACGTTTGCTCACTGTCATCGTCCGCCACCGGGTCGGCGCAAAAGCGCCGCCCGATGACAGGCTCCGGCGGACGATCCAGTACGCCGCGGCGCTTCGGCATGATCGCTGATGCCGGTGATTACTGGATGCCCCGCCTGCGCGGGGCATGACGGAGAAAGACAAAAGGCCGGGAGCGATCCCGGCCTTTCGTCATTCCGGGGCGCGCGCAGCGCGAGCCCGGAATGACAGCACGAGAGAGACGTCGTCCCTTCCTCCGTCATTGCGAGCGAAGCGAAGCAATCCATCTATCCGAACGCGCGGAAGCATGGATTGCTTCGTCGCTATCGCTCCTCGCAATGACGGAGTGTGCGATTACTGCGCCGCTTCCGCCGCCTCCAGCGTCGGATAGTCCGTGTATCCCTTGGCGCCGCCGCCGTAGAATGTTGCCTTGTCCCATTCGTTCAGGGCTGCGCCCTTCTTCAGGCGCTCGACCAGGTCGGGATTGGAGATGAACGGCTTGCCGAATGCGATCAGGTCGGCGGCGCCGGCTTCCAGCACCTTGTTCGCCAGCGCGAAGTCGTAGCCATTGTTGGCGACATAGGCCTGCTTGAAGCGCTTGCGCAGCGAGGCGTAGTCGAACGGCGCGACGTCGCGCGGCCCGCCGGTTGCGCCTTCGACGACATGGATGTAGGCCAGCTTCAGCGCATTGAGCCCATCCACGATGTAATCGAACAGCGGCTGCGGGTTGGAGTCGGAGAGGTCATTGGCCGGCGTCACCGGCGAGATGCGGATGCCGGTGCGCTCGGCGCCGACTTCGGCGGTCACGGCCTTGGAGACTTCCAGCATCAGCCGCGCGCGATTCTCGATTCCGCCGCCATAGGCGTCGGTGCGCTTGTTGGCGCCGTCCCTGGCGAACTGATCGAGCAGATAGCCGTTGGCGCCGTGGATCTCGACGCCGTCGAATCCGGCCAGAAGCGCGTTCGCCGCGGCGCGCCGGTAGTCATCGATGATCCCGGGAATTTCGGCAAGTTCGAGCGCCCGCGGTTCGGAGACATCGGCGAAGCTGCCGCCCACGAAGGTCTTGGTCTTGGCGCGGATCGCGGAAGGCGCAACCGGCGCGCCGCCGTTCGGCTGCAGCAGCGTGTGGGAGATGCGGCCGACATGCCAGAGCTGGATGAAGATGCGCCCGCCGCGCCCATGCACGGCGTCGGTGACCTTGCGCCATCCCGCAACCTGTTCCTTGGAGTAGATGCCGGGCGTGTCCTGGTAACCCTGGCCCTGCTGCGAGATCTGGCTCGCTTCGGTGATGAGCAGACCGGCGGAGGCGCGCTGCGCATAATAGTCGACCGCAAGCGGGCCCGGAACGAAGCTCGACGGCACCGCGCGGTTACGCGTCAACGGCGCCATCACCGCCCGGTTGGGCAGCGTCAGCGGGCCAAGCTTGAAGGGCTCAAACAATTTAGACGATTGGCTCATGGGATGGGTTTCCAGAAATGAACGATACCCAACATTTGTGCATCGCGGCGATGGGCGCAATGCCCCAGCCATTCAGCCTGTGCAGACCAGAGCGTTTTCGAGCGAAGTGGATACCGGTTCGCGTGAAGAAAACGCGTCAAAACAAGGATCTAGAGCTCGGTTCTGATTCAATCAGAACCGAAAATGCTCTAGCCGCGCGGCCGTCCGGCATTTGAAAGAGGTCAAACGCGACACATTCGCCGGCACGGTAAGATTTGTTCTAAATTCCGGATTGGCGCAGCATGAACGGCCTCCCATGGAAGGCTGTCACGACGCCGTCATTTCCTAGCGCGGCGCCGGCATGGCGGCTTCGGTCGGCTGGGCGCGCCCGCGCATCCGCGCCAGCAATTCCGCCGTCGGCCAGGAATCCGCCGGCAGTCCATATTTGATCTGCATCGCCTTCACCGCGGTGCGGCTCGCCTGTCCGAGCACGCCGTCGACCTTGCCGACATTGAAGCCCGCGCGCACCAGGTGCTGCTGCAATTCCTTGATCTCGTTGAACGGCAGTTGCGCCACCGGTCCTGACGGCCGCAGCATCGGCGGGCTGCCTGCGATGCGGGTGGCGAGATAACCGGCGGTGGTCGAATAGATCAGCGAATTATTCCATTCGGTGTAGGCGGCGAAATTCGCATAGGCCAGGAACGCCGGCCCCAGCCGCCCCATCGGCAACAGCAGCGACGCCGGCATGTCGTCATTCGCCAGTGGCCGTCCATCAGGATAGGTCACGCCGAGTTGCGCCCATTTCGATCGTGGCAGTTTTGTCGTGAGGTCGGCCTGGTCCCACGGAAAGTTGGAAGCGGTCACGCGCACTTCCTGCAGCCACGGCTCGCCGCGCCGCCACTTCAATCCGTTGGCGATGTAGTTCGCGGTCGAGCCGATCACGTCGGGCCCGCTGCGCAAGAGGTTGCGATGGCCGTCACCGTCATAGTCGACGGCATAGTTGAAATAGTGCGTCGGCAGGAATTGCGTCTGTCCGAGTTCGCCCGCCCAGGAGCCGACCATGTCCTCGGCCGAAAGATCGCCGCGGTCGATGATCTTCAAGGCGGCGATGGTCTCGTTCTGGAACATCTCCGAACGCCGGCAATCATAGGCCAGCGACACCAGCGAGGGCAGCGTCGGCAGATTGCCCATGTTGGCGCCGAAGTCGCTCTCCAGTCCCCAGAACGCCGCAATGACAGCCGGCGGCACGCCGTATTCCTTCTCGGCGCGCGCAAACGCTGCCGCATAGGTCTTGATGCGCTGCTGTCCCTGCTGCATCCGATAGGGCGCAGCCATTCGGCCTGCGAACTCGGTGAAGAGCTGCCCGAACACGCGCTGCCCGCGGTCGCGGTTGACGATGCCCTGGTTGTAGACGAGGTAGGGCGAGGCTTCCGCGATCGCCTGCTGCGACACGCCTTCGGACACTGCGCGCTGCTTCAGATCGGCAAGGAAGCGCTCGAAGCTCGCGCCGTTATGGCAAGCCGCCGCGCGCGGCGAGGGCATAGTCGCCGGCCGCGCAGCCGACGGTATCTGACGTGTCGGTGCCGGCACCAATGGCTGCGCCGGGGCCGCAGATGAATACGCCGCAATCATCATGGCGGCCGCGATCGCAAATCGGGTCTTGAACATCAGAACTCGCCGGCAGGAGGAAGGGGGCTGAGAATCCTGTTGAGAGAGCCGCGACTCTACGTGAAGCTTCACGCTCGGGCTATCCCTCCCTGGCGTCCCCGGCCTTCGCCGGGACGACGTGGGGAGCGAGCCAGCACATTTCGGCCGCGTCGCCCGGACGCACCTTCCGCCTCTTGCGGTACGGACGGGCAAATCCTTACCTAAGTCGCGCCTGCAACAGTGGTTTTTCCGCAACGACGCAGGGGAAAGACGATGAACTATTTCAAGACAGCTCTTCTTCTTGCCGGCCTCACTGCCCTGTTCATGGGTGTCGGCTATCTCATTGGCGGCGCCAGTGGCGCGATGATCGCGCTGGTGATCGCGGCCGCAATGAATCTGTTCACGTACTGGAACTCGGACCGCATGGTGCTCAGCATGTACGGCGCCCATGAGGTCGATGCGAGCACCGCGCCCGAGCTCGTCGGCCTTGTCGCCGAGCTTGCGGGCCGCGCAGGCCTGCCGATGCCGCGCGTGTTCCTGATGGACGAGGCGCAGCCCAACGCGTTCGCCACCGGCCGCAATCCGCAGAACGCCGCGGTCGCCGTCACCGCCGGCATCGTGCAGCAGCTCAGCCGCGAGGAGCTCGCCGGCGTGATCGCACACGAGCTCGCGCATATCAAGAACCACGACACGCTGTTGATGACGATCACCGCCACGATCGCCGGCGCGATCTCGATGCTGGCGCAGTTCGGCATGTTCTTCGGCGGCAATCGCGAGAACAACAGCGGCCCGGGCATCATCGGCTCGATCGCGCTGATGATCCTGGCGCCGCTTGGCGCCATGCTGGTGCAGATGGCGATCAGCCGCACCCGGGAATATGCCGCCGACAATCTCGGCGCGCGCATCGCCGGCCAGCCGATGTGGCTCGCCTCCGCGCTGATGAAGATCGAGAATGCCGCGCACCAGGTGCCGAACTGGGAGGCCGAGCGCAATCCCGCGACCGCCCACATGTTCATCATCAATCCGCTGTCGGGCCGTGGCGTCGACAATCTCTTCGCCACTCACCCCTCGACCGAGAACCGCATCGCGGCGCTGCAGCAGCTCGCCGCCGAACTCGGCGGTGGTGGCACGAGCGCGCCCGCCGGACAGCGTTATCCCTCACGCAGCCCATGGGGCCGCACGTCCACCTCGCGCGGACCGTGGGGTTGAGCGGTGGATCTGTAGGGCGGGTTGGCGAACGTAACCCGCCTCGTGCAAGGAGCCAGGGTGCCGGATGCAGCGCACGCTGATCATCCTCGGACTGATCCTCCTCCCTGCCGGGCTGCTCTGGCCGATGATCGGCAAGCTCGGGCTCGGTCGGCTGCCCGGCGACATCCATGTCGAGGGATCGAGCTATTCCTTCTACTTCCCGGTGATGACATCGCTATTGCTCAGCATCGTGCTGAGCGTGGTCCTCTGGCTCGCCAACCGCTAACGTGTTTTCGCCGGGAACGGAGCGGGGGTTCCGCCGGAATCCCGCCGTCGGCGGTCCGCTCCCTGCTGAAAAATACGGCGGATTGGCGCAGTGCAATCGGCCGCGCCGGTGCTACACTCGCCAATGAGGAATCACGCCGGAAACAAGCAATGGCCTTGTTCGGTTGGGGCAGAGAGGTGCCGTCGGAGGAGGTTCTGGATGCCAGGGCCGGGGCGGATACCTTGTTGCAGGGGCTGGACAAGATCGTCGCGACATATCTCGAAAAGGCCGATCGCGGCGATTTCGTTTATCCCGCCTGCAAGCGCAAGCCGAATGATGTCAGTGGCACCCCGCGCGAAATCTGGCGCCACACGCGCCTGGAAGGCATGCGCTATCTGACCATGATCCCGGGGCGCGACTCCGCTCTGCTGACGGAGCCTTCGCGGCAGGCCGAGATGATCGATGGCTTCCTGCGCCAGCAACCGCACGAGGACACGGTTATCGACTTCACGGGACGCGCGGTCGACGACGTCGCAATCGCCATCATCGCCGGGCTGAACTGGCTGAACCATTGCGCGCTGCTCGCCAGGGTCGATCGCGCCAAGGCGTCAGGCACCTTGCGCAGCTTCCGCAAGGTCGTGACGGTCGCCCAGCAGTGGTGGGGCATGGAAGGCGCGGAGGCGCGCTGCAGGAATATGCAGCAGGCGCGCGAACTGCCGCCCTTGATGCTCAATCTGATCTGGCTTGAATGCACTCATCTGGCCAAGGACATCACCGCGGCCGCAGTCTTCGGTCCCGCCGGCGAAGGCGGCGATGCAGCAGCCCGCTTCCAGGCCGCGCTCGATCCGGATGAGCCGGCCGGGTGATACGCAACGTTTTCTCCGTCATTGCGAGCGAAGCGAAGCAATCCACGCCTCCACTTGCGGCGCTATGGATTGCTTCGCTCCGCTCGCAATGACGATTTGGCTACTTTAGGTGCGACATATCAACCCGACGGGCAAATCAGTAGAAACGTGTCCATCCCTCGCGCGAAAAATATTCCGCTTCCGTCGTCGGGCAAATCAGCATTATGACTCCGCGCGTCTCACCCGAATGAGGGGCGGCTCGCGATCGTCACGAACGTTGCGGTGAGATGCGGTGGACGCGGGTGTTGCGAACGACGAACGCAGCTATCCGTGGACGGCGAAGTCGTGTGGTTCTGGCGCCCCGACGCTGGCGCTAAGCTCGCGAGCAGCAAGAGCTGCCGCGGGTGACGGTGGCAAGAAAGCCCGGTCACCGAGAAGAGCACGAAGTAAGCCGTAAACCATCGCGCAGGGAAAGCCGGAGTTGCTCCGGTTGACCTGTGGCCCTACCCCCGTGCTTTTTGTTGCACGGGGCCCACGGGTGCAACCGGCACCCGGCTTTCCCTGCGCCCTCACTTCGATGAGAGCGTGAAACGAGATGCAAAGCTCGGACGCCATGCGCCGCGAGAACGCGAACTTACATCCATTCCACCGTCATGCCCCGCCACCGGGTCGGCGCGTACGCGCCGCCCGATGACAGGCTCCGGCGGGGCATCCAGTACCCGGCGGCCTCTCGGCATAAGCACGACCGCCTCTGGAATACTGGATCGCCCGGTCAAGCCGGACGATGACGGCGGAACGTTGTTTGACATTTTGAATCCAGGTTCTCCCGCAATGACGGCTCCGTCGCTTCACAATTCCCGCGCATTCGAGAACGCGAACGACGACACCCGCCGCGTATTCTCATCCAGGATCAGCGTGCGCGTGATCGGCGGCTCGGCGCGCTGGGCGCAGTTCTCGCGTTCGCAGAGGCGGCAGTTGACGCCGATCGGGGTGCCCTCTTCCTTCTCGAGGTCGATGCCGGCCGCGTAGATGAGGCGCGAGGCGTGGCGGATCTCACAGCCAAGGCTGATCGCGAAGCGCGGCTGCGGCAGCGGATGCGGCGCGATCGGTCGGCGCACCATCTGCGCGATCGAGAAATAGCGCGTGCCGTCGGGCAGTTCGATCACCTGCTTGAGCAGGCGGTCCGGCGTATCGAAGGTCGAATGCACGTTCCAGAGCGGGCAGGTACCGCCGAATTTCGAGAACGGGAACGTGCCGGAGGAAAAACGCTTGGACACGTTGCCGGCATTGTCGACCCGCAGCATGAAGAACGGCACGCCGCGCGCGTTCGGCCGCTGCAGCGTGGTCAGGCGATGGCAGATCTGCTCGAAGCCGGCGTTGAAGCGCTGCGCCAGCACATGCACGTCATAACTCAGCGCCTCGGCGGCGGCGAGGAAGGGCTGGTAGGGCATCATCACCGCAGCCGCGAAATAGTTCGCGAGCGTGATGCGGTAGAGCCGTCGCGCCGCGTCGTCGAGCGGACCGCCGCGGCCGACGATGGCGTCGATGCTTGCGCTGCATTCGGCGAGGGCGATCTGCAGCGCGAGCTGGAAGGTGCGGCTCGGCGTGTCGACCAGCTCGGAAATCAGGAGCTGGCGGCGATGGCGGTCGAAGCGCCGCAGCGTCTCCCGCATCACGTCGACAGGCATGATCCGGGTCACGATCGAATGTTTTTCGCGGAGCCGCGCGGAGAGCGCCGCAAACAGCCCGTCGGCAGCGACGTTCAATTCGTCGCGCAGGGTCTCGGCCGCGGTCTCGAGCTCGGGGAAATAGTTGCGGTTGGCCTCGATCAGGTCGCGCACACGCTCGATCGGATTGGCCTCGAAGCGGGCACCCTCGTTGCGGTCGGCCATCTGCGCGGCGACCAGGGTCTCGCCGCGGCGCGCCTCGGTGTAGGCGGCGTAGAGCCGCTGCAGCGCGTGCGTCACGCCGGGACAGAGCTCGGCGAGGTCGCGCAGTTCCTGCTTGGGAACGTCGATCTGGCGGAACAGCGGATCGGAAAAGATCTCGTTGAGTTCCGCGAAGAAGCGGTCCTCGTCGGCGGTGGCGAGATCGCGCAGGTCGAGATCGTAGGTTTCGGCGAGCCGGAGCAGGATCTGCGCCGTGACCGGGCGCTGGTTGCGCTCGATCAGGTTGATGTAGCTCGGGGAAATGCCGAGCCCCTCGGCGATCTGGGTCTGCGACAGCCCCAATTGCTGCCGGATCCGGCGGAATCGAGGGCCAACGAACAGCTTCTTTCCGGTATCGGCAGGCATGGCAGCCTTCCTGACCTATTATTTACAAAATTTACAAAATGACATTTCACACAAGAACCGATGTTACATGACATCACCATTCGAATGCAAGGTATCTGTACTATTTCCGGTGGTTGGCGTTTAGCTCTGACACGCATTTCGCAATGCACTGTCACGAATGTCGATTGGCGACCCTCAAGGTTGTCGTCACTGAGAGGATCATGCACATGAACTACCAGCCACGTGGGATCAGCGACCGGGCTATCCAGGGACCGGCTTCCTATCTGAGCGAGATTGAAGCCGCCGAAGCGCTCCTCAAGACCAAGGACACGTGGAACGGTGTGACCGCCGAAGCCGTGGCGCGCATGCGGTTGCAGAACCGCTTCAAGACCGGCCTCGACATCGCTCGCTACACCGCGGCGCTGATGCGGGCCGACATGGCCGCCTATGACGGCGACCCCACCAAGTACACCCAGTCGCTGGGTTGCTGGCACGGCTTCATCGCCCAGCAGAAGCTGATTTCGGTCAAGAAGCATTTCGGCACGACCGATCGCCGTTACCTGTACCTGTCCGGCTGGATGATCGCCGCGCTCCGCTCCGAGTTCGGACCGCTGCCGGACCAGTCGATGCACGAGAAGACCTCGGTGCCGGCCCTGATCGAGGAGCTCTACACCTTCCTGCGTCAGGCGGACTCGCGCGAGCTGAACGATATCTTCCGCGCGCTCGACGCCGCCCGCAAGGAAAGCGACAAGGCGAAGGAAAAGGCGCTGATCGAGAAGATCGACAACTTCCAGACCCACGTCGTGCCCGTCATCGCCGACATCGATGCCGGCTTCGGCAACGCGGAAGCGACCTATCTGCTCGCCAAGAAGATGATCGAAGCGGGCGCTTGCGCCCTGCAGATCGAAAACCAGGTCTCGGACGAGAAGCAGTGCGGCCACCAGGACGGCAAGGTCACCGTGCCGCACGAGGTGTTCCTGGCGAAGATCCGCGCCTGCCGTCACGCCTTCCTCGAGCTCGGCGTCGAAGACGGCATCATCGTGACCCGCACCGACTCGCTCGGCGCCGGCCTCACGCAGCAGATCGCCGTGAGCCACAAGCCTGGCGACATCGGCGACCAGTACAACAGCTTCCTGGATTGCGAGGAAGTGACGGCCGCCAACGCTCGGAACGGCGATGTCATCATCAACCAGAACGGCAAGATGATGCGTCCGAAGCGGCTGCCCAGCAATCTCTATCAGTTCCGCCCTGGCACCGGCGAAGACCGCTGCGTGCTGGACTGCATCACCTCGTTGCAGAACGGTGCCGACCTGCTGTGGATCGAGACCGAGAAGCCGCATATCGAGCAGATCGCCAAGATGGTCGATCGGATCCGCAAGGTGGTTCCGAACGCGAAGCTGGCCTACAACAACTCGCCGTCCTTCAACTGGACGCTCAACTTCCGTTGGCAGGTCTACGACGCGATGAAGGAAGCCGGCAAGGACGTCAGCAAGTACAACCGTGCCGAGCTGATGAAAGCGGAATACGACAACACGCCGCTGGCAATCGAAGCCGACGAGCGCATCCGCACCTTCCAGGCCGATTCAGCCAAGCGTGCGGGTATCTTCCATCATCTGATCACGTTGCCGACCTATCACACGGCAGCTCTGTCGACTGACAATCTGGCGAAGGAGTATTTCGGCGAGCAGGGCATGCTGGGCTATGTGAAGAATGTTCAGCGCCAGGAGATCCGTCAGGGTATCGCCTGCGTCAAGCATCAGAACATGGCGGGCTCCGATATCGGCGACGATCACAAGGAATATTTCGCCGGTGAAGCCGCTCTGAAGGCGGGCGGCGTCCACAACACGATGAACCAGTTCGGCTAACCGTGGAATCGATCAGGAGGCTATCATGACCAAAGGCAGCAATTTCTGGGTGATCGGCGGTGAGTTCGGTTCGATGAACTTCCACAAGCTCGTCGAAGGCTCGGCCCAGGTCAAAGGTCCGTTCAAGACCCGCAAGGAAGCGGAGGACTGCTGGCGCGAAGTGTCGGAAGAGAACCGCCACAAGGCGGGCGTGCGCTTCTCCATCGTGGAAGAGCCCTCTCGCGTCCCGGCCTGAGTCTGCCAACGGTCCGTGTTGAAGAAGACGTCCAAGGACGGACGGCCCCATCCGGATTTCCGGGTGGGGCTGTCTGATTTCGGGACGCTCCTTGGGGATAACCGCCGCCATAAGCGCTTGGGAACCAACGGCCTTTGCGGAAGTAACGGTTACTGATAGGTTAATGCGCGAACAACCCGTCAGGACGAGGCCGCAAGGGATGTCGGACGCCCAGAATACCGGCAATGCCGCGAGCGATATGCGGCCGACGCTGCGCGAAGCTCTGCGGAAGGCCCGGATCGAGGCCGCGGACCGCACCGGCGTCGTCGTCGAACTCCGAGACGCCGAGGTGGCGCGGCTGGAGATCCTGAACGAGGCGCTCGATCCCTTGTTCGCGCAGGTGCCGGAAAAGGTCGACCTGTTCGACCGCGGCATCAGCCAGGGCGAGACGCCCAGGCTGTGGATCGATGTCGTCGCCCATGTCTTGATGGGGCGCGACAAGCGGATCTACCGCTTCGTGCAGGATACCCGCTTCGGCCGCATCGTGCTCGCCGAATCGCACGACGTGCCGGTCATCGTGGATGCCGTCACCGACTATGTCGCCCGCCGCATGATCGAGCGCGAGCATGCGATGGTGGCGACGCCGAAGGCGGCGGAGCCGGTCCCTGTTGAGAAGCCGCGGCGGCGTCGCGGGTTCGGGATGTTCCTGCTCGGCTTCATCCTCGGCGCGCTCGCGCTGTTCGCCCTCGCATTGTTTGCGAGCCTGCAGGATTTCTAGCGGCGTCACATCAGGCGCGTGTCGCTCAAACGCCCGACGCGCAGGTCGTCGTCGATCCCGCGTACGACTTGCTCGCAACGCCAGGCATTGCCGTCGCGCTCGATCGAAAACAGATTATACGCCGCCGCCGGATAGTGATGGCGCGGCAGCGCCGAAGCCGAGGGCACGCCGATCGCCGGGATCTTGCCGTTGGGCCCGTCGAACCACATCGTGGAGTGGATGTGATCATGGCCGTGCAGGATCAGCTCCACGCCATATCGCCTGATGAGATCGAGCAGCTTGTGCGAATCCGTCAACCGCTTGACGCGTGCATCCGAATGCAGGGGATGATGGACCAGGAGCACACGGAATGCGCCCTCGGTCGACAGCTCCGCCAGCATCCGCTCGAGCGCGGCGAGCTGCGCCTGGCCGAGCCAGCCGGTCGCCATCAACGGCGGCGTCGGCACCGCGGAGGATGTGCCGATCAGGGCCACCGGTCCGCGCCGGCGCAGGAACGGAAACGATGCGGCGCCATCTGCGTCATCGCCGCGGAGATAGTCGGCGAAAGTCGTGGCGAATCGATGCCGCGTCGCCCGCACATAGGCGTCGTGATTGCCGGGAACGACGGTCACGCGGTCCGGCGGGCCGACGCTCTCGAGCCAGGCATGCGCCGGCTTGAACTCCGTCTCCAGCGCCAGGTTGACCAGATCGCCGGTAATCGCAATGTGATCCGGGTGTTGCCCGTGCAGATCCGCCACCAGCGCGTCCAGCACCTCGCGGCGATGGTATTTGTGACGGTTGCGGGTCCAGTTCAGATAGCCGAAGGCGCGCTTGCCGGCGAGGTCGCGCAGCCGCGCCACCGGCAGCGGCGGCAAATGCGGATCGGACAGATGCGCCAACCGAAACGCCGCCATCATTCCGTCCCTGTTGGCCTATCCGTGATATACAGCCGCGGCATGGTCATTCTCTGATGATCTGCATTCTATTGGCAAGCGGGCGGCTTGTGCGCAAGGATCAAACGTCGTGTCGTTCCAGTCGAGGTTTTCGTGACGATCCTGATGGATTTGCGCAGGCGCTACGAGCTGCAGCTCACGCGGGTGTTCCATCTCTATTTTCGGCTGGCCCGCGGCATGACGCTCGGCGTGCGCGCGGTCGTCCTCAACGATGAGAACAAGGTGTTCCTGGTCAAGCACAGCTACGTCAGCGGCTGGTACCTGCCCGGCGGCGGCGTCGAGATCGGCGAGACGCTGATGGAGGCGCTGCGGCGCGAGCTTGCGGAGGAGGGGCGCATCGAGCTTGCCGGCGTCCCGGTGCTGCACGGCATCTTCCTCAACCGCCACGTCTCCCGCCGTGACCATGTCGCGGTCTACATCGTCCGGCACTACCGCCAGGATCGCCCGCCGGAGCCGAACCACGAGATCGTGGACACCGGCTTCTTCGATCCGGCGGCACTCCCTGCGGACACCACGCCCGGCACCCGCCTGCGGATCGCCGAAGTGGTCGGCGGCGGGGCCCCGATCGCCACATGGCGCTAGCGACCGCTTGTGCTAGAAGACCCGTCCCGGAGCATGATCCGGAAAAGTGGATACCGGTTTTCCGAAAAGATCATGCCCAAGACAAAGTATCGAACGCGGCGACAGAGGCCGGATGAAACAATTGAAAACCGCCTTCGGCGTCGTGTTGCTGCTGATCCTGGTCAGCAACATCTGGACGATCTCGAAATGGAACGAAAGCCGCGGCGTCTATGATGACATCTGCTATCTCCGCCAGGCGCACCTGTTCCAGCGGTTCGGTGCAAGCGGGCTGGACACGAATGTCACCAGGGATGACGACCGTTACATGCCGCGAAAGCTGCAGGAGATCCATTTCCCGGATCCGGGTGATCCGGCGCGTTGGCCGTGCCATACCTTCACGGCGGCGCTGAACAAGGTCGTGCTGCAATATCCGCCGGGTACCGGCTTCGTGCTCGCGCTGTTTCCGGCAGGCTTCCAGGTGATCTCGCTCTATGTCACGGCGTCGATCGCGATTTTCGGCTTTGGGCTGCTCGCACTGGCGCGCGCTACCACGCGCTCCTCGGTCGCGCTCGCCGGCGTGTTCGGCATCGTGGCGCTCTACATGATGATCAATCCGTCCAAGGCAAGCTATTCGGTGGCGCCGACCATGGTCGTCTGCGCACTGGCCGGATTTCTCACCGTGCGGCTGTTTGCGAGTGCCGGCGCGCATCGCATCCTGCTCGCCGCGATGGTCGGCTTGTTGATCGGCGTCTCCGTGAATTTGCGTCTGCCAAACCTGTTTCTGTCAGCGGGTTATGCCGCGTTCTTCCTCATCGCCTTCCTGCGCGCACGGAATATGGGGACGTTCTGGCAGGGGCTCGCGTTCGGCATCGCGTTCCTGATCGGCATGGCACCGACATTGATCGCGAATGCGATCAATGCGGGAAGCCCGTTCTCGACCACCTATGCGGGTATCGACGCGGTACCGCCGGAATTGGACGCGTCCGTCCTGCTGCAGTATATGCGGGACGGACAATTCCCGCTGCTGCTGATCGCGATCGCCTGGGTAGCGGCGCTGTGGCGGTCCGGCGGGCACGTGGCGACTAGACAGGTCGTTGCCGTGGTCGCACTCAACCTCGTCATCAATCTCATTTTCTTCATGACCCATCCCGTCTTCACGCCCTATTACGTGATCCCGATCATCATGCAGTCATTGTGGACGCTGTTGTTCGCCACCTTGGATCATTGGGCGCCGAAGCTCGCGGACGAGTTTGGCTTGCCACAAAAAGCGAGTGCCTGATGGCGAGCGAGGACGTCACGGCTCGGTCGGCGACGGTGGCGATGACGGCTTCCGCATTGCGCGTCGCGGTACTTGTGCCGTGCTTCAACGAGGAAGCGGCGATCGGCACCGTGGTTGCAGATTTCCGCAAGGCACTGCCGCAGGCGCAGATCTTCGTCTACGACAACAACTCGCGTGACCGCACCGCCGAGATCGCGCGTGCCGCGGGTGCAGAGGTTCGCAGCGAGCGGCGGCAGGGCAAGGGACATGTGGTGCGCCGAATGTTCGCCGACGTCGACGCGGACATCTATGTCCTGGTCGATGGCGATGCGACCTACGACGCGCCGAGCGCCCCGCGCATGATCGAAGCGCTGGTGAACGATCATCTCGACATGGTGGTCGGCGTCCGGATCGATCAATCCGTGGCCGCCTACAGAAGGGGCCACCGCACCGGCAACCGGATGTTGACCGGCTTCCTCTCCGCCGTGTTCGGCCACGCGTTTCGCGACATGCTGTCCGGTTACCGGGTGTTCTCGCGCCGCTTCATCAAATCTTTTCCGGTGCTGTCGGACGGCTTCGAGATCGAGACCGAACTCAGCGTCCATGCGCTGGAATTGGCGCTGCCGGTCGGCGAGATCGCGACGCCCTATTATGCCCGGCCGGAGGGATCGGTCAGCAAGCTCAACACCTGGCGCGACGGCTTTCGGATTCTTGGAACTATCCTGAGGCTCTATCGCTCGGAGAAGCCGCTGCGGTTCTTCACCAGCATCGGGGTGGCTCTCGCGCTGATCTCGATCGTGCTGGCGATCCCGATCGTCATCACCTTCATCGAGGAGGGTGTCGTGCCGCGGCTGCCGACCGCGGTGCTGTCGACCGGCCTGATGATCGTGGCGATGCTGTCGGTCTCGTCGGGAGTGGTGCTTGATACGGTGACGCGTGGTCGCCGCGAGATGAAACTGCTTGCCTACCTGTCCCAGCCGGCCATCAACAAGAAATGACGCGGGCGATGGACCGCGCCCGATCCAGGTGCTATCCCGCGCTTCACCATGAGTGATTTGTCCCTGACCATCCTGCCGGAAACGCCGAACGACGCTCAGGCGATCGAGCGCCTGCACGAACGCACATTCGGGCCGGGCCGGTTCGTGCTCAGCGCCTATCGGCTGCGCGAGCATGTCGACCATTTGCTCGACCTGTCCTTTACGGCGCGCATCGGCACGCTCCTGGTCGGTTCGGTCAGGCAATTGCCGGTCATGATTGGCGATACGCCAGCGTTGATGCTGGGCCCGCTGACGGTGGAGCCGCCGTTCCGCGGCCGCGGCGTCGGCCGCGCGCTGCTCGACCGCGCGCTTTCCGATGCCAAGGCCAAAGGGCACCGTCTCGTCATTCTCGTCGGCGACGAGCCCTACTATCGTCGCGTAGGCTTCAAGGTGATCCCGAAGGGCAGGGCGACCATGCCCGGTCCGGTCGACTACGACCGCCTGCTGGTAGCCGAACTGGTGGAAGGCGCCTTCGCCGACGTCTCCGGACCGATCGGCCCCGATTGGAGCAAGGCGCGGTAGAATCCCGGGTCTTCAATTTTCGGCCGATTTCCCCATCAGCACTGCCTCAAATCAGGGGCTGGAGGTGGAGCGACCGCCGCTGACTTGCTGCCCACGGCGTTGGTGATCTCAGGCCGGTGCGGTCATCACCCACCTGGGTGAGGCGACAAACGTCAAGTCGATTTATTGTCACAGTACTTGCTCAGAATGATCGGTCGAATGGCCCTGCGGGCAGGGGGAGCGGGTGAACATCTCAATTGAGCAGACCGAGAAGGTTCTCGATCTCATCTACGATGCCGCGGCCGAGAACGACCTCTGGCGCGATGTGCTCACCGCCGTCGCCGATCTGACCCACAGCCAGGGTGGCATCCTCTTCGGGCAATCGTTCACTGCGCAGAAGATCTATTTCGATTTCAACGGCCGCCTGGATGAAGAATGCAACCGCGTCTATCAGGAGCGGCACATGCGCAATCCGTGGTCGGAGGGAATGGAACGCCAGCCGGTTGGGCGCCTGGTCATGTCGGATGAACTCATTGATCTCCCGGCCTTGCGCCTCACTCCCTTCTACGACGAAGTGCTGCGGCCGCAGACCATCGCCCATAACGGCATGATGGCGCTGGCGGCGAAGGAGGATTTTCGCGCTGCCTTCAACCTGTGCCGGAGCGAAAGGCGGGGCGCGTTCGAACGCGACGAGCAGCGGTTCCTGGAATGGTTGGCGCCGCATCTGTGCCGCTCGGTCACGCTTGGCTTCAGGATTGACGGCTATCTGGCTATGCAGAACGCGGCTTTCGACGTCCTGGAACGGCTTGCGGACGGCGTCATCGTGCTGGATCGACGTGCGCGGCTGGTATTCGCCAACGCAGCCGCGCGGCGCCTCGAGGCGGAAGGCCTCTTGCGGCTCCGGCAGCCGATCGCTACCTGCTCGCCGCCGCATTCGCAGCGCCTGACCGACCTGGTCAGGTCGGCGCTGCAGGGAGCGGCCGGCGGCACCATGGGCCTGCCACGCAGCGTCGACGGGCGACTCCTGACCATCCTCGTCGCCTCGATCCGCAGCAAGGACATCGGTCGGCTCTCGGACGCCGGCATGAAGGATCCCGCAGTGCTTCTCTTCGTCGTCGATCCCGCCAACCGGCGATCGATCCCGCTGACCCAGATCATGGATGCATACGGATTGACGCAGGCGGAAGCGCGGGTGGCGCTGGCGGCGTCGTCCGGCAACACCATCGTCGAAACCGCGCAGTTGTTGAAGCTTTCGCCGAACACGATCAAGACGCATCTGCGGCGCGTGTTCGCGAAAACCGCGACCGGCCGGCAGGTCGAACTCGCCGGCCTGATCACTGCCGTCGGCAGCCTGCACATCGGACGCGAGGATGGCGAGCAGTGAGCGGTCACCCGATCGGATGATGACTGCGCGCGCCAATCTCCTATTCTAGCTCTGCAAACATCTCGGCCGTCTTCAAGACGACCGGTCGATCGGAATGACGGAGGTCTACCGTGCCTTGGGTGGATTTGGCCGGATATATTGCATGTTCATTGGTGTTTCTGACGTTCTACATGAAAGGCATGATTCCGCTGCGGCTGGTAGCGCTCTGCAGCAATTTCGCTTTCCTCGTCTATGCTTTCGCCCTTCATCTCATCCCAATCATGATCCTGCACGGGGCGCTGATCCCAGTTAACGTCATTCGCCTCATCGCTGCCTTGCGCGAGAACAGCGCAAGGCTTGCCAGTTTCGGTGTCAGTACCACGGCCCGGCACCGCGCCTTTTGATTACCAAGTCATATTGCATCCGTTGTTTCCCCTCTTCCGCAAGGCGGAAGAGGGGAAAAGAACCGGCTCAAAACTTCAGGTTCGCAAAGGCCCTTACGCCAATGCCGGGCAGCAGCACCTGGTCCTTGGTGTAGGAGACGGAGTTGCGGATGTTCTCGTTGAGCAGGTTGTTGCCGACGAGGCCGATGGTCATCTCGCGCGCGCCGAACCAGGACGGATCGAGCGCGGTCTTGTAGCTGACCTCCGCCCTTAGCAGGTTGTAGCCAGCAGTCGGCGTCTCGGCAATTGGAGCGACGTCGTTCTGCGCAAATGCGTGCAGCAGGTTGATGCGCGTGAACCAGTTGGTGTCGCGCCAATAGACGCCGCCGCCGACGCGCATCGGAGGAATGCGGGGCACGTTGGTGCCGTCACTGAAGGTAGCGCGGACAATGTCGAACTGATTCTCAATGCCCCAGATGCCGCCATTGAGTGGTCCGATATCAAGCTGGCTCTGGAATTCGCCGCCGCGGAAGGTGGCGTTCTGCTGCGAATAGACCGCCTGGTTCAATTCGCCGTCGGGCGCGCCGCAGGAATTGAAGTCCTCATCACACATCACGCCGGTGAGCCGGCGATAGATGAAGTTGTCGAAACGGGTGTAGTAGGCGGTCGCCTCGAAGCGGAACGGTCCGGTCGCCTTACGAAGGCCGATCTCGACCGATTTCGCGGTCTCGATCGTCAGGTTGGGATTGCCGATGTCGAAAGTGGCGGTCGCGTCATGCGGGCCGCGCGAGAACAGCTCCGCCGGTTTCGGCGCGCGCTCGACATATTGCGCGGTGATGCTGCCGACGAGGTCGTAGGGCAGGTCCTGGATCAAGCCGATGCTGCCGCTCTTCGGCGTAAAGGACGGATTGCGCGCGGTGCTGAACTGCGGATTTCCGTCTGGCAGGAAGTCGGCCGGAAAATCGGGTGTCGAGCCGTGCAGCTCGACATGCTCGATACGGCCGGCGATCTGGGCCTTGGTCGTCTCGGAGAACTTGAACTCGTTGAAGACGTAGCCGGCGACGCGGTTGTTGTTGTTCGGATTCCACAGGCCGTTGAACAGCGAACCGGGATCGTCCGGACTTGGAGCGGTCAATTCCTGGTGGCCGCCCTGAACACCGAACGCCGTGGTCACCTCGGCAAAGCGCGCGTTGAACGGCATCAACTGCACTTCGACGCGGGCTTCCTGCTCCTTGTTGGTGAAGGTCTGGCGTACGCCGTCGCTGAACGGATTGGCTGGATCGGCCAGCCCAAGCTCGTTGTGTCTGTAGTCGGTCGCGCCGGCCCAGAGACGGATTGCGTCAATGGCCGCCGCATCCGGCCGGTATTCGCCCTTTATGGTGATCTTTGTCTGATGTGCGTCGATCCGGGTCTGATGGTCAGCGCCGTCGATGCCGGGGATGTGATAAAGTGAATCATTCTGGGTGATTGCAGCACCGATAAAGCCGCCATTGAAGATGTACGAGCCGCCGATCGAGGCACCATCCGCTTGCGCCGCCGAGTTCGGCTGGCGGTAGTTCACCGGCCTCGATGTGTCGAACAGGTAGGGATAGCTCGGGATGTCGTAATCGCCGGACTTGCGACCAAAGGCGTCGGCGTGAAACGCGAAATTGCCTGCGCCGGTATCGAGCAGGATGCCGCCGTCGACGCCACGATCGGCGGAGTTCACGGAGGTTCGCGTCTCGACGTTCACGCAAGGTGACGAAGGCGCGCCAGCTAGCGGCGCTTTCGCCGGCAGGCCGTAGGTTTGGAACGGTGGCGCCGCGCATGAGGGAAGGGCGTCCGGAATGCGGTTGTTGGTCGCACTCACGACGCCACCAATCGAAGTCGAACCGTAACGCAGCGCTGCCGGCCCGCGAATGACCTCGACTTGGTTGGTGGCAAGCGGATCGACTGGGACGAAATGGTCCTCGCCGAGATCCGAGGCGCCGCCTGCGTTGTTGCCGTTCTCGATTATTCCGACACGATTGACGTCGAGCCCGCGGATGATCGGACGGCTGGAGGCGCCGGGCGCGAAGCTCGAACCAGTGATGCCGGGTTTGGAAAACAGGAGATCGCCGAGCTGGGCGGTGCCCTCTCGGCGAATTTCCTCGTTCGGCACCACGGTGACGGTGGCGAACTGGTCGGTCACGATTGGCAGCACCCCTTGCTGCGGCGCCGGCGGAGCTGCCGGCGCGGGCTGCGGCTGCTGTGCCACGCGCTCGCGGTTGCGGCCGGGCGCGCTGCGCGCGGCGCGAACGGGAGCGCGTGCCGGAGCAACGGTTCGGTGGCGCCGCACGATCGGGCTCGGTGCGGTGACATTGATGTCCGGCAGTTGTGTTGCGGGCGCTGATGCCGGTGCATCCTGGGCGATCGCGCCGCTACTGAACGCGCATAGGACTAGCCAGCTTGCTCCACCGATGTGGAACGCTCGTTTTCTCTTGAATCCCATTTTCCTGATCCTGATGCCGTCGGGCCAAGCCGACGGACCGATTGTGATGTCCTTCGCATCTCGCTTGATCGGCGGGCGTGCGAAGGTAGCTCGGTTAATCGTTCAGGAGAGGGGTGGGGCGCGCGACTGGAACGCCCGATGGGTGGCGCCGAGATGTGCGAAGCCGGCTTCGGTGGTGAGCTGGAGAAGTTCGACCGCCTGCGGCAACAACAGCACAGGCGGCGTGGCGAAGAGCATGCCGTGCGCCATCGCGATGACGGCGCAGATGGCGCAGTCGTCGGCGGGCTGCGGATGGTGATCCTGCTGCGGAAGCTGCTGCTTGTGCGCGGTCGGGCTCGTCGCATCCTTGGCTACGAGATCTGCAGCACGAAGGAAGTCGGTCTGCGATGTCGCGGTCTGAAGTGCGGGAGCGGCCTGTGCCGGATGGAAATGGCCGAACGACAGCACAAACTGGACGACGAGCGCGAACAGCGCCAGCCGCGCGCCAAGTTTGACGTGTTTTCGAATCCACTTCACAAGTATACGCCCACCCCCGGACGGTTACCCCAACCGTTCCGATGTTACATTATAACATCGGAAGGAGATGGCGGTGTCAACCGCGGTGCGGCGACCATCGAGCGATCCGTGCCGTCTGTGTGATTGTTGCAACGACGGCGAGGTGACAGACGCTCATGGTGAGGAGCGCGTCTTCGCGCGTCGCGAACCATGACGCCCCAATCTCCCCCGGGGGCCATCCCTCGAGACGCCGCTTCGCGGCTCCTCGGGATGAGGGGGAGGCCGTGGCCGGTTTCGTTTACCGTCCCTCGCGGAGCCAGGTGGCGGCGAAGGCGCCCAGCAGTAGCAACAGGCCGATGAGCCCTGCGAACATCGGCAGCACGCCGACGCCCTTGACGACGCTGGCGTCGCGCATCCTGACGCCCATCCAGCCTTCGCCGCGGAATACGCTGGACGCACGGACCGGCACGATGCGGGGCATATCGAGGCTGGTGCCGTCGACCACGCGGCGGGCGTCGCCGCCGGTCGCCTGCGCCAGCGGCTTCAGCATCTCGGTCGTGGAGGTCACTTCCGAAAATTCCTTCGGGTTGGTCGGGCCGACATTGACCAGCGCCTTCAGCGTGCCGTCGGTCGCCTGCCACAGGCCGAGCTCGTTGGCGGGAAGCGTCGCACGCCATTCGCCCGGCTCGCCCGGGGTCAGCGTCATCTCGCGCGTGGCGCCGCTTGGCGAGGTCACGGTGACCGGCGGGACGCTGTCGCCCATGGTCTGGCGGACCACGGCGAGATCGTGACCCTGGATCTGAAGCCGCAGCGCCTCCTCGTCCAGGTCGGGCTGCTTCATTAGCCAGTGCGACATCCGCCTAAGCAGATCGAGATGCGGACCGCCGCCTTCATAGCCGCGCGCCCACAGCCAGATGTGGTCGGAGAGGAGGAGCGCGACACGGCCTTCACCGAAGCGCGAGAGCAGCAGCAGCGGCTTGCCGTCGGCGCCGGTCATGACCGAATGGCCGACGGCATTGCGCGTGTCGACGGTGCGGAAGAAGCGGCTCCAATGCGGCGGCTCGCTATTGGAGCCTTCCAGCCCGCGTGTCACCGGGTGGCGCTTTCCGGCGTCGGAAAGATGGGCATAGAACGGCTTCTCGGTGACGCCGACAGGTTCGGCCGGGAGCACCGAGTCGAGCGGCGTGCGCCAGATGCTGGTCGTCGAGGCATAGTCGGGCCCGGCGGAGACCAGCACCGCGCCGCCGGAACGGACATAGCGCGCGATATTGTCGAAATAGGCGATCGGCAGCACGCCCTGGCGGGCGTAGCGGTCGAAGATGATCAACTGGAATTCGTTGATCTTCTGCTGGAACAATTCGCGGGTCGGAAACGCGATCAGCGACAATTCATTGATCGGCGTGCCGTCCTGCTTCTCCGGCGGACGCAAAATGGTGAAATGCACCAGGTCGACGCTGGCGTCGGACTTCAGCAGGTTGCGCCAGGTGCGCTCGCCGGAATGCGGCTCGCCGGAGACGAGCAGCACGCGCAGCTTGTCGCGCACGCCATCGATCGCGACCACGGCGCGGTTGTTGACCTGCGTCAGCTCGTTGTCGAGCGGCGACGCCTCGATCTCGACGATGTTCGGACCGGCATGCTTGATGTCGATATCGACATTGGCGGTCTGGCCGCTTTGCAGCGTGCGCTCATTGATGACCTCGCCGTCGCGACGCACGGTGATCCTGGCGCTCTGGCCGGTTACACCCTGATCGTCGAGCCGGTAGGTGATGGTCTGGCTCTGGCCGACGATGCCGAAGCGCGGCGCGGCCGAAATGGCGATACGCCGGTCGCGCTCGTCCTTGCGTCCGGTGATCAGCGCGTGCACCGGGGCCTGGAAGCCGAGGGCGGCTGCGTTGGCGGGAATATCGTGCACGCGGCCGTCGGTGATCAGGAAGGCGCCGGCGACACGGTCGACCGGAACGTCAGACAATGCGGAGGACAATGCGCCGAACAGTTTGGTGCCGTCGGTCTCGCCATCGGCCTGGCCGGCGTCGACGACGCGCACTTCCAGGCCCTTGATCTTCTTCAGACTGTCGACCAGCGCCTCCTGCGCCTTCGCCGTCTCCTGGTTGCGCGTGCCAAAGTTCTGGCTCGGGCTCTTGTCGATCACGACGGCGGCGACCGAGGAGAGCGGCTCGCGGTCCTCGCGGGTGAAGGAGGGGTTGGCGAGCGCCAGCAGCACCAGCGCCAGCGCCGCGACGCGGATCCATGCGCCGCGCGAGCGTGACAACAGCAGCAGCGCCGCTATGACGATGATCGCCGCAAGCCCGAGCCATAGCACGAGCGAGGGCACCAGCGGCGTGAAGGCAATGCCATAATTCATGTCATTGTCCCAGCCGTTCGATCAGGGCCGGCGCGTGCACCTGGTCGGCCTTGTAGTTGCCCGTCAGCGTGTACATCACGATGTTGACGCCGGCGCGGAAAGCAAATTCGCGCTGGCGCGGCTCGCCGGGGGTGAGCGGCAGCATCGGCTGGCCATCGGGCCGGATCGCCCAGGCGCCGGCCAGATCGTTGGAGGTGATGATGATAGGCGAGACGCCGTCCCCGCCGCGCGCCGGGCGTTGCGCGGCCTCGTCATCGTCTTCGCGCGGCAGCGTCTCGACCCAGGTCTGGCCCGAGCTGAAGCGGCCGGGGAAGTCGCGCAGGAGGTAGAACGTCTTGGTCAGCACGTGTTCGCGCGGCACCGGCTCGAGCTCGGGCACGTCGAGCGAGGACAGGATCTCGCGCAGCGCCTGCATGCCCGGCGTCTGCGAGGCGCCGTTGTCGCCGGGCCCGGCCTCGATGGCGTCGCGGGTGTCGAACAGCACGGTGCCGCCCTGCTTCATATAGGCGTCGATCTTGTTGATGGCGTCCTGCGGCGGCTTCGGCGCGCCGGGCACGATCGGCCAGTAGATCAGCGGGAAGAAGGCGAGTTCGTCGCGTGCGGGGTCGACGCCGACGGGATCGCCGGCCTCGAGCGCCGTGCGTTGCGCCAGGAACAGCGTCAGTCCGGACATGCCGGCTTTCACGATCGAATCGACGTCGGCATTGCCGGTGACGACATAAGCGAGCCGCGTCTGCGAGACCGCCTTGATCGCGAAGTCGTCGCTGTTCTCGGCGCGCGTGACCGAGGGCGCCATCGATGCCAGCAGGAAGGCGAGCGCCAGCGCGGCCGGCGCGGCGCGCCGTCGCCACAGCGCGGCAAGTCCCGCACCGAGCATGGCGACCACGATCGCATCGAGCAGGAACAGGCCGAGTGCCGACGACAGCAGGATGCCGCGGAGGTCGCGCGGTTCGGCATTGGTGTAGCTCGCCCGTCGCGCGCGTAGCGCCGACGTATCGAGCGGAGCGATGCGGTCGGCGGTCGCCAGCGTGTTGACGGCGATCGGCGAGTCGGCCGGGCCGTAGAAGCCGGGCGGATGATCCGGCGTCGCGCGGTCACGATAGTCGGCCGGCATCGGCTTGGCGGTCGACGGCGGCGGGCCGAACGCGCCGAAGCCATCCAGCGTGCGCAGCGGCGCCACGGTCTCGGCCTTGGCTTCGCCGGCAACGCCCGCGCCAGGCGTCGAGGTGTAGCCGGACATGTCGACCAGCCGCCGCAGCATCTCGACGAAGGTGCCGGACATCGGCAGGTCCGACCAGCGCGAGTCAGCACCGACATGGAACAGGCTGACCACGCCCTTGCCGCGATGCTCGCCGGTGACCAGCGGCGTGCCGTCTTCCAGCGATGCCCAGCTCTTGGTGGCGAGCACGGCATCCGGCTCGGCCAGCACCTGCCGGCTGACGGTGATGTCCTTGGGCACCGCAAGGCCAGCGAACGGGCCGTCGGCGGTGAACGTGGCCAGATGCTGCGGCTTCTCCCAGGTCAGGCTGCCGCCGAGGGTGCGGCCGCCGCGGCGCAGCTTCACCGGCACCAGATCGTCATCGGCTTGCGCCAGCCGCGGGCCGGCGAAGCGCACCAGCACGCCGCCCTGGTCGATCCAGGCATTGAGCCGCTCGCGGATTTCCGGCGACAGCGTGCCGACATCGGCCATCACGATCATCGGCAGCCGCTGGTCGAGGAACTGGGCGATCGCCTGCTGCGGCGCGCCGCGGTCGCCAAGACGCACATCCGCGAACGGCGACAGCGCGCGGGACAGATAGAAGGTCGAGGCGAGCAGCGGCTGCGCGGTGTCGCTGGTCGCACCGGAGACGATGCCGACCGCGCGGCGTCGCCACCTCTTGTCGAGGAGCTGCACCGCGCCGGCGGAACGCTCGCCCGCGATTTCCAGCCGCGCGATGTCGTTGCGCAATTCGACCGGAAGATCGAACGCCGCTTCGGTCTCGCGATCCTGCGGGGCGAAGGTGTAGCGCGCCTCGCCGATCGGCGAGCCCTTGGCATCCAGCGCCCGCACCGTGCCCGAGGTGATGCCGGTCTCGGTGCGCAGCACTTTCACGGTCATCTTGGCCGCGGCATTCTCGGCGGCAACGAGGGCCTGCGCCGACGGCGCGCCGCCTTCGTAGATCGTCAGGGTGCGGTTCTCGATCAGCTTGCCGAGGCCTTCGGTGAATTCCGCGCCGCGCCCGGTGTCGACACCATCGGACAGCCAGGCGATCTCGCAATCGCCGGTGGCCTTCAGGAACCTGCCGATGACGGCCAGCGTGTCGACGCGGTCAATCGAATAAGGCTTTGGCGCGAACTGCCGCAGCGCGACGCGCGCGTTGCCGGCGGGCATCAGCGTGATGTCGCGCGCCGGTTCTGATAGCGGCACCAGCGCCACGCCGCGGCGGTCATTGTCCGCATTGGCGATCAACTCGTCGGCGGCCCTGACCCGCGCGTCCCAGCTCGAGGCCGAGCTCCAGCCGTCGTCGAGCAGGATCAAGAGCGGCGCCTTGGAGGACGCAAGCCCGGTCTGCGGATTCCAGATCGGCCCGGCCGCGGCGAAGATGACGAGCGCGGCGGCGAGCAGGCGCAGCAGCGTCAGCCACCATGGCGTGCGCGAGGGCGTCTCCTCTTTGGGCTGGATGTCGAACAGCAATCTGGTCGGCGGAAATTCGATGCGCCTTGGACGCGGCGGCATCACGCGCAGCAGCCACCACAGCGCCGGCAGGCTCAACAGGCCCAGCAGCAGCATCGGTTCGGCGAACGACAGCGGCAGGCCTGCGATCATGCGCCGAGCCCCACTTTGACGGTGGACCGTACACTCGCCTTGCTCACCGTCATGCCGTTGTGCAGGAACAATAACAGCTCCGCTGCGGAGCGGCTGGTGGTGTGGGTCGAGAACAACCAGTCGAGCCGGTTGGTCTCGGCGCGGATCTCGTCGCGATGCAGTGCGACGCGCGCGACATAGTCGCCGGCCCAGCTCTCGGCGCGGCCAGCGGTGATCATGGTGCCCGCTTCCGGCTCGACGAATTCGACGCGGCCGGAATAGGGGAAGGTCTCCTCGGCGGGATCGACGATCTGGATCACCGTGCCGTGCGCGCCGGAGGCCGACAGCCCGGCGAGCGTGGCTCGGATCTCCGACATCGGCGACCAGAGGTCCGACAGCACCACGATCTCGGAAAGCGCCGACGGCACGAAGGACGGCGGCAGGCTGGCGCGGGTCACATCATCGTGCAGCATCGCCTGCGCCATCTTGTCGATCACGCTGCGGCTCGCGGTCGGGCTCATCAATCCGGGAATGCCGACGCGTTCGCCACCGGCGACCAACAATTCGGCCAGCGCAAAGGCGACGATCAAGCCGCGCTCGAGCTTCGAATCGCGCGCCTGCTTGGATGCGAACGCCATCGAAGGCGAGCGGTCGGGCCAGATCCAGACGGTGTGCGCCGCCTCCCATTCCTGCTCGCGGACATAGAGATGGTCGTCGCGCGCCGAGCGCCGCCAGTCGACGTTCTGCGACGGCTCGCCGGAGACGAAGCGGCGATATTGCCAGAAGCTTTCGCCGGCGCCGGCGCGGCGGCGGCCGTGCAAACCGTGGATGACGTTGTTGGCGATGCGGCGGGCCTCGAGCACCAGGCGCGGCAGCGATGCGGCGAGCGATCGGCTTTCGCCATCGGCACGTCGTATCGCGACAATCTCCCCGTCCAGGCGCTTGTTGTCTGCGGCCATCAAGCGATCCGCGTCTTCAATTGCCGGATCACGTCCGGAATGGTGCGGCCCTCCGCGCGCGCGGTGAAGGTCAGCGCCATGCGGTGCTTGAGCACGGGTTCCGCGAGATCGAGCACGTCGTCGATCGACGGCGCGAGCCGTCCGTCGAGCAGGGCGCGGGCGCGGACCGCGAGCATCAAGGCCTGGCTGGCGCGCGGGCCAGGTCCCCAGGCGATCAGCTTCTCGCCTTCCGGATTGGGCCGCGCGGCCCGAACCAGCGACAGAATGGCGTCGACCACGGAATCGCCGACCGGCAAGCGCCGCACCAGCCGCTGTGCGCTGAGCAGAAGTTCCGAGTTCATCGCGGCCTTCGCCAGCGTCTCTTCGGCGCCGGTGGTCTCGAACAGGATGCGACGTTCGGCCTCACGGTCGGGATAGTCGACATCGATCTCCATCAGGAAGCGGTCGAGCTGCGCTTCGGGCAGCGGATAGGTGCCTTCCTGTTCCAGCGGGTTCTGCGTCGCCAGCACATGGAACGGCTTGGGAAGATCATGGCGGGCGCCCGCAACCGTGATGTGCTGCTCCTGCATGGCTTGCAACAGCGCCGATTGGGTGCGCGGGCTGGCGCGGTTGATCTCGTCGGCCATCAGGAGCTGTGCGAATACCGGACCTGCAATAAAGCGGAATGAGCGCTTGCCGGTGCTGCTCTCGTCCAGCACCTCGGCACCAAGGATGTCCGACGGCATCAGGTCGGGGGTGAACTGGATGCGCTTGGTGTCGAGACCGAGCGTGATGCCGAGCGTCTCCACGAGCTTGGTCTTGGCGAGGCCGGGAACCCCGATCAGCAGCGCATGTCCGCCGGACAGAATCGTCACCAGGGTGTTCTCGATGACCCGGTCCTGGCCAAAAATAACGGTGGAAATCGCCTCTTTTGCCGTGCGGATCTGGCCGGCAACCTGTTCGGCCGAGCGGACGATCACGTCTTCCAGTTTTTCGACACTGTCTGCACCAGCCATTCCGTGCTCCTTATCGACGACGCAACCTCGCATCGTCATGCCATGGGCCTAAGCTAAGCATAAGTGAAAGCCATGTATTCGTTGAATTAAACTATCCCCACCTTAACGGGTTTTCAGGGTATGAACGCCATCACGATGTGGCGAGAACGGCATCCCACACACATCTGGGGTACGTGCACCAATCGTGCCAGATTGAGGTCCTCAACCTTAAGGCAAACCATGGCGAACGAAGGGCAAGCAAGCCGTCACGGTCTCGATGGGCTCACCGCCGCGGCCACCAATGCCGCAAAAACAAATCCTGCCGGAGGCAAGGGCCTTCCCCCCGTGCATTTATGGAATCCGCCGTTCTGCGGCGATCTCGACATGCGAATCGCCAGCGACGGCACATGGTACTACATGGGCACGCCGATCGGCCGGCCGGCGCTGGTGCGGCTGTTCTCCACCATCCTGAAGCGCGAGGACGGCAAGCATTTCCTGGTCACGCCGGTGGAGAAGGTCGGCATCCGCGTCGACGATGCGCCGTTCCTAGCGGTCGAGATGCAAAAGGAGAAGGACGCACACGGACGGCTGCTCAGGTTTCGCACCAATGTCGACGACTGGGTCAATTGCGACGCCGCGCACGCCCTTCGCTTCGAGCAGGCGGATGACGGCGGGCTCACGCCCTATCTGCATGTCCGCGCCGATCTCTGGGCCAAGATCACGCGTCCGCTCTACTACGATCTGGTTGACATGGGGGAAGAGCGGATGGTCGATGGTCATCCGATGTTTGGAATCGAATCTGGCGGCGCGTTCTTCGCGATGGCGGATGCGAAAGAGGTGAGGGACGCGCTTTGAACGAGCCGATGCTGAAGACGGAGCCGGCGGCGATCAGCTCGGCGGAATTTTTCGCGCGCAGCCACGCGCGGCTGAATTTCGATGTCCCGCCCGGCCTGGTCGATCCCAACATCGTTCCGAGGACCGGCGATTCCGGCAACGACCGCATGCTCGAGATCATCGCGCGCGAGCAGCCGGTGCGGCCGGCTGCGGTGCTGATCCCGGTGGTCGATCACGATGAGCCGACGGTGCTGCTGACGCAGCGCTCGGAGCATTTGAGCAACCATGCCGGCCAGATCTCATTCCCCGGCGGCAAGATCGACGCGACGGATGCATCCCCGCTCGACGCCGCGCTGCGCGAGGCGGATGAGGAGGTCGGACTCACGCGCGACTTCATCGAGCCGATCGGCTATCTCGATCTCTATGGTACCGCGTTCGGCTTTCGCATCCTGCCGACGGTGGCGCGGGTGAAGCCCGGCTTCAAGCTCAAGATCAACGAAAGTGAAGTCGTCGACGCGTTCGAGGTGCCGCTTTCGTTCCTGATGAATCCGGCAAACCACCAGATCCACAGCAAGGAATTCCGCGGCATGGAGCGCTCCTATTATGCGATGCCTTTTGCCGAACGTTACATCTGGGGCGCCACGGCCGGGATCTTGCGCGTGCTGTACGAACGGATCTACATGCCATGATCCGTCCGGTATTGACCGAGATCGGAATCTTCCTGATCCCTTTCGCGGTCTATGCCTTGTTCCTCATTGCAACGCGCTCCGGCGTCTTCGCGAAGTCTTCCTGGCCGCTGCCTCTGGTCGCGAAGCTCGTGCTGGGAGCGCTGGTCCTGGTCGTGATCAGCTTCGTGATGCTCGCGCATTTCTCCGGCGCGCCGCCGAATTCGACCTATGTTCCCGCCCATATCGAGAATGGCAAGCTCGTGCCCGGAGTTGAGAAATGAGCCACGCACGCGCGCTGGAGCAGGCGCCATGGCTGAGATCGGGACCCACCGCACGCGTGCTGGCGCTGCTCAATGGGGACGGTGAAGAAGCGCGCGTGGTCGGCGGCGCCGTGCGCAACGCGCTGCTGCAGCGGCCGATCGGCGATATCGATCTCGCGACCACGGCGGTGCCTAAGGAGGTGGTGCGCCGCGCCAAGGCCGCGGGAATCAAGAGCGTGCCGACGGGCATCGAGCACGGCACGGTAACGTTGGTCGTCGACAAGCATCCGTTCGAGGTCACGACCCTGCGCGAGGATACCGAAACCTATGGCCGCAAGGCCAAGGTCGCATTCGGTCGCGACTGGGCGCGCGATGCCGAGCGGCGCGACTTCACCATCAACGGCCTTTCGGTCGATGCCAAAGGTGTGGTGCACGACTATGTCGGCGGGCTCGACGATATCACCGCTCGCCGCGTGCGCTTCATCGGCGATCCCGCTCAGCGCATTGCCGAGGATTATCTGCGCATCCTGCGCTTCTTCCGCATGCACGCGGCTTACGGCGCCGGCGATCCGGATCGCGCCGGCTGTCTCGCCTGTATCGCCGGTCGCGCCGGCCTGGCGCAGCTTTCAGCGGAGCGCGTGCGCATGGAGATGCTCAAGCTCGTGGTCGCTGACGGCGCGGTGGTCGCGGTCACCGCAATGGCCGACGGCGGGCTGCTGCAGATGATCCTGGGCGGCGTCGGCTATACCGGGCCGTTCGCAGGCATGATCGCGGCCGAGCGCGAACTCGGCATCGCGCCGAGCGCGGTGCGCCGCCTGGGTGCGCTCGCACTTGTCATCACCGAGGACGCAAGGCGCGTTGCCGCAAAGCTGCGGCTCACCAACGCGGAGGCAAAGGCGCTGGAAGCGATGGCGGATCACTGGTGGCAACTCGCCGGCCTCGACGAGGCGGCAGCGCGCCGCTGGCTCTACCGTCTCGGCGAGACCGCCTATCTCGACCGGCTGATGCTGGCGTGGGCACGGATGGGCGATGGCAACGAGACCGCTCATTGGCGCGAACTGGCACGGCTACCGCAGCGCTGGCAGGCGCCGAAATTTCCGCTGAAGGCGGCGGATTTCATCGCGCGCGGGATTGCCGAAGGGCCTGCGCTCGGCCATGTACTCGCGCAGGCCGAGCAGGCTTGGCTTGCCGCGGAGTTTCCGCTCGACGGGGCCGCGCTTTCGGCAATCGCCGACGAGACTGTCGCCCGCTTCACCCACGACCACCGGCTGTGAACATCCTCGCCGGTCAGTTTTTCCGATATCTCTGTATTCCAGCTTGCGCTGGTCGCCGGCGTCCTCGTCGGCCTTGAGGTAATGCCGTAGCCCGGGTGAAGCGCAGCGTAACCCAGGGCCGCTGGCAAATGTTGACGGAGCTGTCCCGGGTTGCGCTGCGCTCCACCCGGGCTACGAGGCTCACTCCGCGGGGTTTAGCAAACCAAGCGGCATCGCAGGCAGCGGCTTAGGCAACCTTGCCCTTGCGGCGATCGTCTTCGTCCTCGTCTTCTTCGTCCTCGTCGTCTTCTTCCTCTTCCTCGTCGTCGTCCTCTTCCTCGTCATCGGGATTGGCGGCTTCGAGGACCGCGACTGGCAGCGTTTCCCGAAACAGATCGCCGTCGATACCCATCCAAACGCATTCGACGGAGTCCTCGTTGACTTCCGCCACCGTGATCGGGTGCCCGCCCGATTTCAGCATCACCACATCGCCTGGTTTCAGTTCCATGGTCCACCCTTCGCCTTGATTGACGCGCGGGCACGTTACAGAGCCGTCATGACAATCCGATCACGAAAGATCGCCTCTACAAGATTTCCACGGGCATCAATTTGCGCGGCGAAGTGCCGCCATCGTCAGCGAGCGGCGCCGGGCAGCAGTTCTGTCAGGGCGCGGATGATGCGATCCGGCCTGACGCTCGATCCCGCCGGCAGGCCATCGCCGTGCACGTCGATCCAGATCGAGTAGATGCCGAGCCGCTGCGGCGCCACGACTTCCCACTCCAGATTGTCGCCCACCATCCAAGTATCGGATGCGTTGACGTCGAGTGCTTGCATCGCGTGCCGATAAGCGCGTTCTTCCGGCTTGCCGAAGCCGTGCTCGCCTTCGATCTGGATGTGGTCGAAGCGGTGCGTCAGCGCGAAGCGCTCGATCTTGGCGCGCTGCATCAGCGCGGCGCCGTTGGTGACAAGCGCAAGCTTGATGCCGAGCGCCCGCAGCCCGTCGATCGCATCGTGCGCGCCTGGAAACACGAAGATGCTTTCCTCGCGAAACGTCGTGAACCGATCGGCGATCCGGATCGCCAGATCATCTGAGAGGGGCGGGTAGCCGCTCGCACGAAGCGCGGCAAAGCCGCCCCTGACCGTTTCGCGGCGCGCCTCCTCGAGCTTCAGGCGCCAGACCGGCTCCGCCGTGGACCAGAATTTTCGCGCGAAGGCGAGGATCGCGGCGGCGACCACAGGCGGATCCAGCGGCGCCAATTCATCGGCGAACTCGGCAGCGATCGTGTTCCAGGCGATCTCGGGCCGGCCGTAGGCCGACAGGATGGTGTCGTCCATGTCGATCAGCATGGCGCGGGGAAGTTTGGGTGCCATCACGATCTCATGGCCATTTCGCATGCGGCGGCATCGACGACAGGATCGAATCCACGTTGCCGCCGGTCTTCAGGCCGAAAATCGTGCCGCGGTCGTAGAGCAGATTGAACTCGACATAGCGGCCGCGCCGCACCAGTTGCTCCTCGCGGTCATCCGCGGTCCATGCCGTCGCAAAATTGCGCCGGACCAGTTCAGGATAAATCTTCAGGAATGCGCGGCCGACATCCTGGGTGAAGGCGAGATCGGCGTCCCAGTCGCCGCTGTCGTGCCAATCGTAGAAGATGCCGCCGATGCCGCGCGCCTCCTTGCGATGCGGCAGGTAGAAATAGTCCTCGCACCATTTCTTGTATTTTTCATAGGGCGCGATCCGCGCATGCGCATCGCAGGCCGATTGCATCGCGGCGTGGAAGGCGAGGGCATCCGCATCGTTCTGCGTGCGCCGCCGGTCCAGCACCGGCGTGAGGTCGGCACCGCCGCCGAACCACGCCTTGGTGGTGACGACGAAGCGGGTGTTCATATGCACTGCCGGCACGTTCGGATTATGCAGATGCGCGATCAGCGAGATGCCCGAGGCCCAGAAGCGCGGATCATCCGCCGCGCCCGGGATCTGGGCGCGGAATTCAGGGGCGAATTCGCCATGCACCGTCGAGCAGTGCACGCCGACCTTCTCGAACAGGCGTCCGCGCATCATCGCCATCACGCCGCCGCCGCCGGGCTTGCCGGTATGGTCGGTGCGTTCCCACGGCGTGCGCGTAAAGCGTCCGGCATCGCCTGGATAGAGCGAAGCAGGCGCGTCATCCTCCAGCCGCTCGAAGGCGGCGCAGATATCGTCGCGCAGCGTTTCGAACCAGGTTCTTGCGCGCGCCTTGCGCTGTTCGATGGCGGATTTTTCCATGACTTCAGGCTTCCGGTCCGAAATAGGTGCAGCTCTCGTTGCAACTGTCACGATGCACGCTGACGCGGGTGACTTTGCCCGCATGCTGCACCCGTTCGAAGATGAAGCGCGACAGGTTTTCAAGCGTGGGTCGTCCAAGTGCCTCGATCTTGTTGAGGAACTTGTGGTCGAGCATCTTCTGCACCTCGGCGATGCAGCGTTCGAGCAGACCGAGGTCGAGCACCATGCCGGTCGCTGGATCCGGCGTACCGCGCACCGTCACTTCCGCACGAAACGAATGGCCGTGGATCTCCTCGCTGCTCGCGCCAAGGGTCGTTCCGGAGAGCGCATGCGCGGCCTCGAAGCGGAACGATTTCGTCAGTTCCCACATCCTGAAAGTCCAACTCCTATCTGATGCCCAGCGTCTTGTGCGTCTGCACACTCAGTCGCCATTGCGGGTGTTGCAAGCAGTACTCGACCGCGCGCGCGGTGTTTTGAATTGCGTCAGGCCCATCCATCGGCTGCAGCGAGAAGCGCTCGAAATCGAGATCGACGAAATCTTCCGGCGCGGCGTCCTGCTGTGGATAGACCAGCTTCAGCTCGTTCCCCTTCCGCACCATGAGTTCCGCGCCGCCTTTCGGGCTGACGCAGACCCAGTCCAACCCGTCGGGCGGCATGATCGTGCCATTGGTCTCGACGCCAATGGCAAAACCGCGCGCATGCAGCGCCTCGATCAGCGGCGCATCGACCTGCAGCAGCGGCTCGCCGCCGGTCAGCACGACATAGCGCTCCACATTGTCGCCCGTCCATTGCGCGGCGATGATGTCGGCGAGTGCCGCGGCGCTGGCGTAGCGACCGCCGAGCGTGCCGTCGGTGCCGACAAAATCCGTGTCGCAGAATTGGCAGGTTGCGCCGGCGCGGTCCTGCTCGCGGCCGCTCCACAGGTTGCAGCCGGCAAAGCGGCAGAACACGGAGGCGCGGCCGGCATGCGCGCCTTCGCCCTGCAGGGTCAGAAAAATCTCCTTCACCGCGTAGCTCACGGAATCTCCTTCAGCGGCAGGCTGCGGGTCTGCCGCAAGGCCTCGCCGATCGCCATCGCCGCCGACATTGCGACATTGAGCGAACGCAGGGGCGGCTTGATCGGAATCACCAGCCGCGCATCGGCGGCCGCCACCACAGCGTCGGTGACCCCTGCAGACTCACGCCCGAACAACAAGATATCGGAAGCCGTATAGCGAAAATCGAGATAGGAACTGGCGACCTTGGTCGTGAACAGGATCAGCCGGTAGCCCGCCTCGCGGCGCCATTCCTCGAATCTGGTCCAGGAATCATGGCGCATCAACCGGACGTGCTCGATATAGTCCATTCCCGCCCGGCGGAAATGCCGGTCGGAGGTCTGGAAGCCTGCTGGCTCGATGATATGGGCCGTCACATCCAGGCAGGCGCACAGCCGCAGGATGGTGCCGGTGTTCTGTGGAATATCGGGCTGGAACAGCGCGATCTGCATGGCCGTGGTGCTTGGTTGGGTCGTGCCGAAATGTCTCAATAAAACAACGTTCGGCGCTCATCTCGTGCATTGCACGCTTGCGAGCCGATAGCGGGCTTGCGCTCGTCCGGCAAGGGTGCCAATAGAACGATTCTGGACTGCTGTTCCGCCATTAGGGAGGAGGGATAGTGGTTTTCTGCCGCCGCGGGGGGCCGCGGGCGCCGGCAGGCCTCCCGGTCGCAATGGGCGCTGCCGGGGCGGTTCCACCGGCTGCAGACAAGAAAGGGCTTGGAATCGTGACGACAGCGTCTTCGGCGGACCATCCGACACGCCGTGATTTCCTTTTTGTTGCAACGGGTGCTGCTGCCGTGGTCGGCGCGGCTGCGACGGTCTGGCCATTCATCGATCAGATGAACCCGGACGCGGCGACCATCGCCGCCGGAGCGCCGATCGAGGTCGATTTGACGCCGATTGCCGAGGGGCAGGACATCAAGGTGTTCTGGCGCGGCAAGCCGATCTACATCAGTCACCGCACCAAGAAGCAGATCGAGGAAGCGCGCAGCGTTCCGCTCTCGAGCCTGCCTGATCCGCAGACCGACGAGGCGCGGGTCAAGTCCGGCCATGATCAATGGCTGGTTGTGATCGGCATCTGCACCCATCTCGGCTGCATCCCGATCGCCCATGAGGGCAATTACGACGGATTTTTCTGCCCCTGCCATGGCTCGCAATACGACACCTCCGGTCGTATCCGCCAGGGGCCCGCGCCCGCCAATCTGGCCGTGCCGCCGTATCAGTTCGTTTCCGACACCAAAATCCAGATCGGTTAAGTCTCGGCCCAGCCGAGGCTTGGAACGATCGCGTCGTCTTTTTTCTTCAGGATCGCATCAATGAGCGGACCATCCGATTATCAGCCGACCAACCCCGCTTTGAGGTGGATCGAACGGCGACTGCCGATCTTCGGCCTCATTCACTCCTCCTTCGTCGCCTATCCGACGCCGCGCAACCTGAACTACTGGTGGACCTTCGGTGCCATCCTTTCGATGATGCTGGCGGTGCAGATCGTGACCGGCGTGGTCCTGGCGATGCACTACACGCCGCATGCCGATCTCGCCTTCCGCTCGGTCGAGCTGATCGTGCGCGATGTCAACTACGGCTGGCTGCTCCGCAACATGCACGCCTGCGGCGCATCGATGTTCTTCTTCGCCGTCTACATCCACATGTTCCGCGGCCTCTATTACGGGTCGTACAAGGAGCCGCGTGAGGTGCTGTGGATCCTCGGCGTCATCATCTACCTCCTGATGATGGCAACCGGTTTCATGGGCTATGTGCTGCCGTGGGGCCAGATGAGCTTCTGGGGCGCCACCGTCATCACCAACCTGTTCTCCGCCGTGCCCTATTTCGGTGAGAGCATCGTGACGCTGCTGTGGGGCGGTTACGCTGTCGGCAACCCGACGCTGAACCGTTTCTTCTCGCTGCACTATCTGCTGCCCTTCGTGATCGCCGGCGTCGTCGTGCTGCACGTCTGGGCGCTGCATGTGGCAGGCCAGAACAATCCGGCCGGCGTCGAGGCCAAGACCGAGAAGGACACGGTCGCCTTCACGCCCTACGCGACGATCAAGGACCTGTTCGGCGTCTCCTGCTTCCTGATTTTCTATTCCTGGTTCATCTTCTACATGCCGAACTATCTCGGCGACGCCGAGAACTACGTCCCGGCCAATCCCGGCGTGACGCCGGCGCATATCGTGCCCGAATGGTATTATCTGCCGTTCTACGCGATCCTGCGTTCGATCCCGGACAAGCTCGTGGGCGTGGTCGCGATGTTCGCGGCGATCATCATCCTGTGCTTCCTGCCCTGGCTCGACAGCTCCAAGACCAGGTCGTCGAAGTATCGTCCGCTGGCCAAGCAGTTCTTCTGGATGTTCGTCGTCGTCTGCATCCTGCTCGGCTATCTCGGCGCGCAGCCGCCGGAGGGCATCTATGTGATCGCCGGCCGCATCCTCACGGTCTGCTACTTCGCCTACTTCCTGATCGTGCTGCCGCTGCTCTCGCGGATCGAAACGCCGAGGCCGGTGCCGAACTCGATCGCCGACGACGTGCTGGCGAAGACGGGCCGCAAGGCTGCGCCGATGGTATCGACCGTGATCGCGATCATGGTGGCAGGCGGGCTGCTCGTCGGCGGTGCGCAAAGCGCCAGGGCCGAGGGGGGTGAGGTTGCGCCGCCGGCGCAGAAATGGTCGTTCTCAGGCCCTTTTGGCAAGTTTGACCGCGGCGCGGTGCAGCGCGGGTTGCAGGTGTACAAGGAAGTCTGCGCGACCTGCCACAGCCTGTCCTTTGTCGCTTTCCGCAATCTCGCCGATCCCGGCGGACCCGGCTATTCGACGGCCCAGGCTGCCGCATTCGCCTCCGAATACAAGATCAAGGACGGCCCGAACGACCAGGGCGAGATGTTCGAGCGTCCGGGCCGGCCGGCCGACTACTTCCCGTCTCCGTTCCCGAACGAGCAGGCGGCCCGTGCGGCCAATGGTGGTGCGGCTCCGCCGGACCTCTCGCTGATCACCAAGGCCCGTTCCTACAAGCGCGGCTTCCCCTGGTTCATCATCGACTTCTTCACCCAGTACCAGGAGCAGGGCCCGGATTACGTCACTGCGATCCTGGAAGGTTTCGAGGAGAATCCGCCGGCCGGCGTGACGATTCCCGAGGGCTCCTACTACAACAAGTACTTCCCGGGCCACGCCATCAAGATGCCGAAGCCGCTGAGCGACGGTCAGGTCGCCTATACCGATGGTTCGCCGACCACGGTCGCGCAATATGCCCACGACGTCACGACCTTCCTGATGTGGACCGCGGAACCGCACATGGAGGCGCGCAAGCGGCTCGGGCTTCAGGTGTTCGTGTTCCTGATCCTGTTCTCGATCCTGATGTACTTCACCAAGAAGAAGGTCTGGGCCAACGCGCACTGATCGCGCTTTCGGCAACGTGAATTGAAAAAGCCCCTGCGGGGGCTTTTTTGTTGGCGCGATTGCGTCTCGTGCGCTGAGTAGTCAAGATACCCGCACCCCCCCCCCAGAAACATTCCGGAGGAATTCATGGGCACCACCATCACCTTCAAGCGTCCGGACGGAAAGGACGCCAGCGGTTATCTCGCCAATGCGGCGCGCGGCGATGCGCCAGGCGTGGTCGTGATCCAGGAATGGTGGGGATTGCAGGAGCAGATCAAGGGCCTATGCGATCGTTTCGCGCGGGCCGGCTTCGACGCGCTGGCGCCCGACCTCTACAAGGGGACGGTGGTGCCTTATCATGACACCGACGCTGCGGGTCGCGAGATGAACTCGCTCGACTTCATGGATGCCACCACGCAGACCGTGCGCGGCGCCGCGCAGTATCTCGCGCGCAACGGCGCGAAGGTCGGCCTCACCGGCTTCTGCCTCGGCGGTGCGGTGACCATCATCGGCGCCACCAAGATTCCGGAACTGACCGCCGGTGTCGTGTTCTACGGTATCCCGCCGGAGCAGGCGGCAAAGCCGGCAGACGTGAAGATCCCGCTGCAGGCGCATTTCGCCAACAAGGACGATTGGTGCACGCCGCAGGTGGTGGACGCCTTCGAGAAGGGCATGAAGGCAGCCGGCAAGTCGCTCGAGCTCTTCCGCTATGACGCCGAGCACGCCTTCGTCAACGAGCAGCGGATGTCGGTGCACGACCGCCGGGCCGCCGAGCTCGCCTGGGGCAGGGCGACGGACTTCTTCAAGAAGCATTTGGGGTGATCCTGGCTGCGATCACCCGACAGCTGTCGTCCCCGCGAAAGCGGGGACCCATACTCCGCGGCCGTCGTAATAGGCACGTGGGCAGACATCTCGCCGAATCACTGTAGCCTGTGGTTATGGGGCCTGGCGTGCGCCGGGACGATGTAGAGATTCACGCCTCGTTCTTCACTCCGTCCCACCACGGGCACGTTCCCGACATGCGTTTGAAGTTGCCCTCGATCACCTGCACCGGCGCGCGGCGGCCCTCTGCGGCGGCGTGCATCCGCATCTCGCGGGCAAGTTCGCGATCCCTGGCCGGCAGCCAGACGCGCTCGTGGCCCCACAGGCTCGGGCCGTCCTGCATCTCGTAAGGCTGCCAGGTCGCCGGATCGATCTCGCGGCCGCCCCAGCCGCATTCGATCATGAAGGATGACGGCGTCCTGGCGTAGAACGAGGTCATGAAGTCGTTGGTGTGCCGGCCGAGCGAGGTGCCGATGCGGTCGGGCTGGCTGAGCGCGACGTCGTAAGCCTGCCCGACATCGTCGAGCGAGTACATCTCGACCATCAGATGATGGATGCCGCTCGTCCCGGTCTCGATCAACGCCAGGCTGTGATGGCGCGGGTTGACGTGGAAGAAATAGGCGCGAAACGGCTTCAACATGTAGTCGGAAAGCCCGAAGCCGAGCACGTCGACGTAGAACGCCATCATCGGGTCGATGCGCTGTACCGTCAGCACCGCATGTCCCAGCCCGAGCGGGCCGGTGCGGAAGCCCGAGATCGCGCGGCCGGGTTTGAACGGCGTCGCATCGATCTCAGCGCCATGAAACGCTTCCAGGCGGTTGCCTTCGGGATCGTGGAAGGAGATCAGGGCGCGTACATGCCTGGCGTCGGCGAGGGCTTGCGGCTCCGCAGTCAGCGCGACGCCGGCCTGCTCGAGCCGGGCGGCAAGCTCATCCAGTGCCGCCGCGTCCGCCACCTCCCAGCCGAAGAAGCGCGATCCTTCCGCAGCGGCGCGATCGATCACGATGCGTTGTTTGCGGTCATCCATCCGGAAGGCGAGCAGCGAATTGCCGCGCTCGATCGCCTGCAGGCCGACCAGGGTGGTGCCGAATTCCCGCCAGTCATCGAGCTCAGTGGCGCCGAACCCGGCATATCCGAGACCCAATAGTCCCATATGCGCCTCCACCATTGTCCATTGGGCGGTTGGCCCGCCGCTCCTTGGGATCAAACTTACGCGAATTCGCCCGCCTTCAAACCCCAAAGATGGACTTTGGGCAGGCTCGTGGCCAGGCTCGTCCCTTGACATGGCTCCCGGCGGGTGGTGTTTAGCGGGTATGAGCACCGTTTTCCGCCCATCCTGTCTTTGGTGGCCCACCTTCTCCTAGGTGGCCGGTGCGATTTCATTCAAAATATCGTCGAAGGTCGCCATCGCAGTGCGACGGTCCCTTCGGTTGTCCTGTGTGGCGCTCCCTCGCTAACTCTCGTAAGAGGAACACATGAACAGGACAGTCTTCTCCCTGCCGGCGAAAAGCGAGTACCGTACCAATGGCGGGCTTGCGGTCGCCCGCGTGGTCGAACAGTTCACCGGCAACGCCGGCCGCCTCGATGACCTGATCGATCTGCTCGACCGCCGCCGCGGCGTCGTGCTGTCCTCGGGCACCACCGTCCCGGGGCGCTACGAGAGCTTCGATCTCGGCTTCTCCGATCCGCCGCTGGTGCTGGAAACCACCGGCACCAATTTCTCGCTGTCGGCACTGAACCAGCGCGGCGAGGTGCTGATCGCCTTCCTCGCTGATGTCCTGCGCGAGCCCTGCGTCGTCATCACCCAGAAGAGTGCGGCACGCCTCGCGGGCCATATCATCCGCGGCGAAGCCCCGGTCGAAGAAGACCAGCGCACCCGGCGCGCCAGTGTGATGTCGCTGGTGCGCGATCTCGTGGCGGCCTTCTCGTCCGGCGCCGATCCGCTGCTCGGCCTGTTCGGCGCCTTCGCCTACGACCTCGTGTTCCAGATCGAGGATCTCCTGCAGAAGCGGTCGCGCGAGGCCGACCAGCGCGACATCGTGCTGTATGTGCCCGATCGGCTGCTCGCCTATGACCGCGCCACCGGCCGTGGCGTGGTGCTGACATATGACTTCGCCTGGAACGGCAAGTCCACCGAAGGCCTGCCGCGCGACACCGCTGAGAGCCGTTATCGCCAGACCGACCGTCAAGGCTTTGCCGATCATGCGCCTGGCGAATATCAGGCGACCGTGGAGGTCGCGCGCGCCGCGTTTGCCCGCGGCGACCTGTTCGAGGCGGTGCCCGGCCAACTCTTCGCCGAGCCCTGCGAGCGTTCGCCGGCGGAAGTGTTTCAGCGGCTGTGCCGCATCAACCCGTCGCCCTATGGCGCGCTGATGAATCTGGGCGAGGGCGAATTCCTGGTGTCCGCGTCGCCGGAAATGTTCGTCCGCTCGGACGGAAGGCGCGTGGAGACCTGCCCGATCTCGGGCACGATCGCCCGCGGCAGCGATGCGATCGGCGATGCCGAGCAGATCCGCCAGCTCCTGAACTCGGAGAAGGACGAGTTCGAGCTCAACATGTGCACCGACGTCGACCGCAACGACAAGGCGCGCATCTGCGTACCCGGCACCATCAAGGTGCTGGCGCGCCGGCAAATCGAGACCTACTCGAAACTGTTCCACACCGTCGATCACGTCGAGGGCATGCTGCGTCCGGGTTTCGACGCGCTCGATGCCTTCCTCACCCATGCCTGGGCGGTGACGGTGACCGGCGCGCCGAAATTGTGGGCGATGCAGTTCGTGGAAGACCATGAGCGCTCGCCGCGACGCTGGTATGCCGGCGCCATCGGCTGCGTGAATTTCGACGGCAGCATCAACACCGGCCTCACCATCCGCACCATCCGCATGAAGGACGGGCTCGCGGAGGTGCGCGTCGGTGCCACCTGTCTGTTCGACTCGGATCCGGCGGCCGAAGACCGCGAATGCCAGGTGAAGGCCGCAGCCCTGTTCCAGGCGCTGCGCGGCGATCCGCCGAAGCGGCTCTCGACCATTGCCCCCGATGCCACCGGCTCCGGCAAGAAGGTGCTCCTGATCGACCACGACGACAGCTTCGTGCACATGCTGGCGGACTATTTCCGGCAGGTCGGCGCCGCCGTCACCGTGGTCCGGCATGTCCATGCCCAGGAGATGTTGAAGCGGAAGGGCTGGGATTTGCTGGTGCTCTCGCCCGGTCCGGGGCGGCCGGAGGATTTCGGGATCTCGAAAACCATCGGCGCGGCGATCGACAAGAAGCTGCCGATCTTCGGGGTGTGCCTCGGCGTGCAGGCGATCGGCGAATATTTCGGCGGCCAGCTCGGCCAGCTCGGCCAGCCCGCCCATGGCCGGCCCTCGCGCATCCAGGTCCGCGGCGGCCGGTTAATGCAAAATTTGCCGAACGAGATCGTGATCGGCCGCTACCATTCGCTTTATGTCGAGCGCCAGAGCGTGCCTGATGTATTGTCGGTGACGGCGACCACCGAGGACGGCATCGCGATGGCGATCGAGCACAAGACATTGCCGGTCGGCGGCGTGCAGTTCCACCCGGAATCGCTGATGTCGCTCGGCGGCGAAGTGGGCCTGCGCATCGTGGAAAACGCGTTCCGGCTGGATGCGAAGGCGAATTGAGGGCAGGATTTCACACTCGTCATTCCGGGGCGATGCGCAGCATCGAACCCGGAATCTCGAGATTCCGGGTTCGGTCCTGACGGACCGCCCCGGAATGACAGTTAAAGCGAGACAGCAATGACATTTGACCTCGACCTGAAGGCCGCCATTCGCACCATTCCGGACTATCCGAAGCCCGGCATCCTGTTCCGCGACATCACCACGCTGCTCGCCGACGCTCGCGCCTTCCGCCGGGCGGTGGACGAACTGGTGCATCCATGGGCCGGCTCGAAGATCGACAAGGTCGCCGGCATCGAGGCGCGCGGCTTCATCCTCGGCGGCGCGGTAGCCCACCAGGTGTCCGCCGGCTTCGTGCCGATCCGCAAGAAGGGCAAGCTGCCTCACACCACGGTGCGGATCGCCTACTCGCTCGAATACGGCCTCGACGAGATGGAGATGCATGCCGACGCGGTGCATCCCGGCGAGCGCGTGATCCTGGTCGATGATCTCATCGCCACCGGTGGCACCGCCGAGGGTGCGGTCAAGCTGCTGCGGCAGATCGGCGCCAACGTCGTCGCCGCCTGCTTCATCATCGACCTGCCCGAACTCGGCGGCGCCGCCAAGCTGCGGGCGATGGATGTCCCCGTCCGCACGCTGATGTCGTTCGAGGGGCATTAGCCTTCTCAGGCACGACAGTCACGACCGCTGCAGTTCCGTAGCCCGGTGAAGCGAAGCGTAACCCCGGGGCCGCTGGTAATGTCCCGGGTTGCGCTCCGCTCCACCCGGGCTACGACCTTTCGCAGGAACCACGGCTACGACCGCTGCAGCATCACGCTCAATTCGAGATCGCGGAACATCGTGTAATTCCGCCGGATCCACTGATGAAGTTCGGTGGACGAGTCCTTCTCGTGCCTGAGATAGGCGGTGAAGGAGAAGTTCAGCCGGTCGATATAGGTCTTCAGGAACACCGGCAGCGCGCTCAGGCGGAGCACCCGGCCCTGGCCCATGGCCGCGGGCAACTCGCCGCGCACCACGAACTCGTTGTCGATGGTGATCAGCGCCCGCGGCGGAATTTGCCGGCGCAGCATCTCGTAGCTGCGCGCCGAGGCCCGGTCGATATCGGCAACGAACAGGATGACCGGCGCGACGTGGCGGCGCAGCGCTTCCTTCATGAAGCCGATCTCGTCGATCATCTTGAAGAATTCGTCGAAGGCGTGGTAGCCGAGGTCGATCACCTTCGCTGTCCCGTCATTGACGATCAGCCGGTCCATCAACTGCATCTTGCCATAGGTGTCGATGACATCAGCAGTCTCGGTGGTCCTGGGGAGATAGTCGAGCAGCGACGGCTCCTTCAGATTGATGTCGAAGGAAATCACGTCGCCGTTCTTCAGCAGCAAGAATTCGCTCAGCAGCCGCGCAACCAGGGTCTTGCCGACCTGGGGGCGGGGCGAGCAGATGATGTAGATCGGCGTCGCTGACATCGCCTGCTATATCAGGCGATTTTCGTGCCTAATCCAGCCCCGCATGCCCCGGACGGGCGACTATTTTTCGCCGCTTCGTGTCACCGGCTTGGCGCCGACCAGGTCGGTCAGCTTGATGCGGTCGAACTCGCTCCAGACGTTGGCGAGCCAGTGCCGGACATAGCCGCGGAGCACGAAAGAATAGTTCGCCGCCTCGTCGTGCGGGCCCTTGTTGGCGACGAATTTGAGAAATGGGACGGAAGCGACCTCGACCTGCTCATAGGCCATCTCGTTGAGCTTCGGGATGGTCAGGTCGGTCGCGTCCTTGATGCGGTGGAAATAGGAATTGTAGGTCGACTGGTCCCACTGGAAGAACTGGGTGTCGTTGATGAAGTTCTTCACTAGGAAGTATTTCGCACCGCTCATGAAATTGGCGGTCTCGGCGATCTCGTCCAGCGAGGCGATCGAGGGGCCGAGGATATGGAACACCGCGAAGGTAATCTGGCCGGACCGGGCCGCATCCAGGAAGCCGATGTCGCGCAGCGAGGCGAGCGCCGGTGACAACAGGCCGGCGCGGACGTCGATCACGGTGACCATGGGGCCGGAATTCAGGGTGTCGAAGATCTTCATCTGGTCCGCGGTCGTCGTCATGTCGACGATCTCGGTGATCTCAGGATGGAAGCGCTTCAGCGTTCCCCGCGGCGATTCGGTGTCGAACGCCCGGGTCCCGACGTTGTTCGCGTTGAAATAGTCCAGAAGCGTCCGAGATACGGTCGTCTTGCCGACCCCGCCCTTGTCCGCGCCCACCACAATCACGACTGGCTTTGCCATGGAAATCCCTTAAGACACGCGCGCTCCCGACCGCGAGGGCGATCGGCAAGTCCCCGTTTTCTGCTTTGGGCGCGAACATGGCAGAAACAAGGGAGAATTCAATTCCTTGAATGCCAAGCAGCGCATTTGGTAGGGATTTTCTTAATGAGTTGAAGGGCGTGACGCCACAATCAAAAATGTCGGCCCCAGGGGCCCTGAGTGGGCGGTTGCTGCGACGGCGGAGCCGGCTCAGCCGGGTCGCTCCAAGGGCCACGCGAAGGGCTTGGCGGAACGGGAGGCGGAGGTTCGCCCTGTGCCACCAGTTCCTGTGAGCCTTCTCCGGGAGCCGCCGCGGAATCCACCGGGAGGGCGATCGGCCCGGGATCATGACCACCGGCGAACTTTACCAATGCATCCACCCTGGATTGCACCGAGGGGTGGGTCGCAAACAGGTCGGCGAAGCCCTCGCGCGGATTGTCCACGCATAGTTCCATCACCGCCGAAGTCGCGCCCGGCAGTTCGCCCCGATTTTCGATCTTGCGCAGGGCCGAAATCATCGCATCGGGATTCTTGGTCAGTTCGACCGATCCGGCATCGGCCAGGTACTCGCGCGACCGCGACAGCGCCAGCTTGACCACCTGCGACAGCAGCCAGGCCAGCACGATCAGGACGATGGCGATGATGATCACGATGATCGCGCCGCCGCCCGAGCCCTTTCGATCGGACGAAGACGAGGAGGATGATGATGACGAGGAGGAGGACGACCAGCCGCCGCCGGTGGAATTCCACGACAGGTTGGTGAACATCCGGAAGAACAGTTCGCCGAAGAAGCCGACCGCGCCGGCAATGATGACCGCGATCACCATCAGCTGCACGTCGCCGTTGCGGATATGGGTGAGCTCATGGCCGAGCACGGCCTCGATCTCCTGGTCGTTCAGCGCCCGCAATAGGCCCGTGGTGACCGTGACGGCATATTGGCGCTGGTTCAGTCCGCTGGCAAAGGCGTTCAGGGCCGGGCTGTCGATGATCTTCAGCTTCGGCATCGGGATGCCGCGCGAGATGCAAAGATTCTCCAGGAGATTGTAGAGCCGCGGCTCTTGCTGTCGCGTCACGCTCTCGCCGCCGGTAACGGCGTCGATCATGTTTTGGTGGAAGAAATAGGCGATCACGATCCAGAGCGCCGCGCCGATCGTGGCGTAGGGGGAAGCCGAGATCAGGTCATGCAGCGCCCGCATCAGGTAGTCGTCGACCGAGCGGCCGCTGTCGATCATGACTTCCGCAACTAGCGCGCCGGAATAGACCAGCACGTAGATCAGGACGAACAGTCCGGCGAGCAGCAGCATCGAACGGAACTTGTTCGATGCGATGTGGGTGTAGAGACCGTAGGCGGCCATGATGCGCTGCTGCTCGCCGAGAGGCGCGAGGCGTTTAGAATTTCACGCTCGGCGCGGTCTCGACTTCGCTGCGGCTGGCGCCGAGGTCGAAGAAGTCCTTGCGCGTGAAGCCGAACATGCCGGCGAACAAAGCGGCCGGCATCTGCTGGATGCCGGTGTTGTATTCCTGGACCGCGTTGTTGAAGAACCGGCGGCTGGCGGCGATCTTGTTCTCGAGGTCGGAGAGTTCGCTTGCGAGCTGCTGGAAATTGGCGTTGGCCTTCAGGTCCGGATAGGCTTCCGACAGCGCGATCAGCCGGCCGAGCGCGCCGCTGAGCTGGTTCTCCGCGGCTGAGACTTGCGCTGGCCCCTGTGCTGATATCGCCGAGTTGCGGGCCTTGATCACGTCGTCGAGCGTTCCGCGCTCGTGCGCCGCATAACCCTTCACGGTCTCGACCAGGTTCGGCACCAGATCGTGGCGCTGCTTGAGCTGGACGTCGATGTCGGCAAAGGCCTGGTTGACGCGCTGGCTCAGCGCCACCAGTCGGTTGTAGGCGGCAAACGCAAACAGCACGAGGACGACGATGACGCCGAGAACGATCCAGCCGGTCGACATGGACAAACTCCTGATGGGAAGGACACGCGAAACCTAGACGAAAACCTAGGCGCGCGTCAGCCCGCCCCTGCGGTGGGCCTGCGTTGGTCGGGCCGGGGATTAGTTCAAGCGTCCGACACGGCGTCGCCCCATCGCCAGCGCCGGGCGCGGGCGTAGTTGGCCTTGGCGCGGCGGGGGATTTTTGCGATCGAGAGGCCATCCGGGGTGCAGAGTTTTGCGGTCACCTCCGCCTTGCCGACGACAGGTTGCGCCAGCACACGCGAGGGGTGGCTCGTGACTGGTGCCCGCGTCAGCGCGACATAGGCAAACCGTTCGTCCTCGAACGGTACTTCCGCGCCCTTGACCTGCATATGCGCCCGCGAGCGGGAGAGCCGCTGGCTGAAATGGCACCAGTCCGGCGCCTCAAGAGGGCATTCTTCGTCATGCGGGCAGGGGGCCGCGACATGGGCGCCGGCCGCGATCAGTTGCGCCCGCAGCGCGATGGTCCGCGCATAGCCCGCGGGCGTTCCGGGTTCGACGATCACAAGTGTCTCGCGCGTCTTCTCCCACATCAGTCCGGCGAGCGCGGTTCGCTCGGCCTCATCGACCTCGCCGACCATGTAGCTCGCGATCACGAGATCGGCTGGCGCGGCATCGGCGAGCAGCTTCCGGGCCGGCCCAAGTTCATAACGCGCGTCGCGCAGCCGCATGCCGGCGAGACCAAGCGCCAGTGCCCGCAACGTGGCGTTGGCATCGAGCAGGACGAACCGTTGCAGCGACGGAAATGCTTCCGCCGCCGCCCAGCTCGCCGTGCCCGGGCCGGCGCCGATGTCGAGCAGCGACGTCGGCGCGAAGTCCGGCTTGATCTCGATGAGTGCATTGAGGTTGGCGGCGACGGCAGCGTAGGTCGCGGGCATCCGTGCCAGCGCGTAGGCGAGCGCATCGGTTTCGGATTTGATCGTGCCCGAGCCGCCGCCGTCGCGGTAGGTCCGCGAGATCGTGGCGGCGCGGCTTGCCGCTTCGGTGCGCGAGAATCCTTGCAGTTTCGCGTCGAGCGCAACTTTCAATTCAGCCGGAAGATCGGGCGAGATCATCTGTTCGTCACGTCACGACCCGCTGTCCTCGCGTCATTGCGAGCGGAGCGAAGCATCCACCTCTCCGCTCGCGGCGCTATGGATTGCTTCGCTGCGCTCGCAATGACGGTACCAACGGGATGAGCACTCTGCTCACGCCACGTGCTGATCCAGGATGCCGACCGCGCCTTCAAGGTCGACCGAGACCAGTTGTGAGACGCCGCGTTCAGCCATGGTGACGCCGAACAGCCTGTTCATCCGCGCCATGGTGATCGGGTTGTGGGTGATCGTGATGAAGCGCGTTTCGGTCGATGCGGTCATCTCATGCAACAGGTTGCAGAAGCGCTCGACATTGTGGTCGTCAAGCGGCGCGTCGACCTCGTCCAGCACGCAGATCGGCGAGGGATTGGTCAGGAACACCGCGAAGATCAGCGCCAGCGCCGTCAGCGCCTGCTCGCCACCCGAGAGTAGCGATAGCGACTGCGGCTTCTTGCCCGGCGGCTTTGCGATGATCTCGAGGCCGGCCTCGAGCGGATCCTCACTCTCGATCAGGTGCAGCGCGGCTTCACCGCCGCCGAACAGTTCAACGAACAGCCGCTTGAAGTGGTTGTTCACGGTTTCGAACGAGGTCAGCAACCGCTCGCGCGCTTCGCGGTTGAGGCTCTGGATGCCCTGGCGCAGGCGCTTGATCGCTTCCACGAGATCGTCGCGCTCGGTGGTGAGCCCGGTGTGCTGGGTCTCCACCTCGCGCAGCTCTTCCTCCGCGCGCAGATTGACGGCACCGAGGCGCTCGCGGTCGCGGCGCAGCTTCTCAAGCTCTTCCTCGACCTGGCCGGCCGGCGGCAGTTCGGCGCCCGGCTCGATTTCGGCAAGGCCGGCGACAGCCTGCGGTTCGACTTCGAGCATGTCGTGAATCTCGCGCTCGATGTCGGCGAGCCGACGCCGTGTTCCTTCCATCCGCTCCTCGGCGCGGGCGGTCGCTTCGCGGGCGCTGGAGAGCGCTTCCAGCGAGGCCTTGGCGGCGCGGTCGGTTTCCGCCATCGCGGTCTCGGCAGCGGCGAGTGCGTCGGCGGCGGTACGGCGATCATTCTCGGCGTGCTCGATCTCGCTGATCAGCGCGCCGCGCTTCTCCGCAAATACCTCCGGCGCATTGGCGAGTTCCTCGCGCTCCGCCGTGACCTCGGTGATGCGCGCCTCGATCGTTCCGACCTGGGAGGCGGCGCTGGCCTTGCGGTTCTGCCACTCGTTGCGCTCGGCCAGGATCGCCTGCACGCGGCGGTCGGCGAGTTCGGCCTCGCGGGCCAGCGCCTGCGCTTCGGCGCGCACCTGCGCGGCCTTGCGACGCTGGTTCTCGATCTCGGCGCGGACCGCGGCGAGTTGGCCTTCGGTCTCCACGCTCGGCGGCAATTCGGCGAGCGCGGCGTTCGCATTCTCGTGCGCAGCCTCGGCTTCCGCGCGGTCGGCGGCGAGGCGGGTCTGTGCTTCCGTCAGCGCCGACTTGCGCGCCGCATGGCGGTTGACCTCGCGCTCGGCGGCGGCATGGCGCTCGCGCGCAGCATCGGCCTCGCGGCGGGCAGCCCGTGCCGCTTCACGCGCGGCGGTCTCGGCGGCAGAGGCGGCCCGCAATTCGGCTTCCGCATTCTCCAGCGCCTGGCGCTTCGCGATCACCTCGCTGCGCGCCTGCTCGAGTTCATGCTCGATATCGACGAGGCGGGCGCGCTCGGCGAGGCGCCGCGCTGCGCCGGTCGGGGCGTGGGCGGCGGTGACAAAACCGTCCCAGCGCCAGACGTCGCCCTCGAGCGACACCAGCCGCTGGCCGGTCTTCAATTGCGACACCAGCTCCGCGCCGCGCTCCTTGGTCACGACGCCGATCTGGGCGAGGCGCCGCGCCAGTTCCGTCGGCGCCTGCACATGGTTCGCAAGGCAATCGACGCCTTCGGGCAGCGCTGGATCCTCGCTGGCGGGGACGTTGGTCCAGCGCATCGGCGCCGAAGGATCGACAGGTGCATCGAGATCGTCGCCGAGCGCGGCGCCGATCGCCTTCTCATAGCCCTTGGCGACGGTGATGCCGTCGATGATCGGCGGCCACAGATTCTTGGTCTCGCCATTGACGATCTTGGAGATCGTGCGGGCCTCGGTCTCGAGCCGCTGCACGCGCTTTTCCGCATCGGTCAGCGGGCTGCGGGAGGCTTCCAGCGTCTGTCGCGCGACCACGTGTCCGGTCTCGCTCGCCTGCACGGTGGCTTCGGCCTCGGCCAGCGTCTGCTGCGCGGTCTCAACCGCGGCCGCGAGCACGTCGATGTCGCCCAGCGAGCCGGTCTCCTGCGCAAGCCGCTCGTCCTCGGCCTGGACGTTCGCAATCTCCTGGTCGAGCCGGGCGAGCCGCTCGCGATGAGTACGCACGCCGGCTTCGAGCTGGTTGCGCTTGGCGGTGAGGTCGGCGAGCTCTGTGGTCAGCTCGGCGAACCGGCGCTCGGTTTCTGCCAGCACGGCTTCCGCTTCCGCGACGCGCTCGTCGACGCCGGAGCGCTGCTCGACCCGCAACTTGATCTCTTCCTTGAGCTCGGCGTCCTCGGTGTCGAGCCGCTGCAGCGCGACGTCGGCGTCCGCCGTCTGCTGCTGCTCGCGCGCGATGTCGGCGACGAACTGCGCCAGGCGCCGGTCGAGCTCGGACACACGTTCCTTGGCGCGCTCCTCCTCGCGGTCGAGCAGTTCGCGCGCATTGTTGAGGCGCTGCAGGCCTGCCGCGGCGCGGGCTTCCGCCTCGCGCAGTGCCGGCAGTTCGGCGGCGCGGATTGCCTGGATGCGGGCGGATTCCGCCTGCTCGCGGGTGCGCTCGGCCGCCTCGCGAACGGCAAGATCATGGGTCTGGGCGGCGTCGTTGACGTCGGCATGGGCTTCGATCCAGCGCAGATGGAACAGCATCGCCTCGGACTTGCGCACCTTGGCTGCGACCTCGCGGTAGCGGATCGCCTGCCGCGCCTGCTTCTTCAGCCCGTCCATCTGGCCGGTGAGTTGACCGATCACGTCCTCGACGCGGGTGAGATTGGTTTCGGCCGCCTTCAACCGCAGTTCCGCTTCATGGCGGCGGGCGTGCAGGCCGGCGACGCCGGCGGCGTCCTCCAGGATGCGGCGGCGCTGTTCCGGCTTGGCCTGGATGATCTCGCCGACCTTGCCCTGGTGCACCAGCGCCGGGGAGCGTGCGCCCGTCGCAGCGTCGGCGAACAAGAGTTGCACGTCACGGGCGCGCACGTCGCGGCCGTTGATGCGATAGACGGAACCCGCCTCGCGCTCGATGCGGCGGGAGATTTCCAGAATCTGGCTGTCGTTGACCGCCGCCGGCGCCGTCCGATCGGAATTGTCGATCGTCATGACGACTTCGGCATGGTTGCGTGCCGGGCGGTTGCCGGAACCGGCGAAGATCACCGCGTCCATGTCGGCGGCGCGCAGCGACTTGTGCGAGGTTTCGCCCATCGCCCAGCGCAAGGCTTCCACGAGGTTGGACTTGCCGCAGCCGTTCGGCCCGACCACGCCGGTCAGGCCCGGCTCGATCATGAAGTCGGTGGGTTCAACGAACGACTTGAAACCATGGAGGCGTAGGCGCGTGAGCTTCATGAACACAAATCTCTGTTGGCCGGGCGCGAATCTCCCTGCCGTGACAATACCATGGATGGCAATGTCGGTATCTAGGCGGACCGCTCGCTGCGGCCCTCACGGCCGCGACAATGGCGAGGCCGGGCCGCACCGGCAACCACCGCCTCAGGCTTTTCCCAAGCCTTTTGCTGGGTTTATCGCGCGGTTGCGAATAGCTGTGGACGAATCAGCTTTTCAACAACGAATTGATGCGCTTGCTGAATTCGTCGAACGAGGTTTCGCCCTTCAGCATCTCGCCATTGATGAAGAAGGTCGGGGTCGAATTCACCTTCAACACGTCGTTGGCGTATTTCTGGTCGGCGGCGATCTTGTCGAGCAGCGCCTGGTCCTTCAGGCAGTCCTCGACCTGCTGCTGGCTGAGGCCCGCCTGCTTGCCGATTCGCGTCAGCGTCTCCGTGGTGTTCTTCATCACCCAGTCGTTCTGCTGGCGGAACAACAGATCGATGACCGCGAAATATTTCGGCGCGTCGTCCTTGGCGATGCAGCGCGCCAGCATCGAGCCGGCGGCCGCCTTGATGTCGAGCGGGAATTCGCGGAACACGTAGCGGATCTTGCCGGTGTCGATGTATTCCGACTTGATCTTGGGGAACACCGTGTCGTTGAAATTCGCGCAGTGCGGGCAGGTCATCGAGGCGTATTCGGTGATGGTCACCGGGGCGTTCTGCGGGCCGAGCGCCATGTCCGGCAGCGACTGCGGCTTGGCGACATCGGCGGCGGTCTGCGCCATCGCCTCCGTGATCAGGCGCAGGGGCGACAGGCCGATCAGGGCGGCAAGACCGGTCAGTGACAGAGCGGCGGTGAAGGCGCGGCGCGTGATGATCAAGGTCGGCTCCCGGATTGGCGCATTCACGCCCAAAGAGGTCCAAAAAAGCGAGCTTTCGCTAGCTTGAAATAGGGATTGTGGCAATGCCGCGCTCGAATACCAATCGCGCGAAAAAGCCTCAATTTCGCTTGATCGAGGCCCCCAATCGCGCCAGCGCGGCGCGCAGCGCCTCATCCTCCACGGCCGACAGCGTCTTTTCGACCGCGGCCACCGCCCTGGCGTCGGGCGGGCGTGGACGTGCCGGGCGCTGCCGCCGCGACAAAGGCGCCTGCCGCAACGCCAGCCGGCCGACCGCGTGCCAGCCGAAGAAGCGGTTGACCCGCTCCAGGATGCGGTCGGAGGAGTGCTGGATCTCCAGCGCCATCGGCCCCTCGACCCGAAGCACCAGCGTTGCCGGCTCCTGCGGCTGTCCCTCGACCGGTCGCGGCCATTGCATCTTCATCGGCTCGGAAAACCCGGCGATCTCAGGCCCCGCGATTTCCGCCCACCGCGTCACCAGTTCGCGCGCGGCGAATCCCTGCTTGGCATAGGCGTCGGAGAAGACGTCATTGAGCAGGATGGAAAGCGGCTTTGCGCTGATCGGGCCGGGTTTTGCCATGGTTTCTCATATCACTTCGCAACGATCGCAGGAATAAAGACGTGGATGCCCACGACAAGCGCGGGCGCGACGTGGAGAGATTTGCGCGGCCACATTAAGATAGACCTATGAGCTCTCGCGCAGCCGCCAGGACCAAACCACGAGAAGCGCCTGACGCGGTTGCCGCGCGGCCTGCGCTGCTGCTTGCCTGGTATGACCGGCATCGCCGCCGGCTGCCGTGGCGGGCGGCGGCGGGCGAGCGGGCCGATCCGTACCGGGTGTGGCTGTCGGAGATCATGCTGCAGCAGACCACCGTCAAGGCGGTCGGACCCTATTTCGAGAAGTTCATCTCGCGCTGGCCCGATGTCGCCGCGCTTGCCCGCGCTTCGCTCGAGGACGTGCTGCGGATGTGGGCGGGCCTCGGCTATTATTCCCGGGCGCGCAACCTGCATGCCTGCGCGGTGGCGGTGCTGCGCGACCATGGCGGCGTCTTTCCTGACAGCGAGGAGGGGCTTCGCACGCTGCCCGGGATCGGGCCCTACACCGCCGCCGCGATCGCCGCGATCGCCTTCGACCGCCGCACCATGCCGGTCGACGGCAACATCGAGCGGGTGGTGTCGCGGCTGTTCGCGGTCGAGGAGGCCTTGCCGCAGGCCAAGCCGCTGATCCAGGAGTTGGCGAGCACCTTGCTCGGCCCCTCGCGCGCCGGCGACGAGAAGTCTCGCGCTGGCGATAGCGCTCAAGCACTGATGGATCTGGGCGCCTCGATCTGCACCCCGAAGAAGCCGGCCTGCGCGCTGTGCCCGCTCAATGACGATTGCGCAGCGCGCGCCCGCGGCGATCAGGAGAGTTTTCCGCGTAAGGCGCCGAAGAAGAGCGGCGCGCTGCGTAGCGGTGCCGCCTTTATCGTCACCCGCGGCGATGAACTCCTGGTCCGAACCCGCCCCGCGAAAGGCCTGCTCGGCGGCATGACGGAAGTGCCGACCTCCGACTGGCTGGCCGGGCAGGACGATGCGGCCGCGCTTGCGCGGGCGCCGTCGCTGAAGGGCGCCACGCGCTGGCACCGCAAGGTCGGCGTCGTCACCCACGTCTTCACCCATTTTCCGCTCGAGCTGGCGGTCTACACGGCGACGGTTCCGCCGCGCACGCGTGCGCCGGAGGGGATGCGCTGGGTTCCGGTCACCACCCTCGCGGAGGAAGCGTTCCCGAACCTGATGCGCAAGGTGGTCGCCCATGGGCTTGGCCTGTGAGGGTGCTGACAGCATGCTGGCAGCAGCCTTGCGTTAGACGGGAGCTCAACGGAGGCTCCCATGATCGCGACCGCGCTTGACCGTCTTGCCACGCCACCCTGCGCCAGGCTGCTGGGCTCGCACCTGCTTGATGCGCGCCCGGACGAAGGCTGGATCCGGATCGGATTCGAGGGCAGACCCGAGTTCTGCAACCCGGCCGGCTTCATCCAGGGCGGCATCCTGTCGGCGATGCTGGACGACACCATGGGCCCGGCGGTGTTCGTCATGACCGATGGCAAGCTCTACACCGCGACCATTTCGATGACAGTGAATTTCCTGGCGCCGGCGAAGCCGGGGACGATCATCGGCGAAGCGAAGGTCGTCCAGCTTGGCAAGACCGTCGCCTTCGTTGAAGGCAGGCTGACGTCGGAAGACGGCGCGGTGTTCGCGACGGCGTCGACCAGCGCGCGCCTGGTGGAGACGGCAAAGGCGGTTCGCTGAAGCCCGTCGGCCAGAGCGGGGATGGACGGGACACGGGTGCGCCGCTAACTTCGCGTCCTTCTGAATGAGGGACGGAAAATGCTCAAGCTCTATTACACCCCCGGCACCTGCGCGCTCGCCTCGCACATCGCGCTCGAAGAATCCGGGGCGCCCTATACGATCGAGCGGATCGACTTCAAGACCAACCAGCAGAACAGCCCGGACTATCTCAAGGTCAATCCGAAGGGACGGGTGCCGGCGCTGGTCACCGATCATGGCGTCCTCACCGAGACGCCCGCGCTGCTCGCCTTCATCGCCCAGAGCTTCCCGAAGGCGAAGCTGGCGCCGCTCGATGACATCTTTGCCTTCGCGCAAGTGCAGGCGTTCAACAGCTATCTCTGCTCCACGCTGCATGTCGCGCATGCCCACAAGATGCGCGGCTATCGCTGGGCGGCGGAGGAATCCTCCTTTGCCGACATGAAGCGCATGATCCCGAAAACGGTTGGTGCAAGCTTTGCGCTGGTCGAACGCGACATGCTCAGGGGACCGTGGGTGATGGGCGAGGCCTACACGATCTGCGACATCTATCTGTTCACGATGGCGCAGTGGCTGGAAGGCGACGGCGTCGATCTCGCGGCGGTGCCGAAAGTGGTCGATCACCGCAAGCGCATGGCCGAGCGGCCCGCGGTGAAGAAGGTGCTCGAGGCGGAGGCGTAAGCGCTTTGCGCTGACGCGATGCCTCTGCTTCTGCTGTAGGATGGGTAGAGCGAAGCGAAACCCATCGCGAGGGAGCAAGCAGCGTGAATGATGGGTTTCGCTGCGCTCTACCCGTCCTACGACTGTCGTGACCCGTGCGCGTCGTTGCGAGCCACCGGGTCGGCGCGAAGCGCCGCCCGATGACGGGCTCCACGAAGCAATCCATCTTTCCGCTTGTGGAGGCAATGGATTGCCGCGGCGCTTCGCGCCTCGCAATGACGGGGGGAGAGGTTCTGATTCAAATGTCAAACAGCTTTCTGCTGTCATCGTCCGCGAAGGCGGACGATCCAGTATTCCAGAGGCGGTCGTGCTTGAGCCGAGAGCTCGCCGGATACTGGATGCCCGCCTTCGCGGGCATGACGGTGGGAGTAAGGGATGTGAGTTCGCGTTCTCGCGGCGCATGGCGTCCGAGGTTTGCGTCTCGTGTCACCCTCTCATTGAAGTGAGGGCGCAGGGAAAGCCGGGTGCCGGTCGCACCCGTGGGCCCCGTGCAACAAAAAGCACGGGGGTAGGACCACAGGTCAACCGAAGCAGCACCGGCTTTCCCTGCGCGATGGTTTTACGGCTTACTTCGTGCTCTCCCCGGTGACCGGGCTCTTTTGCCACCGTCACTTCGTAAGAAGCTTAGCGCCAGCGTCGGGGCGCCAGGACCACACGACTTCGCCGTCCGTGATGTGTGTGCTCGTCAGTCACACCCATCACGTCCACCGCATCTCACCGCAACGTTCGTGACGATCGCGACCCGCCCCTCTCTCGGGTGAGACGCGCGGAGTCATAATGCTGATTTGCCCGACGACGGAAGCGGAATGTTTTTTGCGCCAGGAGTGGACAGGGCAAATCACGCTGAAATTGCTCGCATAATTCGTCTCGCCGCGCACGTGACACCAGACCCTCATGGCCGCCGAGCGATCCGGTAACGTCTCGAACGTTCGCTCTTCGCGGTACGCCGTGGTCAGGTTAATTGCGCCCAAGGCGGCTGGAAAAATAGGCCGGCCCGCAAATCGCAAACTCACAACTTGGCAGACACGAGCGCGTGAGATGTGAGGCAATTCACGTTCGCCGGCGGCCGTTGAACGTATTCAAGCGGCTGCAAATTGACCTATCGAAATCGAACAGGAGGTTTCACATGAAGCATCCGATGATTTCTGCCATTGCAGCCGTCGCCTTGCTCGCAGCAACCACCGTGCTCTGGTCGCATACGCCACCCAAGATGTCTGCCAGAACTGCCGCTATGCCGCCATTGCAGGACCTTCACGCCAAGGCCAACTTGAGTAAGCTCCCGGACCAGGAAGTCGAAGATCAGTCACTGATCTATCCAAGCCTGGCGAAGCACTAACAGGGAGAGGCTGGCGCAGAGCCATCAGGCAGATGTGGCGCGGCCCGATGCGGGCTCGCGATGAACTCGAAGTCCATCTTGCCGGCTGCGGCCGTGGCCTGGTGGATTCTCTCGCGACTTCGTCGCCGCGGAATGACGGAGAGAGGCGTCGCGCTCGACGCGGGTCTACGTCTTCCGCGTATCCAACTCCCGGCCGGTCTCCAGCATCAACTGGCGCAGCCAGATCGAGCCGGGATCCATCTGGGCGCGGGTGGGATAGAACATATGCTGCTCGTCGATGCCGGGATCGAGCGGCGGCGTCACCGTCAGCAGCGACAATTGCCCGGCAAGGGCTGCAATCAGGCGGCGCGGCACGAAGGCGACGAGGTCGGTGCGGGCCGTGACGTGCAGCGCCTCGATATAGCCTGGCACGACGAGGGCGATGCGCCGCTCAATGCCTTTGGAGCGCAGCCAGCTATCGATCAGATCCTCGTTCTGGCCACGGATCACCACGGCGACGTGCCTTGCCGCGAGGAACGCCTCGCGCTTCTTCAATCTTGCGCCGACGGGATGGCCGCAGCGCACCGCGAGCGCGTCGCTGTCGACATAAAGGCGCTGGCGGTGGAAGCCCTTGAAAGCGTCGCCGATCGAGATCACGAGATCGATGGTGCGCGCGAACTCGGCGGTGAAGATCGCCGGTCCCCGCCACGGCACCACATCGATCGTCACATGCGGCGCGAGCTGCGTGATCTTCTCCATCAACGGCGGCATCAGCAGCTCGACCGCGAGGTCCGGCATCATCAGCCGGAAATGCCGGTCGCTTCGCGCCGCGTCGAACGCGTCGGGAACGAACAGCGCGCGCACCTGGTCGAGCGCCTGCGCCAGCGGCGCGCGCAACGCCTGCGCCCGCGGCGTCAGCTCCATGCGCGCGCCGTTGCGCACCAAAAGCGGATCGCCGATCAGATCGCGCAGCCGTTGCAGCGCATGGCTTGCGGCCGGCTGCGACAGATGAAGCCGCATCGCGGCGCGGCTGACGCTGGCGTCTCGCAGCAGCGCATCGAGCGCGGTCAGGAGATTGAGGTCAAGGGAATTCAAATTCATGGGGTGAATAGATATCATATTGGCTATCGATTTGAAGAATGATCGGCGTCGCGTCACAAGGGGGGCGTATTCAATCAATCCATGGAGAAGCCGCCATGAGCGCAGCCGACAACAAGAAACTGATGCAGCAGATCTTTGCCGCGGCGGGAAATCCCGATCCCGCCGCGCGCGACCGTGCGCTGTTCACCGCGAGCCTCGCCGACGATGCGACATGGACGGTGACCGGACAGTATTCCTGGTCGCGCACCTTCCGCGGCAAGCAATCGATCCTCAACGATCTGCATGGTCACGTGCGTTCGCTATTGGCGGAACGGGCGCGCACTGTTGCCCATCGCTTCATCGCCGACGACGACCATGTCGTGGTCGAGGCCAAAGGCGACAACGTCACCAAGCAAGGCGTTCGCTACGACAACGACTATTGCCTGGTGTTCCGGCTCGAGGACAGCAAGATCAAGGAGATCAGGGAATATTGCGACTCGGTACTGACCGAGAAGGCGCTGGGGCCGTTTCCCGCGCCGCAGGTCCGCGCGGCGGGTTGAGACGTCGCGCCGGCGCCAACAGGCCCCCATGTGGACGCGGCGAGCGCTGGACCTTGCAGGTTCGACGGTGGCCGCGTTCACGCGCGAGACTGGTATCTACCGCACGCCAAGGCGCGTGAAGTTGTCACGGATCCTGACCTGGAGTGTCTTTGCCGCCGCGATATCGGCGTCGCTGCCAACTTTGTCGCCCGTTTTCAGCCTGGCGAGCCCGCGCCCATAGAGCGCGGTCGCCAGCTTCGGATCGCGTTGCAGCGCCGAACTGTAGTCATCGATGGCTGCGCCGAATTTGCCCATTTTAAGGTAGATCAGCCCACGCGAGTCATACAGTGCGGCGTTGTTCGAGCCCAATTGAAGCGCCTTATTGCAGTCCTCCAGCGCCACCTCCAAGGCGCCGAGGACGGCCTGCGTCCAACAGCGTCCGCCCCACGCGGCTTGCAAATTGGGCTCAAGACGAATTGCCTCGTCATAATCCCGCGCCGCGCGATCGTAATCGTTCTTTTTCAGGTGGGCCCGGGCACGGTTGGCGAAGGCGCCACCGTAGCCGGGATTGAGCTTGATCGCGTCGTCGAAAGCCTTGATGGCGAGGTCGTATTCGCCTTTCTTCAAGTAAGCCACGCCGCGATTGTTAAAGGCCTTGACGTAAGTTGGATTGAATTTGATCGATTGATCGAAATCCTGGATGGCGCGGTCATAGTCTCCCTGCGCTGTATAAGCATTGCCGCGATTGTTATAGGCGATAGCCAGGGCCGTGGTCTTGCCGCGGTTCGAATCGATGAGCGCCGTGCAGCCATTGATCCGAGCTTCAAGCGACGCCTGATCCGAGCCGTTGCACAACGCAATATCACTCAGAAAGCTGTCCTTTTTTGCATCCTGCGCCGCCGCGGGTGAACCGAGCAACAGCAGGATGAGCGTGCACGCCAGGCCGTCAATGATGCCTCCCCTCGTACTGGCGTCCATATCAGGCTTCCTCACTCTGGAAATTGGGAAATCTGCGTCGATTTTCCGCGGAAAGCCGTCACGTCTTGCTGGTGCGTTGCGCCTGAGCTGGATTCAAGCAAAATCGGCCTAGCACCCTCGGCAGATATTCAAATTGAGCTTGCGATCGGCTTTCTGTTCGGATTGCTGCGCTGTGGACGGGGCGGGCTTCTTCGTCAGCTTGCTCTTGCCCTCTTCGATCAGGGTTGAAAACTTGACTGTCCCGTCATCCGAAATTTCGACATGCGGGGTCGTGCCCCGAATACCCATCGTTGCGACCGGGGTATCGACCTTCATGTCGCCGGTCTTCGCGACATTGCCGGCAACAAACGTCAGCGTTCCATTGGTCAGATTAAACAAGGTCGAGTTGGACTTCCCATTCGGATCGTATACGAATTCGTCCAACGCCATTCGGGCGTTGCTCGATAGTTTGAACGAGCTGCCATCGGCAAAGTTGATGCCGAGTTTGCCGTCAGCTCCGGTGCGGACCACATCGCCGAGATAGACGACATCGCCAACTTTCACCTGGCCCGCTTGGCCGGATATATTTGCCTGAACGACCATTGCACTCGCACGTTCAATTGTGACCGAACCCGTCGCCGTTACGACTTTTCCGATGGGGTTGCTCGATGCGAGATTCTGGACAGCAGGTCCGGCAGGGGCGATCTGCGCGTGCGCTGCATCAGGCGAAAGAATGGTCAGCGCCACAACCAGACTTGTCAGCGATGCGATAATCGTATGCGTGCACATGATCCCCCCTTCCTGAGAAGATCTTTTGCGTGTAACTGTCCGCTGGCCTTAATAGCGGGTGGGTCGCAATACGGATGCAATATGTACGACGTCGGAGCGGCTGCTACTGAACCTCTCGTTTAAATTCATCATCATCGTAATCCTGATGCAGGCGAAACGCCACTGCAACGTTGCAGCTCGAGTGACCGGGCTGATCGCGTCTCGCTCGATACCGGGGCCGCGCCCCCCGGATGACTTAACCGGGACATTCATTTGAATCATGCGTTGAATGTGCCGATTTTTCCCGATATATTACATTTAATTTGGATCGAGATGTTTCGGCGGGCCAGCCCAGGGCTGCCAGCGCCAAGAAGATTTTGACCTCGTGGCGTAGGGCTAAGCCAGAGCAAGAAGAATTCGGCACCACGCTGGCCTGAAATTACTCAGCGGGCGAGGTCGAAGCCATGTTCGTTGCGTCTTGCGTCGAGCCCACCGGCGACATCAAGCTCGCCGAGCCTCCCCAGATTATAGGCGATGTTCAAACCGCGATCGGTTGCTGCACCGTCAGCCGAGCGACGGGCATTGCCGTTCAACTCACCTCCGGCGATCCCCTTTACCAAGGAGACGTGATCGAGACGGCAGCCGACGGGCGGATCGGAGTTCGCTTCATCGACGGCACCGTATTCAGCCTGTGTCCCGGCACCCGCCTGGTGCTGAACGAATTGATCTGCGACGCCAACGGCGCCTCGCATTCGGCCTTGTTTGGCGTGACCGGAGGAACCTTCGCTTTCATTGCCGGACGGGTGGCGAGAACCGGTTGCCTCACGGTCGATACGCCGGTTGGAAGCATTCGGGGCCGTGCTCATGCCGGCGGGATCGGCACATTGACGCTCGCGGCACTGACCTTCGCGGTCATGAAACAAGTCCACGCCGCGGAGCCGGACGCCACCTATCTCGATGACGACAGGATCACATACAAGGATCTCGAGCATGGCGTATTCGAGCTCGTGACCAAAGAGGCGATCCCGCGACACATCATTGTCGAGGATCCCGGAGAGACGACCATCCTGAGCAGGAGAGGGTCCTCGGTCGGCATCAACCAGACCGCGAACAATGCAACTCGAATGGAGGAGTTGCATGCCGCCCAGCAGGACGTGCTCGCCAACTTCGCGAAGGAACAGGGGGCAACCGGGTCGAGCACGCCTCCCTCGATCGATGCGCTGCCGGTTCAACGAATCGATTTCATCGAGACCGACGTTCTCCCGATCCATAATTCGCTTCCGCCGCCGCCGTCGATGGTGGTTCCTGAGCTGTTCGTCCTGCGTTCGCCGCCGGTGTTGACCGTCGCGACGGGACCGACGGAAATCGACACAGTGGTGTTCGACCAGTTCACGGCGACGAGCGGCACGTTCGCCGCCAGCAGTTCCAGCAGCGGCGCTGTACTGACCTACGGCATCGCCGGCGGGACCGTCGGCAATACGGTCTTGGGAGGGGCGACGTATGATGTATCGGAGGCCGGTCTCTATGGCACGCTTTACGTCAACAGCACGACCGGCGCCTACACCTTCGTTCCCGACAGCGGTGCGATCAATGCGCTGACGGCGACGACAGCCCAAAACTTTGTCATCACGGTATCGGATGGCACGCTCTCGGCCAGTCAGATCTTCACGATCGCCATCAACGGCGTCAACGACGCGGCCTTCATTTCGGGCGCCACGGTCGGCGCGGTGATCGAGGCGGGGGGCGCCGTGCCCGGCACACCGCCGGCGACCGGCATGCTCACGGACGCCGACGTCGACAATCCGCCGAATACATTTGCGGCGGTCAGCCTGCCGAAGACGAGCGCCGGCGGCTACGGCACCTTCACGATGTCGGCGGCTGGCGTGTGGACCTACTCGCTCAATGAGGCCAGCAGCGCGGTGCAGGCGCTCAATGTCGGCGACACGTTGACCGACACCTTCACGGTGACAACCGTCGATGGCACGGCCCAGGTGGTCACGATCACCATCAGCGGTACCAATGACGACGCCGTCATTTCCGGTGCGACGACCGGCTCGGTGATCGAGGCGAGCCGTGCTGTGCCGGGCATGCTGACCACGACCGGCACGCTCACCGCAAGCGACGTCGACAACGCGCCCAACACCTTCACGGCCGTCACTTTGCCGACGGCAAGCCACGCCGGCTACGGCATGTTCACGATGACCGCGGCTGGTGTGTGGACCTATGCGCTCGACGATGCCAACGGCGCGGTGCAGGCGCTCAATGTCGGCGACAGCCTGACCGACGCCTTCACGGTGACCACCGCGGACGGCACTGCACAAGTGGTGAGGATCACCATCAACGGCAGCAACGATGCGGCTGTCATTTCCGGCGACACCACCGGTTGCGTGATCGAGGCCGGGTGCGTCGCCAATGCTGCGCCGGGCGTGCCGACCGCGACCGGCACGCTCGCCGCCACCGACATCGACAATCCGCCCGATCTTTTCACGGCGGTCACCGCGCCTGCGCCGAGCACCGGCGGCTACGGCACCTTCACGATGACGGCGGCCGGCGTGTGGACCTACACACTCGACAACGCCAACGGCGCGGTGCAAGCGCTCAACGTCTGCGACCAACTGACCGACACCTTCACGGTCACCACGATCGACGGCACCGCGCAAATCGTGACGGTCACCATCAACGGCACCAACGACGCGGCCGTGGTTTCGGGCACGACGTGCGGCTCGGTGATCGAGGCGGGTTGTGCCGGGCCCGGCACGCCGAGCGCGACCGGCACGCTTACCGACACCGACGTCGACAATGCGCCCAACACCTTCACCGCGGTCTGTTCGCCGACGGCGAGCAATGGCGGCTATGGCACCTTCACGATGACGGCGGCTGGTGTATGGACCTACACGCTCGACAATACCAACTGCGCGGTGCAGTCGCTCGACGACTGCGACACGCTGACCGATAGCTTCACGGTGACCACCATCGACGGCACCGCGCAGGTCGTGACGATCACCATCCAAGGCGCCAGCGACGCAGACCGCAACGATTTCGCATGGCGTGCCCTGTCTGATGGCGGCAATCAGTCGACCTCAGGCGAAGCAGGCACAGGCAGCATTGTTGCCGAGCAAGGCGCGGCGGATTTCGAGCGATCCTCAATTGCCGATACGATGTCTGGATCGGAGGCAGCCGGAACGCTCTGGCCTGGAGACACATTTCACTTCAAGGAGGGTTCAGACGGTTTCGACCTCGGAAATGCCGACCATAGCAGCTATCATGAAGAGGCTGCGGGAAACCAGGGAGGAGAGGGAGCGCAGTCCATTGCGCCGGCTCTGCAGGAGCTGCAGTCGGCCGATCATTTCGCCTTCGTTTCGGACCTTGCCGGGAGCGCTATCGTCACCCAGCACGATCTGATGATCTGACGCAATCGGAAGGTGGGCACAGTGCGCATGCCTTTGCCCGCCTTCCCGATCTGCACCGCGATTCACATGCGAGGCGCCTGCCGGCATGCCGGACGGCGGTTAAGCCACCCTGGTCTTGAGATGGCCGAACATGAAGTTCTTCGCCTCCTCGTCCATCTCGGCCTTGAAGGTGAACTTGTCCTTCAATGCGATCGCGCGCGCAGCGGCCGGCCTTGCCGAAATCTCGTCGACAAGGCGCTTGACGTTTGGGTATTTCGCATAGGCGTCATCGCCGAGCACGAACGGCCCCAGCCGTGCCCAGCCCCAGAACGCCATGTCGACGATGCTGTAGCTGTCACCAACCATGTAGCGGCTCCTGGCGAGGTGATCGTCGAGGATCTTGTAATGGCGGTTCGCCTCGTACTGGTAGCGGTTGTGGGCGTATTCGAGCTCTTTCGGCGCGACGGTCTTGAAATGCACCGCCTGGCCGGAATAGGGACCGAGGCCGGTGGCGATGAACATCAGCCAGGACAGCGTCTGCGCGCGGGTCGCGGGCGTATTGGCGGGCAGGAATTTGCCGGTCTTCTCGGCGAGGTAGAGCAGGATCGCGTTGGAGTCGAACACGAACACGCCATCATCGTCGATCGCCGGCACCTTGGCGTTTGGATTGACCTTCAGGAATTCCGGCTTGAATTGCTCGCCCTTGCGGGTGTCGACCGGCACCAGTTCGTAAGGCAGACCGGACTCTTCGAGGAACAGCGCGATCTTGTTCGGGTTCGGCGCGCCATTGAAGTAGAATTTGAGCATGGAGGATGACTCCCTTCGTTTTTTGTGCCGGTCAATCCATGACGCGGCGTGTTGCCGCGGACGGCGAGTCATGCGCGCATTTCGGTAAGCTGCGCAAGCGATGAATTTGTGAAGGCGTGTTTGCCGGCCTGGCGATCAGCCGCAATAGATCAGGCTGACGGCGCTGGCGAGGATCAGGACGATGCCGCCCACGTCCAGGAGCAGGGCGAAGCGCGTCGCGGTTTGCAGATCGGTGGCCTGGACGGCACGCTCGCTGCTGCGCCCATAACCGTTCACAATGACGTCGTGATTGAAGTGGTTATGCGCGTCCATGGCGCTGGTCAGGCCGACCGACAGCATCAGCATGCCGAAAATGCCGAGGCCGAGAAAGCCGAGCAGGCCAATCAGCAAGATCGGAAACATGCCGATCAGGAAGATCGGCAACAGCGGCACAAGCAGCAACGTCTCGGATTGTCTGCGCATCTGGCAATCCAATCGAAACAGCGACCGTTCGGGGGAGTGTAGGCCCTGGGTTCGGGCCGAATCAAGGCGAGAGCGTTCAACACGGCGTCATCGTGACATCCGGTGAGGCGTGGTTCTCTGTTCCGCCGGGGCATAACGGGAATGAGCAGGAACTCCCCTGTCATTCCGGGCTCTCGCTTGCGCGAGCCCGGAATGACGGAGGGATTGGCGAAGAGCTCAGCCCGCGGCCATCTCGGAGCGGATTTCCGCGCGCAGTTCGTCGATCAGCTTGAGGCCGTTCTTGGTCTCGATGTGCCAGAAGGTCCAGCCGTTGCAGGCGCCGGAGCCTTGGGCGACGGCGCCGATGCGGTGGATCGAGCCGACCTTGTCCCCCAGCATGATGGCGCCGTCGGCGCGCACCAGGGCACCGACCCGCTTCTTGGCGTCTACGAGGGTTGCGCCCGGCATGATCATGCCGCGCTCGATCAATTCCGAGAAGGCGACGCGCGGCGCGTCGCGCGCGGTCATGAACGGGGCGAGCGTGGCGTCCGGCAGCGGTTCGATGGCAGCGATGCGCGCTTCGGCGGCGGCCGCATAGTCCTTGTCGCGCTCGAAGCCGATGTAGCGGCGTCCGAGACGTTTTGCCACGGCGCCGGTGGTGCCGGTGCCGTTGAAGGGATCGATCACGAGGTCGCCGGGCCTCGACGACGACAATAGCACGCGGGCCAGAAGCTGCTCGGGCTTCTGTGTCGGGTGGACCTTCTTGCCATCCTTGCCCTTGAGGCGCTCTTCGCCGGTGCAGAGCGGGATCAGCCAGTCGGAACGCGCCTGCACGTCCTCGTTCGCCGCCTTCAGCGCTTCATAGTTGAACGTGTAACCCTTGGCCTTCTCATCACGCGCGGCCCAGATCATGGTCTCGTGCGCATTGGTGAAGCGGCGGCCGCGGAAATTCGGCATCGGGTTCGACTTGCGCCAGACGATATCGTTGAGGAGCCAGAAGCCGAGGTCCTGCATGATGGCGCCGACGCGGAAGATATTGTGATAGGAGCCGATCACCCAGATCGTCGCCGACGGCTTCATGACGCGACGGGCGGCGAGCAGCCAGGCGCGGGTGAAATCGTCATAGGCGGCGAAAGAGGAAAACTTGTCCCACTCGTCGTCGACGGCATCGACATGGGATTCATCCGGACGCTTGAGATCGCCCTTGAGCTGCAGGTTGTACGGTGGATCTGCGAACACCAGATCGACCGAACCGGCTGCAAGCTTTGACATCTCGGCGACGCAATCGCCTACGACGATACGAGCCGATGACGTGGACTCAAATTTAGTGCGGGGCGTCCTTGCAGACGCCCCGCGACGCGACTCAACCATGACTCAAGACTCTGACTCAGGCGACGCTGTCGGCGACGCGGGACCAAACAACCGACTGGCGACACCATGACCCCGCAAAGTAAAAATCGACTTAATCGAAAATACCACGCGACAAGTTCTGCGCAGTTCGTCGCCGCGCGTTTTCGAATTCGGAATCGCGCGCTGCTTCGCAGCACGCAATATGCGAATTGCGCCAGCGATAGCGGAATCGGAATCGAGTTGGTCGCCGAGACGCTCACGCGACTCGCGATGACGTCGCAGCATCAGTCATGCGCCGATGGCGCAGCGTCGCACTAGGCAATATTTGCCGGGCAGGCTATTGATTAACGGAATGGAAATTTTACGTCTGTTCGGCGTTTACATAGGATAGGACTGAGGGGAAACCGCCATGCGCTACGATGATTTTCGCCGCAGCGACGATATCGAGGATCGTCGCGACGAGGGCGGATATGGCGGCGGCGGAGGCGGCGGTTTCGGCATCCCCATGGGCGGCGGCGGGCTCGGCATCGGCACGATCATCGTGCTCGGTCTGCTCGGCTACGCCTTCGGCATCGACCCGCGCATCCTGATCGGCGGCGCGGAGATCCTCACCGGCGGCGGACAGGCGCCGACCTACCAGACCGACCGCCGGACGGCGTCCGGCAAGACCGGCGCACCGACCGACGAAATGGGCAGCATGATCTCCGGCATCCTCGGCGAGATCGATGATCGCTGGAGCGAGATCTTCCAGGCTAATGGACAGACCTTCACCGGTCCGAAGATTGTGTTGTTCCGCAACGCCACCAATGGCGGCCGCTGCGGCATGGCGCAGTCGGCGATGGGGCCGTTCTACTGCCCGCCGGACAGGACCATCTATCTCGACACTGCCTTCTTCCGCGAGGTCGAGACGCGCTTCCGCGGCTGCTCGGGCAGCGCCTGCAAGTTCACCGCGGCCTATATCATCGCCCATGAGGCCGGCCACCACGTGCAGAACCTGCTCGGCATCATCCCGCGCGTGACGCGACTGCAACAGGCCGCCGACAGCAAGGCCGAGGCCAACGCGCTGCAGGTGAAGGTCGAGCTGCAGGCCGATTGCCTCTCCGGCGTCTGGGTCAACCGCGAAGAGAAGAAGCGGCCGGGCTTCCTCGAGGCCGGCGACATCGACGCGGCGCTGAAGACGGCAACCGCGATCGGCGACGACACCTTGCAGCGGCAGGCGACGGGCAGGGTGGTGCCGGACTCCTTCACCCATGGTTCGGCGCAGCAGCGGCGGCAATGGTTCATGACCGGCTACCAGCAGGGCACGGTGTCGGCCTGCAACACCTTTGGTGCCGGGGCGCTGTAGTTGTTATTATTGGCGTCATTCCGGGGCGCGCTGAAAGCGCGAACCCGGAATCTTTCGCCGCGTGGATGAGATTCCGGATCAGTCCGCTTCGCGGCCTGTCCGGAATGACGGATGAAGGTTCACCATGGCCTCGATCGACGAATCAAAACCGTTCATTCCGCTCAACATCGCGGTGCTGACGATTTCCGACAGCCGCACGCTCGCCGACGACAAGTCCGGAACGACGCTGGCGGACCGTCTCACCGCCGCCGGCCACAAGCTCGCAGCGCGTGAGATCGTCACCGACGATGTCGAGGCGATCCGCGCCGTGATCAGGCGCTGGATCGCAGACGCCGGCATCGATGCGATCATCACCACCGGCGGCACCGGCTTCACCGGCCGCGACGTGACGCCGGAAGCGATCGAGCCGCTGTTCGAAAAGCGGATGGACGGTTTTTCGATCGCCTTCCACGTGCTGAGCCACGCCAAGATCGGCGCTTCGACGATCCAGAGCCGCGCCACCGCGGGCGTCGCGGGCGCGACCTACATCTTCTGCCTGCCGGGCTCGCCCGGCGCCTGCCGCGACGGCTGGGACGGCATCCTGGCCGCGCAGCTCGACTACCGCACGCGCCCCTGCAATTTCGTCGAGATCATGCCGCGGCTGGACGAGCACCTGCGGCGGCCCAAGGCGCAGGGCGCGACGGCTTAGTTCCACCGCCGCCGTCATTCCGGGGCGCGCGAAGCGCGAACCCGGAATCTCGAGATTCCGGGTTCATCGCTGCGCGATGCCCCGGAATGACGGCGGAGATACAACCACTCCCACAACGCACGCATCATGTCTCGATAAGCCTCGGTGCGGAGCGCGTGCGCTCGCCTGATATGGAAGGCAAGCAGCTCCGCAGTGACGCGCCGCGGTGAATGGCGGCGCGCGAGCCTCACAGCGTCCGCTCCCAGGTCTCGCCGACGAGATCCTGCCCGAAGCTGCGGTGCGGCCCGCTCTTCACCAGCACGAAGCCGGCGTCCTGATAGATTTTTCGCGCGGCGATCAGGATGCTCTGGGTCCACAGCGTGATTTTGCGGTAGCCGCAGGCCTTGGCGAAGCTGATGCATTCGCCGACCAGCCGCTTGCCGAGCCCCTGTCCCCGCCCGGCCGGGTCGACCGCGAGCAGCCTCAGCTTGGCTACGTCGTCGGAGTGCCTGACCAGGAACACCGAACCGACCGGCGTCCCCTCGAGATCGGCGATCCAGCAACGTTCGCGCGAGGCTTCGAACGAGGTCAGGAATTTTGCGACGATCTCGGCAACCAGTGCCTCGTAGGATGAATCGAAGCCATATTCGCTGGCGTAGAGCACGCTTTGGCTCTGCACCACCCAGCCCATGTCGCCCGGGCGGGGATCGCGCAGCACCGCGCGCGGGGGTGCGGCCTCGCCGAGCAGCCGCTCGATCGTGCCCATTGCGGCCGTCAGGCGCGCGCGATCGTCCGGCGCAAGCCGCATCAGCATTGCCGCGACCTCGTCATGCGAGGCGCGGTTGATCCTGGCAAAGGTCTGCCGTCCTTTCGCGGTGAGGCCGAGCTGGTATTGCCGGCGGTCGGAGGCGAGGGGCGTTCGGGTCAGAAGCCCATCCTCGTCGAATTTCTGGAGGATGCGGCTGAGATAGCCGGGATCGAGCCCGAGCTCGGTTCCGATCTGCTTCGCCGATATCTCCTCGCGATGAGCGAGCTCGTAGAGCACCCGCGCCTCGCTGAGCGAGAACGGGCTTTGCAATAGATGCTGGTCGAGGACGCCGAGCTTGCGGGTGTAGAAGCGGTTGAACGCCCGCACCGCGGCGACGTGTGTTTCGGAATCCGGCTCTGACATGGAGGCACCTCGATAGTTGCCATTGTCAAATAATTGTTTGACTTTAGCAAGTATCCAGCGCTGTCATTCCGGGGCGCGCCAACGGCGCGAACCCGGAATCCATTCATCTGCACGGTGTGCGGCCCGATGGATTCCGGGCCTGCGCCTTCGGCGCATCCCGGAATGACGGGAGACGTTCTACGCTACCACGATCCGGCTGCGCAGCATGGTGCGGGAGGAGCGGCCGAGCTGCCGCAACAGCCGCGCTTCGGAGCGGCGGGCATCGGGGCGGTAGCCGCCGAGCTGCTCATAATGATCGCGCGCGATCAGGAGGCCCTGTTCGGCGGTCGGCCCGGTCAGCATGCGTGCGACGAATTTGAAGCTGTCGCGCAGGCTGGTGTCGGCATAGGGCGAGCGGGCGTAGCGGAAGATGCCGGCCCGCGGCCGGCCGCTCATCGCGACGCCCTGGATGAACTGGGAGGTTTCCTCGATCCAGCCGCTGTCGAGCACGGCGCCGGCATGCAGGAACATCAGCCACGGCGAGCGTGCCTGGCGGGCGCCGGCCGCCAGCGCGGCGGCGCGCGTGCCGTCGAACGCCATGAAGCGGCAGCCGGCGACATCGGCGACGCGCTCGATCACGCCGGTCTTGGCACCATCCTTGGCGCGATCGACCAGCAGCACCTCTTTCACGAGTCCGGCCGCGGCGCCCGGAACCAGCGCCGCGAGTGTCGCGACCGCGGCCCGCTCGTCGCCCTCGGTCGGAATAATCACGCTCAGCATCAACAGCGGCTTCGTCAGCTCAAAATGGTGAAAAGCTCGAAAACTGTTATCACCTTGTCACAGTCAAAACAGCCGTAAGCCTGCAGATTTTTGTGGCAGCCCGTTGTGGAATTTCGCGAATGTGTTCTTGATTTGTTCTCTAGGCATGCTAGCTTGGGAACATGAGCCGAGCATCCTCTCATGCCCTCAAGCACCCGCCGGTGACGGCGCCCTCCACACCGGCGGGTGCGCCCCCCGCGTTTCCCGAACTCGCCGTCGCGATCGAGCGCGAACGGCGGCGCGGCCGCGGCGCGCAATCCAACGCCAGCGGCCGCTATGAGGCCGAGGCGCGCGTTGCCTTCGACGATGGCTGGCAGAGCTTGGAAGAGCTGCCGCCGTTCAAGACCACCGTCTCGCTCGACACTTCGCGCAAGGTGATCGCGCGCAACGATTCGCCCGATATCGGCTTCGACCGGTCGATCAATCCCTATCGCGGCTGCGAGCATGGCTGCGTCTACTGCTTCGCGCGGCCGACGCACGCCTATCTCGGCCTGTCGCCGGGACTGGATTTCGAATCGAAGCTGCTCGCCAAGCCCGATGCGCCGGCGTTACTCGAGAAAGAGCTCGCGGCGCCGGGCTATGAGCCGCGCATGATCGCGATCGGCACCAACACCGATCCGTACCAGCCGATCGAGCGCGAACACAAGATCATGCGCGGCATCCTCGAAGTGCTGGAGCGGGCCGGCCATCCGGTCGGCATCGTCACCAAATCGGCGCTGGTGACGCGCGATATCGACATCCTGCAGCGGATGGCGCGGCGCAACCTGGTCAAGGTCGCGCTGTCGGTGACGACGCTCGACGCCAAGCTGGCGCGTACCATGGAGCCGCGCGCCTCGACGCCGCCGAAGCGGCTGGAGGCGATCAAGCGATTGGCGGATGCCGGCATCCCCGCCACCGTGATGGTCGCCCCCGTGATCCCTGCGCTGAATGATTCCGAGATCGAGCGCATCCTCGATGCGGCGGCGCATGCCGGCGCCAGGGAAGCAAGCTACGTGCTGCTGCGGCTGCCTTTGGAGGTGCGCGACCTGTTCCGGGAATGGCTGCTCGCGAACTATCCCGACCGCTACCGCCACGTCTTCACTCTGATCCGCGACATGCGCGGCGGGCGCGACTACGACTCGCAATGGGGTACGCGGATGAAGGGCACCGGGCCGATGGCCTGGATGATCGGCCGCCGGTTCGAGATCGCCTGCGAAAAGTTGGGGCTGAACAAGCGACGCTCCAAGCTGACCACCGATCATTTCGTCAAGCCGAAGCCGAACGGCGAGCAATTGAGCCTATTCTAAGACACCCCCGCCATTGAATAATGGGGACGAGCACCGGGTTCCCGGTTGCGCAGGTGCGGCTGCTTAAGCACAGTCGCGCCCATGATTCGGGACAAGTCCGAGAAGAAAAAGCCGGTCAAACCGGCGAAGGGCGTCATCGCGGTGACGCCGCCGAGCTTTCGGCGCGAGCGCGCGCTGATCAAGCGCGGGGTGTGGCCGGTTGCCGGCTGCGACGAGGCCGGGCGCGGCCCGCTGGCAGGCCCCGTGGTGGCCGCGGCTGTCGTGCTCGACCCCAAGCGGATCCCGAAAGGCATCGATGATTCGAAGCGGCTGACGCCGGAGCGGCGCGAAGAGCTGTTCGCGCAGATCTGCGCGACGTCGGCGTTCGCGGTCGCCTTCGCCTCGCCGGCGCGAATCGATCGCGACAATATCCTGCGCGCCTCGCTCTGGGCCCTGGCGCGCGCTGTGGCGGCGCTGCCCGAAGCGCCCAAGCATGTCTTCGTCGATGGCCGCGACAAGGTCGCCGTGACCTGCGATTGCGAGGCTGTGATCGGCGGCGACGGAATCGTGATGTCGATCGCGGCCGCTTCGATCATCGCCAAAGTGACGCGGGACCGGCTGATGTGCGCGCTGGCGCTGGATTGCCCCGGCTATGGCTTCGAGCAGCACAAGGGCTATGCGGTGCCGGAACATCTGGAGGCGCTGGATCGTCTCGGCCCAAGCGCGCATCACCGCAGCTTCTTTGCGCCCGTGATCGCCGCCCGGCGGAAGCATTTTCCGGAAACGGTCGACCCTGATCTCTTCACGGTGGACCCGACAATCGAGGCCGAGGCGACCGCCGCCTAGGGCGGTTGCTTCGATCGCCTGCGGCCTTTATCAAGCCAGTGGATTGGCTGAGGTACTCAGGGCTGGTTCGGGGCATTTAGGGCGCATGCGTTTCACTTCCCTGGTCGTCGAACTGATCCGCGCCCGGCCGCGGCTCGTGGTCTGGATCGTGGTGCTGGCGCAGGCGGCGCTGTGGCTGCTCGTGCCGCTCCTGATCTATCGCAGCCCGCCTGGCGACGTCGCGACCGTGCTCGCCTTCGGCCGCGAGTACCAGGTCGGCACTGATCTCGGTCCGCCGCTCGCGTTCTGGCTCGCCGACATCGCGTTCCGCGCCGCCGGCAATCACGTCTTCGGCGTCTATCTGCTGGCGCAGATTTGCGCGGTCGCAACCTTCGTCAGCCTCTATCACCTTGGCCGCGGCATCGTCGGCGGACAGCAGGCGGTGCTCGCGGTGCTGCTGACGATGACGGTCACCGCCTTCTCCTCGCCCGGCCTCGAGTTCGGCCCGCTGGTGCTGGCCCGCCCGCTCTGGGCGCTGTTGCTGCTGCATTCCTGGCAATTGTTCGGCGAGAACCGGCGCAGCGCCTGGTTTGCCTGGTCGATCGATTGCGGCCTGTTGTTGCTGACGACGCCGGTGGCGATCGGCATGATTCTTCTGGTCGTGGCCTTTGCGCTCGCGACCCCGCGCGGACGCCGCACGCTGGCGTCATTCGATCCGCTGTTCGCGCTGCTCGTGGTGATCGTGCTGGCGCTGCCTTATCTGATCTGGCTGATGCGGTCGGATGGCCTGATGCTGCCGCTGCTGCCTGAGGTCGCGGATTTGCGCGCGCGGGTGATGCGCTCCGGCGTCCTGCTTGGTGGGCTCGTGGTGTCGATGGTCGGCATCGCGTTGCTCCTCGTCCTCAATTCCCCCTGGTTCGCCCGCAAGCCGGAGGAGGCGCCGATCATCTATCGGGCGCCGGTCGATCCGCTGGGGCGGCAGTTCGTCTATTTCTTCGCCTTCGCGCCGGCGCTGATCGGCGGCCTGCTCGCCGGCCTGTACAAACTCGACCACGTGGTCGGCGGCGCGGGTGTCGCGCTGCTGCTGTCGGGACTGGCCGTGATCGTCAACGCCGGCGATCTCATCCATCTCTACCGCCAGCGGCTGTTGCGCTCGGCCTGGGCGGCGACGATTGCCGCGCCGGCGCTGGCCGTCGTCGCGGCGACGCTGTTCGTGCCCTGGACTGACACGGCCGAAGTGCGGACCTCGATGCCGGCGGTTGCGATCGGGCATTTCTTTGTCGACAGTTTCGAGCGGCGCACCAACCAGCGGCTGCGCGCAGTGGCCGGCGATCCCGAACTGGCGCGCCTGATCGCGATGGACCCGCAGCGCCCGCATCTGTTGCTCGACGGAAAGCCGCGGACGCCGTGGCTCTCGCCGGCCAAGTTCAGCGAGACCGGGGGCGTGATTGTCTGGCGCGCGTCCGACACGTCGGGCACCCCGCCGCCCGAGATCGCGCAACGTTTCCCCGGCCTGGTGCCGGAAGTGCCGCGCTCGTTCGAATGGCTGGTCAACGGCCGGCAGCCGCTGCTCAGGATCGGCTGGGCCATCGTGCGGCCGAAGGGGCCGTAACTGCCCTGTCATTCCGGGGCGATGCGAAGCATCGAACCCGGAATCTCGAGATTCCGGGTCTGGTGCTTACGCACCATCCCGGAATGACGGAGTCTCTGAGACTCAGGATGAGGAAGAACCTTGCTGCCCCAATGCCTTCGCGATGGCGCGGAGATCCTGCCACGACATTCGCTTGTAGGAGGGCGAGCGCAGGAGATAGGCGGGGTGGAAGGTGGCGATGGCGCGGATCACCCGCGTGCCGGTGTCGTAGTCGAACCATTTGCCGCGGGTGCGCATGATGCCTTCGCGCGTTCCGATCAGCGCCTGCGTCGAGGGATTGCCGAGCGTGACCAGCACGTCGGGATTTACCAGCTCGATCTGGCGCTGGATGAAGGGCAGGCAGACCTGCGTCTCCTGCGGCGTCGGCGTGCGATTGCCCGGCGGCCGCCACGGGATCACGTTGGCAATATAGGCCTTGCCGCGGTCGAGCCCGATCGCCGCGATCATCCGGTCCAGCAGCTTGCCGGAGCGGCCGACAAAGGGCAGCCCTTCGATGTCCTCGTCGCGACCCGGCGCTTCTCCCACGAACATCACCCGCGCCTCCGGATTGCCGTCGGCAAACACCAGTCTCGTCGCGGTATGCTTCAGCGCGCAGCCGTCGAAATTCTCCAGGAGCGTCCGCAGCGCCTCCAGCGTCGGCGCGGTCCGTGCCGCCTCGCGCGCGGATGCAATTGCCGCATCCGGCGTGATGGCGATTTCGCTGCGCGGAACTGCCGCCGCTAGCGGCGGCTCCCGCGTCGCACGCGGCGGCGCCACCTCGCGCGGCGGCGCGGCGGGAACAGGCTCAAGCTCCGCGAGCCGGTTGACCGGCTCGTCGCCGAGCGCGCAATCGACCCCGGCCTCGAGATAAAAGGCCAGCAATTGCTTCAACGTAGGGGCGGGCTCGGGCGTCATCGTGGGATACAAGTCCTCCGCCCGCAATTTAGGATGTATCGCGCCGTCGCGAAATGCATTTCAACGGTTGTCCTCGCGGCAAAAATCGGAAACAACGCAGCCTAACGAATTAGAAGCGTTCTCAACCGGGCTGAAGAGATCATGAGCAGCGAAGAACTACCGCCCCGCGAATCCATGGAATTCGACGTCGTGATCGTCGGCGCCGGACCGTCGGGCCTTGCGGCTGCGATCCGGCTGAAACAGCTCAATCCCGACCTCAGCATCGTTGTAGTGGAGAAGGGTTCCGAGGTCGGCGCGCATATCCTCTCCGGCGCGGTGATCGACCCGGTCTCGCTCGACAAATTGATTCCGGACTGGCGCGAGGACGCCGACTGTCCGCTGAAGACGCAGGTGAAGGACGATCGCTTCTACTGGATGACGGCCGCCGGCGCGATCCGGCTGCCGAACTTCATCATGCCGCCTCTGATGAACAACCATCACTGCTATATCGGCTCGCTCGGCAATGTCTGCCGCTGGCTGGCGCCGAAGGCGGAAGCGCTGGGCGTCGAGATCTATCCGGGCTTTGCTGCCGCCGAAGTGCTCTATGACGACAACGGCAATGTGCGCGGCATCGCCACCGGCGACATGGGCATCGCCAGGGACGGCTCGCACAAGGACTCCTATACCCGCGGCATGGAGCTCGTCGGCAAATACACTCTGTTCGCCGAAGGCGCGCGCGGCAGCCTGTCGAAGCAGCTCATTGCGAAGTACCAGCTCGACGCCAAGAGCGAGCCGCCGAAATTCGGCATCGGCCTGAAAGAAGTGTGGCAGATCGATCCCGCCAAGCACAAGAAGGGCCTGATCCAGCATTCGTTCGGCTGGCCGCTCGGCAATTCCACCGGCGGCGGCTCCTTCCTCTATCACTATGACGACAATCGCGTCGCCGTCGGCTTCGTCGTGCACCTCAATTACGACAATCCGTATCTGTCGCCGTTCGACGAATTCCAGCGCTTCAAGACGCATCCCTCGATCCGGCCCGTGTTCGAAGGCGGCAAGCGGCTCGCCTATGGCGCGCGCGCCATCACCGAGGGCGGCTATCAGTCGGTGCCGCGGCTGACCTTCCCGGGCGGCGCACTGATCGGCTGCGCGGCGGGCTTCGTCAACGTGCCGCGCATCAAGGGCGTTCACAACGCGATGGGCAGCGGCATGCTCGCCGCCGAGCATGTTGCGGCGGCGATCGGCGCCGGCCGCGCCAATGATGAACTGGTGGAGTATGAAAACGCCTGGCGCGACTCCGCCGTCGGCAAGGACCTGCATCGGGTCCGCAACGTCAAGCCGCTGTGGTCGAAATTCGGCACCGTCATTGGCGTCGCGCTTGGCGGCCTCGACATGTGGTGCAACACTTTTGGCTTCTCGCTGTTCGGAACCCAATCGCACGCCAAGCCCGATCGCAAGACACTGGATCCGGCCAAGAGCCACCAGCCGATCGCCTATCCGAAGCCGGACGGCAAGATTTCATTCGACAAGCTCTCGTCAGTGTTCCTGTCCAACACCAACCATGAAGAGGACCAGCCGGTTCATCTCAAGGTCGCCGACATGAACCTGCAGAAGACCTCGGAGCACGACGTCTTCGCCGGCCCGTCCAACCGCTATTGCCCGGCCGGCGTCTATGAATGGGTCGAGGAAGCTTCAGGTCCGCGCTTCCAGATCAATGCGCAGAACTGCGTCCACTGCAAAACCTGCGACGTGAAGGACCCCAATGGTAACATCACCTGGGTTCCGCCGGAGGGCGGCGGCGGGCCCAACTATGAGGCGATGTGACGGGGCCGGTACAAGCAGCGATGGAGGAGGCAGGGCAACCACAATTGTGTGAGTGGGCGCCCCGATAATCCGACAGGGCGGCCACGATACCGCCACACTGGAAGCGTTTTCCGGTATTGTTGGCTAAATCGGCGGCTTCAAAGGCCATCTGCCAATCGATTCGCCACCCGTGTCCTTGCGGTTGAAGGACAAAAACGGCATTGTCGCTGGCCGGGATGCCGCCGCTTGGGTTCGCATTCGACACTGATCCTAAGAGATCGCCGCCGTAAAAATCCCGCCGTAAATCCTTTGGAGCAAGGCGAACCGTGATGCTTTCAACACGCTTTAACCGCTGGACGATTGCTGCTCTCAGCCTGGCCGTGCTCGCCGCGCCTGGCGCGCTCTCCGCGCAGACGCCGGATCATCCCGCCGATAACGCGGCGCAGTTTCCGACCAAGAACGACCTCAAATCGCTGACGACCGCCGGGAGCTATCTCGCCGCCCGCCACGCCAGCGTCGAGCGCGACGCGGCGTCCGCTGCGGCATTTTACCGCTCGGCACTTCGCACTGATCCGAAGAACAACGAATTGCTCGACCGCGCCTTCATCTCATCGCTGGCGGAAGGCGACATCGACGAGGCCGTCAAGCTCGCCGATCGCATTCTCGCGCAGGACAAGTCGAACCGCGTTGCGCGGCTCGTCGTCGGCGTGCGCGACCTGAAGCTGAAGAAATACGCAGCCGCGCAGCTCAACATCAACCAGTCGATCCGCGGACCGATCACCGACCTGGTCGCGACGCTGCTGGCGAGCTGGGCGAGCTATGGCGCGGGCGACGCCAAGGCCGCGGTCGCCAACATCGACAAGCTCACCGGTCCGGAATGGTATCCGCTGTTCAAGGATCTCCACGCCGGCATGATCCTGGAGCTGTCGGGCAAGGAGAAGGACGCGGGCACCCGCTTCGAACGGGCCTACAAGCTCGACGATTCCATGCTGCGGATCGTGGACGAATATGCGCGCTGGTCGTCGCGCAACAAGGATGCGGCTGCCGCGACTTCGCTCTATGAGGCCTTCGACAAGAAGCTGCCGCGCCATCCGCTGGTGCAGGAGGGCATCCGCGAGAGCAAGGCCGGCAAGAAGCTGCCGCCGCTGGTCGAATCGGCGCAGGCCGGTGCGGCCGAAGCGCTCTATGGCATCGGCGCGACGCTGACGCGCCGCGGCGGTGAGGATCTGGCGCTGGTCTATCTGCAGCTTGCGCTGTACCTGCAGCCCAACCATCCGCTGGCGCTGCTCTCGCTCGCGGACCTCTACGAGAGCGTGAAGAAGCCGCAGATGGCGATCAAGGTGTATGAGCGCGTGCCGGCCTCATCGCCGCTGAAGCGCAACGCGCAGATCCAGCTCGCGACCAATCTCGACGCCGCCGACCGCAGCGAAGAGGCGATCAAGATCCTCAAGGACGTCACCGGCGAATCTCCGAAGGACATCGAGGCCATCATGGCGCTCGGCAATATCGAGCGTGGCCGCAAGAAATTCGCCGATTGCGCGGGCACCTATACGCAGGCGATCGATGCGATGCCGACGGCCGGCGACAAGAACGCCTGGGTCACCTACTACTACCGCGGCATCTGCGAGGAGCGCTCCAAGCAGTGGACCAAGGCTGAAGCCGACATGCGCAAGGCGCTGGAGATGCAGCCCGAGCAGCCGCATGTGCTGAACTATCTCGGCTATTCCTGGATCGATCAGGGCATCAATCTCGACGAGGGCATGAAGATGATCAAGCGCGCCGTCGAGCAGCGGCCCGACGACGGCTACATCGTGGATTCGCTCGGCTGGGCCTATTACCGCATCGGCAATTACGACGAGGCCGTGAAGCAGCTCGAGCGCGCGATCGATCTCAAGCCTGAAGATCCGACCATCAACGACCATCTCGGCGACGCCTATTGGCGGGTCGGCCGCACGCTGGAAGCCAAGTTCCAGTGGGCCCATGCGCGCGATCTCAAGCCGGAGGCGGAAGAGCTGCCGAAGATCGAAGCCAAGATCGAGAACGGCCTGCCCGAAGACGCCTCCAATAACGCCGCTGCCGTCGAGAAGAAGAAGGAAGACGGCAAGGGCGGCTGATCGAAAGAGATTGGGGGCGCTTCGCCGATGACGGCACTGATTGAGGACGCGCGTGCCAAGGTCAACCTGACCCTGCGGGTGATCGGGCGGCGCGTCGACGGCTATCACGACCTCGAAAGCGTGGTGGCGTTCGCCGATTGCGCCGATCGCCTGACGCTGACGCCGGGCGAAGAACTCACGCTCACGACCTCAGGGCCGATGGCGGAAGCCTGCGGCGAGACCGCTGATAATCTTGTGCTGAAGGCGGCGCGGCTGCTCGGTGAACGCGTTCCCGGCCTGAAGACCGGCCGCTTTGCGCTGGAGAAAGTGTTGCCGGTGGCCGCCGGGATCGGCGGCGGTTCGGCCGATGCCGCGGCGGCGCTGCGGCTGCTCGCGCGGCTCAACGATCTTGCCCTCGACGATGAGCGGCTGCGCGAGGTCGCGCTGAAAACCGGTGCCGACGTGCCGGTCTGCGTCGCCTCGCACGCCTGCGACATGACCGGGGTCGGCGAGACGCTGATGCCATTGAACCTGCCAAAGCTGCCCTGCGTGCTGGTCAATCCGCGGATTCCCGTCGCCACCAGGGACGTGTTCGCGGCGCTTGGCTTGCGCCCCGGCGACCTCCTGGTCGGCGCCACCGACGTGGTGCTGCAGGCGCCGCCCTGGCCCGAGCACGGCGGCTCGCTCGAGGAGTGGGTCGAGGCGCTTGCCGCCAGCTCGAACGATCTGGAGGCGCCTGCGGTGCGCATCCAGCCAGTGATCGGCACAGTGATCTCGGCGCTCAACGCCACCAACGGCGCCTGGCTCGCGCGGATGTCCGGCTCCGGCGCCACCTGTTTTGCGATCTACGAGAACACCGCCGACGCCCAGCGCGCGGCCGAACAGCTGCGCCGCGAGCACCCGACATGGTGGGTGCATTCGGGCGTGCTGAGCTGAAGTAGCGCAACCCGCTCATCTATCCCCTCACCCTGAGGAGCCTGCGAAGCAGGCGTCTCGAAGGGCGAGGCCACGGCGGGGCCTCATGGTTCGAGACGCGCGTTCGGCGCTCCTCACCATGAGGGTCTAACGGCTCGCGTAAATCGCAGGATGGGTAGAGCGAAGCGAACCCATCATTGTGCCGCAAGCACCGATGGGTTTCGCTTCGCTCTCCCCATCCTGCTGATCGCTCAATGCGAGCGCGCCAGGCAGAAGGCCACGACCTGTTCGAGGGCGGTCTTCATCGGTGAGGCCGGGAATAGTGCCAGCGCGTCGACCGCCATCGCGCCGTAGTGGTGGGCGCGGGTCAGCGTGTCCTCGAGCGCGCGGTGCTTCGTCATCAAGCCGATGGCGTGGTCGAGATCGCCGCCGCGGATTTCGCCGCGCTCCAGCGCTCTGACCCAGAACTCGCGCTCGCTGTCATTGCCGCGGCGGAAGGCCAGCACCACCGGCAGCGTGATCTTGCCTTCGCGGAAATCGTCGCCGACGTTCTTGCCGAGCTTGGCGGACTTGCCGCCATAGTCGAGCACGTCGTCGACGAGCTGGAAGGCGATGCCGAGGTTCATGCCGGCGGAGCGGCACGCGGTCTGCTCCGGCTTCGGCCGGTTGGCGATGACGGGGCCGACTTCGCAGGCGGCCGCGAACAGTTCCGCGGTCTTGCCGCGGATCACGGCCAGATATTCATCCTCGGTGGTCGCGGTGTTCTTCGCCGCGGCAAGCTGCATCACCTCGCCCTCGGCGATGGTGGCGGCGGCGGAGGAGAGGATGTCGAGCGCGCGCAGCGAGCCGACCTCGACCATCATGCGGAAGGCCTGGCCGAGCAGGAAGTCGCCGACCAGGACGCTGGCCTCGTTGCCCCAGAGCATCCGTGCCGACAATTTGCCGCGCCGCAGCTCGCTTTCGTCGACCACGTCGTCATGCAGCAGCGTCGCGGTATGCATGAACTCCACCGCGGCGGCGAGCTTGATATGGCCGTCGCCGGAATAGCCGGAGAGCTGGGCCATCGCCAATGTCAGCATCGGCCGCAGGCGTTTGCCCCCGGAGGAGATCAGGTGGTTGGCGACCTCCGGGATCATCGTGACCTCGGAGCCGGTTCGCGCCAGAATGGCCGCGTTGACGCGTTCCATGTCGGCGGCGACCAGGGCGACCAGCGGGTCTATCGAAGCGTTCGACGGGTTTTCAAAAGGGACAATAACCGCCACGCTGGTCTCCAAATTTGCCGAAACCACACTATCCTAGGGCGTGATCCGGCAATCGATCACTGCACCTCAGGACTACAATAGAAACTGCGCGCTGGGGCGGCAAGGGTATGAAGCTGTTGACATCTGTCGCATGGTCTGCGCTGGGCTGAACATGGAGAACGAACGCTTGCGAGAATTGGTCCGAACCAATGACATGGTACTGGTGTCCGCGATCACCGCATTGCTCGACAGCGCCGACATCCATCATCTGGTGCTGGACCAGAACATGAGCGTCATCGAGGGATCGCTCGGCATCCTGCCGCGGCGGATCCTGGTCCATGAGGACGACAACCGCGCGGCGCGCAAGCTGCTGACTGACGCGGGTTACGCGCATGAATTGCGCGCCGATGAGTGAACACGTCACCGGGCACGGTGACGTCGTCACCGAGGACGCTTTTCTCGGCGGACGATTGCTGCTGCGACAGCTCAGGTCCGGCCACCGCGCCGGACATGACGCCATGCTGCTCGCGGCCGCGACGCGCGCGCGACACGGCGATCGCGTCGTCGACCTCGGCGCGGGCGTCGGCGCCGCCGGCCTTGCGCTGGCCAAACGCGTTGCCGGCATCGACCTGGTGCTGGTCGAGATCGACGCGGAGCTCGCTGCACTGGCGCGAGGGAATGCGGCCGCCAATGCGATTGCCGCCGATGTGATCGTGCTCGACGTCGAAGCATCGGCGGAGGCGTTCGCCGCTGCCCGCCTGCCGCCCGACAGCGTCGATGTCGTGCTGATGAATCCGCCGTTTAACGATTCCAGACGCCACCGCGCTTCGCCGGACAAAGCGCGCGAGGTCGCACATGTGGCGTCGGCGACGACCCTGGAGAGCTGGATCCGTGCAGCGCGACGCATCCTGAAATCCCGGGGAGAATTGACGCTGATCTGGCGCGCCGATGGCATTGCCGAGGTGCTGGCTGCGCTGGATCGCGGGTTCGGCAGCCTCGAGATTCTGCCCGTTCACGCTGATGTGACCACGGTGGCGGGCCGCATTCTGCTGCGCGCGGTCAAAGGCGGGCGCGCCCCGACGCGACTCCATGCCGCGCTGGTGCTCAATGATGAGCAAGGCGTGCCGAACAAAGGGGTTCAGGAGAGCCTGATGGGGAAAGGGATATTGCCGCTTGCCGGGTGAAGAAGATGCCGGACGGTGGACGTGGTCTACTGCTGCGGGAGCGTATCCGATTGCCGTTCGGGCGCCGCGGTGAAGTGAACCGCCGTGAGCAGGGTACCGATCAGCAGTATCAGCAGATAGATTTTCATCTTGCTCTCCGCTGCGAGCTTGCAGCCAGAACATCGCGTTGCAGGGGGCGTTCCATTCACTGGATGACAGTGGTGGGATAAAAAACGGTTAATTCGAGGTAACGGGAATGAGTGAACAAAGAATTGATCGCCCCGGACTGTCGGGCCTCTTCGACAGGCTCGAAGCCTGGCTCCCGGCGCGGTTTCGGCGCGGCACGGCCGTGGTGCCGGTGGTGCGGCTGTCCGGCGTGATCGGCGCGGTGACGCCGCTCCGCCCCGGCATGACGCTCGCCGGTATCGCGAAAACGCTCGAACGCGCGTTTGCGATCCGCAACGCCAAGGCGGTGGCGCTGGTGATCAATTCGCCCGGCGGCTCGCCGGTGCAGTCGCGCCAGATCTACCTGCGGATCCGCCAGCTCGCCGCCGAAAAGCAGCTCCCGGTTCTGGTGTTCGTCGAGGACGTCGCGGCTTCCGGCGGCTACATGATCGCCTGTGCGGGCGACGAGATCTTCTGCGACCCGTCGTCCATCCTCGGTTCGATCGGAGTGGTCGGCGGCACGTTCGGTTTCCAGGAACTGATCCGCAAGATCGGCGTCGAGCGGCGGCTCTATACCGCCGGCGAGCACAAGGCGATGCTCGACCCGTTCCTGCCCGAGAAGCCCGAAGAGGTGGAACGGCTGAAGACGATCCAGCGCGAGATTCACGCGATCTTCATCGCGCTGGTGAAACAGAGTCGTGGCGCACGGCTGAAAGGCGCCGATGATGTCCTCTTCACCGGTGAATATTGGGCCGGCGAAACCTCCGTTACGCTCGGCCTCGCCGATGGGATCGGCGACCTCCGCTCGACGCTCCACGCCCGCTATGGCGAGAAGGTGCTGACGCCGGTGATCGCCCCCGCGAGCGGGCTGTTGTCGGGGCTGCTGGGCAGGCGGGCGCCCGGGGCAGGCTCGCTGGCGGCGCTGGATCGGCTCGGAGGACTGCCTGACGATTTGATCTCGGCGCTGGAAACGCGGGCGATCTGGGCCAAATTCGGGTTCTGACATCACTGTGTCCGCGCCATTTGGTCCCAAAAGGTTGATTGCGGCGCAGCCCGGCTTAAGCGAAACTATCGAGCATTGGGGGTCCGACAGATGGACGACAAGGATCGATCGATGCCAGCCATGATCGCATTTGCGGGTGTTTTGGGCGGGCTTGCCGTGGTGCGCTGGGCCTATCGCACGGCGCTGCGGGTCAATGAGGAACTGGAAGAGGCGCGCCGCGCCCGCATGGCCGAGGCTGCCAGCCGGAGCGAGATTCCAACACTTCGCCGCGACCCCGTCACCGGCGCCTACCGGCCCGGCTAAAGCTGCCCTCATCCTGAGGAGCGGGCGCAGGCCCGCCTCTCGCCTTGATTCCCTGTCTTCCCGCCGATACGGTCCGCGCGCTTTCAACCCCCGCATCGCGAGACCGATACCGACGATGGATGCCCTGCCTGCCCATATGCGCCCGGAACGTTCGTTCCAGGGACTGATCCTGACGCTGCAGCGCTACTGGGCGGATTACGGCTGCGTGATCCTGCAGCCCTATGACATGGAGGTCGGCGCCGGCACCTTCCATCCCGCCACAACGCTGCGCGCGCTCGGACCGAAGCGCTGGAACGCCGCCTATGTGCAGCCCTCGCGGCGGCCGAAGGACGGCCGCTATGGCGAGAACCCCAACCGTCTGCAGCACTATTACCAGTTCCAGGTGATCCTGAAGCCGTCACCGCCTGACATCCAGGAGCTCTATCTGAAATCGCTGGCCGCGATCGGTGTCGATTCGGCGCTGCACGACATCCGCTTTGTCGAGGACGACTGGGAGAGCCCGACGCTCGGGGCCTGGGGCCTGGGCTGGGAATGCTGGTGCGACGGCATGGAAGTGTCGCAGTTCACTTACTTTCAGCAGGTCGCGGGCGTCGAGTGCGCGCCGGTTGCCGGCGAGCTCACCTACGGGCTCGAGCGGCTGGCGATGTATGTGCAGGGCGTCGACCGCGTCTACGACCTCAACTTCAACGGCCGCGAAGGCGCCGAGAAGGTGAGCTATGGCGACGTGTTCCTGCAGGCCGAGCAGGAATATTCGCGGCATAATTTCGAGATTGCCGACACCGCGATGCTGTTCGAGCAGTTTCGAATGGCCGAGGAAGCCTGCAGGAAATATCTCGCGGCGGGCTGGCGCGAGGGAGGCAACCAGCGGGAGCACCTGATGGCGCTGCCGGCCTATGACCAGTGCATCAAGGCCAGCCACGTGTTCAACCTGCTCGACGCGCGCGGCGTGATCTCGGTGACGGAGCGGCAGAGCTACATCCTGCGGGTGCGCGAACTGGCGAAAGCCTGCGGCGAAGCCTGGGTGCACACCGAAGCCGGCAGGGCCGCCTGATGCCTGATCTCCTGCTCGAACTGTTTTCCGAGGAAATCCCCGCGCGCATGCAGGCCAAGGCGGCCGACGATCTGCGCCGCATGGTGACCGACAAGCTCGTGGCCGAGGGCTTGGTTTACGAAGGCGCCCGCGCGTTCGCGACGCCGCGGCGGCTGGCGCTCACCGTGCACGGCATTCCGGCGCGGCAGCCCGATCTGAAGGAAGAGCGGCGCGGCCCCCGCGTCGGCGGGCCCGAGCCCGCGATCCAGGGATTCCTGAAAGCCACGGGTCTCGCCTCGATCAGTGAGGCAAAAATCCAGAGCGACAAGAAGGGCGATTTCTACATCGCGCTGATCGAGAAGCCGGGGCGGCCCGCGCTCGACGTGCTCGCCGAGATCCTGCCTGTCATCATCAGAACCTTCCCCTGGCCGAAATCGATGCGCTGGGGCGAGCGTTCGGCAAGGCCCGGCGCGCTGACCTGGGTGCGCCCGCTGCACGCGATCACGGCGACATTTGGTCCCGAGACCGAGGAGCCGGATGTGGTGAATTTCTCGGTCGACGGCATCGAGGCGGGGCAGACCACGTTCGGGCACCGCTTCATGGCGCCTGGCGCGATCTCCGTGCGCCATTTTCATGACTACGAGGCCAAGCTGAACGCGGCCAAGGTCGTGCTCGACCCGCAAGCGCGCAAGGACATGATCCTTGCGGATGCAAAGACGCTGGCGCAGGCGCAGAATTTTGAATTGGTCGAGGACCAGGGGCTGCTCGACGAGGTCGCCGGCCTCGTCGAATGGCCGGTGGCGTTGATGGGTTCGTTCGACAAGGAATTCCTGTCGATCCCGGACGAGGTGATCCGCGCCACCATCCGCAACAACCAGAAATGCTTCGTGGTGAGCGATCCCAGAACGGGGAAGCTCACCAACAAGTTCATCCTCACCGCCAATATCGAGGCCAGTGACGGCGGCAAGGCCATCGTCGCCGGCAACGAGCGCGTGATCCGCGCGCGGCTGAGTGATGCGAAGTTCTTCTACGAGACGGACCTCAAGACCAGGCTCGAGGAGCGGCTGCCGAAGTTCGACCAGATCGTGTTCCATGAGAAGCTGGGCACGCAGGGCGAGCGCATCAAGCGGATCGAGCGATTGGCCGCGGAGATCGCGCCGCTAGTCGGCGCCGATGTCGAGAAGACGAAACGCGCCGCGCGTCTGGCGAAGGCGGATTTGCTGACGGAAGTGGTCGGCGAATTCCCCGAGTTGCAGGGGCTGATGGGGAAATACTACGCGCTGGCGCAGGGTGAAGATGCGTCGGTCGCTGCGGCGAGCGAGGAGCACTACAAGCCGCAGGGGCCGGCGGATCGCGTGCCGACGGATCCGGTAAGCGTGGCGGTGGCGCTCGCGGACAAGATCGATACGTTGGTCGGATTCTGGGCGATCGACGAGAAGCCGACCGGGAGCAAGGACCCGTATGCGCTGAGGCGGGCGGCGCTGGGGGTGATCCGCCTTATCCTCGAGAACGATATTCGTACCAGCCTAATCAAGACGATCACGACATTCGTCGTCACGCTCCTTGAGGGCGACGCTGTAAAGGCCGCTGAGAGTCCGATTGCTATCGCGCCATCGCTGTTGGTCTTCTTTGCCGAGCGCCTCAAGGTCCAACTCCGCGATCAGGGCGCACGTCACGACCTCGTCGATGCCGTCTTCGCGCTAGAGGGCCAGGACGATCTTCTGCTCGTCGTCCGCCGCGTCGAGGCGCTCGGGAAATTCCTCGACACTGACGACGGCAAGAATCTGCTTGCGGGTACCAAGCGCGCGGGCAACATCCTCGCGATCGAGGAGAAGCGGGACAAGCGCACGTTCGACGGCACGCCCGATCCGTCGCTCTATCGGCAGGACGAGGAGAAGGCGCTGGCAAAGGCGATCGATCAGGTGAAGCGCGAGGCGAGTGCAGCCGTGGCGCAGGAAGACTTCGCCGGTGCCATGAGTGTGATGGCGACGCTGCGGCCGGCGGTCGATGCGTTCTTCGACAAGGTCAAGGTCAATGACGACGACCAGAAGGTCCGCGAGAACCGGCTGAAGCTGTTGAATGAGATCCGCGCCGCAACGCGGGCGGTGGCGGATTTCTCCAAGATCCAGGATTGAACCTGACGCCGTCATTCCGGGGCGGTCCGTAGGACCGAACCCGGAATCTCGAGATTCCGGGTTCGATGCTTCGCATCGCCCCGGAATGACGCCACCACCCAGAAATATCCCGCAACATTTACCCCTCATTAACCACGTCCTGCCAATGTCGCGACGGGTGAACGGTTTCTTAAGACATCACCCGCGCGCAAACGCAGGAATTTACCGATGACTTCCATCGGCACGGCGCTCAATCCTTACGCCCAATATGGTTCGGCCTATGTGCGGGCAACGGCGACGCCGTCGCTGGCGACGACACTGTCCAATGACAGCGCAAACAGCGATCCGCTCGGCGGCAGCGCGACCAACCTGACCTTGTCGGAGGCGGCCCGTGCGCAATTGGCAAAAGCATCGCTGCCTGACTTCACGACGGTCACGAACGACGCGCGCTCAACGCTCGACCGGCTCTATGCGGCGGCTGGCGTCAAGGGACCGCTGGTCAATGGCAAGACCACGATTGATCTTTCGACGTTGGATCGCCGCGCGCTGTTTGCGATCTCGACCAACAATGGCGGCAAGTTCAGTCCCGATGAGCAGGCGGTCGCGGCAGGCGAATTGAAGCAGCGCTTCGATGCCGCGCTGGCGCCATCGCTGGCAACCACGCGCCTGACCGGCGACTACAATGTCAGCTACAAGGCGGCGCTGGATTATCTCGACGGCGCGAGCCCGGAAGAGAAGGCGACGGCGACCTGGGCCGCCCAGCGCGCCGCCGTATTCAAGGGTTATCAGGCGACGCAGACCGACCCGACAGTGGCGCCGTCAGGGACTGCCGGCGATCCGATCGCGGCCGCGCTCGCCGGCACGGCCAGCCCCGCGACGGGCCAGAGCCGCAACTTCGGCGATCTCGCCAGCGACGTGCGCGCGTTTCTCGACCGCCAGAAGAGCGAGGCCGCGAGCAACGGCAAGGAGCTGGTCTATGACCCCCGCCGCAAGACCGGACAATTGGCCGATCTGTCCCCGCTCGACAATCGCTCGCTGTCGGCGATCGCGCTGAACCAGGACAGTCGCTTCTCCGGAGAGGAGGTCTATGCCGCCAAGCAGGAGTTGAATGCGCGAACGCGCGCCTCCGTGCTCGACGCGCTGAAGCAGAGCCAATCGACCGGAGATCCGCGCCAGCTCAGTCTCGGCATCCTGCAAGCCTATTCCTCGATGAGCGGCGAAGAGCGGCTGGCTGCGAACTGGACGCCCGAATTCCAGGATGCCGCAATCAAGAACTACAAGTCGACCTCGACACTGCTGTCGATGCTGCGATCGTAAGCCGAGAAAGCAAAGCCCCGCCTGGAGGGGAGGGCCAGGCGGGGCTCTTGGGTCCGGTCGCTGTCACGCACATCCGCTTGCGTAGCGCCCGGACTACTCGCTCACGTCAGGGTTAGTCGATCACCTGAACAATGCGACGCGAGCGCGGCTCGACCAGGACGGTCTCGCCATTCACGACGGTGTAGCGGAACGGGGTTGAGCCGAAGCGCTGCGGTACGTCGTAGACTGTCACGCCGGTATCGGGCAGCACGGCGCCGACCACCACACGATCGGGGACCGTGTAGTTCGGCACGCGTTCTCGCACGACATATTCACGAAATGCCGGTCGCTGATCCACCGTGATTCCGCCGCCTTCTTCGACCACCACGGTGTTACCGCCGACGACGCCGGTCGTGGTCTGCGCCTGCGCCGCGACTGGCGCACCGATCGCGCACGCCATCGCTGCAACGGCAAATAATCTGTTTCGCATGGCTCACTCCTTTGCGACGACTTTTGCTTGAGCTGGTGTTACCCTTGGGAACACCGCGTGCCGGCTTTTGCCGATGCACAATGCTGGGCCAATGCATCGCGCGCGCCGATGTTCCGCAAAAAGCGCGGACGTATCCGTGGCAATTTCGAGCAATTTTCGTGAATGGCGGAACCGATTGAACCGTCGAACGTCTCCAATGCTGGCCGTGTTGGCCCGGTGGGGAATGCTGGATTTGACGCGTTTTCTTCATGAGAGAGCGGTACCACTTCGCTCGAAAACGTGATGCCGGTACAATGCCCGCCTCGATTCGATTTCCCGAACACATCCGCTGGAGCTTCTTAAAATGGTCATCACCGCTGCGCATGTTCCTGCCATCGTGGCCCTGATCGCGGGCATTCTGATCCTGGTCATGCCGCGGCTCTTGAACTTCATCGTCGCGATCTACCTGATCTTCGTGGGCTTGGTCGGCATGGGCCTTTTGCGCTGGTTGCATTTGTAGAATCGAAAGGCCGTTCGCAGCTTGCGCCCGCCACACCAAAGTGGTGTAAGGCGCGCATCTTCTTCTTGCCCCTCCATCCGGATTGTTGAGAGCCATGGCCAAAGCCGTCGCGAAGTCCAAGAAAGCAGCAGAGAAAAGCGCAGCGAAATCAAAGCCATCCGCCCCGGCCCGTGCGGCCGCCCCGGCGGCCCGAAAGGCGCTGAAGAAGAGCGCGCCAAAAGTGGCGGCGAAGGCTCCGGTCAAAGCTCCTGCCAAAGCGCCCGCCAAGCCGGCTGCTAAGGCTGCTGTTAAGGCGCCCGCCAAGCCGGCCGTGAAGTCCGTGACCAAGGCGCCGGTGTCAAAGCCGGCCGCGGCGGCGATCAAGCCCAACAAATGGGTCTTTACCTTCGGCGACGGCAAGGCCGAGGGCAAAGCCGAGATGCGCGATCTCCTCGGCGGCAAGGGCGCCAACCTCGCCGAGATGGCCAATCTGGGTCTGCCGGTGCCGCCCGGCTTCACGATCCCGACCTCGGTCTGCACCTACTTCTACGAGCATGAGAAAACCTATCCGAAAGAGCTGAAGGCGCAGGTCGAGAAGGCGCTGGAATATGTCGGCAAATTGACCGGCAAGGTCTTCGGCGATGCCAAGAACCCGCTGCTGGTCTCGGTGCGCTCCGGCGCCCGCGCCTCGATGCCGGGCATGATGGACACTGTGCTCAACCTTGGGCTGAACGACCAGACCGTGGAGGCGCTGGCCGATCTCTCCGGGGATCGCCGTTTTGCCTATGACAGCTACCGCCGCTTCATCACGATGTACTCGGACGTGGTGCTGGGCTTCGAGCACCATCATTTCGAAGACATCCTCGATGCCTTCAAGGACAGCCAGGGCTATTCGCTGGACACCGACCTGACCGGCGACGACTGGGTGGAGCTGGTCGGCAAGTACAAGGAAGCGGTCGAGCGCGAGACCGGCCATCCGTTCCCGCAGGATCCGCACGACCAGTTGTGGGGTGCGATCGGCGCCGTGTTCTCCTCGTGGATGAATGCGCGCGCGGTCACCTATCGCAAGCTGCACGACATTCCGGAATCCTGGGGCACCGCCGTCAACGTGCAGGCGATGGTGTTCGGCAATATGGGCGAGACGTCGGCAACCGGCGTCGCCTTCACCCGCAATCCCTCGACCGGCGAGAGCAAGCTCTACGGCGAATTCCTGATCAACGCGCAGGGCGAGGACGTCGTCGCCGGCATCCGCACGCCGCAGGACATCACGGAATACGCGCGCCAGGAGAGCGGCTCCGACAAGCCGTCGATGGAGACCGCGATGCCCGACGCCTTCAAGGAGCTGACGCGGATCTACACGCTGCTCGAAAAGCACTACCGCGACATGCAGGACATGGAGTTCACGGTCGAGCAGGGCAAGCTGTGGATGCTGCAGACCCGCGGCGGCAAGCGCACCGCGAAGGCGGCGCTGCGCATTGCCGTCGAGCTCGCCAATGAAGGACTGATCTCGAAGGAAGATGCGGTGACGCGGATCGATCCGGCTTCGCTCGACCAGTTGCTGCATCCGACCATCGATCCGGCAGCGACGCGCGATATCATCTGCACCGGCCTGCCGGCCTCGCCGGGCGCGGCGTCCGGCGAGATCGTGTTCTCCTCCGACGAAGCCGCCAAGCTGCAGGCCGATGGCCGCAAGGTCATCCTTGTCCGTGTCGAGACCAGTCCGGAAGACATCCACGGCATGCACGCGGCCGAGGGCATCCTGACCACCCGCGGTGGCATGACCTCGCATGCCGCGGTGGTGGCGCGCGGCATGGGCAAGCCCTGCGTCTCCGGCTGCGGCGCCATCCGCGTCGATTACGGTCGCGGCACGATGAGCGTCGGCTCACGCACCTTCAAGGCAGGCGACGTCATCACCATCGATGGCGGGATCGGCCAGGTGCTGGCCGGGCGCATGCCGATGATCGAGCCGGAGCTGTCCGGCGAGTTCGGCACGCTGATGGGCTGGGCCGACGACGTCCGCCGGCTGCGTGTCCGCGTCAACGGCGACACGCCTGACGATGCGCGCACCGCGGTGAAGTTCGGCGCCGAGGGCATCGGCCTCTGCCGCACCGAGCACATGTTCTTCGAGGAGACGCGCATCCGCACGGTGCGCGAGATGATCCTGTCGGAAGACGAGCAATCGCGCCGCGCCGCGTTGTCGAAGCTGCTGCCGATGCAGCGCGCCGACTTCGTCGAGTTGTTCGAGATCATGAAGGGCCTCCCCGTCACGATCCGCCTGCTCGATCCGCCGCTGCACGAGTTCCTGCCGCACACCCAGGCCGAGATCGAGGAAGTCGCGCGCGCGATGAACACCGATCCGCGCCGGCTTGCCGACCGCGCCCGCGAACTGGCCGAGTTCAACCCGATGCTCGGCTTCCGCGGCTGCCGTCTTGCGATCGCCTATCCCGAGATCGCCGAGATGCAGGCGCGTGCGATCTTTGAGGCCGCGGTCGAGGCAGGCAAGCGCACCGGCAAGGCCGTTGGCCTCGAGGTGATGGTGCCGCTGATCGCCACCAAGGCCGAGTTCGACCTGGTGAAGGGCCGGATCGACGCCACCGCGCATGCGGTGATGAAGGAGACCGGCGCCAAGCTGACCTACCAGGTCGGCACCATGATCGAGCTGCCGCGCGCCTGCCTGATGGCCGGCAAGGTCGCCGAGACCGCCGAGTTCTTCTCCTTCGGCACCAACGACCTGACCCAGACCACCTATGGCATCAGCCGCGACGACGCCGCCAGCTTCCTCGGCACCTATATCGCCAAGGGCATCCTCGAAATCGATCCTTTCATTTCGGTCGATCGCGATGGCGTCGGCGAGCTCGTCAAGATCGGCGTGGAGCGCGGCCGCAAGACACGGCCCAACCTGAAGGTCGGCATCTGCGGCGAGCACGGCGGCGATCCCGCCTCCGTTGCGTTCTGCCACGAGGTCGGCCTCGACTATGTCTCCTGCTCGCCCTACCGCGTGCCGATCGCGCGGCTCGCCGCAGCCCAAGCCGCGCTCGGCAAGGCGATCGCCAGCCAGGCGTGAGATAAGTCCCTCCGCAAACTCGCTTTGCCACTCCCGCTTGCTTGTGGCGCAAGCGGGAGAGGGAGCGCAGGTCTGGTCGAATATCATCTCTTCGCGCTAGAGCATTTTCGGTTCTGATTGAATCAGAACCGAAGCTCTAGATTCTTGTTTTCACGCGTTTTCTTCACGCGAACCGGTGTCCGCTTCGCTCGAAAACGCTCTAACTGAAAATGGCCGGGCTTTCCCGGCCATTTCTTGCCGGATCCGCTCGCAAAGGCAGGACGCGTTACAGCCGTAACCCAACTTTCTGCGTGCTGAAATCGAACTGTAACCCCCGCTCCGAATCCTCATCCCAAGAAGTTGAGGTTGGCATGAGATGGTTCAGATTGTTTTTGCGTCAATTGAGATCAGGGCAGCGTCGGCGCCATGGCGGACGAGCGTCAGGGTCGGGGCCTGATGGGAAGTGACGCTTTTATCACGGCTGCTTGTGCTGGTGGCTGTCGCTCTGCTGCCGGCAATAGCGATCCAAGCGTATAATGAATTTGACCTGCGTCGCGCGCGGCAGATCGAGGTGCAGAACCAAGCCCTCAATCTGGCTGAACTTGCCGCCGCGGAGCAACAGCAGATCATCCAGGGCATTCATCAGGTCCTGATCACGCTGTCGGAGCTTCCGTCGATCAAGGCCAGGGATAGCGCTTCGTGCAACGCCTATATGGGCGCGATAAAGCAGCGATTCCCGGGCTTTCTCACCATCGTCGTCACCGATCTGAACGGCGTCACCTTCTGCGCGCCCGACGACAACCGCAAGCCGGTCAATGTCTCGGGAAGGGCCTATTTCGCCAATTTGCGGAAAACCGGCGCATTCTCCGTCGGCGAGTTCTCGCTAGGGCTGTCGTCCGGTCGAAGGGCCATTCAGTTCGCATTACCATTCTACGAACCGGACGGACAGATGGGGGGCGCCATCATCGCAACCCTCAGCCTGGATTGGCTCGCCGACTACATTGCCCGCAAGGGCGCCCCGGCGGGAGCGGCGCTCGGAATCATGGATCGCAACGGCAGGTATCTCGCCCGCTATCCCGACAATGCTCACTTTGTCGGGAGGACACTGAGCCAGGGGCGTGATCCTGTCCTCGAGAAATCCGGGGCCATCGACACCGTGGATCTCGATGGCGTGGAGCGGATCGTCGGCTATGCGGCCTTGCCGGACAGCTCCGGCGGCCTCCTGATCAGCTTTGGCCTGGACAAGGACCGGGCGTTCACCACGATCCAGCACGGCACGCAGCGCGGCATCTTCCTGATCATCCTGAGCACCGCGCTGGTGCTGATCCTGACATCATTGGGCGCACGGCGCTTCGTCCGTCGCCCGCTCGGGCAATTGGTCGACGCCGCCAACCGATGGCGGCTCGGCGATTTTACCCGGCGGGTGGACATCCGCGGCACTTCCGAAATCGCGCGGGTGGCCGATGCATTCAACACCATGGCCGATGCGCTGGAACAGCGCGAGCACGAACTGTCCGACGCGAGGAAGAAAGCGGAGGAAGCCGCGGCCCGGATTACGATGATCTTCGAGAGCACCACCGACAGCGTGCTGATCATCGATAGGGACTGGCGCCTCACCTATCTCAACGGACCGGCCTGGGCAGACATTGCGGAAGGGCAGGATGTCAGGGGCCTGACGCTGCAGGAGGCATTTCCGGACGCCGACGACCTCGATATCACCAGCCAGATCCTGGAGGTGACGTCGACGCAGCGGCCGGCATTCCTCGAAGTGTTCTGTCCACGTCGACAGGTCTGGTACGCCGTCAATGCGTTTCCCTCCAGCCAGGGGCTGGCGATCTTTCTCCGCGACATCACCGATCACAAGCACGCACTGGAAGCGCGCCGGCTGATCGAGGAGCAGTTCCACCAGAGCCAAAAGATGGAGTCGGTCGGCCAGCTCACCGGCGGCATCGCGCATGACTTCAACAATCTGCTCACGGTGGTCTCGGGCAGCCTCGACCTGATCGAGGATGCCACCGACATTTCGAAGGTTCGGCAGTACGCCGCGGCGGCGCGACGCGCCACCCAGCGAGGCGAGAAGCTGACCTCGCAGCTTCTCGCCTTTTCGCGGCGGCAGATACTGAATCCCAAACTGGTCAACGCGAACCAGCTCATTTCCGAGTTTCAGGGTCTGATCCAGCAGGCGGTCGGGGGAGGATGCGAGGTCAGGCTGCGGACCGACGAGCAATTGTGGCAATGCCACGTCGATCCGTCGCTGCTGGAGACCGCTCTGCTCAACCTCGCGATCAATGGACGCGATGCGATGCCGGACGGCGGCGTGCTCGAGATCGAGACGCGGAATGTCGAGCTGGAGCAGGGGGCCGTGGCGGAGTGTTTGGCCGGGTCGTATGTCAGGCTGGCCGTCACGGATTCCGGCTACGGGATGCCGCCCGAGGTGCGTGACAGGATCTTCGAGCCCTTCTTCACGACCAAGGAAGTCGGCAAAGGGACCGGGCTCGGCCTCAGCATGGTCTACGGCTTCGTTCGACAGTCCGGCGGGCACATCACGGTCGAAAGCGCGCCGGGAGCAGGGACTACGGTCGCGCTCTACCTGCCCAAGGCCGACAAGGCGCCTGATGCGCCGGTGCAGGAGCGGACGGCGCGAGCCATACCGGGAGGATCGGAGCGGATCCTGGTGGTCGATGACAATGAAGACCTGCTCGAAGTCACCTCGGCGATGTTGAGCTCGTTCGGCTACGAAATTGTCTGCGCCCGTAACGGCCTCGAGGCGCTGACGATGTTGAAGAGCGGCGAGAGCTTCGCGCTCCTGTTCAGCGATATCGTGATGCCGAGCGGCATGAACGGCATCGAGCTGGCGCGCGAGGCGCGCCGGCTGTGCCCGGACATCAAGATCCTGCTCACGTCGGGCTATGCCGGAGATGCGTTGGAGCGGCATCACGCCGTGGACGAGTTTCCGATCATCGAGAAACCCTTCCACGTTGCCGACCTGGCCCGTCGGCTGAAGGCAATCCTGCACGACGGCTAGATCGTGATCCGATCAGGCTGAGGTATAGCCGCGATGAAGCTGCGCTCCCTCTCCCGCTTGCGACCGCTTGCGGGGGAGGGCTGGGGTGGGGGTATCTCCGCGAATAGTGCTGTCCGATCGTGGGGAAAGAGCCCCCACCCGGCGCTTACGCCCCGACCTCCCCCGCAAGCGGGAGAGGTGAACGTGCGGACAAGCCGGTGTTACCAAATCTCATCGTGCGAGAATTGGCTCGAGTGCGGCGGTGCTCAGTCCGCGCCTTCTCCGGCTTTCCTCACCTGTGTTTCGTTCCAGGCCAGCACGCGTCCATCCGACGCCTGCAGTTCGAGGCGGGCGACCGGGTCGCCGTTCGTCCGATCGACCAGCACCGAATGCCGCTCGCCGGCGCGGTAGAGATGGTCCTCGCCCCATTGACGTAGCGCGACGATCGCGAGGAAGAGTCCGCGCCCGCTCTCGGTCAGGACGTATTCCTTGTACGCGCTCCCGTCGGAGGCCGGCGCGGTCTCCAGCACACCCCTCTCGGTGAGATCGCGCAGGCGCGTCGCCAGCATCCCCTTTGCGATTCCGAGCCCCGTCTGGAACTCGCTGAAGCGCCGCACGCCTTCGAAGGCATCCCGGATGATCAGCAGCGACCACCAGTCGCCGATCACATCCAGCGCCCGCGCCACCGGGCACTCCGCCCCCGACAGGCTCACACGCTTTACCATAGCTGCCATCTCCCTCGCGCCAAAGGCATCGAATCTGGTTCTAAAATAGAACTAGATTTGCTGAGTGCAACTAGTCTTAACATAGGACTAGATCAATAGCGCTCGCGAAGAGGAGTTGATGCGATGGGACGCATTGAGACGGACGAAGCGGCAAACCGGCGGCATGGCGGGCTGTCGAAGACCACGACGCTGATCTTTGCCGTCGCCGCAGGTCTGAGTGTCGCCAATATCTACTATGCCCAGCCGCTGCTCGATGCGATGGCCGATGATTTCGGGATTGCACCGGCGGTGATCGGCCTCGTCGTGACGCTCACGCAGATCGGCTACGCGTGCGGGCTGATCTTCATCGTGCCGCTTGGCGATCTCTTCGACCGTCGTCGTCTTGTCGTGATCCAGGGCATCATGTCGGCGGCGGCTCTTGTGGCTGTCGCGACAGCCGGGACCGAAGGCGTGCTGTTCGCCGGCATGGCGGTGGTCGGCCTGGTGGCGGTCGTGGTCCAGGTGCTTGTGGCGTTTGCCGCTACGCTGGCCTTGCCTTCCGAGCGCGGCAAGGCAGTCGGAACGGTGATCAGCGGCGTTGTGATCGGCATCCTGGCCGCGCGCTTCGTCGCCGGAATCCTCGCCGATCTCGGCGGTTGGCGCGTGGTCTATCTGACCTCCGCGGCGCTGACATTCGCCATGGCCGGCATTCTCTTCCGCATCCTGCCGAAACATCTTCCGCCGGAAAGCTCCGACAGCTATTTCGTCACGCTGCGTTCCATCCCGAGGCTCTTCCTGCGCGAGCGGATCCTTCTCGTGCGCGGCATCCTCGCGCTGTTCATATTTGCAGCATTCAGCACTTTCTGGACGGCGCTGGTGCTTCCGCTGAGTGCTGCCCCGTTCTCGTTCTCGCATGGCCAGATCGGCCTTTTCGGCCTCGTCGGTGTGGCTGGCGCCGCTGCAGCAGGCAGCGCGGGCAGGCTGGTCGATCGTGGTCTCGGCCAATGGACAACGGGCCTGTCGCTCATGCTCCTGCTTGCATCGTGGGGACTGATCGCGCTGCTGCCGGTCTCGATCCCGGCGCTCGTCGTCGGCGTGGTGCTGCTCGACCTCGCGGTCAGGCGGTCCACGTGACCAATCAAAGCATCATCTTCGCGCTTTACCCGGAGGCACGCAGCCGCCTCGTCGGCGGCTACATGGTGTTCTATTCGATCGGCAGCGCGATCGGCGCCATCGCAGCGACGACCGCCAATGCATACGCGGGGTGGACCAGCGTCTCGATGGTGGGAGCGGCTTTCAGCGCTGCTGCGTTGCTGGTCTGGGCCTCAACGCGTCGCGCGGCTTCGTCGCTGCAGGCGCGGATGTCCCCGGTCGCTTCAGGATAGACGAGAGTATTTGGAACGCGAGCAACTCTGTGCGCGAAGACTTTGTTCACTCTGTTCGTTGACCTCGTATTTACCACTTTCATCCGCGAGGCATTTACCAATGCATTCGATGCGTCGCGCAAAATTCCTGCGATCTCTTGTGTGTAGCGCGCAAGCCACGTCGATTAACTCCGCGGCAACCTAAATTCGATACCAACAAATTTGGTCGAATTGCACGGATGGACTGCGTTCGATCGGTGTAAGCGTTGCGTGAGCGTATCGATGTTAGTGTTGCGTAACCATCCGAAGGGCGCACGGTTCGCGCTCTTCGGACTCGGTCTTAGCATCTTCGCATTGATGCCGACCGAGATCGGATATCAGGACATCGCGTCACTGCTTGCCCGTCAGCCCGGCGTCGCCGAGCGCTGGCAGAAGCGCATGTTCTCCGCCATGGGCACGATCCACGTCGCCGCCTACAGTTTCGGCCGACCGATCGGAACGTCCTCGCCGCAAACTGCGACCTATCGGCTGGCGCGGCTGGACAGCCAGGGCGGCGACCTTGCCGGTTCCATCACCCGCAATCCGATCGTCGCGCCGCCGCCGCGCTATGTCGCCTCCGACTTTCCCAAGGTCGATCGCACGCTGAAGGGCGATCGTCTCATCGTCACGCCGACGATGCCGGCTGAAGCCATGCCCAGCGAGTCCAGGCCGGCAAGCGAGGATCCCTCGACCTCGAATTCTTCCGTCAAGGGCATGAAGACTGCTGCGCCCGCCGCGCAAGGGCCGCTCGATCCGGAATTGCAGGCCGCGCTCAATGCGCCGCCATTGCCACAATATGCGCCGGCGCAGCCGCCATCCGATGTTGCGCTGTCGCCCGCGGCCAGTCCGCGCGGCGACGTCAGGAACGCGCAGCCCAAGGTGCCGACCGCCGCGCCCGAGACCGCGGCGCCGCCGCGCGACGCATTCTCGTTCAAGACCTCGAACCTGTTCTTCGGCTCGTCGCTTGGAACACCCGAGACCATGGAGCGCTGGCAGCCCGGCGAGGAGCCGACGATCGTCGTGCCCGATGCCTCGCCTGATCCGGACATGAAGGTGATGACCTCGCTGCCGGTCGATGCCGATGGCCCGGTGCGCGCCGGCGACATGGGCGAGAGCATCGCGCCGAAGGGCGAGGTCAATGCCGACAACCAGCACGCCAAGACGCCGGCCGAGCGGCTCGGCCTGTTCGACGAGAAGTCGCGCGCCAAGTCGGAAAAGTGTCTTGCCGAAGCCGTCTATTTCGAAGCAAGGGGCGAGGCGGTGCGCGGCCAGATCGCGGTGGCGCAGGTGGTGCTGAACCGCGCCTTCTCCGGCAAATATCCGACTACGGTGTGCGGCGTGGTTTACCAGAACAAGTACCGCCACTTCGCCTGCCAGTTCACCTTCGCCTGCGACAACGTCCGCGACGTCATCCGCGAGCCCGATATGTGGGACCGCGCGCGGAAGATCGCCAAGGCGATGCTCGATGGCCGGCTCTGGCTGCCCGAGGTCGACAGATCGACGCACTATCACGCCTATTGGGTGCGGCCGTCCTGGGTCAGCGAAATGAAGAAGATGTACAAGTTCGGCGTCCACACCTTCTATCGCCCACGCGCCTGGGGCAATGGCAGCGACGCGCCGAGCTGGGGCAGCCCGGCCGAGACCGCGGAGATTTCCGCAGAGCTCGCCGAGGCCGCGCAAAGCTCCGCCGAACAGGCGACTGCGAAGCGATAGACTTCACACCGGCGATAAGTCTGCCGTCGTCCCGACTTTCGCCGGGACGACGGCATAGCGTTCCCATCATTCTGCAGAGCTGCCCTGCGCTGAAATTTTTCTCTCCGGGCCCCCTTGGGGTTTTCATGCAAATGCATTAACTCCCTGTAACCTTTCGTCCGGCGGGTCGGACCGCCAATGATGCAGCGTGCAGGGGGAAATTGATGGCTGTGACCACCGGCGACCTTCGGTCTTCCTCCCGCCTCGATAGCTGGCGCACGCCGTTGATCATCATCATCTGCGGCTGCGCGATCGCGCTGCTCAGCTTCGGGCCGCGCTCGGCGCTCGGCTTCTTCGTGCAGCCGATGAGCCGCGAATTCGCCTGGGGCCGCGACGTCTTTGGCCTCGCGCTGGCGCTGCAGAACCTGCTGTGGGGATTGGGCCAGCCGATCGCCGGCGCGATCGCCGACCGCTTCGGCATCATGCGTGTGATGATCGTGGGCGCGCTGCTCTATGCCGGCGGCCTCTACATGATGCGCTATTCGGCAACGCCCCTGTCGCTCGACATCGGTGCCGGCGTCCTGATCGGTTTCGGCCTGTCCGGCTCTTCCTTCAACCTGGTGCTGTCGGCGTTCAGCAAATTGCTGCCGCCGGAGAAGCGTGGCCTTGCGCTCGGCGCCGGCACTGCCGCTGGCTCGTTCGGCCAGTTCCTGTTCGCGCCGTTCGGCGTGGCGCTGATCGATAATTTCGGCTGGCAGGCCGCACTGACCGTGTTCGCCGTGCTGATGCTTCTGATCCTGCCGCTGTCGCTTGCGATCGCAACGCCGCCGGCGCAGACGACGGATGCGCCGGCCGCCGACCAGCAGTCGTTCAAGACGGCGCTGGCGGAAGCATTCGGCCATCGTTCCTATGTACTGCTCGTGCTCGGCTTCTTCACCTGCGGCTTCCAGCTTGCTTTCATCACTGTGCATCTGCCGGCCTATCTCGTCGATCGCGGCATTCCGACTTCGACCGGCGGCTGGGTGATCGCGGCGATCGGCCTGTTCAACATCATCGGCTCGCTCGGCGTCGGCTGGCTCCAGAACTTCTTCCCCAAGCGCTACATCCTGTCGGTGATCTATTTCACCCGGGCGCTGGCGACGGTGGCCTTCATCTCGTTCCCGATCACGACTTTCTCCGCAGTCGCCTTCGGCGCGGTCTCCGGCCTCACCTGGCTGTCGACGGTGCCGCCGACCTCGGCGCTGGTGGCGCTGATGTTCGGCACGCGTTGGTTCGCCACGCTCTACGGTTTTGCCTTCGTCAGCCATCAGGTCGGCGGGTTCCTCGGCGTCTGGCTTGGCGGCATCGTGTTCGAGCATTACGGTTCCTACACGCCGATCTGGTGGCTCTCGATCCTGTTCGGCGTGCTGTCGGCGCTGATCAACCTGCCGATCGTGGAAGCGCCGGTGTCGCGCCCGGTTGCGCAGCCTGCCTGATGCGATAAACAGATTCCGCACAAATTCGTCGTCATGCCCGGGCTTGTCCCGGGCATCCACGTCTTTACAGTCGAGCGAAGCCCAAGCGCGTGGATGGCCGGGTCAAGCCCGGCCATGACGGGCGAGAGATCAACGCAAGTACGGGAGGGTCCATCGTGGCAACGTTCAAGGCGATAAGGATCGACAAGGCGGACAAGGGGACGACCGCCACGCTCACGCAATTCGACGACGCGGAATTGATGGATGGCGACGTCACCGTCCGCGTCGAATGGTCGACGCTGAACTACAAGGACGGTCTGGCGCTGACCGGCAAGGCGCCGGTGGTGCGGCGCTTCCCGATGATCGCCGGCGTCGATTTCGCCGGCACCGTCGAGCAATCCACTCATCCCGACTGGAAGGCCGGCGACAAGGTTGTCTGCAACGGCTGGGGCATGGGCGAGACCCATCTCGGCGCCTATGCCGAGAAGGCGCGCGTCAAGGGTGACTGGCTGGTACGCCTGCCCGACGCGATCTCGGCGCGCGATGCGATGGCGATCGGCACCGCCGGCTATACCGCGATGCTCTCGGTGTTGGCGCTGGAGGACCACGGGATTGTGCCCAGGAGCGGCCCGATCGTGGTGACCGGGGCTGCCGGCGGGGTCGGCTCGGTTGCGACAGCCGTGCTGTCGAAGCTCGGCTATCACGTGATCGCCTCCACCGGCCGCCAATCGGAGGCGGACTACCTCAAGCGTCTCGGCGCTGCGGAGGTGATCGACCGCGATGAGCTCACCGGCCCCGTCAAGCCGCTGGGCAAGGAACGCTGGGCCGGCGGCGTCGACAGCGTCGGCTCGACCACGCTCGCCAACATCCTCTCCATGACGAAGTACGGCGGCGCCATCGCCGGGTGCGGGCTTGCGGCCGGCATGGACCTGCCGTCCTCGGTTGCTCCGTTCATTTTGCGCGGAGTGTGCCTTATTGGCATCGATTCGGTGATGTGCCCGATTGAGCGTCGCAAGCGCGCCTGGAGCCGCCTCGCCAGCGATTTGGACAAGGCCAAACTCGCTGATATCACTCACGAAATCAGCCTGAACGAAGTGATCTCCTATGGCCCGAAAATCCTCGCGGGCGAGGTCCGCGGCCGTATCGTGGTAAAAATAGTCTGACGGCGTTCAGAATTTACCAACCAAGCTGCTCCAATGTTGCCTTGGTTGATATGGTAAGCAGCGGGTAAAGGCGGGGTGCCCGCGCTGGGTAAGTGGAGTGGCTCATGCTTGCGCGTCTGCTATTGGGGACGGTCATGGCCGCGGCGACGGTCGTGCCCGCGCTGGCCGGGATGATGAACGCCGAAGAGGCCAGGCGATTCGTCGCCGGCAAAGTATTCGCCTTCACCTGTTTTGACGGCACCCGCGGCGCGGGCCGTATCCTCGATGACATGGGCGCCGCCGGCTCGATCCAGTTCTCCGGCTCCGGTCCGATTCGCCATGTCAGGCTGCCGGGCAACACCCTGCAGGTTCGCGGCCAGGCCGTCTGTGCCTCGCTGAAGGGGCTTCCGTTCGAGCCCTGCTTCAACCTCGACAAGCGCGACGACCGCTCGTTCCGTGGCTCGGTGTCGGGCATGGGCTTTGCCTATTGCGACTTCCGTCATCAGGGCGTCAAGCAGATGCTGCTGGCGCGCTCGGTGGCGCGGCCGCGCTCGCTGCGTGCCTCGGAAGCGACCCGCTCGGCCGACGCCGCCCGCACCGAAGTGTCCGCGCGCGTCGAGACGCCGCCGGTCGAGCGCACCAAGCTCGACGCGGTGAAGCCCGAAACCAGGGCCGAACCGACGCAGCCGGAAGGCGCGGCGGAATTGCGCCGTTCGACCGAGTAATCGAGATCGTCGGTCCCGCCGACTTCATCTGATCGCGGCGGCAGCGAAGACCCGTAGTGCTACGGGTTCGCGAATTCATGGCTTGGTAGCGACTGCCCTCCTATCTAATCTGGAGACGGCCGGGGGTGGGCCAACAACTGAGTTCCTCATGCCGCAATATTTCTTCAGGATCAGCCACGGTCGCTTTGCGGGCGCGTCCGATCAGGGATCCGAATTCGAAAGCCGTGAGGCCGCCTGGGCCGAGATGACTAAGGTCAGCGGCAATCTTCTCGGCAGCATCGCGCGCAGCCTCAAGCAGGACGCCGAGTGGCAGATGGAATTGATCGACGAGAGCAAGAAGCCCGTGTTCAGAATCCGCCTGATTGCGGAATCGGTGGATTAAAGCTGCCGCGGGAGTCGTTGCGCCATAGCCAGACCGAGAGCAGGCCGGTGCGGCCGCGGATGCGCGTCTCGCTGGGGCCGCTGAGCGTGCCGCTCTCGAACAGTGCGGATGCGGGGCCGGCGCGCTGCAGCAGGTCGTCGCTCAGCGCGAGTGCCGCGCCATACTTGGCCGCAACTTCCATCAGACGGCTTGCCACGTTCACCGTATCGCCGGTCGCAGTGATGTGCTGATAGCGGCCGCCAAGCCGCGAGGCGACGATCGGGCCGTAATGCGCTCCCACCTTGAAGCCAATCCGTGGCGCGACGGTAGCCGGCAACGAATCGATCCATTGCGCGGCGCGGTTGCAGAGCGTGACCGAGCAATGCGCGGCCCTGCGGGCATCGTCGCCGGCCGCTTCCGGTAGGCCGAACAGGATCATGGCGCCGTCGCCGAGGAAACTCGTGATGATCCCGTTGTGCGACTCGACCTCGTCGTCGACGAGCGTGTGAAAATCCTTCAACAGCGCCAGGCCCGCGTCGATATCGAGCGTCTCGCTCAATGCCGTGAAGCCCGAGAGGTCGATGAAGATCACCGCGGCATTCTGGTGCCGCGGCTCGAGCAGGAACGCCGGATTGCCGGTCAGCCATTTGTTGAGCGCCGGCGCCTGGAATTGCTGCAGCAATTGGTTTTTCACTGCAAGGTACTGCGCCTGCCTGCGGTTCAGCCAAAGCTGGATCGAGCCAAACAGGATTGCGGGCGGCGCTGCGGCCGCGATCGGCAATGCGGCGCTGAGCCAGATGCCGCGCGAAAACGCGATGTAATTGGCGACGGCCCAGATCGCCACCAGCGCCGCGATCGAGAGCAGGCCGGCCGCGCTGCGCCGCCATGCCAAAAGGCCAACGATCGCGAGTGTCAGCGCCACCGTCGTCATCGCGTCCATCAGGCGTGTCGAACGATCGCGCAGGATGCCGCCGCCGGTCATCAGATGATCGATCGCGGTCGCGATGATCTCGACGCCGGGCATCACCGGATCGAACGGCGTCGGAAACACGTCGCCGCCACCCGTCACGGTCACACCGATGACGACGATGCGGTCGCGGATCGCCGCTTGTGCGACGTCACCGTCCAACACCGACGCGGCACTCACGGTCGGCACCGTGCCGCGCGCGCCGTAATAGGCGAGGGGAAGCACATGATCGATGTCGGTCGGGATGTTGCGGCCGGCAAGGCGCACGCCGTCCGCCTCGATCACCGGATCGCTGCCGGCGGCAAGCGCGGCGACGCGCAGCGGAAACGACAACTCGACCTTGTCGCTGGTGCGGACCAGCAAGGGGATGCCGCGCGGCGTGCCCGACTTGTCCGTGGTCAGGTTGACAACGCCAACCGCCGCATGTTCCGCGAACAGGGGAAGGGGTCGCAGGAATTTCTCGGCCCGCGGCAACCGCGCAAGCGGGCTCTTGTCGTCCGCCTCGAGGATCTGGATCGCATCGGGAAACACGGCGGCCGCTGCAATGGCGGAGGGGCGCTTTCCGAGCGCTTGGGCCAGCGCCGTATCGCCGCCGTCCTTGCCATGGTCGAGCAGCAGCAGGTCGACCGCGATCGCGCGCGGTTCATGGCGGGCGATCGTCTCGATGATCGCGGCGAGGTCGGCGCGCGGCAGCGGATAGCCGCCCCGCTTGGCGACCGTGTCATCATCGATGGCAACGATCGTGACGAAGTCCGGCGCTGCGCGCTCGCCGCGCGCCAGCAGGCGCAAGTCGGTCAGCGCGCCTTCGGCGCGATCGAGGAATTGAACGTCGCCGTTCCAGTAGCCGACGCCCAGCGCGGCCGCCCAGACCAAGGAGAGCAGAAGCGCGATTGACGTTTGAGGGATCCGGCCGCTCACCAGCGATCATTGTCCGAGGCGCGCGAGCAGCGCATCGACGCGTGGCTGCCCCCAGCGCTTGACCACCAGCGGCTCGTTTCCCGGATCAACGTCGACGCCTTCGCCCGGACCAAGCACCACCTGGTTTCCGCCGCGCGGCCGTCGCACCGCGACCCGGCCCTGCAGCACCAGCACCGATGTCCTCGCCTCCTGCACATCGACCGCCCATTTGGTCCCGCGCACGGCGGCAATCGCTTGCGGGGTATTGACGCGAAAGCGATTCTTGCCCGGCTGCCTCGGCGCATCCAGCAGCAACGCCTTGCTCTGGAGGTCGACCGACGTGGCGCTGCCATCGTGGCCCTGCAGCGTGAACTTCGCGCCTTCCTCGGCGACGACGGTCAGGCCGTCGCGGCAGAGCAGGATCTGCGTGCCTCGGGCGCCGGGCTGCGACGGACATGTCGCGGCCATCGTCTGCGCTGCCGCAGGCTGGATCGCAAGTGTTGCGCAGATGATCGCCAGGCTCGCCAGCCGCGCGAGCGCTCCCGCAATGTCTCGGTGCAAAACGCTCCCCTCGCTAAAATGGTCGGTCGCTGCAATATCGCTCTTTGAAGCTCACACTATGTCGAGAAAATGTCTGCCCCGGTCCAGTGCCAATGGCGTGAGGCGACGCGACACTTCGTCATGCACAGGATCATGTCACGGAGACGTGATGTCGGAGCCACGCCCCCGGGGGCGGGCTCGCGGGTCACGTGGCCCGATCGGCACCTGCCGATTTATCCCCGCCGCCGCCGCTCAGCCCGGGATGAAGATCGCCTTGCCGCGGTTCTTCTGCGCCACCGCCACCGCTTCGGGGATTTGCGAGAAACGGTAGGTGCCCGCTACCGGCGCGGTGATGGCGCCGGAAGCCACCAGCGGCGCAAGGCGTTCATACATCGCGGCGACCTGCTCGGCGGTCGCGCTGTTGAACCAGTTGGCGAGCCAGAAGCCGCGCATCGCGATGTCGCGGAAGATGAAAGGCTGCGCCGGGCCGACGAACGGTTTACCGCTGATCGCGCTGTAGAATACCAGCACGCCCTTGGGCGCCAGGCACGTCAGCAGGTTCATCGTCGCGGTGTCGGCGACGCCATCGATGGCGAGCGCGATCGGCGCGCCTCCGGTCTCGGTGGCGACGCGCTTGTTGAGATCCGGTCCGTCGACCAGCACGATGTCGCCACCGCTCGCCTGGAGGTCGGCCACGACGTCGTCGCGGCGGACGACATTGACGGTCTTCAGCCCAAGCGACTTCGCGATTCCGATCAGTGCACGGCCGACGCCGGAATTGGCCGCGTTCTGGATCACCCAGGCGCCAGGAGGCAGCGTGACGAAATCGGTCAGCAGCAGGTATGCCGTTGCGGGATTGATGCCGAGCATCGCCAGTTGCAGCGGGTCGCCGTCGGGCAGCGCCCGCAACCGGCCGGCATCGGCCTTGATGCGCTCGACCCAGGCCGGCGAGGGATAGGGGATGAGCGTACGGTCGCCTTGCTTCAGATGCGTGACGCCATCACCGACTGCCAGGACCCGGCCGACACCTTCCGTTCCCACGATGCTCGGCAGCTTCGGCCGATAGCCGTAGCGGCCCGAGATCATCAGGAGGTCGCTCATGTTGATCGGCGAGGCCTCCAGCGCGATCACGACTTCGCCAGCGGCGGGCGCGCCGACATCGGGAACGTCAACGAGTTTCATGACTTCGGCCGGGTTGCCGAACGCCTCGATCTGGATCGCCTTCATGGCAGCGCCTCCTAGTTATATACTACATAGTATATAATTGTGGAGACGCTGTCAAGAAAGCAGCTTCATCGTCTGGTCGAGCGTGGCGCGGACGCGCGCCGCATCGGGGGCGTCCTTTGCCAGCACCATCAGCCCCTGATAGATCGCGATGATCGTATGCGCGACCGCGTCGGGATCGAAATCGTCAGCGAACTGGGTACGGTCGGCGCGTAGGCGATCGCGCAGCAGTTGCTCGAGCTTGCCGTTGAAGGCCTGAATCCGTTTCCGCACCTCCGTCTCGGCCACGCCATCGACGGCGGTGTTGACCGAGAGGCAGCCCCGGCTGCCCTTGACGCCGGAACAACGGGGCACGAAGCCGGTCAGCCAACGCTGGATCGCCTCGCGCGCGGAGGGCCCGTCATTGACGACCTGCTCGGCCTTCGCAACGATATAGGCGTGGTAGCGGTCGAGCACCTTCAGGAACAGCGCGTTCTTGTCGCCGAAGGCGGCATAGAGGCTCGGCTTCGTCAGGCCTGTCGCCGTGGTGATGTCGTCGAGCGAGGTGCCTTGAAAACCCTTCCGCCAGAACACGTCGCGCGCGAGGTCCAGCACTTCGTCGGGATCGAAACTGCGCGGTCTTGCCATGCCGTCTATCTACGCGTTGGCAGAGGCTTCGCCAAGCTCACCCCGTGCTGGCGACCGGCGGCGGCGCCGCCTGCCGCCGGAACAGGATGCGCTGATAGAACCAGCCGATCGCAACCAGCACGACGCCGAGGCACATGAACGACAGCGCGCGGTAGACGCCTGTGAGCTGCGACATGTCGACCACGAACGCCTTCACGATGGTCAGGGCGATGACAGCGGCAGAAGCCATCCGCGCGCGCTGCGAGCCAACGACGATGCCGATCCCGAGCAGCACGACGCCGAACGTCAGCCAGGCGATCGAATAGGTGTATTGCTCGGCGCCCGTGGTCGGGCCGTGCGACAGCACGGGGCCATGGTAGAGCCGGCGGATTTCAAAGCTGACATAGGTGAGTGCGAGGATCAGCGCACCGGCCGCGAGCGTATTGCCATAGGCGGCCGGACGCCGTTCCGCCACCGCATAAGACAACAGCAGTGCCAGCACCGCGGGCAGGGCATAGCCGAGCAGGAGCAGGTTGATGAAGCTGCCGCCGACATTGATCGGCCACAGGATCGGCGTCTCCAGCAGCATCAGGCCGAAGATAGCGGCGAGACCGGCGAACACTGTCAGCAGCACCGCGCCGATGTTGTGCACGATGCTGGCGGTGCGGATTCGCAAGCGCTCCAGTCCGATCGCCATCGCCAGCGCCGTGCAGACCTGCAGCGCGATCTCGGTGAGGCCGGCGCTGTTGCGGTAGACGTCGCCCTGGTTGACGGCGTGGCGGATCTCCATGAAGGCGAGCAGGACCGTGAACAGGATCGCGGCCGACTCCACCGCGCGGAGCGGCGCGTCGTCGCCGTTGCGGCGCAGGAAAATGCCGGCAGTCCAGAACGAAGCGGCGGGAATGCCGTAGCCCCACAACAGCCAGTTGAAGATCGGTGTGCTGCCGACGGCATCGCCGACGATCCGCGGCTCGTAGCCGATGCGCAGCACCACGATTCCGGCGAGGATCGCGCTCAACGTGCGCAGGAAGGCAATTGGCCGCTGCAGCGATATCCAGGCGGTGCCGAGTGACATCAGCGCCAGCGCGATCGTGAGCCAGCCTTTTTCCAGCGCGAAGGTGAGCGCGAGCGCCAGCGCGGCGAGCGTGCCGGTCGCAAACAGCGCGATCGAAGCTGATAGTCCCGGCCGGTCCTCGCGCCTGGACAGGAATTCGGTCGCGGCTGCGAAGGCCGCGGCGAGCAGCACCGCAAGAATCGCGAACGGAATGGAACGGTCGAGCTGCGCGATGCGGGCATAGAGCGCGATCAGCAGCGCCAGCGGCGTGAAGGTGGCCACCGCCGCCCACTGCACGGTGATCGCAGTTGCAGTGAAACGGCGCTGCGCGAGGAAGCCGCTCACGCCGAACATCGCTGCGAAGATCGCCGCCGTGGTCATGTGCAGCGAGACCGAGCCGTCGGTGGCGCTCGGCCCGATGCCGGGCAGGGGGCCGCCGGGCAGCACCAGCATGTCCGGATTGCCGCGCACGGCCCATTCGGCGAACACGACGAACACGAACAGCGCGGCGGCGATGATCGCGGCGGTAGCCGCCGGCGCCCGCCAGGCGACGAACAGGCTGCCGGCGACCAGCAGGCCGAAGCTGATCAGCGCCGGGTCGGCGTGAAAACTGTTCAGTGCGATGAGCAGCGCGCCGAACAGGTAGGCGATCAGCGAGCCTGACGAGATCGGCTCGACCTGTTCACCCTCCGCCTCCGGTCCGAACATGAAGCCGCAGACGACCAATAGCGCGGCGAGGATGGATCCCGCGATGACATGGAAGGCGTGCGGCCCGATCATCGACGGCCCGCATTGCAGGCAGGGGAAGGTCCAGAGGAGCGCGAACACGACCGTGGTAACGGCAAGCCATCGCCACAGCCGGATGCGCGCGAGGCCGAAGGATGCGGCGGTGACGATCGCAAGATAGATGTAGAGCGCCCAGAAGTCCGGCTTTTCGGATGATACGAGGATCGGCGTGGCGAAGGCGCCGACGACGCCGAGCCCGGCCAGCGCCGGCCCGTGCAACAGCGCCGCGGCAAGCGTGCCAAGCGCGACCAGTCCGAGCAGCACGAAGGCGGTAGCGGGCGCAAGGAAGTCGTAGAGCGCATAGGCCGCATAGACCGTCGCGAATGCCACCGCCGTTCCGGCGGCGGTGAGGATTGCGGGAATATTGGCTGATGGCAGTGGCGCGATCGTGGAAATGCTTTCATTGCGCCGCGTCCATTCGCCGGCCGCGAGCAGCGCCAGCGCGAACAGACCGCCGAGCATGGTGCGCACGCCGGGACCGAGCAGGCCGGCCTCGATCGAATAGCGCACCATGAAGAAGCCGCCGAGCGCCAGCGTCAGGCCGCCGATCCACACCACCCATCGGGTGCCGATGGTCTCCTCGAAGCCGGGTGGCGGCGGTGGTGGTGGTGCGCCGGTTGGCGTATCCGGCGCCGCTGCTTGCTCGGCTATGGCGGGCGTCGGCTGGAGGGCCTCGGGCGGCAATGGCGGAGGCGTAGCCGCGGCCGGCGGCGAGGTCGCAAGCGTCGGCTCAGGTTCGTGCTCCGGGGCGAGCGGCGGTGGCGACACCGGCCGTGCCGCCGCAGCGTTCGCGCTTTCGAGGGCGTCCAGCCGCGTGCGCAGTGCGGCCATCTCGTTCCTTGCCTTCAGCGCAAACGCAAATGCGACAACCGCAATGACGAAAACAATGAACTCCTGCATCAGGCCTCCAGCCAGGCGCGCGGGCGCGATGAGCAGTCACGTCCGCGGTCGTCGCAATCCATTGAGTGGTGGTTGGCCCGCAAAAAGTTCAATCGTTAAGGCGGCATTTCCGCGCGGGTTACTCCAGGTCGACGCGGAAAGGCTGGTTTTCGATGCTCATGGCGCCCGGTCCGATCGCGTCGAGCGCGCGCAGCATCCGCCCCTCCCGCCCGAGCGCCTTGTCGGCGAGGCTCACCATCAGCCGGTTCGGCGAGGCAATCGGGGATGCGGCGCGGATCCTGCGCGCGATCTCGACCTCGTCGCGATGCGGATTGAGCGCGCAGGCGGCGGCGAACGCGCTCGCGGTCGAGCGGCTGATGCCGGCATAGCAGTGCACCACCATCGGGGCGCTGCGGTCCCAGCCCCGCACGAAGTTCAGCACTTTCTCGATGTGCTCATCGCATGGCGCGATGAAGCCGTCCATGATCTCCGTGATGTCGTCGACCTGCACCCGCAGATGGTTCGCCTCGAGCACGGAAGCCGGCCGCCGCACCTGCGCGACATTGGCCATCACGGTGAGGATATGGCTGGCGCCGGTCAGTCTGACGGTTTCGGGAAGCGCGGCGAGCGAGCAGACGTGAAGCATCATGATCCTTGGGCAATTTCGGTTGCCGCGATTATAGCCGCTGCGGGCAGGGTCGGCAAAGAGAAGCATGCCACCTTTTCGCGCGGAGGTCTCGATGGTGGGCGCGCTTAGCTTTTGCCCACCTTACGAGATTACTCCGCCACCGCCTTGAAGCGTTCGAGGAACCGCTTCTCGGCTTTTGCCGCGGTCCACGGTGTCAGGTAGTCGCGCTCGGTCGCCTCGGGCAGTGCGGGATCGCGGCCGAACAGGCGCTTGGCTTCGGCCTCGGAAAATCCCGCAAGGCGGGTTGCTTCGAGATAGGCGGCGCCGCGGTCGGCGGCCTTGATCTGCTGCGTGATCTCCTCCGCCAGCACCGAGGGCAGGCCGAAGCGGATGTGGATCGCGGAGAGCAGGCGCTTCTCCACCGTCTTGTAGTCGCCGCCGAGCACCGCCTTGAACGGCGAGATCATGTCGCCGATGACATATTCCGGCGCATCGTGCAGCAGCGCGGCGCGTCGTACGCTGACGTCGACACGCGGCATCTCCTGGCGCATCACCGCCTCGACCAGCAGCGTATGCTGCGCGACCGAGAAGATATGCGCGCCGCTGGTCTGCCCGTTCCAGCGGGCGACGCGGGCGAGCCCATGGGCGATGTCGGCGATCTCGATGTCGAGCGGCGAAGGGTCGAGCAGATCGAGCCGTCGTCCCGACAGCATGCGCTGCCAGGCACGGGCATCAGCTTTTGCCGCCGGCGATCTTCTGCCGGTCATTTCACTTTGAAGCGCGGGCTGCGATGCTTGCCGCCGCAGGCCTCATGGCAGAAGCAGGTGACGAGATGATCGTTGACGAGGCCGGTCGCCTGCATGAAGGCGTAGACGACGGTCGGGCCGACGAACTTGAAGCCGCGCGATGCCAGCTCCTTCGAGACCTTGACCGACAGCGGCGTCGAGGCCGGCACGCTCGCCGTGGTCTTGAACTCGTTGACCTTGGGCTGGCCGTCGACGAAATCCCACAGGAACTTCGAGAAGCCCGGCCCTTCCTCCATGATCTTCAGATAGGACTTCGCGCTTGCGATCGTGCCCTCGATCTTGGCGCGGTTGCGCACGATGCCGACATCGTTCATCAGCGCATGGACTTTCTTGGCGTTGTAGCGCGCGATCTTCTCGGGCTGGAAGTCGTCGAACGCTTTGCGGAAATTCTCGCGCTTGCGCAAGATCGTGATCCAGGAGAGGCCGGCCTGAAAGCCGTCGAGGATCAGTTTTTCATAGAGCGCGCGGTCGTCATATTCCGGCACGCCCCATTCCTCGTCGTGATAGGCGACGTAAAACGGGTCCTCGCCGGGCCACGGGCAACGAATCTTGCCGTCGGGATGCAGTTGCGCAGTGCGGCTCATGCGACCGTCTTTTTCAGCGCGGCGCGGACGACGTCAGGCTCGGCGAGCCTCAAGCCGAGGCCGCCGGCGGAAAGCGAAAGGCCGGCATCGAGCGCATCGGTGACGCGGTCGGTGCGGACCAGCGCCAGGCCGTTCTGGCCCGCGGTCGAGCCCATGGTGCCGACCGGCTTGTCGCCGGCGAGGATGGTGGCACCCGGTTCGGGCGAAAGATCCTCCAGGATGACCTTGACGGTGCGCGTGCGCGCGGTGCCGCGATGCTGCATCCGCGACACCACTTCCTGGCCGACATAGCAGCCCTTGTCGAAATCGACGCCGTGCAGCCGGTCCATGTTGGTCTCGTGCGGGAAGGCGTCACCATAGCTGAAATCGAGCCCGCCGCGCGGGATGCCGCTCGCAATGCGGTGCGCCTCATAGGCGGCGCTGTCGACGAGGTCGGCACCGATCAGACCCACAACCTTCTCTTTCAAATCCTCCGGCACCAGGATGCGGAAACCCAGCGCGTCGTTGCGGGGATCGGCGAAGCAGAGATCGGGCTTCACCGCGGGCTCGCCATCCCAGGCGGCCAATACGCCGAGCCCGTCGGAGAGGTTCTCGACCGCGACCTTGGCGCGCAGCTTGTAGAAGCGCAGCTTGTCGGCCAGCGCCTGCGCGAGTGCGCGCGGCACGTCGATCAGGAAGCCGCCGCCATGGCCGGCGGGCGCCTCCGTGACCAGGAAATCGACGATGATCTTGCCCTGCGGGGTCAGCAGCGCGCCGAACCGGCCCATACCCGGCGCAAGGTCGGTCAGGTCTGACGTGACGAGGCCGTTGAGGAAGTTGCGGGCGTCCTCGCCCGTCACCTTGACCACGCCTCGATCGGGTAGAAATGCTGCTTTCATGCGGCTTTATTCGGCCTGTTCCAAGGTTCCTTTGGGAAACGGAGCTAGCGGATATCCCCTGCGAAGTTAAGGCGCTAAACTACACCGAACAAGGCCCGGCAGGCAGCTTGAACACGGGCGCGAGGAACGATGAATCAGCGTTTTGACACCATTCTAAAATCCGGCACCGTGGTCAATCAGGACGGCGAAGGCGTCCGCGACATCGGTATCAGGAATGGCCGCATCGCCGAGATCGGCGGCCTGAACTGTGATTCGGCCGACGAGGTGATCGACTGCAAGGGCCTGCATGTCCTGCCCGGGGTGATGGACACCCAGGTGCATTTCCGCGAGCCCGGCCCGACCCACAAGGAAGATCTCGAAACTGGATCGCGCAGCGCGGTGCTGGGCGGCGTCACCGCGGTGTTCGAGATGCCCAACACCGATCCGCTGACGGTGACGGAAGCCGCCTTCACCGACAAGGTGAAGCGCGCCCATCACCGCATGCATTGCGATTTTGCCTTCTTCATCGGCGGCACCCGCGAGAACGTGCAGGATCTGCCGGAGCTCGAGCGCGCGGCGGGCTGCGCCGGCGTCAAGGTGTTCATCGGCTCCTCCACCGGTACGCTGCTGGTCGAGGACGACGAAAGCCTGCGGCGCATCTTCCAGGTGATCCGCCGCCGGGCTGCTTTTCACGCCGAGGACGAATACCGCCTCAACGATCGCAAGCCGCTCAGGATCGAGGGCGATCCGCGCTCGCATCCGCTCTGGCGCGACGAGGTCGCCGCGCTGATGGCGACGCAGCGGCTGGTCAAGCTCGCGCATGAGACCGGCAAGCGCATCCACGTACTGCACATCTCGACCAAGCAGGAGATCGATTTCCTGCGCGACCACAAGGATGTCGCCTCCTGCGAGGCGACGCCGCATCACCTCACCATGGCCGCGCCGGAATGCTATGAGCGGCTCGGCACCCGCGCGCAGATGAATCCGCCGGTGCGCTCGGCCGATCATCGCGAGAGGATCTGGTACGGCATCGAGCAGGGCATCATCGACGTGCTCGGCTCCGATCATGCCCCGCACACGCTGGAAGAGAAGGCCAAGTCCTATCCGGCCTCGCCCTCCGGCATGACCGGCGTGCAGACGCTGGTGCCGTTGATGCTCGATCACGTGAGCGCCGGCCGGCTGTCGCTGGCGCGTTTCGTCGACCTCACCAGCGCCGGCCCGGCGCGGCTCTTCAACATCGCCTGCAAGGGCCGCATCGCGGCCGGCTATGACGCCGATTTCACCATTGTCGATCTCAAGCGCAGCGAGACCATCACCAACCAATGGATCGTCTCGCGCGCGGGCTGGACGCCCTATGACGGGATGCGCGTCACCGGCTGGCCGGTGGGCACATTCGTCCGCGGCAAGCGGGTGATGTGGCAGGGCGAAGTAGTGACGCCATCGCTGGGCGAGCCGGTGCGGTTCTTGGAGACGCTGAGGCAATAGTCGCTGTCGTCACCCGCGAAGGCGGGTGACCCAGTATTCCAGAGACGGCAGTGCAGAATCGAGAAGCTGCCGCTTACTGGATCACCCGCCTTCGCGGGTGATGACGACTGAGTAGGTGGAGACTTACTGCCGTGCCAGCGCCAGCGAAAACTCGCCGTTGCGCACGCGCGCCGGCAGCCCTTCGACGAACTTCGCGACCGCTTCCTCGCCATAGGTGCCGACCAGTTCGGCCAGCGCGGCGAACAGGCTCGCCTGCGCGAGGCAGTCGCCGTCGATGCCGTCATGGCGTGCTTCGGCCCAGGCTTCGTTCAGGTAGCTGAGCGCGGCCTGCTTCTGCTCGTGGTCGGGCAGGGGATCGCGGGCAATCGAGAACGCTGGAATGCGCATGAAACTCACGGAGCATGTCGGCGCGATTCACGGCGAATCACGTCATGCACAAAGCTGTAGCATGCGGATTGGGCACGCCTAGGCCACATCTTTAGGAAAGGTTAATGGCGCGAGCCAAGCTCTATCGATCGTTCCGCGCGGCTCAGTTGGCGTAGCGAGCGGTCAGGTCGCGCGAGATCTTCGAACCCTCCTCGACGTAGCGGCGGATCGCCACGACGGCTGCCGGCGTGCAACTGCGGTAGGTCTGCTGGAACCCGTTATAGCCGCGGTTGAAGCCGGCGATCATGCGGGCGCGGCGGTCGCCGGAAGGGGTTTCGGCGTCGATCAGCGCCTGCATCTCGTTGCGCCATTTGGCGCCTTCGTTGCTGCCGCAGATGCCGCGCAGATAATGCAGGGTGCCGAGGATCTCGGCGAGCCGCTGCAGATCGCCGTCGAACGGCGCCGCCGCATCCTCCGCCCGCGCAGGCGAGAGATTGCATGCAGTGACCAGGATGAGAGCGGCCAGGAGATATTTCGACATGGAAGCGTCATATGCCCCTGGATTGTGCTGCAGGCAAGGCGCCGGGAGGCCGCGCCACAAGGCTTCAAATCAGCCGCCGGGCCGCCTGGATCACCTCCTGCAGGCCGCCGGTGACCTTGAGATCGCCGATCTCATCAGGATCGAGCCATTTGAAGTCATCATGCTCATCGTTCAGCTTGGGCTCTCCCGCCGCCCATCGCGCCGCGAACGACATAATCAGATAATGCTCGCCGCCGGCCGAACCCGGCAGCACCTCGCGCCAGCCGGCCAGCGCGACAATGTCGATGCGGAGCCCGGTCTCCTCGTCGACCTCGCGGTGCAGCGCCGTATGCAGGGATTCGCCGAATTCGACCCGGCCGCCCGGCAGCGAATAGAAGCCCTTGCCGGGCGAGCGCGCGCGGCGGACGAGCAGCACCTTGCCGTCGCGAAAGATTGCGCCGGAAACGGCAAGCTGGGGACGGGCAGGCTGGGCAGGGGAGGTCAAGAAGCGATCCAGGACGGAGAGAAATCGGCGCCGATCATGCCCGATTGGCGGCGAAAGGTTAACCGCAGAGTTCGTCAAGCCCAGCCATGGCCACGCTCTCGCTACTCGCTCGCCATGATCCGCTCGATGTCGGCTTCGGTGCCGCCATTGATGATGCCGCCGGCGAGTGCGACCAGCGGCTTGACCCAGATCGTGGCCTGCTCGGCGAGCTTGGCGCGGGTCTTGTCCTGACGCACCTTGCCCATCGCGGCGCTCACGGCCGTCAGGATCGAGGTCATGGTTGTCGTGATGTTGTCGAACTCGGCGCGGACCTTGGGATCGGCCGCTTCATAGGCCTCGATCGCGAGGTCGCGCGCCCTGAAGTTGGAGGCCGTGAAATGCTCGGCATAGGACAGCGGGCGCCAGCTCATGAAATCCTCGGCGCATTCCGCCATGTCCGGAATCATTTCGAGCAGCATGATGGCTTCGTTGAAGTGATTGAGGTAATCGGTGGCAAGCCCGGTGCGCGGATTGATGTTGGCGGCGCGCAATTGCGCGGCCCGGGCCTCGTCCGAGCCTGCCGGTCGCGGTGTCGGGCGATCGGATTCCGCTGCTGGTAAGCCCATTGAATTCATCCTAACCAGTGTTCGACAGGGGCGGTTAAAAGGTCCTGAACGACTACCTAGTTTTCCCGGAATATGTGCGGACGCTTCGTCATCACCTCGCCGCCGGAGGCGATCAGGCTGCTCTTTGGCTACGTTGAGCAGCCCAATTTCCCGCCGCGGCACAATATCGCGCCGACCCAACCCGTTCCCGTGGTGATCCTCGAGAACGGCAGCCGGCATTTCCGCCTGATGCGCTGGGGCCTGATACCCGCCTGGGTCAAGGATCCCCGTCAGGTCGGCCTCTTGTTCAACGCCCGCTCGGAGACGGTGCTGCAGAAGCCCGCCTTCAAGAATGCGATCAGACGCCGCCGCTCGCTGATCCCTGCCGACGGCTATTATGAATGGCACGATGAGGGCAGCCGCAAACGGCCCTACTTCATCTATCGCCGCGACAAGCAGCCGGTCGGCTTCGCGGCGCTGGCGGAGACCTGGATGGGCCCGAACGGCGAGGAGGTCGATACGGTTGCGATCATCACCGCACCGGCCAGCGCCGATCTGGCGAGATTGCATCATCGCGTGCCGGTGACGATTTCGCCGGACGCTTTCGAGCGCTGGCTCGATTGCCGCAACGACGAGGTCTCGCTGGCGATGCCGCTACTGAAGGGCCCGTCCGTCGGCGAATTCGTCTGGCATGAGGTCTCGACGCGGGTCAACCACGCCGCCAATGACGATGCGCAATTGCTGCTGCCGATCACGGACGAGGAGCGTGCGGCGGAAGCGCCGAAGCCGAAGCGGCCCGCGCCGCGCAAGCCACCGACAGTGGAAGACGACGGGCAGGGGAGTTTGTTCTGAAGCTGTAGGGTGAGGCAAAAAATCGTAGAGTGGGCACGCCTCGCTTTGCTCACCCTACATTTTACGTGAAAATATTCAGCGCGGCGTATTGCACGAGCATGATGGTCTTGGCGTCGACGATGCGGCCGTCCGCGATCATCGCCTGCGCTTCATCAATCGATATTTCCAGTACCTCGATGTCCTCGCCCTCATGGGCAAGGCCGCCGCCGTCGCCTACCCGCATCGAGGCGTCATACTCGGCGACGAAGAAGTGGAGTTTCTCCGTCACCGAGCCCGGGCTCATGAAAGCTTCGAATATCTTCTGGACGTGGTGAAGCCGGTAACCGGTCTCCTCTTCCGCCTCGGCGCGGATGCGGTTCTCCGGCGTTTCGTCGTCCAGCATGCCCGCGGCTGCTTCGATCATGAGATCGTCGTGGCCGTTGATGAAGGGCGGCAGGCGGAACTGCCGCACCAGCACGACCTTCCCCGTGGCGAGATTGTACGGCAGCAGCGTGGCGGCATTGCCGCGGTCGAACACTTCGCGATTCTGGGTCTGCCAGCCGCCATCATTCCGGCGATAGTCGAAGGTCACGGACTTCAGCAGGTAATGCTCATCGGAGAGCACGCGCTCGTCCTTGATGCGGACGCGGTCGGAAATGCTCATGGCGGTGAGCGCCCGTCGATCCATCTGGAGAAGACGAGAAGCTGCTGCTCCTCATAACCGATCGACTGATAGAACGCGCCGACCTTGTCGTTCTCCCGCCGCACCAGCAATTGCAGCTTTGCAATCCCGGCCGCCCGCAGCCAATCCTCCGCCGCACGCATGATCGCCCGGCCGAAGCCTGATCCCTGCCTGTCAGGATCGACCGCGACGTAGTAGACCCAGCCGCGATGGCCCTCATGGCCGACCATCGCGGACGCGACGATCATCCCATTGTCGCGGCCGACCAGGATGTCCGAATTCGGCCCGCGTCGCGCCAGCGCGATGTCGGCGACTGGATCGTTCCATGGCCGCGTCAGGCCGCAGCGCTGCCAGAGTGTGACGACATCAGTGACGTCAGCGTCTGCGATCGGCGCGATCGCGAGCGCGGCGACAGGGGTTGAGGGCGCGACGTTCACAGCACTTTGCCGGGATTCATGATGCCGAGCGGATCGAGCATCGCCTTGATGCTGCGCATCAGTTCGATCGCGACCTTGTCCTTGACGTCGGGCAGTTCATCGCGCTTGAGCACGCCGATGCCGTGCTCCGCCGAGATCGAGCCGCCCATCCGCAGCACGATGTCGAACACGACGGCATTGACCTCATGCCAGCGGCTGAGGAAATCGGCGGTGTCGGCACCGATCGGCTGGCTGACATTGTAGTGGATGTTGCCGTCGCCGAGATGGCCGAATGGCACCGGCCGCGCGCCGGGGATCAGCTTGACCACCGCCGCATTGGCCTCTTCGATGAAGGCCGGAACGGCCGCGACGGGCACCGAGATATCGTGCTTGATCGATCCGCCTTCCGGCTTCTGCGCCGCCGACATCTCGTCGCGCAATTTCCAGAACGCCTGGCGCTGGCCCAGATTGGCCGCGATCACGGCATCGTCGACGATGCCGTCCTCCATGCCCTCGGCGAGGATGACTTCCAGCGTATCGCGAGCATCGTCGCGCGGCGAGGACAGCTCCATCAGCACATACCAGGGGTGCTTGGCCTGAAGCGGATCGCGGATGTCGATGCCGTGCCGGATCGAGAAATCCACCGCGATATCGGCCAGCAACTCGAAGCTGGTGAGACTGCCGGCGGCCTCGTTTTGCGAGATCGACAAGAGCTTCAAGGCGTCCGCCGGGGATTTCAGCCCGACATAGGCGGTCTCGATCGCCCGCGGCTTCGGAAACAGTCTTACCGTCGCCGCGGTAATGATGCCGAGCGTGCCCTCGGCGCCGATGAAGAGGTTGCGCAGGTCGTAGCCGGTATTGTCCTTTTTCAGTTTCGACAGCGCGTTGAGCACGCGCCCGTCGGCCAGCACCACTTCGAGCCCCAGCGCCATCTCGCGCGCCACGCCATAGGCCAATGCCGCCGTGCCGCCGGCATTGGTCGAGAGGTTGCCGCCGATGGTGCAGCTTCCCTCGGCGCCGAGCGAGAGCGGGAACAGCCGGTCGACGTCGCTGGCGCGCTGCTGCGCCACCTGCAGCACCACGCCGGCCTCGCAGGTCATGGTGTTGGAGGCGGTGTCGATCTCGCGGATCTTGTCCAGCCGCTTGAGCGAGATCACGACCTCGCCATGATGCGGCGTTTGTCCGCCGACCAGGCCGGTATTTCCGCCTTGCGGCACCAGCGCGATGCGATGCTCGCTCGCGAGCTTGCAGATTGCCGACACTTCCGCAGTCGAGCCTGGCCGCAGCACCAGCGGCGAGCGGCCCTGGAACAGGTTGCGCTCCTCGACGAGATACGGCGCGATATCGGTCGCATCCGTCATCGCGTGTTTGTTGCCGACGATGGCGCGGAACTTGTCGATCAGTTCCGGCGAAAGCTGCGGCGCGGGCGGCTCTGCGATGTTCATCCCGGTCTCTTTCATTCCGACCGCTTTTTCATTCGCGGCCAACGGCTGCGCGGCGCAGCCGGTCGTTGATGGCTTCGCCCAGACCTTCATGGGGAATGGGCATCACCGCGATCGCACGCGCGGCGGTGGTGTCGAGCGCGCGCAGATGGCCGAACAGATTGGCGGCGGCCTCGGCAAGATCGCCGCCAGCGGACAGATTCATCACGGCGGCCGCCGAATCAACCCCCGATATTCTCAACGGCCCAAACGCCAGAAGCGCCTCTCCGGGCTCGATCCTGTCGGCGTTGAGTCGCACGTTTGTGCGCGGGGCATAATGGGAAGCCAGCATACCCGGCGCCAGCGGCTGGCCGCTGTCGCTCTCGGCGTCCGCGGGCAACTGCTCAAGCTTGTGACCGAGCGCGCGCTCGATCTCGCTGCGCGGCAGCCCGCCCGGCCGGAGCAGCGTGGCGCGCGCGAAGCAGCCGACGATGGTGGATTCGACCCCGACCTCGACCGGCCCGCCGTCGACGATCAGGTCGATGCGCCCCGCAAGGTCGCTTGCGACGTGCTCCGCCGTGGTCGGCGATACATGGCCGGAGAGGTTGGCGGAGGGCGCCACCACCGGCCGGCCGAAGGCGCGCAGGATGTCGCGGGCGATGGGGTGGGCAGGCACGCGCACCGCGACGGTATCGAGCCCCGCGGTCGCGAGCTCCGCCACCGGGCAGTCCTCGGCTTTCGGCAGCACCAGCGTCAGCGGCCCCGGCCAGAACGCTTCGGCAAGCGCGGTCGCCACCGCGTCGAACCGGGCGATCCGCCGCGCGGCGGCGAGATCGCCGACATGCGCGATCAGGGGATTGAAGGCCGGCCGCCCCTTGGCCTGGTAGAGGTGGGCGACCGCGGTGGCGTTGGTGGCGTCGGCGCCGAGCCCATAGACCGTCTCGGTCGGGAACGCCACCAGGCCGCCTGTCGCGAGCACGTCGGCAGCCGCCGCGGTCGCGGCTGTTCCGGCCGGCAGAATCCGGGTTTTTAGACTGGTTTCCACTGTGACTAGAATCCTCAAATGCGCTGCTTGCGGTCGCCCGAACCCGACGCTATAAGCCGCGTTCTTAGTCGGAGTGTGGCTCAGCCCGGTAGAGCACTGCGTTCGGGACGCAGGGGTCGCAGGTTCGAATCCTGCCACTCCGACCATCTAAAGCATTGAAATACTTTAGTTTTATTTTCTGCTATTTTGCTCAACCTGAGCGCAGGGTACAGGTTGGGGTACAGATTTAGCAAATCTCGGCCTTCCCACTAAGTTCATTTAGACCTGAACGGCATGTTTCTGGCCGCATTCGGCATGGGTCGCATTTTTTGGGCGCGGGTTTGCGACATGTAGTGCGTGCCGCACGCAGGGCGCTCAGGTATTGCTCCTACCGTTGTCGTAGATGTCGAACAAGTCGCCTTTGCATTTCAAGGGCGCATTGGTGCGATCGATTTTTGCTTGAATACGAGCAAGCGGTTTGCTGACGCCGTCGTTCGACGACAGCACGTATTAGACGAGCGTAGGGTCTTGTAGCGCGCTGGTTGTGCCCCTAGGATTTTTCCCGGGGGGAAGATGGCTACCATTCGGCTCGACGCCTTTTCTCAAGACACCATTGTCCTGCACTTCGGTGGTCCGGAGGGGACCATCGATGCATACACGCTGGCGAACGCTCTAATTGGCTTCGCTGACACAGCCTACGCCGTTAACGCCGCGATCGATCCTGGCCAAGAAATCGAGATCATTGTCGAGGCGACTGGTCCGGGCAGCTATCGAACGGTACTTCGGAAACTGAAGAAGGGGTTCACCGGCGGTGTGCTGTCCGGCATTGCCGGCACCATCTTGTGGAACGTCGTATCTAACGTCATCTATGACGCGACTCTAAAGGGCGCAGATCCCAAGCCCCAGATCATTGTCAACACGACTGAAGTTATCATTAAGCACGGGACCGACACGATCATCGTCCCGCGTGTGGTCCATGATGCGACTGAGAACGTGAAGAAAAGTCCAGCGGTTCAAGAAGGAGTAAGAAAAACCTTCGATAGCCTTGAGGCCGATACTCACGTCAAGGAGTTTGGTATCACCGGCAGCATTGCTGACACGCGCCCCCTCATCTCGATCCCGCGCTCTGAATTTCGATTCGTCGTGACGCCTATTGTGGAGCTGGAAGAGCAGCCACTGGAACGCACTAGGAAGGAGCGTGCGCGCCTAGTCATCTTAAAGGCGTGGTTGAATCATGCCAGGCGCAAGTGGTCATTTGAATGGAACGGTGTGCCCCTGTCTGCGCCCGTCACAGATAAGGAATTTCTCGATAAATTGGATCGACGCGAACATCTACTGGGGGCGGGTGACGCCCTAGATGTCGAGATCACCTATCGCCAAAAGTATGATGTGTCTCTTCGTGTATACGTCAACGACCCGGGTTCGTTCGTAGTTTCTCGAATTATCCGGCCTGTGCCTCGCGAAGTGCAGAAGCGACTGTGAGCATGGTCCAACCTTGGAATAAGTATGCATGCACTGTGCCGGGTAAGCGAACGACTGGCACATGTACTGTTATGGATACTGTACATCACGTCACGCACACGCCAGCAGCGCTGCGGATTGTGGAAGACGGTAAAATTGCTCGCGGACTAATCTATGACGAGTGCGCGTTGAATGACTCGCGAACTACCGTGGTCTGGCTCTCACCAAACGAATGGTACTGGGGGGTCGCGATACGGAAGTGTGCAGTTCACATTCGATTTCAAGGATCTGGTCAAGGGCCGGAAAGTGTATTGGGTGGAAGCCCAGACTGGCTACAAGCCACCGGCATGCCGATTTCTCATTAGCGACCAAGAGGTCAAGCACCTTCCTGTACAGCTCTACGATGCGGCCCGGGAAGACGGGCCGCTTCGGTATGTCGACGGGGTCTGGTACTGGAACCACAATCTAACAGGCGAATTTCTTCTGGAAGCCAGTCTCCTGACTAGTGAGTGTCGCAAAGTAGATTTCATCAGACATCACGCGCAATTTTGCGCAATTGGAGGGTGTAGCGATCAGGGGAAAGAAGGGGATGGCGCCGCGGGACGAGTGATCGCGTACATTCTTTCTCGCAAGACAGATGTTATCGACGCGCCACTTGTTGTAACGGCTCCCAAAAAGGTCCTATCTTCGGCTGTCGAACGCGGATTGTCACGCATCTGTATGGCGCTCGGTGCGATCTCGGGTAAACTCAATGGACCATTGAACTCCAACACGAGCGTTGATGCTGCTTTGCGTGCAGCGATGCTGCAGTACGCAGAGGGAGAGCGCAACGCCGCTGTTGAAACGGTTAAGCTGATTGGCTCCGACGACATATTTCGAAAGAGACTCGGGTCAATGGTGGAAGCGCACTTCGGTGTGAAGAGCGAGGTGATGGCAAGCTAAAGCTCAAAAATCGTTTTGATCATATGAAGCAATTATCTATCGATGAACTGCACGGGCTCAGGCTCCGTATATTCGACAATGCGGAAAGCCTGCACAAGGAGGCGAAAGTTCTGCTCGATGCGGGCTTCCACGCGCGGGCTTATCTTCTCGCCCATTTCGCGTGCGAGGAGTTGGGGAAGCTGCCGATCATAGTCGGCATTGTGGGCAACCTCATAAGGTGCGAGCCCGTCGACTGGAATAGGGCTATGAAGCGACTTCGAGATCATAAATCGAAAGTCGATTCAGACGATTTCCATCAATACGTTTTTGGAAGAGAACTCGACCTACTGGCGGACTCCGATATTGCATGGCTTAAGGAGGCGCGCTCCAAGGCAATGCAGCGGGTGGCGCTAAAGAACAACTCCACCTATGTCGACGTTTCTGGAAATAAGATTGTGTCGCCGATGGATGCAATCACCAAGGAAGACGCAACTGAGATGATAGAGCGGGCTTTCGAGTCCCTCCGTGCCCATTGGCGAGCTGAGAGCCTCATCAACCCCCTTCTCAGGGCAGCACATGAAGATGCTATCGTCAACGACGCGGTGGAACAGAAGGTGTAGCCAGTAGTCGATCCTGCAAGCGTCGCTGTAACGGCGGACGCGCAGCCTTGCAGAAAAAGGGCGGCACCTCGGCCGCCCTTATTTCGGAATGGTCATTCGCTTACTCAAACGTGACGGCGAACTTGCCAATTGCACCAGGCGTTGCGGCCTTGGGATTATCCTGCCAGGCGAAGATGACTTCCACTGGCATCTTGAGGGCCTGGAGGACGTTGTAGGTGGTCTTCCAGGCGTTGTTGGCATCCTGCCCTTGGATCGAAACGCCTACTTCTTCGACGTACTTGTAGCCATTGTCTTCTTTCTTTCCCGTCACCTTATTGCACAGGATCAGATTACGAGCCTGCTCCTTGGTCATGTGTTTCACGCATTCGCGGATCACGATGAACATCAGCGGATTCCAGTACGCTTCGGCGGGCGACAGGCGCTTGCCTTTCCACACGATCGATTTGACGGTGGTGTAAGCCAAGTTCGGAGGTGAGGCGGGGTTGAAGATGCGCTCGGCGGAAGCGGGTTCGTTCGTCTTCGCCTTGAGCATATCGATCGCGTCGAGGCCCTTCAGAATCACCGAGTCCATGGTGTCGACCAAGGGTTCTGCATAGGCCTTCATGCGTTCAATTGTCGAGGCTTCGAGGGTTACTTGTGGCATCATGATTTGCTCCTTTGGGGTCCGGAAGTGGACGCGGGCAATATATGCCACGGCTTAGCGCCTAAAGGAGCATCTATTAGGCCTAATAGAGTCACGTTTCCGTGATGTGTGCTATAGCGTAACGCAAACTATGACGCCGTTGCGGGCAGCCGAGGTGCTCGTAGGAGGTTTGATTTGGTGTTCTCGCCGGACGACCATTGGCTTGAACGTTAAAATTGCATGTATGACGTAGTACCATCTTAGCGGGCCGGATCTTTTGGGGTACAGATTGGGTACAGAATGAACGTGAACAAAAGCCGAATAATGTACCCGGTCGAGGATAGAAATGTAAGTAAAATCAATGAAGTGTTGGCTGGTACCCTAGTTCGGGACGCAGGGGTCGCAGGTTCGAATCCTGCCACTCCGACCATTATTTCAATGACTTATAGTTTCGATGCGCTGGCTGTGCAACGCCGCCCGGCGGCAGGTGCATTCTGATCTCGGCCCGCTCATCGCATCGACCGGAGGCGGCCCAACAAGGGCGGTAGCCCGGTCTATCGGGAGTTCGTCACGGGCGACAGCGGCCCGAAGCCAATTCAGTCAAGCAGCATCGAATGCACGGGCGACCGCCGCGGCGTCAACCGCATTGACGGTCGGCAGGTCCGAAGCGGGAACGTTTCCGCCAAGGAAAGCGTGGATCTTGAGCCAGGTGAGGCGATGGCTGCTCTGGTGGATCGGCATCGCCTGACGCAGGCCATCCGCCCCGGACAGCCGGATGGCCGCGGGCCGCGCAGAGGTTGCCGCATCCATCGAGACATCGAGGCGATGATCTACACCGACGGCATGGAGCTGCAGTGCATCCTGCGCCAGAGGCGAGACTCTGCCGATCATCGACGCCGACGTCGGCCCGACGCCGACGTCGGCCACATATCCCCTGGCGTTGCGTCGAAAAGCGCGGACGGACGGATCTGCGCCAGTCAACTTCCGCAATATGGCGAGTTGCTCGAGAAAGGCCCCTCGCAGTCGGCGCTCCTCCGCCGCGGCGACTGTGACCATGCAATTGATCACCGCGAATGAGCGCGTGCACGCCTCGGCGAAACCTGCATCGGCTTCCATCCGCGGCAGATAGGTCCAGGCCGGCGCGACCGGAATCGTCAGGGTCGACGGCGCCCATAGCCGGGCGGCGTCGAAGACGACTATTCGGACATCCGCAGGCGGATTCTCCAACGAGGCGTAGGTCGCGTCCGCCGGACCATCGGCCACGACACGAAAATGCGCCGGGATACTGGCAAGACTGGCCGGCACGGCGCCGTAACCTGGCCCCGTCGCGTTCGGCTCGCGCAACAATACTGTAAACTGACGGATCATTCCTCGGATCCCAGCAGCTTGTCGCAGGAATCGACGATGTCCATCGCGAAGCCGAAGTCGTCCAGGAGTGTTTCAAGGGCGATCAACGGAGCGGCTTCACCGCGGGCTACATCCCCGATGTGGGACACATGGCCTGGTAACCACTGACGGGCTCCTCGAAGACCGTGGTGCCTTGCGCCCGGGATATCACCACGTGGGCCGACCCGGCCAGGACGTAGGACGGCGGAAAGCTGGCAGTAAGCTCGTGTCGACGGCCCATCACCCGGAGACGCCAATCTGCCGGCCATGTGCCTGGGAGGAGGGCAAGAAACTCGACCTGCGCATCGCGCGACGCCATCGAGATCGAATAGCCAAACGGCGGCAGGAAGCGCGACGACACGACGGTGCCTACCGAGGGGTAAAAGTCTCGCAAGAGCGGAATGTCGTGGATGGCGAGACCAAGGATCGCACCTCTCATGAAGAGTCGACGGAAGGCGAGGTCGTCCCCAGGCACTCCAGCCCGCTGCATTCGGGAAGAGGGTAATGGGTCCGTCGCCTGATTGATGAAGACGTCATTGCTCGGAAGAAAGACGGTCGCCTGGATGAAATCAGCTTGTTCCTGCGCCTCGGCCCAGGCCGCCTGCGCGGCTCTATAGGCAGGGTCATAGGCGTGCATGGCGCCGACCACGATCGGCGTGCCGGTCGCGCGAGCGGTTCGGCCGATCTCTTCAGCCTCCGCCCTGGTCACGGCCAGCGGCTTTTCGCAGAAGATCAGTTTTTTCCCCGCCTTGCACGCCGCGATGACCTGTCGCGCGTGAACCGCATCAGGACTGCAGATCGCAACGATCTCGACCGCCGGATCGTCCAGGACATCTTGTTCGCGGGTCGACCCCTTTGCACCGCAGCGGCGAGCGACCTCGGCTGCCACGCGTGGATCAGGGGACACGACGCGGACAATGTTGAACCGGTCGCGAAGTGTTGCGAGGACCGGAATGTGAATCGCCTGTGTGGCGAGACCGCCTCCCAAAAATCCCACGCCGCTCGACTTATCCGGCATCTTCTTCCCCCGCGCGGTCAGACCGTGGCCATTCGATTCCACGCTTCGCAGCCCGATGCTCGAACGCGTTCATCGCCCGTTGGCGGACGAAAGATGCCGGACGATCTCTTCGGCGCCGATCGTCGCCAGTGCGACGGTCGTCAAGGTTGGATTGCAGGCCGTCTCGGTGGGGATCAGACCATTCCCGCCGAGGAAGAGATTCTTCACCCCCCAGACCCGGCAGGTGGGATCGCAGACGCTCGATCCGTCGTCCTGATCCCCCAGGCGGTATGTTCCCTGATAGTGGAGTGAACTGCCCGGCGGCAGGAGGCGCGGCTCCGGGAACAGCGGATTGCCAATGGAGGATATCTTGTCCAGAGCCGCTCGAGCCGCGGCTATGCGTTTTTGGTCCACCGGCGTAAAGCCGTAGCGTATCGTCATTTTCGGCAGACCCGCCCAGTCAGTTTCGCTGTCACTGAATTCGATGCGGTCCTCCGGCCGGATGTCCTTGGCCACGAAAGCGCCAACTGCAAACACAGGCTTGCCGGTCGCGGCGGTGCCTTGCGCAGACGCAAGCGAATTGCCATCGACTTCGAAGGTTTGGATGGAGCAAGGAAAGTCCTCGCCGAGCGGCGGTATCCAGCTCACGCCATTGGCCGCGCTGGCGAACAGGCCGTAGGAGAGCCATATGCCAGCCTCCCTGGAGGTCGAGGGCGCGACATCACAGCCGGTGAACTCCACCATGGTCACCATCATGGCATGCTCGTTCAGATGACGTCCGAGCGCCGGCGGCCTGATGTCCGACGCGAACAGAAGTTGTGGGGTACGCAGCGCATCTGCAGCGACGACAACCCATTTTGCACGAACCGTAGAAATCTCCCCGCTGTCGAGATCCTGCAGTTCGACGGCTCGTGCGGAACCGTTCTCGACGAAAATACGCCGAGCCCGAGTCTTGCTCAGCAATCTGACGCAGCCTTCCGGCCGATCGAAAATGTCGCGCAGGATCACCGCGGGCCCGTGCAGGATCGCCTTGCCGGCGCTATGGGACCCGGCGAAGGGCATCGGCTGCACGGCTCGCTCCGCTGTGCGCCCGGCGTTGAACAATGATGCGAGGACGGATCGGACATATCGGCCGGCGGGGCTGTCGAATCGATCGGATGCCACATCCAGCAACCGATTGGCTTGCGCAAAGGCCCGAGCCAAACGACTTTCCGGGATGCAGCCAATGACCTCCGAGCCGCCCGGCTGCGGGCAGCAGCAGAGCCAGTGCGATCCCATGCCACCGACATTGCTCGATGCCGACGCCACCGGAAAACCTTGCGTTTCGGCGTTTCCGTCCGAAAGAAGAAACAGACCTGCGATCCTGTCCGCCGACAATTCGCGCTCTGAAGCATCTTTGCCGCGAAACGGACCTTGCGACATGGCTTTTGCGTGATCGAGCGCCGCGCGGTCGGCGATCGTCGAGCTATGCTGTGCCGGAGGTGTCGTGATGGCCGGTCCGGCCTCGACCAACAACACCGTTGCGTTGGGCGCCTTGTCGCTGATCATGCGGGCGTATGTCGACCCGGCCGGTCCTGAACCGACGATCACGACATCGACGTCCGCATCGGCCCGCGGTCGATGTGCCGATTTGAGATCCATGTCGAGATCCATTGTTATGCCTGTCCTTGTTCCTGTTTCAGGGCAAAGCGGCATATTCGACGGCGACGGCTACGATCAGATTTCAGGAAGCCCGAACTGTGTTGCCGATGAAACGCATCCGTCAGCTCATGCTTCCGCCCCGTTCATCGAGCGGGTTTCGTCATGTTCAGAACCGCGCCGCCGGCGTAGTACGGTCATCGGAAAGGCAGCCGAGGTCACTCCGCAAGCTGCGGCGCGCCAAGCGTGCGCCGGCGCAAGGTGGCGAGCGAGAGTGCGAGAGCGCCGAGCGCGCACAAGGAGATCGTCGCGACCATCGGTCGCGCGGTGCCATCGAAGAACAGGCTGACGATCACGATCATCAGACCGCCCGTCACCATCTGCAGCGTACCGCCCAGCGCCGATGCCATGCCGGCGATCGGGCCGTGCTCCTCCAGCGCCAGCACCATGGTCGAGGGGATCACGAGCCCCATCGCGGCGAAGCCCAGGAACAGCAGCACCATCATCACTGCAAGACTGTCGATGCCGGCGAGGTTGAGGCCGAGCAGAAGCGTGGTGAACAGCGCATAGGCCGCCGTCGCCGCTATCACCATCCGGCCCATGCCGTAGCGCTGGCCGAGCCCCGCGGCAAACTGCGAGGCGCCGATAAAGCCGAAAGCGTTGATCGAAAATGCGAAGCTGAAGGTGGTCGGCGATAGGCCATAGTGGTCGATATAGATGAAGGAGGAGCTCGCGATAAACGCGAAGAAGCTCGCCATGCCGAGCCCACCGATGAAGGTAAGGCCGAGGAAGTGCCAGTGCCGCAGCAATTGCCCGAAGCTTTCCAGCACGTGGCGCACGCTGACGTCGACGCGCTCGTGCACCGGCCGTGTTTCCGGCAGTTGCAGCGCCATCAGGATGAAGGCCAGCACCGCGACGATGGTGACGGCGACGAAGACGGCGCGCCAGCCGAACGGCACGATCAGCGCGCTGCCGCCGAGCGGCGCGAGGATCGGTGAGACGCTCAGCACCAGCATCACCAGCGCCATCAGTTGTGTCGCCTCGATGCCGGTGTGCAGGTCGCGGATGATGGCGCGCGGGATTACCATCACCGACGAGGCGCCGATGCCCTGCACGAAGCGGAAGGCGATCAGCCAGCCGACACTGGGCGAAAGAGCGCACCCGATCGAGCCGATGATGAACAGCACCAGGCCGACATAGAGCGGCGGCTTGCGTCCGGCCATGTCGGAGATCGGACCGTAAACGATCTGGCAGATGCCGAAGGCGATGAAGAACACCATCAACGTCATCTGCGTCGCCGCCGTCGAGGCGTTCAGATCATGCGCGATGGTCGGCAGCGCCGGCAGGTACATGTCGATGGCGAACGGGCCGACCGCCGACAGCAGGCCGAGCACGATGGCGTTCTTGGTGTAGGTCGAAACCATGAGAGCTGACTTCCAGGGGATTCATGTTCAGGCGTTCGGCATTGATGCGCGCGTCAAAAACGCGATCATCCGCCGTTCGAAATATTGATTAGGAGGCGACGCCTGCCGTACGCGCGCTCGGCGGTTGCGGCAGGTCGAGTGGCGCATCTGTCGAGAAGATGTGGGGTGCCGTAGCCGTCTTGGAAGATGACCGACGTGAAGCGCCGATGCTCGCGCACGTGGATGTTATCGAGTGCGTCCTTCGTGCAACAGTTTGTCGAGGCGGTCGAGAGGCGCAGCTCCTGCCGTCGTGTGGCCGTCGCAATTCTTTCGGCGTCTGCCTGCGAGTACGGGCTCGAGCCGAGCTCGGAAGCAAAGAAGAAAGATGTCGTCTGGGTCGCGCGCGATGACGATCGTCCACCAAGGGCATTCGTTGGCATCGTGACCGTTCAAGGGATTGCAAGCCGATCCCGGCATTCGTCCGCCAAATAAGCGGCAATTGAAACAAAAATTGATCAATAGTCTCGAAGGACAGCGGGGATATATCGCAGAAACGACTTGATTTTTCCCTTTCCTGATTTCGTTGGCTGCATTTATTTTGATGAGTAGGTTATAATGAGTAATCAACCATTGGCTTTGCAGGCAATTGGTGAAGCCCAGCCCATGCCGGAATATCTCCGGCCCTGTCCTATTCGATTGCAGCGACGAAGCGGTTGAGCGCGCCGATGAGAAAACCGCTTCAATCGCTGGCTTCGACCGCCTGTATTGCCATGCTCCCGTTGATCGCGATGCCGAATGCGCAGGCAAAGCAACAATGCAGCGCCGCGATGCCATCAAATCCCAATGGGCAGTGGTGGTCCTATCGTCTGATCGACGGACGAAAGTGCTGGTATGCGGGCAAGCCGATGCTTTCGAAATCGTTGCTGGAGTGGCCCAAAGCGGCATCTGCCGAATCCGGATCCGGAAAATTTGGAGACGTCCTCACAGCGAAGCCGAGCGAGCCATCAGACGCGCAAGCGGTGGCACTGAAAGACGCTGACACTTTCGAAGCGCGATGGCGGGACCGGATATCTATTTGCAGGGCCTGCAACTGACCACATTCACGAAATGACAGGAGCTCGTAACGCTTGCTGTGCTGGGAACGGATTGGCGATTCGGTTCCAGCTCGCTCACGGCTGCAACAGGATTGCTTCATGTCCTGCAGTGCGGATTGCAGGCGACAGATTGCCACAGCGCGAGGTCCAAATAGAGTGTCAAAGGCTGCCGTGTCACTCCCGGGGAACACAAAAATTGCTTAATTGCGTGCCATTTCTGCAACGTATGTCAAAAAAAGATCGCCCAACTATTGGCCTGAAAGCCTCTTGTTGCACCCGCAAGGAGCGTCAGGTTAGTTCTACCATTGCCCTTCGGCCGGGCTACGTTCGTCTCTTAACGCGGACGGATCGGTATATGGGCCGGGTTGGGTGATCATGAACACATCGCGTCCGTGCAACGTCCTTATGCTCTATCCGCGCTTCGCCGCGGACTCGTTCTGGAGCTTTGGCGAATCCTGCAAACTGATGGGCGTTCGTCGCCCCGCAGCTCCCCTTGGCCTGATTTCCGTCGCCGCGATGTTGCCGGCAAGCTGGACGGTGCGCCTGATCGACTGCAATACGGCGTCGTTCGCGGATGACGATCTTGCCTGGGCTGACGTCGTCTTCACGGGCGGAATGTTGCCGCAACAGGCGGACACGCTACGGCTGATCGAGGTTTGTCGCTCATGGGGCACGCCGGTGGTCGTCGGTGGCCCCGACCCAACCTCAAGTCCGCATATCTATGCCGCAGCCGACTTTCAGGTGCTCGGCGAGGCCGAAGGTGTTATCGGCGAGTTCATTGCGGCGTGGGAGAGCGGCGCCCGATCGGGCGTCTTCACAGCGCCCAAGTTCCAGGCCGACGTCACCAAGACGCCGGTGCCGCGTTTCGATCTGCTCAACTTCCAGGACTATCTTTATCTTGGCGTGCAGTATTCGCGCGGCTGCCCCTTCACCTGCGAGTTCTGCGACATCATCGAACTGTACGGGCGCGTGCCGCGGACCAAGACGACGCCGCAGATGCTCGCCGAGCTCGATGCGCTCTACGAGATGGGATATCGCGGCCATCTCGACTTCGTCGACGATAACTTCATCGGCAACAAGAAATCCCTCAAGCTGTTTCTTCCCGAACTCGCCGCCTGGCAACGCGCGCACGACTATCCGTTCGAGTTTTCGACGGAAGCCTCGATCAATCTGGCCGATGATCCGGAACTCCTGGACATGATGGCCGCGGCCAACTTTTTCGGCATCTTCGTCGGCATCGAAAGCCCGGACCCGGCGACGCTCACAGCGACGAGGAAGAAGCAGAACACAAGGCGCAATATCGCGGAGAGCATTCACAAGATATACGGTGCCGGGATGCTCGTCACCGCGGGCTTCATCGTGGGCTTCGACACCGAGAAAGTCTCGATCGCGGACGCCATGATCGACTTCATCGAGGAAGCAGCCATCCCCGTGTGCATGGTTGGCCTGCTCTATGCCTTGCCAAACACGCAGCTCACGCGCCGTCTCGCCCGCGAGGGTCGGCTGCACGCCAATCACGATTTGGGACCAACCATCGGCGGCGATCAGTGCACCGATGGCATCAATTTCGATCCGACACGTCCGTTGCGCGACATCTTGATGGACTACAGACAAATTCTGGAGAGCGTCTATCATCCAGCCGCGTATGCGAGCCGTGTTGACCGGCTGATGACGATTCTCGACCGTTCGAGGCAGCGTCAGGAACTGCCTGACGGTGACATCCGCGCCAAGGTGCGGGCGTTGGAGACCGTGCATCGCGTCGTCACCGCCATTCCCGAAGCGCACGATCCGTTCTGGCGCACCTTCCTCAACTGCGCCAAGCGAGACTCGTCCTCGGCACGAATCGCAGTCGCCATGATTGCGGCCTACGCGCATCTTGGACCCTTTTCACGCAAGGTCATCAGCGCAATCGATCGTCGCCTGGCCACTCTTGGTGAGCTTCCACCAGGTGCGACGGCCAACATCGCGATGGCCGAGAACGTAACCTAGAGCGTTTTCGAGCGAAGTCGGGTACCGGTTCGAAGCGCCGCCCGAGACCTGAGGCGGCATCGGGATCGGACCGATGCGACTGCTCAAGCTCACCTATCTGTGAGAACGTGAAGTCTGGCCCGTTCGATGAGACACATGAACGGATCGCGCCGGTGAGCGTGGCAGATCTCCGAACTCCGAGGAGTGATAGTCGCGTCCTTCCGGTGTGATGATGTGGACGTCGTAGCATCCAGTTTGAGACAGCTCCCGAGCTTTCCTGAGTGCAGCTTCAGGGGTCCTGCGGCGGTGGACGATTTCGCCGTGTTTGCACATCGCCTTGACGGAAAAGCTCATTGTTTCTTCTTCTTCTTTTTCCTTTTCATAGCTTCGGCCTGGACTTTGAACGCGTTGGCCAGCGACCGCATCTGCTCCGCGACGAAGGCGTCCGCGGTACTTGCCGCCACGCGCTCGGCGGTTGCTGCCTGCTTGCGAATTGCCTTGGTCATCTTCATCGAGAGGCAATTTCCTCACGCAGGTGTTGTTCCATGCTGCGGCGCCAAGTCCTATTGGCTCGATGTTCCCGATATCATCGTGCCGATGCCCAAGAGGAACGTCTCTCCGACGCAAGCATTGAACAGCCGTGCCGTTGATCCACGGCATTCTCCCCCCGAGAGTCCCCGGCCGTGAACCCCCCGCGGCTGGGGCGTCTCGGCAGACAGGCCTGATCGGCACAAATTTGCGAAGTCGACGTCAACTGCCTACAAGATAGTTGCGTACATTGTACCCGGGGTTCTGGGCTCGCTCGAATGCGGCGGCGAGGCGGACCACGTCATGCTCGCTGTGCGATCGCCCGACGATCTGAAGTCCGACCGGCATTCCATCGGCCGCGATTCCCGCGCAGACCGACGCGGCCGGCTGCCCGGTGAGATTGAAGGGATAGGTGAAATAGACCCACGAGACGAGATTTCGGTCCGGCAGCTCGTCGGGGATATTTTTGCCGACCTCAAGCGAGGTGACGGGAAGGACCGGAGAGATCAATGCGTCATAACGTTCGAAGAAGCCGCGAACGGTGTCGCGCAGGGCATAGCGGGAAAATACCTTGGTGTAATAGTCGCGCATGTCCTGGGTCAGCGCCGGTTCGAGCACATCGGCGACCGCCGGATCCAGCAGGTCGCGCTGGTTCTCCATGAAGGACCGCAGACGAATGCCCACGCCGGCATAGAACTCCGCCGTCCACAAATCCGCGGGATCGGCGTCGAAGACTTTCTCGATAAGGTCCACCTGGCAGCCGAGCGTTCGAAGCGTTTCCGCGGCGCGGTCGGTTAGCTCAAGGACTTCGGCATTGGGCCGCGCGTAGCCCAGCGTCGGGCTGTAAGCCACTCTCATTCCGGCCACGGATTGCGCCAGCGCTCCGACGACGTCCGGGACCGGGCCGGCGACGCTGAATGGATCGCGGCGATCGAAGCCGGCGACGGCGGAAAACAGCAGCGCGGCATCCCCGACCGAACGCGCCAGCGGACCAACATGTGCGAGGGTCGGTGTCGCCGAAGTCGGCCACACCGGCACGCGGCCGAACTGTCCCTTGATCCCGGCAAGCCCGCAGAAGGAGGCGGGGATACGGATCGATCCGCCGCCGTCGGTGCCGAGCGCGAAGGGCGTGATGCCTGCGGCGACAGATGCCGCCGCGCCAGCGCTGGAACCGCCCGGCGTCTTGCCCAGGTTCCAGGGATGGCGGGTGATGCCGGTAAGCCGGTTGTCCCCCACCGGCTTGCAGCCGAATTCACTTGTCGTGGTCTTGCCGATCAGGATGCCGCCGGCCGCCCTGGCCCGCTCGACCGCCGGCGCATCGACGCAGGCAACGTTCGATTTCATCGTCAGCGACCCGGACGCGTAACCGACGCCCTTCACCGCCATCAAATCTTTTGCAGAGAACGGAATGCCATGGATCGGGCCGAGCGGATCGCCCTTCATCACGGCGGTTTCCGCCTGCCGGGCTGCGGCGAGGGCTTCGTCCGGCATCAACAGATAAAATGCGTTGAGCGTCGACTGCGTCGCCTCGGCTTTCTCGAGTGCGCGCTTCGTCAAATCGACCGGCGATATCTCCCTGGCGACAACGCGTCGGCGCATCTCCGTTGCGCTCATGGTATCGAATTCGGCCGACATCGCTGTAACCTCTTTGCAGAAGAGAAATTCCGGAGGGCACACGGGGAGCCCATCCGGATTTGTTTCGCAAGTTGGGTGAGGCGGCTCTAGTTGAGGACAGCAAAGGCGCGCACGGGCGATCCCGAGCCGCCCTTGAACTTCAGCGGCACGCCGAAGAACTGGAATTCACCCTTACCGATCAGCTCTTCAAGATTGACCAGCCATTCCCAATGGCTGATGCCGAGGTCGCGGCACAGGCGGTGTTGCGCGAAGATATTGTCGGTCGGCTTGTCGGTTGAAGGGCCTTCGACGCCATGCATCTTCGATCCGCGCTCGTGGAGCCATCTGGTGGCTTCGACGGTCAGAAGCGGATTCTTCCAGACTGAATCGAGGCCGGGGTAGTTGCGCTTGTGGAAGCCGGTGCAGAGCAGCACGATGTGTCCGTTGACCTTGACCCCGGCTTTCTTTTCGGCCGCTTCCATGTCGGCAACCGTGATGTCGCCAAGATCGGGAATGTGCTGCAGGTCAAAGCAAACCGCCTTTCCCATGAACGTTTCGAGCGGCATTTCGTCGATCGGCTTGCCGTTCGGGTTGACGTGCTTGAACGCATCGACATGCGTGCCGACGTGATCGAGCATTGCGATGAAGTTGGTCTGGAACGTCATGGGGTCGCCGGGCACGCCGAGATTGGCCGATTTCGTGCTCTCATGGCTCATGTGGACCGCCATCACCGGCCGCTGAAAAAGCTTATGCGCCGGCATGTTGTCTTCGATAGTCAGGCTGAGATCAACGATACGTTGGGCCATGGTCACTCCTTAGGCTTTGGGGTTGAGAACGCTTTCTTCTTGCCGAGGAATGCTTCCATCACCTCGGGATCGCGGGCGAGTTCACAGCTCGGGCCCTGGCGCGTGATGCGTCCGTTGGACACCACGAATCCATAATCGGCGACCGCGAGCGCGTGCGAAGCGAGCTGCTCGACAAGCAGGATGGTCAGGCCTTCCCGGTTGAGCTTGCTGAGCGTCGTCAGCAATTGATCGACGATCTTCGGCGCCAGGCCGAGCGACAGTTCGTCGATGATGAGAAGCTCGGGCTGCGCCATCAGGCCGCGCGCAATCGCGAGCATCTGCTGCTCGCCGCCCGACATGCTGCCCGCCTGCTGCAGCAATCGCTCGTTCAATCGCGGAAAAAGCTCGAGAACCTTTTCGAACGTCGCGCACGACGCATCATCCTTGAGGCCGCCGCGCAGATAGGCTCCAAGGATCAGATTGTCCTTCACCGTCTGGTCCGGAAACAGCAGCCGCCCTTCCGGGACCATCACAAGTCCGCGGGCGACCTTGCGGTCGGCGCTCAGGTGGGCGGTGTCCTCGCCACGGAAATAGACCTGTCCGCCGGACGGCCGCACCAGACCGGTTGCGCCGCGCACCATCGACGATTTGCCGGCGCCGTTATTGCCGATGACCGCGACAAACTGGCCGCGGTTGATCGTGAACGATACGCCGCGCACCGCAATGGCGGCACCGTAGCGCAGCTCCATGTCGCGGACGTCGAGCAGCATCTCGCTCATGCCCTGACCTCTTCCGGTAGGGCATGCGAGAGCGACGTGCCGAAATAGGCCTCGATGACGCGTGGGTCGTTCTGAACTGTGGCGGGTGTGTCGCTTGCGATCACCTGGCCGTAGTCGAGCACGGTGACGGTGTCGGCGAGCGCCATGATCAGGTCGACGTGATGTTCGATCAACAGCACCGAAATGCCGAGGCTCGCGATCCGGCGTATCATCGCCTCGAGATCGTCGATTTCCTGGGTTGTGAGACCTGCCGCCGGCTCGTCAAGCAGCAGAAGCCGGGGCTTGGTGGCGAGCGCACGTGCGATCTCCAGACGGCGTTGCAGGCCGAACGGCAAGTGCCGCGCGGTCTCATTGGCTTGCGGCAGCAGCCCGACGAAATCCAACAGACCAATGGCGGCGGCCCGGCACTCGCGCTCGCCGTGCCGCATCCTCCGCGTGCGCAGCAGCGCACCGGCGAGTCCGTAGCGCAGACGCTGGTGGTAACCGACCATGACGTTGTCGAGCACGCTCATATCACCGAACAGCTCGGTGTTCTGAAAGGTTCGCGCCAGTCCGAGCCTCGCAACGTCGTATGAACGGCGCGCCGTCAGCTCGATTCCATCGAGTTCGAACCGTCCCTCGTTCGGCTGGTAAAAGCCGGAAACCGTGTTCACGAAGGTGGACTTGCCTGCGCCGTTCGGTCCGATCAGCGCGTGGATTTCGCCGCCCTTGACCCGCAAGGAGACCTTCGACAGGGCCGTCAGGCCACCGAACCGAACCGTCAAATTGGTGGCCACGAGCTCGGCCGGGAGTTCGCGGGCTTCATGATGCAGGCTCTTCTCGGCGGGAACGCCTTCCGACGCTGCCGGAGCGGGATCGGGCGGGCGGAGACGGTCCAACAGCACGCGCAGTGTGCCGACGATGCCGAGGGGCATGACGAACATCACCAGCAGCAACAGCGCGCCGTAGGCGAATCTCTGCCAAACCTGAAACTGCTGAAGATATTCCGGCAGGTAGGTCAGAATATACGCACCGATGATGCCGCCGAAGGTCGATCCGGCGCCGCCGAGGATCACCATCAAAAGGAAGCGCACGCTGTCGGAGAACGTGAAGATGTCCGGCGAGATGTAGGAATTCAGGAAGGCGTACAGCGCGCCGGCAATTCCCGCCGTCACCGATGCCACGACAAAGGACAGCGTGCGGACCGCGGTCGGGTTGATGCCGAGGGCGCGTGCGGCAGTTTCGCTCTGGGCAACGGCTAGCATTGCGCGTCCATAGCGGGAATATCGCAGATGATGAATGAGCAGGACCGCGAAGAACAGAACTCCTGCCAGCACACCGTAGAACGCGAAGCCGGACAGCTTGATGCCGAAGAGGTTCGGCCGGGGAATGGATGTCAGCCCTGTCGTGCCGCCGGTGAGGGACTGCCATTCGATTGCAACGTTCTCGACGATGATGCCGAAGGCAATGGTCACCACCGCCAGATAGACGCCGCGCACGCGCACCGACGGATAGGCGAGCAGGGCGCCAAAGAGACTGCAAACGATGGCCGCGCTGATGCAGCAAGCGACGATATCAAAATGCAGCCGTGTCGCGAGGATCGCCGCGGTGTATGAGCCGAGCGCGAAGAAACCCGCCTGGCCCAGTGAAACCAGACCACTTAGCCCGACAAGCACGTTCAATCCGGCTGCGATCAGGCCATAGATCAGGAACAGCATGAACAGGCGCAGTTCGTACTCGTTGGCCGCCTGAAGCGGAACCGCGACGAGGAGGAGAGCAAAGACGAGGAAGCCGATCGCGTTGAGGTACCTCATACCTTGAGGACCTCACGCTTGCCGAACAGTCCTTGCGGGAACGCGAGCAGGACCAGAACCATCACGCTGAAGCCGACGATCTCGCGGGCAGCCGTCGAGACATAACCCTCAACGAACTTCTCCATCACGCCGAACGCGAAGCCGGCGATGACAACGCCCGGCGCGCTGGTGATGCCGCCGATGATCGCGACCGCGAAACCTTTCAGGCCCAGAATTGCCCCCATGCTGGCTGATACCTGGATCACCGGCGCGACCAGGATTCCGGCGGCTGCGCCGAACAGGGATGCGAGGCCGAACGAGAGCGCGGTGATGCGGTTGACGTTGATGCCCATCAGGGCGGCGGCCTGCTTGTTGTGGGCGACCGCCTGCATGGCACGTCCGACCAGCGTGTGCCGCTGCAGCAGCTTGAGGCCGACCACGACGACCACGGCGAAAACGGGAATGAAGAGCTCCTGAGGGTAGACGCCTGCTCCAAGGATATGAACGGCACCCGTCACACCGGGCGACGGCAGCGGCCGCGAAAATCCGCCAAACTGCAGGGTTGCGAGCGCTTCGGTCATGACGCCGACGGCCAGCGTCGTCAGCATCCACCCGACCGACGTCGCCGCACCCACGAACGGACGGACGGCAAATCGTTCCAGCAGAATGCCGAATATGCCGCCGGCGGCGATGCCGAGAAGACAGGCGAGGGGCAGGGGGACGCCCTGATCGACGCCGATCACCGCGACCACGGCCCCCAGCATGAGCGTGTCGCCATGCGCAAAGTTTACCGCCTTCGCCGCCGACCACATGATGTGGAAGCCGAGTGCGACGAGCGCATAGATGCCGCCGATGGCAAGACCCGACAGCATGTATTGAATGGTGGTTGTCACTGCTGGACTCGCGGTTTGCAATCACACCAATCGGTCGAACGCGGCGTGGCGGATTTGCGCTCATTGACCGAAGACACTCGCGGCGTCTTCGGACGATGCCATTCGTAGCGCGATCATGAAATTGATTGATGCTGGGTACGGCGGCTGGCGTTGCGGGCGCTCAGGAGGAGTCCGCAACGCTGGAAGTGCTTGTTAATTCGTCTTGCCGTAAGCTGTCTGCTCGATCGGCAACAGCTTCCCGTCGACCCACACCGTGAGCTTGTAGTATTTGGGCAGGATTGCGTCCTGACGTTCGGGATCGGACGCCTCAAAGGCCGGCTTGTATTCGGCAACCAGACCGTCATAGTTCACGGTATAGAGGGCCTGGCGGACCTTTTCCCAATCGTAGGATTGTGCCTTTTCGATCGCCTTGGCGATGATGTGGACAGCATCATAGGCATTGGCGACGCCCGAGCCCATCTTGATCTCGGCGGGATCCTTCAGGCCATACTTGGCCTTCACTTTATCCCACAGCGCCTGCTTCTTGGCGTCCATCGACCCCATGAAAGTGTAGGTCTGGATGACCTCGACGCCGTTGGCGAGAGGCCCCGCCAGCTCTCCGAGGTTGCCGGCAATGCCCCACGCGCCGATGATGGTGGGCTTCCAGCCGACCTTGTCCATCGAGCGCAGGATCTGATTGCCCTCGCGATCGAGCGCCCATAACAGCGCGACGTCCGCGCCGGCGTCACGTGCGCGGATAACCTGCGGCGACATGTCCTGGTCGCCCCAGTTGAAGGTCTCGGCTGCGGCCAGCTCCTTGCCCTTCTTCGCCATCGCATCCTTCACGTCGACGATCGCGCCATTGCCCCAGCCGGTATTCTCATAAAAGAATGCGACCTTGCCCGACTTCGAGACTTTCAGCGCCTGATCGACCAGATAGCGCGCGACCCACTTGTCCTTGGCGGAGACGCGGAACATGAAATTCGGGTTGCGGCCGTTTTCGATCGCTTTCGTATTGGCCGCGAGCACGCCGACATAGGGAATGCCGATCTCGTTGACCGGTTCAGCTTGCGCCACAGCGACCGTCGAGTGGTAGCCGCCGAGCATCGCAATGCATTTGTCGGCCAGTGCGATGCGGCGGGTGTTGTCGACGCCGCGAGGCGGCGCGCCGGCATCGTCGTACTGAACGAAGTTCAGCTTCTTGCCCAGCACGCCGCCCTTCTCGTTGATCTCCTCGACGGCGATCTCGGCACCCATCTTGATGGCCTGCCCGCCGAAGGCCGCGGGGCCGGTCGTGGCTGACGAGTTGCCAATGCAAGGCATCTGCTCGGCAACCGCCGCCGACAACAAACTCATCATCGTCACCGCCGCGAGCCCGGCGCCAACCCCAATTCGCGAACCCATAACTGATCTCCCGATGTCTTTTGCTGAAACGAACGCCCCTCTTGTTGGCAGCTAACGAGAAAAAAACTTCGAGAACCAAGATCAAATTCCAATGGTGTGATATAGGAGAAACCTATGTCACGTTGCATGCTCTCGTTTCAAGCAGCTTGACGTGATGGAAATGATTGATTTCAATGCGCTATATCTTCCGCTAGGCAATAGGTTTTCGCTGATGCTCAATTTGAGAGCAGGCTGGCAGTGACATACTGAAGCGTCTCAATCGCAATGGATCTTCGCCAGCTTCGGTACTTTGTGCAGATATTCGAGAGCGGCAATGTCTCGCGCGCGGCTGAGGTGCTGCGCATCGCCCAGCCTTCCCTCAGTCAACAGATCAAGCAACTGGAAGAGGAACTCGGCGTCGACCTGCTGGTACGGCATGCGCGCGGGGTGACGGCCACCGAGCACGGCCAGCAACTTTACGATCACGCCCGCCGCATCCTCGATGAAGTCGATCACGCCAAGAAGAACGTGCGTTCGCAAACGCTTGCGCCATCGGGGCGCGTCTCCGTCGGGCTACCTACATCCGCGGCGAGAGGACTTTCATTGCCGCTGTTCGAGGTGATGGCAAAGCGGCTTCCGAACGTCACGCTGCACCTCGTCGAGGCCATGACCGGCTTCCTGGATGAACTGATCCAGGCGGGCAGGCTCGACGTGGCTCTGCTGTATAATCACAAGGCGTTCGAGCACGTCGCCTGGACCGAGATGATGACCGAGGACCTGATGCTGTTCGTCGCCAGGGACAATCCGATGGCCGGACGGAAATCGGTTCCGTTCAGGAAGGTCTTCGCAACCGATCGTATCGCGCTGCCTGGGCGGCCAAACGTGCTGCGCGTCGTGATCGAGCAACTCGCGGCGCGTCACGATGTGACGCTCACGGTGAAGGATTGCGACAGCCTGCCTGCGATCAGCAAGCTGGTGTGCAATGCCAACTACATGGCGGTCATGCCGCATTTTGCATTCACGGATGAGCTCAAGCGCGGCGAGATGGTGGCAATTCCCATCGTCGACCCGGTGCCTTCATGGACCCTCGCCGTCGTGGTTTCGCAACGAACCATGAACGCTCGGGGCAGTGAAGCCGTCGCCCGCATCATGGCGGATCTGATTGCCGAGATGGTCGAGCAAGGCACCTGGCGGGCCAAGCTGCACGGCGACAAGCTCGCTGCGGAACGTTGACTGCGGTCCTGGTTCTCTCTGCGCTTCCTCCCGGCGAGAACGGTCGAAGGTTCGCGAGGTTTCGCCACCTTCAAGCCAGCACGTCGGCGGCGTCGCTGATGCCGGTATAGATCTCGTTGAGGTCGGCCGCCGTAACGCAGTATGGAGGCATAACGTAGATCGTATTTCCGAGTGGGCGCAGCAAGAGGTTTCGGCTGGAGAAAAAAGCCTGAAGCTTCGGACCGACGCTGGCAAGATAGCCGCCGCCGTCAGCCACTTCCAAGTCAAGTGCCGTGATGGTGCCGGTCCGGCGGACGTTTCTGAAGCGAGCGTCCGCGCGAAACCGTGCAATTCCCTTTTCCTGCATCGCCGCCACGCCAGCGATATTGTTTCGGATCGCCTGGTCCTGCCAGAGATCCAGATTCGCTTTCGCTGCGGCGCACGCAATCGGATTTGCTGTATAAGAACTCGAATGAAAGAACGTGCGGGTGCGATCCTTCGAATAGTGCGCGTCAAAGATATCTGCGCGGCAGAGTGTCACCGCGAGCGGAAGTGATCCGCCCGTGAGACCCTTGGAATAACAGGCGATGTCAGGCGACACCTCTGCCTGCTCGCACGCGAACAATGTTCCCGTGCGGCCCCAGCCTGTCATGACCTCATCGGCAATGAAGAGGACGCCCCATGCTTGGCAGATGCGCCTCATCTCCCTGAGCACCCACGCAGGATACATCAGCATCCCGCCTGCGCCCAGGATCAGCGGCTCCACAATAAAGGCCGCCGGATTTTCGTTCCGGCACGCAGCTTCGAGTGCGTCGAGCGTTTCCTGTTCGTGACCGCACTCCGGAAACGGGACTGAGGTGACGTCAAACAGCAATGGTTCATATGCCGAATTGAATACGCCACGCGCGCCGACCGACATCGTCCCTATCGTGTCACCGTGATAGGAGTGCTGCATCACGACGATGCGCGACCGCGGCTCGCCGATATTGTGCCAATAACCGAGCGCCATCTTCAGCGCGACCTCCACGCTGGTCGATCCGCTGTCGGAGAAGAACACGTAGTCGAGACCCCGGGGCGCAAGTTTCAGAAGTTGTGCGGCAACCTCTTCGGCGGGCTCGTGCGTGTAGCCGGCAAAGATGATCTGGTTGAGCTGCTCTGCCTGTTTCTGAATGGCACCGACGATATGCGGATGGCAATGGCCGTGGGTCACGACCCACCATGATGCGATTGCATCGATGATGCGACGGTCATCTGCGGCATACAGATACGCGCCTTCGCCGCGCACGATCTTCGTCATCGCGCCTTGCAGCGCGTGCTGCGTGAATGGATGCCAGATCCGCGATTTCTCTCCCGGCATCATTGCTTGAAATCGTCGCGGTCAAACGAGCATTCGAATGCCGCACGCAGCGTGTCCGCGTCGAGAGGAGAAAGCCAGGGCAATCGTCCGAGCCTTCGTGTCCGTCCGATCCTGCAAATCATGTTCTCGCTATCTGTGTTCTCGTCGCCGACGAATGCGATGCCGAGAATATTGATCCCGCGGCGTTGCATCGCTTCGATCGACAGAAGCGAGTGATTGATGGTGCCGAGCGCGGTGCGCGCGCAAAGCACGACCGGAAGCCGCCAGCGCGCAAAGATGTCAATATACAGTCTGCTGCCGCCAAGCGGCACCATCAGCCCGCCCGCGCCCTCGATCACCAGCGGGCACTCCCCGGTATAAGGCACCTCGAGCGACTCCGCGTCGATGTGCACTCCGTCGATCTCCGCAGCTCGATGGGGCGAAGCGGGTGTCTCGAGACGGTAACGCTCTGGCACGATGCGATCGTCGCGAAGGTCGCTCAGTCGCGCAACGTGCTGGGAATCGGTCCCGCCATCGAGACCCGCTTGAATAGGCTTCCAATAGTGGGCGCCGAGAAAGCCCGCGAGGCCTGCCGCGAAGACCGTCTTGCCGATCCCGGTGTCCGTCCCGGTCACCACAATGCGCTGGCTCACTGGCACTTGCCCTTCGTCTCTTCGAACAGGGCATCGAGCATGGCCCGCACGTCATCCTCGCTGACGTTCAGGGTTAGCGAAATCCGCAACCGTGCCGTTCCTGCCGGCACCGTTGGCGGCCGCACTCCACGGATATCAAACCCGCGAGACTGCATCGCGGACGCCAGCGCCATCGCGCGCGCATTGTCGCCAACGATATACGGCACGATCTGCGAGTGTGACGGACTCCGGCTGCCGCGTATGGCAAGCTCTCGATGCGTGAACGCAACCAGGTTGGCAAGACGCTGCTGCCGGTCGGGTTCCTGCTGCAGGATGAGGAGTGCCTCCTGCACGGCGACCGCCATCAGGGGCGACGGTGCGGTGGTGAAAATGAACGGACGGCACCGATTGACCATGAAATCGCGCAGCACGCGCGGTACGGTGACGATCGCGCCGGCGGCACCCAGCGCCTTGCCGCAGGTATGAATGACAATCAGGTTCTCGCGCCCCTCATAGGGAGCTGTCAGTCCTCGTCCATGCTCACCGTAGACGCCCGTAGCATGCGCCTCATCCACGACCAGGAATGCATCGTGCCGGTCGGCTGTCGCGATGAGTTCCTCAAGCGGTGCGACATCGCCGTCCATGCTGTAGACGCTTTCGACCACGATCCAGACGCGGCCGATACCGCCTTTGGCTCGCCACTCGCGTATCGTGTTTTCGACCGACCCTGGATCGTTGTGGACGCATATGGAATGCTCGGCTCGGCCGGCCCGCGCCCCTTCATGAATGCTGGCGTGTACGAGAGAATCGAGGACGAGCAGATCGCCTCGTTGCGGCAGCGTCGTCAGAAGCGCAAAGTTTGCCAGATATCCGCTGCCGAAAAACAGCGCCGTCTCGGCTCCGAAGAACCGGGCAGCCTCTGCTTCCAGGCTTTCATGCTCCTCGCAATTTCCGTGCAGAAGCCGCGACCCTCCGCTTCCGACCGGCGTGCCGGCCTCGAGCGCGGTCGCGATGGCCTTTTTCATGCGCGGTGCGCTCGCCAGCGCGAGATAGTCGTTGGATACGAAATCGATGCCGGCCCGGGGCCTGAGGCCGCGCAGCCGGTCGTCGTCTTTCAAGGCCTGCAAAGCAGCGACATAACCAGTGGTCTTGTCCAGATGGACCGGGTTCATTGGTCACATCCTATGCGACCTGGCCTTGGCTAAGCCGGGACGTCACGCCGAGCCGCTCCAGCAGGTTCGCGTCGCGATCGCGCTGCGGGTTTTGGGTGGTCAGGAGGACGTCACCAATGAAGATGGAGTTTGCGCCGGCGAGGAAACAGAGGGCCTGAAGTTCGTCGCTCATGTATTGCCGTCCCGCGGAGAGTCGCACCACGCTCTTCGGCATCAGGATGCGGGCGACCGCGATCAGCCGCACCAGCGCGATCGGATCGGGCCGCTCCGCGGTGTCGTTGACCGGAACGCCCTTGACCTCGTTCCAGAGGTTGATCGGCACGCTCTCCGGATGAACGGGCAGATTGGCGAGCAGGACCAGCATGCCCAGCCGGTCGTCAACGCGCTCGCCCATGCCGACGATGCCGCCGCAGCAGACCTTGATGCCGGCATCGCGCACATGCGCCAGTGTGTCGATCCGATCCTTGAGAGTGCGGGTGGTGATGATCTTGTCGTAGAACTCGGGCGAGGTGTCGACGTTGTGATTGTAGAAGTCGAGCCCGGCTTCGGAGAGCCGCGCGGCCTGATCGGGGGTCAGCATGCCGAGCGTGACGCAGGTCTCCATGCCGAGACCTTTCACGGCGCTCACCATCTCGCAGACCTTCTCGAGGTCGCGGTCCTTCGGATTGCGCCAGGCGGCGGCCATGCAGAAGCGGGTAGCGCCGGCGTCCCTCGCGCGCTGCGCGGTCGCAATCACGTCCGCCTTGTCCATCAGGCGCGTGGCCTTCAGGCCGGTGTCGTAATGTGCGCTCTGTGAGCAGTAGCCGCAGTCTTCCGGACAACCTCCTGTCTTGATGCTGAGCAGGCTTGCCGTCTCGACATGGTTCGGATCGAAATTGCTGCGATGAATGCTCTGAGCCTGAAACATCAGGTCGGCAAACGGCAGGGCGTAGAGTGCCTCGGCCTCTGCGCGGTCCCAGTCAGTGCGGACTGTTTCATGGCTGTCGCTCCGCTTCGCTTTCACCGCATGAACCATAGAAGACCTGCCTTTCTCACGGGACGATTTCATAGATAAATTGGTATATTATCTATGATCCTTATCTAAGATTGATGTTAGCCGAGGGCGTTGACAGGCGCACGCGCTTTTATGATAGATAATCTATGATCGCTGGTGATGAGAACACGACCACGGCGGGGCGTATTGCCGAGTCAATCGGGGCGCGCATCATCAACGGCACGTTGCAGCCGGATGCGCCGCTTCGGCAGGACCACATTGCGCGGGAATTCGGTTCGAGCCATGTGCCGGTGCGGGAAGCGTTTCGCCAACTGGAAGCTCAGCATCTTGTCGTCGCTGTGCCCCGTCGCGGGGTGCGCGTTGCGCCGCTCGATACCAACTCGGTGAAGGAAATTGCCGAGATGCGTGCGGCGCTCGAAGTCGTCGCGCTGCGGAACGCCGCGCCGAAGCTGACGTCAGCTCATCTGGCGCGTATCGAGCTGGCGTTGATTGAGGCAGATAACGCCGAGACGATCCACGAATTTGAGGCCGCCAACCGTGCCTTTCATCATGCGCTGGTGGCCCCCTGCGCGATGCCGCGACTGCTCGCTAGCCTCGACGGCTTGCAGCTTGCAAACTCGCGATTGGTGTTCGCAATGGCCCGCAACGCCGGTTGGCGGCCGCGGTCCAATCAGGATCACCGCCTGATCCTGCACGCATTGCGGGCACGCAACGTGGATCAAGCCTGTAGCCTCCTCGCGCGTCACATCCAGACCATCGAGCGGCTCGCAATTCCCGCGCCGTAGGCTAGATCCTTCCCTCGAGCACATCGCTGAGGTCGGCGACGTCGGTCAGCAGGCGGGACGCCGCGCGCAGCAGCGGCACCGCCAGCAGCGCGCCGGTGCCCTCGCCGAGTCTCATGTCGAGATTGAGCAGCGGTTGCGCCTGAAGGGCCGTCAATACGATATCGTGACCCTTTTCGGCCGACCGATGCGCGAACACGCAATAGTCACGCGCCGCCGGCGCCAGCCGGACGGCAACAAGGGCGGCAGCGGACGAAATGAACCCGTCAATGACAACCGGGCGCCGATGTGATGCGGCGCCAAGCGCAGCGCCCGCCATCATCGCGATTTCCAGGCCGCCAAATTCCCTCAGCACATCGAACGGCGCGGTGACGTCGCTGCGATTGGCCGCCTTGTGGATGGCGGCGCGCTTACGCGCCATGCCTGGCTCGTCCTGGCCGGCGCCGACGCCGATGCAGTCATCCAAGGGAGCGGGCGCCAGCCGATGCACCAGAAGCGCTGAAGACGCCGTGTTGCCTATTCCCATTTCGCCAAGCGCGATGATGTCGGCGCCTGCCTCGATCTCAGCGGAAGCTATCGCAAAACCGGCAGCGAGTGCCTTGTGCGCTTCTTGAGGCGACATGGCCGCCTGCCGCGCAGAATTCGCAGTGCCGGCTCGAATCTTGATGTCGAGGAGGTCGGGATGCGAAGGCAACTCGCCGGCGACGCCGGCGTCCACGACGCGGACCCTGACATCTGAGGCGGCCGCAAAGGCGTTGGCGCTGGCGCGACCTGCGAGATAGGTCCTCACCATCGCGGCCGTCACGGCGGAGGGATATTGCGAAACGCCCTCTTCCGTCAGCCCATGATCGCCGGCGAACACGAGCAGAGCGGCGTTTTGGAACGCCGCAGGGGATGGATGGGCGATCGTGCCGAGTTGCACGGCCAGGTCTTCGATCCGTCCGAGCGAGCCCGGCGGCTTGGCTTTGCCGTCGATGCGCGTGCGCATCGTCCTGGCAAGCGCCTGATCGAGGGGAGTGATCGTGGGGATTTGCCAGTCTGATGGAATTTGGAAGGTCATGGGCTCCTCGTGCGCGCCTTAAGTGACCGAAGGAGGCGGGTGGGTCAACCGCGGTTGACCGCCGTCGCAGGGACAGCTAGCGTGGCAACGATGGTCCTTCCTTCGGGAAGGTGAAAAAGGGAAGCCGGTGCAATGCCGGCGCTGCCCCCGCAACTGTAAGCGGCGAGCCAAAGCCGAGGCCACTGGGATGACCGGGAAGGCGGCGGGAGGCGACGACCCGCGAGCCAGGAGACCTGCCATCGCGCACTGTGCTTTGGAGGTTCGTCGGGCGGGGTGCACCGGACGGAATGAGTTCGATGGTCGTTCCACCGTCGAACGCGATCCAACAAAGCTCGCGGCCGTCATGGCCAGACGTAAGCATTGTGATGGATCGCAACGACTTCGATCAGCAAGATTCTGATCCTCGCCCGGATGAAACTGTGCCAGCCGCAGCGCCCGGCGGCCCCGTCGTCGTGAGCGTTTGCGTCACCTGCAAGACGGCCGACGGCGTGCTGGCAGGCCCGGCGATGTTCGACGCCGTCAACGCCGCCGCGGCCGAGCACAATGGCTCCGTTCAGGTGCGGCGCGTGCAGTGCCTCAGCGTATGCAAGCGGCCGACCACGGTGGCGGTTTCGAGTTCGGACGGTTACACATTCCTGTTCGGCGACCTTCAGCCCGAGGGTGCTGTCGCCGTCATGTCTTTCGTCGAGTCCTATCGCAAGTCGATGTATGGCCTGGTGCCATGGCGCGAGCGCGCCGAAATCCTGCGCAAGGGGATGGTGGCGCGGCTGCCGCCCCTTCGCTGGTCGCCCGAAGATGGCAGCGCCCCGAAATGACATCGCTCTCGACCACGCTGGTGCTGGGAGGCGCACGCTCGGGCAAATCCACCTTTGCCGAGCGGATGATCGCCGAAAGCGGCCTTGCGGCCGTGTATCTGGCAACGGCGACGCCTGATGACGGCGAGATGAAGGACAGGATCGCGCATCATCGCAACCGGCGCGGCTTGGATTGGACCACGGTGGAGGAGCCGCTGGCGCTCATCGAAGTCCTGACGCAGGTATCGCGGCCCGGTCGCGCGGTTCTGGTGGATTGCCTGACGTTGTGGCTCTCGAATCTGATGCTCGCCGAACGTGATGTAGATGGCGAGGCGAAACGTCTCGTGCAGTTTCTTGGCGTTGCTGCAAGTCCTGTCGTCCTGGTGTCGAACGAGGTCGGTCTCGGCATCGTTCCCGAAAGCAGGCTCGGCCGCGATTTCCGCGATGCGCAGGGCCGTCTCAATCAAATGGTCGCCTCAAGCGTTCCGAATGTCGTGTTCGTCGTGGCGGGCCTTCCGCTGTGGCTCAAACGTTCTTCCTAAGGAGTCCTGAAACATGTCCCGTGTTCCCGTCACCGTGCTGACCGGATTCCTCGGTGCCGGAAAAACGACGCTGTTGCGCTCGCTGTTGACGCAGGCCGATGGCCGCCGCATCGCCGTTATCGTCAACGAGTTCGGAGATGCGGGTTTCGACGGCGGTCTTGTCGAGGAATGCGCAGCCAAGGCGTGTGCGCCGGGCGATATCGTCGAGCTGACCAATGGCTGCATCTGCTGCACCGTCGCCGACGATTTCATTCCGACCATGGACAAGCTGCTCACGCGCGACCAGCCGCTGGATGCGATCGTGATCGAGACTTCCGGGCTGGCGCTGCCGCAGCCACTTTTGAAGGCGTTCGCGTGGCCCGCGGTCCGCACGCGCGCGACTGTCGATGGTGTCGTCACCGTCGTCGATGCGCTGGCGCTGTCCGAGGGACGCGTCGTGCTCGACGAACATGCAGTTGCGGCTCAGCGTGCGGCGGACGCGGAAATCGATCACGACGACCCGATCGAGGAAGTGTTCGAGGATCAACTCGCCTGCGCCGATCTTGTGGTCCTTTCCAAGAGCGATCTGGTGTCGCCAGATGTGCTCGCTGACATCGAAGGCCGGCTTGGCGCGCAACTGAGGCGGGGCGTTCGCGTCGTCCGTTCCCACGGAGCCCTTGCTCCTGACGTGCTGATCGGGATGAAGGCCGACGCCGAGAACGACCTCGCTGCCCGGGCAGGCCATCATGGCGAGGAAGAAGAGCACGACCACGACGATTTCGACAGCATTGTCGTGATGCCCGCGGTAGCCGAGAGCATCGAGGCGATGCGCGCGCGGGTCAGCGACGTCCTGAGTCTGGCGGGCGTGCTGCGCGTCAAGGGCCATGCCAGGATCGCGGAAAAGCCTGCGCCAATCGTTGTGCAGGCGGTCGGCAGCCGTGTCGAACTGGCCTTTGCGCGACCCGATGCCAAACAGGCCGAGCATCTGGTCGTGATCGGCCTGAAAGGCTTCGACGCCGACGCAGCACGCCGCACGCTCGCCGGATAGCCTTTGAAGGGCGAGCATGCATCTGAAACTCGACAGCGGCGGCAGCATCGATGACGGCGACGTCGCTCGCGACCTCGGGCAGGAAACCGCCGACATCGTCATACTGTCCGCCGCGGACAGTGATCTTGCGGCGTTCGGCGCTGCGCATGCGGCGTTGCCTTCGGACTTCCCAAGCCTTCGCCTCACCAATCTGCTGGCTCTGGGCCATCCTGCCTCTGTCGATCTCTATGTCGAGCGCACGCTCAATGAGGCGAAGATCGTCGTGCTGAGGATGCTCGGCGGGGAAAGCTATTGGCCGCATGGCGTCGAAAGCCTTCGGCGCGATGCGATCCGGCGCGGGACGTTGTTCGCCTGCCTTCCCGGAGAAACCGAATGGAACGCAGCGCTGGCCGCGCGCGGCACGCTGGATGCCGACGCGACTTATGAACTGTGGCGCTATTGCACCGAAGGCGGAGTCGACAACGCGCAGTTGGCGCTTCGCTTCGCCGGGCATCTGATAGGCCACGGCGACCGGCCGCCCTCGGCGCGGCCAATGCCGGCGGCCGGTTTCTGGAACGGCGAACCTGCCGCCGATGAGCGCCCCAACGCCGCCGTGATCTTCTACCGAGCCCTGGTCGCGGGCGGCGATACGGCCGCGATCGATACACTGTGCTCGGCGCTGAAGGCTCGCGGTCTCAATGTGGTCGGGCTCTATGTCACGAGCCTCAAGGATGAACGCTCGATCGCATTTCTCCGCACGGCGCTTGCCGCGCATCCGCCCGACATCATCGTGAACGCGACGGCCTTTGCGACGGCGACCGCGCGGGCGAATGCGGGGATCTTGTCGGAGACCGATTGTCCCGTGCTGCAGGTCGCTCAGGCCGGCATCTCCCGCAAGAGCTGGGAAAGTTCGACCCGCGGCCTCAATCCGCGCGACCTTGCCATGCATGTGGTCCTGCCGGAGGTCGATGGGCGCATCTTCGCCAATGCCATAGCGTTCAAGGAATCCGGACAGAGCCTCGGCTCCTTCACGCCGACGGCCTTTCGGCCCGTCGAGGATCGGGTCCAGGCCACGGTCGATCTCGCCGCGGCGTGGGTGCGGCTGCGCCGTACGCCTGCGAACGAGCGACGGATCGCCATCATTCTCGCCAACTATCCCAATCGTGACGGCCGTCTCGCCAATGGCGTCGGTCTGGATACGCCGCAAAGCCTGATCGGAATCCTCGCTGCGATGAGAAACGAGGGGTACGAGATTTTCGGCGCGCCTGATGACGCGGCCGGCATGATGCGGCTCGTGCAGGAGGGACCGACCAATGCGCTCAGCGACCGCGCCTTGCGGTGTGGCGGCGCGTCATGGCCGCTCGCCGAATACGAGGCGGAATTTGGCGCGCTTCCTCCCAATGTTCAGCGTGCAGTGACGGAACGTTGGGGTGCCCCTGCGCATGACCCGCACGTTGCCGACGGCGTGTTCCGTCTCGGCCTGCATCGCTTCGGCAACATCGTGGTCGGCGTGCAGCCGGCGCGAGGCTACAACATCGATCCCAAGAGCACCTACCACGATCCGGACCTCCTACCGCCCCACCACTATCTGGCGTTCTATCTTTGGCTGCGCCGCGTCTTCGACGCCCACGCGATCGTTCATCTCGGCAAGCACGGCAATCTCGAATGGCTGCCGGGCAAGAGCACCGGGCTCTCCGCCGATTGCCTGCCGGATGCAGTGCTCGGCCCGTTGCCGCACCTCTACCCGTTCATCGTGAATGATCCCGGCGAGGGCGTCCAGGCCAAGCGCCGCTCCTCTGCGGTGATCATCGATCACCTGACGCCACCGGTGACCCGCGCCGGACTGCATGACGATCTGGCGCGGCTGGAATCGATGGTGGACGAGTATTCTGTTGCGACCGATCTCGATCCGAAACGCGCGGCCGTCATCGCCGAGGACATCCTTTCGATGGCACGGGCGCAGCGGCTCGATGCCGACGTCAACCTGACGCGGGACATGCCGGTCGGCGAGGCGCTGCGCGCGCTCGACGCGCATTTGTGCGACATCAAGGAGATGCAGATCCGCGACGGCCTCCACGTGTTCGGGCGTGCGCCGGATGCGAAACAATGCACCGATCTGCTCGTCTCGATTGCGCGAGTCCCGCGTTCGGACCGCAAGCCTGAAGACGCCTCGCTGCATCGCTCGCTGGCGCTCGATCTCGGGCTTGCCGATTTCGATCCGCTGGCCCGCGATCTCGCTGGCACATTCACCGGGCCGCGACCCGCGGTCCTGGCCGAGCTCGGCTCGGGCTTGTGGCGCACGACAGGAGACACCGTCGAGCGGATCGAAGAACTGGCGCAGCGGCTGGTCTCGGGTGAGATGAAGCCGGATCCCTCGTGGGTGCGCACGACGGCCGTACTGCACTGGATCGAGACGAGATTGCGTCCGGCCATCGACGCGAGCCCGTCGCAGGAGATGTCGGCATTGCTGCGGGGGCTCGCCGGCCGCTTCGTGCCACCCGGTCCGTCGGGCGCGCCGACGCGTGGCAGGCCCGACGTGCTGCCGACCGGCCGCAACTTCTTCGCCGTCGATGTGCGCGCGGTGCCAACTCCCTCGGCCTGGCGGATCGGACAGTTGGCGGCCGAACGGCTCGTCGAATCCTTCTGGCAGGAAACCGGTGAATGGCCGCGCACGATCGCGTTGTCAGCCTGGGGGACCGCCAACATGCGCACCGGCGGCGATGATGTTGCACAGGCGCTCGCCTTGATCGGCGCCCGGCCCGTGTGGGAGGAAACTTCCGGACGGGTGACCGGCTTTGCGATCACCGCATTGTCCGAACTGAAGCGTCCGCGCATCGATGTGACGTTTCGCGTCTCCGGCCTGTTTCGGGACGCGTTTCCGACCCAGATGGACATCATCGCAAGCGCGGTGGCGGCGGTCGCGGCGCTCGACGAACCCGACGACGCCAATCCGATCGCAGCCAATGTTCGCCGACGGCAGCAGGCGCTGGAAGCAAGCGGCGTCGAGCGTGAGCTCGCCGAGCGCCGCGCGAGCAATCGCGTGTTCGGCTCGAAGCCGGGCGCCTATGGCGCGGGGCTGCAAGCCTTGATCGATGAGGGCGGCTGGGACGATCGCGCCGATCTGGCGGACGTCTATCTGGATTGGGGCGGCTATTCCTATGGCGCCGGGGCCGAAGGAAGCGCTGCCCGTGACGATCTTGTCGCGCGGCTGACTGACGTCGACCTGATCGCGCAGGCTCAGGATAACCGCGAACACGATATCCTGGACTCCGACGATTACTATCAGTTCATTGGCGGACTGGCGGCAACAGTGTCGACATTGCGTGGGAAGCCGCCGCGCATTGCGCATATCGATACGTCACGGCCCGAGATGCCGGCCGTGCGGCCACTGGCGCATGAGATATCCCGCGTGGTGCGCGGCCGCGCCGCCAACCCGAAATGGATCGCCGGTGTCATGCGACACGGCTACAAGGGCGCATTCGAGATGGCGGCGACCGTGGATTATCTGTTCGGCTTCGCCGCCTCGACCGATGCGGTCTCAAATCACCACTTCGATCAATTGTTCGCGGCCTATCTCGAAGACGACCGCATGCGCCATTTCATGGAACAGTCCAACCCGGCGGCACTCCGCGAGATGGCTGCCCGGTTCGCGGAGGCAATCCGGCGTGGGTTATGGATGCCACGTTCCAATCGCGCTGCGGATCTGATTGCCGAAAGTCTGCATGAAACGAAAAGAGAAATCGCATGACGAATCCATCCCACGCGGCTGACGATGAGAATGCCCGCCATCGCGAGAAAGCCCGCAAGCACAAGGCCGCGCGCGACAAGATCATGGCGACCAAGACCGGCGAAAAAGGACTGCTGATCGTCCATACCGGCACCGGCAAGGGCAAGACATCCGCGGCGCTTGGCATGGTGTTTCGGCATATCGGTCACGGCTATCCGGTCGCAGTGGTGCAGTTCACGAAGTCGCCGAAGTGGGATACCGGAGAAGCGCGGCTATTGGCCAGGTTTCCGGAGCTCGTGACCTTGCATGTGATGGGGGAGGGGTTCACCTGGGAAACGCAGGATCGCGAGCGCGACATTGCGGCCGCCCGGAAAGGTTGGGAGCGCGCCAAGGAACTGATCCGCGACGATCGTCACCGCATGGTGCTTCTGGACGAGCTCAACATTGTCCTCCGTTATGACTACCTTCCGATCGACGAGATCCTTGCGTTTCTCCGTGACGAAAAGCCGGCCGACAAGCACGTCGTCATCACCGGCCGCAACGCGCATGCATCGCTGATCGAGATGGCCGATCTGGTCACCGAAATGACGCTGATCAAGCATCCGTTCCGCGCCGGCGTGAAGGCCCAGAAGGGGATAGAATTCTGATGGCGCGGCCGACGCCGGCGCTGATGATCCAGGCCACCGGATCGAATGCGGGAAAGTCCACCATTGTCGCGGGCCTGGCGCGGGCGCTGGTGAAGCGTGGCCTCAAGGTCGCGCCGTTCAAGCCGCAGAACATGTCGAACAATGCGGCGGTGGCGGTCGATGGCGGCGAGATCGGCCGCGCGCAGGCAGTGCAGGCGCGTGCCGCGCGGATGCAGCCCAGCGTTCACATGAATCCGGTGTTGCTCAAACCCGAGACCGACACAGGCGCGCAGGTGATCGTGCAGGGCAAACGACGCAGCACGCTTCGCGCGGCCGACTATCTCGGAAAGAAGGCGGCGCTGCTGCCTGCCGTGCTCGACAGTTTCGCCCATCTCGCCCAAGCAGCGGATATCGTGCTGGTGGAGGGCGCGGGCAGCCCGGCCGAGATCAATCTGCGAGCAGGCGATATCGCGAATATGGGCTTCGCCACAGCGGCCGCTGTACCTGTCGTGCTGCTCGGCGACATCGATCCCGGCGGAGTCATCGCCAGCCTCGTCGGCACCCATGCGGTGTTGGAGGCGGAAGAACGCGCGCGCATTCGCGGCTTCCTGATCAACAAGTTCCGCGGCGATCCCCGATTGTTCGATCAAGGGCTTGAGGCCGTGACGCATCTGACAAACTGGCCCTCGCTCGGCGTGGTGCCGTGGCTGCCACAGGCAGCCTGGCTGCCTGCCGAGGACGCCATCGACCTCGATCGCGCGCAGACCTCGTCCGCGCAGAAGGTCATCGCCGTTCCCGTGCTCGCGCGCATCGCCAATTTCGACGATCTGGACCCGCTCGGCATGGAGCCTGGCGTCAGGCTGGTGTTCGTGCGGCCGGGGCAGCCGATCCCCGCCGAGGCCGATGTCGTGGTTCTGCCCGGCAGTAAATCGACGATCGGTGATCTCGCTTTCCTGCGCGCGCAGGGCTGGGATATCGATATCAAGGCACATGCCAGGCGCGGTGGCCAGGTGCTCGGACTATGCGGCGGCTACCAGATGCTCGGCGGGACGATCGCTGATCCCGATGGCATCGATGGTCCGGCCGGCACGGTCGAGGGGCTCGGGCTGCTCGATATCAGCACGACGATGGACGCCGACAAATCGACGACGTTGGTACGGGCCACTCACTGCGCCACGGGCAGTCCGATCGAGGGCTATGAGATCCATCTCGGCCGCACCAGCGGTGAAGATTGTGCACGCCCCGTGGCCATGATCGATGGCCGCTCCGATGGTGCCAGCTCGGCCGATGGGCGCGTGCAGGGGACTTATCTGCACGGGTTGTTCGTCAATGATGCCTTCCGCAAGGCGTGGCTTGCCAATCTCGGCATCGCTTCATCTGTTGCCTATGAGGCGCAGATCGAGGCGGCGCTCGATGCGTTGGCCGACCATCTGGAAGCGCATCTGGACATCGACCGCATGCTCGAGATCGCAAGGAGCCGTCAGACCACCAACGCCAGCGCCGCGTAGATCGCCGCCTCCAGCAGGCAGGCGGCAATCAGCAGATTGAGTGCGCGACGAATGTCGGCAGGACCTGCATCCATCCGCGCACCGGCGTTGAGGAAGGGGTCATCGACGACGCGATCGCCATAGCGGCGAGGGCCAGCCAGCGCGAGACCGAGAGCGCCTGCCATGGCGCCTTCCGGCCAACCCGCATTCGGCGATCTGTGTTTCGAAGCATCGCGCCACGTCACTTTGAGAGCGTTGGCGACAGAGCCGCCTGCGATCGGCGCAACGACGGCGAGCAGCACCGCGGCCAACCGTGCCGGAGCGAGGTTAAGGAGATCGTCAAACCGCGCCGCCGCCCAGCCAAAGCATTCATGGCGAGGACTGCGATGGCCGATCATTGAATCCGCGGTATTGACGACCTTGTAGACCAACAATCCCGGCAGCCCGAACAGCGCAAGCCAGAACACCGGCGCGACGACGCCGTCGGAAAAATTCTCCGCGCAGGATTCGATCGCCGCCCGCGACACGCCGCTGGTGTCGAGCTGTTCCGGATCGCGGCCGACGATCATGGATACCGCGCGCCTTGCCTCGGCAAGTCCGCCGTCGGTGAAGGCGGACAGGACCCGTCCGACATGCTGATAGAGGCTTCGCTGCGCGATCAGCATGGAAGCGACAAGCCCCTGGGCTAACTGCCCGAGGAGCGTCTGTCCCAGCACACTTTCCAGCAGCAAGCCAAGGGCCGCGCAGATCGCGACCAGCAAACCGGTGGCGACGCATCCCGCCGCCTTGCGCTCTGCGGCCGACCATTGCTCGCGGTTAAGCGCACGATCAAGCAGGTGGATGGCCGAGCCCATCAGCGCCACCGGATGGGGCAGGCGGCGCCACAGCAGATCCGGATCGCCGATGAGTGCGTCGACTGCGAGCGCCAGGACCACGATCGCGATCGTCTCGCTGCCCCTCAGCATGTTATCGGGCCACGCGGCCGAGTTCGGAGACGAGACGTTCGAGCGCCTCCGAAAGCATCGGCCCGCCGCAGACGGTCAGTCTGTCGGAAACAACCAGGCGTTTCGACGGCGGATAGAAACGTTCGAGTGCGGGATGCAACAGGAATGCCTCGCCTTCGTCTTCCGCGAAATCGCCGCCATCAGATACGAGGAGGAGATCGGGCTTCAGGTTGACGATCGCTTCCAGCGACGCGAAGCCCCCGAGCTTGTTGCCGAGGTCACTTGCCGCGTTCTTCAAGCCAATCGTGGCGAGCATGGAACTGATCAAGCTGCCGCCGCCCGAGACCCAACCGCGCCGCGACAAGGCCAGCACGCGATAGGGTCGCTGCGATACCGCTTCCTTGGCGTGCTGGATTGCCGTGTCCAACCGCTGTATTTCGGATGCGGCGCGATCCGTCTGGTGCAAGAGTTCGCCCATTTGCCGAATCTGGCTCTTCACGCCTTCCAGCGAACGCGCAGCGTCGAATTCGACCACGCGGACGCCGTTGTCCTTCAGCAGTTCGCGCGTCGCACGCTTGGTGAATCTGCCGGCGACTACCGCGTCCGGTTGCAGTATCAGGACATCTTCGGCTTCGCCCGATAGTCGAGGGTAGGCTGCGGCTTTCTCTACGTTCCAGGAGCGGGCGGGATCGCGCGAATAGGGACTGAGGCCAAGGATCTGGTTCGGGTCGGCCAGCGCCAGCAGCAGTTGGTCCGTGCACACGTTGATGGAAGCGACGCGTGGCAGATCGGCTGCAAGCGCAACATGCGCCCCGAACAGTGCTGCCAGTAACGACAGCGTTGCGCCGATCGCCAATCGCAGTGCGCGAACAAGGGCCTCGCGCAGGAGAGCGATTGATGGCATGAAGCGGTCATGAAACACGGCGGTGATCTGACGGAAGCCATTGCGCGCCATGGCGGCGAGCTTACGGACTGGCTCGACCTGTCGACCGGAATCAATCCCTGGCCGTGGAGAATTCCTCACCTCATTCCTGACAGTGCATGGACACGCTTGCCGTCGCGTGCCGACGAGCAGGACCTGCTCGTCGCCGCGCGCAAAGCCTATGGCGTGCCCGACCATGCGGCTATCGCGGCTGCCAGCGGCACGCAGACCCTCATTCAATGGATTCCACATCTCGCCGCCCCAGGCGCGGTCGCCATCGTCAGTCCGACCTATGGCGAGCATTCGGCCGCGTGGAGCAGCGGGGGCCGGGAGGTCATCCAAGTGAATGATTTGTCCGCCTTGCCCGAACGCGCCATTCACGCCGTCATCGTCAACCCCAACAACCCGGATGGACGTATGGTTGATAGCGGTGCGCTCCGACACGTCGCCGAACGGCTCGACCGTCGCGGCGGCTGGCTGGTCGTCGATGAGGCCTTTGCCGACGTCGAGCCAGGCATCAGCTCTGTCGGGATCAGCGCCGACCTTCCGATCGTTGTGCTGCGTTCCTTCGGCAAGTTCTATGGGCTCGCCGGACTTCGCCTTGGCTTTGCGGTCGGACGACACGACATCGTCGAACGTATCGCCGGGGCGCTGGGCCCATGGCAGGTTTCTGGCCCCGCGCTTCACGTTGGTACGGCCGCTCTGCGCGACCAATCCTGGGCTGCCGAGATGCGTGCGAAGCTCACCCGCCAGTCGGCCAAACTCGACCATGTCCTGACGGAGGCCGGCTTCCGGCTCGTCGGAGGAACGCCGCTCTTTCGTCTGGCGGCCCATCCCGACGCACCAATCCGCCACGCCGAACTGGCCCGACGCCACATCTGGTGCCGGAGTTTCGACTGGAGACGCGAATACCTGCGATTTGGCCTCGCGTCGGACGATGGTCTCGATCGGCTGGCCAGCGCGCTTCGTTCGGCCAAATAGCGCATCCTGCGCGTCCATCCCGTCCGCTTTACCAATGCGCATTAAATCCGACATAAGCCGCAGGGCCCGTCGTGCCATAGTTGAACACTTCCTGATAGTGCTCGTTGAAAATGTTCTCGCCGCGCAGGTACACCTTCCAGGTCTCATCGATCTTGTATTCCGTGTAGAGGTCGACACGGACGTAAGGGTTCAGCGGCAGCGTTTCGTTTGAACCGCTGTAGCGCTTGGATACTGCCAGTACGCGCGGCTCGATCAGCCAATCGTTGATCGGCGTGATCGGAAACGAGAATCTCGCCAGGTTTTCCGGCCGGCGTGCCAGCGTCAGGCCGGTCGAAACATCCTTGGCCTCCAGATAGGTGTAGGCCGCGTTGAATCGCAGGTAGCCGGGCACGACGTCGATATTGAGCCCAAGCTCCAGTCCGTCGGTTTCGGCGCGCGAGATGTTGACGTAATGCCCGAGCGGATGTGCCGTGTCGATCACGAAGTCGATCAGGTTGCTGAACCTGTTGCCGAAGCCCGTCAGCGAAACCACGACTCGGCCTCCGAACAGGCTTTGATCGATGCCGGCATCGTAACCGAAGCTCTCCTCGGGGCTGAGGGCGGAATTGCCGTAGGTCGGCGCATATAGCTGATAGAGCGTCGGGGCCTTGGCGCCGGTGCCGGCGCTTGCATGCAGCTTGGTGCCGGTCTCCGCGATCGCGTACGCCGCGGTGGTCCGCCACGTCTCGAAGCGTGCGACATCCACGACATCGTCGACCCGACCGCCCATGGTGATGTTGAGTCGCTCGCCGATCGGCAGTTGCCAGAGCGCGAACACCGAGTTCGTGTCCTGGGTTCCCGTCAATTGCGGCGTCGGCGCTCCGGGAATCGGCTGCAGATTGGTGGTGGAGGTGCTCGCCGTTTCGTGCTGCACGCGCGACCCGACGATGAGCGAGCCGAGCGGGCCGATCTTCAGGTTGCCCTGATATTCCAGGCCCGTGCTGTCGCCGACGAAATTGGAGAGGATGGACGTCGTATTCTGTGGCAGCTTGTTGGTCTTGTAGGTGACGTCATCGAACGAACGATCGATGTGCGTTTCGAAGGCGCTTACGCTGTGGGTCAGGATGCCGCCGAACGTGTCAAAGGAGGCGCGGCCCCAGACCTGTTCGAGAAGGCGCGTGGCGCTCGACGGCGTGTCCGGGAACGTCCCGCTGGCCTGATCGTAGGCGGACCGCGTGAACGAGGCCAGCATTCCGGTCTCCAGGCGTACGCCTTCGCCAGCGTCGTAGCCGACACGTGCCGATCCGCCGACGCGGTCGAACCCGTCGCGTTCGAGCGGGCCATATTTCGCCTCGAGCGCGGGAATACGATAGCCGTAGCGCGAAAAGCCATTGCTGTGCTGTCCGCTTCCCGTGAATGCGTAGGACCAGGGCCCCGAGGTTCCGGTCAGCGATGCGCTGCTGCTCGCGGTCCCATAGCTTCCTCCCTCGGTGCGGACGTCGAATTGTGCCGGGCCGGTGCCCTTCTTGGTGATGATGTTGACGACGCCGCCCATCGCGTCCGATCCGTAGAGCGCGCTCTGTGGTCCCTTCAGCACCTCGATCCGCTCGATCGCGCTCGGGGCAAACATCGCGAAATCGAAATCGCCGCTGGCAGCGGTCGGATCGTTGACCCTGATGCCATCGATCATGACCAGCGTCTGACCGGTATTCGCGCCGCGCAAGCGCACGTTGGTTGTTGCGCCGGGGCCGCCAGTTTCGGTGATATCGAGCCCCGGTACCGTCCGCAGCGCGTCGACGAGCGAGGTCGGATTGCTGGTTGCGAGCACTTGGTTGGTGACCACGCTGACCGAGCTTCCGGTGCGGCTTGCGGGCTCCAGCGTCCGGTCAGGAGTCACGACCACTTCGGAAGCCGCCGGCGCGCTTTCGTTGCTGGGTGCTGGGCGCGCAGGACGAGCCGTTGAAGATGTTCGCTTGTTCCTCGATGCGGGCTTGGACCGGGCGTCCGGATCGACGACGACCGCAGGAAGTTGTTCGGGACGCGATTGAGCCATCGCGCCAGTGTGACCGCATGCGACAACGGCCGCACACCCGGCAAGAAAACGCCGCAAGCTCATGAATGCCCTTCCGCCGACCCACCGTCGAACGAGTTGATACCCGTCAACGGCCGGTCTCCTGGCTCGCGGTCGTCTCGCGATCCGCCTTCCCAAACCTGCTTGGCAGGCCCAGTGGCATTCGGATCGCGAATATCCGCTTACAGTTGCGGGGGCAGCCGCGGCATTGGGAAGATTCCCGCACCGCGTTCCCGTTTCACCCTAACAAGGGCACCGATGACGCGGGCAAAAAAGCACAACGCAGAGCAAAACTCAAACTATCGTTGCCGAGGTTCATGGGACATTTCGCGATATCCCCATCACTGCTTGTAGTCGCCGCCGCGACTACAACTGCAACCTGGCGTCATGTTCGCGTGGCAGTTGCGAGTTCAGTGACAGGTCTCTGCAGACATCATCAGTCATTTCGAACTATTCAAATCGGCTATCGGGGACAGAGCTTGATGATCGTGATGCAGGGGCGTATTCGTTCTCGACATTCTGGCCGTGCCAGCTTGCTTGTCACAATCCTTCTGTCGCCGTGATGAGCGGACAATTTCCCGCACTTTCTGCAGCCGATAGCGAAGAAAGGACACAGGCCCAGATGTCTTCCAGTCCGAACGAGGAGGCTGCACGAGCAGAGTTGCACCGAGCCGTTGTGGCCGCTTTCTGCAAAGTGATGAACGAAAGCGGGCTCCCTCCGATGACGGTGATGAGTCTGGCTGCGGCTGTCGTTGGGTCGGTCTACAGGGAAGTGGCCGACCAGCACCGGACCGGTGGTTGCACCTGCGGCTGGCAGCCTAGTCCGGAAGCGGATGTCGAAATCCTGCAGGCTGCTCTTGCGAGGGCGACGGAGGCTGTCCCGTTTGCTGACCTGCGCGTTGTCCAAGTCGTGGGCCACGCGTAACGTCGTGATGCGAACTCCAAGCGCAGCCGATGAGCGCGGTGGGGTCTCGGCCGCCCCCAGCAATCCGCTCAACCGAGCATGCCGAGCCCGACAGCGAAGTGCTGGCGATGATCGAGCGTGCCTCGCCACTCCGGCCGCCTTCGCTGGAGCTTCGTCAGAGGGTTGTCCAATTGGTCGTTCCGGTACGCTTCAGCATGTAGCCTCGTTGGATTTCAAATCCGACGCAAAGCTCTGTGCATCGTTGCCGCGGTCAGTGATCTTCGCTTCAGGTTGGGCGGCATCGAGGTGATGTGGGTTCATGCCGGAATCCCCGGCCTGGCCGGCGTGAAGAATCTCGATCTGGCGGCTTCACGGCTCGCTGAGTTCGCAATCGCCAATCGCATCCATCTGGTCCTGAGCGTGCTGAGGGGATGGTCGCCCGCTCATCCGGACCCCATTTGGCAAGATACCATCTCTTCGTCGGGCAGGTTCCGGCCCGCGTCAGGGAGGGCTGATCGCGTACCCCTCGGCGCGCGAGCAGATTGCGGGCGGACTTCCGTTGACTCCATCGCGCGGGGACACGACATACGCTGTACCGTCGATACCGCTCGCGACCCAGGAGCACGCCATGAACGCCCAGCCAAACGTCGATCCCGGCACCGCGCATCCTGGCGACGACGTCGTGCGCTGGCTGACAGACGACACGCGCGACGAGCGCTTCATTGACAATATCTTCGCCGAGCTGTGCCTTCGGCTCCAACAAGCCGGCATTCCCGTCAAGCGCGCCTCGCTCAATATCCTGATCCACCATCCACAATGGCTTGGCGCCCGGATGACGTGGGCCGACGGAATGCGCGAGGCCGAGATTGCGAGAGTGGACTACGATGTCAGGGAGCGATCCGAATACATCGGGAGTCCCGTCAACGAAATTCATGACGGTGCCGCGGAGGTGCGCGAAAACCTGGAACGCGATCCTTCGCTCGGACGCAAGCACGCCATCTATGACGAGATGCGGGCGAAGGGCCTGACCGACTACGTGGCCTGGCCGCTGTACCATACGCTCGGCAAGCGGCATGTCGTGACCTTTGCAACCGACCGGCGCGGAGGTTTCGCCGACACGCATATTGCCGGCCTGTTGAAACTGTTGCCGGTTCTGGCGCTGGTCAGCGAAATCCGCGTCAAGAACCGGCTGGCGCGAACACTGCTCGAAACCTATGTCGGGCCGCATGCCGGCGAAATGATTCTGGCCGGCGCCACCCGGCGCGGAAGCGGGACGACGGTGCGCGCCGCCATCATGATCTGCGATCTGCGCGACTTCACCAGGATCTCCGACAACTGGCCGCGCGATGACGTCATTGATCTCCTGAACGGCTATTTCGACGCGATGTCCGAGCCGATTGCGCGACATGGCGGCGAAATACTGAAATTCATCGGCGACGGCCTGCTCGCGATTTTTCCGCTCAGCCAGCCATCGGCCTGCGCAAATCTGCTGCGTGCCGTGCGCGAAGCCCGTCAGGCCATGATTGCCCTGAACGAAAAGAACGGCCAGACCGGTCGTGAGCCGCTGAATTACGGAATCGGCGTCCACGTCGGCGACGTCATGTACGGCAATATCGGCTCGCGCACCCGGCTCGACTTCACCGTCATTGGTCCCGCGGTCAACATGGCTTCGCGTCTCGAATCTCTCACCAAGCAATTGGGAAGAAAGGTGCTGCTGTCCCGCGCGTTTGCCGATCTCGTCCAAAGCGACTTCGCTCTCGAACGGGTCGGCGAATATCCGGTGCGAGGCTTCAGCGAACCCATCGAGCTGTTTGCGTATGACGGCTGAGCTATGCCGTCTGCCGAGTGGGCGCACTCCTCTAGAGCGTTTTCGAGCGAAGTGGATACCGGTTCGCGTGAAGAAAACGCGTCAAAACAAGAATCTAGAGCTTCGGTTCTGATTCAATCAGAACCGAAAAAATGCACTAGCGAACCGCTCGGTCACAGGATGGAAGCCGGCAAGAAGATCGGATGTCCGGTGATCCCGCGCCGGTGGCGAACCGAGGATCCTGTACGGAATGTGAGCCTTCATCATCGACGCGGCCGGGCGCTCACGGCCGGCCGCCATTTCCCTTGGCGCGACGCAGCAGCTCCACCACTTCGCGGTCGGAAGTCTGGTTGAAGTCCCGGTAGTGCATGCCGACCGCAAAGAACGGCTCGGGTTCAATCAGGCAGATGATTTCGTCAACCTCCGCCGTCAGGCTCTCGATCGTGTCGTGCGGCGCGACCGGCACCGCGACGACGATGCGACGCGCGCCTGCTCGGGAGAGCGCCTTGACCACGGCCCTCATCGTTCCGCCGGTCGCGATGCCGTCGTCGATCACGATCACGGTGCGACCGGCAATGTCGACAGGCGCCTCGCTGTCGCGATAGAGCTGGCGGCGCCGCTCGATCTCGGCGAGTTGGCGGGATGTCTCCGCCTCGAGATAGTCGGCGCTGGGCTCGATGGCGCGAACGATCTCGTCGTTCATCACCACTTGCGCCTTGGCGCCGTCGACCACGGCGCCGAGCCCGAGCTCTTCGTGTCCGGGCGCTCCGATCTTGCGCACGAGCACGACATCGAGCGGCGCGTTCAGCGCCTGCGCGACCTCGAATGCGACCGGCACGCCGCCGCGCGGCAGTGCCAGCACCACCGGGTCGTCGTTCCCGAACTTCATGAGCGCCGGCACAAGCCGGCGTCCGGCCTCGCGGCGGTCGGCGAACACGAGCTCGCCGAAGCTACCTGTCAGGGGCGATGACAGAAAACGGCGGAACCAGCCTTTCGCGTGCTCGATGACCTCTTCGAGCGCGCCGGGCTCTTCGAACAAATGAGTGGCCCGCGGCACGATGACGAAATCCTTTTCGCAGCGGAGCTCAGCGAAGGCCGCACGGTTGAGCGGAACAACCGGCAGGTCGGCACCCCCCACGATCAACAGCGTCGGCGCGGCGACGACGCGCAGTGCGGCGCCGGCGAGATCGGGCCGTCCGCCGCGCGAGACCACGGCGCCGACATTCTGCCGTTCGGCCGCGGCGACCAGTGCAGCCGCGGCGCCCGTGCTTGCGCCGAAATAGCCGACGGGAAGCATCGCGAATTCGCGCCTGGCATGAACCCAGTCGGCTGCTTCGGCAAGGCGCGAGGCCAGCAAGCCGATATCGAAGACATTGCCGCGATCGCGCTCTTCCTGCTCGCTGAGGAGGTCGAGCAGCAGCGTGGCAAAGCCCGCCTTGCGCAGGCCGGCGGCCACCTGATTGTTACGCGGGCTGTTGCGGCCACTGCCGCTGCCATGCGCGAAGACCACGATGGCGGTCGCGTCCTCGGGCACGCCCAATATGCCGGCGAGATGGCGAGGACCGATGCCGACGTCGCTGATCTGCTCTCGCACGCCGGTCATGATCAACACTCGGTGGCAGGGGAATGGGCCATGCCGGGTTCCCTTTGCGACTGTTGGCTCGGCGCAGCAAACATCGTCGGATCCTGCCGCAACGCGCGCCGATGATCCTGCGACCGCATCGCTCCGGCTGGAGCCGGACGAGCGCGCCGTGCAATTTTCAACGCAACTCATCCCGCAGCCGGACGTTCCTCCGGATGGCCACTCGCGGCCGAGGCAGGTGGCGAGGGGGAACAGGATCTTCGATCAAAGCTGGAGATAGACGATGCAGGTTCGAGAGATCATGCAACACGAGGTCGATATTGCCGATCCGAACATGTCGATCCGTGATGCGGCGCGCAAGATGCGCGCCCATGACGTCGGTTCGCTGCCGGTCGGCGAGAACGACCGGTTGATCGGGATGGTGACCGACCGCGATATCGTGGTGCGCGCCGTCGCCGACAACCGCACCGCAGGCAATACGGCGGTGCGCGAGGTCATGTCCGAAGGCGTCAGCTACTGCTTCGATGATGATGATGCCGAGGCCGCAGCCCAGGTCATGGCCAAGCATCAGGTACGCAGGCTTCCGGTGCTCAATCGCGACAAGCGCATGGTCGGCGTGATCGCGCTCGCCGATCTCGGCCGATCGAGAGGCCTGGCCGCGCAGGACGCATTGCAGGGCGTTTCCAGGCCGACGGACAAGGAACGCCGTTAAGGCATGGAAACGCCGTTAAGGCATGGATAGGTCCGCCGCGCTACTGAAACGCGACTTCGGCGAAGCTGCGGAGCTTGCGCGAATGCAGGCGCTCCAATTGCTGCTCGCGCAGCCGCTCGAGTGCCTTCAGGCCGATCTCGAGATGCTGGCCGACGCGTTGCCGGTAGAACTCGCTCGCCATCCCTGCGAGCTTGATCTCGCCGTGCAACGGCTTGTCCGAGACGCATAGTAGCGTGCCGTAGGGAACACGGAAACGAAAGCCGTTGGCGGCAATGGCGGCCGATTCCATGTCGAGCGCGATCGCGCGCGACTGCGACAGGCGCCGGATGACCGAGGGGTCGCCGATCTCCCAATTGCGATTGTCCACGCTCGCGACCGTTCCCGTGCGCATCAGCCGTTTCAGCTCGAACCCTTCGAGCCCGGTCACTTCGCCCACCGCCTCCTCGAGCGCGACCTGCATCTCGGCGAGCGCAGGTATCGGCACCCAGAGCGGCAGCTCATAGTCGAGCACATGATCCTCGCGCACGTAGCCATGCGCCAGCACGTAGTCTCCGAGCCGCTGCGTGTTCCTGAGGCCCGCGCAGTGGCCGAGCATCAGCCAGGCGTGCGGCCGCAGCACCGCGACATGGTCGGTGATGTTTCGTGCATTGGATGGACCGGTCCCGATGTTGATCAGGGTAATGCCCCGATAACCCGCCTCGATCGAATGAAAGGCCGGCATTTGCGGCATCCGCTCCGGAGCGATACCCGTAGTGCCGCCGCCGAGACGCGCGTTGCGCGCGATGACGTTCCCCGGGCCAACGAAGGCGTCCGGCCCGGCTAGGCCCGCAGCCACGCGCTTCTGGCTCATCTCCACGAAGGCATCGATATAGAACTGGTAATTGGTGAAGATCACGAAGTTCTGGAAGTGCTCCGGATCGGTGCCGGTGTAGTGATAAAGCCGGCGCAGCGAATAATCGACGCGCGCCGCGCGGAACAAGGCCAGCGGTTCGGGCGCGCCGGGCGGAAGTTCAAGCGTGCCATTGGCGATCGCGTCGTCCATCGCGGCCAGATCGGGCACGTCGAACAGATCGCGCAGCGATCGCATCACGTTCGACTTGTCGCCGGGAGCGAGAGCGGCTTCGATGTTGATGTCGCGACGATAGGCGAAATGGATCGGGATCGGCTCGTTCGACTCGCCGACCTCCACCGGCACGCCATGATTGTCGATCAATCGTCCGATCTGCTCGGTGAGATAGGTGCGGAACAGGTCCGGCCTCGTCACCGTGGTCTCATAGATGCCGGGCCTTGCGACAAAGCCGTATGCGAGGCGCGAATCCACCCGCACATGGGTCGCGGTTGCAATGCGCACGAACGGATAATTGGCCCGCACGCGCGCCGTGAGCGGCCCGCCATTGGCATAGGCCTCGAAGCGATCCCGCAGGAAGGCGGTGTTGCGCTCATATATCTGTTCCAGGCGGGCAACCGCTGCAGCCGCGTCGGTGAACGCTTCGGTCGCAATCCGCGGCGGGGTCAGCATGGTAAGGGCGGAGCACATTGTTGTTACTATGGCAGATTCTCCGGAGCATGAAAGGGGGATCGCTGGCGGCTGCCGGGCGCCTCGGTCACTGCACGAGCTGCCCTGCGAACGCGAAGAGGTCACGTGCAATTGAGCGTCTTGCCGGCCTGTTCCGCCGATTGCTTACAATCGAAACCATTTCTTCCGTCGCCTGAAACAGTGCGGTAGCGCCGCCCGCACAGTCTCCCTGCTTCACTCACGACAGGGAGAGCAGCCGATGAAACCCACGCCGATCGAAGCGTTGAGGGAGCAGGCGAAGGTCCGGCAGAAAAGCGCGGCTCTGGTGTTTCACGAGAACGTGTGGACTTACGAACGGATCCTGGCCGGGGCCGAGCTGCTCGCGCGCGGATTGGTCGCCCACGGTGTGAAACCGGGCGATCGCGTGGCCATGCATATGATGAACCGTCCCGAATTCGTTGTAGCGGTTTACGCCTGCTTTCTCCTGGGCGCGATCGTGGCCCCGTTGCGGACCGCTTTCAAACAGGCAGAGCTCGAGCCTCTTCTGCGGCGGCTGCGGCCGACGCTCTATATCGGCGAGACCGCACTTTACGGCAATGTGGCCGCCATCGACGGCTCGATCCTGCCGCGCGACAAGCGCTTCCTGGTCGAGACGACGTCCGGCGCGCATGGTGGATTGCCGTTGCAGCAATTGTTCGATGACGCCGGCCGTGGCGACTTGCCGGATCTGCCCGCGGCGGATCAACCTGCCGTGCTCATCACCACGTCAGGCACGACCGGCGAACCCAAGTTCGTTGTTCATACCGCCTCCAGCATGGCTGAAACGGTCGACCTCCTCATCAACAATTGGGGCGTGTCCGGCCACGATAGCATCGCCATGGCCCTGCCTGTGGCGCATATAAGCGGGCTCATCTGTTGTCTCACCTGTATCAGGGCCGGTATTCCCTTCGTGCTGATCGAGAGCTTCGATGCCGACACCGTCCTCGACACGATCGAGCGGCATAGCTGCACCATGCAGGTCGGTTTTCCCGCACAATACGCCGCATTGCTCGATCGCCAGCGCGCCCAGCCGCGCGAGCTGAAGTCACTGCGCTTTTGTCTGACTGGAGCCGACGCCTGCCCGATCGAACTGCAGCGGCAGGTCACGGCCACCTTCGACGCTCCGCTTTATAACGTATGGGGCGCGACGGAAGCCGTCGGCAATCTCGGCTACGGTCTGCGGCCGGGTCCGGTGATGAGGATCATGCGGCCGGCGGACATCCGGCTGGTCGACGACGATGGCAACGATGTCGCCGATGGCGAACTCGGCGAGCTCCTGGTCCGCGGTCCGAATCTGTTCGTGGGCTACTGGAACGATCTGAGGGCGACGACGGAAGGCCTGAAGGACGGCTGGTATTACACCGGCGACCTGGTGCGGCGCGAGGCGCAGGACGAACTCCTGTTCGTCGCGCGCAAGAAGGACATCATCATCCGCGGCGGCACCAACATCTCGCCTGTCGAAGTCGAGCAGGTGGTCGCCGCCCATCCCTCGGTTCAGGAAGCGGCCGTGGTCGGTGTGCCGGACGCCGTGCTCGGACAGCGCGTGATCGGTTTCGTCACGCTCGTAAAGGGAAAGGACGAGCGAGTCGTTGCCGGCATCCTCAGCGACGTGGCGACGCGGCTGGCCGCCTACAAGGTGCCTGAGCGTCTCATCGTGATCGATGCTTTGCCGCGCAACGCGCTGAGCAAGGTCGATCGGACGACGTTGCAGGCGATGGCGATCGACGGCAACAAGGCGTCCCGCTCCGGGGCAGGCGAACAACCATCGCGGCGCGCGAGCTGAGCCGTTCCCGCATTCGGAAATAATGACAAGTTCGTTGGCGGGTTAGCGAAGGCTAGCCCGCCAATATCGTTCTGTATGGCGGATTACCTCGCTACAGTCCGCTCTGGACCAGCAGCCCTGCGATCTTTTCGTCCGGCGCCAGCGCAATTCTCCGGATCGGCAGGCCATTGGCAAATTTGGCCTCGCGCACTTCCGCGGCGATCGTGATATCAGGGGATGGATGACACTTCGTGGAAGGAGAACGCATGCGCGAGGATTTCTGGTTTCATCATCCGTTTCGGGTGCGCTATTCCGAGGTCGATGCGCAGGCCGTGGTGTTCAACGCGCACTACCTGACTTATTTCGACACGGCGATCACCGAGTATTTTCGCGCCCTCGGCTATGACTATCTCGGCGAGGTCTCGAGGACCGGCGTCGATTTCCATCTCGTGAGGTCGGTCGTCGAATACAAGGCGCCGATCCGGTTCGACGAGGAGATCGATGTCTGCGTGCGGGTCGCGAAGATCGGTCGATCCTCGATCACGCTTGCGCTCGCAATTTTCGCCAGGGGCGGCGAGGAGCTCCGCTCCACCGGCGAGATCGTGTGGGTATGCACGGATCAGCGAACCCACAGCTCCGTTGCCGTGGCGGAGCCTTTGCGGGTGCTGATCGCAAGTCGCGAGAAGGCGCTCGCTCAGGCATGATCCGCGAGGATTGCTGCCGCACTCTCAGCGATCGGGCTTTTCGTGGGCGATCACACCGGTCTTCGGATCAGCATGAAACTCCATCTTCTGCCCGTTCTTGATGCCTTTGCCTTCCCAACGGCCGTCGTCGGCCTCGATCTTGGTAACCTGCGTATAGCCCGACTTGAGAATGGTCTCGATCACCTGCTGGGCGGGCATCCAGTCCGCTCCCGGCTGGTCCGCCTTCACAAGGCTTGGCACACCTGCGGACAGAGCCGCGGCCAAGAGAACGGGCACTAATCTATTCATGGTTTCCTCCCTGGCTTATTGACCGGAACCAACGATTGAAACCTTCGAAGGTTTCTCGCCGGGTGGTTGCTTTGTTCGATGCTGTCCGGCTGGCGCGCGTCAGCCGGACAACGTTACGCCTGCTCGCGTGATCGCAGATCAGCGAACCACGGCGCAGCGCTCGCGCTTCAGCGCCCTCATTGCGGTGTCGTCAAGGTTGAGGTGCCCCTTGACGAGATCGGGCGGAGTTAGCGCCATCCAGTTGTTGAGCGAGATGTCCTTGTAGCGCGGTTTGTTGAAGACGTTGATCAGCCGCAGCGTGGTGGAGCCGATGTTCTCGATGTAGTGGCCCATGGTTCGCGGCACGAACCCGACGTCACCGGAGGTGTAGTTGAAGGTGCGCGCCTTCGAGGTGGCATCGAACACCGTCATCCGGGCTTGTCCCTCCAGATAATATTGCCATTCGTCGGCATCGGGATGCCAGTGCAGTTCGCGCAGCGCGCCCGGCTCAATCTCCATGATCAGCGCCGACAGGGTGGTTTCCGGGAAGTTGGTGACGTCGATCATTTTCACCGATCCGCCCTTGTAGGGGGTCGGCGGATGCTCGGAAGCGTGCCAGACATAGGGGAGCTTTGGCGGACTGTCGGGAAGCTGCCTGCGGACGGTCTCGAGCGGGGCCGGGACCGGGAGGCGGAAGATGTACTTCTCGGATTTCGGGATGTTGGCGAAGTGCTCGACGCCAATGCCGAAATTCTTGGCCAGGATGCCGGGCGGCGTATGCGCCAGGAATTCGGTGATCAGCAACGTTTCGTTCTCGGAGAAATTGCCGTCGTCGAACACCAGCAGGAATTCGCAGCCGCCTTCGAGGCCCTGGATGGAGTGGGGGATGCCGGCCGGCACCAGCCAGACGTCGCCCGGTTTGAGATCGTCGACCGCGACATTGCGATCCTCATCGACCACCGTCAGGCGGACATTGCCCTGCAGGATGTAGGCCCACTCCGCTTCCTTGTGCCAATGCAGTTCGCGCACCACACCGGAATCGAGCCGCATGTTGACGCCGGCCATCGATTTGGCGACCGGCAATTCGCGCACCGTCACCTCGCGCGCCCAGCCGCCGTCCTCGAGGCGATTGTGGGCCATGCCAAACGAGAACTTGAGATTCGGAAGCGAGCCGTTGTCGGTTTCCGGCGGCGTCAGGATGTCGGGGTTCTGGTTGTCGAGCAGGGCGTTGCGGGGACCCGGATCGGTTGCGCCCTTCGCGCCGCGGATGGGCTGCCTCAGTTGACTGTCGGACATGAGTGACTCCCGGATGTGGTGAAGATGAACTCGCTTCGCGGCGAGCGTGCTAGGCTACGCGGAGCGAACCGGGAAATATTTCCGTGACGCACGCCTTTTGCCGAAACGCCATGGTCGTGACGGATCACTGAGCAGCGAGTCAGCAGGCGGCCGGACGGTCATCATCGGGCTATTCGGAAAAAGAGCTATGGCAATTGGAAAGATCATGCGTGCAGCGGACGCTACCGCTGTTTTGATGCCCGCTCGATCGGAAATCAGGTTTCGTTGATGCGATGAGCCATTCTCTTGACATGGCGGCCACCGCCCGGCCCGAACCTCGAAGCACCGATCCCGAACGTGCGCTCGATCTGCTCGTGGCGGCCGCGACATTGCTGTTCACGAACGGTCAGACGACCGAGCGCACGACCGACTGTGTCGAGCGGCTGGCGACAGCGCTCGGCTTTTCGGCGCGGGTCTTCCTGCGCTGGGACGAAGTGACCGTCGCGATCGAGAATGGCGGTAAAGCGACGAGCACCACCGTCGAGGCCAGGCCGGTCGGGATCGAGATGGGGAAGGTCGCCGCCGCGACCAAGTTGATCGATGACTTCTGCGATCACCCTTCTGCGCCGGAATTGCTGCGGTCCGAGCTTGCAAAGGTGCAAGCACGCCCGCCCGTCTCCCTCATCCGTTTCGCATTCTTCGCTGCCATCGGCGCTGCCGCGCTCGGCGTCATCTTCGGCGCCGCCCATCTGGCCAGCCTGCTCATCATCGCGGTCAGCGCCGGCCTCGGCGCCTGCCTGCGCCGCTGGATCGCAGGATTGAGTCACAACCCCTTTGCCCAGCAGCTTGCTGCCGCGCTACTGGCCGGCGTAATCGGCGCGCTGGTCGTCCACCTCCAGTTCTCCAGCCTGCAGCGACTGGTCGCCGTCTGTCCCTGCATGGTGCTGGTGCCGGGCCCGCATATCCTCAACGGCACGATCGACCTTGCCCGCGGACGCCTGGCGCTCGGGATCTGCCGGGTGGTCTATGCGAGCCTGATCATCTTCGCGATCTGCATCGGCCTGCTCGGCGGACTGTCGTTCGGCGGGGCCAACCTGCCGGCATCGGCGCCGTCGCCGCCGGTGCCGTTGATCTATGACGTGATTGCCGCGGGTGTGGCGGTCGCGGCCTATGGTACCTTTTTCTCCATGCCATGGCGGATGCTGCCAGTCCCGATGCTGATCGGGATGCTGGCTCATGGCGCGCGCTGGGCGTTGTTGGCCAAGGCCGGCGCGAGCCTCGCGGGCGGCGCGCTGATTGCTTGCCTCATCGTCGGCGTGATCACCACGCCTGTGGCAGAACGCCTCAGATTACCCTATGCGGGGCTTGCCTTCGCGTCCGTGGTCTCGCTGATTCCCGGCGTGTTCCTGTTCCGCATGGCGGACGGACTCGTCGAACTCGTCGCGAGCGGCGGTGACGTTTCCGCAAGTCTGCTCCAGGCAACACTCGCGGACGGAGCGAATGCCTTCCTGATCACCCTCGCGATCACCCTGGGGTTGATCCTGCCGAAAATGTTGATCGGGTATCGATTGAACAAGTTGTTTAGCGGAATCGATGGGCGCGCGTAGAATTTGAATTATATCCCATCGCAAGACACACGCTTTGGCAAGCGGCATGCACCATATTGGAGGGGTGCACGCTATCGTAACTGTCGAACAGGTGATTGGGATGCGCGTATTATTGCTTGTCAATCTGGCGGCTTTTGCCGTGGCAGGGCCCGCCATGGCTCAGGAGCCGCCGTTTTCCCTTCCGCCCGTGAGCGTCGATCCGCAGCGGAATAATCTGCCGCCGGCTCTCGGCATCGGACAGCAGGGATCAGGCAATAACAGCGTCGCCGGCGGCAACGTCGGCAATGCCAAGCGCGGCTATGACGATCTCAACAAACGTTTGAGAGGCGAGGTCGACCGCGTCAATCCTCCGATCACGAATCAGCCGCCGATCGACGCGCGATCGCCGGACGTCCGCGTCGGTGTCATCAACATACCGGCGGTGCAGCAGCAGTACGGCGAGAATTTTGGTATCTCGGCGCGGCCATATCGGCCGCCGCCGCTGGTCTACTCGGCCCCTGTGGGGCGGCGCTGAACGAACAAGAGGGCGCCTGAGCGGCACGGGTTGCTGGCATGCCGCTCAGGCTCGTGGGCAGAAGACAATCGCAACTCAGCCGGCCACGTAGCAAGATCCTGCGTGCCTGGATTCTGCGGCAAATGACTGCGCTTTGATTCAATTGCGCATAATGGCGATTGCGACAGCCTGCCTTACCTAGCAAACGTGAGAAACTTGCGCACTCGCGAGATGAGAAGGCAGCCTTCACATTTGGTGGTCGCCTGCAAATGGTTGCAATGGTTGTAGATTGACTAATCGTAAACGTAAGCGTTAGATGAATGTTACCGCATAGAGCTCTGGAACGGATGACGCTCCAGAGCTGATGGCCCCTTCGGCGGAGTGGTGCGATGGCGTCACGAGCGGCGACCGATGAGCGGCCTTACGTTTCGACCGGTCATCTGCCTGACCCCGAGATGGTGCAGTCGCTGGTGGAAGACGCACACCGGCGCCTTAAATCGAACGCTGACGGCAAGAATTCGCAGGTCCATCCGGCACTCGCCCGAGTCTCGAGCGAGCTGTTCGGCGTGTGTGTCGTTGGGACCAGTGGGAAGGTCTATGGCGCGGGACCGCATCTATTGCGACGCCAAGCAGGCGACCGATCTCTACACGCGGCAGTGCTCGCTGAATGTAACTGCCCGGGACCTCGCCGTGATGGGCGCGACGCTGGCCGACGGTGGGGTGAATCCGATCACGAAGCAGCGCGTGGTCGACGCCGCCGTCTGCCACCACGCGCTGGCCGTGATGATCACGGCCGGATTGTATGAGACGTCAGGCGACTGCTCCTGAAACCGAGGAGGATCACATGACCACCTATGACAACGGCTCCACGATGCGCCTGACCGGGCTGCCGACACCGCCTTTGTGGCTGTGCATCCTGCTCGGGATCGTCATGATCATCGCCGGCCTCCTGGTGCTCGGCGATGTCGTGCTGTTCACCGTGATCAGCACCATCTTCATCGGCTGGATGGCCATCATCGCCGGCGGCTTCGAGATCGTTCACGCGTTCTGGACCAAGGGATGGGGAGGGTTCGTGTGGCAGTTGCTGCTCGGCGCGCTCTATCTTGCATTCGGCATCGTGCTGGTGAGCCAGCCGGTGACCAGCGCGCTGATCCTGACCTATGTCCTCGGTCTTTTGCTTCTGATCTCCGGGATCGTCCGTATCCTGGTCGGCATCAGCCATTGGCGGCAGCTTGGCTGGATCATGCTGGTGTCCGGGCTGTTCGGTGTCGTGGCGGGCCTCATCATCCTGACCGGATTTCCGGCCACCGGGCTATGGGTGCTTGGACTATTGCTGGGCATCGATCTGCTGTCTCACGGCGTCGGATGGCTGACCCTCGCCTGGCTGCCGGCTGCCAGAACGGGGTAGCGAGGGTCGAGCGAGCCATACACGCGCTGAACGCCCGCTAGCACAGCGGGCGTTTCTTCCCGCAACAGCAGGATCAATGCGAGCCTTGCGCGACGCGCCATTGGCGGAGATCAGATATGTCAGTCTTGAAGAAGCCGGGCCGGACGTTCAGGATCGCCGCATCCCTGGCCGCAATTGGAATGAGCCTCGCGGCTTTGCCGGCTGCGCAGGCTCAACAGGCTTCCGCCGTGCTGTTCCAGAACGTTCGCATCTTTGACGGAAAGAACGCCGCGCTCTCCGCACCATCCAATGTCCTGGTCCGCGACAACAAGATCGAGACGATTTCGGTGACGGCGATCAAGGCCGATGCTCAGGTGATCGACGGCGGCGAACGCGTGCTGATGCCCGGGCTGATCGACGCGCACTGGCATGCGATGCTGGTGCGCCCGACGCCGGCGGCCGCTTTGGGTGACGATGTCGGCTACAACAATCTTCTCGCGGCCGCGGAAGCGACCGCCACGCTGATGCGGGGCTTTACCACCGTTCGCGACATGGGCGGGCCGGCCTTTGGGCTCAAGCGCGCGATTGACGATGGCCTCGTCGCCGGCCCTCGCATCTATCCGTCTGGCGCCGTGATCACCATCACCGGCGGCCATGGTGATTTCCGGCAGCTTACCGATCTGCCGAGAACGATCGGCGGCATGCTCAGCCGCATGGAACGCGTTGGCGGGAGCATGGTGGCGGACAGTCCGGATGAGGTTCGCGTGCGCGCGCGCGAGCAGCTCATGCAGGGCGCTTCGCAGGTCAAGCTCACCGCGGGCGGCGGCGTCGCATCGCCGTTCAGCCCGCTCGATGTATCCACCTTCATCGAGCCCGAGCTGCGCGCCGCCGTCGAAGCGGCCGAGAACTGGGGCACCTATGTCGCCGTGCACGCCTATACGCCGGTTTCGATCCAGCGCTCGATCGCGGCCGGGGCAAAGTGCGTCGAGCACGGCCACCTGATGGACGAGGCTTCCGCGCGCCTCATGGCCGAGAAGGGAATCTGGTTGAGCACGCAACCCTTCCTCGATCTGGCGGGTGCAAGTGCACTGGGGCCGTCGGAGCAGGCGAAGATGCGGCAGGTGGTTGGCGGCACCGACAGAGTCTATGCCCTGGCAAAGAAGTACGGAATCAAGACAGCTTTCGGCACCGACATCCTGTTCTCGAAGGCGCTGGCCGAGCGGCAAGGCGCCATGCTCGCCGACCTCACTCGCTGGTACACGCCGGCCGAAGCGCTGGCCATGGCGACATCGGCGAATGCCGAATTGCTCAGTCTGTCAGGACTCCGAAATCCCTACCCCGGTAAGCTGGGCGTCGTGGAGGAGGGCGCGCTGGCCGACCTCCTGCTGGTCGATGGCAATCCGGTCGACAACATCAGGCTCGTGGAAGAACCGGCGAAGAATTTCCTGGTGATCATGAAAGGCGGGAAGGTCTACAAGAATCTTCTCGCCCAGGAACCTGCTCGCCGGTGACACGAAGAGACAGGCGGCGCGTCGAAGGCCGGCTCGACCGGAACGTCTGGGGCTGATGCCGCTCGCCCATGTGCCCGCCGGCCTTGATGTCCCGGCTCCGCAGCGTGCAAAAAATACCTCCGGTCGGCTGGAGGATTGCCCCGCGTCGCTGCGAACGCGCCTTGTTATGAAAGTGTGACATTTGGTGATGTAGTAGTGGCCCAACGAACCGCTGCTCGGATTCCGTCGCGTCGAGATCCAGAACCTGCTGCAGGACCATGGCGACCGGATCCTGAACCGGAAGATCGAACCCTGAGGTCACTATGATTGTCCATCGTCCTGCGTTTGAAGGCCCCTCTCTGCGATACCGTCGCGGTCGCGCGGGCCGTCATCTCGTAGTTTTGGCGATCATCGGATTGTCTGCAGTCGAACCCGCCCTCGCGCAGAACCCGTCCCCGCCGGCGGCACAGGCACCGCAGCGGGTGGTGAAGCCGAAGCCGTCCGCCGCGGCGCCGGCGCCCGTTGCGGCTGCGGCCCAGCCGGTCGCCCCGGCGCCCTATGCCGAAGCACCGACATCGACCGGCGAGACGGTGGCGCGGGTTGCCGGGCGCGACGTCTCCTCGTCGGAAATCCGCACCTTCCTGGCCGCCGTCGGGCCCGATCAGCGCGCAGCGCTGGCCCGCGATCCCGCGCTTCTCAACCAGACGCTCCGCGCGATCTTTGCGCGGCAGCTCATCCTCAAAGAGGCCGGGGACAAGAAGTGGCAGGAGCAGCCGGCCGTCGTCGCCCAGCTCGCCAAGCTGCGCGAGGAGGCCATCGTCGAGAGCTACCTGCAGTCGGTGTCGGCGCCGCCGGAGAATTATCCGGATGAGGCGGAAATCCAGAAGGCCTATGACGCCAACAAGGGCTCGCTGATCATGCCGCGCCGCTTTCATCTCGCGCAGATCTATGTCGCGCTGGCGGAAGGATCCGACAGCGCCACTGAGGAGAAGGCCAAGGCGAAGGTTGCGGACATCCAGGCCAAGCTGAAGCAGCCGAAGGCGGACTTCGCCCAGATTGCCAAGGACACCACCGACCAGCGCGAGCTCGCGGACAAGGGCGGAGATCTCGGCTGGCTGCCCGAGCCGCAGCTCGTTCCCGAGATCAAGACGCGCGTGATGGAAATGGCCGTCAATACCGTCAGTGAGCCGATCAAGCTCGCCGATGGATACCACATCGTCAAGCTGATCGAGACCAAGCCATCCGAGACGATGCCGCTCGCCGACGTGCGGGACGGCCTGGTCCAGCGCCTGCGACAGCAGCGCGCCGAGCTCAACCGCCGCGTCTATGTCGCGCGCGTGCTCGAGCAGAATCCGCCCGCGGTCAACGAGATCGCGCTGTCCCGCATCGCCGGCGAGTTGACGCAGTCGGCCGGCGGCGCCCGCTAGCGGCGTTCATCATCGTGCTTCAGCCCATCCGAATGAGCTGTGCAAATCCAATCACGTTCGAGGCCGACGGCGATACGTCGCAATGGCTTGTTAGCTTCGCCGCGGGGCAAGAGAAAGAGAACAAGCCGCTGAGCTTCGTCGTGAGCGCCTCGATCCCGCCTGATGGCAGGATGGACCGCATCACCTTCGACGGCAGCATGGATCCCGAGCTTGGCGGCCGGCTGCGTCCGCTGCTCGCTTCCGCCAATGCCGGCGCGCCGCCGCCCGAGATGCTTCAGCGGCTGCGGCTTCGATCCACAGAGTGAGCGAGGCGGGGCGTGCGGGGCATCGGGGGGGCCAGGTTGTTGCGCGGATGGTTGCTTGCGCTGACGACCGGCGTCGGCCTCATCCTGACCAGCGCCGTCGCGTTCGCCGACACCTCACCCGCGGTGGCGGAGGGCTCCGCCGCTGCCGATGACGCAAGCGAGCCTGCAAAAGAGGTTTCGCCCGCTAAGGAACCCGCGCCGGCTGAGACACCGGCAGCCATCGAACGGCGCTGGCGCGAGAATGCCAAGATCGGCTTGCCCCCGGCGCGAGCGGTTGCGGGCTCGAACGCGCAGCCGCGTTCCCGCTATCGCGATCTGATCGAGAAGGCGACCGCCGGCACCGGCCTTGCGCCCGAAATCGCCGAAGCCGTGATGGGCGTCGAGAGCGGCTACAATGCGGGCGCGATTGGCGGCGTCGGCGAGATCGGATTGATGCAGGTCCTGCCCTCGACCGCGCGGCTGCTCGGCTTCTCCGGCACCAATGCCGAACTCGCCGTGCCCGAGACCAACATCCATTATGGTGTGACCTATCTCGCGCAGGCATGGCGGCTCGCCCGCGGCGACCTCTGCACCGCCGTGATGAAGTACCGCGCCGGCCACGGCGAGACGCGCTTCTCCCGTCTGTCGGTGAGCTATTGCCTTGCCGTGCGCTCGCGGCTGATGGCGCGCGGCTTCCAGGTCACCGGCACCGTTCCGGTCGCCACCTTCGGCGAGCCGGTTGCGCGCGGCGGCGGCGGTGGCGGCGGCTGCAAGCGCAGATGCCTGGCCGGCCTGGGTGGCCCCAATATCAACTACGCCAACCTGAACGCCCGTCTCAGCGCGATCGTGATCCAGGTGCGCGGAGGAAAATAAGCCGTCGTCGCTTCGCTGCTACAGCGTTTTCGAGCCAAGTGGACACCGGTTCGCGTGAAGAAAACGCGTCAAACAAGAATCTAGAGCTTCGGTTCTGATTCAATCAGAACCGAAAATGCTCTAGCCCGCGATGAGATCAGGTCGAATTGCATCTGCGCGAGGCGGGCCTCATGGTTCGAGACGCGCCGCAAGCGGCGCTCCTCACCATGAGGGTCTAAGATTTCGCCGCGAAATTAGACCTCATCCTGAGAGCCTGACCGAAAAAGGGTGAGCGGTTTTGGCGGGCCTGTGATTCCTTCGGATTTGCAAAGATTCGAGGGAGGACACCATGCCGTGGACCAAAGCCGCTCGTCTCCAGTATCAGCGCAGTGGACT
>NZ_JADYVX010000119.1 GCF_020194175.1 Bradyrhizobium sp. BRP22 | reverse complement strand
GCTCTTGTGTCCGCAGAATCTGCCAGAATGTGCGAACGGGCGGTTGGATCAGAACCGCCCGTCGCTGGATCTGAGCCCGATCGTGCTCCAAGGCCCTGAGAGCCTGTCGGGAAGCGCGGGACAGATCCGGTGTCTTCCTCAACCCGAACAGTTGCACGGGCTGCGAGCCCGAACCGAGCAAGGAAGGGCGTGGATGATGGCACAAAACGAGGTTGGTGTCGCCGGGATCGATGTGGCCAAGGACAAGGTGGACGCGTGCCTTCGCGCGTTGTCTCAACGGCAGACCTTTGCGAGCACCGCGGAGGGACGGCGCGCGCTGATCCGCTGGCTGCGCAAGCACAAGGTCGGCAAGGCCGCCATGGAGGCCTCGGGCGGCTACGAGCGGGAGTGGGCCAGGGCGCTGCGCGAAGCCGGGATCGAAGTCCGGATCGTCGACCCCAAGCGGGTGCGCAGCTTCGCCCGATCGGCGGGACGGTTCGCCAAGAATGATCCGATCGATGCGGAGATGATCGCCTGGTTCGCCGAGACCTTCACCGACGCGCCGGGCCAAGCCGGCGATGCAGCCC
>NZ_JADYVX010000118.1 GCF_020194175.1 Bradyrhizobium sp. BRP22 | reverse complement strand
AGCGCTACCAGCTAAGGTAGGTGACCGGTACGACATAGAGACGTAGCAGTTCGCCCGAAACTGGCCGTGAAATTCGATACCGACTAATCAATTTCCTTGGGGCTCCGGCGCTTCCCGGCCTGCGGGCGGCGATGCACTCTGATGACTTTTGAAGGAACTGCAAATGAGCCGAACCATCGCAATTCTGCTCGTGCTCGCCGCTGGGCCGGTGTACGGCGACGAGGCCAAGATACCGCAAGACACGTCCGAACTGCGTCGCAGCTGCGCGGAGTGGTTGCCGCACTCTAACGATGCGCCGCGTGTGTGCTTTGCTGCACTTAATATGGAGGGCGCGGCGCGCAACCCTGCCGTTCGTACTGACGACGACGAGACGCGAAAGGCACGCGTCGCGCTGTCCTACATCGATTGCGATGGCGATTTCACCGTACAGAATGGTCGCCTGGGCCTCTATATCGACGGACGCTTCGTCTCCGACAACATCTCGGGAACGTACTTGGGGGCTATTCACGTGTGGGGTGGAGAGGAAATGCGCTACACGCTGGTGTTTGATGACGATCTATCACACGC
>NZ_JADYVX010000117.1 GCF_020194175.1 Bradyrhizobium sp. BRP22 | reverse complement strand
GAGTTCTGTCGACCGGGAAACCCGCCAGCTTCAGCTTTTGCTGGTCATGGGCGTGGATGACTCTCTGGGCGGTGTTATCCGGCTTAATGGTACGCTGTATCCCGCGTTTGCCGTTCCCTCAGCCGATAACAGGCATCTGGTCATCAGTGCGCTGACCGATAAGGGGTTACGGTATGCAGGGTATGGTGTTGCCGTAAATCACGATGCAGACAGCCACATATCACCTGCACCGGAACTTATGGAGTTTCATCTGAAAACCCGTGAGGCACCGCTTTTTGCTGCCGTCAACACACCAGAAAAACAGCCGGATCATCTGTTCCGCTCTCTGGGTTTCAATCGTACCTGGGATGAATGGCGGCGCGAGGAAGATGCAAGAACACACACCACCGAGAGGAGACATGATCGCGGTTGGTCACAGTGAATGTGAACAATATTTTGTTTTGTTTAACATCGTGTTATGTTCGTCGATGTTCTTCGATGTTCATCGACAGGGATGAATGCAAGAAGCACACACATAATGCAAGCATAGTTTTGTTTTTCCGCCCCCGAAAATTGGGGGTTATGTTTTCACTCCATTAGAG
>NZ_JADYVX010000116.1 GCF_020194175.1 Bradyrhizobium sp. BRP22 | reverse complement strand
AGCGGACAGAACGCTTGAGCCAGTTATACAGCGAGAACAGGAGATAAGGGACGAACGGCTGATACAGGAGCGCGAACATGCGTTATCCCTGGAGCGTGAGCGCCAGCCGGAAATACAGGAGCGCACACTGGATGGCCCTTCGCTGGGATGGTAATCAGAGACAGGCTAAAATGTTGTCAGCGCGTTTCTGGTGCATTTTTTGGGATAATGGTTGGTTCGGGGGCACCGGGAACGCGCTTCAGTCAGACCTTGCTGAAAAAACAGGAACGCGTTAAAACGCATACGGGCGCGATTCTGGTGTATCTTTTGTTGCTGTGTTTTGCCTCTATTGCCAGATCGCGCTCATTCCCCTGAACTTCTGTTTTCCCGCTCCGGTTCCCGTCTTCTTCGCTTCCGAAAGCATGAAAAAAATCCGTTTCAGCAGTCTCTGGCTGGAAATTCCTGCGTGATTCACATGGCTGCATAGCTATGCATGTGGTTAAAATTTACCGGGTGCGATCGCGGCAGTTTTTCGGGTGGTTTGTTGCCATTTTTACCTGTCTGCTGCCGTGATCGCACCGAACGCGTTTCAGCGGTGCGTACAATAAGGGATTATGGTAAATTATCTTGTTCCTTAGAGT
>NZ_JADYVX010000115.1 GCF_020194175.1 Bradyrhizobium sp. BRP22 | reverse complement strand
AGCCTTGCTTACAGATTTTTCGAGCTTGCTGAACTCGTCGTTCAGCATTGTCTCTGTAGATTCGGCTCTCTCTTTCAGCTTTTTCTCGAACTCCGCGCCCGTCTGTAAAAGATTGCTCATAAAATGCTCCTTTCAGCCTGATATTCTTCCCGCCGTTCGGGTCTGCAATGCTGATACTACTTCGCGTCACCCTGACCACTTCAAGCCCTGCCTCTGTGAGCGCCTGAATCACATCCTGACGGCCTTTTATCTCCCCGACATGATAAAGAGCGTCTATCCCGCGTGTGACGCTCTCTGCAAGCACCTGTTTCGTTTCCGGCAGGTTATCAGGGAGAGTCAGTATCCGGCTGTTCTCCGGGGCGTTGGGGTCATGCAGCCCGTAATGGTGATTAACCAGCGTCTGCCAGGCATCAATTCTCGGCCTGTCTGCCCGGTCGTAGTACGGCTGGAGGCGTTTTCCGCTCTGTAGCTCCATGTTCGGAATGACAAAATTCAGCTCAAGCCGTCCCTTGTCCTGGTGCTCCACCCACAGGATGCTGTACTGATTCTTTTCGAGACCGGGCATCAGTACACGCTCAAAGCTCGCCATCACCTTTTCACGTCCTCCCGGCGGCAGCTCCTTCTCCGCGAACGACAGAACA
>NZ_JADYVX010000114.1 GCF_020194175.1 Bradyrhizobium sp. BRP22 | reverse complement strand
CCAGTATACACTCCGCTATCGCTACGTGACTGGTTCAGGGCTTCGCCCCGAAACCCCCTGACGCGCCCTGACGGGCTTGTCTGCTCCCGGCATCCGCTCACAGACAAGCTGTGACCGTCTCCGGGAGCTGTATGTGTCAGAGGTTTTCACTGTCATCCCCGAAGCGTGCGAGGCAGCTGCGGTAAAGCTCGTCGGCGTGGTCGTGAAGTGATTCACAAATATCGGCCTGTTCATCTGCGTCCAGTTCGTTGAGTTTCTCCAGCAGCGTTAATGTCTGGCTTCTGATAAAACGGGCCATGTTAAGGGCGGTTTTTTCCTGTTTAGTCACTGATGCCTCCGTGTAAGGGGGATTTCTGTTTTATGGGGTAATGATACCGATGAAACGCGAGAGGATGCTCACCATACGGGTTACTGATGATGAACATGCCCGGTTACTGGAACGCTGTGAGGGTAAACAGCTGGCGGTATGGATGCGGCGGGTCTGCCTGGGTGAGCCGGTTGCACGCTCCGGGAAGCTGCCGACACTGGCACCGCCGTTACTGCGTCAGCTGGCCGCCATCGGGAATAACCTGAATCAGACAGCGAGGAAGGTGAACAGCGGGCAGTGGTCTTCCGGTGACCGGGTTCAGGTGTTGGCTGCGCTGATGGC
>NZ_JADYVX010000113.1 GCF_020194175.1 Bradyrhizobium sp. BRP22 | reverse complement strand
CGTCCAATCGCCAACACGCGGGTGTACTTGCTGGATGGCCATGGCGCGCCCGTGCCGTTCGGCGCGGTGGGTGAGCTTTACATTGGCGGGGCGGGGGTGGCACGGGGCTACCTCAACCGCCCTGAGCTGACCGCGGAGCGGTTCATCGCCAGTCCCTTTGTCGAGGGCGATCGGCTGTACCGGACCGGCGACCTTGCACGTTATCTGCCGGACGGCAATCTTGAGTTCCTGGGCCGCAACGACGATCAGGTGAAGATCCGCGGCTATCGCATCGAGCCGGGCGAGATCGTCACGCGGCTTTGCGAGCACGCCTGGGTGCGCGAGGCGGTGGTGGTGGCGCGCCAGAACGGCGCCGGCGACAAGCATCTGATCGCCTATGTGGTCTGCGCGCCCGAAGCCGGCTCACACGAGGGCGATAGAGGCGGGGTTGCGGGCGCCTTGCGGGCGCACTTAAGTGCGCGGCTGCCGGACTACATGGTGCCGAGTGCGTTCGTGCGTCTGGCGGCGCTTCCGCTCACGGTGAATGGCAAGCTCGATCGGAACGCGCTGCCGGCGCCGGCCGATCAGGCCTATGCGCTGGCGGCCTACCAGTCGCCGCAAGGTGCGGTCGAGACGACGCTGGCGCAGATCTGGGCCGAGCTCCTTGGTGTCGAGCGCATCGGGCGCAA
>NZ_JADYVX010000112.1 GCF_020194175.1 Bradyrhizobium sp. BRP22 | reverse complement strand
GGTCCCTAGCGGCCCTTCCCAGAGACATCCTCGGATTGAATTGTCGGAATCGCGCGAGTCCATGCGAGATGCGCGTTGCGCTTCGGAGAAAACGTTATGGCGACAGGTACAGTGAAGTGGTTCAACGGGCAGAAGGGCTACGGGTTTATCCAACCCAGTGATGGCGGCAAGGACGTGTTTGTTCATATCAGCGCGGTCGAGCGTGCGGGCCTTGGTGGCCTCGCCGAGGGCCAGCGGGTGAACTACGAGGTCAGGACCGACCGGAAGAGCGGTAAAGACAGCGCAGAGAACCTCTCGCTGACTTAAGAGTTTTCGTCGTTCCCAGTGATGCAATGGAATGATGATGTGGGCCGCTCGATCTTAACCGTTCATAGATGGCGGGAGCTCAACGTGCGTTTCCCGCCCAGCCCTGTCGGCCCGCCGCTTCGTCCTCAGCCCATTTAATAGCGACAGCTCGGCCGAGAACCCTGGTCCGAACGCAGCCAAGATTCCGTATGATCCCGGCGCCTGCTTCCCATGCTCAAGCACGTGATCTAAAACGAATAGTACAGTTGCGCTGGACATATTTCCGTGACGTCGAAGAGTCTCATAGCTGGAAAAGAAGTCCTTAGACGATCTCCCGAGGCTCCGCTCAAAAACCTCTAATACTCTTCTCCCGACCTGGGTGAAAGACT
>NZ_JADYVX010000111.1 GCF_020194175.1 Bradyrhizobium sp. BRP22 | reverse complement strand
GACCGCGGATCAGCGGACCGCGCGCAAGATCGAATGGCGTGCGCCCCTCTTCTTGGCACAGATCCAAAAATGCCGCTTTTGCATCCGATCTCTCCCGCAGATCGTGCTCAACTATCGGCAGACCCGCGTCCGGCGGCAGAACCTCAACCCGGGGCTTGCCCTGGATCGCGACAAACACACTGCGCAGCGCCTCATGACGCGCCAACACACGGTCAAGGCTGCGCTGCCAGGCGCTGCGGTCGAGCATCCCGCGCAATCGCAAGGCCAGTGGAATGTGATAGTTCGTGCTGCCTTCGTTCAGCTGAGCCAAAAACCATAGCCGCTGCTGCGCAAACGACAGCACAAGCGGCTCATGACGCGACACGGCTGCAATCGACGGCAGCTCTTGCGGACCGGAGCGGCTCAACAGCTCGACGATGCTTGCCGCCAGGTCACTCAACACTGGCCTTGCGAACAGCGTCGACAGTGGCAGTTCGACCCCGACAGCCTGTGATAGCCGGCTCGACATCTGCACGGCCAAGAGCGAGTGGCCGCCCAGTTCGAAGAAGTGGTCATTGCGCCCGATGCGCTCGACACCAAGGAGCTCGGCCCAGATCTGCGCCAGCGTCGTCTCGACCGCACCTTGCGGCGACTGGTAGGCCGCCAGCGCATAGGCCTGATCGGCCGGCGCCGGCAGCGCGT
>NZ_JADYVX010000110.1 GCF_020194175.1 Bradyrhizobium sp. BRP22 | reverse complement strand
CCCCAGCCTCATGCTCCTTCAACACCGCGATAATCTGCTCTTCCGTGAACCTTGCTCGCTTCATCTGTCCGTCCTTCTTCAGGCCGGACTCTAACTCGATCTGGAGGAAATACGCAGTGGCAGGTCAGTATTGCTTGCTGCGCGGACGAGGCACTAGTTCCTAGCGTTAAAATGGAAGCAGCCAGTGCTAGGGCAAGACATCCGCAAATAGAGCCTCTCAATTCCAACGTCGTTCTCAAATGTTTGATTGGGTAACAGTAAACGCACGCGCTCACGTCGCTTCATTGCCCGCGGAATCCGTTCCAGTGTGAGTTAGCAAGGCTTTCCATTGCAGAGAACGCAGTCGCCCCTCATCAGGCGGAAATTGAACGCCGACAGAACGTGCCGGAGTTGTTGTCCGGCGGCTTGGGAGGCGGTGAGGTCCGAGGGTATCCCCGCCTACGGCGCTGTCGTGCTTGGCTGTGACAGGTAGATCTCCCTGCACCGCTGATGATGGCACCACAGAAAGACCGGTGGGAAAAATGCGCCTCAACTGGATATGCATAAGCTGCCCCTAGCAGTTTGCTGAAAAACCCCTCGCGGTAGCGGGAATTTGCTGATTCAATTTTTCATCGCGAATCAGAGGGTGCTCGCATGCGGGGCGCATTTGTGGATCAGGGGCGGTTGTTTTCGTACATCTCGCCCGAAGCGCGGGTGCCGTTGAACCAT
>NZ_JADYVX010000011.1 GCF_020194175.1 Bradyrhizobium sp. BRP22 | reverse complement strand
TTGGTGGGCAGACTTAGTTTGTGGAGAAAGCCCGTCTTCGCCCGTTGGGCTACGACGCGGCAGCCTTCGCTACGAGAGGGCTTGCCGAGCCGTAGCTCGCGAAGCGAGCGAAGGCTGGTGGAGCCAGGCGGGATCGAACCGCCGACCTCATCATTGCGAACGATGCGCTCTCCCAGCTGAGCTATGGCCCCGTCCAGACCGGTCCGTGCTGAGCAATTCGGCCGGCAATCGGCGCCATTTACCGTCCGGCCCAACCGCAAGTCAAGGACAGTAAACGCCCGGTTTTGGCGCGATCGGCCGGGAAGTTCCCTTGTTTGTGCGAGGGCGAACCGATATCTAGCTCCCTGTCCCACCCGCGAGCTCCCACCACATGCGCGCCGTCCTCGACATCGTCATCATCATCCTTGACCTCTATGTCTGGCTTCTGATCGCCGCCGCGATCCTGTCCTGGCTGGTCGCGTTCAATGTCGTGAACACGCGCAACCAGTTCGTCTCCGCGGTGGCCGAGTTCCTGTACCGCATCACGGAACCGGTGCTGGCGCCGATCCGGAACATCATGCCGAACCTGGGCGGGCTCGATATCTCGCCGATCATCGTGATTCTGCTCATCATGTTCATCGAGCGGGTGATCATGTACTACGTGTATCCCAACGTGATCTGAGCGCCCCTTCGAACGGTGACCGAACCGTGGCGGACGTCCCTTGGCGCTACGCAACTGATGGCATCAGCGTTGCCCTCCGCGTGACGCCGCGCGGCGGCCGCGATGACATCGACGGCATCGAGACGCTGTCCGACGGCCGCAGCGTGGTGAAGGTCCGCGTCCGCGCCATTGCCGATGGCGGCGAGGCCAACCGGGCGGTGACGGAACTGCTCGCCAAGGCGCTGGGCGTGCCGAAGGGCCGGGTGAAGATCCTCTCGGGCGCCACGTCGCGGCTCAAGCAGGTTGCGATCGAGGGCGATCCACGACGGCTCGGCGATGCGTTGCGCCAACTGACCGCATGCAAAGCGAAGGATTGAGATGACGGCTCACATCATCGATGGAAAAGCCATTGCAGCCGATCTCCGCACCCGCGTCGCGGGGGAGGTGGCCCGCGTCAAGCGCGAGCACGGACTCGTGCCGGGGCTGGCGGTGGTGCTGGTCGGCAATGATCCCGCGAGCGAAGTCTATGTCCGCAGCAAGCACACTCAGACGCAGGCTGCCGGCATGGCCTCGTTCGAGCACAAGCTGCCGGCCGACGTCGCGCAGGCTGATCTCCTGGCGCTTATCGCCGAGCTCAACCGCGATCCGGCGGTGCACGGCATCCTGGTTCAACTGCCGCTGCCGAAATCCATTCACACCGAGACCATCATCAACGCCATCGATCCGGCCAAGGACGTCGATGGCCTGCACCCGAACAATGCCGGGCGGCTCGCCGGCGGCTTCGCCGCGCTGTCGCCCTGCACGCCGCTCGGCTGCATCATCCTGACCAAGAGCGTGCATGCCTCGCTCGAAGGCATGAATGCGCTGGTGATCGGCCGCTCCAATCTGGTCGGCCGTCCGCTGGTGCAGTTGCTGTTGAACGAGAACGCGACGGTGACAATCGCGCATTCGCGCTCCCGCGACCTGCCGAAGCTCGCCCGAGGTGCCGACCTGCTCTATGCCGCGGTCGGCCGGCCCGAGATGGTGCGTGGCGACTGGGTCAAGCCGGGCGCGACCGTGATCGATGTCGGCATCAACCGCATTCCGGTAGAGGGCGGCAAGCCGCGGCTGGTCGGCGATGTCGCCTATCAGGAGGCACTCGATATCGCCGGCGCGATCACGCCGGTGCCTGGTGGCGTCGGCCAGATGACGGTCGCCTGTCTCCTGGTGAACACGCTGCGCGCAGCCTGCGCCATCGCCGGATTGCCGGCGCCCGGAGTTTAAGACCGTACGTAGCCCGGGTGGAGCGCAGCGCAACCCGGGGCCCCTGCATCAACGCTGAGAGCGGACCCCGGGTTGCTCTGCGCTTCACCCGGGCTACAGGGCGCTATTTCTTCGCCCGCGCGATCGCTTCGGTGATCAGCCGGCGCGCTTCATCGGCATCGCCCCAGCGCAGCACTTTCACCCATTTGTTCTTCTCGAGATCCTTGTAGTGCTCGAAGAAGTGCTGGATCTGGTCCAGCGTGATCTGGGGCAGGTCGCTGTAGGTCTTCACCTTGTCGTAGCGCTGCGTGAGCTTGGAGGAGGGCACCGCGAGGATCTTCTCGTCGCCGCCGGCTTCGTCCTCCATCAGGAGCACGCCGACTGGCCGCACGCTCATCACCGCGCCCGGCACGATGGCGCGGGTGTTGACGATCAGGACGTCGCAGGGGTCGCCATCGTCCGACAACGTGTGCGGGATAAAGCCGTAATTGCCGGGGTAGCGCATCGGCGTATAGAGGAAGCGGTCGACCACCAGCGTGCCGGCTTGCTTGTCCATTTCATATTTGATCGGCTCGCCGCCGACCGGCACTTCGATGATGACGTTGACGTCATGCGGCGGATTCACTCCGATCGATACCGCATCAATACGCATAGAGAACTCCGTGATTGCCGGGGCAGGCGCGCCGGGCAGGAACAGTGATTGCTGCTGTCATACGCGGGCTGAGCCCGCCCATCCATCTAACTTTCGAGGAGAAATGATGGATTTTTGGGCTATTGGTTGACGCGCGACCGTAGCGCCGGCCCCGGGGGCATCCCGGCCTCAGTTGGTCCAGGCGAAAGCCACCTTGTCGAGCGATTTCGGCCCGAACCGTTCCGAAGAGCGCGCCACCATGCGGCCGCCGAGCGCGCGATAGAACTCCGTGGCCGGATCGTTGTCCGACAGCGCCCAGACCACCATGCTCTTCAGCCCGCTCTGCGCGAGGTCGCGGCGGGCGGCGTTGAACAGGCGGCGGCCGAAGCCGAGGCCCTGGAATTCCGGCCGGAGATAGAGCTCGTAGATCTCGCCTTCGAAGTGCAGGCTGCGGGCACGGTTACGACCGTAATTGGCGTAGCCTGCGATCTTGTCGCCGAACACCAGCACGCTGACTCGGCTGCCCTTGCGGATGGCACTGTCCCACCAGTACGGGCCACGCCGGTTGATCAGTTTTTCCAGTTCGGCGCCGGGAATGATGCCCTGATAGGCTGAACGCCAGGCTTCGTCATGCGTAGCCGCCACCGCGGCTGCATCCGCAACCTTGGCCGGCCGGACCTCTATCAGGGTTGTGCTCATGATCCAATCAAAGCAAGTCGGCGCGCCGCCTTCAAGCTCTATCGTTAATTATCGGTTAACCTGTGGACTTTTTGCATCAGTTTTCGAACGACTTGTACCGAAAGAGGACAGCAGGTTAGTTCAATCGGTCAGTCGGTGATGCGGGAGGCGGGCTGGTGTCACGCCGATGACATATGGTCAGCAGGCGTGTCGCGAAAAAACTGCGCCGCGGTTGATTCGCGAGACAGTCTTTTTCGCAAATCCTCTCTTGCCCAGCATGGTGTCAGGCCAACGATGCATTCACCTAAAGTGATCGTCGCGCTGATCGTTGCCGCGGCGCTCGGCTTTGGGGCCGCGCGGGCGCAATCGGTCCTGGGGGCCCAGGGCGAAGAGAGCGAGCCGGATCGGCGGCAGCAATGGCTGGTGCCATCGCCCGATCCCGCGTGGCCGGCACACGCCTTGCTGTTTCGCCCGCCGGGCGCCGGGCCATTTCCGCTTGCCTTGATCGCGCACGCCACGACGCAGAATGTGCTGCGTCGGGCGCAGATGCCGCAGCCGGAATACCGTGCACTGGCGGGCTTCCTGGTCGCACGCGGCTTGGCCGTCCTGGTGCCGGAACGGCTCGGCCACGGCGCGACCGGCGGCACATACCTTGAGGACCAGGGCGGCTGCGACGACGCGGATTATTCACGCTCGGCTCGGGCCACCGCCGGGCAGATCCGGCGCGCGCTCGATTATCTGCGCGGCCAGCCCTTCATTCTGAAAGATCATACCGTCATCGTCGGCCATTCCGCTGGCGGTTGGGGTGCGCTGGCGCTCGCTGCCGAGAAGCCGGAGGGCGTGTCAGCGATCATTGCCTTGGCGCCGGGGCGCGGCGGCCGCGCCAATGATTCTCCGAATCAGGTCTGCGCGCCGCATACCCTGCTGGCTTCCGCGGCCGAGTTCGGCCGACATGCCAAGGTGCCGGTGACATGGTTGGTCGCCGCCAATGACAGTTATTTTCCGCCAGAGCTGTCGCGCCGGCTTGCCGATGCTTTTCGCAAAGCCGGCGGACGGGTGGATTTTCATGTGCTACCGGCCTATGGCGGCGAGGGCCACTGGCTGGCTGAAAGCGAGAATGGCGTTAAGCTCGCTGCGGCAGAACTTGATCGCGTGCTGAGCGCGCCGCGTCCTGCCGCGACAAGAAAACGATGATGCTCGCTTTGTCGTCGCGCAAGAATGCGTCAGGTAGAAACAGATGAAACCTTGGCCCGACGATGACGTGATTCTTTACGACGGCGTGTGCATCTTCTGCTCGCGCTGGGTCCGCTTCGTCGTCGCGCGCGACACCGATCGCCGTTTTCGCTTCACGGCGGTCCAATCGGACTATGGCACACGGCGGGCGCAAGCGTTCGGCATCGATCCCGCCGACCCCGACACCAACGCAGTCGTGCACGGCGGCGTCGCCTATTTCAAATCGGACGCCGCGCTGACGGTGCTGAGCCATCTGCCGGGCTGGCGCTGGACGCGAGCACTGTTCGCGGTGCCGAAGCCGCTGCGCGACGCCGTCTACAATCTCGTTGCCCGCAACCGCTACCGCATCTTCGGCAAATACGAGACCTGCTTTGTGCCGGATGCCGAGACACGCGCGCGTGTGTTGGAGTGAGGCTTTCAATCGTGGCCGCCGTGCGCGATGAGCGGAAAGCGTTATCGCTTCGCCAGCAAAGCCAGCACTTCCTTCGCCGCGCGCGCGCCGCTGTCCCGCGCGCCATGCGCGGTGGAGAAGAAGTTCGGCGAGGTCGCTTCGCCGGCGAAGAACAGCCGTCTGTCAACGGGCGCGGCGAGCACGGCGCGCTTTCCGGCGTGGCCGGGGAGCGCGTGCGAATAGGCGCCGCGGGCGAACGGATCGTGCGCCCAGCGGGATTCCATGAGCGGCTTCAGCTTGCGCCGGATGTCGTTGCCGAGGAAGCCTGCGATTTCATCGATGCTGTGCGCGGCAAAGGCGCCGTCGCCGGCATCTTCCAGCTCTCTTGCAAATCGGCCGCCGAAAAAGCCTTCGATGCAGGGCTGGCCGAACGGACGGATGTGATAGGTGCCCATGTCGGTGCGCATGGTGGCGCCACGCAGATTCCCATCCTTCGGAAAGGCCTCCGCATCCGCGAGCGCCAGCGTCACCTTGTCGTCGACGCCGAGCGGCAGTCCCGCGCGGCATCGACCTTTGCCGGCAGCGCCGGCGAAAAGCGGATCGCTTCATCTGCGATCAAATTGGTCGGCGCGGTCACAATCACGCGGTCGGCCGCAAGCGTGCCCAGCGAGGTTTCAAGACGCAGGCGTTTTCCGGAATGGTCGATCAGCGTGACATTGCAGTTCGGCGCGACGGGACATGAAGCGCCATAGGCGGCGACCAGCGCGCCATAGCCGCGCCGCACCCGCCAATTGATGTTGGTGTCCTCGTAGGCCTCCATGTCGAGGATCGAGACCTGGTCGAGCTCGCAGCCATTCACATAGGTCGAGATCGCATCGATCATCGGATTCCAGCGATTGCCCGGCTCGAGATAGCGGTTGGCAGGTGCGTCCTCACCTTTTTGCGAGGCCTCCCAGGCGCGCTCGTAGAATTCGTCGAGCGAACGGAAGAAATCGTCGCGGTCCGCCTGCGGGAATGTCTCGCGAAATGCGCGCTCGCGCCAGGGCGGGAGCGCCTTGTCGATCACGAAATTCAGTTGCTCGGCGATGGCGACGAAACTGTTCTTGTCCGCCGAATGCAGCCAGCCGCAGCCGACATCGAACAGGATATCGGGCGCGGCTTGGATCGTGTAAGCCCGCCCGCCGACACGATCGCGCGCTTCCAGCACGATGACCGAGAGACCGGACTCCTTCAACGCATTCGCAGCGCCGAGGCCGGCCGCACCTGCACCAATGATGGCGACGTCAACTGAGGAGGGGAGCGAGGTCATAGGCACGGCTCTAGCACGTTCAAGCGCGTGCCTGAAGCCGCCACGAACATGGCCGTCATCACCCGCGAACGCGGGTGATCGAATATTCCAGAGACGATAGCGTCTTATCCGATAGATTGCCGGGTACTGGATGCCCCGCATGCGCGAGGCATGACGAGAAAGGTGGGTTTACGCTACTGCTTCCTTGGCCTTTTCGGCGCGCTTGCGATCGTTCGGATCGAGATGCTTCTTGCGCAGCCGGATCGATTTCGGCGTCACTTCGACGAGTTCGTCGTCCTCGATATAGGCCAGCGCCTTTTCCAGCGTCATCCGGATCGGAGGAGTCAGGCGCACCGCTTCGTCCTTGGACGTGGTGCGGATGTTGGTGAGCTGCTTGCCCTTCAGCACATTGATCTCGAGATCGTTGTCGCGGGTGTGCTCGCCGACGATCATGCCCTTGTAGACCTTCCAGCCCGGCTCGATCATCATCGGGCCGCGATCCTCCAGCTTGAACATGGCATAGGCGACGGCCTCGCCCTGGTCATTGGAGATCAACACGCCGTTACGGCGGCCCTGGATCTCGCCCTTGTAGGGCGCATAGCCGTGGAACAGGCGGTTCATGATCGCAGTGCCGCGGGTGTCGGTGAGCAATTCGCCCTGATAGCCGATCAGGCCGCGGGTCGGGGCGTAGAACACCAGCCGGAGCCGGTTGCCGCCGGACGGGCGCATCTCGATCATCTCGGCCTTGCGCTCGCTCATCTTCTGCACGACGACGCCGGAATGCTCCTCGTCGACGTCGATCACGACTTCCTCGATCGGCTCCAGCGCCTGGCCGGTGGCCTCGTCCTTCTTGAACACGACGCGCGGACGCGAGACCGAGAGTTCAAAACCTTCGCGGCGCATGGTTTCGATCAGGATCGCGAGCTGCAATTCGCCGCGGCCGGAGACTTCCATGGAGTCCTTGTCGGCAGCTTCGGTGACGCGCAGCGCCACGTTGCCTTCGGCCTCGCGCATCAGGCGATCGCGGATCATGCGGCTCGTCACCTTGTCGCCCTCGGTGCCGGCCAGCGGCGAGTTGTTGACGATGAAGGACATCGACACCGTCGGCGGATCGATCGGCTGCGCCGGCAATGGCGTCTCGACAATGGGATCGCAGAAGGTGTCGGCGACGGTGCCCTTGGTCAGGCCGGCAATGGCGACGATGTCGCCCGCTTCGGCTTCATCGAGCGGCGTGCGCTCGAGCCCGCGGAACGCCAGGATCTTTGTCACCCGTCCCTGCTCGATCAGTTTGCCTTCCGCATTCAGAACCTTCACCTGCTGGTTCGGCTTGAGGATGCCGGAGGAGATGCGACCGGTGATGATGCGGCCGAGATACGGGTTGGCTTCGAGGATCGTGCCGATCATGCGGAACGGCCCTTCTTCGACCTTGGGCGGCGCGACATGACGCACGATCAGGTCGAACAGCGGCTGCATGCCGGCTTCCTTCGGCCCCTCAGGGCTGTCGGCCATCCAGCCCTGCTTGGCCGAGCCGTACAGGATCGGGAAGTCGAGCTGCTCCTCGCTGGCATCGAGCGCGGCGAACAGGTCGAACACCTCGTTGATCACCTCGGTCGGCCGCGCGTCGGGACGGTCGACCTTGTTGATGACGACGATCGGCTTGAGGCCGACCTTGAGCGCCTTGGAGACCACGAACTTGGTCTGCGGCAACGGACCTTCGGCGGCGTCCACCAGCACCAGCGCGCCGTCGACCATGTTGAGGATGCGCTCGACCTCGCCGCCGAAATCGGCGTGGCCGGGGGTGTCGACGATGTTGATGCGGATGTCCTTCCACTGCACCGAGGCGGCCTTGGCCAGGATGGTGATGCCGCGCTCGCGCTCCAGGTCGTTGGAGTCCATGGCGCGTTCGGCGACCTTCTGGTTCTCGCGGAACGTGCCGGATTGCTGCAGCAGGCGATCGACCAGGGTGGTCTTGCCGTGGTCGACGTGGGCGATGATGGCGACGTTACGAAGATTCATGGCTCTGCTTTTCGGTCATGCACAGGTCTTGAGCGATCTCGCCGGGAAGCCGGGATCGATCTTTGGCAACTAGGGCCCCTCCGGGTCCGGATCACACTCAAGCCTTTGAAATCTCGCGGGGCGCGGTTCGCCTCAAAAAGCAAGCCCGGCCAAAGGGGACCGGGCAACTTCACGCGTTTGCGGCGCAATATAGTCAGAAACCGCCAAAAAACAATGCGTTGTTTGCCGGGTGTCGGTCGTTTTTCGGGCCCCGCAGCACCTTTCCGGCGCCGCCAATCCTTGGGAATCCGGTTTATCCAACCTCCTTTTCCTCGCTCGGATAAACCCCGCGCAGCACCTCCTCAAAATGGTTCTTGACCGCCTCGTTGCACATGCAGGCGCGCAGGCGCAGGCCGTCGAGGTTGCGGACCAGGATCGATCCGCGACGCGTCTCCAGCACGCGCTCCGCCTTGAAGGACTGGATCACGCGGCTGGCATAGCTGCGGCCGACGCCGAGCAGGGTGGCGAGCTGCTCGTGCGTAAGCGGCACGGCGCCGTCGCCATTGGTGCGCTCCATTGCGGAGATGATCCATTTGGCGGTGCGCTGCTCGATCGAATGGATCGCGTTGCAGGCGGTCGACTGGAAGATCTGCGCCAGCATGCAGTCGGCATAGCGCGCGAAGATGTTGCGGATCGAGGGCGATTTCACCTTGGCCGCTTCCAGCCTGCTGACTTGCAGTCGCACGAAGGGGCCGCCGAACTTGACGATGATGCGGGTGTAGGCGGGAAGATATCCCTGGCTGACGATGCCGCCGACCGCGCCCTCGCGGCCGACCAGAATGGTCTCGACATTGCGACCATCCTCGTTGGTCACGAGATAGGAAGCGAGCGCCGGGCCGCAGGGAAAATACACGGTCTCGACATCGTCCCCGGGGCTGTAGAGCAGATCGTTGGCGTTGGCCTCGGTGCGCGCAAGATGCAGGGCGATCAGCCCATAATCGGCGTCGCTCAGACGGCGCAACAGATTGTTGAAGGGCCGGTCGGCCCCGGCCAGCAGGCCGCGTTGTTGAAGCATCGGGTCTCCCCCTCATCAACGGCGACGATAATCAACCCGTTCCTCGTTTTATGTTCACAAGTGAACAGACGCCGGAACTGCGACGTGGTGGTTTCGGTGTGGGAACCGCCGGTGTGCTCGGGCGAGGCGCCGGCAGCGTGCCGATGGCCGGCTATCGCCGGCGACCAGATCAATCCTCCAAGACAGGACGTGGCACGTATATGGAACCCGCCCTCCTCGACGGCATACCCTCCGACGTGTTGATCGTCGAGGATGACCCGATCATCGCGATCGATTTCGAGGACACGATCCTCGGCTTCGGGGTGAAGACGGTGCGAACAGCGACCAGCGTGGCGAGAGCGCTTCAGTTCATCGCCCATCGCCAGCCCGATTTCGCGCTGCTGGACGTCGTGCTGGCTCGCGAAAACACCTTTGCGCTCGCCGAAAGACTCGATGCGCTGCGAATCCCCTATGTCTTCGTCACCGGCTATGGCGCCGATGTCCAGCTCCCCGCCGCGCTGGCCGACAAACCGCGCCTGATCAAGCCGTGCTCAAGCGAAGCGCTGGAAGCGGCGCTGCGAAAGCGGGTGTAGTCGCGCGGGTTGCGTTGCGCTGATCTGAACCGCGAACTCTTCCCTCATCCTGAGGAGCCGCGAAGCAGCGTCTCGAGGGATGGGCCGCGGGCCTCATGGTTCGAGACGCGCGAAGACGCGCTCCTCGCCATGAGGTCTCCCGTCGCAGCAAGCCCGGATTCCGCTTTCGCTCCATCCGGGCTACGGATTCTTTCTTACACCGGCTTCGGATCGAGCGTGGTCGACCACAGCGCGACGTCGGCGCGGTCGCGCAAGGTCACCGTCATCTGCCCGGTCGTACCATCGATCTTGACGTGGCCGAAGAACTGCATGCCCGCCGATGGCGGCAGGTTCTGCTTGTCGGCGCCGGGTGCCTTGATGAACTTCACCTCGGGTCCGAAGGTGTTGTCGAGCTCGTTGGGGCCGAAGGTGCCGGCATGCAGCGGGCCGGAGACGAATTCCCAGAACGGGTCGAATTCCTGGAACTGCGCCTTGTTCGGATTGTAGTAATGCGCGGGTAGTGCACGTCCGCCGTCAGCCAAACGGTGTTGACGATACCGGCAGTCTTGATGAAGCGCAGAATATCGGCGATCTCGAGCTCGCGGCCGCGCGGCGGGCCGTCGCCCTGCGCGATGGCCTCGGAGCCCTTGCTGTTGGTCGCATCGTCATAGACGATGAGGCTGAGCGGCATGTCGGAAGCGATCACTTTCCAGGTGGCGCGCGAGTTGAGCAATTCGCGCTTCAGCCAGGCGAGCTGGTCGGGGCCGATGAAATAGGCGTCGGGGCCGTAGCTGGTCTGCTGGTTCGCCCCGTTGGGTCCGCGATAGCTGCGTTCGTCCAGCATGAACACGTCCAGATGCGGTCCGTAGCTGAGCGTGCGATAGACGCGCCCGGGCTCGACAATGCTTTCGCGCATCGGATACATCTCATGGAAGGCGCGCGCCGCGCGCGCGGCGAGCACGTTGATGTCGCGCTCCTTGTAGGCGGCGGGAAGCTGTTTCGACAGCGACCAGTTGTTGGTGACCTCGTGGTCGTCCCACTGCACGAAGATCGGCACCTCCGCATTGAAGCCGCGCACATGCTCATCGAGCAGATTGTACTTGTGCGCGGCGCGGTATTCGTCGAGCGTCTCGGCGACCTTGGCCTTTTCGGGGATGGTGAGGTTCTTCCACAGCTTGCCGTCGGCGAGCTTCACCTCGGACGGAATCACGCCGTCGGCATAGATGGTGTCGCCGGAGTGCAGCAGGAAATCCGGCTTGTACTTGCGCATGGTGGCGAAGGTGAACATGCCGCCATCGTCGGGATTGATGCCCCAGCCCTGGCCGGCGACGTCGCCGCCCCAGACGAAGCTGACATCGCGCCGGTCGGCGGGCGCGGTGCGGAAGCGGCCGACCACGGGCTCGCCGATCACGTTGACATGGGCGAGGTCGCGGAAGCGGACGCGGTAGAAGATGTCCTGGCCCGAGGGCAGGTTCTCCAAAAGCATCTTGGCGGTGAAATCGCTTTCCGGCAGCGCCGCGATCGGCGGCAGCGCGCGCGCGTCCTTGAACGATTCGGTGGTCGCGACCTCGACCAGCATCTGCGATGGCCGGTCGGCGCGCGCCCAGACCACGCCGCCGTCGAGGCCGACATCGCCCGACTGCACGCCATGGCTGACCGCCGGCCGGTCGGCGGCGCGGGAAAGATAGGGCATGGCGATGACGCCGGCGCCTGCCGCGGCTGAAGAGAGGAATTTTCGGCGGGAAATCCTGAACGTCATTGCGAGCCTCCGTCGGTCCGGCGCCGGGATGCGCCGAAATGTCGCAACAGACCTAGAAGGATTCTATGACGAAGCGATTACGGCCTCGCCTGTCATTCCGGGGCATCGCGGAGCGATGAACCCGGAATCCATTCATCCATGTCGTTTGCGGCCCGATGGATTCCGGGCCTGCGCCTTCGGCGCATCCCGGAATGACGGGAAGCGTCGCGTATTCCGCAAGCGGGAAGCAAGCTCACTACGCGGTCCCAGCCGCGCGGAATTGCGCGGAGGCGCGCTGCAGGTTTTGCGGCATGCTGATCAACAGCAGCTTGCGGTCGGTGACCGCGTTGTGGAATTGCTCGAGCGCGATGTTGAAGGCGGTCAGCGTCCCCTGCTCGATTCCGCCATGCTCGAAACATGTCAGCGCATCGCGCAGGATGTTGTCGGCTTCCGCCTGCATCTGGTCGAGCTCTTCCATGGAATCGCTGTGGCGCGCGGCGGCGAGCATGTCGAGCAGCCGGTCGCGCTGCGACGTGTTGATGCTGCGTTCGTCCTTCTTCAGGTAACCGGCAAACCAGGCGCCGGCCGAACCCATGGCGGACGCCAGCATCAGCCCCCACCAGATGTAATCGCTGTAGCGATCGAGGAAGGTCTTCTCGTCGCCATCGACGAAAGCCGCGGCGCCGGGATGCACGGGAATCGTGGCGTCCTTGTCAGTGTCCGGCGTCTCGATCCTGGCAGCCGGCGGGAAATCGTTCTTCAGCGACTGCCGGATCGAGAAGAGCTGCCGGGTGAAGAGGGCGATGGTGGATTCGGAAATGCCCCTGCGCGCCACGATATGGTGCGAGAAGCTGATGGTCTTGACCTCGTCCTCGGGCCGGTCGGCGCCGCCGAGCGAGCCGGCGGGGATTTCCGAGGCCTCATAGGCGGGATGGTTCTGTGCGATCGCTTCGGCCGCGTCGATGGCGAGGAAGGTCGGCGTGCCGCCATCGCGATTCGAGGCGGCGATCGCATCAGTCGTGATCTTGCTATTGACCGGGCCGGCGGCGAGATAGGCGTCCGCCTTCTCCTTCTTGATCGCCTCGGCCGTCTCATTGGCGGGAAACTGGATGACCTCCACCTTGGCGGGGTCGACGCCATATTGCTGCAGGACCACCTTCAAGAGGTTGACGTTGGCAGGCGTGCGGCCGATGACACCGACGCGGTGGCCGGCAAGCTGCGCGATCTTGGTGATCTTCGGCGCGGCCTTCCCGCCCCGGGCTTTGCCCTGTGGCGGCACCCAGATGACCACGACGTTCTTGCGCAGCGTCGCCACCGCCTGCGCATTCTTGGGGACATCCAGATCGCCGCGGATGATGGCGAGATCGGCCTTGCCGTCGGCCAACGCCTCGGCACTGGCGACCGCGCCGTCGGTCTGCGTCAGACGCAGCCGGATCTGGCTGTTGCCCTGGTTGAAGGCCTGGGCCAGCGCCTGGACCATCTTGAGATCATCGCTATTGGCTGGACCGACCGCGATCCTGAGGTTCACCGGCCGCATGGCGAAGTAATAGCCGGCAGCGAGAGCGCCGACGATGGCAAGCACGCCGGCGATCATCACGAAGCTCAGCCGTCGTCGCGCCGAACGCGGCGGGGGCGAAGCTGGAGCGGCGACGAAGTCGGGCTCGGTCATCGGTCGCGCAAACAGCCCTTTGATTTCCTGATTCATCCTGCCGACGCCCCGATTGTAACAAAATCCCGGCAGCTACGAGGTTACAATCCCGTCATGGTTAGCAGCGGCGATAGGACGCGCTTTCCGCCCCGATTGCGCGCCTGGATCCCGTTGGCGGCCGGCCGTGTTAGCGTGGGGGCCAAGCGAGATGGAGATTTGCCATGGCGGAGCGGTTGTCGGCGGAGGCACGGAAATCGGCGCTGAAGGAACTATCCGGCTGGTCGGAGGTGCCGGGCCGCGAGGCGATCGCCAAGACCTTCACGTTCAGGGATTTCAACGAGGCCTTCGGCTTCATGACGCGTGTCGCGCTGGTCGCGGAGAAGCGCGACCATCACCCGGAATGGAAGAACGTCTACAAGACGGTCGAGGTGGTGCTTGCCACCCACGACGCCGGCGGGGTCACGGCGCGCGACATCGAATTGGCCAAAGCGATGGAGGCGATCGCCGCAGCATGATCTTGCGCGCGTGGGATCACTCCCTAACTTTTGCGTGAGGGATCGCAGGTCCGCTTGGCGGCCGCGGTCTGAGGGAGCGTCTTGCGATGGCATCATCCGAACACACTGTCGGTTTCGAGCCGGCCGATCGGCTGGCGCAGGACCGTGAAAGCGTGCGACGGCGTTTCTGGATCAAGCTGAAGCGGGTGATGGCGAAACTGCCTTTCGCCGAGGACCTGCTGGCGGCCTATTATTGCGCGTTCGACAAGGAGACGCCGCGCCATGTGCAGGCCTCGCTCCTTGGCGCCATCGCCTATTTCGTCCTGCCCTTCGACTTCATGCCGGACGTGATGCCGATTCTGGGCTTCACCGATGATGCCGCGATCCTGGCGACCGCGATCCGCATGGTCGCAAGCCACATCACGCCGGAGCACCGCGAAGCAGCCCGCGCCGCGCTGAAGCGCGGCGTCGAGACGGTCGAGGAGCCGCAGAGCTAACGCTTGTCGGCCGCCGGGCGCAGTTGCGCGCGGGCGCTGTTCTCCGCTTCCCATGCCTGGAACTGCTTGAACAGCGCTTCCTTCTCGGCGTCCGTCTGCAGCTTGGCTGCGGCTGGCGATTGCTTCAGGAATTCGTCGAAGCGGCTGCGTGTCACGGCCTCCACGCTGTGCTTCTCCAGCCATTGCTTGGCCGCGGGCAGCCGGTTCCAGTCGGGCAGTGGCGCGGCCAGCGAGACCTCCTTCCACTTCGGATGGAACGGCGGTTTCTGGAAGGTCGGGAATTTCGTGAAGAAGGCATCCACGAACAGCGAAAGCTTGCGCGAGCGTTCCGTGTTCGGCGCCCAATTATAGGCCGCGAGGACGGCGGGAACGGCGATGGTGTCGACCCGCTCCTGATCCGAAATCAGGTTCGGATAGTCCTTCGCAGTGAGGGTCGCCGGCAGATAGTCGTTCTGCAGCGGCTTGGCATAGTCGACGGTGACGAGGTGGAAGCGGCCGTCATTGGTGAATGTGCTGACCGACTTGTAGGGCTTGCCTCCGGTCACGATCACGGCGTCGATTTCACCGGCCTTCAATTTTTCCATCGCGATGCGCTGCTCGATGTAGACGAACTTCGCCTTCATTCCGAGCCGCTCGAACACCGTCAGCGCGGTCACGAAGGTGCCGCCATTGGGCAGGTCGACGCTGATGATGCGGCCTTCGAGATCCTTCAGGCTCTTGATCGTCTTCGGCGCGACGACATGCATCTCCTCATTGTAGAGCTTGGTCACATACGTGAACTGCCTCTTGATATCCTTCGCGAAGCCCTTCCTTTCGAGATAGTCGAGCGTGTCGGCGCGAACGATGCCGAGATCGACGCCCTGCAGGAACAGGATGTCGGCGACGCTCTGCACCGAGCCGCGCCCGACGATCGGCAGTACGCGCAACTTGTTGCCGTCGTCGAGCACGGATGCGAGGTCGGCGCCGAACTGGACGTAGGTGCCGCCGATCGTGCCCGTGATCAGCGTCACCGTATTGGCGTTCAGGCTCTGCTTGGTGGCGACCGAGCCGAACTGGAAAATGGCCTTCAGGCTGTCGCTGACCTTGGCCGGGTCATATTCGGTTTCCTCGGCCCGTGCTGCCGGGCCGCAAATCATCGTCAGGGCGAATAACGCCACTCCAAACAAGCGTCGCATGTGTTCCCCCAAACCGGTTCAGTCCTGCATTTGCGTGAGACGCTGCTGGGCATGCTGCGAGCCAAGCTCGGCCGCCCGGCGGTACCAGATCCGCGCCTGCGCCGGATCCGGCGTGATCGCGCGCGCATCCTTCGTTCCCAGCACCTGGGGATCGTAGGTCCGGGCCAGCAGCAGCGCCGCGTCGGCCTCCTGCGCATCGGCGGCGCGCTCGAGCAGCAGCCGTGCGGATGCGATATCGCCGATCGCAAGCAGGCTGTTGGCCCGCTTCATGAGCGCGCTGAGCTCGTCGGGATTGAGCCGTCTTGCTGGCGGCGATGGCGGCACGGCGGGCGTTGACGCTTGTGGTGCGGCGGACGGTGCGGGCAGAGCGGCTGATGGTGCAGGTGAAGCGACAGAGGCAGATGCTGCCGATCGCGCCACAACTAGACCGCCCTTGACCGCCTCCTGATAGGCGGCCGCTATTTGCTCGCGCGAGGGCAGATCCGACTTGCCCGGCGGTGGCGCGGCGGGCTCGCTCGCGGGTTGAGGGAGCGCCGCCATGACTGTTCGTGCCTGCACCTGCGAAGTGCCGAGCAGCCACGTCTTGGCGGTGACCATGACGTCTCGCGTGATATCGAGGGAGACCAGCACGACAGCCGCCGCTGCAGCAGCGGCGATCAGAAGACCGCTCGTGAGCAAGGAGCGGCCAAGGGACCGTTCAAGGGAACTTCGTCGGTATTTCGCGCCGCTGTCCTCGTCGAGAGGGTATGAAAGGAACAGCGGGGCGGGCTCGTCCGTGTCAGCGTCGGCATCTGCGCGATGCGACCGCAGGTAGCGATACTCCGCCAGTTCAGGGTCGTCGAAATCTCCGTCATGCGCCTGTCTCGGCGTGACGCGTGCTGAAATATCCACCATCTTGACGCTTCCCGTTACACAATACGCAACGATTGGGCATCTTTGGCTGTCTGTTAATCTTCGTTGTTCCCACTGCCCGCTATCGGGAACTTACACGCTGCGATTGAGCCTAAAAAACGGCCCTGAGCGGCGCGAATTGGGACTTATTTTGGTTCAATTGCGGCAAAAATGCCCAATTCACTGAATTAAAAATGGAGATTTTGGGAATAAGTTCCGAAGCCGGAACTGACTCGCTCAGTTGACTCACATAGGTAACCGAATCCGAGCCACTTAGGTGACTGTGCGTCGCGTCCAATAAAGTGAATTGCGGCACCTGCGCGGTATCACAACCGAGGCACAACCAAAACGTGTGTCATCTCGTCACGGATGCAGGATCACCTTGCCCATCGCCTTGCGGCCGGCGAGCACCTTCAATGCTTCCGCCGTCTGCGACAGCGGGAAGGTGCGGTCGACATGCGATGAGATCTTTCCTTCCGCGGTCCACTGCACGAGCTTCTGCAGGTTCTTGCGGTTCTTCTCGGGATTGAGCCGCGTCCATGCACCCCAGAACACGCCGCGGATGTCGCAGCCCTTGAGCAGCGCGAGATTGAGCGGCATCTTCGGAATGTCGCCAGCGGCAAAGCCGATGACGAGAAAACGCCCTTCCCAGGCGATGGCGCGCAGCGCGGCCTCGGCGTAGGTGCCGCCCACGGGATCGAAGATGATGTCGACGCCCTTGCCGCCGGTCAGCGCCTTCAGGCCTTCCTTCAGATCTTCCTTGGCGTAGTTGAGCGTGAGTTCGGCGCCGTGCTGCCTGGCGAATTCAAGCTTCTCGTCCGACGAAGCGCAGGCGATCACCTTCAGTCCCATCAACCTGCCGAGCTCACAGGCCGCCAGTCCCGTGCCGCCGGCGGCGCCGAGCACGGCAAGCGTCTCGCCCGGCTTCGGGCTCGCGCGATCTTCCAGCGCGTGCAGCGCGGTGCCGTAAATGATGATGATCCCGGCCGCGCGGTCGAAATCGAGATTGTCGGGAATCTTCACGATCGAGTTCGCCGGCAGCGCGATCTTCTCCCGCGCGCCGTTGTGGCCGCAGGAGGCGACCACGCGATCGCCGGCCTTGAGATCGGTCACGCCAGCGCCGACGCTCTCGATCACGCCGGCGACTTCCGCCGCCGGCGAGAACGGGAACGGCGGCTTGATCTGGTATTTGCCCTGGATCATCAGGATGTCGAAGAAGTTCAGCGCCGCGGCCTTGATCGCGATCACCGCTTCTCCGGGGCCGGCCACGGGATCGGGTACGTCAGCCAGTACGAGATCGTCGGGTTGGCAGTATTCCCTGCAGAGAATGGCTTTCATGGACACACCTGATTTTCGGACGCAGAAAGGTTGTCTGCTTCATGCCGGATTTGAAGCCGGGCGACAATACAATGCGGAGGGATCAAACAATGTTTGAAAAGAACCTGCTGGCACAGAAGCGCATCCTCGTCACCGGCGGCGGCTCCGGGCTTGGTGCGGCGATGGCGCGGCGCTTCGCCGAGCTCGGCGCCGAACTTGTGATCTGTGGCCGCAGGACGGAATTACTGGAACAGACGGCGGCGAGATTGCGCAGCGAACTCGGCGCCGAGGTGGCGACGATCACATGCGACATCCGCGACGGCGCCGCCGTGGATGCGATGATGGACACGATCTGGCGCGAGGCGCCGATCGACGTGCTCGTCAACAACGCGGCGGCGACGTTCATCGCGCAGACCGAGCATCTGTCATTCCGTGCCGCGGACGCGATCCTGGCGCCGACGCTGCACGGCACGATGTATTGCACGCTCGCCGCGGGCAGGCGCTGGATCGAGGGCAGGCACAACGGCGTCATCCTCTCGATCCTCTCGACCTCGACGATCACCGGGCGCGCCTTCACCGTGCCATCGGCGATGGCGAAGTCGGCGGTGCTCGCGATGACCAAGAGCCTTGCGGTGGAATGGGGGCCGAAGGGCATCCGCACCGTCGCGATCGCGCCGGGCGCATTCCCGACGCCGGGCGCAACCGGTCAGCTCCGCCCTGAGGGGCGCAAGGAGGACTGGGCACATCGCAACCCGCTCGGCCGTCCGGGCGAGCACGGCGAACTCGCCGACCTCGCGAGTTTCCTGATCTCCGATCAGGCCGGTTACATCAATGGCGAGATGGTGGTGCAGGACGGCGGCGCGCATTTGCGCAGTTCCGGGGCCGAGGACCTCCTGCAATGGACCGACGCGCAGTGGGAACAGCAGCGCGCCTCCCACGCCAGAGGTTGATGCGGCGGAACCGCGCGGCATTCCTCTAACTACCTTCCCAAAAAGGCCTTTTCCGGCTATTGCATCGCGCCGGGTCCGATGCCGGTTGGGCCATCTTCCAGTCACAATATTAGGGGAACCAGTTGTCCGTGCGGCAAATACTGACATCTCTGGTTGCAAGCGTCCTGCTTTGCGGGGCGACCTCCTTTGCCCTGGCGCAGAGCGGTTCCCCCAAAGCGGCCACCAAGGGCGCGGCGAAATCTGCGCCCCCGGCTAAACAGGAGGCTGCCGCTGCGGCTGCTGCCGGCGGCGCCGAACCGACGCTGATCGGGCAGTACGGCACCTGGGGCGCCTACACGGCGAGCCCGAACGGCAAGAAGGTGTGTTTCGCATTGGCAAAACCGTCGTCGTCGAAGACCAATCCGCCAAATCGCCCGCGTGATCCGGCCTACGCCTTCGTCTCGACCCGTCCGGCGGAAAAGGTCGTCAACGAAGTCTCGATCATGATCGGCTACACGCTGAAGCAGGGCTCGGAATCGACGCTCGAAGTCGGCGGCGGGTCGTATGCGATGTACACCCAGGGCGACGGGCTCTGGATCAAGAACGCCGCGGAAGAAGAGCGCATGGTCGAAGCCATGCGCAAGGCTGCCGACCTCACCGTGAAAGGCGTCTCGGCCAAAGGCACGGAAACGACCGACACGTTCTCGCTGAAGGGCCTGTCGCAGGCGCTCGACCGGCTGGCGCAGGACTGCAGGCGCTAATTCAGCTCGAGATCCGCGCATTTCCTGCCTTTCCAGCGCCTGCTGGAAGGCCTATTTGATGTTCCATGACCGACATCCTCACCAGCCAGGGCGATCGCGCGAGCGCGGCGCTCGTGGAAAAAGTTCCGCTCGAGACCTATGTGCCGCCGGCCAAGCCGTCGCTGATCGGGTTGTCGCGTGCGGAGATCGCCGAGCGTCTCGGCGAGATCGGCGTTTCGGCCGCGCAGCGCAAGATGCGCACCCAGCAGCTCTGGCACTGGATCTATTTCCGCGGCGCCAGGAGCTTCGCCGAGATGACCAATGTCTCGAAGGAGATGCGCAGGGAGCTGGAGAAGCATTTCACCGTCGACCGGCCCGAAGTGGTCGCCGAGCAGATCTCCAATGACGGCACCCGCAAATGGCTGTTGCGGCTGCCGAGCGGCAACGATCTCGAGAAGCCGCATGAGGTCGAGTGCGTCTATATCCCCGAGACCGATCGCGGCACGCTCTGCGTTTCCTCGCAGGTCGGCTGCACGCTGAATTGCGCCTTCTGCCACACCGGCACGCAGCGTCTGGTGCGCAATCTGACCGCCGGCGAGATCGTCGGCCAGGTGATGGTGGCGCGCGATCGCCTGAATGATTGGGCCGACCGCGAGAACGGCAGCCGCCTCGTCACCAACGTCGTGATGATGGGCATGGGCGAGCCGCTCTATAATTTCGACGCGGTGCGCGATGCGCTGCTGATCGTTGCGGATAATGAAGGCATCGGCATCTCCCGCCGCCGCATCACGCTGTCGACCTCGGGCGTGGTGCCGAACATCATCCGCACCGGCGAGGAGATCGGCGTCATGCTCGCGATCTCGCTGCATGCCGTGCGCGACGAATTGCGCAACGAGCTGGTGCCGCTCAATCGCAAGTATCCGATCGCTGAACTGTTGCAGGCCTGCCGCGACTATCCCGGCGCTTCCAACGCGCGGCGCATCACGTTCGAATATGTAATGCTGAAGGGCGTCAACGATTCCCTCGATGACGCCAAGCTGCTCGTGAAGCTGCTCAAGGGCATTCCGGCCAAGATCAATCTGATCCCGTTCAATCCCTGGCCGGGCACGCGTTACGAGTGCTCGGACTGGGAGCAGATCGAGAAATTCTCCGAATATATCTTCAATGCCGGCTATTCATCGCCGGTGCGCACCCCGCGCGGCCGCGACATCCTCGCCGCGTGCGGGCAGTTGAAATCGGAGACCGAAAAACTCTCCGCCCGCGAGCGTCAGGCGCTGCGCGCCATGGCGATGACAGATTGAAATGGCCGGTACGCTGAAGCTCGTCGTGGCCGGGGGCGCGGTCTGACGGTGGAATGAAGCCATGGCACTGATCGGCCGCGTCTTCCTGATCCTGTTCGCTTTCCTCGCGTCCTGCCTGGTGGCGGGAATGATCATCGTCGTTGCCGTGCTTTATCCCGAGTTCAGCGATATCGGCACCGGCCAGATCGATCAGAACGCCATCAACATCGTGCTCGGCTTCGGCTTCATCTTCATTTCCGGATTCGCGCTGCTGCCGGCGCTGATCGTGGTGCTGATCACGGAAGCCTTCAATGTCCGGAGCGCTCTGACCTATGCGATTGGCGGCGCGATCGTCGGCGCCGCCTGCTATCTCGGCCTGGTGCCGTTCGACCCCGATACGTTCCAGTTCCAGGGCATCGTGCACCGGCATCTCGAGATCATGACCGGTGCCGGCATCGTCGCAGGTCTCGTGTATTGGCTGATCGCCGGCCGCACCGCCGGCGCCTGGCGCGAACCGTCGCGCAAACTGTCGCCGCCTCCGCCGCTCCCGTCGCAGTCCCGGCCCGAGCCGTGAGACTTGTCCCTGTCATTCCGGGGCGGCTCAAAGAGCCGAACCCGGAATCTCGAGATTCCGGGTTCGATGCTTCGCATCGCCCCGGAATGACGACGGCAAAGGGTTTTCATGATGTGCCGCCTCGGCTAAACCGCACGCCATGAATCGCACCGGACTTTTCATCGCGCTGGGGCTTACGGTCGTGATCGGGCTGTTGTTCGGGATCTTTCCCGAGCTCGACCTGAAACTCGCCGCGCTGTTCTACGACGCCGCGCAAAAAACCTTCCCGCTGAAGCTGAGCGCGGTTGCATCGTTTGCGCGCGATGCGGCGATGTGGATCGCATGGGGTTTCGCGTTGCCTGCGATCGCCGCATTCGTCGTCAAACTGTTCCGACCCGACCGGCCGATGCTGATCTCCGGTCGCGCCGCGACATTCCTCCTGGTGACCATGCTGCTCGCCGCCGGCATCCTCACCAACCTCACCTTCAAGACCTATTGGGGCCGGCCGCGGCCGGTGGTGGTGACCGAGTTCGCCGGCGACAAGGGCTTCGTGCCGTGGTGGGATCCACGTGGCACCTGCGTGCGCAACTGCTCGTTCTTCTCCGGCGAAGGCGCGACCGCGTTCTGGACCTATGCGCCGGCAGCGCTGGCGCCGCCGCAATGGCGCGCGCTGGCGTTTGGGGCGGCGACGGTGTTCGGCATCGCCACCAGCGCGCTGCGGATGGCCTTTGGCGGGCACTTCTTCACCGATGTCGCGATTGCCGGCATCGTCACCTACCTGGTGATCTGGCTCGCTTATGCCCTGATCTACCGCTGGCCGTCGACGCGGCTGACGGATGCGCAGGTCGACGCCGCGCTGACGCGCTTTGCGCGGCGGTGGCGTCGGCGCGAAATCGACCCAAGGCCGTCGGTGTGAGCCGCTTCACGGGGCCGGCCGCCATTAAACGCGTGCCCACCGGCGCGAAATTTGATATTCGCGCCACTTAACAGCAAACGACTTTCCGACCGATTGGACGCTCCATGAGTACGATCTTGAAAAGCCTGCCCAAGGGCGAAAAAGTCGGCATCGCTTTCTCGGGCGGTCTCGACACCAGCGCAGCGCTGCTGTGGATGAAGCAAAAGGGCGCCCGGGTCTTTGCCTATACGGCCAATCTCGGCCAACCCGACGAGGCCGACTACAACGAGATTCCGCGCAAGGCCATGGAGTTCGGCGCCGAGAAGGCCCGGCTGGTGGATTGCCGGACGCAATTGGTCCACGAGGGGATTGCCGCCATCCAATCCGGCGCCTTCCACATCTCGACCGGCGGCACCACCTATTTCAACACCACGCCGCTCGGTCGCGCCGTGACTGGCACCATGCTGGTCTCGGCCATGAGGGAGGACGGCGTCAACATCTGGGGCGATGGCTCCACCTTCAAGGGCAACGATATCGAGCGGTTCTATCGCTATGGCCTGCTGACCAATCCGAACCTGAAGATCTACAAGCCCTGGCTCGACCAGCAGTTCATCGACGAGCTCGGCGGCCGCGCGGAGATGTCGGCGTTCATGACCGCGCAAGGGTTCGCCTACAAGATGAGCGCCGAGAAGGCGTATTCGACCGACAGCAACATCCTCGGCGCAACCCACGAGGCCAAGGATCTCGAGAGCCTGAACAGCGGCATCAAGATCGTCAATCCGATCATGGGCGTGCCGTTCTGGCGCGACGACTGTGTCGTCAGGTCCGAACAGGTCACCGTGCGCTTCGAGGAAGGCCAGCCGGTCACGCTGAACGGACAGACGTTCCCCGATCACGTCGCTTTGTTCCTCGAGGCCAACGCCATCGGCGGGCGACATGGTCTTGGCATGAGCGACCAGATCGAGAACCGGATCATCGAGGCCAAGAGCCGCGGCATCTATGAGGCGCCCGGCATGGCGCTGCTGCACATCGCCTACGAGCGCCTGATCACCGGCATCCACAACGAGGACACCATCGAGCAATACAGGATCAGCGGCCTGCGGCTCGGCCGGCTGCTCTACCAGGGGCGGTGGTTCGATTCCCAGGCCCTGATGTTGCGCGAAACTGCGCGCTGGGTGGCCCGCGCAATCACCGGCGAGGTGACGCTCGAGCTGCGCCGCGGCAACGACTATTCGATCCTGAACACCGACAGCCCGAACCTGACCTATCAGCCGGAGCGGCTGAGCATGGAGAAGGTCGAGGATGCCGCGTTCACGCCGGCGGACCGTATCGGCCAGTTGACGATGCGCAACCTCGACATCGCCGATACCCGAACCAAGCTCGATCTCTACGCCGAGACAGGCATGCTGTCGCTTGGGGAAGGTTCCAACATCCTCAGACTGGATAGCGACAAGGGCTGAACGTCCGCCTATCCGGGCCACGAGCTGGCGCTCGGGCTCGACCTGTAACGGAGGCGTCACCAGGTACGGCTAGTCTTGTCTCCTGCGCGATCGTGGTGTTTGCAGCCATTCGGCGCGCCATGAACAATCGTGGGACCAGATCATGCTCAAGCCATTTGCCGGTGCCGCTCTCATCGTCCTGCTGTCCGGATCGTCCACGGTCGCCCAGACGATCTATCCGATCGATCGCGCCGACATCCTCGCCGGCGCGCATTTCGACTTCAAGGTCGAGTTTCGCGATCGCGTTGATCCGGCGAACGTGAAAGTTACGGTTGATGGCACGGACTATTCCGCGGCGTTCGGTCAGCCCGGCACCTTCGTGGACCGCGAAGACGGCAAGGAGCAGTCGGCCCTGATCGTCCGCGACGTCGCACTGACGAAGCCTGGAAGCGTCAAGGTGGAGGTCGGCGACGGCACGCGCAGCCGCAGCGTCGTATGGTCGGTTTACGATACCGGCCCGCGCAAGGCGAAGAACGTGATCCTGTTCATCGGCGACGGATTGTCGCCGGCCCATCGGGTTGCCGCGCGCATCCTCTCCAAGGGGATTGCGGAAGGCAAAAGCCTCGGCAAGCTTACGATCGACGACATGCCGCATATGGCGATGGTCGCAACCGCGGGCTCCGATTCGATCATCACTGATTCGGCGAACGCGGCCAGCGCCTACGCTACCGGCCACAAGGCCGCCGTCAACGCGATGGGCGTCTACGCCGATCGCACCATAAGCCCATTCGATGATCCGAAGGTCGAAACCATTGCAAGCCTCGCGAAGCGGCGGCTCGGCCTGGGCGTCGGGATCGTCACCAATACCGAAGTCGAGGATGCCACGCCGGCGGCCATGGTCGCGCATACCCGCCGCCGCGCCGCCTATGACGAGATCGTCGAGCAGCTCTTCGCCGCCAGGCCCGACGTCCTGATGGGCGGCGGCAGCGCCAATTTCCTGCCGCAAGCCGCGGCCGGGAAGCGCAAGGACGAGATCGATTATGTCGCCCGCTTTCGCGATGCGAACTATCAGGTGGTGACGACGAAGTCCGAGCTTGATGCAGCGTCTGCAAGACCCGACACGGCCAAACTGCTGGGACTGTTCGCGTCAGGCAATATGGACGGCGCCTTGGACCGCAAATTCCTCAAAGGCGGCAGCGTCGGCAAGTTTCCGGACCAGCCCGACCTGACCGAGCAGGTCCAAGCCGCGTTGAAACTGCTCTCGAAGAACGAGGCCGGCTTCTTCCTGATGGTGGAATCAGGCTTGATTGACAAATACGCGCATCTGCTGGACATGGAGCGCGCGGTCTACGACACGATCATGCTCGACAATGTCGTACGCCTCGCGCGCGACTGGTCACAGGCTCGCGGCGATGACACGCTGATCCTGGTGCTGGCCGACCATAACCACCCCAACAGTCTTGTCGGCACCATCAATGACGACATGAGCAAGACGCCCAATGTGCCGTTCCGCGAACGCGTCGGCGTCTATGACAAAGCGGGCTTCCCGAATTATCCGGCCGCCGATGCCGAAGGCTACCCGTCGCGGGTGGATGTCAGCCGGCGGCTCGCGATTTTCTCGGCCAGCCTGCCGGACCATTACGAGACCTTCCGTCCGAAGCTCGACAACCCGAACGATCCGACCGCGAAGGGCGATGAGCCGGGCACCTTCAAGGCCAATGACAAATACAAGGACGTTCCGGGCGCTGTGCTGCGTCCCGGCAATCTGCCGGCGATGATTGGCGCCAGCGTGCATTCGGGAGAGGACGTCATCCTGACCGCCACCGGTCCAGGCAGCGAACGCGTTCACGGCTCGATGGACAACACGGAGGTCTTCCGTGTCATCGTCGATGCGCTGGGGCTTGCGGCACCGGCACCATAGCTCGGGCCGCTCGCCCTGCAATTCCCGGCCTCGCAGCCTCGGGCAGCAGCTCCGTTTCGATCACGCATCGGTCGCGACAATATGAGGCACCAGCAACGCCCGACCAAAGCCAGCATTGGCCGACCTACCGGTGACCGCTTTTCATCACGGAGGTATAAATGGCCAAATATCGACACGATTTGCCGCAGCGGCGGGGCGGCATCTTTCTGACCGATGGCGGCATGGAAACGACGCTGATCTTCCATCACGGCCTCGATCTGCCGCACTTTGCCGCTTTCGTTCTGCTCGACAGCGAGGAAGGCCGTCAGCACCTCAAGCGCTATTACGAGTCCTATCTTGCGATCGCGCGCGAGAAGGGCATCGGTTTCGTGCTCGACAGTCCGACCTGGCGGGCCAATCCGGATTGGGGCGCCAAGCTCGGCTACGATGCGGACAAGCTGAAATCGGTCAACATCCGCTCGATCGAATTTCTGAACGCGCTGCGGAGCGGCTGGGAGCAGCCGAACATGCCCTGCGTGATCTCCGGCGCGATCGGTCCGCGCGGCGACGGTTACAAGGCCGGCAACATGGATGCGTCAGAGGCGCAGGCCTATCACGCGCCACAGATCGCCGCTTTCGCGGAAGCCGGCGCCGACATGGTGACGGCGTTCACGCTGACCGGGATCAATGAAGCGGTCGGCATCGTCCGCGCCGCGAAGGCGCGGAACATTCCTGTCGCGATCGCCTTCACCGTCGAAACCGATGGCCGCCTGGTGATGGGTGAAACGTTGCGTGACGCGGTCGAGACCGTCGATCGCGCCACGCAAAATGGCCCGGAATATTTCCTGATCAACTGCGCCCATCCGACTCATTTCGAAGGCGCGTTGAAGGCGGACGAAACATGGGCCACGCGGATCCATGGCGTCAGGGCCAATGCATCGGTCAAGAGCCATCAGGAGCTCGACGAATCCGAGACGCTCGATGCCGGCGATCCGGTCGATCTCGGCCGCCGCTACGTCGAGCTGCGGCGGTCATTTCCCGGCATGCGGATTCTGGGCGGCTGCTGCGGCACTGATCATCGTCATGTCGCCGCGATCTGCGAGGCGTGCACGTAGCTGAATGCACTGAGCACTTGCCCAATCGTCATTGCGAGGAGCGAAGCAACGAAGCAATCCATGCCTCCGCAAGCGGCGAGATGGATTGCTTCGCTTCGCTCGCAATGACGGGTTCGTAGGATGGGCAGAGCGAAGCGAAACCCATCAAAAGTCTGAGGCGAGTTTGTCGTAGTAGTCGAAACAAAAATGGCCGGGATCGCTCCCGGCCATTTGTTCGAAAACGCTCGCCTCAACGCGGCGCGGCGGCCGCTGGCAGTGAGGCGGTGCCGCCGTTGAGCAGCGGGGTGATGCGGCGGATGGTGACGCGCCGGTTGATGCGGCTCGGTCCGTCCGTCTGCTCCTTCAGGTTCTGCTCGCCGTAACCCTGCGAGGTCAGGTTTTCCGCGGGGACCTGGAACTGCTGGGTCAACAGCTCTGCCGTCGATTCGGCGCGGCGGTCCGAGAGCGAGAGATTGTCCACCTCGTTGCCGACAGCGTCGGTGTGGCCCTCGATCAGGAACACTTCCTGCGGATTGCGCTGGAGCGCGCGGTTCAGGCCGTCGGCGATCACCTGCAGCTTCGCCGCTTGATCCTGGGAAATCTCCCACGATCCCGTGTCGAAGTTGATGGTGTTGACGTCGATGCTCGGCATCAGCATGCGAACGTTCGGGCTGTAGCGGATTTCGTCCAGCGAATAGCGACGTTCGATGCGGTCGACCGGCGGCGCCACCATGGTCTCGTAGATCACGTCCGGCGACGCCTCTTCGGCATCGACGATGTAGCGGTTGTAGGGGATGCGCACCACCGGCGGCGGCATGTCGACGTAGAAGCCGCCGACCGCGCCCGGGTCGCGATAGCTGTTGTCGATGATGACCATCTCGCGGCCGCGCGGGTCGCGCCTGATCCGGCGCAGCAATTGGCCGTCGCGTCCCACCACCGTGACGATCTGCGAGCCGTCCGGACGAACCACGACGGTGCGGGTGTCGCCGCCGACCATCTGGGTCTGGACGTCGCGCGCGCCATAGCGAAAGCGATCGATCTCGCTGTGGCGGACATAGGCCTGTCCGCTCGGGTCGCGGATGATCATCCGGCCCGGCTCGGTGATGACGGTGCGGCCGCCCTCCTGGATCTCGCGTCGCTCGGCGCGGAAGTCCTCGATGCGTCGCGGCCCGATCGCCACGCCTTCGCGGGAAAACTTGGTGCCGAAATCGGCCGGGGGCGGCGGCAATGGCGCGGTGACCTGCGGCGCCCGACGGAACGCCGGGGCCACCGTGGGTGGCGCACTCTGCGCCTGTCCGGGCGGTGGTGCGGCAGCGGGCGTCCCGGGCACGGCAGTGGGAGCTGCGGGCGCCGCGCTGGGCGTCGCGGCGGCGCCGGGTGCAACACCGGGCCGCGCTTGCGGCGCCGCCGGGGCCGCAGACGGCGTCCCCGCAGCGGGTGGCGGGCTCGCCGGCGCGCCGGCTGCGGGAGGCGTCGCTGTCGCCGCACCAGGCCGTGCTGGCGGAGTGGTCGGAGTTGGGGTTCCGGCGGCCGACGGCGTGGTGGGCGTCGGCGCTGCCCCGGGCGCGCGCTGCGTCGGCGCGGCGGTGGGTGCAGCCGCGGGCTGCCTGGCGCCGGCGGGCGGCGCTTCCTTTCGCGCACCGGGCGGTGGCGTCGGAGTGGCTGGCGCGGCGGGCGCAGCGGGTGGCGTTGCGGCGGATGGAGCCGCCGGCGATTGCGTGCGCGCCGGCGGAGCCGCAGTTGGTGGCGCGGGACGTGCCGGCGGAGCAGCAGCAGGTGGCGGCGTATGCGCGGGCGGAGCCGCAGTTGGCGGCGTCGGTGCGTGCGGCGCTGCTGCCGGAGGCGGCGTTGGACGCGCGGGCGTCGCAGCCGGGGGCGGCGCTGTTGGCCGTGCTGGAGCGGCGGCCGGCGGCGTTGGCCGCTCCGGCGCAGCAGGAGGCGGTGGTGTCGGTCGTGCGGGTGCAGCAGCCGGCGGCGGTGCCGGTCGCGCCGGAGCGGCGGCTGGTGGCGCGGGAGGATGGGCGGGCGGAGCGGCGCCAGGGTGCTGAGGCGGACCAGGCTGTTTCGGCGCAGCCGCTGGCGGCGCCGCCTTCGGTGGCTGCTTCGGTCTTCCCTCCGGCCCGCCTTCCTCCTTCTTCTCCGCTTGTGCCACGACGAGCGGCGCGGTTTGCGCATGCGATGCGGAGCTTATGAGCTGCGTCACCGTCAATGCGGTCGTGGCAAGCAGCACGAGGCGAAGGTTTGTCATGATGGAAGGTCCCGGAAAAGTTCTTGGCAATGGCGGGGATGGGCGGGGGCCGAATAGCTCGACGGTCGGATCAACAGCTATCCGTTAGGCCGCAATGTGGCGGGCGATAAAGCGGAAGGGCTTTTTATTTCAGTGCTGCAATGACTTGCAAGCAAGCTTGTTCATTGCTCATTCAGACGACGCTCGCAAATCGTCTGCGCATCATTGTTCCCCGCGCGGTTCCGCAGCATCGGTTGGACTCGGTGGACGTGGTCCGTCCGGCCCGCGAATCGGAAATTCATCCGGCAGCTCGCCGGGCAGTTCGTCGGGCAATGGCGGTTCACCTGGCTCACGCGCCGGGGGCGGCACCTCAGGACGCGGATTGCCCGGAGGGATCCCGGGCGGTGGTTCGCTCGGCGTGCCAGGCGTCGTCGGCGGAATCTCGGGCGGTTCGATCGGCATCTAGCTCGCAACCGTGCCGTTGTTCCCGGTCGCGCGCGAATCATCACGCGTCATGGCTCGCTCCCTTCTTGTTGCGGAGCAACGATAACGGGACACATGCTCTGATGTTCCGGCGCCGAAGTCGGAGTTCATCCCGGCGCGTGGCAGACCGCTTCGATGTTGTGCCCGTCGGGATCGAGCACGAACGCGCCGTAGTAATTGGGATGGTAATGCGCGCGGATGCCGGGCGCGCCGTTGTCGCGTCCGCCGGCCGCGAGCGCGGCCTTGTAGAAGGCATCCACCGTGGCGCGGTCCTTTGCCGCGATTGCGACATGCAACGGTTTCTCAAGTCCGCCTTCGCCGCCGATCCAGAAATCCGGCTTGCCGCCGGCGCCGAAGCCGGCTGCCTGATCGGCGCCGTTCTCCTGCGTGACCTCCATGATCAGCGTGTAGCCGAGCGGCGCCAGCGCCTGCCGGTAGAACGCCAGGGAACGCTGATAATCGGAAACCGGAAAACCGATGTGATCGATCATAAAGAATCTCCTTCGGCCTCTTTGCCGCCATCAAACACCAGAAAGCCGGCGCGCGGGAAGTGCACCACCACTTCGCCGGCGCGGGGGTCCTGCCTGCGGATCGCGATATGCTGTGACGACAGCGAAACGATCTCGCCGCTCACTCTCACCTTGCCGTAGTCATCGGGCATCACCTCGACCAGGTCGCCCGGCTTGCGGCGGTTGGGATCGTAAGGGTCGGGCAGCACGGTGGTTCGCGGCGTCGCGGCGGCGGCGATTTCGAGCGCGGCGGCCGGCGAGATTTCCCTGGATGGCTTGTGCTCGATGGAGCGAATGCGCGCCTCCCATGATCGCGTAGCGGGGAATTCGGAGAGCATTTTGTCGAGATCGGGAAGATTGGTGCGCACGTACCAGATGTTCATGTAGGCATTGACATCGCACAGGCTGGCGCGGTCGCCGCACATCCAGCTATGGCCGTTGCGAAGCTGGGCCTCGATCCATTGCAGGTGGGCGCGAAACTGGTCGCGCATCTGCGGGATCGCCTCCCGCATGGCGGCCACGTCGAACTTGGCGCCGCGCAGCTTTTCCCGGTCGTCGATGAACTCCTGCGGCACATTGTCGGCGACTGAGCCGAAGATCAGGTTGACGGTGTTCTGGAAGAACGGCCGGTCGGTCCACATCGCCGTCGCCGCGGCAAGCCCGTAATACCCGCTCGGGAACAGTGTCGGCTGCGGATAGCGCCGTTCCAGTTCGCGGACGATGCATTGGGTATCGCAATAGATATCGGCGCCGATCTGCAGCACTGGCGTCCGCCGGTAGCCTCCCGTCAGGGGCATCAGATCCGGGCGAGGCATGATCCGGGAAATCAGCACCGAGGTCCATGTGACGTTCTTCAGCGCCAGGATCACGCGTATCTTTTCCGAGAACGGCGATTGCGGAAAATGATGGAGGATGACGGGGTACTCGGGACTCATCGTTCCCTCCCAGGTTGAGGCCTGGATCATGATCCAATTGGACGTTCCGGGGAGGCTATCCCCGGCCCGGGCCGGTTACAATGGATCGGCGGGGGTCAGGACGATGCCGCCCTCGACGTTCGCGTCGTTTTCGGCCGGCAGACCTTGTGCAGCGCGTGCGAGAGCTGCTCGATCGAGTAGGGCTTTTGCAGGAAGTCGAACCCATAGCTGCCGCGTTGTGCCAGCACGTGGCTGTAGCCGCTGGTCAGCACAACCGGCAGGTTGGGGTAGCGGCGGTGGATTTCCTGGGCGAGCTCGATGCCGCTCATGCCGGGCATGGCGACGTCGGTGAATACCACGTCGAAGCGGGCGGCGTCGGCGGTGAGCGCGTCCAGCGCGTGTGTGGCGTTGTCGACCAGGGTCGCAGAGTAGCCGAGCTCGCCGAGCGCGTCGGCCGCGAACTGCCCGACCTCGATATTGTCCTCGACCACCAGCACCGACATGCCGCTACCGTCGACCGGTGGCGCCTCCGCGGCCGCGAATTGCAGTGTCGGCGCCGTGGCTGCGGCGCGAGGCAGATAGAGAGTAAAGGTCGAGCCCTTGCCGACCTCGCTGACGACGACAACTTCGCCGCCGGACTGCTTGGCGAATCCGAACACCTGCGACAGCCCGAGCCCGGTGCCCTGACCGATCTCCTTGGTGGTGAAGAACAGCTCGAAGATGCGCCCGAGCTGATGCTGCGGAATCCCGACGCCGGTGTCTCCGACGGCGACGGCGACATAGCCGTGCGGCGCCGGCGGGTGGCCGTCGCGGACCGGCAATTCGGCGGCGCGCCGCACCGCGATCGTCAGCCGGCCCGCGCCGTCCATGGCGTCGCGCGCATTGACGGCCATGTTGATGATCGCGGTCTCGAACTGGCCGACATCGGCGTTGATGATGCAGGGGTCCTCCGGAAGCCTGGTCACGATCTCGATCCGCGGCCCGATCAGGGTTGCGACCATCTCGCCCAGCACCTGTACGCTCTGGCCGACGTCGAACAGTTCGGGCTTGAGCGTCTGCCGCCGCGCGAAGGCAAGCAGCTGGCCGGTCAGTTTCGAGGCCCGGTTGACCGTCTCCGAGATCGCATCGATGTAGCGCAGCCGCCGCTGTTCCGGGAGGTTCGGCCGCCGCAGCATGTCGATCGAGGCGCGGATCACGGTAAGCAGGTTGTTGAAGTCATGCGCGACGCCGCCGGTGAGCTGGCCCAGCGCCTCCAGCCGCTGTCCATGCTTCAGCGCTTCCTCTGCCTCCCGGCGTCGTTCGGCCTCCTCATGCAGGCGTCGCGTCCGCCGCAGCGCCAGGGCCAGCAGCAGGAACAGCAGCGCGGTAGCCGGCACGCCGAAGACCAGATGCTGGCTGATAGTCGCGAGCCAGCGCGCGCGGATCGCGGAGGTCTCGAGCCCGGCGCTGACATAGACCGGATATTCCGCGAGCCGGCGATAGCCGAGGCGGCGTTCGATGCCGTCGGCTGGCGATGTGATGGTGATCAGGCCGCCATCGGGAACGGCGGCGAGCTGCTGGCCGATCGGTCCGCTGGGGTCGAGGCGGAACTCGTGGTCGGCCTTGGGATAGCCGGCCAGCATCGCGCCGTCGGTGCGGCCGAGCGCGAAGAAGCTGCCGGGCTCGCGGCCGATCCGCGCGTAAAAATTCTCGAAATATTCGGGGAGAACCGATGCCTGGATCACGCCGGCGAAGTCCCCCGCCTCGTTCGGCCGCCGGCGGCTGACGCCGAAGAATGGCGCGCCCCGATAGGGCGGCCGCGGTGTGAGCACCTCGCCGATATGGGTGCCGATATCGCCCGCGGCGTGTGCCTTGAAGTACTCACGGTCGGAGAAATCGATGTCGGGCGCCGGCGCCACCAGGCTGTTGACCAAGGCATGGCCCCTGGCATCGAAGACCCAGGTCGATTTCACCTGGGGCAGCGATGCCGCAACCTGCTTCAGCCGTTGGTGCAAGCTCTCTTCGCGCGAACGGATGCCGGCATCGGGAAGGCCGCGGATGATCTCCGCGATCTCCGACAGGCTGCGGTCGATGGTCTCGAACACTTTCAGCGCGTGCTCATGCGCGACATCGAGCGTGCGTTCGATCTCGCGGTCGGCGGCCTGATTGATCGAGTGCCACGAGATCGCGGAAGCAAAAACGAACAGTGCCAGCGGAAGGGCCAGGGAAGCGGCCATCATCCATTGCAACAGCTTCAGTGAATGGCGTTGCGCGGTCTGCACGGGCACTCCGTTTCACCGCAACCTTAACGCAAAATTCGTCCCGGGAGGAAGGGGAGCAGGCGGCTCTTCCGGCCGCCGGCACCGGCCGATCCCGTCCGGGCGTCACAAGGTTTCGTGCATTATGGAAAGCTGAAGCATGCTTCGGAAAGATAGAAATGAGCCATCCGCAGCATGCTCGTGCCCCAAGCGCCAGATCGGACCCGGGCCAGAGAATGGAGATCATACATGGCTGAGAGCCGTCCCCCCTTTCCACCTTTCACTCGTGAGACCGCCGTGCAGAAAGTGCGAGGCGCGGAGGACGCCTGGAATTCCTGCAATCCGGAACGGGTCTCGCTCGCCTACACTGCGGACAGCTACTGGCGAAACCGGTCCGAATTCGTCAACGGCCGTGCCGAGATCGTCGCCTTCCTCACGCGGAAATGGGCCAAGGAGCTCGACTATCGCCTGATCAAGGAGCTTTGGGCGTTCACCGAAAACCGCATCGCGGTGCGCTTCGCCTATGAGTGGCACGACGATTCCGGGAACTGGTTTCGCTCCTACGGAAACGAGAACTGGGAGTTTGCAGCGAACGGGCTTATGCAAAAGCGGTTCGCCTGCATCAACGATCTTCCCATCAGGGAATCCGAACGAAAGTACCATTGGGATCGCTCGGGAGCTCGTCCCGCCGATCATCCGGGGCTTTCCGATCTCGGGCTTTGAACGTTCCTTTGTGGACGGAGGCTGCGGATGCGCAACGCGACAGTGCACTCCTGCTCGCCTTCATCGAAGGCTCAAGTTCGAGCGGCAAGACGCGAGATGAGGTGCGTCGATAATCTGCTGGCGCAGGGAGTGCCTGTTTGGTGAGCATTGTAAGAACGGATTCCCGAGTCGTTCGCCGATAGTCATCACGGGCATTTGGCCGCTTGCTACAACCGCAACTATTCTCCCGAACGATTGAAATCACGCTGTAGCAAGCTGCGTCGATTCTGGCTGCTCCATATCGGAAGGAGACAGCCGATGACATCAACGGCAATCGAAGCTTGGGAGACGAATCATGCGTGAGATGATCGGAGCAGTGATCCTGGCGGCCTTACTCTCTGGTCGGGCAGCCACGGCCGAGACGGTGGGACTGGCGAATCCATCGCCGGTTGTCGTCTCGCCAGACACGTCCGATGCCTCCTCACGGACGTTAGGTCTGCCGTGGCCCGCACCCGTCGGCCATCGTCAGCCTCAGGCAAAGGACCTGCCGTCGCAGAGCCCGAACGAACTTGGGCGCATCAGCGAAGAGGATCGTGCGGTCGATCGCAAGCTGACGATCTGCCGCGGCTGTTGAGCCTCGTGCGCCGTCTTTGTCGTCCCATGCGTCCTGGCCGGTGTAGACGCATGGGACAACATTTCGGATGTAACCCATCTCCGATTCGTTGAAACGATCCTGTAGCTCTGCAACGTCATTGAATCCGGCGACCACATCGATCCCCTTCCACCACGAAATGCTTCGTCAGCCTGCCCCCAGATTGCGGACAAATCATACGACATGCGTGGGTTCTGCCCGGCCGACGCGACACGACCCGGATTTGGCGCGGCAAGAAGGTGCGCCGAATGGACCTCAACTCTCTTCAGACCTTTGTCGCCGTGGTGCGGGCCGGCGGATTCTCCGCGGCCGCACGTCAGACCAACACACCGCGCTCATCCGTCAGTCTGCGCATCCGAACGTTGGAAAGGGCGCTCGGCGTGCGCCTCTTCAAGCGTTCGACTCGCGCTTTCTCGCTCACCACCGAGGGCGCCGAGCTGTACGGCCGCTCTGCGGAGGCTTTGGCCTCCCTCGCCGGTGCGCTCGCCGGCGTTGGCAAAGCAGACGCATCCTATGTCGGTGGAATCCGACTGACGGCGCCAGCGGACTTTCCGCCCGCGATCATCGCAGGCGCCGTTGCCGAATTCCGTGAAGCGCATCCAGCCGTGCGGTTCGAGGTGCTGCTCACGAATGACGTGCTCGACCTCATCTCCGGAAACATCGATGTTGCCCTTCGCATTGGCGCTTCCAATCCGCAGGAAGCGCTCGTCAGGGGCGTTCTCGACATCGAGTTCGGCCTCTATGCCAGCGCCGAATATCTGCGCAGGAACGGCGTGCCAGCCAGCATACACGCGGTGGAAGCCTTGATTGGGCCCGAGCGGCCCGAGCTGCGGCGTCTTCTGTCCCGCGCTCTCAAGAACGGGGTCGAATTTCCGCAGTTTCAAATCGCGGTGGACAGTTTCGTGCTGGTGCGGGAGCTGGTCTTGCTGCATCAAGGCGTCGGGTTGCTGCCGCAATCGTTATGTCGCGCCGAACTTGCATCGCAAGCCGTCGTGCCCGTGCTGTCGAACCTATTCTCGGGATCAACGCGGCTCCATCTCACCTTTCCCTCGCGTGCCGACCTCAATCCCAAGGTGAACGCGTTTGCGCAGATCCTGGCGCGCCATCTGGAGGCGGCAAGCGCCGGGCAGTGAGACGCTCGATTGGCCAGGATCCTGGCCGGTCTGTCCGGCCCGGCGGGGCTACTCACGATGCGCAAGGCCGCCACATGCAGTTTGTCAGACAGCAACCTTGCCCTGGAGCGAACATGCAAGCCGACATCACCACGGAATTCGAGACGACAGAATTCGCCGGGATCACCACACGGATCATCAATCCCTATCCCAGCCCCTTCACGATCCTCGACATGACGATCAAGCCCGGCGCCGGCGCACCCGGGCACATCTCCGCCACCGAAGACAAGCTCTTCATCGTGATCGAGGGACAATTGAAGTACCTCATCGGCGACCGGACCGCCGTGGTGAGGCCGGGCGCGCGGATCCAGGTGCCGAGGGGAACGGTTCACGGCTTCACCAATGTCGGGGACGCCGACGCGCGACATATTCTGGTGTCGACGCCGCGCCGCCACGAAGAGTTTTTCCGCGACCTGCAGAGCATTCCCGATCCTTGGGAGCAGCATATGGATCTCTTGCCCGGCATTGCCGCACGCCACGATCAGGCGATCGTCGGACCTCTGCCCTGAACTCCGCGCCCGGCGTGCGCCTGGTGTCGCAGGCGCACATCGGCGCCACGCGAAGGTGAGCCGCTTCACAGCGACGTCGGCCCGAAATGTGGTATCTATCTTTGGTTGCAGGAGCAGAAACGTCAGCGGCGCTTGCGCGTCCTCGCGATCATCTGGCTTGCGACGCATACTCGCAGATTTCCAGTGCCCGTCTCGTATTGCCGTGTCATTCGGCAAGCTTTTTTGAAGGAGCACACCATGAAATCTTCCTCAGCCATTTCTCGAATTCTGCTGGCAACTGCCGTGATTGCAGTCTCCGCCGAAGCGGCGCGAGCAGATGTGATCATGGACTGGAATGCAAAGGCTGATGCGATCGCGGCGGAAAAGCCGGTCCCGCCGGCCGATCAACCTCGTACACTGTCGATGATGCATGTCGCGATGTTCGAGGCGGTGAACGCCATTGAACGCAGATATGCGCCGTACAAGCTCACGCTCAGCGCCGATCGCTCGACTTCGAAAGAAGCTGCCGCCGCGACGGCGGCGCATGATGTCCTGGTCTCCATCTACGCCGATCGGAAATCCGATCTCGATGCCGCGCTGTCGGCTTCGCTCTCGGGTATCGCCGACACCGAGGCGAAATCGGCGGGCATCGAGCTCGGGAAGAAAGCGGCCGCCGCGATCATCGCGCTGCGTGCAAAGGATGGAAGCGCGGTGCAGGAGAGCTATCGCCCCTACACCAGGCCCGGCGTCTACGTCCCGACTTCGGTGCCGCTGTTCTCCATCATGGGAACCACCACCCCGTGGGTGATGACCACGAGCTCGCAATTCCGGCCCGAGCCGCCGCCTGCGCTCGATTCCGAGACCTGGACCCGGGATCTCAATGAAATTCGCGAAATCGGCGCACGCAACAGCACCACGCGTACGGCCGAGCAGACGACGATCGGCCGCTTCTGGTTCGCGGTCGGCCCGCGCACCTACAATCCGATCGTGAGGCAGGCCGCGATTGCAAAGGGCATGGACCTGGTCGATTGCGCCCGGCTGTTCGCGCTGACGTCGATGGCGGGCAATGACGCCTTCGTCGCGGTTTTCGACGCCAAATATCGCTACAACTTCTGGCGGCCCGTCACGGCGATACGCAGTGCCGACATCACCGGAAATCCGGAGACGCCGCGCGAGGCATCATGGCTGCCGCTCGGCGATACCCGATGCATCCGGAATATCCGTGCGCACATTGCATCGGGTCCGCTGCGGTCGGCGCCGTTCTGCAAAGCGTCGTCGGAAACGAATTCGGCGAGTTCTCGCTGACCAGTCCGACCGCCCCCGGCGTGACGCGCAAATGGACGCGGGTGCAGGACTACAGTGACGAGGTCGCCAACGCCCGCATCTATGCCGGCTTTCACTATCGGTTTTCCACCGAAGTCGGAAAACAGATGGGCCGGAAGATCGGCGAATTGACCGTGGCGACCCAGCTTCGCGGCGTGGAAGCCAGGGCAAGTCCAAAGCCGTGACCACCTGACGCTTGGCGGCCGCCATCCTCGATGGTCGGCCGCCAAGCGTCTTACATCTGCCGCTCGACCAGCTTCAGTTTCAGTTCGGCGATCGCTTCCGAGGGGTTGAGGCCCTTCGGGCAGGCCTTGGCGCAGTTCATGATGGTGTGGCAGCGATAGAGCCGGAACGGATCCTCGAGATTGTCGAGCCGTTCGCCGGTGGCCTCATCGCGGCTGTCGGTGACCCAGCGCGTCGCCTGCAAGAGCGCGGCGGGACCGAGGAAGCGGTCGCTGTTCCACCAGTAGCTCGGGCACGAGGTCGAGCAGCAGGCGCAGAGGATGCACTCGTAGAGACCGTCGAGCTTCTCGCGATCCTCGTGGCTCTGCTTCCATTCCTTCTGCGGCGTCGGCGTGGTGGTCTTCAGCCACGGCTCGATCGAGGCATATTGCGCGTAGAAATTGGTGAGGTCGGGGACGAGGTCTTTCACGACCGGCTGGTGCGGCAGCGGGTTGACCTTGACCGCGCCGTCTTTGACGTCGTGCATCGACTTGGTGCAGGCGAGCGTGTTCTGGCCGTCGATGTTCATCGCGCAGGAGCCGCAGACGCCCTCGCGGCAGGAGCGGCGGAAGGTCAGCGTCGGATCGATGTGGTTCTTGATCCAGATCAGGCCGTCGAGCACCATCGGTCCGCAATCGTTGACGTCGACATAATAGGTGTCGACGCTCGGATTCTTGCCGTCGTCCGGATTCCAGCGATAGATCTTGAACTCGCGCGTCTCGGTGGCGCCGGCCGGCTTCGGCCAGGTCTTGCCGCCCGTGATCTTTGAGTTCTTCGGAAGCGCGAAGTCAGCCATGCTTGCAAGCCTTTGTCGTCATCAATGCATGCGCGATCAATACACGCGCGCCTTGGGCGGGATGTACTGCACGTCGTTGGTCATCGTGTAATTGTGCACCGGGCGGAAATCGATCGTGCTGTTGCCGTTCGGATCGAGCCAAGCCAGCGTGTGCTTCATCCAGTTCTTGTCGTCGCGGTCGGGGAAATCCTCGCGCGCATGAGCGCCGCGGCTTTCGGTGCGGTTGGCCGCCGAATCCATGGTGACGACGGCCTGCACGATCAGATTGTCGAATTCGAGCGTCTCGATCAGGTCGGAATTCCACACCAGCGAACGGTCGGAGACGGCGATGTCGCCGATGCCGCCATGCACCTTGTGGATCAGGTTCTTGCCTTCCTGCAGCACTTCGCCGGTGCGGAACACCGCGCAATTGTTCTGCATCACATGCTGCATGCTGTCGCGCAGCTTCGCGGTCGGCGTGCCGCCCGAGGCGTGGCGGAAATGGTCGAGCCGGCCGAGCGCCATATCGGCTGAATCCTTTGGCAGCTCCGGCTGCTTGGCGTTGGCGGTCAGTTTCTCGGCGCAGCGCAGCGCCGCGGCGCGGCCGAACACCACGAGGTCGATCAGCGAGTTGGAGCCGAGCCGGTTGGCGCCGTGCACGGAGACGCAGGCGGCCTCGCCGATCGCCATCAGCCCGGGCACCACCGCATTGTCGTCGCCGTCCCGCTTGGTCAGCACTTCGGCGTGGAAGTTGGTCGGGATGCCGCCCATGTTGTAGTGCACCGTCGGCACGATCGGGATCGGCTCGCGGGTGACGTCGACATTGGCGAAGATTCGCGCCGATTCGGAGATGCCGGGCAGCCGCTCGGCCAGCACCTTCGGATCGAGATGATCGAGGTGCAGGAAGATGTGGTCCTTCTTCTTGCCGACGCCGCGGCCTTCGCGGATCTCGATGGTCATCGCGCGCGACACCACGTCGCGCGAGGCGAGGTCCTTGGCGGAGGGCGCATAGCGCTCCATGAAGCGCTCGCCTTCGGAATTGACGAGATAGCCGCCTTCGCCGCGCGCGCCCTCGGTGACGAGGCAGCCGGCGCCATAGATTCCGGTCGGATGGAATTGCACGAATTCCATGTCCTGCAGCGGCAGCCCGGCGCGCAGCACCATGCCGCCGCCGTCGCCGGTGCAGGTATGCGCCGAGGTGCAGGAGGCGTAGGCGCGGCCATAGCCGCCGGTGGCCAGGATCGTGGTCTGGGCGCGGAAGCGGTGCAGCGTGCCGTCGTCGAGCTTGATCGCGATCACGCCGCGGCAGACGCCCTGGTCATCCATGATCAGGTCGATGGCGAAGAACTCGATGAAGAATTCCGCCGCGTGCCGCAGCGACTGGCCGTACATCGTGTGCAGCATGGCGTGGCCGGTGCGGTCGGCGGCGGCGCAGGTGCGCTGCGCCTGGCCCTTGCCGTAGTCGATGGTCATGCCGCCGAACGGACGCTGGTAGATCTTGCCGTCCTCGGTGCGCGAGAACGGCACGCCCCAATGCTCCAGTTCGTAGACCGCCTCCGGCGCGTTGCGCACCATGTATTCGATCGCGTCCTGGTCCCCGAGCCAGTCCGACCCCTTGACGGTGTCGTACATGTGCCAGCGCCAGTCGTCCTGGTGCATGTTGCCGAGCGAGGCCGAGATGCCGCCCTGCGCCGCCACCGTGTGCGAGCGGGTGGGGAACACCTTGGTGATGCAGGCCGTGCGCAGGCCCGCTTCCGAGCAGCCGACCACTGCGCGGAGGCCCGCGCCGCCCGCGCCGACGACGACGACGTCATAGGTGTGATCTTCGATCGGATAGGCTTTGCCGTTCGTGGCCGGGCCACTGCCATTGGCGGCCTTGCCGTTACCTTCAGCGGCCGAACCTTGAGCAGCCATGGTCATACTCCCGAGGACAATTTAAGGAGCGCGTAGATCGAGGCCAAGGCCACCGCAACGCAGAAGAAATTGTTGGCCATGATGCTGGCGAGCTTCAGCTTCTCGCTATGCACATAGTCCTCGATCACGACCTGCATGCCGATCTTCATGTGCCAGATGCTGGCGATGATGAAGAGCAACAGGATGATCGCGATCGGCAGCGAGCCGAGGATCTGCGCCGCCCCGGCATGGTTGCGGCCGACCAGCGTCAGGATCACCACCAGGACCGGCACGATCAGCAGCGTCATGGCGACGCCGGTGATGCGCTGGCGCCAGAAATCCGTGGTGCCGGAATGCGCGGCGCCGAGATTGCGGACGCGGCCGAGCGGCGTGCGCATCGACGGCGGCTTCGGAGATCCGTGCGACTCGCTGTAAGTCATCGTCCGCCTCCGATCGCGTAGGCAATGATCCAGATCAGCACGGTGAGCACGATGCCGCCGATCAGCGCGGCCCAGGTCAGCGCCTCGCGCTCATTGGCCTTGAAGCCGTAGCCGAGATCCCAGACGAAATGCCTGATGCCGCTCAGCATATGGTGCATCAGCGCCCATGTGTAACCGAACACGATCAGCTTTCCGAAGAAGCTGCCGGTGAAGGCCTGCACACTGGCGTAGGCGGACGGGCCGGAGGCGGCTGCGATCAGCCACCAGGCGAGCAGCAGGGTGCCGACATAAAGCGCGATTCCCGTGGCGCGATGGACGATGGAAAGTGCCATCGTCAGGGTCCAGCGATAGGTCTGTATATGGGGCGAAAGCGGTCGTTCGATCCTGGCGGTCATCGGCGGCTTTGAGGTTGGTGGGGCCGCGGCCGGCCCAGCGGGGAACGCGGTAGATAAATTCTATTTACGGAGTCGAATCTAACAGCGCAACGGCCAAATGCCTGCAAACCGAACGGTCGTTCATTGCTACATCATTGATGAAGCAGGCCGATCAGAGGCTTGGTATACCAGGGCGGTTGCGTGGGGCCAAGAAGCGAATTGAGATTCCACTACGAAGCTGCGGCCGTGTGCGCGCGGAAGGGATCAATGGCCCGCCATCGTTCAACCAGATAATCGACAAATGCCCGGGTCTTTGGCGAGGCAAGCCGCGAGGGCTGAAACACCAGGTGCAGCGGCGTGGGCGGCGGCTCGTACTCGGCAAGGATGCGCCGCAAGTTGCCGGCCATCAATTCGGTATCCACCTGCCAGGACGGCACGCGCACAATGCCCGCCCCTTCCTTCGCCGCCGTGACAAGCGCGTCGAGGCTATTCATCCAGAGCCGACCGGATATGCGGATTTTGCGGTTCGCCTTCGCGCTTTCGGCGAAGCGCCATTCGGCGCTGCCGGGCGCGTCGGAGAACACCAGGCAATCATGATCGGCGAGGTCGCGCGGTGCCTGCGGTATCCCACGGCGCGCGAGATAGGCCGGCGAGGCGCATACGATCATCCTGAGGTCGGCGAGCTTGCGCGCGACCAATTGCGAATCCCGCAAGCGGCCCACGCGAATCGCGAGGTGGATGTCTTCCTCGACCATATCGACGGCGCGATCGACCAGGACCAGGTCGACGGACAGCAACGGATAGCGGCGCAGGAATTCGGCGAGCAGCGGCGCAAGCACGAGCCGTCCCATCAGGCTTGGCGAGCTGACGCGAATCCGTCCGGAGGGCTGGCGACGGTCGCGCGACAATGCGGCTTCGATTTCCTTCACCTCGCCCAGGATCGATTTCGCGCGCTCGTAGAGCAGGCGGCCATCGTCGGTCAGCGCGAGCTGCCGCGTGGTGCGGAGCAGCAGGCGGGTGCCGAAATGCTCCTCCAGCGCCGAGATCTGGCGGCTGACCGAGGTCAGCGAGCTCGGCAGCGATCGTGCCGCTGCCGAAAGGCTGCCCGCCTCCACCGCGCGGACAAAGGTCGCCATGGCCGCAAGCTGGTCCATCCGATCCTTCCGAAATTCGCAAGGCTATCAACCGAGCTGGCTAGATACTCCCGGCTTTGACAAGGGTCTAGCCTTCGGAAGCGGCAGGGATTAAACGCCGCGCCGCAGGGACATCATGGCTGGCCTCGATCTCACCGAACTCGTCGAACTCGCATTGTTGCTGATCGCGGTTGGCGCGCTGTCCGGCTTTCTCGCCGGCCTGTTCGGTATCGGCGGCGGCGCGATCCTGGTGCCGGTGTTCTACGAATGCTTCCGCCTCGCCGGCGTACCGCTGGAGGTGCGGATGCCGCTCTGCATCGGCACCTCGCTCGCCATCATCATCCCGACCTCGCTCAGTTCGTTTCGGGCCCACTATCGCCGTGGTGCGGTCGATATGACTGTGCTCAGGCGCTGGTGGCTTCCGATCGTGCTCGGCGTCATCGCCGGCAGCGTCACCGCGCGGTTCGCGCCGGAGCGGCTGTTCAAGATCGTGTTCGTGATGGTGGCGTGGTCGGCCGCGGCGCGGCTGCTGTTGTCGCGCGAGAGTTGGAAGTTCGGCGACGAACTGCCGAAGGGTTTTCTGATGCGCGTCTACGGCTTCTTCGTCGGCCTGCTCTCGACCTTGATGGGGATCGGCGGCGGCCTGTTCGCCAATCTCTTGATGACCTTCTATGGCCGGCCAATCCATCAGGCGGTCGCGACCTCCTCGGCGCTTGCGGTGCTGATCTCGATCCCCGGCGCGCTTGGTTATGTGTATGCCGGCTGGCCGGCCGCCGCGCGCTTTCCCGATATCCTCGCGCTGCAAGTCCCGTTCGCGCTCGGCTATGTCTCGCTGATCGGCGCGCTCCTGGTGATGCCGACCACGCTGATCACGGCGCCGCTCGGCGTGAAGCTCGCGCACGCGCTGTCGAAGCGCGCGCTGGAGATGGCGTTCGGCGCCTACCTCTTCATCGTCGGCGGCCGGTTCGTGATCAGCCTCGTGAGCGGGCAGTAGCCTCGTGGCCCGGGTGGAGCGCAGCGCAACCCGGGGACACCTCATCAACATCTGCCGGCGGTCCCGGGTTACGCTGGCACTCCACCCGGGCTATGGCGCCTTCATCGGCCAACCGTCAGCTCGACGGTTTTTTCCTTACCTCACTGTGCCGCCACATGCGGAGATCGCCTTGGCTCTCAAGGTGGTCGGCTTCAGCCAATGCACCGAGCCGCGCAGCGAGAACCTCATCGCTGACCGCCAGTCCTAGTTCCCTACAGCGATCGAGCGCCCAGCCAATGATCGCCGCTGTCTTGCGCCACTCAGAATGCAGCACCGAAAAGATGATCCGATCGATGTCGGCTTGGGAAACCGAAGGGGGAAGCGAAACCTCTTCCCAACGAAGTGTGCTGAGGATGTGCGGGTGCTCTTTATCCGGCGGTCTTAGATCCGGGTATTTCTTGTAGAGCACGAACAGTAGCTCGTAGTACACGGCATCGCCGGCTGCCCCAAGACCGTTGGCGAACATCCTTCGTGCTTCCTCACCGAGGGCGGAGATCGCTCCCTCTGCTCGCTCGAGCGACTCAACAACGTCAAGCAGATATTCGTGAATCTCTTCCGCCTGATCTCTGTCCACGATCTCTTCCCCGGAGCGGCTGCCGCTCCTACTTCTTCGTATAAATATCCTTATACGTATCCCGCAGAATATTTTTCTGCACCTTGCCCATGGTGTTGCGCGGCAGTTCGTCGACGATGAACACGCGCTTCGGCATCTTGAATTTTGCCAATCGCCCTTCGAGGCCATTCAGCACTGTCGCTTCGTCGATCTTGGCCCCGGGCTGGCGCACCACGACGGCCGTGACGCCTTCGCCGAAATCGGCATGCGGCACGCCGATCACGGCGGATTCGACGACGCCGGGCATGCCGTCGATCTCGGTCTCGATTTCCTTGGGATAGACGTTGAAGCCGCCCGAGATCACGAGGTCCTTGCCGCGGCCGAGGATGTGGACATAACCCTTGGCGTCGATCTTGCCGAGATCGCCGGTGATGAAGAAGCCGTCGTCGCGGAATTCGGCCTTGGTCTTCTCCGGCATCCGCCAGTAGCCCTTGAACACGTTCGGGCCCTTGACCTCGATCACGCCGATGGTCTCCGCCGGCAGCACCTTGCCGGTGTCAGGGTCGGTGACGCGCGCGGAGACGCCCGGCAGCGGAAAGCCGACCGCACCGGGCACACGCTCGCCGTCATAGGGGTTCGACGTGTTCATGTTGGTCTCGGTCATGCCGTAGCGTTCGAGCACGGCATGACCGGTGCGGGCCGACCACTCGCGATGGGTGTCGGCCAGAAGCGGCGCCGAGCCCGAAATGAACAGCCGCATGTGCTTCGTCGTCTCCTTGTTCAGCGCGGGGTTCTGCAAGAGGCGCGTATAGAAGGTCGGTACGCCCATCAGCACGGTGGCGCGCGCCATCAGCTTGATGATCAGGTCCGGATCGAATTTCGGCAGGAAGATCATCGAGCCGCGCGCGAACAGCGTGACGTTGCTGGCCACGAACAGACCGTGGGTGTGATAGATCGGCAGCGCGTGGATCAGCACGTCATCCCTGGTGAAGCGCCAATAGTCGACCAGCGACAGCGAGTTCGAAGCGAGATTGTCGTGGCTCAGCATCGCGCCCTTGGAGCGGCCGGTGGTGCCTGATGTGTAGAGGATCGCGGCGAGGTCATCATTGGCGCGCGCGACCGTCTTGAACCCCTCGCTGGCCTTGGCGGCGGCATCCGTCAGCGAACCCTTGCCGTCGGGGCCGAGCGTCTCGATGTTGGCGCCGACTTTCGCCGCGATCGTTCTGATACCCTCGGCCTTCGAGGGATCGCATACCACCAGCGACGGCTCGGCGTCGGTGATGAAGTAGTCGAGCTCGTTCAGCGTATAGGCGGTGTTGAGCGGCAAATAGACCGCGCCGGCGCGTACAGTCGCGAGATACAGCACGAGACCTTGCACCGACTTTTCGGTTTGCGCTGCAACGCGGTCGCCGACTTTGACGCCGCGTGAGACCAGCACGTTCGCCATCTGCCCGGTGCGCGCGATCAGGTCGGCATAGCTGATCTTCGTGCCGTCAAGCTGTTCGATCGCAAGCCTGCTCGGATCGTCGAGACCGTCGAACAGGCGGGAAAACAGGTTGCCGTTGGCGCTGGTGTTCATGCAACATCCCCTGAAGGGCAGGAAGGCCAGGAAAATCCGGCGAGTGGCTTAGCAAATACGCCCTTTGAAAAGCAACGGAGACAGTTTGCATGACAAATCATGGGAAACGCGTGGCCTGGGTGACGGGCGGCGGCACCGGCATCGGCGAGTCCGGGGCCGAATTCCTGGCGGCCGACGGCTGGACCGTGGTGGTCTCGGGCCGCCGCAAGGAGGAGCTGGACCGGGTGGTCGCCAGCATCACCAGGAAGGGCGGCAAGGCCTCGGCCATCGCGCTCGACGTCAGCAATAAGCACGACGTCAACAAGGCCGCCGAGCAGATCCTGGCGAAGCACGGCCGTATCGACCTGCTGGTCAACAGCGCCGGCATCAACGTGCCGAAGCGGAGCTGGGCCGACATGGAGCTGGAAGGCTGGGACAAGCTCGTCGAGGTCAATCTCAACGGCGTGCTCTATTGCATCCATGCGGTGCTGCCGGCGATGCGCAAGCAGCAGGACGGCTGCATCATCAACGTCGCCTCCTGGGCCGGGCGTCATGTCTCGAAGATGCCGGGACCCGCCTACACCACGACCAAGCATGCGGTGCTGGCGCTGACCCATTCCTTCAACATGGATGAATGCGTCAACGGACTGCGCGCCTGCTGCCTGTCGCCGGGCGAGGTCGCGACACCGATTCTGAAGCTGCGGCCGGTGGTGCCGAGCGAGGCCGAGCAGGCCAAGATGCTGCAGCCGGAGGATCTCGGCCGCACCATCGCCTTCGTCGCCAGCCTGCCGCCGCGGGTCTGCGTCAACGAGATCCTGATCAGCCCGACCCACAACCGCGGCTTCATCCAGACGCCCGCAAGCCGAGATTAGTCACCCATCGCGCACGGGACGACATCGTCATTGCAATGACGGGGACGGATGGCGTGCTCCAATCCATCCCCTCACCCTCAGGAGCCTGCGAAGCAGGCGTCTCGAAGGGCGAGGCCACCGGCGGGGCCTTATGGTTCGAGAAGCGCTGCGCGCTCCTCACCATGAGGGGCGAGAGTGCCCACCCTACCGGCCGCGCACCCCCCACGGCCTCGCCCCCAATTGGTTTCAGCCATCACGATAAATTATCCCGCGAAACCGCGCCCCAAATCCTCCCGTAGCTGCGGCCAACGACGGCGCAATCAGGTAGCCGCACCGTCGTTGCCTTTCATCCCCGGCGGCAGCTCCGCCGGTCATTTTTAGCCAAACGGGAGATTGTCCATGTTGAAACGTACAGCACTTCTCGCCGCCGCAACCTTCAGCGCGCTGGCGCTCACCGCCACCGTGATGGCGCCGGTTCGCGCCGAGGAAAAGACCGTGATGGTCGGCGGCGCCGCGATGTTCCCGTCCCGGAACATCATTCAGAACGCGGTCAATTCCAAGGACCACACCACGCTCGTCGCCGCGGTGAAGGCCGCCGGTCTCGTGGGCACGCTGGAAGGCAAGGGCCCGTTCACGGTGTTCGCGCCGACCAACACGGCCTTCGGCAAATTGCCGGCCGGCACCGTCGAAACCCTGGTCAAGCCGGAGAACAAGGCGACTCTGACCAAGATCCTGACCTATCACGTCGTGGCCGGGAAGTACGACGCCTCCAGTCTTGCCGACGGCAAGAAGCTCAAGACCGTCGAAGGCGAGGAACTCACCGTGAAGAAGCAGGACGGCAAGGTCTCGATCGGTGATGCCAAGGGCAACTGGTCGACGGTGACGATCTCGAACGTCAACCAGTCGAACGGCGTGATCCATGTGATCGACACCGTGTTGATGCCGGCGTCGTAACACCGCGCGCGCCTGTTTCATCCCCAGACAGGACGCGTGAGGACCAGCGGGCTGGGGAAACCCGGCTCGCTTTTTTGTGACCACGATGCACCATGCGCATCGAATTGATAGCGCGCATTGCCGTAACAAGCCGCCCGATCCGGGCGTATAATTCCGTAACGAATTCCGAGCAGGGAAATAGCCATGTCGAGCCTTGCAGTCAGCAACGAGCACGCCGCCTCCGCCAGCACGGGCAGGGTGATCCAGCCGGGCTGGGTGCGGATCGTGCACTGGATCAATGCGGTCGCGATGATCCTGATGATCATGTCAGGCTGGCAGATCTATAACGCCTCGCCGCTGTTCAATTTCACCTTCTCCCGCAGCATCACGCTCGGCGGCTGGCTCGGCGGCGCCCTGCTCTGGCACTTCGCCGCGATGTGGCTTCTGATGGTCAATGGTCTGGTCTATCTCGTCCTTGGCTTCGTCACCGGCCGCTTCCGCAGGAAGCTGCTGCCGATCACCCCTGGCGGCGTGATCTCGGACACCAAGGCGGCGCTGAGCTTCAAGCTCTCGCACGATGATCTCACCAAGTACAATTACGTGCAGAAGCTGTTGTATGCCGGCATCATCATCGTCGGTGTCTTCATCGTGCTGTCGGGCCTGTCGATCTGGAAGCCGGTGCAGTTGCAGTGGCTGACCGCGCTGTTTGGCGGCTACGATGCCGCGCGCTACGTCCACTTCATCTGCATGGCGCTGATCGTCGCTTTCCTCGTCGTTCACGTCGCGCTGGCCGTTCTGGTGCCGAAGAGCCTGCGCGCCATGATCATCGGTCGTTAGGCATGATCCCGAAAAGTGGGAACCGGTTTTCGGAAAAGATCATGACGAAAAGAGTGTTCAAAGGAGAAGGGTCATGGGTCGTATGCGCAAGCTCCTGATCCCCGGGGTCGACAAGAAGCTGCTGGTCAAGGACGCCGTCAAACTGATGCCCGACCTGACACGCCGGCGCTTCATCACCGGCGGCGCCAGCTTCGGCGCACTGACGCTGCTCACCGGCTGTGACGTCATCGACAGTTCATCTGCCGAGACGATGCTGGCCAAGATCTCGAAGTTCAACGATGCGGTGCAGGCCTGGATGTTCAATCCGAACACGCTGGCGCCGACCTTTCCGGAAAGCGCCATTACAAAGCCGTTTCCGTTCAACGCCTATTACGATCTCGACGACGCCCCCGAGATCGACGGCAAGGACTGGAAGCTGGAGGTGCGCGGCCTGGTCGAGAACAAGGAGCCGTGGACGCTGGAGGAGCTCTACAAGCTGCCGCAGGTCAAGCAGGTCACGCGCCATATCTGCGTCGAGGGCTGGAGCGCGATCGGCAGTTGGACCGGCGCGCCGCTGCGCGATTTCCTTCAACTCGTCGGCGCCGATACGCGTGCGAAATATGTCTGGTTCCAGTGCGCCGACAAGGACGGCTACAACTCGCCGCTGGACATGGCGACCGCGCTGCATCCGCAGACACAGATGACCTTCAAATTCGCCGACGAGATCCTGCCCCGCGCCTACGGTTATCCGATGAAGATCCGCGTACCGACCAAGCTCGGCTTCAAGAATCCGAAATACGTGATCTCGATGGAAGTCACCAACGACTACAAGGGCGGCTACTGGGAAGACCAGGGCTACAACTCGTTCAGCGGAAGCTGAGCACTTTCCCTCCGTCATTCCGGGGCGCGACGAAGTCGCGAGCCCGGAATCCATCAGGCCGCAGCCGCAGGTGGAGAAATGGATTCCGGGCTCGATGCTTCGCATCGCCCCGGAATGACGGCGGAGAAAAATTCGCCAGCGATTCCAAGATGATTTGCCTCGTCCAGTCCTCGCGCGAAAAACATTCCGCTTCCGTCGTCGGGCAAATCAGCACTATGACTCCGCGCGTCTCACGGCAGATGAGGGGCGGCTCGCGATCGTCACGAACGTTGCGGTGAGATGCGGTGGACGCGGGTGTTGCGACTGACGAGCGTGACTATCCGTGGACGGCGAAGTCGTGTGGTTCTGGCGCCCCGACGCTGGCGCTAAGTCCTGTTCGTTAAACAGGGCGACGGTGGCAAGAAAGCCCGGTCACCGGGAAGAGCGCGAAGTAAGCCGTAAACCATCGCGCAGGGAAAGCCGGAGTTGCTTCGGTTGACCTGTGGTCCTACCCCCGTGCTTTTTGTTGCACGGGGCCCACGGGTGCGACCGGCACCCGGCTTTCCCTGCGCCCTCACTTCAATGAGAGGGTGGAAAGTGAAGCAAGACTCGGACGCCATGCGTCGCGAGAACGCGAACACGTATCTCCTCAAACTCCACCGTCATGCCCGCGAAGGCGGGCATCCAGTACTCCGCGGCCTCTCTGCTCAAGCACTGTCGCCTGTGGAATACTGGATCGTCCGCCGGAGCCTGTCGTCGGGCGGCGCTTTGCGCCGACCCGGTGGCGGACGATGACAGCGGAGAGCTGTTTGACAGTTGAATCAGAACTCACTCCACCCGCGTGGCGACCCTGCCATCCGCCCCTACACCTTCACCTCCAGCTTGCGCTGGAATGCCGACAGGATCGCGCCGAGCGCCAGCATGGCGGCGGATATGTTCAGCGCGAACGACAGGCTGCCGACCGCATCGGTGATGGCGCCGACGACGATCGGGCCGATGGTCTGGCCGATCCCGAACGCGATTGTCAGCGCGGCAATCGCCGTCGGCCAGGATTCCGGCGGATAGTTGAAACGCACGAAGGCGGTGGTCGATCCGACCACCGCGAAGAAGGCGACGCCGAACACCAGTGCGGAGGCCGCGAGCAACAGTGGCGAGTGTCCGAAGATCGGCATGGCGGCGCCGATCGCGTTGACGCCGAGGATGATCGTGGTGGCGAGCCCGCCACGGTTGAGCCCAAGCACGCCGCGCCACACCCACGGTGTCACGAAGGCGGAAAGCCCGATCAGGCTCCAGAACGCGCTTTGCGCCAGCGCGCCGCCGCCGGCATCGCGCACATAGGCGATCATGAAGGTCATGTAGGCGATATAGCCGGCACCGAACAGGAAATAGCCGGCGAGATAGATCGCAACCGGCGCGATCGTGAATTTCACCGATGCCTCCTGCTTGGTCATGGCATCGGAGGGGAAGGAGGCGAGCCATAGCGGAATGGTCATGACGGCCGCGAGCAGCGTCATCGCCCACCACACGATCCACCACGAGCCGGGGCCGAACCATTGCAGCACGAACGGCGCCACCAGCCCCGACAGCAGGATGCCGCTGCCGGGTCCGGCATAGAACAGGCTGAGCAAGAAATTGGCGCGCTCGGGCCGGGTCTGCGCGATCATCGCCGCGAGTGCGCCGCCGCCGACGAAGCCGGCCGCGGCTCCGACGCCGGCGAGCAGCCGCGCAAAGCTCAACACCACGAAGTTGCCGGTGAGCGCGCAGAGCGCCAGCGACACCACGCAGGCCAGCGTGCCCCAGCGCACCGACGCCACCACCCCGAAGCGCCGGATCAGCCGCGCGGCGAGCAGCGCGCCGATCAGATAGCCGGCAGCATTGATGGTGTTCATGAAGCCTGCCGCGGAATAGGACCACGCCAACTGCTCGCGCATATCCGGCAGCACCAGCGAATAGGCGAAGCGGCCGATGCCGAGCCCGGCGGTGGGCGCCAGCGACAGGATCAGGATCAGCCGCGCGGGGTGCGCGTAGAATGGCGGAAGGTCGGGGGCTTTCACTGCGTACTCCGGCAAGGCCGCATTGTGGCAGGCTAGGCCGCCCCTGCACAGGCCACGCTGAAGGAATGGTGTCTTGCCAACCGCGCAATGGCGCTTTAGCACTCCGCGCGGATTTCCCGTTCAAGGCAACACACCATGGCGACCCAAAAACTCCTGCTCCTGCCCGGCGACGGCATCGGCCCCGAAGTGATGGCGGAGGTGAAGCGCCTGATCGGCTGGCTCAAGGCGGAAGGAATTGCCACGTTCGAGACCGAGGAAGGGCTGGTTGGCGGCGCCGCCTATGACGCGCACAAGGTCTCGATTTCCGAAGCTGACATGGCCAAGGCCAAAGCCGCCGATGCCGTGATCTTCGGCGCGGTCGGCGGTCCGAAATGGGACAGCGTTCCCTATGAGGTGCGGCCCGAAGCCGGCCTGCTGCGGCTGCGCAAGGATCTCGGCCTGTTCGCCAATCTGCGGCCCGCCGTGTGCTATCCGGCGCTCGCCGATGCCTCAAGCCTGAAGCGCGAGGCGGTCGAAGGGCTCGACATCATGATCGTGCGCGAGCTCACCGGCGGCGTCTATTTCGGCGAGCCGAAGACCATCACCGATCTCGGCAACGGCCAGAAGCGCGCCATCGACACCCAGGTCTACGATACCTACGAGATCGAGCGCATCGCCCGCGTCGCCTTCGATCTTGCCAAGAAGCGCCGCAACAAGGTGACCTCGATGGAAAAGCGCAACGTCATGAAGTCGGGCGTGCTCTGGAACGAGGTCGTCACCCAGGTGCACAAGCGCGAATATCCGGACGTGACGCTGGAGCACCAGCTCGCCGATTCCGGCGGCATGATGCTGGTGAAATGGCCGAAGCAGTTCGACGTCATCGTCACCGACAATCTGTTCGGCGACATGCTGTCGGACATCGCGGCGATGCTGACCGGCTCGCTCGGCATGCTGCCCTCGGCCTCGCTCGGCGAGACCGATGCCAAGAGCGGCAAGCGCAAGGCGCTGTATGAGCCGGTGCACGGTTCGGCGCCCGATATCGCCGGGAAAGGCCTCGCCAACCCGATCGCGATGCTGGCGTCGTTCGGCATGGCGCTGCGCTATTCCTTCGACATGGGCGCGCTCGCCGACAAGCTCGACGCCGCAATCGCCGCCGTGCTCGCGAGCGGCCTGCGCACCGCCGACATCAAGTCCGAGGGCACGACGTCAGTGTCGACCACGCAGATGGGCGAAGCGATCCTGAAGGAATTGCAGAAGCTGCACGCGTAGGCCGCAACACGCTCCAAATTGGTAGGGTGGCAAAGCGAAGCGTGCCCACCACCCCGAGCCGAATGCGAATAGTGGGCACGGCGCGATGCGCCTTTGCCCACCCTACAAGTCGCGCAATCAATACAACGGGAACCTGGTCGGCTCGCCGCCCAAATCCGATGCCGGGTTAAGCGGCTGGCGGTCGATCGGCCGGTTGAGGTTTTCGCGCGCGAAGTCCGGGTACCCGAACGGCGACGGAAACGCGTAATCTTGGAATTTGCGGTCGCCCGGCAGCACCTCGGTGCCGGCATCGAGCCAGGAGCGGGTGGTCACGAAGACGCGGGTGCGCGGTCCCTGCTGGTAGGAGCGGTTGGGGCCCTGGGCGCCGTAAGTGATCCGGCCGTCGCGGTCATACTGCATTTGCTGCTGGCGCTTGGTCTGGGCATCGGCCGGGCTTGCGACCAGACCGATCACGGCCACGGCGGTAGCAAAAGATACCGCGAGCCTGGTCGCAGCAGGAAATTTGGCAGTCATTTCACCCTCGTCACTGTGCCCGCGTCGGGCTGGCAGATCGCCCATCTGATTTGGCGACATTGTAGCCCCGGCGCAACTGCCATCACTAGGTCAAATGCGCCACACCGGCGCGCAATAATGCCGCGGAAAGCACAAAAGTTTCATGAAAACCAGTGCCTTGCCGCGAGATCGCCATCATCGGAGGTGCCGCGCAGCCGGTGGCGAGCCGCGCCGGCGTGACTACATCATGTCACCCAAACAGGCGGCTGGACCGGCAAGTGCTACGACTAACGTTGTCTTAACGGCGTTTCTCGCATAGAAGCGCTGCGCTTCCTTGAGCCGCCGGATGCGGCAGGCGAGCATTTTTCCTCGGAGAGTGAACCATGGGATACAAAGTCGCGGTGGTGGGTGCGACCGGCAATGTCGGGCGGGAAATGCTCGGCATCCTGGACGAGCGCAAATTCCCTGCTGACGAGGTGGTAGCGCTGGCCTCGCGCCGCAGCGTCGGCGTCGACGTCTCCTATGGCGACCGGACCCTGAAGGTCAAAGCGCTCGAGCATTACGATTTCTCCGACGTCGACATCTGCCTGATGTCGGCGGGCGGCGCGGTGTCGAAGGAATGGTCGCCGAAGATCGGCGCCGCCGGCGCGGTCGTGATCGACAATTCGTCGGCCTGGCGCATGGATCCGGACGTGCCGCTGATCGTCCCCGAAGTGAATGCGGACGCAGCCGCAGGCTTCACCAAGAAGAACATCATCGCCAACCCGAACTGCTCGACCGCGCAGCTCGTGGTGGCGCTGAAGCCGCTGCACGACAAGGCGAGGATCAAGCGCGTCGTGGTCTCGACCTATCAGTCGGTCTCCGGCGCCGGCAAGGAGGCGATGGACGAACTGTTCTCGCAGACCAAGGCCGTCTACACCAATGACGAGCTGATCAACAAGAAATTCCCCAAGCGCATCGCCTTCAATGTCATCCCCCACATCGACGTCTTCATGGAGGACGGCTACACCAAGGAAGAGTGGAAGATGATGGCGGAGACCAAGAAGATCCTTGATCCCAAGATCAAGCTCTCCGCGACCTGCGTGCGCGTGCCGGTCTTCGTCGGCCACTCGGAAGCCGTCAATATCGAGTTCGAGAACCCGATCTCGGCCGATGAGGCGCGCAACATTCTCCGCAACGCGCCGGGCTGTCTCGTCATCGACAAGCAGGAGCCCGGCGGCTACGTCACGCCCTATGAGGCCGCTGGTGAGGACGCGACCTATATCAGCCGCATCCGCGAGGACGCGACGGTGGAGAACGGGCTCGTGCTGTGGTGCGTGTCGGACAATCTGCGCAAAGGCGCTGCGCTGAATGCGGTGCAGATCGCCGAATGCCTCATCAACCGCAAGCTGCTCACCGCCAAGAAGAAGGCGGCCTGAGAGCCGCGCCGTTTGGTGAATGACCGAGGAGCCGGAATCGATGACGGACGAGCCGGCTTCCTATCGACCTGATCCCAGGGTGAAGCGCGTCGAGGTCGGCTTCGAAAGCCTGATCTTCAACAGCCGCTGGCTGATGGCGCCGTTCTATTTCGGCCTCGTCGTCAGCCTCGCCGTGCTGCTCTACAAGTTCGTCGCGCTATTGTGGGAGTTCATCCTGCACGTGCCGCACGCCAAGGAATCCGACATCATCCTCGGCGTGCTCAGTCTGATTGACGTGTCGTTGACCGGCAATCTGATCCTGATCGTGGTGTTTTCGGGCTACGAGAACTTCGTCTCCCGAATCGATCCCGCCGGCCATCCGGACTGGCCGGAATGGATGACCAAGGTCGATTTCGGCGGTCTGAAGCAGAAGCTGCTGTCCTCGATCGTGGCGATCTCGGCGATCCAGGTGCTGAAAGCCTTCATGAACATCGATGCGATCTTCGACGCGCAGAAGATGGGATGGCTGGTCGGCGTCCACCTGGTGTTCGTGTTCTCGACGCTGATCCTGGCCTTGTCGGACCGCTGGGGCGCCGGCCACGGGGCGGATTAGCGCTGCAAGGCGTCGCGCACGCTGAGGAACTCTTTCGTCGTCCGGTCGAGCACGAACAGCGAGCCCTCGGCGACGCCGAAATAGGCGCCGTGCAGGTGCATCTCGCCCTTCTGCACCCGCTCGCGCACGAACGGGAACGTCATCAGGTTCTCGAGCGAGCGGAACACCGCCGCTTTCTCGATCCGGATGGTGAAATCCTGCATCGTCTCGTGCTCGCGCTGCTCGACCACTTCGCCGGGCTTGATGAACATCTGCATCCACTTGCCGATGAAGTCGCCGGGCGACAGCGGCTGGATTTTATCGATAAATGCGCGGATGCCGCCGCATTGGGCATGGCCGAGCACGACGATGTGCTTCACCTTGAGCACGTTGACGGCATATTCCAGCGCTGCCGATACGCCGTGGGTGCCGCTGTCGGGCTGGTAAACGGGAACGAGGTTGGCGACGTTGCGCACCACGAACAGTTCACCCGGCCCCGCGTCGAAGATCACTTCCGGCGAGACACGGGAATCGCAGCAGCCGATCACCATCACCTCGGGCGACTGGCCGCGTTCGGACAATTCGCGGTAGCGCGATTGTTCCGTGGGCAGCCGCTGCGTGGCGAAAGCCCGGTAGCCGTCAAGCAGATGTTTCGGAAAGAACTCCATAGCTTTGGCTAATCACAAGCCGATGACCGGAACAAGGCTTTCGAACGGATGGCCGAAATGATAGGGCGGAGGAAGCGACCCGAAAGGAAACCACCATGACCCGTCCGCGCCGCAGCCTGTTGTTCATGCCCGGATCCAATGCGCGGGCGCTCGAGAAGGCGCGCAACCTGCCGGCCGACGGCATCATCCTCGACCTCGAGGATTCGGTGGCGCCTGATGCCAAGGGTCTGGCGCGCGACCAGATCGCGGCGGCGGTGGCGGCCAAGGGCTTTGGCAAGCGCGAGGTGCTGATCCGGATCAACAGCCTCGATACGCCGTGGTGGGTCGACGACATCGGCATGGCTGGCAAGGCGCAACCCGACGGCATCCTGGTTCCCAAGGTTTCCAGCGTCGCCGACCTTAACGCGATCGCCGATCGCCTGAGCGACATCAATGCCCATGCCTCGATCCGGGTCTGGGCCATGATCGAGACCGCGCGTGCAGTGCTGCATTGTGAGGAACTCGCCGCAGCCTCAAAGGATTCCGAGACCCGGCTTGCCGGTTTCGTGTTCGGCCCGAACGACATTTCGCGGGAGACGCGGATCAAGATGCAGCCGGGCCGCGCGATCATGATCCCGATGATCACGCATTGCATCCTGGCGACGCGCGCGCATGGATTGGAAATCCTGGATGGTCCCTATAGCGATTTCGCCAATATCGACGGCTTCGCCGCCGAATGCGCACAAGCGCGTGATCTTGGCTTCGACGGCAAGACACTGATCCATCCGGGCCAGATCGAGGCCTGCAACGCGATCTTCACCCCGCCGGCGGAGGAAGTCGCGGAAGCGCGCAAGATCATCGCCGCGTTCGAGAAGCCTGAGAATGCCTCGCGCGGCGCGATCCAGATCGACGGCCGTATGGTAGAGCGGCTCCATGCCGACATGGCGCGGCGCACGATCGCGATTGCGGATGCAATCGCGGCGATGAGGAATTGACGCTCAGCCAAACTTCTCCGACGCCCACGCATAGAGGCTGCCCGGGATCGGCGCGTCGCGGCCGCGGCCCTTCGGCGAGATGTGCAGCCCGGTGACGTCGGGGCTGCCGAGCAATTTCGAGAAGTCGCGGGGATCGAAGAATAGTTTCGGCTCGGCATGCACGGCATAGAACGACTGCTTCGGGAGGGCATATTGCAGCTCCCCTGCGCGACGGGCGAGGGCGGTGAGTGCCGGCGGACCGTAGAGCGAGATCCGGATGTCGGAGAGACGATCGGAAACGCCGCGCAGGCGCCGCAGCGCGAAGACGATGCGATGGCGAAGCGCGAGCCACTCCGGCGTCAATTCCTCCTGCTTCATCAGCCGCTCGAAAGCGTGCACGATCGGATCATCAGGCGGCAGATAGAGCACGGAGTTGCCGAGTTGGCGCGGCCGCTCCCAGGCAAAATAAGGCTTGGCCGGATCGATCTCGATCGGCTTCAGCAGAAGTACATCTGCATCGAGCCAGAGGCCGGCGCGCTCGGCCATCAGCCGCATGCGGAAGAAATCGCTGAATTGCAGCATGGTCCAGCCGTGCCAGCTTCCGTCGGGCTGTGGCGGGCGCAATTTCTCGGAGAATGCATGCGGCAGAATCGCTTCGGCCTCGGCATTGCCGACGCCGTCAGGCAGGCCGGGCAGCGGATCGAAACTGTAGACGGTGACCTTGTGGCCGGCAGCGACCTGCGAACGCAGGCAGGTCAGCCGCAGTCGGTCGAGCGGCCCATGCCAGAAGGTGACGACGTCCGGACGCATGCGCCGTCCCTGTCAACAAGAGAGCCTCAGCATTGGGGTCGAAGCTCTCTCAGGAGAGATCAGGCCCAGGCGCGCTCGCGGCTGGCCTTGGCCTCGTAGTCGTCGATCGACGACTTCTTTTCCATCGTCAGCCCGATATCGTCGAGGCCGTTGATCAGGCAGTGCTTGCGGAACGGGTCGATCTCGAACTTCACCGCGCCGCCGTCGGGTCCGCGGATTTCCTGGTTCGCCAGGTCGATCGTCAGCGTCGCGTTGGCGCCGCGCTCGGCGTCGTCGAACAGCTTGTCGAGGTCTTCCTGGGTCACGCGGATCGGCAGGATGCCGTTCTTGAAGCAGTTATTGTAGAAGATGTCGCCGAACGAGGTCGAGATCACGCAGCGGATGCCGAAGTCGAGCAGCGCCCAGGGCGCGTGCTCGCGGCTCGAGCCGCAGCCGAAATTGTCGCCGGCGACCAGGATCTTGGCATTGCGATAGGCCGGCTTGTTGAGCACGAAATCAGGATTCTCGCTGCCGTCGTCCTTGTAGCGCTGCTCCGAGAAAAGCCCCTTGCCAAGGCCGGTGCGCTTGATGGTCTTCAGGTACTGCTTGGGGATGATCATGTCGGTGTCGACATTGATGATCTTCAGCGGCGCCGCGACGCCCTCCAGCTTGGTGAATTTTTCCATCGGTCGCACTTCCCGGTTCATAGTTGGGACAGGGTTATCTATCCCGAAAAACCCCCTGCAAAAAAGGTCAATTTACGCATGGGGCCTTTGTTCGACGCGTTTTCTTCACGCGAACCGGTGCCCACCTCGCTCGAAAACGCTTTAGTCTGCGGCGGCCTCGATCGCCTCCATATCGGCGTCCGAGAGGCCGAAGTGGTGGCCGATCTCGTGGACCAGGACGTGGCGGACGATGTGACCGAGCGTCTCCTCGTGCTCGGCCCAATAGTCGAGGATCGGCCGGCGGTAGAGCCAGATCATGTTGGGCAGGTGCGGGATGTCGCCATGGCTCTGGTGCGGAAGACCGACCCCCTGGAACAGGCCGAGCAAATCGAATTCGCTTTCACAGCCCATCTCGTCCATCACCTCGTTGGTCGGGAAATCGTCGACGCGGATGATCACGCCTTCGCAAAGGCTGCGAAAACGTTTGGGCAGGCGCTCGAAAACGTCATGCGCCATCGCTTCCATTTCGGCGAGCGACGGTGCCTTGGCTGCGGTCCACATGGCATCTGTTTAGCGCGAGTTTCGCACAGGGCGCCAGCGCTGTTGACCTTGTCGCGGCAATCGGAGACCGTACGGCCCGCGAACGGGATTTGGGTGGGCGTGATGAAGCGGATCGTGACGGGAGCGCTACTGGCGGCTTTGGCGGGAGCCTTGGTGCCGGTCGCAAGCGCGCAGGCGCAAACGGCGCCATCGGCGAGGCAGGCCGCGCAGGCGGCTGGGTCCACCATTTCAGACGCCTCGGCGCAGCGTCGGCGACCGCTGCGCCGCATTCCGATCTACCGTGAGGATCATTGGGAACCGGACGTCATCCCGCGCTACAATCCGGGCCCGAATGCCGTGCGCGATTGCACAGCCACCTATGTGCAGGAATACCGGCCGAGCGGAACCGTGATCACGCCGCGCATGCACTGCTTCTGGCGTCCCGGCTAGCTCCCCTTCGCGGTATTGCCGCTCAGACCTTTGTCAAAAACCTGACTTTATCAAGGAACTGAACCCGGCAATCAGCGTTCACGTTCGCGGCGCAGGTCATTCCCTCCACATTCACGTCGTCCGCTTCTGTTCGCGATCTGCGTCGCGGCAGCCTGGCTTGACTTGACCCGAGTCGACGGCTGCAGACGTGACATCCGAGGACCTTTGGGAGAAAAAAATGAAGGTGATGAAACTTCTGGGGCTGGTTGCTGCCGGTTCACTGCTTGCTCTTGCCGTGCCGGGTGAGCGCGCTCAGGCGCTCTCGCTGAACAGCCCCGGCGCCGCTGCTGCGGTTCAGGATGCTCCGAGGCAGATGTCGGGGACGACCGAAGTGCGCTGGCATCCCCGCCGCCATCACCGTTGGCACCGCCCGCATCCTCGCCGCCACTGGCGCCGCTAACGGGCACGGGGCATTCAACGCAGAGCGCACAGGCCCGTTAGCAACGGGCCTGTTTTGATTTTGGCCGCGAAATCGGCATGATGGCTTCCTTATCGCCCGCCCGATTGCTTCAAGGAGTCCTGTCATGAAAAGTTGGATCGGTATAGCGTTCGTCGTAGGTGTATTGGCATTGGCATCAACGCTGTCGCTGACGACGAGGGCAGCAGCGCAGCAGCGGATCGTCACGGAAACGGCCGACACAGGCAAAGCCACGGATCTCAGTGCGCGCCGCTACAGGCCATACTACCGAAACGTTGATCGGTCCTATGCGGGCTTCCATTACAGGCCCTATCAGCCTCACGTTCGCACTTACACGCAGCCCTACTACTTCCGACCATATCCATATGACAGGCTGGTCCCGTACGCATTCGGCTTCCGGCATGACCCGTGGTGGTGGTGAAGATGGAAAGCCTCCCAAGCAGAGGGCGATCGCGGCGCACGCTTCGTATTTATAGGGCGTTCACTTCGTTATCTCTGACGTCGTGACAGGAGCGACCGAACATGCGCGACGACACGCCGCTGACGCGGCGCAATCATCGTTGGGCATTTAGCAGCGAACTGCGGCAGATGCGGATGCCCGGGTCAAGCCCGGGCATGACAAGTCAGTCGCGAAATCGACCTCTCAAATCGGTGCGGTGCATCAGTCCCAGTCCCTGAACTTCCAGGACTTCAGCCTCCAGGGCGTCAGGTTCTCCATTCGCCATTGGGCCCAGCGGTCCGGTGGCCAGTGGCTGAGGCGCGAGGTCTCCTTTGCGACCGGTGCCGGATCGGTCACGCGCGGCATGGCTCGGCGCCGGTTCTGGCGCGTCGCCTCGCTGATCATATCGACGTATTCGCGCTTGTCGGCCATGGCTGGCTCCTGGCGAAAGGGTGCGTTTCGCAAGGAGCCAGTCTGCGCCCCGCTGTTTAACGAGGCGTTTCCAAGATCAGTCGAGCTTGAGAGAAGGCGGTTACCGCCAATCCCTCACATCGACGAAGTGCCCGGTGATTGCTGCGGCCGCCGCCATCGCCGGCGACACCAGGTGGGTGCGGCCCTTGAAGCCCTGGCGTCCCTCGAAGTTGCGGTTCGAGGTGGAGGCGCAGCGCTCTTCCGGCTTCAGCTTGTCGGGGTTCATGGCCAGGCACATCGAGCAGCCCGGCTCGCGCCATTCAAAGCCCGCCTTGATGAAGATCTTGTCGAGACCCTCCGCTTCCGCCTGCTCCTTCACGATGCCGGAGCCCGGCACGATCATCGCGTTGACATTGGCGTTGACGTGCTTGCCCTCGGCGATCTTGGCCGCGGCGCGCAGATCCTCGATGCGGCCGTTGGTGCAGGAGCCGATAAAGACACGGTCCAGCTTGATGTCGGTGATCTTCGTGCCCGCCGTCAGGCCCATATATTTCAGCGCGCGATGCTTGGAGAGACGCTTGGCCTCGTCCGCGATCTTGTCCGGATCGGGCACGACGCCGGTGACCGAGATGACGTCCTCCGGCGAGGTGCCCCAGGTGACGATCGGCGGCAGCTTTGCTGCATCGAGCCGGATCTCGTGATCGAAATGCGCGCCATCATCGGAACGCAGCGTCTCCCAATAGCGCATCGCCGCATCCCAGGCCTCGGCCTTCGGTGCCTTCGGACGGCCGCGCAGGAAGTCGAACGCCTTTTCGTCGGGCGCGACCAGGCCGGCGCGCGCGCCGCCCTCGATCGACATGTTGCAGACGGTCATGCGGCCTTCCATCGACAGCGCGCGGATTGCCTCGCCGGCATATTCCAGCACGTAGCCGGTGCCGCCGGCGGTGCCGATCTCGCCGATGATGGCGAGGATGATGTCCTTGCCGGTCACGCCTTCGGGCAATTTGCCGTCGACGGTGACGCGCATGTTCTTGGCCTTCTTCTGGATCAGCGTCTGGGTCGCCAGCACATGCTCGACCTCTGACGTGCCGATGCCATGCGCGAGCGCGCCGAACGCGCCATGCGTCGAGGTGTGGCTGTCGCCGCAGACGATGGTGGTGCCCGGCAGCGTGAACCCCTGCTCGGGGCCGATGACGTGGACGATGCCCTGGCGCTTGTCGAACTCGTTGTAATATTCGATGCCGAATTCCTTGGCGTTCTCGGCGAGCGCCTTGATCTGCTCGATGCTCTCAGGATCGGGGTTGGGCTTGGTGCGGTCGGTGGTCGGCACGTTGTGATCGACGACGGCCAGCGTCTTCTGCGGCGCGTGCACCTTGCGGCCGCTGACGCGCAGGCCTTCGAACGCCTGAGGCGAAGTGACTTCGTGCACCAGATGGCGGTCGATATAGAGCAGGCAGGTGCCGTCTTCGGCTTCGTGCACCAGATGGTCGTTCCAGATCTTGTCGTACAGGGTGGTCGGTTTCGACATGAGCGTGAGCTCCAGCAATGTTGTGGTAACGGATCGGCGCGATCACACGCCGGGGCAAACGAAAGGCGGCGCAGCAATCAAGCTGCGCGTCTAAGCTCTGACGTTGCCGAGGTCGCAAAGCGTCCGAAGAATCGGCCAGGCAGCCGCGAGCGATCGTCGATCACGATTCGTGCGACACGTATGCTGGCTTTGCTGGTCTGATCTAGAACCATTTCAAATTTCTAACACAGGGCCATCCACGGCGACAATCAATCGATTGCGCGGGGCCGCTGTACAAATAGGTATGCCGTAACAAAAAAGCGCGGGGAGGCCCCCCGCGCTTTCCGTCACATCCGCGTTTTCGGATGGAGGCTTACTCGTTGACGGCAGCAGCACGGTCCTGCTTGTCCTGCTTCTCGACGATGCGGGCCGACTTGCCGCGCAGGCCGCGCAGATAATAAAGTTTGGCGCGACGGACCTTGCCGCGGCGCACCACCTTGATCGAGTCGATCATTGGCGACATCACCGGGAAGACACGCTCCACGCCCTCGCCATAGGAGATCTTGCGCACCGTGAAGCTCTCGTTGAGGCCGGAGCCGGAGCGGCCGATGCAGACGCCCTCATAGGCCTGCACGCGGGTGCGTTCGCCTTCGACCACCTTGACGTTGACGATCACGGTGTCGCCGGGCGCGAATTCCGGGATCTGCTTGGTCGCGGCGAGCTTGTCGTACTGCTCTTTTTCGAGCTGCTGGATGAGGTTCATTGAAATCTCCATCGGCGGCGCGCCCAGCACCGGTGCGGGCTGCGCAAGAATTCCGTCTATCCTGATTGCGGATTTGGGCGCTCGTATAAGGCAAAGCGCGGGCTTTGTCACCCGTCTGTCGTGTTTTTTGTGCCGCGCCGCGCGGCCCATAAATCCGGCCGCCTCGATCGGGTCAGGGCCTCGGATTGGGCCTTTCGCCATGCTGCGACCTTGGCGTGATCGCCGGAGGTCAGGATTTCCGGGATCTGGCGGCCCTCGAACTCCTGCGGGCGGGTATATTGGGGGTATTCCAGTAGTCCTTCGGAGAAGCTCTCATCCACTCCCGAGGCCTGCTTGCCCATCACCCCCGGCAAAAGTCGCACGCAGGCGTCGATCAGGGCCATGGCAGCGATTTCCCCGCCTGAGAGTACATAGTCCCCGATCGAGACCTCCTTCAGCCCGCGTGCCTCGATCACCCGCTGGTCGACGCCCTCGAAACGGCCGCAGACGATCAGGGGACCCGGGCCGGACGCGAGTTCCACGACGAGCGACTGGGTCAATGGCCGACCCCGCGGGCTCATCAAGAGCCGCGGCCGGTCCGGCGTGATCCCGGCGGCATCGATGGCTGCCGCCAGGATGTCCGCTCGAAGCACCATGCCGGGCCCGCCGCCCGCCGGGGTATCGTCGACGCTGCGATGCTTGTCGGTCGCGGAATCCCTGATGTCCCGTGCCTCCAGCGCCCACAGGCCGGAGGAGAGCGCCCTGCCGGCAAGGCTGACGCCGAGCGGCCCGGGAAACATCTCCGGGAACAGGGTCAGGACGGTGGCGCGCCAGATAGTCTGATCGGTCATCGGGTGCATCAGGGGGCAGCGGTGCAATTGGCCCCGGATTGCGCTGCGCTCCATCCGGGCTACGGATACTATCTCGTGTCTGCGCGGGGATGATCAGAGGACGCTTCTTCGCCCTCGATTTCACCAGGCATTTCGACGATCACGCGTCCGCCGGCGAGATCGACGGTCGGCACCACCGCGTTGGTGAACGGCAGCATCATCGTTGCACCCTGCGGCGGCGCGATCTCGATGATGTCACCGGCGCCGAAATTATGGATCGCGATGACCTTGCCGAGCGGCTGGTCGGCGGTGGTCACCGCGGCAAGCCCAATCAGGTCAGCGTGGTAGTATTCATCATCGTCCGTTTCCGGCAATCTTTCGCGCGGAACGTAGAGCTCGAGGCCGTTGAGCCGTTCGGCTTCGTCGCGCGTCGATACGCCTTTGAACGTCGCGACCAGATGATCCCTGGCCTCACGGACATGCGCCAGCTCGAACTGGCGCGCGCCATCCCTGGTGAAGAGCGGGCCGTAATGCTTCACGGCCAGCGGGTCTTCAGTGAAGGTCCAAAGTTTAACGGCGCCGCGCACGCCATGCGCAGCGCCGATCCGAGCGACGCAAACCGGTGCGGGCACCGTCATGCGCCGAAAAGATTACGCCGACTTGGCGGCGGCTTCGGCCTGGGCCTTGCGCTCCTTGCGCGGCACGGCCTTCTCCGGGTTGTTGCGCGGGGCGCGCTTGACCACGCCGGCGGCGTCGAGGAAGCGGGTGACACGGTCCGACGGCTGCGCGCCCTTGGCAAGCCAGGCCTTCACCTTGTCCATGTCGAGCTTCAGCCGCAACTCGCTGTCCTTCGGCAGCAGCGGATTGAAATGGCCGAGCCGCTCGATGAAGCGGCCGTCGCGCGGAAAGCGCGAGTCGGCGACGACGACGTGATAGACCGGACGCTTCTTGGTGCCGGCGCGCGCGAGACGGATAACGACTGACATTTGGTTCTCCTGATAAGTGGTTTGATTTGGATGTTGGTCAGTTACGCCGTCATTGCGAGGAGCGGAGCGACGAAGCAATCCACAGCGCCACATGCTGAGGCATGGATTGCTTCGCTACGCTCGCAATGACGAAAGAGGTCATTTCTTCTTCCCCGGAAAGCCGCCGAGGCCCGGCAGCGTCGGCTTGCCGCTGAGGCCGGTGAGGCCCGGCAGATTCGGCAGGCCCTGACGCAGGCCGACGGGAAGTTCTTTCGGCAGGTTCGGCAGGCCGCCACCGGGCGCGCCCTGCATCTTCTCGGCCAATGCCTTCATCTCTTCCGGCGAGGGCGGCTTCATGCCGCCGCCAAAGCCCATCGCCTGCGCGATGCCGGCCAGCGGGCCGCGTTTGCCTGAGCCCATGGCCTTCATCATGTCGGACATGTTCCGGTGCATCTTCAGCAGCTTGTTGACCTGCTCGACGTTCTGGCCGGCGCCTGCGGCAATGCGCTTCTTGCGGCTGGCCTTGAGGATGTCCGGGTTCTTGCGCTCCTGCCGCGTCATCGAATCGATGATCGCGACCTGGCGCTTCAGGATCTTGTCGTCGATCCCGGCGGCGGCGATCTGGTTCTTCATTTTCGCAATGCCCGGCATCATGCCCATCAGGCCGCTGATGCCGCCCATATTCGCCATCTGCATGAGCTGCTCGCGCATGTCGTTGAGGTCGAACTGGCCCTTGCGCATCCGCTCGGCGGTGCGCGCGGCCTTCTCGGCGTCGATATTGGCCGCGGCACGCTCGACCAGCGACACCACGTCGCCCATGCCGAGGATGCGGCCGGCGATGCGGCTCGGATGGAAGTCCTCCAGCGCGTCGGTCTTTTCGCCGGTGCCGATCAGCTTGATCGGCTTGCCGGTGACCGCACGCATCGACAGTGCGGCGCCGCCGCGGCCGTCGCCGTCGACGCGCGTCAGCACGATGCCGGTGAGCCCGACGCGCTGGTCGAACGAGCGCGCGAGATTGACGGCGTCCTGACCGGTGAGGGAGTCCGCGACCAGCAGCACTTCATGCGGATTGGCGACGGCTTTGATCTCGGCCGCTTCCGTCATCATCTCTTCGTCGAGCGTGGTGCGGCCGGCGGTGTCGAGCAGCACGACGTCGTAGCCGCCGAGCTTGCCGGCCTCGATCGCGCGCCGCGCGATCTGCGGCGGTTTCTGGCCGGCGACGATCGGCAGGGTCGGGATATCGAGGTCGCGGCCGAGCACGGCCAATTGCTCCATCGCCGCCGGACGATAGACGTCGAGCGACGCCATCAGCACCTTGCGCTTGTCGCGCTGGACCATGCGGCGGGCGAGTTTTGCGGTCGTCGTGGTCTTGCCGGAGCCTTGCAGGCCGACCATCATGATCGGAACCGGCGGCACCGAGTTGAGGTCGATGGTCTGGCCGTCGGCGCCGAGCGTGGCGACCAGTTCGTCATGGACGATCTTGACCACCATCTGGCCTGGCGTGACCGACTTGACGACGGTGGCGCCGACCGCCTGCTCGCGCACGCGCTCGGTGAAACTTCTGACAACCTCGAGCGCGACGTCAGCCTCGAGCAGCGCGCGGCGCACTTCGCGCATCGCGGCGTCGACATCCTTTTCGGTGAGCGCACCGCGCCCCGTGAGCCGATCAAGGATGCCACCAAGCTTTTCCGACAGATTGTCGAACAATGCCGTTGTCCTTTGTTGCGCCCGCAGGCACCTCAGTTACTTCCGTCATACGCCGCGAAGGCGGGGTATGCAGTACGCCGCGGCGTCTCGTTTCCAGCCGAGCCATTCCGGGTTACTGGATCACCCGCCTTCGCGGGTGATGACGACGTAGTGTGTCTCGGCGCCCTGCCAAGACGATGTTCCAAACACTCTCGCGCCCGAGGGCGCACAGCGCTGTCGGGCGTTGACCTCCGGTCTCACGGGCCGGTCGGCGGGTCGAAAAGAACGATCTTTCCGAGAAAGTGACGGGGTTAAACCCCCGCTTTCGGCGAAAGTCAAGGAAAAGTCGGGTGACGTCGCCCGAATTGAACCCGTAACAGCATGAAAATACTTATGTTTCGAATGTGAGTTCCGATTTGTGTAGCCGGTGCAATATAAATGGCTACGCCACCAGCCCGTGACTTAAGGCCGTGCCCATCACCCGTCGCCGCATCTTTGGACTGCTCGCCGGCGCTGCCGCCGCGATTGGCGTGCCGTCGGTTTGGATAACCCGCATGAAGACCTATGACGGCCCCGCTTCCGATCATTTCGATGGTTTGCACTTCTTCGATCCCAATGGCGCACCACCGAAGTCGCTCGGCGAGGTGCTGCGCTGGCAGTTCGGCGGCGAACGCAAGCGCGTGGCCTGGCCCGATTGGGTGCCAAGTCCGTACGCCGATACGCCGCCACCGCGGGTCGAGGGCGACAAGATGCGGCTATCCTTTGTCGGCCATGTGAGCTGGCTGATCCAGACTGCGGGACTGAACATATTGGTCGATCCGGTGTGGTCGCTGCGCGCCTCGCCATTCTCCTGGGCGGGGCCGAAGCGGCACAACGATCCCGGCATCGCCTTCGAGGCATTGCCCGAGATCGATGTCGTGCTGGTGTCGCACGGCCATTACGACCATCTCGATGTCGCGACATTGTCGAAGCTTGCGGCAAAGTTCTCGCCGCGCGTGATCACGCCGCTCGGCAACGACGCCACCATGCGCGAGGCGGACCGCGCGATCAAAGCCGAAGCGTTCGATTGGCAGGATCGCGTCGAACTCGGCAACGGCCTCGCGGTGACGCTGGTGCCGACGCGGCATTGGTCGGCACGCGGGCTGTTCGACCGCAACAAGGCGCTGTGGGCGAGTTTCGTGCTGGAGACGCCGGCCGGCAAACTCTACATCGTCTGCGATTCCGGCTATGGCGATGGCGGGCATTTTCGCCGTGTCGCCGAGGCGCACGGCCCGCTGCGGCTCGCGATCCTGCCGATCGGCGCCTACGAGCCGCGCTGGTTCATGCGCGACCAGCACATGAATCCGGCCGACGCGGTGAAGGCGTTCGCCGATTGCGGCGCCGCGCAGGCGCTGGCGCACCACCACGGTACGTTCCAGCTCACCGATGAAGGCATCGATGCCCCGGCGATCGCGCTTCAAGAGGCGCTGGATCAGGCGGAAGTGCCGCGGGACAAATTCGCGGTGCTCAAGCCGGGGCAGGTGTTTGAGATCTGACTCCGTCGTCCCGGGTCAAGCCCGGGACGACAGCCTTATCGGTTCGGCTTGCCTTACTCCTTCGGCTTGATCGCCCAGGACACGTTCACCGTGACCGACAGCGTCTCCTCGCCGGGCGCAACGGGGGCTGATGCCGCCATTGGCGCTGCCACCTTGCCGCGGAAGAACGGCGTCGGTGGCGGCCCGCCTTCCGAAATGCTGAGCGCGTCGCCGAGCGTGACGCCAGCCGCCCTGGCGTAGATTTCCGCCTTGCGGCGCGCGTCGGCGATGGCCTTTTCGCGGGCGTCGTCAAGCAGCTTCGAAGCCTGCGAGACGATGAAGCCGATGCCGCCGATCTCGTTGGCGCCGGCGCCGACCAGGACATCGATCAGGCCCGCGATCTTGGTGATGTCGCGCACCTTGATCGTCACGCGGTTGGTCGCACGATAGCCGGAGATCGTTGCCGGTCCGGGCCGGCTTGTTGGCCCCGAGGGATATTGCGGCTGCAGCGATAGGCGCGCGGTCTGGTAGTCCTTCTCATCGATGCCGGCGCCTTTCAGCGCCAGCAGCACCTTGCCCATTGCAGCATTGTTGATGTCGGACGCCTCGCGCGCGGTCTTGGCTTCCGAGGTCACGCCGGCGTCGATCTCGGCCTGGTCGGGCACGGCCGAGATGGTGGCTTCGCCGTTCACGGAAATCGCGGGCGGCGGGACGGTCTGCGCCAGGGCAGGCGATGCCGCTAGCGCCAGCGCCGCAAGGGCAATCAGCTGTTTCATTCGCTTTACTTCAGGGGTACGTAGACGTTGATCACCAGCTTGTCTTCCGCCGTCTTCAGCGGATCTGTGGTGTATTCCTCGATAAAGGTGTCTTTTGCCTCGAGTTTCTTGTCGTCGAGGTGGTTGGTGATCGCCTCGTAGGTATTGTCCATGTTGTCGTAGGAGCCGCGGTGGACGAATTTCAGCGCCTTGCCGTCAGGCGAATTGCCCATGCTCATGTTCTTGCCGAGGTTCTTCACCTCCTGGTCGACAGGGATTTCCGCGATGAAGGTGAAGCCGGTGTCGTCGGTCGAGGTGTAGACGATCAACGGATTGCCCGTCGGCTTGATGTTCTGCTTGTCCAGCAGCGCCGTCAGCGCCTTCAGCGAGTCGACCAGGGCGTCGAACGCCGAGTCCCAGTTGGCGTTGCCCTTCATCGTGACAACTTTCTTCGGCTCCAGCGTGAACTCCTCGCCAAAGGGATCGGCGGTCTGCACCGGCGCGGAGGTTGGCGGCGTCGGGCTCTGGGCGGCTGACGGAGTGTCGGCCGGCGATTTGGTCTCGGCCGGCGGCGGGGCCGGCGAGGCGGCAGGTGCGGGCGGCACCGGCGAGGCCGAAGGTGCCGGCGAAGGCGAGGCGGCGGGAGCCGGCGCTTGCGCCAGCGTCGCACTGCCCGAGGCGATCACGACTGCCGGGATCAGCGCGACCAGGAGGCCGCGGAAACTGTCGAACCGAATCATCTTGATATTCTCCATCCCCATACCGAGCGGCCGCCTGTGCGTCCCGGCTGACGTCCGCAAGGTGCGATAGTCCTAACACGCAAGTTCCGCTTTCGTCCCATGACACTTGCGCCATGGGCGGCCGCGGGCGCGGAATGAATAGCGTCTCTTTGAGACATCATTCCGCTCTATCTTTCTGTCTGAGCGGAATCTTTTTCGGAGATCGCCGCCGCTTTGCACCGGGCGCGGCCCTCCGGGTCTGGATCATGCTCTGGCCAATCCGGCTCCATTCGCCATATAAGGCAGGCATAAATTAGGAAATTCCATGAGCGCGCTCGCCAACCACGCATTCGCCAAGATGAACGGTATCGGCAACGAGATCGTCGTGGTCGACATGCGCCATTCGAAGGCAGCCGTGACGCCGGACGATGCCCGCGCGGTGGCGGTCCCGGCCGGCGGCGTGCCCTACGACCAGCTCATGGTGCTGCAGCCGCCACGGCTCTCGGGAACGGAAGCCTTTATCAAGATCTACAACAATGACGGCTCGGAAGCGGGCGCCTGCGGCAATGGCATGCGCTGCGTGGTGCGCCGTGAGTTCGAGAAGACCGGGCAGACCGCCGCCACCTTCGAAACTCGCGCCGGGCTCATCAATTGCTGGCAGGGCCCGGCGCCCGATCTCTACACCGTCGACATGGGTGCGCCGAAATTCGGCTGGCAGGATATTCCGCTTGCCGAGGAGTTTCGCGACACGCGTTACATCGAATTGCAGGTCGGGCCGATCGATGCGCCGATCCTGCATTCGCCCTCGGTCGTCAGCATGGGCAATCCGCACGCGATCTTCTGGGTCGAAGATGTCAATGCCTATGACCTGTCCCGCTTCGGACCACTGCTGGAAAATCATCCGATTTTTCCGGAGCGCGCCAACATCACGCTCGCCCATATCGTCGACCCCGATCACATCACGATCCGGACCTGGGAGCGCGGGGCGGGCCTGACCAAGGCCTGCGGCTCGGCGGCCTGCGCGACTGCGGTGGCGGCAGCGCGGCTGAAGCGCGCGGGCCGCACCGTCGAGATCACGCTGCCCGGCGGCAAGCTCAATATCGAATGGCGCGAGCGCGACGACCACGTGCTGATGACGGGGACGGCGACCTTCGAATATGAGGGTCGCTTCGATCCGGCGCTGTTCGCCAGCGTCGCCTGAGATGGTCGACGTCGTCACTTTTGGCTGTCGCCTTAATGCGTTCGAATCGGAGCTGATCCGGCACGAGGCGGAGAACGCCGGCCTTGCCGACACCATCGTCATCAATAGCTGCGCGGTCACCAACGAGGCGGTGGCGCAGGCGCGGCAGTCGATCCGCCGGTTGAAGCGCGAGCGTCCGGGCGCGCGCATCGTCGTCACCGGCTGCGCGGCCCAGACGCAAGCGCAGATGTTCGCCGACATGGCGGAAGTCGATCGCGTCATCGGCAATGACGAGAAGACGCAAGGTGCAGCCTGGCGCGATGCGCGCGCTGCCCTCGATGCAGGCTTTGATGTAGCAGTGAGCGAGAAGATCGCGGTCGCCGACATCATGGCGGTCAGGGAGATGGCGCCGCATCTGCTCGAAGGTTTCCAGAAGGACCTGCCGCGGGTGTTCGTGCAGGTGCAGAACGGCTGCGATCATCGCTGCACCTTCTGCATCATCCCGTTCGGCCGCGGCAATTCGCGTTCGGTGCCGATGGGCGCGGTGGTCGATCAGGTCCGCGCGCTGGTCGAACGCGGCCATGTCGAGATCGTGCTGACCGGCGTTGACCTCACCAGCTATGGCGCCGATCTGCCGGGCGCGCCGAAGCTCGGCACATTGACCCGGCAGATCCTGAAGCACGTACCGGAATTGCAGCGGCTGCGCATTTCCTCGATCGACTCCATCGAGGCCGACCGCGATCTGCTGGATGTGATCGCCGATGATGACAGGCTGATGCCGCATCTGCATTTGTCATTGCAGTCCGGCGACGATCTGATCCTGAAGCGGATGAAGCGGCGGCATTCGCGGCAGGACGCGATCGCGTTTTGCGCGCAGGTAAGGCGGCTGCGGCCGGATATCGCGCTCGGCGCGGACATCATCGCGGGCTTCCCGACCGAGACCGAAGAGATGTTTGCGCGCTCGCAGGATCTGGTCGACGAATGCGGCCTCACTTTCCTGCACGTGTTTCCCTACTCCAAACGTCCGGGCACGCCGGCGGCGCGGATGCCGCAAGTGGCTGGTGGCGAGATCAGGGAGCGCGCGCGTCGACTGCGCGTGACGGGCGAAGCGGCGCTGCGCAAGCGGCTTGCGGCCGAGATCGGTTCAACGCGCCAGGTCCTGATCGAGAGCGACAGGCAGGGACGCACGGAGCATTTCTTGCCCGTCGCGATCAGCGGCGAGACGCCGGGCGCGGTGCGGGCGCTTGCGATCGCCGGGCATGATGGGGCGCGGCTGGTGATTTGATCTCCGCTGTCATCGCCCGGCTTGACGGGGGCGATGCAGTATGCGTCGGCCTGTCGGTGTAATCGCGACCGTCCCTGGAATACTGGATCATCCGCTTTCGCGGATGATGACGGCGGCGTGTGGGGGCCTACTCCCCATTCCAGCCGCACGCTCTCAGCCGCTCGTGCATGTGCTCGGGCGCCGGCGCGACGACGCGCACCGGGTCCTTGTTCTTCGAGATCGGGATCAGCAATTCGCGCGAATGCAGATGCAGGCGCGGTTCGCCAAAGCGCGGGCCGTTGCCATAAATATTGTCGCCGACGATCGGCCAGCCCATCGCGGACGCGTGCACGCGCAACTGATGGGTGCGGCCGGTGACCGGTTCCATCGCGAGCCAGGCGAGACCGTGGCCGCGGCCGAGCACCTTCCAGTTCGTCACGGCTTTTTGACCGTCCGGGTCCGGTTTCTGCCACCAGCCGCGCTCGGCGTTCTTGCGGCCGAGCGAAAGCTCGATCGTGCCTTGCTCTTCGGCGGGGCCGCCCTCGACCACGGCCCAATATGTCTTTGAAATCTTGCCATGCTTGAACAACAGGCCGAGCGAGGCGGTGGCCTTGCGATGCCGCCCAAGGACGAGGCAGCCCGATGTGTCCCGGTCCAGCCGATGAGCCAGCACCGGCGGCCGCGGCAGGCCGAACCGCAGCGCGTCGAACGAGGCTTCCAGGTTGGGACCGCCTTTAGGGCCGCGATGCACCGGAATTCCCGCCGGTTTGTCGATCACCAGCATCAGGCCGTCGCGATGGAGCACGCGGGCCTCGATTTCCGCCGGCGTCAATTGTGGAACATCGTTCACGCGTCGAGACTTTCGTTTGCGGGGCGAAACGGCTAACACACCCTTGCCATGAACGATACCACTGCACCGAAACTGAGCTGGTGGAAGCGGCTCTCGAACGGGTTGAAGCGGACCTCGAGTTCGCTCGGCGCCGCCGTTGCCGGCCTCGTCACCAAGCGCAAGCTCGACCGCGCCATGCTCGATGATATCGAGGATGTGCTGCTGCGCGCCGATCTCGGGACCGATGTCTCGGTGCGTATCGCGGAGGCCGTCGGCGCCGGACGTTACGACAAGGAGATCTCGGCCGACGAGGTCAAGGCCGTGGTCGCGACCGAGGTCGAGAAGGTGCTGGCGGCGGTGGCCAAGCCGCTCGAGATCGATGCGGCGAAGAAGCCCTTCGTCGTCCTCGTGGTCGGCGTCAACGGCTCCGGCAAGACCACGACCATCGGCAAGCTCGCGGCGAAATTTTCCGCCGAAGGCCGCAAGGTGATGCTGGCCGCCGGCGACACCTTCCGTGCCGCCGCGATCGAGCAGCTCAAGATCTGGGGCGAACGGACGAAATCGCCGGTCATCGCCGGCGCGCAAGGTTCGGATTCAGCGAGCCTTGCCTTCAATGCGCTGAGCGCGGCCAGGGAGCAAAAGCTCGACGTGCTCTTGATCGATACCGCCGGCCGGCTGCAGAACAAAGCCGAACTGATGAACGAGCTCGAAAAGGTCGTGCGTGTGATCCGGAAGGTCGATGCCACGGCGCCGCATGCGGTGCTCCTGGTCCTCGACGCCACGGTGGGACAAAATGCGCTGTCGCAGGTCGAGGCCTTTCACCGTACTGCTGGCGTCACCGGCCTCGTGATGACGAAGCTCGACGGCACCGCGCGGGGCGGCATTCTGGTGGCGCTGTCGGAGAAGCACAAATTGCCGGTGCATTTCATCGGCGTCGGCGAAGGCGTCGATGATCTCGCCCCGTTCACCGCGCGCGATTTTGCCAGGGCGATCGCAGGGATCGAGTAATGGACAAGAAAGTACCGCATCCTCTGTTCAAGCTCGCGACCGAGCTTGGCCCGCTGCTCGTCTTCTTCTTCGTCAATGCCAAGTCTAACCTGTTCGTCGCCACCGGCGTATTCATGGTGGCCGTGGTGGTCGCGATCATTGCCGCTTACGTGGTGACGCGGCACGTGCCCTTGATGGCGATCGTCACGGCGGTGGTCGTCGTCGTGTTCGGCACGCTGACGCTGATCCTGCACGATGAGACCTTCATCAAGATGAAGCCGACCATCGTCTACACGCTGTTCGCCGCCATTCTCGGCGGCGGCCTCTTGTTCGGCCGTTCCTTCATCGCGATCATGTTCGACCAGATGTTCAATCTCACCCCGCACGGCTGGCGCATTCTCACTTTTCGCTGGGCACTGTGGTTCCTGGCGATGGCCGTGGTGAACGAGATCATCTGGCGCACCCAGAGCACCGATTTCTGGGTCATCTTCAAGGTGTTCGGCATGGTGCCGCTGACGATGCTGTTTGCCGTCACCCAGATGCCGCTGATCAAGCGTTATCAGCTCCAGCCGGTCTCGCTGGAACGGAGCGAGGCGGAGGCAGGAGACGTGAGCAAAGGGTGAATTATTGCCCGTCATTCCGGGGCGGCTCGTAGAGCCGAACCCGGAATCTCGAGCTTCCGGGTTCGTGCTTCGCACGCCCCGGAATGACGACTACGTCGTCACTTCAGCGCCTTCTCGATCTCGACCTTGAGCACGCTGTCGAGATTCTGCGGCGTCACCGGCCCGACCAGCTTGTAGACGATGGTGCCCTCGCGGCCGACGATGAAGGTCTCGGGCACGCCGTAGACGCCCCATTCGATCGAGGCGCGGCCGTTGGCGTCGACGCCGACAATGCCGAAGGGATTGCCGTAGCGACCGAGAAAGCGACGCGCGTTGTCGGGCGCATCCTTGTAGTTGATGCCGACGAGCTGCAGCCGGTTGTCCTTGGCGAGCTCGGTCAGGAGCGGCGCTTCGTCGTGACATGGCACGCACCAGGACGCCCAGACATTGACGAGACTGACCTTGCCCTTGAAGGCGGCGGGATCGAGCCCGGGCACCTGCGTGCCATCCCTGACCAGCCCCTCGAGCGCGGGCAGCGCGGTCTGCGGTGCCGGCCGGCCGATCAGTGCCGATGGGATTTTCGAGGGGTCGCCGCCATAGAGCCGCAGCAGGAACAGCGCAGCAAGGGCGGCAAAGACCACCAGCGGCAGAGCCACCAGCCAGCGCCGGCTCCGCGGCGCGGTTTCGGCAATCGGTTCGCTCATCATATCTCCGCCGCGCTGCGCCCGGAGCGCCTGACAATGCCGCTGGCCTCGAGTTCGCGCAGCCGCGCCGTCTGCTGGCGATAGTCGAGGATGATCCAGACGATCAGCAGCACCACCACGGCCGTCACCAGCGCGTAGGAGGTGACGATAAAGGAGCTGTAGGGACCGAGCGCTATCATTCACGCCGCCCGCTGGTTGGCCTGCATCATCTGCAGGCTGCGTACCCTGCGGCGCAGGATTTCGTTGCGCATCGCCGCCAGATGCAGCGTGATGAACAGAAGCGAGAACGCGATCGCCATCACGAGGAGCGGAATCAGGAAGGCGTTGTCCAGCGTCGGCCCGCCCATCCGGATCACCGATGCCGGCTGGTGCAGCGTGTTCCACCAGTCGACCGAGAACTTGATGATCGGGATGTTGATCGCGCCGACCAGCGTCAGCACGGCGGCGGCGCGCGCCGCGCGCGAGGGATCTTCAACCGCGTGCCACAGCGCGATTAGACCGAGATACATCAGGAACAGGATCAGCACCGAGGTGAGCCGCGCGTCCCACTCCCAATAGGTGCCCCACATCGGCCGGCCCCAAAGCGAGCCGGTGACGAGCGCAAGGAAGGTGAAGGCGGCGCCGATCGGGGCTGCCGACTTTGCGGCGACGTCGGCGAGCGGATGTCGCCATACCAGCGTGCCGAGCGAGGCGATGCTCATGATGCCCCACACGAACATCGACAGCCACGCGTTCGGCACGTGGATGAACATGATCTTGACGGTGGCGCCCTGCTGGTAGTCGTCCGGCGCCATCGCGGACTGGTAGAGTCCGACCAGGAGCAGGATCGCGGTGGCGCCCGCCAGCCACGGCAGCACCCGCGCGGTCAGCGCGAGGAATTTCGTGGGGTTGGCAAGGTCGATCAGGCTCATGGCTTTCTCTGATAGTCGCGGCCGGCGTCGCAGGCAATTGGCCCAAAACCGTTCGTGAAGAGTTGATTGACCTCAATCCAGCCCGTGCCGCAGGCTGGCGGCTGCGGCAAAAGGCCCGACCACGAAGCTCACCAGCGACAGCGCGCACAGGATCGAGAACGGGGTTCCGAACGGCAGCGGGCCGATAATCGCGGCTTGCGATGCCGCGACGCCGAAAATCAGCACGGGAATCGACAGCGGCAGCACCAGCACGGCGAGCAGCAGTCCGCCGCGGTGCAGCGTAACGGCGAGCGCTGCGCCGATCATGCCGGTGAAGGTGAGCGCCGGTGTTCCCGCCAGGAGCGTCAGCGCCACCGCCAGCGTCGCGCTGCCGTCAAGGTTGAGCAACAGCCCGAGCACGGGCGTCGCTACGATCAGCGGCAGTCCGGCGGCGAGCCAATGCGCCAGCGCCTTTGCCGCGCAGGCGAGTTCCAGCGGCGTCCGGCTCATGACGATGAGATCGAGCGAGCCGTCTTCGTGGTCGGCCATGAACAACCGGTCGAGGGTCAAAAGGCTCGCGAGCAGCGCGCCGAGCCAGAGGATCGCCGGCCCGAGCCGCGTCAGCAGCGCCAGGTCGGGGCCAACCGCGAACGGCATCAGCACGGTGACGGTGAGGAAGAACAGCACGCCGATCAGCGCGCCGCCGCCGACGCGCAGCGCAATCCGGATGTCGCGCCGCATCAGTGCCGAGAGCGCGGTCATGGCGCGCCTCCCATGCGCATCTCCCTGACGTCGATGCCGAGCGCGGTGTGGGTGGCGGCGATCACGATGCCGCCGCCGGCGAGATGGTCACGCATCAGACCGACGAAGAGGTCCTGTCCCTTGGTGTCGAGCGCGGAGGTCGGCTCGTCCAGCAGCCAGACCGGCCGCCGCACGACCAAAAGCCGCGCGATCGACAGCCGTCGGCGCTGTCCGGCCGAGAGATAGGCGGCCGGCAGATGCGTGGCATGATCGAGGCCGACAGAGGCGAGGCATCGGACGGCGTCGCCTGAATCGCCGCCGAGAAAATCCCGCCAGAAGGAAAGGTTTTCGAGCACGCTCAGCGCCGGCTTCAGCGCGTCGCGGTGGCCGAGATAGTGGGCCTGCTCGGCAACCGTCAGTTCAGCCTCGCCGCCATCGAGCGCGATCGATCCTTCCGCGGCCACCAAAAGGCCGGCGATCACGCGGAGCAGCGAGGTCTTGCCCGAACCGTTGGGACCGGTGATCGCGAGCGCTTCCCCTGACGATGCCGCAAAGCCTAATCCGGCAAACACTTCGCGGCCGCCCCGCACGCATCGCAAGTTCTGTCCCGAGAGCCGCATCATGCCCCGTCAACGTCCCGGACTTGCTAGAGCATGATCTCCGCCCAAACGCTCGACGTTTGTCGCGGGGAAAAACCCGTCCCCACTTTTCCGAATCATGCTCAAAAAATCTTTCGCTAGCCGTTGAGAATTTTGGGGTGGCGCAACGCTGCGGCGCGCTCGTCGGTGTGGCGGCGCTTCTAGAAAGATTCTATAAGCCCCGGAACTTGATGCAGCACACCATCGGCCGCCGCAAGCCGGGAGGCCGACCTCGCCGCTGCCGGTAAAAACATACCCTTGCCGGGTATAATGGAATAATTGGGATTTCCTCGCATGACCTCGCTCGACAGCTTCAAATGCCGCAAGACCCTGAAGGTCGGTGGCAAGACCTACGTCTATTACAGCCTGCCCACGGCAGAGAAGAACGGTCTGAAGGGTATTTCGAAGCTGCCATACTCGATGAAGGTGCTGCTTGAGAACCTCCTGCGCAACGAGGACGGCCGCACCGTCAAGAAGGACGACATCGTCGCGGTCAGCAAATGGCTGAGGAAGCGCAAGCTCGAGCATGAAATCGCGTTCCGCCCCGCGCGGGTGCTGATGCAGGACTTCACGGGCGTTCCCGCCGTGGTCGATCTCGCGGCGATGCGCAACGCGATGCAGAATCTTGGCGGCGATGCGGAGAAGATCAACCCGCTGGTGCCGGTCGACCTCGTCATCGACCACTCCGTGATCGTCAACTTCTTCGGCGACAACAAGGCCTTCGCCAAGAATGTGGTCGAGGAATACAAGCAGAATCAAGAGCGCTACGAGTTCCTGAAATGGGGCCAGAAGGCGTTCTCGAACTTCTCGGTGGTGCCGCCCGGCACCGGCATCTGCCACCAGGTCAATCTCGAATATCTGGCCCAGACGGTGTGGACCAAGAAGGAGAAGATGACCGTCGGCAAGAAGACCGGCACCTTCGAGGTCGCGTATCCCGATTCGCTGGTCGGCACTGATTCGCACACCACCATGGTCAACGGCCTTGCCGTGCTCGGCTGGGGCGTCGGCGGCATCGAGGCGGAAGCCTGCATGCTCGGCCAGCCCCTGTCGATGCTGCTGCCCGAAGTGGTCGGCTTCAAGCTCAAGGGCCAGCTCAAGGAAGGTGTCACCGCAACCGACCTGGTGCTGACGGTGACGCAGATGCTGCGCAAGCAGGGCGTGGTCGGCAAGTTCGTCGAGTTCTTCGGCCCCGGCCTCGACTATCTCTCGGTCGCGGACAAGGCGACCATCGGCAACATGGCGCCGGAATATGGCGCGACCTGCGGCTTCTTCCCGGTGGACGCCGCGACCATCGACTATCTGAAGACCTCCGGTCGCAAGGCAGACCGCGTCGCGCTGGTCACAGCCTATGCCAAGGCGCAGGGTCTGTTCCGCACCGCGAAATCGGCCGATCCCGTGTTCACGGAAACCCTCACACTCGATCTCAAGGACGTCGTGCCGTCGATGGCCGGACCGAAGCGCCCCGAGGGCCGTGTCGCGCTGCCGACGGTCGCGACGGGTTTCGCTACCGCGCTCACCAGCGAATACAAGAAGGCCGATGATGCTTCGAAGCGCTATCCGGTCGAGGGGCGCAACTTCGATCTCGGCCATGGCGACGTCGTGATCGCGGCGATCACCTCCTGCACCAACACCTCGAACCCGAGCGTGCTGATCGGCGCCGGCCTGCTGGCGCGCAACGCGGTTGCCAAGGGACTGAAGGCGAAGCCCTGGGTGAAGACCTCGCTCGCACCGGGCAGCCAGGTGGTGGCGGAATATCTCGCCAATTCCGGCCTGCAGGCCGATCTCGACAAGGTCGGCTTCAACCTGGTCGGCTTCGGCTGCACCACCTGCATCGGCAATTCCGGTCCGCTGCCGGAAGAGATTTCGAAGTCGATCAACGACAACGGCATCGTTGCCGCAGCCGTGCTGTCCGGCAACCGCAACTTCGAAGGCCGCGTCAGCCCCGACGTGCAGGCGAACTATCTCGCTTCTCCGCCGCTGGTCGTCGCCTATGCGCTGGCGGGCACCGTGACCAAGGATCTCGCGGTCGAGCCGATCGGCGAGGGCAAGGATGGCAAGCCGGTCTATCTGAAGGACATCTGGCCGACCACGAAGGAAATCAACGCCTTCATGAAGAAGTTCGTCACCGCGTCCATCTTCAAGAAGAAGTACGCCGATGTGTTCAAGGGCGACACCAACTGGCGCAAGATCAAGACGGTCGAGAGCGAGACCTATCGCTGGAACATGAGCTCGACCTATGTGCAGAACCCGCCTTATTTCGAGGGCATGAAGAAGGAGCCGGAGCCGATCACCGATATCGTCGAGGCGCGGATCCTTGCGATGTTCGGCGACAAGATCACGACCGACCACATCTCGCCGGCCGGCTCGATCAAGCTGACGTCGCCCGCCGGCAAGTTCCTGAGCGAGCATCAGGTGCGGCCCGCCGACTTCAACCAGTACGGCACGCGGCGCGGCAATCATGAGGTCATGATGCGCGGCACCTTTGCCAACATCCGCATCAAGAACTTCATGCTCAAGGGCGCCGACGGCAACATTCCGGAAGGCGGAAACACCAAGCACTGGCCCGACGGCGAGCAGATGTCGATCTACGATGCCGCCATGAAGTACCAGGCGGAAGGCGTGCCGCTGGTGGTGTTCGCCGGCGCCGAGTATGGCAACGGCTCCTCGCGCGACTGGGCTGCCAAGGGCACGCGTCTGCTCGGTGTTCGCGCGGTGATCTGCCAGAGCTTCGAGCGCATCCACCGCTCGAACCTGGTCGGCATGGGTGTGCTTCCACTCACCTTCGAGCCCGGCACGTCGTGGCAGTCGCTTGGCATCAAGGGCGACGAAAAGGTCACGATTCGTGGCTTGCAGGGCGATCTCAAGCCACGGCAGATGCTGACGGCTGATGTCACCGCCAGCGATGGCTCAGTGCAGCACGTCCCGCTGCTTTGCCGCATCGATACGCTTGATGAGCTTGATTATTATCGCAACGGCGGCATCCTGCACTATGTGCTGCGCAAACTCGCGGCCTAGAGCATTTTCGGCTCTGATTGAATCAGAACCGAAGCTCTAGATTCTTGCTTTGACGCGTTTTCTTCACGCGAACCGGTCTCCACTTCGCTCGAAAACGCTCTAACGCGGATTTGTGATCAGTGCCTCACTGCTACGTGAATGGCTACAGAAATACGGGCGGCCTATGAAAAAGGCCGCTTTCGCATGTCAGGGGCACACTCTCTAGGATCGTCTCTCATGCCCCGTACAAGTACGGATGGAAATCATCACGATCGGTTCTCACTATGACAGCGATGATGGCCTATAATCGTCTTACGCTTTGGTCCGGTGCGCTCAGCGTTTGCGCCATTATCGCGATCGTTCGACCAGCTCACGCCGATCCGCGTGCAGTCGTCGAACTCTTCACCTCTCAAGGTTGTTCGTCCTGTCCACCCGCCGACAAGATCATCGGCGAGCTCGCCAGGGACCCCAACGTCATCGCGCTCAGCATGCCGATCGACTATTGGGATTATCTCGGCTGGAAGGACACGCTGGCCGATTCGCGCTTCAGTGCGCGCCAGAAAGCCTATTCGCATGTGCGCGGCGACCGCGACGTCTATACACCGCAAGTCATCGTCAACGGCTCGGCGAAGGTGATCGGCAGCGATCGCGCCGGCATCGAGACCGCGATAAAGGACACCGCGACCGAAGGCGTGATGTCGGTGCCGGTGACGATGTCGCTCTCCGGCAAGCAGATCAATGTTTCGGTGGCGGCCAGCAACGGCCCGCGCGTCAAGCATGGCGAAGTCTGGATCTGCTCGATCTCCAAGGCAGTGCCGATCTCGATCGGCCGCGGCGAGAATCGCGGGCGCGAGATCACCTACCACAACGTGGTGCGTAATCTCTTGAAGGTCGGCGATTGGAATGGCAGCGCGGGAAGCTGGACCGTGCCGATCGAGAACATCACGCGTGAAGGCGTCGATGCCGCCGTTGTCTATGTCCAGGATGGCAATCGCGACAAGCCGGGCCCGATGCTCGGCGCAGCCATAACGCCGCTGCACTAGAGCGTTTTCGAGCGAAGTGGAGACCGGTTCGCGTGAAGAAAACGCGTCAAAACAAGAATCTAGAGCCTCGGTTCTGATTCAATCAGAACCGAAAATGCTCTAGGGTTAACGCGAACCCATTGCCATCATTTCGGGTCCGCGAACCCGGGGTCTTGTTCTGTCAGGTTTTGATTCGGGTTCGTGCGGATCACCGAGCGGTGCGATGCAATCGCTTGGCATGCCTCGGAATAGTGTTCGCGGATGGAACCCAAAAAAGAAAAGGACCAACTCTCGTTGGCCCAGTCAAAAGGGAGTTAACTCCCCTGCGAACAGGCCCGATCCCGACGGCCCCGGGGGGCTGGGGGCTGAGGAATCCGGAACCGAAAGGACCGGGCCAACGCAGGATTTCCTTTTCGCAGGGTAGCGGGGCGGGCGCTGGGCGGAAGTGGGGCAGCAATATGATTCTTTCTAACGTTCCTGTGACTCCTGTAACGTCCTTTCCTGACATCGTGGAGCCGCGAACCCTTGCGGCGCTGGCCCGTTAGCGCAATCATGTCAGCCGGATGACAGGAGGCGCTCGATGACATCGATATCGGAGGACACCGATCCAAGCGGGCTTCGCGCCGCGGCGCGGCCCGCCGCCACAGGCCCGATACAGAACCGCGTCACGTTCAATCGTCTCGAACTCAATCGCATCCTCAATCTGTATGGCCGCATGGTCGCCGATGGCGAATGGCGCGACTACGCCATCGACTTCCTGAAGGATCGCGCCGTGTTCTCGGTGTTTCGCCGCTCCTCCGAAGTCCCGATCTACCGCATCGAGAAGGACCCGCGGCTCGCCCGCAAGCAGGGCATGTACAGCGTGATCTCGGCGACGGGCTTGATCCTGCGCCGCGGCCATGAGCTCGAGCGCGTGCTGCTCGTCATCGACCGCAAGCTGGCGATCGTGTAGCGCCGACATCCGGGCTACGAAACCGCGCTAACGCGGCCCCGGATCTTCGGTCGGTACCGTGGCTCCGCCGTCGCCAAGCGGGCGCTGCATCATCACCGTGTCGAGCCAGCGGCCGAACTTGAGGCCGACATTGGGGTGGGTTCCGATCAGCGTGAACCCGGTCTTGACGTGCACGCCGACCGAGCCGGCGTTGGCGGAATCGCCGATCACCGCGATCATCTGCCGGTAACCACGCGCCTCGCATTCAGCGATCAGCCGCTGCATCAGTTGCAGGCCGATGCCGCGGCGATGAATCGACGGATCCAGATAGATCGAATTCTCCACCGTGAAGCGATAGGCCGGACGCGGACGGTAGGGACCGGCGTAGGCGTAGCCGACCGCGCGCCCGTCGAGAAGGGCGACGAAATAAGGAAAGCCGCCGTCGGTCAGCGCCTTGAAGCGGCGCGTCATCTCCGCCAGGTCGGGTGGAACGAGCTCGAAAGTCGCGGTGCCGAAGCGCACGGCATATTCGTAAATCGCGGTGACGGAGGGAAGGTCGGCCTCGGTGGCGGGCCTGATCTCGGCTGCGGACATGGCGGCAGAAGATAGCAGCGGCGGAACCCGGATCAAGGGAGCGCAAACGAAAAGCCCCGGCGGTGAGGCCGGGGCTCCGATCTTTGGTTCTACGGGAGGCGCTTAGTCGCGCTGTCCGAGGAGCTGCAGGAGCAGCGTGAACAGGTTGATGAAGTTCAGATAGAGCGAGAGTGCGCCGGTGATCGCCGCACGCTCGGCTATCACGCCACCCTGCGAGGCATAGCCGTAGATGTAGTCGTTCTTCAGCCGCTGGGTATCCCAGGCGGTGAGGCCCGCGAACACCAGCACGCCGACCACCGAAACGATGAACTGCAGCGCCGAGCTCGCCAGGAACAGGTTGACCAGGCTCGCGATGATGACGCCGATCAAACCCATGAACAGGAACGAGCCCATGCCGCTCATGTCACGCTTGGTGGTGTAGCCGTAGAGGCTGAGCGCACCGAAGGTCGCCGCGGTGATGAAGAACACCCGCACGATCGAGGTGTGCGTGTACACCAGGAAGATCGACGATAGCGAGAGGCCCATCAGCGCCGAGAACACCCAGAACAGGAGCTGGGCGGTCGCGGGCTGCAGCCGGTTGATGCCGGCCGAGATCACGAACACCATTACCAGCGGCGCCAGGATGAACAGCCACTTCAGCGGGCTGACGAACATCGCATAGCCGAACTGCGTCAGATAGGCGCTGCCGAACTTCGCGACCGCTGCGGACGGATCCGCCGTCACCGCCGCCATATAGACGCCGAGCGCGGCCAGACCTGTGATCGCCAGGCCGATGGTCATGTAGTTGTAGATGCGCAGCATGTAGGCGCGCAGACCGGCGTCGACCGTCGCAGTGTCAATGCGACCGGCTACCCGGCCGAAGGGAGAGGCATAGTTACGGTCTAGGTCCGACATTGTCGAATTCCCGTGGTTGTTCCGGTCGCAAAGGATTTTGCGGCGCCGGGTATAAAATCTATCTCAGAAGGCGCGGCCTGCGGACATTAAAATCCGTGTCATCAAACCGTCCATCCGACCCAAGCTGTATGTGGGAAACTAACACAACCCCCGCAAGCTTCCACGCGCGGCTGAATGTCGCTCTGGCCGCGTTTCAAGCGAAAACCGCCATTAACCGAGCTCGTTCCCCGCTTCAAATTGTCACAAATTCCGCAACACTGCGGCAGGCTTCTGGTTCAAGGCGAGCAACGTGCCCGCCAGGCCGAGCCCGACCGTGACGATCAAGGCGGCGACCACCACTGCCGCGGCGCTGCCGGCCTGCCAGACAAAACTCAGCGTCATCAGGCGGGTGACGATCAGCCAAGCGGCGATCGAACCGGCGAACACGCCGAACAGCGCGGTGGCAAAGCCGATCATCAGATATTCGAGCGCATAGGCGCCCAGCAGGCGGGCGCGGGTGGCCCCCAGCGTCTTCAGTATCACCGCATCGTAGACGCGGTGGCGGTGGCCGGCGGCGAGGGCGCCGCCCAGCACCAGGATCGCCGAGATCAGGGTCACTGCGCTGGCGCCGCGGATCGCCAGCACGAGATTGGTGACGACGCTGCCGATGGTCTCCAGCGCCTCGCGGACCCGAACGCTCGTCACCATCGGGAAGGCGTCGGCGACCTGCTTGATGATACGGGCGTCATCGGAAGGCGACGGATGCGCCTCCGTCAACGTCGCCACGTGGCTGTGCGGGGCGCCCTTGAAGGCATTCGGCGAAAACACCAGCACGAAATTGATGCCGAGGCCCTGCCAGTCGATGTTGCGGAGATTGGCGATCTTCGCCGAAATGTCGCGGCCGAGCACGTTGACGACGATCTCGTCGCCGATCTTGAGCCTCAGCCCGTCGGCGATCTTCTTCTCCATCGAGACCAGCGGCGGGCCGCGATAGTCGGCGCCCCACCATTCGCCCTCGACGATCTTCGAGCCCTTGGGAATCTCTCCGGTATAGGTCAGGCCGCGGTCGCTCTGCAGCACCCATTCGGTATCGACCGACGGCTTCAGCTCGTCCGCCTTGACGCCGCGGGCGGCGACGATGCGCCCGCGCAGCATCGGTACCTCCTCGACGGTGCCGTCCGGCGCGGTCTGCTTGAGGAAGGCGCTGAAGCGGTCGGCCTCGGTGGAGGGAATATCGATGAAAAAGAACGATGGTGCGCGGTCGGGCAGGGCGGCGAGGAACTGCTGGCGCAGATTGCCATCGATCTGGGTGATGGTGACGAGCACCGCGAGCCCGAGGCCGAGGGAGAGCACCACCGATGGCGTCAGCGCGCCGGGCCGGTGGATGTTGGCGACCGCCAGCCGCACCATGGTGATGCGACTACGCGGCAGCCGCCGCGCCAGCGTCATCAGGCCGGCGGCGATCAAACGCAACAGCACGAAGACGGCGATGGAGGAGGCGACGAACACGGCCGCCACGCGCTTGTCGTAGGAAAGTCCGATCGCAACCGCGATCAATAGCACGATCACCGCAGCCATCAGCGCGACATAGCTCCAGCGTGGCCGGCGCCATTCACTCGCCACGGTATCTCGGAACAGCGCTGCCACCGGCACGTCGTGCACGCGGCCGAGCGGCCACAGGCCGAATGCCAGCGCGGTCAAAAGACCGTAGACGAACGACAGCGCGAGTTCATCCGGATGCAGCGCCGGGACCACCGGCAGCGGCAGCAGCTTCCCGAGCACGCCGACGATGACGAACGGCAAGGCCGCGCCGAGCGCAAGCCCGATCACCGAGCCGATGGCGGCGAGCATGACCACCTGGGTCAGATAGATCGTGAAGACGTCGCGGCCGGTGGCGCCGAGCGCCTTGAAGGACGCGATGACGTCGCGCCGGCGGTCGATATGGCTCTTGACCGCGTTGGCGACGCCGACGCCGCCCACTAACAGTGCGGCGAGGCCGACCAGAGTCAGGAACTGGGTGAAGCGGTTGATGTTGCGCTCGAGCTGCGGCGAGGCGTTGTCGCGGCTGCGGATTTCCCAGCCGGCTTCGGGCAGCGCAGCGCGCACGCCATCCATGAACGTGGCGGTGGCGCGGTCGTCATTGCCATTGGCCGGCAGCTTCACGCGGTAGATCCAGCGTACCAGGCTGCCCGGCTGCAGCAGCCCGGTTGCATGCAGACCCGCCTCGCTGACGAGGAAGCGGGGCCCAAGGCCAACGCCGCCGGCGAGCTTGTCCGGCTCGGCCTCGATCACGCTGCGGATCTGGAACGTCGCGCCGCCGATGGTGACGTCGTCACCGAGCTTCAGGTCAAGCCGCGCCAGCAAGGTCGAATCGACGCCAGCGCCGAACACGCCGTTGCGTTCGGCCAACAGGTCGGGGGCCGGCATCCTTGGATTGAGCGTCAGTTGGCCGAGCAGGGGATAAAGCCCGTCGACGGCCTTGAGCTCGACCAGCGCCAGCGTGCCTGCGCCATTGCGCGCCATTGCACGCAGCGTTGCCGCGACCGAGACGTCGCCATGTGTGCGCAGGAACGCGATCTCGGCCGGCTTCGCCTCGCGCTGCATCAGGGAAAAGCTGACATCGCCGCCAAGCAGTGTCCGGCCCTCGCGCGTCAGGCCCTCGCTCAGGCTTGCCGCCACCGAGCCGACACCGGCAATGGCCATCACGCCGAGCGCGATGCAGGCGATGAAGACGTAGAAACCGCGCAGGCCGCCGCGCAACTCGCGCAGCGCATACCGAAGCGCAAGCGACGGTGCGCGGCTTGTCGTGGCTGCCTCGACAGCAATGCTCATGTCGAAGACTGTCCGTCGATCCGTCCCGAGCGCAGCCGCACCACGCGGTCGCAGCGCTGCGCCAGCGAAGAGTCGTGAGTGACGAGCACTAGCGTCATGCCGCGCTCGGCATGCTTGGTGAACAGGAGATCGACGATCTGCTTTCCCGTCGCTTCGTCGAGATTGCCCGTCGGCTCATCCGCGACCAGGATCGCGGGATCGGGCGCCAGCGCGCGTGCAAGCGCCACGCGCTGCTGCTCGCCGCCCGAGAGCTGCGCCGGATAGTGGTGCAGCCGGTGGCCGAGGCCGACCGATGTCAGTTCCGCCGCAGCGCGTTCGGCGGCGTCGGGATTGCCGGCGAGCTCGAGCGGCACCGCGACATTTTCGAGCGCCGTCATGGTGGGGATCAGATGGAAGGACTGAAAGACGATGCCAACCTGGCGGCCGCGGAAACGCGCCAGCGCGTCTTCATCCAGCGTATTGAACGGCGTGCCGCTGACCACCACCTCACCGCTGTCAGGACGTTCCAATCCCGCCATCACCATCAACAGCGTCGACTTGCCCGAGCCTGACGGTCCGATCAGTCCGATCGCTTCACCGGATGCCACACGAAGGCTGATATCTTTCAGGATATGAACGCGGGCTGCGCCGGTGCCGAGCGAGAGGTTGACGTTGGAAATGGAAATGGTCTCCGGCGCGACGCCGGAAAGCGAAGAGGGTTCGATGAGACTGTCCATGGCACGGTCATATGGCACTTCGGCAGCGCCGGTCGAGGGCCGGATTGTGACGTTCGTGCACATACTTGTGTTGATTGTGGCCTTGATGACGGTGGCTACGGCAACTGCACAAGAACAATCGGCAGGGCCGGCCAAGCCGGTCAAGATGGTGGTGCTGGGCGACTCCTTGAGCGCCGGTCTCGGCCTTCCGGCCAATGCCGCATTTCCGGCGAGACTGCAAAACGCCTTGGAAACCAAGGGGATAAAAGTTGATATCATCAACGCCGGAGTGTCAGGCGACACCGCCTCCGGCGGCCGCGAGCGGCTCGACTGGTCGGTGCCCGAGGGAACCGAAGCCGTCATCCTCGAACTCGGCGCCAACGACGCGCTGCGCGGCACCGATCCCGCGGTGACCCGCGCCGCGCTCTCCGACATCCTGTCGCGGCTGAAGGCGCGCGGAATCGCGGTGCTCATCTGCGGCATGCTTGCGCCTCCCAACTACGGCAGCGACTACGCAGCGCGCTTCAATGCGATCTATCCGGAGCTTTCGAAATCCTTCGGCGCGCCGCTCTACCCGTTCTTCCTTGAAGGTGTCGCGGCCGACGCCAAGCTCAACCAGGCCGATGCCATGCATCCGACGGCGGATGGCATCGACATCATCGTAAAGAAAATCCTGCCCACCGTGGAGGCATTTCTTGGCACGATCTCCAGGCAGCGGAGTTGAAAAACAGGCAGTGGACAAGCCTGGCTTGCGGTTTTTCCGTAGGTTTACGAGCTGTTAATGTCGCGTGCTTCGCAGAGTCATATAAGTCGGCTAGAAATAATCACCGGTGATTCGCTGCCGGGCTTGCTCTCAGCGAGGGCTCTTCGAGCTCAAGCTTCCGCATCGAGGATTTGCGATGCCGCGTCTGTTCACTGGACTGGAAATCCCGGCCGAGATCGGCCAGACCCTTTCCGGCTTGCGTGGCGGCCTTCCCGGCGCACGCTGGATTGATCCCGAAAATTACCACGTCACCCTGCGCTTCATCGGCGATATCGACGGCGCCTCCGCCAACGAGATCGCGTCGATGCTGCTGCGGATCAACCGCAAGCCGTTCGAGGTCAAGCTGCAGGGGCTATCGAGCTTCGGTGGACGCAAGCCGCGTGCGGTGGTTGCCTCCGTCGAGCCGAGCAAGCCGCTGATCGAGCTGCAGGCCGAGCATGAGCGGTTGATGCAGCGGATCGGGCTCGATCCGGAGGGGCGCAAGTTCACGCCGCACATTACGCTGGCGCGGCTGCATGACGCCTCGAGCCAGGACGTCGCCGACTATCTTTCAGTGCGCGGCTACTTCCCCAGCCGCACCTTCCTGGCCTCGCGCTTCGTGCTGTTCTCCTCGCGCGCTTCCACCGGCGGCGGACCCTATGTGGTCGAGGATTCCTATACGCTGAGCGCGTAAGTGTCGCCAGGCGGTTCGACGCCATGATCCGCGAAGGCGGATGATCGGTACCCGAGCCCAAGGAGATCAAGCGGAGAGACCGCGGTGTCTGGATGCCCGCCTCCGCGGGCATGACGGCGCCGGTTTGCATACCCCTGCCACCAATTCGCCGCTTGCAATTTTCCGTCCCATAGGGCGGTTAAGGAGGCATGCTCTCCACTTCGCCGAGTTCCTTCCGCGCACATTATCAGGCTCTCGTTGACTCCGGAGCGATCGAGGCCGATCCGGAACAGGCCCGTGCCGCCGACGCCTTCGGCGCGCTCGAGGACCGCCTTGCAAGCTACAAGCCCTCGCGGAAGCAGGGGCTGTTCGGCCGGCTGTTCGGCGGCGACAAGAACGAACCGCCGCGCGGGCTGTACGTCCATGGCGAGGTCGGCCGCGGCAAGACCATGCTGATGGACCTGTTCTTCCAGCAATGTCCGATCGAGCACAAGCGCCGCGCCCATTTTCACGAGTTCATGGCGGAAACGCATGAACGAATCTACGGCTACCGGCAGCAGATCGCGCGCGGCGAGATCGCCGACACCGACGTGATCGCGCTCACCGCGCAGGCGATCTTCGATGAAGCCTGGCTGCTCTGCTTCGACGAATTCCACGTCACCGACATTGCCGATGCGATGATCCTGGGGCGGCTGTTCGCGAAACTGTTCGAGCTCGGCACCGTCGTGGTCGCGACCTCCAACGTCGCGCCGGAAGATCTCTACAAAGGCGGCCTCAACCGCGCGCTGTTCCTGCCCTTCATCGCGCAGATCTCCGAGCACATGGATGTGCTGCGGCTCGATGCGCGCACCGATTTCCGTCTGGAAAAACTTGCCGGCGCGAAGATGTGGCTGGTGCCGGTCGATGAGGAGGCGGAGGCTGCGCTGAATAGGGCCTGGGCCAGGATGACCGGCAATGCGCCCTGCAGGCCGCGCGATATTCCGATCAAGGGACGCATCCTGCGTGTGCCCTGCTCGTCGCATGGCGTGGCGCGTTTCAGTTTTGCCGAGATTTGCGAAACCCCGCTGGCAGCCTCTGACTATCTGAGGCTCGCGCATGATTATCACACCATTCTGATCGATCGGATTCCGGTGATGGATCTGCCTGATCGGAACGCCGCCAAGCGCTTCATCTCGCTGATCGATACGCTCTATGACAATGCCGTGAAGCTGATGGCCTCGGCCGAGGCCAACCCGGTGTCGCTTTACCTCGCGAACGAAGGTGTCGAGGCCAACGAGTTCAGGCGCACATCCTCGCGCCTCATTGAAATGAGCTCGGCTTCCTACCTGGCGCTTCCGCACGGGAAGCGAAAGGACTCCACGGCCAGCGGCTCGAGCACGGGGCTGGTGGAAACGTAGAGTCCCGCGCCGTCATTTTGTCCAACACGCCGTCATTCCGGGGCGCGCGCCAGCGCGAACCCGGAATCTGGAGATTGTGGCGCGAGATTCCGGGCTCGATGCTGCGCATCGCCCCGGAATGACAGTGATGCTGGTATGCCTGTGGTCGGGATGCGGAGCCGGCCCGACAATTGGGCATGGCCGCGACTTGAATGGATCATTCGAAAGGGATAACCAGCCATCCAGTCTGCTATCCATCCTCCTCTTTGTGCTCAAAGGACAGATTTCCCATGGCGCGCGACAAGATTGCTTTGATTGGCTCCGGCCAGATCGGCGGAACGCTGGCTCACCTGATCGGCCTGAAAGAGCTTGGTGACGTCGTGCTGTTCGACATCGCCGAGGGCGTGCCGCAGGGCAAGGCGCTGGATATCGCGCAGTCCTCGCCGGTCGACGGCTTCGATTCCAATCTGGTCGGCGCCAATTCCTACGAGGCGCTCGATGGCGCCAAGGTCTGCATCGTCACCGCCGGCGTGCCGCGCAAGCCCGGCATGAGCCGCGATGACCTCCTCAGCATCAATCTGAAAGTGATGGAGCAGGTCGGCGCGGGCATCAAGAAGTACGCCCCCGATGCCTTCGTCATCTGCATCACCAACCCGCTCGACGCCATGGTCTGGGCGCTGCAGAAGGCATCGGGCCTGCCGGCCAAGAAAGTGGTCGGCATGGCCGGCGTGCTCGACTCCGCGCGCTTCCGCTATTTCCTTGCGGACGAGTTCAATGTCAGCGTTGAAGACGTCACCGCCTTCGTGCTGGGCGGTCACGGCGACACCATGGTGCCGCTGACGCGCTACTCCACCGTCGCCGGCATCCCGCTGCCCGATCTGGTCAAGATAGGCTGGACCTCGCAGGCGCGCATCGACGAAATCGTCGACCGCACCCGCAACGGCGGCGCCGAGATCGTCAACCTCCTGAAGACCGGTTCGGCCTTCTACGCGCCGGCGGCGTCCGCGATTGCGATGGCCGAGAGCTATCTGAAGGACAAGAAGCGCGTGCTGCCCTGCGCCGCCTATCTCAACGGCGAATACGGCGTGAAGGACATGTATGTCGGCGTGCCCGTGGTGATCAGCTCCAAGGGCGTCGAGCGCGTGGTCGAGATCGAGCTGGCTGGCAAGGACCGGGAGGCCTTCGACAAGTCGGTTGCCGCGGTGCAGGGTCTGGTCGACGCCTGCAGGAAGATCGCGCCCGATCTGCTCGGTCATTGATTTCGTTCAGTTTTCGGCCCCGCTCGGGGCCGAAAGCGTTTCTGGTTGCAGTTTCATTGGTATGTGGTATGCCAACTACCAAGGTGAACTGCAGAACTCGCCGTATGTAGAGGGTTTTGGGGAGCGTCCCGATGAATATCCACGAATACCAGGCCAAGGCATTGCTGCACGAATTCGGCGTGCCGATCTCGCGCGGCGTACCCGTGCTGAAGCCTGAGGACGCCGAGGTGGCGGCCAAGACGCTTCCCGGACCGATCTGGGTGGTGAAGAGCCAGATCCATGCCGGCGGCCGCGGCAAGGGCAAGTTCAAGGAAGCTTCCGCCGGCGACAAGGGCGGCGTGCGGATCGCCAAGTCGGTGGCCGAGGTCGCCGCGTTCGCCAAGCAGATGCTCGGCGCGACGCTGGTGACGGTGCAGACCGGCACGCACGGCAAGCAGGTCAACCGCCTCTACATCGAGGAAGGCTCCGACATCGACAAGGAGTTCTATCTCTCGATCCTGGTCAACCGCGAGACTAGCGAAGTCTCGTTCGTGGTCTCCACCGAAGGCGGCGTCAACATCGAGGACGTCGCGCACTCCACGCCGGAAAAGATCGTCACCTTCTCGGTCGATCCAGCCACCGGCATCATGCCGCATCACGGCCGCACCGTCGCGAAGGCGTTGAACCTTTCCGGCGATCTCGCCAAGCAGGCGGAGAAGCTCGTGAGCCAGCTCTATGCCGCGTTCACCGCCAAGGACATGGCGATGCTGGAGATCAATCCGCTCGTCGTCACCAAGCAGGGCCAGCTCCGCGTGCTCGATGCCAAGGTGGCGTTCGACGACAATGCCCTGTTCCGCCATCCTGAGGTGGCGACGCTGCGCGACGAGACCGAGGAGGATGCCAAGGAGATCGAGGCATCGAAATATGACCTCAACTATGTCGCGCTCGACGGCACCATCGGCTGCATGGTCAACGGCGCCGGCCTTGCCATGGCGACGATGGACATCATCAAGCTCTACGGCATGGAGCCGGCGAACTTCCTCGACGTCGGTGGCGGTGCCAGTGTCGACAAGGTGGCCGCGGCGTTCAAGATCATCACCGCAGATCCCAGTGTGAAGGGCATCCTGGTCAACATCTTCGGCGGCATCATGAAGTGCGATGTGATCGCCGAGGGTGTCGTCGCTGCGGTCAAGCAGGTTGGCCTGAAGGTGCCGCTGGTGGTGCGGCTCGAAGGCACCAATGTCGAGCAGGGCAAGAAGATCATCAACAACAGCGGTCTCAATGTCGTCCCCGCTGACAATCTCGATGACGCCGCACAGAAGATCGTGAATGCCGTCAAGGGAGGCTAGCAATGGCCCAGGACCATCTCGCCGCACCGTCACCGCTTCCGGAGCACAAGAAGCTTGGGGTATTCGCGGGTGAATGGGCCGGCGAGGAGGTGGTCTATCCGTCGCGCTGGACCGCTGGCGGCCCCGCCACCTCGCATGTGGTGGCGCGCATCGACCTGAACGGCTTGTATCTGATCCAGGACTCGCGCCAGATGCGCGACGGCCAGGAGATATTCGCCACCCATGCGCTGTTCACCTATGACCGCGACGACCGACTCTACAAATTGTTCTGGCACGATTCGCTCGGCTACTACCCTCCGTCGCCCGCGTCCGGAAGCTGGGTCGGCAAGACGCTGACGCTCGTGCGCGGCTCGCTGCGCGGCAATGCGCGTCACCTCTACGAGGTCGTCGATGACAACAGCTACACCATGAAGATCCAGTTCTCGCCCGACGCGGAAGGATGGGCCGACGTGCTCACCGGCGTGTATCGGCGTGTCCACTAAGCATGATCCGGAAAAGCGGGGTGCCGGTTTTCCGAGAGGATCATGCTCAAACAAGTAAACCTGTCACCGGCGTTTCGCGAAAGCATCTGAAGACATGTCCATCCTGATCGACAAGAACACCAAGGTCATTTGCCAGGGTTTCACCGGCAAGAACGGCACCTTCCATTCGGAAGCGGCGATCGCCTACGGGACCAAGATGGTCGGCGGCACCTCGCCGGGCAAAGGTGGCTCGACCCATCTCGGCCTGCCGGTGTTCGACACGGTGCGCGAGGCGCGCGAGAAGACCGGCGCCGATGCGTCGGTGATCTATGTGCCGCCGCCGGGCGCGGCGGACGCGATCTGCGAGGCGATCGACGCGGAGATCCCGCTGATCGTCTGCATCACCGAAGGCATCCCGGTGCTCGACATGGTGCGCGTCAAGCGCTCGCTGTCGGGATCGAAGTCGCGACTGATCGGGCCGAACTGCCCGGGCGTCATGACCGCCGGCGAGTGCAAGATCGGCATCATGCCAGCCAATATCTTCCGGCCCGGCAGCGTCGGGATCGTTTCGCGCTCGGGCACGTTGACCTATGAGGCCGTGTTCCAGACCTCGCAGGAGGGGCTCGGCCAGACCACGGCCGTCGGCATTGGCGGCGACCCCGTCAAAGGCACCGAATTCATCGATGTACTGGAAATGTTCCTGAAGGACGAGGCGACCAAGTCGATCATCATGATCGGCGAGATCGGCGGTTCCGCCGAGGAGGACGCCGCCCAGTTCATCAAGGACGAGGCCAAGCGGGGCCGTAAGAAGCCGATGGTCGGCTTCATCGCCGGGGTCACCGCCCCTCCCGGCCGTCGCATGGGCCACGCCGGTGCGATCATTTCCGGCGGCAAGGGCGACGCCGGTTCCAAGACCGCGGCCATGGAAGCGGCCGGAATTACGGTTTCTCCGTCGCCGGCCCGGCTTGGACATACCCTTGCCGAAAAATTGAAATCTTGATTCAGTCCTTGGTTCTTTTCGGCGCGAAGTTTAGGATTAAATAGGGTAAACCATCCTATCTCAGCCGGCCGGCCTTCCAGGCTGGCTGCTTGCGCCGTCACTTGCGCGCGAACCGAAAATCACCAGGACGCTATCATGTCTCGCCAGGACGCGAACGCCGCTTTTGCTCTCTCCTCCTTTTTGCAGGGTACCAACGCCACCTATATCGACGACCTCTACGCCCGCTATGAGCAGGACCCGGCATCGGTCGACACCGACTGGCAGGAATTCTTCAAGAGCCTGAAGGACACCCCCGCGGACGTCCAGAAGAACGCCGAAGGCCCGTCCTGGAGCCGCTCGAACTGGCCGGTGACGCCGCGCGACGAGCTGACCTCGGCGCTGGACGGCAACTGGGCCCAGGTCGAGAAGGCCGTCGGCAGCAAGATCGCCGCCAAGGCGCAGGCCAAGGGTGCCGAGCTTTCGCCTGCCGACGTCAATCAGGCGACGCGCGATTCGGTCCGTGCGCTGATGCTGATCCGCGCCTACCGCATGCGCGGCCATTTCCACGCCAAGCTCGACCCGCTCGGCATCGAGGCCCCGCGCGATCGCGAAGAGCTCGATCCGCGCACCTACGGCTTCTCGGAAGCCGATTTCGACCGCAAGATCTTTCTCGATCATGTGCTCGGGCTCGAATACGGCACGCTGCGCGAAATCGTCGCGATCTGCGAGCGTACCTACTGCCAGACGCTCGGCGTCGAGTTCATGCATATCTCCAATGCCGCGCAGAAGGCGTGGATCCAGGAGCGCATCGAAGGCCCGGACAAGGAGATCAGCTTCACCCCTGAGGGCCGCCGTGCGATCCTCAACAAGCTGATCGAGGCCGAAGGCTTCGAGAAATTCTGCGACCTCAAATTCACCGGCACCAAGCGCTTCGGACTCGACGGCGGCGAAGCGCTGATTCCCGCGCTGGAGCAGATCATCAAGCGCGGCGGCAATCTCGGCGTGAAGGAGATCGTCGTCGGGATGCCGCATCGCGGCCGCCTCAACGTGCTGACCCAGGTGATGGGCAAGTCGCACCGGGCGCTGTTCCATGAATTCAAGGGCGGTTCGGCCAATCCCGAGGATGTCGAGGGCTCGGGCGACGTCAAATATCATCTGGGCGCGTCGTCCGACCGCGAGTTCGACGGCAACAGCATCCATCTGTCGCTCACGGCAAACCCCTCTCATCTCGAGATCGTGGATCCGGTGGTGCTGGGCAAGGTGCGCGCCAAACAGGACCAGCATGGCGATCCGCCGGACATGCGCATCTCCGTGCTGCCGCTCCTGATGCACGGCGACGCCGCGTTCGCCGGCCAGGGCGTGGTGGCCGAATGCTTCGGCCTGTCCGACCTGAAGGGTTATCGGACCGGCGGCTCGCTGCATTTCATCGTCAACAACCAGATCGGCTTCACCACGTATCCGCGCTACTCGCGCTCCTCGCCCTATCCCTCGGATGTGGCGAAGATGATCGACGCGCCGATCTTCCACGTGAACGGCGACGATCCGGAAGCGGTGGTGTTCGCGGCCAAGGTTGCCATCGAGTTCCGACAGAAGTTCCACAAGCCCGTGGTCATCGACATGTTCTGCTACCGCAGGCATGGCCACAACGAGGGCGACGAGCCGGCTTTCACCCAGCCGGTGATGTACAAGAAGATCGCCTCGCATCCGTCCACGCTGGAGATCTACGCCAAGCGGCTGGTCGCCGAGGGCGTGGTCACCGAGGGCGAGGTCGAGAAGGCGAAGGCCGACTGGCGCGCGCGGCTCGATGCCGAGTTCGAGGCCGGTGCCAGCTACAAGCCGAACAAGGCCGACTGGCTCGATGGCAAGTGGGCCGGCTTCAAGATCGCAGATCAGGAAGAGGATGCGCGCCGTGGCGTTACCGGCGTCGACGTCGCCGTGCTCAAGGACATCGGTCGCAAGATCACCAAGGTGCCGGATGGTTTCCGCGTCCACCGCACCATCCAGCGCTTCCTCGATAACCGCGCGAAAGCGATCGATAGCGGCGTCGGCATCGATTGGGCGACCGGCGAGGCGCTGGCGTTCTGCTCGCTGCTGCAGGAAGGCCATCATGTCCGCCTGTCCGGCCAGGATTCCGAGCGCGGCACCTTCTCGCAGCGCCATTCGGTCTTGATCGATCAGGAGGACGAGAGCCGTTACACGCCGTTCAACCATCTCGGCGGCGATCAGGGACATTACGAGGTCATCAACTCGCTGTTGTCGGAAGAAGCGGTGCTCGGATTCGAGTACGGCTATTCGCTCGCCGAGCCGAATGCGCTGGCCGTGTGGGAAGCGCAGTTCGGTGATTTCGCCAACGGCGCGCAGGTGGTGTTCGACCAGTTCATCTCGTCGGGTGAGCGCAAATGGCTGCGCATGTCCGGCCTCGTCTGCATGCTGCCGCACGGCTATGAAGGGCAGGGACCCGAGCATTCCTCGGCCCGTCTGGAGCGCTACCTGCAGATGTGCGCCGAGGACAACATGCAGGTGGTCTATCCGACCACGCCGGCCAACCACTTCCACGTGCTGCGGCGGCAGCTCCACCGCGAGATCCGCAAGCCGTTGATCATGATGACGCCGAAGTCGCTGCTGCGGCACAAGCGCGCGGTCTCGCGGCTCGAGGAACTCGCCAAGGGCACGACTTTCCACCGCATCCTCTATGATGACGCGCAGATGCAGCCGGACGAAAAGATCAAGCTGCAGCCGGACGCCAAGATCCGCCGTGTCATCCTGTGCTCGGGCAAGGTCTATTACGACCTCTATGAGGAGCGCGAGAAGCGCGGCATCGACGACATTTATCTGCTGCGCATCGAACAGCTCTATCCGGTGCCGTTGAAGGCGCTGGTGCAGGAGCTCGGCCGCTTCAAGGGCGCCGAGATCGTGTGGTGCCAGGAGGAGCCGCGCAACATGGGCGCCTGGCACTTCATCGAGCCCTATCTGGAGTGGGTGCTGAACCAGATCCACGCGCCAAACCGGCGTCCGCGCTACGCCGGCCGCGCGGCGTCGGCAGCGACCGCCACCGGGTTGATGTCGAAGCATCTCGCGCAGCTCAAGGCGCTGCTCGACGAGGCGTTGAACTAACATTCAATCCGTCATGCCCCGCGAAAGCGGGGCATCCAGTAAACCGCGCCGACGGTGCTTGGTTGCAGCCGCCACGGCTGCCGGATTCTCCGCCCCACAGTGCGCAATTGCGCACCAGGCGGAGGAGGACAGCTAGAGTTTATGACCGCACAGGTTGTTTTAAGGAAACGAGACCATGACTGAAATCCGCGTTCCGACGCTAGGCGAATCCGTGACCGAGGCCACCATCGGCCGCTGGTTCAAGAAGGCCGGTGATGCCGTTGCCGTCGATGAACCCTTGGTCGAGCTCGAGACCGACAAGGTCACGATCGAGGTGCCCGCGCCTTCCGCCGGCACGCTGGGCGAGATCATCGCCAAGGACGGCGAGACCGTCGCGGTCGGCGCGCTGCTCGGCCAGATCAATGATGGCGCCGCGGGCGCTGCCGCCAAGCCCGCCGCCGCAGCGCCTGCGCCAGCCAAGCCCGCGGCTGCACCGCCGCCGCCTTCCCCGGCTGCCGCTGCACCGGCACCTGCGCCATCAGCGCCAAGGACACCGCCTGCGGATACGCCGTTGGCGCCCTCGGTGCGGAGGCTCTCGGCCGAGAGCGGAATCGATGCTTCCACCGTGCCGGGCTCCGGCAAGGATGGCCGCGTGACCAAGGGCGACATGCTGGCGGCGATCGAGCGGGCGGCCTCCGCGCCGACGCCGGTCAATCAGCCGGCGGCTTCCGTGCAGGTGCGCGCGCCGTCGCCGGCCGATGATGCCGCGCGCGAAGAGCGCGTGAAGATGACGCGGCTGCGCCAGACCATCGCGCGTCGGCTGAAGGATGTGCAGAACACGGCGGCGATGCTGACGACCTTCAACGAAGTCGATATGAGCCACATCATGGCGCTGCGTGGCCAGTACAAGGACGTGTTCGAGAAGAAGCACGGCATCAAGCTGGGCTTCATGGGCTTCTTCACCAAGGCCTGCGTGCAAGCGCTGAAAGAGATCCCGGCTGCGAACGCCGAGATCGACGGCACCGACCTGATCTACAAGAACTACTATCACGTCGGCATCGCTGTCGGCACCGACAAGGGTCTGGTCGTGCCCGTGGTGCGTGACTGCGACTATAAGTCGATCGCTGAAATCGAGAAGTCGATCGCCGATTACGGCCGCAGGGCCCGCGACGGTCAGCTCAAGATCGAGGAGATGCAGGGCGGCACCTTCACCATCACCAATGGCGGCATCTATGGTTCGTTGATGTCGACGCCGATCCTCAATGCGCCGCAGTCCGGCATCCTCGGCATGCACAAGATCCAGGAGCGCCCGGTGGTGGTCGGCGGCAAGATCGAGATCCGCCCGATGATGTACCTGGCGCTGTCTTATGATCACCGTGTGATCGACGGCAAGGAAGCAGTGACCTTCCTGGTCCGCGTCAAGGAGAGCCTGGAAGATCCGGCGCGGCTGGTGCTGGATCTCTGATTCTTGCTTTCGCACGGCGGCTGAACTTGTTCCGCCGCCGAGACCGTGTTGCGTGAACTTTTAGGGGCGAATGTGATGGATAAGGTCGTTGTCATCACCGGCGGCAGCCGCGGCATCGGCCGCGCCACCGCCATCGCCGCGGCGGCGCGCGGCTTTCGCGTCGTCGTCGGCTATGCCAGCAACCAGGCGGCGGCGAATGAAGTCGTCTCCGCGATCGAAGGCAAGAACGGCAAGGCGATTGCGGTAAAATGCGACGTCGGCAGCGAGGCCGACATCCTCGCGCTGTTCAAGGCGGCTGATGAATTCGGCACGCTCGGCGCGCTGGTCAACAACGCCGGCATCGTCGGGCCCTCGATGCGGGTCGAGGATATGTCGGCCGAGCGCATCCAGCGGATGATGGCGGTCAACGTCACCGGCAGCATCCTGTGCGCGCGCGAGGCGGTGAAGCGGATGTCGACGCGCAACGGCGGCAAGGGCGGCGTCATCGTCAACCTGTCGTCGGTCGCGGCCAAGCTCGGTTCGCCCAACACCTATGTCGACTATGCGGCGTCGAAAGGCGCGGTGGATTCCTTCACCATTGGTCTTGGCTATGAAGTCGCAGCCGAGGGCATTCGTGTCGCCGCGATCCGCCCCGGACTGATCGATACCGACATCCACGCCTCCGGCGGTGAACCCGATCGCGCCCACCGCCTCGCTCACATGGTGCCGATGAAGCGCGTCGGTACATCGGAAGAAATCGCCAACGCCATCGTCTGGCTGATGTCGGACGATGCTTCCTACGTGACCAGCGCCATTCTTGATGTGTCGGGTGGTCGCTAATACCTGTCACGAAATTCAGCTACAGGACTTTTGAACATGGCCTCTTATGATCTCGTCGTCATCGGCACCGGGCCCGGTGGATATGTCTGCGCGGTGCGCGCAGCGCAACTTGGCATGAAGGTCGCGGTGGTCGAGAAGAACCCGACGCTCGGCGGCACCTGTCTCAACGTCGGCTGCATGCCATCGAAGGCGCTGCTGCACGCATCCGAGATGTTCGAGGAAGCGGCGCATTCCTTTGCCAAGATGGGCGTCAGCGTATCGGCGCCGAAACTCGATCTGCCCTCGATGATGAATTTCAAGCAGCAGGGCATCGATGGCAATGTCAGGGGCGTCGACTTCCTGATGAAGAAGAACAAGATCGATGTGCTGAAAGGTGCCGGTAAAATCCTCGGTGCCGGTAAGGTCGAGGTGTCCGCCGACGGCAAGGCGCAGACGGTCGAGACCAAGAACATCGTCATTGCCACCGGCTCCGATATCGCTCGGCTCAAGGGCATCGAGATCGACGAAAAGCGCATCGTGTCGTCAACCGGCGCGCTGTCGCTGGAAAAGGTGCCGGAAAGGCTCCTGATCATCGGTGCGGGCGTGATCGGGCTCGAGCTCGGCTCGGTGTGGAAGCGTCTCGGCGCGGAGGTGATGGTGGTCGAATTCCTCGACCGCATCCTGCCGGGCATGGATGGCGAGATCGCAAAGCAGTTCCAGCGCATCCTCGAGAAGCAGGGCTTTGCGTTCAAGCTCGGCACCAAGGTCACCGCCGTGGATACCTCGGGCAAGACGCTGTTGGCCAAGGTCGAGCCCGCCGCGGGTGGGCCTTCGGAAACGATCGAGGCCGACGTGGTGCTGGTGTCGATCGGCCGCGTGCCCTACACCGATGGCCTCGGCCTGAAGGAAGCGGGCGTCGCGCTCGACAATCGCGGCCGCGTCCAGATCGACCCGCACTTCGCGACCACCGTGAAAGGCGTCTATGCGATCGGCGATGTCGTTGCCGGGCCGATGCTGGCGCACAAGGCCGAGGATGAGGGCGTGGCCGTTGCGGAGATCATCGCGGGCCAGGCCGGCCATGTGAACTACGACGTCATCCCGGCCGTTGTGTATACCACGCCGGAAGTCTCTTCGGTCGGCAAGACCGAGGAAGAGCTCAAGCAGGCTGGCATCGCGTATACGGTCGGTAAATTCCCGTTCACCGCCAACGGCCGCTCCAAGGTCAACCAGACTACGGAAGGATTCGTCAAGATTCTCGCGGATGCGAAGACCGATCGGGTGCTTGGCGCGCATATCATCGGCCGCGAGGCCGGCGAAATGATCCATGAAGCTGCGGTTCTCATGGAATTCGGTGGTTCCGCCGAGGATCTGGCGCGCACCTGCCACGCCCATCCGACCCGTTCCGAAGCGATCAAGGAAGCCGCGCTTGCGGTCGGCAAGCGGGCCATCCATATGTGATCGACGCCCGGCCCGAGCAGGATCCGTAAAGGATTGTGCTCGAAGGGTAGGTCTGGCCGGGGTCGAGACAACAGATGCTGCGCCGCCTGCTTCAGCCGTTCTGGGTTCTGCTCGCGATCATTTTCCTGATCGAGGCGTGGCTTTGGGATCATCTCGAGCCGGTCGTGGCGCGCGCGGTGGCGCTGATCCCGCTGCGCGCGTTCAAGCAGTGGCTTGCGGATCGGGTCGACTCGCTGTCGCCGGCGATGACGCTGATCGTATTCATCGTGCCGGTGATCCCGCTGTTTCCGCTGAAGCTTGTCGGCCTCTGGCTGCTCGCCCACGAACATTGGCTGAGCGCGATCGGCACCATCGTGTTCGCGAAATTTCTCGGCGTCGGCGTCACCGCTTTCATCTTCGACGTCACCCGGCCGAAGCTTCTGGAAATGCGCTGGTTCGAGGCGCTCTATGATTTCGTGCTGAGGGTGCGCGCGAAGGCTGCCGCGCTGGTCGATCCAATCAAGCGACGTATCGTCGAGATCCTGCGCGGCGACGGCAGCGGCTGGTCGGCGCGAACGCTGCGGCTGATCGCGCGCTTCCGCAGGAGCGTGCAGCAGGCGCGGTGAGTGCTGGTCTCAGGACTTGTCATCGCCCGGCTTGACCGGGCGATCCAGTATTCCAGAGACCTAAGCGCATAACTCGAAAGACCGCGGCTTACTGGATGCCCCGCTTTCGCGGAGCATGACCGTGTATGGGACGTGAGCGTCGCTGCGCAGATTGACTAGAGCATGATCCGGAAAAGTGCGAAGCGGTTTTCCGAAAAGATCATGCTCAAACAATAACCTCACGCGCGATGATGATTCATCCTCATCTCATCGCGCTTTAATGCAGATGCAGCAGATGCGGCGAGTACAGGCCGAGCGCGGTGATGACGATGCCCGCCAGCGTCAGCAGGCCTGAAACCCAGGCCAGCGCAAGGATGCCGGTGATGATGGTCGCCGATGCCAGCACGATCGCGATCTGGAAGGCGGCGGAAGCGATCTCGAAGTGATGGTATTTTGCCGTCGCCTCGTCGCGCTCATGCTCGGCGTGCTTGGCGCGTTCGGCGAGCTGCTCGGTGCCTTCGCCGGTCTCGGGCTCGGAGCGATAGCGCGCCGCGGTCTTCTGCCAGTCCTCGATCTGCTTCTGAATGGCCGCCTTGGCGGACTCGTCGGTGACGGTGGCCAGGCTGAGCTTGGTCTGCTCGGCGGCCGTCTGCACCGCTGTGCGGCGGATGCTCTTGGCCTGGAAGAACGCCCACAGGTTCGACGCCTCGACATTCTTGCTGATCGCTTCGGTCTGCGCTCCCTTGCCCAGCGTCTCCGACAGGGCCAGGAACAGCGCGATCACGGCAATCAACAGCGCGATCTTCTTGTTCTCGCCGGACGCATGCTCGGCATGTTCCGCATGCTCCATACTCTCATGTGCGCCCATGATTCCTCTCCAATAGGATCCTTCGCCACGATTGCCGAAACGACCTCGCTTACGCAAGTGCCAAGCGGATATGACGCGAACGTGTCAGGATGAACACAGCATCGCGTTTCCCATGAAGAAAACGCGTCAAGAGAAAGGCTGGAATCACCCGCGCGGATGCGCCGAGCGATAGACTTCCAGCAGCCGTTCCGAATCGATGCCGGTATAGATTTGCGTGGTCGAGAGCGAGGCGTGGCCGAGCAATTCCTGGATCGCGCGCAAATCGCCGCCGCGGCTCAATAGATGGGTCGCGAACGAATGCCGCAGCGCGTGCGGGGTGGCGCTGTCAGGCAGGCCGAGCGCGCCGCGCAGCCGCTCCATGGTGAGCTGGATGATCCGCGGGCTCAAGGGGCCGCCACGCGCGCCGACGAACATGGGACCGGTGGGCGGTAGCGCATGCGGGCAGATCGCCACGTAGTCGGCGATGAGCTGCAACACGTTTTGCAGCACCGGCACCATGCGGGTCTTGTTGCCCTTGCCGGTCACGACCAGAACGTCGCCTTCGCCGGGCTTCGGCACGTCACGGCGTTTCAAGCCGAGCGCCTCGGAAATGCGCAGGCCCGAGCCGTAGAGTAGCGCCATCACCGCGGCATCGCGCACCAGCACCCAGGTCTCCCGGGCCTCACCCGCGCGCTCGTCGGCGTCGGCAAAGCGTTTTGCCGCAGTCATATGGATCGGCTTCGGCAGGCTTTTTGCAATCTTGGGTGCACGAATCGCTGACAGCGCGCCGACCTTGCCCTTGCCTTCGCGTTCGAGGAAGCGGCCAAACGAGCGCAGGCCCGCCAGCGCCCGCATCAGCGAGCGCCCGGCGATATCGTCGGCGCGCCGCATCGCCATGAACGCCCTGATATCGCTGGCCTCCAGCGCTGCAAAACCCTGCAGCGTCACCTGCGTGCCCCAGTGCCCGGCGAGAAAGGCCAGACATTGGCGGACGTCACGGGCATAGGCGTCCAGCGTTTTCGGCGACAATCGTCGTTCGGCATGCAGATGAGAGAGCCAATGCGCCATCTCCTGCGCGATGGTTTCGTCGGCGCAGTCGAGTTCGATCAAGGGAACGGCGGGAAGCGCTTTGGCCATGGACCTGTCTTCGTAGACTTGTCTTGGAGGCGGTGGTTTAAGCGATTATATCGCATCGCTTTCGTTTACCCTTCGCTAACTCGCGGCGGCGGCTCTAACCTCTATGCCGAGCAATCGGAACTCCTGATCCCCTGAATGGACACTGCGCGCAGCCCCGCTTCCTCCGCCACGCCGACCTCCATGGTCGATGTGCTGGTCCCCGTTGCGCTCGATCAAACCTATTCCTATCGCGTGCCGCGCGGCATGGCGCTCAAGGCAGGCGATATTGTCGCCGTGCCGCTCGGTTCGCGCGAGGTGATGGCCGTGGTGTGGGCGGAAAACGCCAAACCTGAGCCGCGGCTGCACAACCGGCTGAAGGATGTCAGCGAGAAGCTCGACCTGCCGCCGCTGAAACCGGAGCTGCGCGCGCTCGTCGATTGGGTTGCCAATTACACGCTGTCGGCTCGCGGCATGGTGCTGCGGATGACGCTGCGCATGGGCGAAAATCTCGGCCCCGAGCGGATGCGTCTGGGCGTGCGGCTGGTCGGCGAGCCGCCGCGGCGGCTGACGCCGGCACGGCGGCGGGTGATCGACGTGCTCTCCGACCGCCTGCTGCATGGCAAGTCCGAGGCAGCGAAGGAAGCCGGCGTCAGCAGCGGCGTGATCGACGGCCTCGTCGATGAAGGCACGCTGACGGTCGAGCCGATGCCGCCGCCACCAGCGCCGCCCACGCCCGATCCGGATTACGCGCAGCCGGAATTCTCGCGCCAGCAGCGTACCGCCGCTGACGCGATGCGCACGCTAGCTGCCAGCGGCAGTTTTCACGTCGCCCTGCTCGACGGTGTCACAGGATCGGGCAAGACCGAGGTCTATTTCGAGGCGATCGCCGAAAACATCCGCCGTAACAGGCAGTCGCTGATCCTGATGCCGGAGATCGCGCTGACCGGCCAGTTCCTCGATCGCTTCGCGCAGCGCTTTGGCGTGCGTCCGCTGGAATGGCATTCCGAGCTGTCGCCGCGCACCCGCGCCCGCAATTGGGCGGCGATTTCGGGCGGAGAGGCGCCGGTCGTGGTTGGCGCCCGCTCGGCGCTGTTCCTGCCTTACGCAAATCTCGGGCTCATCATTGTCGATGAGGAGCACGACCAGGCCTACAAGCAGGACGACGGTGCGCATTACCATGCCCGCGACATGGCGGTGGTGCGCGCCCATATCGCCAAGATCCCGATCGTGCTGGCGTCCGCGACGCCGTCGATCGAGAGCGAGGTCAATGCGCGCAAGGGCCGCTATCAGCGCATCGCGTTGCCGTCGCGGTTCGGCGGCCAGCACATGCCGCAGATCGAAGCCATTGACCTGCGCCGCGAGCCGCCGCCGCGTGGACGCTTCATCTCGCCGCGTCTCGCCGAGCAGATCCGTTACGCGGTGGAACGGCGCGAGCAGGCGCTATTGTTCCTCAATCGCCGCGGCTATGCGCCGCTGACACTGTGCCGTGCCTGCGGACACCGCTTTGCCTGCACCATCTGCGACGCCTGGCTCGTGGATCACCGCTTTCGCCAGCGCCTGGTCTGCCATCATTGCGGCTTCTCGATGCCGCGCCCCAACATCTGTCCGCACTGTGCGGCCGAGGAATCGCTGGTCGCGGTCGGCCCTGGCGTCGAGCGGCTGCAGGAGGAGGCTGCGGCGCTGTTCTCCGGCGCGCGCACCATGGTGCTTTCCAGCGACCTCATCACCTCGATCGAGACCATGCGCAGCGAGCTCAACGAGATCGCGGAGGGTCGGGTCGACATCATCATCGGCACGCAGCTTGTGGCGAAAGGCCACAACTTCCCGCGCCTCAATCTGGTCGGCGTCGTCGATGCCGATCTCGGCCTCGGCAACGGCGATCCGCGCGCCGCCGAGCGCACGTTCCAGCTTCTCAACCAGGTGATCGGGCGCGCCGGCCGCGACCAGGGCCGCGGCGTCGGGTACTTGCAGACCCATCAGCCCGAACATCCCGTGATGAAGGCGCTGGTCGCCAACGACCGCGAGGCGTTCTACGCCAGCGAGATCGAATCGCGCGAGCGCACCGGCTATCCGCCCTTCGGGCGATTGGCGAGCCTGATCATCTCCGCCGGCGACCGGCCCACGGCGGAAGGTTTTGCTCGCAAGCTGGCCTCGGTCGCGCCGCTCGACGAGCGCATCCAGGTGCTTGGCCCGGCGGAGGCACCGCTGGCGGTGATCAAGGGCCGCTACCGCTTCCGCCTGCTGGTGAAGTCGCTGCGTTCGGTCGATCTGTCGCAGTACCTGCGCGAATGGCTTGCGGCGGGGCCGAAGACCACGGGCAACCTCAAGCTTGAGGTTGATGTCGATCCTCAGAGCTTTTTGTAGCTTGCTCCGTCATTCCGGGGCGATGCGCAGCATCGAACCCGGAATCTCGAGATTCCGGGTTCACGCTGCGCGTGCCCCGGAATGACGATGGACGTTGCATGAAAAAAGCCTGCCGCCATTGCTGGCGGCAGGCTCTCATCGGGGCGCGGAACGTTCCGCGACCGCTACTCTACGCAACGCTTACCGAAACTGGTCGGAAACGGCGTCTGTGGGGACGCCTTTAGGAGACGACCTCGGCGGTGACGCGCCCAACGCCGGCACCGGTCAGGCCGATGGCACGGGCGGCGCCCGTGGAGAGATCGAGCACGCGGCCACGGATGAACGGGCCACGATCATTGATGGTGACGACGACGCTGCGCCCGCGATGGGTCACGCGCAGCTTGGTGCCGAAGGGCAGGCTGCGGTGGGCTGCGGTCATGGCGTTCTGATTGAAGCGCTGACCGGATGCAGTGCGGCTGCCGGACTCGTTGCCGTAAAAGGACGCCATGCCCGAGAATGCGTTGCTGCCAGTGCTGGGCGCGAACGCCGCATTGGCGTTGCGCCAGGAAGCGCCATCGGTCGCCGCGCGGGCATGATGATGATGGTGATGATGGTGGTGGCGATGCCGGGGTTTGGCGGACGCTTCGGTAATGCTGCCGCCGACCAGGAAAGTTGCCGCCACGAGAGCGAACGCCGTCTTCTTCTTGTTCAGCATTCAGTAGTCCTTCTAGACAGTATTGCCACACATGTGGCCAGTGGAACCCCCGTCCCATTGTTCACGCCGCCGTGTGATTTCGTAATGCGGCGTGAATTAGGCAGTAAATGCCAATTGTCTCAGGTTGAAATATCTTGTTACTGCCGGAGCCTTGCCTGACCGCTCTCGCTAATCTTGGGCTTTAATCGATTTTTAACTACATCAATACTCGCGATTACTGTTGATCTCGCCCGCAGTAAGCTTTGGGTAAGTAATCGGCAAATGGAACGATCGGGCCGGTTCGTTCCCAGTCAGGAACTCGGGATGGGCATGCGATTACGTTTGGAACGATCGGCAGACTTCCCACCACCAGGGAAAATTCCTGCGCGCAGAATTTCGCTTGGCGAGCTTCTCGGGCGCTTCGCCGGACCGTGCGACAAGGCATCACCTACATGTGACGTCATGTTGCACCTGCGCGCCTGCCATGCTAGCAAAGCCGCGATTTTAACGATCCCGGCACTCTCTCGTGCCGGTCGAAAATCGAAGTCCCGCTTGAATTCCAAGGGCTTGGATCGCTAGGCGCCGCAACTCGCGGCGACGGTTTTTCCCTTGCGAGTTTGACAGCAAAAAAGAGCGCGTCTGTGGCTGCTGAAGATCCGTCCGTCTCGGGAGTTGCCGGTCGTTATGCGACCGCCTTGTTTGAACTGGCTCGCGACGAAAAGTCCGTCGATGCGGTCAAGGCCGATCTCGACAAGTTCGATGCCTTGCTGAACGAGAGTGCGGATTTGAAGCGCCTCGTCCGCAGTCCGGTGTTTTCCGCCGAGGTGCAGCTGAAGGCGCTCTCCGCGGTGCTGGACCAGGCCGGAATCTCCGGCACTTCGGCAAAGTTCCTGAAGGTGCTTACCGCCAATCGCCGGCTGTTTGGGGTTGCGGACGTGATCCGCGCCTACCGCGCCCTAGTGGCCAAGCTCAAGGGCGAGGCGAGTGCAGAGGTCACCGTCGCCGAGCAGCTCAATGACAAGAATCTCGACGCGCTGAAGGCCGCACTGAAATCGGTGACCGGCAAGGACGTCGCGCTCAACGTGAAAGTGGATCCCTCCATTATCGGCGGCCTCGTGGTCAAGCTCGGCAGCCGCATGGTGGATAGTTCGCTTCGCACCAAACTCAATTCGATCAAGCACGCGATGAAAGAGGCAGGCTGATGGACATCCGCGCCGCGGAAATTTCCGCGATCCTCAAGGACCAGATCAAGAATTTCGGCCAGGAGGCCGAGGTCACCGAAGTCGGGCAGGTGCTGTCGGTCGGCGACGGCATCGCCCGCGTCTACGGGCTGGACAACGTCCAGGCCGGTGAAATGGTCGAGTTCGAGAACGGCACCCGCGGCATGGCGCTCAATCTCGAAAACGACAACGTCGGCATCGTGATCTTCGGCGCCGACCGCGAGATCAAGGAAGGCCAGACCGTCAAGCGCACCCGCGCCATCGTCGACACGCCGGTCGGTAAGGGTCTGCTCGGCCGCGTCGTCGACGCGCTCGGCAACCCGATCGATGGCAAGGGTCCGATCCAGGCCGACAAGCGCATGCGCGTCGACGTGAAGGCGCCGGGCATCATTCCGCGCAAGTCGGTGAACGAGCCGATGGCGACCGGCCTGAAGGCGATTGATGCGCTGATCCCGATCGGCCGCGGCCAGCGCGAATTGATCATTGGCGACCGCCAGACCGGCAAGACCGCGATCGCGCTCGATACCATCCTCAATCAGAAGCCGCTCAACGCCCAGCCGGACGAGAGCATCAAGCTGTATTGCGTCTACGTCGCGGTCGGCCAGAAGCGTTCCACCGTCGCGCAATTCGTGAAGGTGCTCGAAGAGCAGGGCGCGCTGGAATATTCGATCGTGGTTGCCGCCACTGCATCGGACCCGGCGCCGATGCAGTACATTGCGCCGTTCACCGGCTGCACCATGGGCGAATATTTCCGCGATAACGGCATGCACGCCGTCATCATCTATGACGACCTGTCGAAGCAGGCCGTCGCCTACCGCCAGATGTCGCTGCTGCTGCGCCGCCCGCCGGGCCGCGAAGCCTATCCGGGCGACGTGTTCTACCTGCATTCGCGCTTGCTCGAGCGTGCCGCCAAGCTCAACAAGGAGCATGGTCTGGGCTCGCTGACCGCGCTGCCGGTGATCGAAACCCAGGCCAACGACGTGTCGGCTTACATCCCGACCAACGTGATCTCGATTACCGATGGTCAGATCTTCCTGGAAACCGACCTGTTCTTCCAGGGCATCCGCCCGGCGGTGAACGTCGGCCTGTCGGTGTCGCGCGTCGGATCGTCGGCGCAGACCAAGGCGATGAAGAAGGTCGCCGGCAAGATCAAGGGTGAACTGGCGCAGTACCGTGAAATGGCGGCGTTCGCGCAGTTCGGCTCCGACCTCGACGCCTCGACCCAGCGCCTGCTCAACCGCGGCTCGCGCCTGACCGAATTGTTGAAGCAGCCGCAGTTCTCCCCGCTCAAGATGGAAGAGCAGGTCTGCGTGATCTGGGCCGGCACCAACGGCTATCTCGATCCGCTGCCGCTCAACAAGGTGCGCGCCTTCGAGGATGGCCTGCTGTCGCTCCTGCGCGGCAAGAACGCCGACATCCTCGACGCGATCCGCGAGAGTCGTGACCTCAGCGACGACATCGCCGCCAAGCTGAAGGGCGTGGTCGAAGGTTTCGCCAAGACGTTTGCCTAAACGTCACGGCGGAGCAGGTCTTCGCGCTGCGGCTTCCGGCTGTCGAGATGCGGATGCCCGGCGCCGGCGCCGGGCAGAACAATGGGATAGGCTAGCGGTCGGATCGCAGAATCCGATCGCCGGGGTGGACGAAGAATGGCGTCACTGAAAGACATGCGGGTCCGCATCGCCTCGACCAAGGCGACGCAGAAGATCACCAAGGCCATGCAGATGGTGGCCGCGTCGAAGCTGCGGCGCGCGCAGACCGCTGCCGAGGCCGCCCGGCCCTATGCCGACAAGATGGGCGCGGTGATCGGTAACATCGCCAGCGCCGCCGTAGGCTCGCCCGGCGCGCCGCCGCTGCTTGCCGGCACCGGCAAGGACCAAGTCCACCTGCTCTTGGTCTGCACCGGCGAACGTGGCCTTTGCGGCGCATTCAATTCCGCAATCGTCCGGCTGGCGCGCGAGCACGCGCTGTCGCTGCTCGGTCAGGGCAAGGAAGTCAAATTCTTCTGCGTCGGCCGCAAAGGCTATGAGCAGCTTCGCCGCCAGTTCGAACGGCAGATTGTCGAGCATATCGACCTGCGCGCGGTGCGCCAGCTCGGCTTCGTCAACGCCGAGGATATCGCCAAGAAAGTGCTGGCGCGCTTCGATGCCAGCGAATTCGACGTCTGCACGCTGTTCTATTCGCAGTTCAAATCGGTGATAGCGCAGATACCGACGGCCCAGCAGGTCATTCCGCTGGTGGTGGAAACGCCGGCCGGAAACGGCGGCGCCGCGACAGCTTACGAATACGAGCCGGAAGAGGACGAAATCCTCACCGGCCTGTTGCCGCGCAACCTCGCGGTGCAGATATTCCGCGCGCTCCTGGAAAACAACGCTTCGTTCTACGGCGCGCAGATGAGCGCGATGGACAACGCGACCCGCAACGCCGGCGAAATGATCCGCAAGCAGACGCTGATCTACAACCGAACCCGTCAGGCGATGATCACCAAGGAACTGATCGAAATCATTTCCGGCGCCGAGGCGGTCTAACCAAGGGAGCGCGACATGGCTTACGTCACATCGGCTACCACCAAGGGCGGACGCAACGGCCGCTCCATGCTCGACAATGGCGGGCTGGCACTCGCGATGGCGCTGCCGAAGGAATTGGGCGGCGCCGGCGACGGTCACAACCCGGAGCAGCTTTTCGCGCTCGGCTATTCGGCCTGTTTCGGCCAGGCGATTCTCGTTGTTGCCAAGAAGCACGGCATCGACGGCCAGGCCGCCAAGGTGACCGCCGACGTCCAGCTCAACACCGATGGCGGGTTCTCGCTCGCCGTCGAGCTGAAGGTTTCGATTCCCGGCGCCGACAAGGCCAAGGTCCAGGCGGTGGTCGATGAAGCTCACACGGTGTGCCCTTATTCGAAGGCCACCAAAGGCAATATCCCGGTCAAGCTGACCGTGGTCTGACATTCGGATCGAAGGAGACAGAGTAAATGGCTACAGCAGCCAACCAGATCGGTCGCGTCACCCAGGTTATGGGCGCCGTCGTCGACGTCCAGTTCGAGGGACACCTGCCGGCGATTCTCAACTCGCTGGAGACCACAAACGGCGGCAGCCGCCTCGTGCTGGAAGTGGCGCAGCATCTCGGTGAGTCCACGGTGCGGACGGTCGCGATGGACACGACCGAGGGTCTGGTGCGCGGCCAGGAAGTGACCGATACGGGCCAGCCGATCAAGGTGCCGGTCGGCGTCGGCACGTTGGGCCGCATCATCAATGTCATCGGCGAGCCCATCGACGAAGCCGGTCCGATCAAGGCCGAAGACCTGCGCGCGATCCACCAGGAAGCGCCGACCTATACCGACCAATCCACCGAGGCGGAAATTCTCGTCACCGGCATCAAGGTCGTGGATTTGCTCGCGCCTTACGCCAAGGGCGGCAAGATCGGCCTGTTCGGCGGCGCCGGCGTCGGCAAGACCGTGCTGATCCAGGAGCTGATCAATAACGTCGCGAAAGCGCACGGCGGTTACTCCGTGTTCGCCGGCGTCGGCGAGCGCACCCGCGAAGGCAACGATCTCTATCACGAGTTCATCGAATCCAAGGTCAATGCGGACCCGCGCAACCCCGACCCGAGCGTGCAGTCGAAATGCGCGCTGGTGTTCGGCCAGATGAACGAGCCTCCGGGCGCACGCGCGCGCGTCGGCTTGACCGGTCTCACGGTGGCTGAGCACTTCCGCGACCAGGGCCAGGACGTGCTGTTCTTTGTCGACAACATCTTCCGCTTCACGCAGGCTGGCTCCGAAGTGTCGGCGCTGCTCGGCCGTATCCCTTCGGCGGTGGGTTACCAGCCGACGCTTGCGACCGACATGGGCGCGCTGCAGGAGCGTATCACTACCACGCAGAAGGGCTCGATCACCTCGGTGCAGGCGATCTACGTGCCGGCCGACGACTTGACCGACCCGGCGCCGGCGACCTCGTTCGCGCATCTGGACGCCACCACCGTGCTGTCGCGCGCGATCTCCGAGAAGGGCATCTATCCGGCGGTGGACCCCCTCGACTCGACCTCGCGCATGCTGTCGCCGCTGGTTGTCGGCGAGGAGCACTACTCGACCGCGCGCATGGTCCAGCAGGTGCTGCAGCGCTACAAGTCGCTGCAGGACATCATCGCTATCCTCGGCATGGACGAGCTCTCCGAAGAGGACAAGCTGACGGTGGCCCGCGCCCGCAAGATCGAGCGCTTCCTGTCGCAACCCTTCCATGTCGCCGAAGTCTTCACCGGTTCGCCGGGCAAGTTCGTCGAGCTCGCCGACACCATCAAGGGCTTCCGCGGTCTGTGCGAAGGCAAATACGACCACCTGCCGGAGGCTGCCTTCTACATGGTTGGCACCATCGAAGAGGCGGTCGAGAAGGGCAAGAAGCTGGCTGCCGAAGCCGCTTAAGGGGCGGTGGCGAACAGGGAGCGGGCGGCTAGCGCCGGCTCCCAATCAGCCACTCACTATTCGCTATTCGCTATTCGCAGGTACATCATGGCCACCTTCCACTTCGATCTCGTCTCCCCCGAAAAGCTCGCCTTCTCCGGCGAGGTCGATCAGGTGGATGTTCCCGGCGTGGAAGGTGATTTCGGCGTGCTCGCCGGTCACGCGCCCGTCGTGGCTGCGGTCCGTCCGGGCATCCTGACTATCACCACCGGTGGCGCGCATCAGAAGATGGTGGTGCTCGGCGGTTTGGCCGAAGTCTCGGACAATCGCCTGACTGTGCTCGCTGATGTCGCGACCTCGATCCAGGAAGTCGATCGCGCCCAGTTCAGCGAGACCATCGCCGAGATGGAAGAGAACCTGAAGGAGAAGGAAGGCTCTGAACTCGACCGCGAGATCGAGCGGCTAGACCACTTCAAGAGTATCGAGCACAGCCTCAGCGCGACAGCTATGCACTAGGCCCCGGTGCATCGCGCCGGGGCCGGACAAAAATCTTGAACGATCCGCCGTCCGTCACATTGTGGCGGGCGGAATTTCCCGATCGCCAAATTCGCGTATTGCCTCGCCTAGCGGCGCTTTGCCTTGCTTGAGATGGCGGCGTTGGCGTCCCCTGCTGACGCCACTGCGACCGTGACATTCTGTATCCCGCCGCCGCGCTCGATCGTCAGCCGCAGCTGCTCGCCGATCCGAGCGAGGCCGACCCGGTTGCGGAGCTGGGCGGCGCTTCGGATCGGACGATCGTCGGCCCGCAGCACGATATCGCCTCTGCGCAAGCCGGCGCTCTCCGCCGGCGATCCCGGACTGACGTCGGCGATCCTGGCGCCCTCGCTGCGCCCGCCGTCCGTCGACGGATGCATGTCCTGCAGCGAGATGCCGATCCGGCCGCGCACGACCTTGCCATTCTCGACGATTTGATCCATCACCCGTCGCGCCATGTTGATCGGGATCGCGAAGCCGATGCCGACATTGCCGCCGGCCGGTGAAATGATGGCCGAGTTGATGCCGATCAGTTCACCTTTCAGATTGACCAGCGCGCCGCCGGAATTGCCCGGATTGATCGCGGCATCGGTCTGGATGAAGTCCTCATAGCCCTGTTTGCCGAGCCCGGTGCGGCCGAGTGCGCTCACAAGCCCCGACGTCACAGTCTGGCCGAGGCCGAAGGGATTGCCGATGGCAATGACGAAATCGCCGACTTCAAGCGCATCGCTGTCGCCGAGCGCAATCGCCTTGAGACCCGTCGGCGAGTGGATCTGCAGCACCGCGATATCGGTGTCGGGATCGCGGCCCATCACCTTGGCCGAGAACTGGCGACCGTCCTTGGTCGTGATCTGGACCGTGGAGACCTGATCGACAACATGGTTGTTGGTCAGGATGTATCCCCGCTGGCCGTCGACGATCACGCCGGAGCCGGTCGCGCTGATCTCCTTTTCCAGCTGCTTCGGCACATCGAAGAATTCTCGGAACAGCGGATCGCGATACAGCGGATTTTCCTCGCGGATCTTGCCGTGCACGGAGATGTTGACGACGGCGGGCGTTACTTCGCGCACCAGGGGCGCCAATGTCGGCACCGTGCCGCCGGTCTTCAGGTTTGGGACCTGACCGGCTGCTGGCGCGATCAGGATGAGTGCGCCGAGTACGGCGCCGAATGTTGTCGATATCGCCCGCTTCACGTCCGCTCTCTCTTATCGGTCCTGCTGGCGTCCGGCGCGCACGGTGTCACGAAAAAGCAAGTCTCGCTGCCATGCGAGCCATGGCATCGCCAACAGCGCGGACGCCTGATTGACCCATGCGAAAGCCAGAATAGTTGGCGTCAACATGGCGAAGCCGGACGCGAATGATTTGTTGGTAAACGCCGTTGCGGCGCGATCCCGCGGCAGGGCGGCGGATCCTCGTCGTCATCGAGTTGTCGCAGCGCGGCAAGGATGTCGGCGAGGCGGATGCTGTGGCCGATTCCAGGAATCTCGCGCAGGCCGGGGCAGGATTCGACTGCGAACATGTCGGACGCCCAGGACGACAGGATCACGCGCTTCTCGGATCGGGAGAGCTGCGGGTCGGTCAAGACATCGGCAGGTGAGTCGTAATGGGCGGCGGGGTGAAAGAGGGGAAGTTCGGCGGCGCCGAGGCTGGTCTCGCTCATCGAAGTGTCTCCTTCGCTCCTTTCCAAGGACACTGTTTGGGTTGAGAGGGCGGCGCAGGATGCGCCGCCTCTGAATGTCATTTGTCATTTCATTGCGCGTTGATCGGAATGCGTCTGACGTTCTCGCGCGCCTCTTCCGATTTCGGCAGCGTGATCGTCAGCACGCCATCGCGGAAAGAGGCTTGCGCCTTGTCTTCGGCGACGCCGTCAAGCGCGATTCGCCGTTCGAACGCGCCGTAGTAGCGCTCCGAGAAATATTTCTCGTTGTCCGTGCGATCGGCCTTCTTCTCGCCCCTGAGCGTCAGCACGCCATTGGCGATCTCGACCTGAACGTCCTTCTCCGTCATGCCCGGAAGCTCCGCGGAGACGGTGAGCGCCTTGTCGGTTTCGCTGAGCTCAATCTTGGGCCAGCCGAAGCGGCCCTCGAGCAGCGGACTGCCGATGCGGCCGAACGAGCCGAAGCCGCGGAAGACGTCCTCGAACAGCCGGTTCATCTCGCGGTGAAGCGTGATGAAAGGATCGAAATTCTCGCGCGTCGGCGCAAGCTCCTGGTTCTTCGACCAGGGAATGAGATCACGGAAAGTCATCTTATCCTCCTCGTCTTACATACGATGTTCGGCGCGGACCTATTGGCCCCACGCGTGTCCTCACCGAGCAGCAGGCGACGTCAGGCTGCCTGATTGTGCTCAATGGCTTGGGCTGACTGCGGACGGTTCAATGTTGCAAGGGAGCGGCCGTCGTCGGCGGATTGTCGCAGGCTTGCATCGAGCAAAACCGCAAAACGGTCGAAGCCGACCGTGGAACGCCACAGGGGCAAGAAGTCGAAGATCCTCATAACCAAGTCCTCCTAAGAGCAAGATGGATACGAAGGAGCGTCGGACACCGTCCGGCGCCCGGTCCGCCGGACCCAGGCTGGCATCCGGCACCGCCGCTGTGGCGGCAAAAATCGACTTAGAAAAACGGCAGGAACTTTCAAGAGGGATGCCGGAAATTTTCCAACAGGCGCCGGTCCCCGGGCGGCACTGGTTCGCGTAGTATTGGGCTGAAAACCGGCGCTCGCCACCAGGAACAATGGTTATGTGCGAGCGTTCATCCAACCGAAGGGCGGGCCTTTCCGATGGATAAATCAGCCGCAGGTCGTGAGCTCGCGCAGGCAGCGCAGTTGTTGCGGCGCTCGGCCGTTCGCGAAGGCAGGCCATTTCCATTGGGCGCGACCTGGGACGGCCTTGGTGTCAACTTCGCACTGTTTTCGGCACACGCTACCAAGGTGGAGCTGTGCCTGTTTGATGATGCAGGCCAAACCGAGATCGAGCGGATCGAGCTTCCCGAATATACCGACGAAGTCTGGCATGGCTATCTGCCGACCGCGCGTCCGGGATTGGTCTATGCCTACCGCGTCCATGGTCCCTATGAGCCGGACGCTGGCCATCGCTTCAATCCGAACAAGCTGGTGATCGATCCCTACGCCCGGCAACTGGTCGGGCAGTTGCAATGGGGACCCGAACTGTTCGGCTACAAGATCGGTGATCCCGACAAGGACAAATCGTTTGACGACCGCGACAATGTCCATCTGGTGCAGAAGTGCCGGGTGATCGATCCCGCTTTCACCTGGGGGCGTGACCGCAAGCCCGCGACACCGTGGGAGCGCACCATCATCTACGAGATGCATGTGAAGGGCTTCAGCAAGCTGCATCCGTTGGTGCCGGAGGCCGATCGCGGCACGTTCGCCGGCCTCGCCTGCCCGAACGTATCAGCCTATCTGCGCTCGCTCGGTGTCACCAGCGCGGAGCTGCTGCCGATTCATGCGTTCGTCGACGACAGCTATCTGGTCGACAAGGGCCTGCGCAATTATTGGGGCTACAACTCGCTCGCCTTCTTCGCACCGGACCCGCGCTATCTGCGGACGCCCTGGGCGAACGAGTTCAAGGAGATGGTCAACCAATTCCACGCCCACGGCATCGAGGTGATCCTCGACGTGGTTTATAACCACACGGCCGAAGGCAACGAACTCGGGCCGACGCTGTCCTTCAAGGGCATCGACAACGCGAGCTATTATCGGCTGCTGCCTGATCAGAAGCGCTACTACATCAACGATACCGGCACCGGAAACACCGTCAATCTATCGCACCAGCGCGTGCTCCAGATGGTCGCCGACTCACTTCGCTACTGGGCGACGGAGATGCGCGTCGACGGCTTCCGTTTCGATCTTGCCACCATTCTCGCGCGCGAGCCCTACGGGTTCGATGAGGGCGGCAGTTTCCTCGATGCGTGCCGTCAGGACCCGGTGCTCTCTAACGTCAAGCTGATCGCCGAGCCGTGGGACATCGGCCCCGGCGGCTACCAGGTCGGCCAGTTCGCGCCGGGCTGGGCGGAGTGGAACGATAAATTCCGCGATACCGTGCGAAGATTCTGGAAAGGGGACGCCGGGCAGGTCGCCGATTTCGTCAAGCGCATTACCGGGTCGGGAGACCTGTTCAACAAGCGCGGCCGCAAACCGTGGGCGAGCGTCAACTTCGTCACCGCCCATGACGGCTTCACCCTCAACGATCTGGTCTCCTACAATGACAAGCACAACGAGGCCAATGGCGAGAACAACCGCGACGGCCATTCCAACAATCACTCGTGGAATCACGGCGTCGAAGGTCCGACGCACGATGCGGAGATCGTCGCGTTGCGCGAGCGGCAGAAGCGCAATTTCCTCGCCACGATGATCCTGTCGCACGGCACGCCGATGTTGCTCGCCGGCGACGAATTCGGTCACAGCCAGAAGGGCAACAACAACGCCTACGCGCAGGACAACGAAACTACGTGGCTCGACTGGATGAAGATCTCGCCTGAGGGGCGCGCCTTGCGCGAATTCACGCGAAAGCTGATCGCGATGCGCAAGGCGTTTCCGATCCTTTATCGGAGCCGTTTCCTGATCGGCACACACAATGAGGAGCTCGACGTCAAGGACGTGACCTGGCTCGCCCCGTCGGGCGAGGAAATGACCATCGAGCAGTGGCAGGACGGCAATGTGCGCTGCTTCGGGATGCTGCTTGATGGTCGCGCCCAGGAGACCGGCATCAAACGGCGCGGATCGGACGCGACGTTGCTGTTGGTCTACAACGCCCATTATGACGTGGTGAATTTCACGCTGCCGCAGGTCCCGGACGGACAGCATTGGCAGGGACTGATCGATACCAACCAGCCCGACGGGCAACTGCCGAGTTTTCCGTTCGGCCATGCCTATGCCGTGACCGGACGCTCGATGCTGGCGTTCGGCCTCGCGAGCGAGGACAGCGCCATGCGCCGGTTGCGCCATGGCATCGGCAGCATCCTTGATGTCGCCGAGCTGCCGCTGTCCGAGTAGTGCGTTCACTTGGATGGGCCGGGAGGTCCGGCGTTCAGCGATCCGGGCTTAGAGCGTTTTCGAGCGAACCGGACACCGGTTCGCGTGAAGAAAACGCGTCAAAACAAATCTAGAGCTTCGGTTCTGATTCAATCAGAACCGAAAATGCTCTAGCACGCTTGCGCAAAGGCGGCGAAGCTGCGGGCGACATGCTGATACACCTCGCGCCGGAACGGCACGACGAGGTCGGCGACGCGGTCGAGCCGTTCCCAGCGCCAGGCATCGAATTCGGCCGGCTGTCCATTGCGCGGCGTCAGCGGATCGATCTCCTCGTCTCGCCCCGTAAAGCGCAGCGCGAACCATTTCTGCCGCTGTCCGTGGAAATTGCCGAGACGATGCGGCGGTCCGTTGTAAGGCGGGAATTCGTAAGTGATCCAGTCGGTCTCGCCGAGATAGTCAGCGGAGACCGCGCCCGTCTCCTCCCAGAGCTCGCGCATGACCGTCTGGCGTGGTTCCTCGCCGGCATCGATGCCACCTTGCGGCATCTGCCATTCCAGCCCGGGGAGGATGATTTCCGGACCATCATCCCTGAAGCGGCGGCCGATCAGCACGCTGCCGGACGCGTTGAACAGAGCAATCCCTACATTGGGGCGGTACAGCTTTTCCTCGGGCATTCCTATCGGCCCGCGAGCCTGGAAAATTCCTGAACCACGCGCTCATAGACCGGTCGCTTGAACGGCACGATCAGTTCGGGGAGATTCTTCATCGGCTCCCAGCGCCAGTTCGAGAACTCGGCCTTGTGGCCTCCGCCGGGATGCGCCACGTCGATCTCATTGTCCTTGCCGGTGAAGCGCATCGCGAACCATTTCTGGCGCTGGCCGCGATAACGGCCCTTCCAAGCTCGCCCTGCGACCGTGCGCGGAATATCGTAAATCAGCCAGTCGTCGACTTCGCCGAGTTTCTCGACCGAGCGGACGCTGGTCTCCTCATAGAGCTCGCGCTTGGCGGCTTCCCAGACGTCTTCACCGGGATCCACGCCGCCTTGCGGCATCTGCCAGACATGGGTGTCGTCGACATGCTCGATGCCGCCACCGGAGCGGCGCCCGATAAAGACCAGCCCCTCTCGGTTAAGCAGCATCACGCCGACGCAGGTCCGGTAAGGCAGCTCCTCGTAACGCGTCATTCGATCAGGACTCCCAGAGCGTGATCCGTAAACAGTGGGAATCGGTTTTCCCTTGCGACAAGCGCGGAGCGTTTGCGCGGAGATCACGCTCCAACAAAAAGACGAGACCATGACCCGCTTCGCCCCGGCGGGACCATGATCTGGAAGACGGGCGGGTCCGGAAGTCCGAAGTCGCGCCATCAGGTTGATGCTCTGCGGCCTTATTCGAGCATGATCTGTTCGGAAAACCGGTACCCACTTTTCCGGATCATGCTCTAGCTCGATTTTGATTTCAGCATCGCGGTTGTCAATGGTGCAAGCAGGATGCCGCGCGCCTCCAGTGTCTTGGTCCAGGCCGCGATGCGTTCGATCGAAATCGGCAGCGCCGAGGCCACGCCGACCGCGACGCCGCGTTCCTTGGCGAGCGTCTCGAGCTTGACCAGCACGCGATCTATCTCCACCGAGGTTGGAACCGCATCGATGGTAAAATCGGCTTTGGCAAAGGGCAGCGCCTGTCCGGCGGCGAGCGGGGCCGCGACGCTGCGCGGCGTGGCGCCGTCGTCGAAATAGCTGAGGCCGCGCTTGGCCGCTTCCCGGATGATCGGCTGCATCACCGGATCGGTCGCCACGAACCGGGCGCCCATGAAATTGGCGATGCCGGCATAGCCTTGGAGGCGGCTGAAGTGCCAGTAGAGCCGGTCGAGGTTCTGCTCGGCGTTGAGGGTCGTGAGCAGGGTCTGGGGGCCGGGATCATTGTCCGGATAATCGAATGGCTCCATCGGCACCTGCAGCAGGATCTCGTGGCGCTGCGCACGTGCCCGCTCGGCAAGCTTGGTCGGATCGGCGCCATAGGGCGTGAAGGCCAGCGTCACTGCCGGCGGCAGTTTCATGATGGCGTCGGTGGTCTTGGCGGCGCCGACGCCGAGCCCGCCGACCACGATCGCCACCACCGGCATTTTGGCCGCCTTGGCGCGGTCGGCATCCGCCGCATAGACCGTGAACGGTTTCAGGCCGTCGGCGACCACCGGGATCATGCCATAGCGGGATTTTTCCAGAAGGCGCGGGTCAATACCGGCCATCGGCCTCGCGGCAGCATCGGACTCGGCCTTGTCGGCGGGATCGCCCCCGATCACGACGTCACGCCGCGCGCCGCTCGAGCCATCGATGATGGTAATCGTCTTGCTCTCGCCGGCAGGCTGCTTGGGCGGAGATTTCGTCACAGGCTCGGCAGGTTGGGCGGTCGGCGCGGGTTTTTCCTTCGCGACCGGCGTCTTGCGCAAGGCGACATGGGCGATCGGCTCGCCGCCAAGCGGATCGTCATTGAACAAGGCGATACCGGCGAAGGTGACCAGGATCAGGCCGAGCACCACCGCGAGCGCCTGCATGGCCGTGAACGGCGCCCGGAACCGGCGCTTTTTGGCCATGGTCCCCTGTCCGAGCGGTGCGCTCAGTTCGTCGGCCGCCTCTGCCATCAACCCCCCGAATCAGCTGCGCCGACGATACCACGAGGCGGCCGGTTCGGGCGGGGGACCCCGTAGCCCGGGTTACGCTGGCGCTTCACCCGGGCTACGGGAGTTCCAAAACGAAAAGGGCGGCCGACAAGGCCGCCCTTTGTTTGAACCCGTGATGGCCGATCAGTTCGCGGCCTTGCTGCCCGGCTTGTTGTCGACCGCAGCCTTGTCGCCGCTCGCGGGCGGCGGCGCCGAACTGGCCGTGGACTTGATGCCATGCAGGAGGTCGTCGGCCAGCTTGAGCGCCTTGTCGTCCTTGGCATCCGGCGGCACGTAGGACTGCGAGCCGGTCTTCTCGTCGCCGTCGGACTTCAGATGGCCGCGCAGCGAGGCCTCACCCTTGGTGTCCGTCCGTGCCTTCAATTCGTCCGGCACGTCCTGCAGCACCTCGATGTCGGGCACGATGCCCTTGGCCTGGATCGACTTGCCTGACGGCGTGTAGTAGCGCGCCGTGGTCAGCCGCAGCGCGCCATTGCCGCTGCCGAGCGGGATGATGGTCTGCACCGACCCCTTGCCGAAGGAGCGGGTGCCGACCAGCGTGGCCCGCTTGTGGTCCTGCAGCGCGCCGGCGACGATTTCGGAAGCCGAGGCCGAGCCGCCGTTGATCAGCACGATCACCGGCTTGCCCTTGGTCAGGTCGCCCGAATGGGCGGCGCGGCGCTGGGTTTCCTCGGCATTGCGGCCGCGGGTCGAGACGATCTCGCCGCGCTCCAGGAAGGAGTCGGAGACCGTCACGGCTTCCTCCAGGAGGCCGCCGGGATTGTTGCGGAGATCGATGATGTAGCCCTTCAGCTTGTCGCCGATCTGGTTCGAGAGATTGGCGATCTCCTTCTTCAGGCCTTCGGTGGTCTGCTCGTTGAAGGTGGTGATGCGGATATAGGCGATGTCGTCGGCCTCGACGCGGGCGCGCACCGAGCGGACGCGAATGTTGTCGCGCACCAGCGTGACGTCGATCGGATTGTCCTGGCCCTTGCGGATGATCTTCAGCCGGATCTTGGTGTTCACCGGCCCGCGCATCTTCTCGACGGCCTGGTTGAGGGTCAGACCCTGCACCGCCTCGTCGTCGAGCGTGGTGATGATGTCGTTGGCCATGATGCCGGCCTTCGACGCCGGGGTATCGTCGATCGGGGAGACGACCTTGATCAGCCCGTCCTCCATCGTGACCTCGATGCCGAGGCCGCCGAACTCGCCGCGGGTCTGCACCTGCATGTCGCGGAAGCTCTTGGCGTCCATGTAGCTCGAGTGCGGATCAAGCCCGGCCAGCATGCCGCTGATCGCGGATTCCACCAGCTTGCTGTCGTCGGGCTTCTCGACATAGTCGCTGCGCACGCGCTCGAACACGTCGCCGAACAGATTGAGCTGGCGGTAGGTGTCCGAGGTCGCGGCGCGCGCGCTTGATCCCATCAGCACGGCGCGCGGTTGGGTAACGAACAGCGTCAACGCTGCACCGCATGCGGCGCTGAGGAGAATTACAGAAGTCTTGCGCATCATCCGCGAACCTTTTCGCCTTCATTTGCGGCCCACCATGGGCCTGGATCAATTGGAGTGCCGTCCTTACGGAACTCGACATAGAGCACGGGTTGGCTCGCGTTTGTCGCGAAAATGGACGCCACCTGGGATGTCGACCCCATGGTCGCGACCGGCTCCCCCGTAAGTACAAACTGGCCGATGTTTACCGAAATACGCTCCATCCCGGCGATCAAAACATGATACCCGCCCCCGGCGTTGAGGATCAAGAGTTGACCGTAGCTTCGGAAGGGTCCGGCATAGACGACCCAGCCGTCACACGGGGTTGTGACCTGGCCCCCGGGCCGGGCCGCCAAAGAAATGCCTTTTTGCACGCCGCCAGCACCGTCGGACCCGCCAAATTCGCGAATCTTGCTGCCGTTAACGGGGTAGGCGAACAGCCCTTTCGCGGAGGCAAAGGCGATCGCCGGGCTCAGCCGCGCCGAATCCTTCAAAGCGCCCAGATTAGGCTTGCCGTTCGGGGCGGCGGGCGTGCCCTGCAGATTGGCAGTAGCGGCCGCTTTCGCGGCGCTCTTCAGATCCTGTTCCATCTTGGCGATCAGGCCCTGCAGGCTGTCGACCTGCTTGGACAGCGCGATGGCGCGCGCGCCTTCGGCCTCCATGTCCTTTTCGATCGCGCTCTGCTGGCGTTGCCGCTCCTCGACCAGCGCGGCGAGCCGGACCTGGTCTTCCTTCAGCTTGTCGCGGTCGAGCGCCAGCGCGTCGCGCTCGCTGGCGATGGTCTTGCGCAATGCAACCAGCTCGCCGAGGTCGGCCGTCAGCTTTTCCGCGCGCCCCCGTAGTTCAGGCACGACCGCACCGAGCAGCATCGCGGTCCGCAGCGACTGCAGTGCGTCTTCTGGCCGCACCAGGAGGGCCGGCGGCGTGCGCCGGCCGGCACGTTGCAGCGCCGCCAGCACCTCGATGATCTCGGCGCGGCGTGAATCGAGCGAGGCGCGGATCTCCTGCTCGCGGCCGTCGAGCGGGCGCAGCCGCGCCTCCGCATCGGCAATCCGGCCTTCAACCCCGCGCACCTGGCCCGCGATGTCGATGATCTGCTGGTTGAGCTTGCTGCGGTCCTGGCCGATCGCGGCAATGTCGGCCTTCAATTTTTCCTGCAGCTCGGTTGCCTTCCGCTGCTGCTCGCGGGCGGCTTCAAGTTCCTGCTCCCGCTGCTTGATGATATCGGGCGAAGGCGCGGTTGCCGCCGTCTGCTGCGGTTGCGACGCTGTTTGCGCGAGTGCGGCGGTCGCGAGGGGTGCCGACAACAATACGATCGACAGCAGGAGCAAGCGTGTCGGATACCGGCCACTGTGCGCGGTGTCGGGATAACGGTGAAGGTCGCGCAGCGACGGCATCGGATTGTCAGGGCTCTTGTCGGTTCACGCGCGATGATAGGGATGGCCGGCCAAAATGGTCGCCGCCCGATAAATCTGTTCCAGAAGCATCACTCGCACCATCTGGTGCGGCCAAGTCGCCGCGCCGAATGCGACGCGCAGCTTGGCTTTGCGCTGCAAATCAGGCGAAAGTCCGTCGGCGCCGCCAATGACGAAAATAGTGTTGGCGACCGATTGGTCCCGCCAGCGCCCGAGATACCCGGCAAACGCCGCGCTATCAACGTTCTCGCCGCGCTCGTCCATCGCCACGAGCACATGCTTTTCCGGGATCAGTGCCGAGATCGCCGCCGCTTCCTCGGTCATTCTTGTTACGGCGTCGCGTGCGCGGCTTTCCGCAATTTCATGAACATCCAGGCCGCGGAAGCCAAGCTTGCGACCGATATCGTCGAAGCGCTCGCGATAGCGCTCCGCCAGTTCCCGCTCCGGACCCTGCTTCAATCGACCGACTGCGATGACAAGTAACCGCATTAACGCATGTTAGCATGCGCATCGGCCGATTTGCATCGGCTCAGAGAGCTAGACCGCAGCGACCGGGCTTTGCGTCCACAACCGTTCGAGATTGTAGAACTCGCGCACCTCGGGCCTGAACACGTGCACGATCACATCGCCGGAATCGATCAGCACCCAGTCGCAATTGGGCAGGCCTTCGACATGGATTTTGCTGACGCCGTTTTCCTTCAGGGCTTTGGTGACGTTCTCCGCGATCGCGCCGACGTGCCGGTTGGCCCGGCCCGAGGTGATGATCATGTAGTCGGAGTATGCTGATTTGCCGCGAAGGTCGATGGTGACCGTCTCTTCCGCCTTCATATCGTCGAGGCGGGAGAGGATCATATTCAGGGTCTTGTCGGCGTCGCCTTGCGCCTTCAAGGCCGCAGTTGGGGTCGATGTTTTACGCGCAGGTTTTGCTGCCTTGTTAGCTACCTTGGGTAAAACAGACTTGGACAATACAGATGTGGCCAGGGACCATTCCTTTCACTGTATCGCGGACACCGAATCCCGGCGCCCGCCGCCTATACTACGCATGTGGGGTTAAGGGTTTCAATATTCCAGTAAGCCCCACGTCACTTGACGCATGGTCCACTTTGATCATGCGCTAGACCGTCCTCCAGCTTCCATCAGGGTTCCGAAGGCCGGTCGAAGACAGATTGGATTTCATGCCGGTGAGAAAGACCCAGGCCGGCGCCTGCTGATCCGCCAGCCGGGCCGCCTGATTCTCGGGCAGACGATAGCGGGCGAGCGCCTGGGCGGCGGGTGCGGCGAGGGCGCGAAAACTTTGTGGCGGGCGGTCGATCACGGCGATCGGCACATCGGAGGCGATGCGCCGCCAGTCTTTCCAGCGATGGAACTGCGCGAGGTTGTCGGCGCCCATGATCCAGACAAAATGCACGCCGGAAACGCGGCGCCGCAAGTGGATGATCGTGTCGACAGTGTAGCGCGTGCCGATGACAGCTTCGAGACAGCTCACATCGATGCGGGGATCGTCGGCCACTTTCAGTGCGGCTGCGGCTCGCTCGGCGAGCGCATGCAGGCCGTCGTGATTCTTGAGCGGGTTGCCGGGCGTGAGCAGCCACCAGACGCGATCGAGCCGCAACCGCTTCAGCGCGAACTGGCTGATGGCGCGATGCGCGGCATGCGGCGGGTTGAACGAGCCGCCGAGCAGGCCGATGCGCATCCCGTTGGTGTAGAACGGAAGTGCCTGCGCGACGGATGGCGACGCGATCTGGGCCGGCTTCAACGGGATCACAAGGTTGGGTTCACGGCCGCGTCTGTCCGGTGCCGTGGATGCGATACTTGAAGCTGGTGAGTTGCTCGGCGCCGACAGGCCCACGCGCGTGGAATTTGCCGGTGGCTATCCCGATCTCCGCGCCGAAGCCGAACTCGCCGCCGTCGGCGAACTGGGTCGACGCATTGTGCAGCACGATCGCGGAGTCGACCTCGTTGAGGAATTTCTCCGCCACTTTCGCATCCTCCGTCACGATCGCGTCGGTATGCCGCGAGCCGTGCTGATGGATATGCGCGATCGCCTCGTCGACGCCGTCGACGATTCGGGCCGCGATGATGGCGTCCTCGTATTCGGTGTCCCAATCTTCCTCGGTCGCCGGCTTCACGCGGGCATCGACATATCGCACGGCCTCGTCGCCGCGCACCTCGCATCCGGCATCGATCAGCATCTCGACCAGTGGCTTCAAACTAGTGGAGGCGCCGGCGCGGTCGACCAGCAGCGTCTCGGCCGCGCCGCAGACGCCGGGACGCCGCATCTTGGCGTTCAGCACGATCGACTTCGCCATCTCGAGATTGGCGGAGCGGTCGACATAGACATGGTTGACGCCTTCGAGATGGGCGAACACCGGCACGCGCGCTTCCGCTTCCACCCGCGCGACCAGGCTCTTGCCGCCGCGCGGCACGATGACGTCGACGCCGCCGTTCAAACCGGTGAGCAACAGCCCGACCGCGGCGCGGTCGCGGGTCGGCACCAGCGTAATCGCGGCTTCCGGCAGGCCGGCCTCGCGCAGGCCCTGCGCCAGGCAGTCATGGATCGCGCGGCAGGAACGGAAACTGTCGGAGCCGCCGCGCAGGATCACGGCGTTGCCGGATTTCAGGCACAACACGCCGGCGTCGGCCGCGACATTGGGCCGGCTCTCGAAGATCACGGCGATGACGCCGAGCGGCACGCGGACGCGTTCGATGGTCATGCCGTTCGGCCGCTGCCAGCTCTCGGTGACGGCGCCGACCGGATCGGGAATGTTGCGCACCGTGGCGACGCCGTCGGCCATCGCATCGATGCGCGCCTGCGTCAGCGTCAGCCGGTCGACGAATGCCGAGGTCGCGCCGCTCGCACGCGCCTCTGCGACATCCTCGGCATTGGCGGCAAGGATGGTCGGCGCATTGTTGCGGATGGCGCGCTCGATCGCTGTGAGCGCGCGGTTCTTCTGCTCGGGCGGCGCAAGCGCCAGCACGCGCGCAGCCGCACGCGCCTGTGTCGCGAGTTCATTCATCAGGGTCGGCAGATCGGCGTTACCGTCGATCGCCTTCAGCGGCGCAGTCATGGAGTGTCCCAGCGTTCTATTAAGGCCATGGTCTAGCACGGAAATCGAGGCCTTGGCGAGGCGAGGAACCGGCATGGCAGGTCGAACCGGGTGGGTTCCAGCAGTCGCCGTAAATCCGCAGGAGCTCGGCCAATGGCCTATTTGGCCGGAATGACGCCCGCGGGGCCCACCACCAGGTCGTCGCGGTGGATCATCTCCGCCCGGCCGCTGATGCCGAGGATGGTCATCACGTCGGGGGAGGAGCGTCCCTTGATCTTGTCGGCATCCTCGGCGTCGTAGGCTATGAGGCCGCGGCCGATCTCATGGGTATCCGGGCCGCGGACGATCACCGCGTCGCCGCGGGCGAACTGGCCGTCGATCCGGATCACGCCAGCCGGCAACAGGCTCTTTCCGGCCCGCAGCGCGGCCACCGCGCCGGCGTCGATGGTCAGCGTGCCCTTTGGTTCCAACGAGCCGGCGATCCAGCGTTTGCGTGCGGTGATCGGGTTGGCAGGCGTCAGGAACCAGGTGCAGCGGCCGCCGTCGGCGATCGCCTGCAGCGGATGTTCGATCTTGCCGGAGGCGATCAGCATATGGGTGCCGCCGGTGGTCGCGATCTTCGCCGCCTCGATCTTGGTGCGCATGCCGCCGCGCGACAGTTCGGATCCGGCGTCACCCGCCATCGCCTCGATCTCCGCGCTGATGCTTTCCACGACCGAAATCAGTTTTGCGTTGGGGTTGCTGGCCGGCGGCGCGTCATAGAGGCCGTCGATGTCGGACAAGAGGATCAGGAGGTCCGCGCTCGCCATGGTGGCGACGCGGGCGGCGAGCCGGTCGTTGTCGCCATAGCGGATCTCGTTGGTGGCAACCGTGTCGTTCTCGTTGATCACGGGCACCGCGCGCCAGTCCAGGAGCTTTGCGATCGTCGAGCGGGCATTGAGATAGCGGCGGCGCTCCTCGGTGTCCTGCAGCGTGACCAGGATCTGTCCGGCACGAATCCCGTAATCGCCGAGCACTTCGGACCAGATCCGCGCCAGCGCGATCTGGCCTACGGCGGCCGCACCTTGGCTCTCCTCGAGCTTCAGCGGCCCGCGCGGCAGCTTCAATCGGCTGCGCCCGAGCGCGATCGAGCCGGAGGAGACGATCAGGACCTCGCGGCCTTCCCGGTGCAGCTTGGCGATATCGGCGGCCAGCGCCGACAGCCATGATGACCTGACCTCGCCAGCCTCAGAATCGATCAGCAGCGACGAGCCGACCTTGACGACGATGCGGCGAAAACGATTGAGCGACGGGCGTTTCATGGTTTGATCAGAGACGGAGCGGCGGTTGCGAAGCAATACGCGCCACCCCCTTACTTTGGAAGCGGCGCACGGGAAAGAGCGTTAAGGGATCATCAACCCTGCGGGCGGAACAGGCCCTGGAATCAGCCTTGCGGCGTCGGTTGCGCCCACGGTTCGGCATCAGTGCCGCTTTTGGCCTTGGCCGATACCGGCGCCTCGCCGATCACCTCCACCAGCGCCTTCAACGCCTCCGGGACACCCTCGCCGGTGGCGGCGGAGACGAGCAGCGGGGTCTTCTTGGCCGCCCGTTTCAGCCGGTCCTTCTGCTTCTTCAATTCGTCAGGCGTGACCGCGTCGATCTTGTTCAGCGCGACGATCTCGATCTTCTCGGCAAGATGACCCTCATAGGCCTCGAGCTCGGTTCGGACGGTCTTGTACGCCTTGCCCGCATGCTCGCTGGTGGCGTCGATCAGGTGCAGCAGCACGCGGCAGCGCTCGACATGGCCCAAAAAGCGGTCGCCGAGGCCGGCACCCTCATGCGCGCCTTCGATCAGGCCGGGAATATCGGCGAGCACGAATTCGCGGCCCTGCGCGCTCACGACGCCGAGCTGCGGATGCAGCGTGGTAAAGGGATAGTCCGCGATCTTCGGTTTTGCCGCGCTGACCACGGACAGGAAGGTCGACTTGCCGGCGTTCGGCAGCCCGACCAGGCCGGCATCGGCGATCAGCTTGAGGCGGAGCCAGATCCAGCGTTCCTCGCCCGGCAGGCCGGGATTGGCATTGCGCGGGGCGCGGTTGGTGGACGACTTGAAATGCGCGTTGCCGAAACCGCCATTGCCGCCTTCGGCCAGCACGAATTTCTCGCCGAGCTTGGTGAAATCGTGGATCAGCGTCTCGCGGTCCTCGTCGAACACCTGGGTTCCCACCGGCACCTTCAGCACGATCGGTTTGCCGTTGGCGCCATGGCGGTCCTTGCCCATGCCATTGGTGCCCTTTTGCGCCTTGAAATGCTGCTGGTAGCGGTAGTCGATCAGCGTGTTCAGCCCGTCGACCGCCTCGATGATGACATCGCCGCCGCGGCCGCCATTGCCGCCGGAAGGCCCGCCGAACTCGATGAACTTCTCGCGCCGGAACGCAACGCAGCCGTTGCCGCCGTCGCCGGAGCGAATATAGACCTTTGCTTCATCGAGGAATTTCATGATGCACTGTACGTAAGGCAGCGACGCCGATGCGGCAACCCTTAAGCTGGCTGACCGGATAAAAGGCTTAACTGTCAGTGCGTTGCCGGCTCCGCAAAACCACGGCGAAGGTTCAAGCCGCCGGCTGGGCGGCTACGTTCTCGTCAGCGAGCAGGTGCAACAGGGCGCTCTTGATCGCAGCCTGCCGGGTCGGCGCAGTGATCTGCGCGCCCAGCAGGTCGGTGACGTAGAACACGTCGCGGGCGCGCTCGCCGAAGGTCGCGACATGGGCCGAGGCGATATTGAGGTTGAGTTTCGAGATCGCCGTGGTGAGCTGGTAGAGCAGGCCGGGCCGGTCGAGGCCGGAAACCTCGATCACGGTGTAGCGGTCCGACCACTGGTTGTTGATCGTCACTTCCGGCTCGACGGTGAACGCCTTCACCTTGCTGCCGCTGCTGCGATGGACCGCGCGACGCGCCATCGCCTCAGGCAGGCGCAGTTTGCCTTCCAGCACATCCTCGATCATCTCGCCGATCCGGGTCGCGCGCCGGCCTTCATCCTCGTCGCGGTCGTATTCGCGGGAGATCGCGATGGTGTCGAGCGCGCGCCCGTCGGTCGTGGTGTAGATCTGGGCGTCGACGATGTTGGCGCCCGCGGAGGCGCAGGCGCCAGCGATGATCGACAGCAGCCAGGGATGGTCGGTCGCCCAGATCGTCAGTTCGGTGACGCCGCGCGCCTCGTCGAAGCCGACATTGATCGCCAGCTTGTGGCCGGCCTGCTCGCTGGCGCGGATGAAGCGCGCCTGCCGGATCTTGCGCGGCAGCTCGACCTTGAGCCAGTACGCCGGATAGTGCCGTTCGATATAGGCGTCGAGCTCGGCTTGCGGCCATTCGGTGAAGGCGGCGCGGAATTCGGCCTGCGCCACCGCGATGCGGCGCGCGCGGTTCACTTCCGAGAAGCCGCCGGTCAGGACGGGCTCGGTCTCGTAATAGAGCGTGCGCAGGAGCTGCGCCTTCCAGCCGTTCCAGACGCCGGGGCCGACGCCGCGGATGTCGGCGGTGGTGAGGATCGTCAGCAGCTTCATCTGCTCGACCGATTGCACGACGGCGGCGAAATTCTCGATGGTCTTGCGGTCGGAGAGATCGCGCGACTGCGCGACCGTCGACATCGTCAGATGCTCCTCGATCAGCCATGCGACGAGCTCGGTATCGGCGTTGCTGAAGCCGAGTCGCGGGCACAGCCGCCGCGCCACCTTGGCGCCGGCGATCGAATGATCCTCGGGCCGCCCCTTGGCGATATCGTGCAGCAGGGTCGCGATATAGAGCACCGGGCGATGCTCGGGGCGGATTTTGCGGAACAGGTCGCTGGCGACGATGAACTCGTCATTGCCGCCGCGCTCGATCTCCTGCAGGAAGCCGATGCAGCGGATCAGATGCTCGTCCACCGTGTAGTGGTGATACATGTTGAACTGCATCATCGACACGATCTTGCCGAAGGCGCGGATGAAGTGACCGAGCACTCCGGTCTCGTTCATGCGCCGCAGTACGATCTCGGCATTGTCTGATGTCAGGATCTCCATGAACAGCCGGTTGGCTTCGGCATCTTCGCGGAGCTGCGTGTTCACGAGCTTGAGCGAGCGCGTCACGGTGCGCATCGCATCGGGATGGAAGGCAAGGTTGTTCTTCTGCGCCAGGCGGAAGATCCGGATCAGATTGACCGGGCCGTGCTTGAAGACATCGGGCGCGGCCAGGTTGATGCGGTTGTTATCGACGATGAAGTCGTCGCTCTCGGGCACGCGCCGCTTGGTGCTGCCCGGCCGCAAGCGCGCCACCATGCGGCTCAGCACCGGCGCCGGCTTCTTCTGTTCCTCTTCCAGCTTGGCGCACAGGATCGCGGTGAGGTCACCGACATCCTTGGCGATCAGGAAGTAGTGCTTCATGAAGCGCTCGACGTCCTGCATGCCGGGATGCGAGGTGTAGCCGAGCCTGATCGCGATCTCGCGCTGGACGTCGAAGGACAGCCGCTCCTCGGCGCGGCCGGCGAAGAAATGGATGTTGCAGCGCACCGACCAGAGGAAATCGGCGCAGCGGCGGAAGGTGCGGTATTCCTGCGCGTCGAATACGCCGCGTTCCAGCAGCTCGTCGGTCTCGCGCACGCGGTAGACGTATTTGGCGATCCAGAACAGCGTGTGCAGATCACGCAGGCCGCCCTTGCCGTCCTTGACGTTGGGCTCGACCAGATAGCGCGACTGTCCGGCGCGGCGGTGCCGCTCCTCGCGCTCGGCCAGCTTGGCGGTGACGAATTCGGCGGCGGTGCCCTGCACGACATCCTTGTCGAAGCGATCGACCAGTTCGTCATAGAGCGGCCGGTCGCCGGTCAGGAATCGGGTCTCCAGAATCGCGGTGCGGATCGTCATGTCGCCGCGCGCCTGGCGGATCGATTCATCGACCGAGCGCGTGGCATGGCCGACCTTCAATCCCATGTCCCACAGGCAATAGAGGATCGCTTCGGCGACCTGCTCGCCCCAGGCGGTCTGCTTGTAGGGCAGGATGAACAGCAGATCGATGTCGGACTCGGGCGCCATCAGGCCGCGGCCGTAGCCGCCGGTAGCGACGACCGCCATGCGCTCCTCGCCGGAGGGGATCGGCGAGTGATAGAGATGCCTGGTCGCTGCCGCGTAGAGGATGCGGATGATCTCGTCCTGCACGAAGCAGAGCCGCTCCGCACAGCGCCTGCCGTGGCGATCCCTGAGCAGCACGGCCTGCGCGGTCGCGCGTGCCGCGATCAGTTCCGCCTTGAGCAGTTGCGCCATCGCCGAGCGGAATTGGTCCTCGCGGCCCGCGTGTTTCTCGGCAAGCGCATCGATCGCGGCCGTGATCCGCGCGGTATCGAAACGTCCATCCACTTCCGGGCGGGCTTGGGCCACGACACTATCCATGGTCTATCCCGATAAAGGACAGCGCCAGCGCTGTCACGGGCCATTGTGGACCCGCGATCACTCTGTGCTGAATTCCAGTTGATTTGAGCAAAGTCATTCTCGCATTGCCGCCTTCAGGGTGCGGATTTTCTCATTGACCTTCCGGGCTAACTCATTGAAATAAAATGATGTTTTTTCCATCATTGGGAGGCTGAGGATGGTCCGGATTTCACGGCGCGCACTGGCTGCGATGATCGCAGGCTTGGCGCTTGCGCCCGCGGCAGGCTTTGCGGCGGAGCCGCTCAAGGAGATACGTATCGACTGGGCGACCTACAATCCTGTCTCGCTGATCCTGAAGCAGAAAGGGCTCCTGGAAAAGGAGTTCGCCAAGGACGGCATCAGCATCGTCTGGGTGCAATCCGCCGGTCCAACAAGGCGCTCGAATTCCTCAATGCCGGCTCGATCGATTTCGGCTCGACGGCGGGATCGGCCGCGCTGGTCGCCAGGATCAACGGCAACCCGATCAAGTCGATCTATGTCTATTCGCGTCCTGAATGGACCGCGCTGGTCACGGCCAAGGACTCCAGGATCGTGTCCGTCGGCGACCTCAAGGGCAAGCGCGTCGCGGTGACCCGCGGCACCGACCCGCACATCTTCCTGGTCCGCGCGCTGCTTGATGCCGGCCTCTCCGAAAAGGACATCACGCCGGTGCTGCTCCAGCATGCCGACGGCAAGACCGCGCTGATCCGCGGCGACGTCGACGCCTGGGCCGGCCTCGACCCGATGATGGCGCAGGCGGAAGTCGAGGACGGTGCGAAGCTGTTCTTCCGCAAGGCGGACGCCAACACCTGGGGCATCCTCAATGTGCGCGAGCAGTTCCTGAAGGACCATCCGGACGTGGTTCGCCGCGTGCTCGCCGTTTACGAAGAGGCGCGGAAATATTCGCTGGCGAATTACGACGACCTGAAGAAGACGTTTATCGCGGTGACCAAGCTGCCGGAGGCCGTGGTCGACAAGCAGCTCAAGGAGCGGACCGAGTTGACCCACAGCCGGATCGGCGCCCCGCAGCGCGACTCGATCCTCGCCGCTGGCCTTGCGCTGCAGCAGGCCGGCGTGGTCGACGCCAAGGTCGACGTGAAGGCGGTGCTGAATTCGCTGATCGACGACCAGGTCCCGCTGCCGACGAATTGATCCTCAAACCCTACCCATAAAGGGGAGGGTGGTGTCCCACCTTGCAATCCGGCGCGGGAAAGGGTTCTTGCCGTGGCCATGACTGTTGAGGCGCCAGTGCTGGAACAAGCCGACGTCGCCATGCCGACTGCGGCGGCGGCGCGGCTGTCGCGTTTTGCCCGGCCGGCGCTGGGGCTGCTGCTACCGCTGTGCCTCGCGCTCGGCTGGGAGCTCGCGGTCTGGCTCGGCTATTCCAACGGCCGGCTGGTGCCGCCGCCGACGAAGGTCTTCGCCACCATCGCGGAACTCGCGAAAAGCGGCGAGCTGTCGCGGCACATCACAACGACTCTCTCCCGCGTCGCCGCCGGCTTTGCGCTCGGCGTCGTTGCCGGGACGGTGCTCGGCGCGGTCTCCGGCTACTGGGGCCTGGCGCGACGGCTGCTCGATCCGACGGTTCAGGCGCTGCGGGCGATCCCCTCGATCGCCTGGGTCCCGCTGTTCATCCTCTGGCTCGGCATTTTCGAAACCTCGAAGGTCGCGCTGATCGCGGTCGGCGTGTTCTTTCCGGTCTATCTCGGGGTGATGGGCGCGATCCTTTCGGTGGACCGCAAGATCGTCGAGGTCGGCCGCATCTTCCGCCTCTCCGGCCCGGCGATGATCCGGCGCATCCTCCTGCCGGCGGTCCTGCCGGCCTATGTCGTGGCGCTCCGCGTCGGCCTCGGTCTGGGCTGGATGTTCGTGGTCGCGGCCGAATTCATGGGCGCCTCCGAGGGACTCGGTTATCTCCTGATCGACGGCCAGCAGCTCGGCAAGCCGGCGCAGATCGTCGCCGCGATCGTGATCTTCGCGATCCTCGGCAAGACCACCGACTGGCTGATCGAGCTCGCCACCGCGCCGCTCCTACGCTGGCAGGACGCTTTCGGGCGCGAGCGCGGAGCGGCCTGATGCTCGCGCTCGACAAGGTCGGCAAGACCTATCCAAATGGCGTCCATGCGCTGTCACGCTTCTCCGCTGAGATCAAGCTTGGCGAGATCATCGCGATCATCGGTGGTTCCGGTTGCGGCAAGTCGACGCTGCTGCGCGCCATCGCCGGGCTCGATCGCGCCACGTCTGGCACGGTGACGCTCGATGGCACTGCGATAACTGCGCCGCACGCCAAGATCGGCATCATCTTCCAGGAGCCGCGGCTGCTGCCCTGGCTCAGCGTCGCCGACAACATCGGTTTTGGCCTGTCGGACCTGTCGGCCGAGGTGCGACGTGAAAAGGTGACCCGCGCGCTGGCTCGTGTCGGCCTCACTGATAAGGCCAATGCCTGGCCGCGCGAGCTCTCGGGCGGGCAGGCGCAGCGGGTGGCGATCGCGCGGGCCTTGGTGCCGCAGCCGGAAGTGCTGCTGCTCGACGAGCCGTTCTCCGCGCTCGACGCCTTCACCCGGCGCGACCTGCAGGACCATCTGCTCGACCTGTGGGCCGACACAAGGCCGACGCTGATCCTGGTGACGCACGATGTCGACGAGGCGGTGGTGCTCGCAGACCGTGTGCTGGTGATGCGGCCGCGGCCCGGGCGGCTGTTCGAGGAGATCGCGATCAACCTGGCGCGGCCGCGCGACCGCAACTCGGCGCATTTTGACAATTTCAAGCGCCGCGTGCTCACCGCGCTCGATCGCTCGCTCGATCGCAACGTACCGGACAGCGAGGCCGCCGCGAACGCCGGCGAGGCGATGTGGTGGTGACAGCGGCGCGCCCAGGGAGTACATCCAAGGCGAGAGCGTTTTCGAGCGAAGTGGAGACCGGTTCGCGTGAGGAAAACGCGTCGAAACAAAAAGCAGAATCTTGTCGCTCCTGAACAGCGCTAAGATTCGGAAAATCCGGGAGAACAACAATGGACGCCACCGAGCTCCGCGCGCTGCAAGCCCCGATCAAGGAACGCTACAAGGCCGATCCCGCCGCCGCAATCATCACGCTGAAAGCCAAGGGCTCGATCGAGAGCGAAGGCATCGCCTGCAAGGTCGAAACCGGCCGCGCGCTCGCAGTCGCCGGCCTGCATCCGGCAACTGGCGGCTCCGGGCTGGAGCTCTGCTCCGGCGACATGCTGCTCGAAGCGCTGGCTGCCTGTGCCGGTGTGACCTTGAAATCGGTGGCGACCGCGATCGAAGTGCCGCTCCGCAGCGGCAACGTGTTCGCCGAAGGCGATCTCGACTTCCGCGGCACGCTCGGCGTCGACAAGGAGGCGCCGGTCGGCTTCGCCGAGATCCGCCTGCGCTTCGAGGTCGACACCGACGCACCGCAGGACAAGCTCGACCTGCTGCTGAAGCTCACCGAGCGCTATTGCGTGGTCTACCAGACCATCAGGCATGGCCCGCAGGTCGCCGTCTCGATGAAGCGGGTGTGATCTTGCCCCTGAACGGTCGAGACGAGCGAAACTCGCTCTGGGGTCGACGCGAATGCAATGAGCGGCAGGGAGGGGTCAAGTCTCTCCGGTGCGAGACCGCCCGAGTGGAGAGATGACCCCTCCCCGGTTCGCATTCCGCTTCGCTCCATGCGAGCCGACCCTCCACTTTCAGGGTCCTTTCAGGGGAGGGTGCAGAGAGCGCCAGATGCCTCCCGAACTCATCTTCCTGCTGACGCTGGTCTTGCGCATGGCGGTCACGGCCGGCTTTGTCGTGACCGCCTCGATCATCACCGAGCGTTCGGGGCCGGTGATCGGCGCGCTGGTGGCGACGCTGCCGATCTCGGCAGGACCGTCCTATGTCTTCCTCGCGCTCGATCATGATGCCGCTTTCATCGCCGAGGGCGCGCTCGCAAGCCTGCCGATCAACGCAGCCACGATCTGTCTCGGATTGACCTATGTCGTGCTGGCGCAGCGCCACAGCGCGTTGCTCAGCGCCACTGCCGCGGTCGCGGTGTGGCTTGCGCTCGCTTCCATCGTCCGCGTCTTCCAGTGGACGCTTGCGGCTGGCCTGATCATCAACGTCATCACCTTCGCGATCTGCGTCCCGCTGCTGCAGCGCTATCGCCATGTGAAGAAGATGCCGTTGATCACGCGCCGCTGGTACGACATCCCGCTACGCGCTTCGCTGGTCGCAACCTTGGTGGCGATCGTGGTGACGTCCTCGGCCTGGGTCGGCCCCAGGATCAGCGGCATCATCGCGTTGTTTCCGGTGGTGTTCACTTCGATGATGCTGATCCTGCATCCGCGCATCGGCGGCCCGCCGACCGCCGCCGTGATCGCAAACGGCGCCTGGGGCCTGATGGGATTTGGCCTCGCGATCGCGGTACTGCACCTCGCCGTACTGCAGTTCGGCTCCGCGATCGGTTTGAGTCTCGCGCTCGCCACCTGCGTGATCTGGAATCTCGGCCTGTGGTGGCACGGGCGCCGACGGCTGGCGCGGTGAAAGACCCTCATGGTGAGGAGCGCATCTTCGCGCGTCTCGAACCATGGGGCCCCGATCGCGCCCGCGGCCCATCCCTGGAGACGCCGCTTCGCGGCTCCTCGGGATGAGGACCGTCTACTGCTTCGGCAGTTTTGCCTTCAGCGCATAGAGTGCCTCCAGCGCTTCGCGCGGGGACATCTCGTCGGGGTGCAGCGCCTTCACTGCTTCGACCAGCAGCTCCGCTTCGCTCGGCGGCGCGGCTTCGGCGGCGGCGCGGGAGGGGACGGCGAACAGCGGGAGGTCATCGACCAAAGCCCGTGCGGTCTGGCCGCGGTCCTGCGCCTCCAGCTTCGCCAGCACGGACTTTGCCCGGCTGATCACCGCCGGCGGCAGCCCGGCGAGCTTCGCCACCTGGATGCCGTAGGAGCGGTCCGCTGAGCCTGGCAGCACCTCGTGCAGGAATACGACATTGCCTTGCCATTCCTTCACGCGCACCGTGGCGTTGAACAGCCGCGGCAGTTTTGCCGACAGCGCGGTGAGCTCGTGATAATGCGTCGCGAACAGCGTACGGCAGCGGTTGTTCTCATGCAGATGCTCGATCGCGGCCCAGGCGATCGACAGGCCGTCGAACGTGGCCGTACCGCGGCCGATCTCATCCAGGATCACCAGCGAGCGTTCGCTCGCCTGGTTGAGGATCGCGGCGGTCTCGACCATCTCGACCATGAAGGTCGAGCGTCCGCGCGCAAGATCGTCGGCCGCGCCGACGCGGGAGAACAGGCGATCGATGATGCCGATCCGCGCCCGCGATGCCGGCACATAGCTTCCGATCTGTGCGAGCAGCGCAATCAGCGCATTCTGGCGCAGGAAGGTCGATTTGCCGGCCATGTTCGGACCGGTGAGGAGCCAGATCTGGCCGGATTTCTGCGCCGGCCCCGGCGAAAGGTCGCAGGCATTGGCGATGAACGGCTGGCCGTCGCGCTTCAGGGCCTGCTCGACCACGGGATGGCGGCCGCCTTCGATCGCAAAGCCCAGCGAATGATCGACTTCCGGCCGCACATAGTTCTCGTCGATCGCGAGCTTGGCCAGCGCGGTCGCGACGTCGAGCAACGCAAAGGCGTGCGCGGCGGCGCGCAGATCGTCGCTTCCGGCAAGCGCCATGGCAGAGAGCCGGTCGAAGATCTCGAGCTCGAGGTTGAGCGCGCGGTCGCCGGCATTGGCGATCTTGGCTTCGATCTCGCCGAGCTCCGATGTGGTGAAACGGACCTGTCCGGCGAGCGTCTGGCGATGGATGAAGGTCGCGTTCAAGGGCGGCGCCATCAATTTGTCGCCGTGCTGTGCGGTCACCTCGACGAAATAGCCGAGCACATTGTTGTGCCGGATCTTGAGCGCCTTGACGCCGGTGTCCTCGGCATAGCGCGCCTGCATCGAGGCGACGACGAGGCGCGAGGCGTCGCGCAGGTTCCGGCTCTCGTCGAGCGCGGCCTCATAGCCTTCGCGGACAAAGCCTCCGTCGCGCTTGGTCAGCGGCAATTGCTCGGCGAGCGCGCGCTCGAATTCGCCTGCCAGCTCTCGCGAAGGCCGCCGCAGCGCTTCCATCATGGCCACGATTTCCGCTGGCGGCTGATCGAGCTGTGCCAGCCGCGCCAGCGCCTGATCAGCGGCCAGGATGCCGTCGCGCAATCCTGCGAGATCGCGCGGGCCGCCGCGCCCGACCGACAGCCGCGCCAATGCGCGCGACATGTCGGGCGCCGCGCGCAGCACGCTGCGGATGTCCTCGCGTGCGGCACTATCCGCAACGAAGGCTGCGATGGCATCGAGCCGCCGCATGATCGCAGTGCTGTCGGTAAGGGGCGCCGCAAGCCGCTGCGCCAGCAGGCGCGAGCCGGCGGCGGTCACGGTGCAATCAATCGCATCGAGCAGCGAGCCACGGCGTTCGCCGGCGAGTGTCCGCGTCAACTCGAGATTGGCGCGGGTCGCCGGGTCGATCGCCATTGTGGTGCCGACCGCCTCGCGGGAGGGCGGCGACAGCGGCGGCCGTTTCCCGACCTGGGTGCGGTCGATATAGGTGACGGCGGCCGCGGCGGCCGTCGCCTCCAATCGCGACATCGCGGCGAGGCCGTCCATGGTCGCAACGGCGAAATAGTCGCACAGCCGCCGCTCGGCGGTGGCGCTGTCGAAGACATCGCGAGTGAGCGGCGTCACCGCCGGCAGTTCGCGGAGCAGCGGCCCGAACTCGACGTCGCCATAGAGCGCGTCGGTGACGATGGCTTCATTCGGGTTGATCCGCGCCAACGTTGCCGGAAGCTCGGCGACAGCGCATTCCGTCACCATGAATTCGGAGGTCGAAATATCGATCCAGGCAAGCCCGATGCGGTCGCCACCGGACGAGCCGCGCGCGCGGGCGATCGCCAACAGGTAATTGTTGGTGCGGGCGTCGAGCAGCGTGTCTTCGGTCAGCGTACCCGGCGTCACCAGCCGCACCACGTCGCGCTTCACCACGCTCTTGTTGCCGCGGGCGCGCGCCGCTGCCGGATCCTCGCTCTGTTCGCAAACCGCGACGCGTTGGCCGGCCGCAATCAGCCGGTGCAGATAATCCTCCGCGCGTTCCACCGGCACGCCGCACATCGGGATGTCCATGCCCTGATGCTTGCCGCGCTTGGTCAGCACGATGCCGAGCGCCCTGGAGGCGATCTCGGCGTCCTCGAAGAACAATTCGTAGAAATCGCCCATCCGGTAGAACAGGAGCAGGCCCTGATTGGCGGCCTTGATCTCCAGGTACTGTTCCATCATCGGCGTGATGCGCGCAGGCGCTTCCGCACTTGGTGTTTCGGGTGGAACAGGGATGGGCTGCTGGACAGTCATGAGGGGGCGGAAACTACAAAATTTCGCTCTTCCGTCCTATCGCTTTGCCCGCCGATCACGGGTTTTCCACCCTCTCCACGCCGCGGACTGCATACCAACGCGGGCGAGGGGCGCGTTCCCCTCAATTGACCTCTTGCCAACCCGCTCCTAAAACTCGCCCCAATCCAAGCCTCTAGCGCCGACGTCCGCGGCAATCAGGGAGAGAATCAATGCGTGATGTGTATATCTGCGATGCTGTCCGGACCCCGATCGGCCGCTTTGGCGGTTCGCTTGCCAAGGTGCGCACTGACGATCTCGCCGCCACCCCGATCAAGGCGCTGATGGCCAAACATCCGAATCTGGACTGGTCGCAGGTCGACGAGGTCTTTTTCGGCTGCGCCAACCAGGCCGGCGAGGACAACCGCAATGTCGCGCGCATGGCGCTGCTGCTTGCGGGCATGCCCGAGTCGGTTCCCGGCCAGACGCTGAACCGGCTTTGTGCCTCCGGTCTCGACGCGGTCGGCGCCGCGGGCCGCGCCATCCGTGCCGGCGAGATTGATTTTGCGATCGCCGGCGGTGTCGAATCGATGACGCGGGCGCCGTTCGTGATGGGCAAGGCGTCGGAAGCGTTCTCGCGTTCGGCGGAGATCTTCGACACCACGATCGGCTGGCGCTTCATCAATCCGTTGATGAAGGCGCAGTATGGTGTCGATGCAATGCCGGAGACCGGCGAGAACGTCGCCGAGGAATTCCAGGTCTCGCGCGCCGACCAGGACGCGTTCGCGATCCGCTCGCAGCAGCGCGCGGGCGCTGCAATCGCCGCCGGTTATTTCGCCGAGGAGATCACGCCAGTGTCCGCGCCGGGCGGCAAGGCGGGCCCAATTACCGTCGACAAGGATGAGCATCCGCGTCCGGAGACGACGCTGGAAGGCCTCGCCAAACTCAAGCCGGTGGTTCGCAATCCCGGCACGGTGACCGCCGGCAACGCCTCCGGCGTCAATGATGGCGCAGCCGCCATGATCCTTGCCTCCGAGGCCGCCGTGAAGAAGCACGGGCTGACGCCGCGGGCGCGCATCCTCGGGCTCGCCTCGGCCGCGGTGCCGCCGCGCATCATGGGCATCGGCCCGGTGCCGGCGACGCGTAAATTGATGGAGCGGCTCGGCCTCAAGATTTCCGATTTCGATTTGATCGAGCTCAATGAGGCCTTCGCCTCGCAGGGCATAGCCTGCCTGCGCCAGCTCGGCGTCAAGGAGGATGCCGACTTCGTTAACCCGCATGGCGGCGCGATCGCGCTCGGCCATCCGCTCGGTATGAGCGGCGCGCGGCTGGTTTTGACTGCTGTGCATGGCATGGAGAAACGGGGCGGGAAGCTTGCCTTGGCAACCATGTGCGTCGGTGTCGGCCAGGGCGTTGCAGCGGCGATCGAGAAGCTGAACTGACCTCTCTCCGTCATTGCGAGGAGCGGAGCGACGAAGCAATCCATTTTGCCGCTTGCTGAGGCATGGATTGCTTCGCTTCGCTCGCAATGACGGAGGGATGGAGTTAGCCGGGAAAGGCAAAACAGCGCTTTTCCGGGTTAGTTATATCCTATAATGATTCGGCGGCAGTCTCATCGGCAAGGAGCGCCAGGGAGGAAATCGTCATGACCTTGCTCTATCCGCTGCAATCGCTCGCGGCGCATCCGCCGCGGTTGTCGCCAGCCTATCGCTCGACGGTCAAGCGCTCGCCGCAAAAGCCGCTGATCCCGATCCGGCAAACACTCTCCGAACTGACCGGCCCGGTCTATGGCCACGAGACCGTGCGTGAGCATGATCATGACCTTACTATCCAGCACAAGGGCGAGCCGCTCGGCGAACGCATCATCGTGCACGGCCATGTGCTCGACGAGGACGGCCGCGGCGTGCCGAATACGCTGGTCGAACTGTGGCAGGCCAATGCCTGCGGCCGCTACGTCCACGTCGTCGACCAGCATCCGGCGCCGCTCGATCCGAACTTCACCGGCGCCGGCCGTGCGCAGACCGATGCGAGCGGCTATTACCGGTTCGTCACGATCAAGCCCGGCGCTTACCCCTGGGGCAATCACCACAACGCCTGGCGCCCGGCCCACATCCATTTCTCGGTGTTCGGTCATTCCTTCGTCTCGCGCCTGGTGACGCAGATGTATTTCCCCGGCGATCCCTTGTTTCCGTTCGATCCGATCTTCAACTCGGTGACGGATGAGAAAGCGCGGGCGCGGATGATCTCGTCGTTCGATCTCGAGAACACCCAGCCGGAATGGGCGCTGTGCTACCGCTTCAACATTGTCCTGCGCGGCAGGAACGCGACTCCGATGGAGAATAAACAGTGAGCGAGCAGCGGCCGGAAGGCATCACGCCATCGCAGACCGTCGGGCCCTATTTCAAGTATGGCCTGACGCCGAACGGCGAATACGCGTGGAACGATGCCTTCACCAACAATCTGATCACGCCTGATGTTTCCGGCGAACGCATCCGCGTCGAAGGCACTGTGTTCGACGGCGATGGTGTGCCGGTGCCGGACTGCATGCTGGAGATCTGGCAGGCCGACGCGCAGGGCCGCTTCTCCGATCCGCAGGATGCCCGCGCGCTGCCGAACAGCTCGTTCAAGGGGTTTGGCCGCGTCGGTACCGATGCCAAGGGCGGCTATGTCTTCGACACCATCAAGCCGGGGCAGGTGCCCGATCCCGACGGCAAGCCGCAGGCGCCGCACATCCTGCTCGCGGTGTACGCGCGCGGCATGCTGCTGCATCTCTATACCCGGATCTATTTCGACGATGAGGCGGCCAATGCCAGCGATCCCGTGCTGGCCCTGGTGCCGGAAGAGCGCCGCACCACGCTGATCGCCAAACGCAAGGCGGGCGCGGCCAATCCTGCCTACACGCTCGACATCCATCTGCAGGGCGATAACGAGACGGTGTTCTTCGAGGTGTGACGTTACACTGTGGCTCGGCAAGGCCATCCGCTTTTTAGGTTTGGTCAATCATGAACGAGCTCCTCGGCAAGACGGCCAACGGAATGCGGGAAGCGCTGGGCTTGCTCGGCTTCCTGCTGGTCGCCACCGCGCAGGTCTCCAACATGATCCTGGCGCGCGGCGTCGCTGGCACCGTTCCACCGTTTACGATTGCGTTCTTCCGCTGGAGCATCGTGGCCGTCGGCCTGTTGCCGCTCGTGGTGATCGCGTTTCGGGAAAATCCCGGCGTGGTGCGCGGACAGGGTCTTGGCATCGCGGCTGCCGGCTTCCTGGGCATGTTCGTCTGTGGCGGCCCGGTCTATATTGCCGGCGTCACGACATCAGCGATCAATCTTGCGCTGATCATGGCGCTCTCGCCGCTCGTCGTGCTGCTGATTTCCTTCCTCTTGGGTGTCGAGACCATTGACCAAAACAAGGTCGTCGGAATGCTGGTTGCGCTGGCCGGCGCGGCGTTGATCATCATCGGAGGACAGCATAGTCCGGGGATAGCCGTATCGCCCGGCGATCTCCTTGCCTTGCTGGCGATGCTCGCCTGGGCCGGTTACACGGTTCTGCAGAATCGCGTCGGTCAGGGCCTCAGTTTTCTCGCGAGGATCGGGCTGTTCGCCGCAGCCGGTGCATTGTTCTCGCTGCCCTTCGCCCTCCATGAGATCTGGACCGCGCCTGCCGCAGCGCTCAATCGGCATGCTGCACTGGTCTATCTTTTCGCAGGCCTGGTACCCGGCCTGTTCGCCTATTCGGCCTACGCCTATCTCGGCTCGGCGTTCGGCGCGGTGTCGACGTCCCTTAGCCTGTATCTCGGCCCGATCGTCAGCGCGTTGTTGTCGATTGTCTTCCTCGGCGAAGCTCCCACCATGGTCCATCTGATCGGCGGGGCGTTATCGCTCAGCGGCATGTGGTGGAGCCTGCGCACCAAGGCGAGTGCGCAGCGTTAGCGCGCGCCGCTGTCGCATGATTGTGCATCACCGCACATTCGGCAAATAGCGCGATCCCTCCTTTCCGAGAAAATCCAGCATCGCCTGAGCTGGTGGCAGCAGGATCTTGTCGGCGCGGCGGATCGCGTGCCATTGGCGCATCACCGGCAGGCCGGCGACCTTGAGCACCACCAGCCGTCCTTCCTCCAACTCGTGAAACACCGTGTGCTGGGAGATGAAGGCGATGCCGAGCCCGGCCATCACCGCCTGCTTGATGGTTTCGTTGCTGTCCATGGCCATGCCGACCTTCGGCTCGATCCGGTGCTTCTGAAAGAACTGCTCCATCAGCATCCGCGTGCCGGAGCCGTGCTCGCGGGTGATGAAGGTCTCGCCAGCCAGATCAGCCGCGACGACGCGCTTCTTCCCATTGAGCCGATGATCGGCGGCGGCGATGATCACGTGCGGATGCCTGCCGAGCGGGCGCATCTCGACTTCGACGCCCGCGGGCGGCTGCCCCATCACGGCGATATCGAGATCGTAGCCGCGCAGCGCATCGCGGATGTCCTCGCGGTTGCCGATCCTGAGCGTCACGTCGATCTTCGGGTATCGCTGCGAGAACGCCGCGATCGCGAATGGCACGAAATATTTCGCGGTGCTCACTGCTCCCATCGCGACACGCCCGCCGCTCCTGCCCGCGATCATGTCGAGCGACTGCTCGCAGTCGGCCAGCGCGGCTTCAATGCGCTCGACCAGCGCGAGAACGGTGCGGCCGGCGTCGGTCAACGCCATGCCTTCGCCGGTGCGCTGGATCAATGGCAGGCCGGCAAGCTCCTGCAGATTGCGAAGCTGCAGCGTGACTGCCGGCTGCGTCAGGTTGAGCCGGTTCGCAGCGCCGGTGATCGAGCCCGCCGCATGCACGGCGGTCAGCGCACGGAGCTGACGAATGGTGAGGTCGCGCGAGAAATGCCCCGGCATAAGCACCTCCATAAAAAATACTTTGGCCACACTTAAGATATTAAAATTTCACTAATTCGGCAATTCGCGCGTTGATGGTGGCGACAGCGACTCCACCGGGAGCCGCCTCGAGCGAAAGCCCCGTCGAGAGGGCACGATGAATGGGAGAGCGGCCGTGGATCATCTTCCTGCATTGCATGCCTATCTCGACGACCCCGCGCGTCAGGACACGGTCCGCGCTGCAGCCGTCGCGGTGGTCGAGGCGCTTGCCGCGGCTGCGGTCGAGCTGGCGGGCATCATCGCTTCGGGCCCCTTGGTCGGCATCACCGGCCGGGACGGTGCGGTCAATCCCGACGGCGATACTCAAAAGGACATTGATGTTGTCGCAGATCGGCTGATGCGCGAGGCGCTCCGCACCGCGCCGGTCGCCGCCGTGCTGTCGGAGGAAGTGGAACTGCCGGAGACGCTCGACGCCGAGGCGCCGCTTTGTGTCGCGATCGATCCGCTCGACGGCTCGGCCAATCTTGCGAACAACATCTCGGTCGGCACCATCTTTTCGATCCGCCCCAAGGCGCGCGACATCCTCTCGACCTTCTTCGAGCCCGGCACCGCGCAGATCGCGGCGGGATTTTTCATCTACGGCCCGCAGACCGTGCTCGTACTTGCGCTCGACAAGCGCGTCGACGTCTTCACCCTGTATCCCCCGAGGCGCGAATTCGTGCTGACCGGGCGCGGCGTCAGTATTCCACTCGACACGCCCGAGTTCGCCATCAACGCCTCCAACCGCCGGCACTGGAGCGGCGCGATACGCGGCTACATCGACGAATGCCTCGCCGGCGCCAATGGAGAACGCGGCAGCGATTTCAACATGCGCTGGATCGGCTCGCTGGTGGCGGAAGCCTATCGCATCCTGGTCCGCGGCGGCGTCTTCCTTTATCCGGCCGATGCGCGCCCGGGTTATCGCGAGGGCCGCCTGCGCCTGCTCTACGAGGCCCATCCGGTGGCGCTGATCATCGAATGGGCTGATGGCGGCGCCTCTAGCGGGCGGGCGCGCATTCTCGAACTTTCGGCACGGACGCCGCACCAGCGGGCGCCCCTGATCATGGGATCGCCGCGCACCGTGCGCGACATCGAGGTGATGCACGAAAGCGTCGAGCCGCTGTTCGAAAATGCTGACGCGCCCTTGTTCGCGCGCCGCGGCCTGTTCCGCTGAAGGAGGCCGGCATGTCGCGTCGCCATCCCATCATATCGGTCACGGGTTCTTCCGGCGCCGGAACGACGTCGGTCAGGAAGACCTTCGAGAACATCTTCCGGCGCGAGAACGTCAGCGCCGCCTATGTCGAGGGCGACGCCTTCCACCGCTATGACCGCGCCGAAATGCGCAGCAAGATGGTCGAGGAGGCCGAGCGCGGCAACAAGCATTTCAGCCATTTCAGCCCCGAGACCAATTTGTTCGAGGAGCTCGAGAAGCTGTTCCGCGACTACAGCGAGTCCGGCACCGGCACGACGCGGCATTATGTCCACGACGAGGACGAGGCGCGGCTCTACGGCGGCGATCCCGGCACCTTCACCAAATGGGAGCCGCTGCCGGAGAACTCCGATCTGCTGTTCTATGAGGGCCTGCATGGCGCCGTCGTCACGGAGAAGGTCAACGTCGCCAAATATGCCGATCTCAAGATCGGCGTCGTCCCCGTCATCAATCTCGAATGGATCCAGAAGCTGCATCGCGACCGCAGCCACCGCGGCTATTCCACGGAGGCGGTGACCGACACCATCCTGCGCCGCATGCCTGATTATGTGAACTACATCTGTCCGCAGTTCACCGAGACCGACATCAACTTCCAGCGCGTGCCGACGGTCGACACGTCGAATCCGTTCATCGCGCGCTGGATCCCGACGCCGGACGAATCGATGGTCGTGATCCGGCTGAAGAATCCGCGCGGCATCGATTTCCCTTATCTGCTGTCGATGATCCCGCACAGCTTCATGTCGCGCGCCAATTCGATCGTGATCCACGGCGCCAAGCTCGACCTGGCGATGCAGCTCATCCTCACCCCGCTGATCCTGCAACTGATGGAACGAAAGAGGCGAACGATATGACCGCACTTGCGTCTGTGGCCAGCCGCGCCGAAGTCAGCCATGCCGAAATGGCGAATGCCATCCGCTTCCTCGCCGTTGATGCCGTGGAGAAGGCGAAGTCCGGTCATCCCGGCATGCCGATGGGCATGGCGGACGTCGCGACCGTGCTGTTCTCGCGCTTCCTCAAATTCGATCCTGATGACCCCGCCTGGCCCGACCGCGACCGCTTCGTGCTCTCGGCCGGCCACGGCTCGATGCTGCTCTACGCGCTGCTGCATTTGACCGGCTATGAAGCCGTCACACTCGATCAGCTCAAGGCCTTCCGCCAATGGGGGTCGACGACGCCGGGCCATCCCGAATATGGCCACACGCCCGGCGTGGAGACGACCACCGGCCCGCTTGGGCAGGGTATCGCGACCGCCGTCGGCATGGCGCTCGCCGAGCGGTTGATGAATGCGCGGTTCGGCAACGAACTCGTCGACCACTACACCTATGTCATCGCCGGCGACGGCTGCCTGATGGAAGGCATCAGCCACGAGGCGATCTCGCTCGCCGGGCATCTCCGCCTGAACCGGCTGATCATTCTGTTCGACGACAACCGGACTTCGATCGACGGGGCGACCTCGTTGTCCTGTTCGGACCATCAGCTCGCCCGCTTCAGGGCCTCCGGCTGGTCGGCGTGCCGGATCGATGGCCACGACCCGCAAGCGATTGCGAGGGCGATCGATGAAGCCAGGAGGAGTGACCTGCCGTCGCTGATCGCCTGCCAGACGGTGATCGGTTTCGGCGCGCCGAACCGGCAAGGCAGCGAGAAGGTCCATGGCGCTCCACTTGGATCGGAGGAGGTGGCCAAGACGCGAGCGGCGCTCGATTGGCGCTACCAGCCGTTTGAGGTTCCGCCAGCGGTGCTTGCGGAATGGCGCGAGATCGGCGCGCGCGGCCGCGCGGCGCGCCGTGCCTGGATCGAGCGTTCACGCCGCGCCTGCGCGACCGGACGGTCGCCGTTCCACGACGCGCTGAACAAGAAGCTGCCTTGCGCCTATGCCGAGGCGATGGCGAATCTCAAGGCGCGCTTCGCCGCCGAGCGCCCGAAGCTTGCGACGCGGCAGGCGTCGCAACAGGTGATCGACGCGATCGCCGAAGTGCTGCCGAACCTGCTCGGCGGCTCGGCGGACCTGACGCACTCCAATCTCACGCTGGCGAAGACGCAGGTGCCGGTTCGCTCGGGCTGGCTGCACGGCAGCTACATTCATTACGGCGTCCGCGAGCACGCCATGGCGGCGGCGATGAACGGCATCGCGTTGCATGGCGGCTTCATCCCCTATGGCGGAACATTCCTCGCATTCGCCGACTATAGCCGCCCCGCGATTCGGCTCGCCGCGTTGATGGGCATCCGCGTTATCCACGTCATGACCCATGACTCGATCGGATTAGGCGAGGATGGTCCGACCCATCAGCCGGTCGAGCATCTCGCGGCGCTGCGGGCGATTCCCAATCTCTTGGTGTTCCGCCCTGCCGATCCGATCGAGACCGCGGAAGCCTGGGATTGTGCGCTGAAGGCGGAGACATCGCCGTCGATCCTGTGCCTGTCGCGGCAGGCGCTGCCCGCCTTCCGCGACGCGACCGATACCAACCATGTCGCGCTTGGCGCCTATGTGGCGATCGAGCCGGATGGCGGCCGTGACGTCACGCTGATTGCGACGGGCTCGGAAGTGTCGATTGCGCTCGAGGCAGCGAAGCTGCTCGCAAGCGAGAACATCCGCGCCGCCATCGTCTCCGCGCCGTGCTTCGATCTGTTCCGCAAGCAGCCGCGCGACTACCAGGCCAAGGTGCTGGGCGATGCGCCGCGCGTCGGCATCGAGGCCGCCGTCGAGGGCGATTGGGCGCGCTGGCTCGGCGACGGCGGCGAGTTCGTCGGCATGAGCGGCTTTGGTGCATCGGCGCCGGCCGACGTGCTCTACCGCGAGTTCGGCATCACACCGGCCGCTGTCGCTGCCGCGGCCAGGCGCGTGATCCAGCGGGAAAACGAAAGGAGATAAGCGTGGCGCGGATAACCCTGAGGCAATTATTGGATCATGCCGCCGAGCGCGGCTACGGCGTGCCGGCTTTCAATATCAACAACATGGAGCAGGGCCTCGCGATCATGGAGGCGGCGTCCGCCTGCGATGCGCCTGTCATCATCCAGGCCTCGCGCGGCGCGCGCGCCTATACCGGCGACATCATGCTGTCGAAGATGATCGACGCGCTCGAGGAGATGTATCCGGACGTGCCGCTCTGCCTGCATCTCGATCATGGCAACGAGGAATCCACCTGCGCCACCGCGATCCGCTTCGGTTTCACTTCGGTGATGATGGACGGCTCGCTGAAGGCGGATGCCAAGACGGCGGCCGATTATGATTACAATGTCGACATCACCCGGCGCGTCGTCGAGATCGCGCACTGGGTCGGCGCGTCAGTCGAAGGCGAGCTCGGTGTGCTCGGCTCGCTCGAGCATGGCGGCGGCGAGCAGGAGGACGGCCATGGCGCTGAGGGCAAGCTCAGCCATGACCAGCTCCTGACCGATCCCGACCAGGCGGTCGATTTCGTCCGTGCCACCAAGGTGGATGCGCTCGCGATCGCGATGGGCACCTCGCATGGTGCCTACAAGTTCACGCGGCGGCCGGACGGCGACATCCTCGCGATGCGCGTGGTGGAGGAGATCCACCGGCGGCTGCCGAATACGCATCTGGTGATGCACGGCTCGTCCTCGGTGCCGCAGTCATTGCAGGACATGTTCAACCAGTTCGGCGGCGAGATGCCGCAGACCTGGGGCGTGCCGGTCGAGGAGATCGTCCGCGGCATCAAGCACGGCGTGCGCAAGGTCAACATCGATACCGACTGCCGCCTCGCGATGGCCGCGGCCTTCCGCAAGGTCGCGACCCAATCGAAAAGCGAATTCGACCCGCGCAAATTCTTGAAACCCGCGATGGAGGCCTTGCGCGATCTTTGCCGCGACCGCTTCGAGCAGTTCGGCACAGCGGGCAACGCCGCAAGGATCAAGGTGATCCCGCTATCCGAGATGGCCAGGCGCTACCGCGCTGGCGCGCTCGACCCACGGATCGGGGCCATGACCGAAGCAGCGTGAGGGGCATGCCAAACAAATTTCAGGAGGACCACATGAACATGCAATCGATGACCCTGCGCGGCAAGGATCGCTATAAATCAGGCGTGCTCGAGTACAAGCGCATGGGCTATTGGGAGCCCGACTACGAGCCCAAGGACACCGACGTCATCGCGCTGTTCCGCGTCACGCCGCAGGACGGCGTCGATCCGACCGAAGCTTGCGCCGCGGTCGCCGGCGAATCCTCGACCGCAACCTGGACCGTGGTGTGGACCGATCGCCTGACAGCGGCGGAAAAATACCGCGCAAAATGCTACCGCGTCGATCCGGTGCCGGGCTCGCCCGGCAGCTATTTCGCCTACATCGCCTACGACCTCGATCTGTTCGAGCCGGGCTCGATCGCCAACCTCACCGCGTCGATCATCGGCAACGTCTTCGGCTTCAAGCCGCTGAAGGCGCTGCGGCTGGAGGACATGCGGCTGCCGATTGCCTATGTGAAGACGTTCCAGGGCCCGGCGACCGGAATCGTGGTCGAGCGCGAGCGGCTCGACAAGTTCGGGCGTCCCTTGCTCGGCGCCACCGTGAAGCCGAAGCTTGGCCTCTCCGGCCGCAATTACGGCCGCGTCGTCTACGAGGCGCTGAAAGGCGGGCTCGATTTCACCAAGGACGACGAGAACATCAACTCGCAGCCCTTCATGCATTGGCGCGAGCGCTTTCTCTACTGCATGGAGGCAGTCAACCGCGCGCAGGCTGCGACCGGCGAGATCAAGGGCACCTATCTCAACGTCACCGCAGCGACGATGGAGGACATGTACGAGCGCGCCGAGTTCGCCCGCGAGCTTGGCTCCGTCATCGTCATGATCGATCTCGTGATCGGCTACACCGCGATCCAGTCGATGGCGAAGTGGGCGCGCAAGAACGACATGATCCTGCATCTGCACCGCGCCGGCCACTCCACCTACACCCGGCAACGCAGCCACGGCGTCTCGTTCCGCGTGATCGCAAAATGGATGCGGCTGGCGGGCGTGGATCACATTCATGCCGGCACCGTCGTCGGCAAGCTCGAGGGCGATCCGAACACCACGCGCGGCTACTACGACATCTGCCGTGAAGACTTCAATCCGATGCAGCTCGAGCACGGCGTCTTCTTCGACCAGAATTGGGCCAGCCTCAACAAGCTGATGCCGGTGGCCTCGGGCGGAATCCATGCCGGCCAGATGCATCAGTTGCTCGACCTGCTCGGCGAAGACGTCGTGCTGCAGTTCGGCGGCGGCACCATCGGTCACCCGCAGGGCATCCAGGCCGGCGCCACCGCCAACCGCGTCGCGCTGGAGGCGATGATCCTCGCCCGCAACGAAGGGCGCGACTACGTCCACGAAGGTCCGGAGATCCTGGCCAAGGCCGCACAAAGCTGCACGCCGCTGCGCGAGGCGCTCGAGGTTTGGAAGGATGTCACCTTCAATTACGAATCGACCGATGCGCCCGATTTTGTGCCGACGCCGAGCATCGCGGTCTGAAAGGAGCTTGATCATGCGCATAACCCAGGGCTGCTTCTCCTTCCTGCCGGATCTCACCGACGAGCAGATCACCGCGCAGGTCCAATATTGTCTGGACAAGGGCTGGGCGGTGAACATCGAGTTCACCGACGATCCGCATCCCCGCAACACCTATTGGGAGATGTGGGGCCTGCCGATGTTTGATCTGCCCGACGCCGCCGGCATCATGCGGGAGCTCGCCGAATGCCGGCGTGTTTATGGCGACCGCTACATCCGGATCTCCGGATTCGATTCGAGCCACGGATGGGAGTCGGTCCGCATCTCCTTCATCGTCAACCGGCCGAAGAACGAGCCCGGCTTCCGGCTCGACCGGCAGGAGGCCGTCGGGCGCAACCTCCGCTATTCGACGCATGCCTATGCGGCGGAGCGGCCTGAAGGAGAGCGCTACGCCGATCGTTAATCCCCGCGTCCGGTTGAAGCCAGGCGGATGGCTCCCTCGGCCGACCTGGTCCGGATGCACTTCTCCGTCGTCGCCAGGTGCGACGACGGAGCTTTTCGACACGAGAGCAGGATGACGCAACCACAATCACAGACCAACGAAGCGCCGCTGAAGGCCGTCGATGTCAGGCGCGAATTCGCCGACCTTGGCATCGGCGCCGTGCTCGATCAGCTCGATTCCGAGTTGATCGGCCTGGCGCCGGTGAAGACCCGGATCCGCGAGATCGCGGCGCTGCTGCTGGTCGAGCGCATCAGGCAGAAGATGGCGCTCGCCACCACCTTTCCGACCCTGCATATGTCCTTCACCGGCAATCCCGGCACCGGCAAGACCACGGTGGCGTTGCGGATGGCCAGCATCCTGCACCGGCTCGGCTTCGTACGCCGCGGCCATGTCATCAGCGTCACCCGCGACGATCTGGTTGGGCAATATATCGGCCACACCGCGCCGAAGACGAAGGAAATATTGAAGAAGGCGATGGGCGGCGTGCTGTTCATCGACGAGGCCTACTATCTCTATCGCCCGGACAATGAGCGCGACTATGGCCAGGAGGCGATCGAGATCCTGTTGCAGATCATGGAGCAGCAACGCGAGGATCTGGTCGTCATCCTGGCCGGCTATGGCGAGCGGATGGAGAAATTCTTCCAGAGCAATCCCGGCTTTCGCTCCCGCATCGCCCATCACATCGACTTCCCGGATTATTCGGACCCCGAGCTGCTCGCGATCGCCGAGTTGATGCTGCAGCAGCAGAACTACCGGTTCTCGTCGGCGGCGCGCGATGCCTTCATCCGCTACATCGCCGTGCGCAAGACCCAGCCGCTGTTCTCCAACGCGCGCTCGATCCGCAATGCGCTCGATCGCATCCGGCTCCGCCAGGCCAACCGGATCGTCTCGCGGCTCGACCGGGTGCTCACGGCCGACGACGTGATGTCGATCGAGGCCGGCGACGTGCTGGCAAGCCGGGTGTTTTCAAAAACCGCGACGGACAAAAGGACATGAGCGAGACGCTGGCAGCCGTGCGCGCGACGGGCTGCCGCGACCTCGTCGCCCGCGCCCACGCACTGATCTTCGACGTCGACGGCACGATGGCCGAGACGGAGGAGGTGCATCGCCGCGCATTCAACGACGCGTTCTCGCGCGCGGGCCTCAACTGGTACTGGGATCAGGCGATCTACGGACAGTTGCTGCGTGTCGCCGGCGGCAAGGAGCGAATACGCGCGTTTGCCATGCGCAAGCGAACCATGCCCCTGCTGACCAACCGCGAGATCGCAGAGCTGCACCGGATCAAGACCGTGCGCTATGCCGAACTGATCGCGACGGGCGGCTGCCCGCTGCGGCCCGGGGTGGAAGCCCTGCTCCGAAACGCGCGAAGGCGCAGCCAGCGGCTGGCGATCGCGACGACGACCTCGTATGCCAATATCGATGCGTTGCTGTCGGTCGCGCTGGGCGACGATTGGGCCGAATGGTTCGAGGCGATCGTCGCGGGTGACGATGTGCCCGAGAAGAAGCCGGCGCCCGACGTCTATCTCGTGATGCTGGCGCGACTGTCGCTCCCCGCGTCCCGCTGCATCGCCATCGAGGACTCGCGCAACGGATTGCTCGCAGCCTCGCGCGCCGGCATTCCCGTGCTGTTCACCCGCAGCGCCTACTTCCGCGACGATGACTGCTCGGAAGCGCTGTTCGCCGTCGATGAGCTGACGGAGGTCGCATATTGGGTGCAGTAGCCCGGGTGGAGCGCCCGCGTAACCCGGGCCGTCGCCAAATGGAGATGCAGACGCCCCCGGGTTGCGCTTCGCTTCACCCGGGCTACGACCCTGACCAAGCACTTACGTAACTGGCAAGCCTCACGGAATGATCCGCTCGTCGCGCAGGCGGGCGAACAGATCGAAGAAACTATCGTCGGTCGCTTGGTAATCCAGGAAGCCGAGCTTGCGGCTTTTGCCCATATCGGTGACGACCTCGATTGGACGGCCGAGGTCGGCATCGGTGTGCCAGGCCGAAGCGAGCATGCCGAGATTGGGCTCGGCCAGCCGATATTTGCGCGCGATGTCGGACCAGATCGGACCCGCATCGGCCAATTGCCGCTCCAGCGGAATCCCTTCGCCTGGAAACGGTGCCGGCTTTAGTTCGAACCAGTCGGCCAGCCGCTGCCACATCCAGCTCCAGCGAAACACATCGCCATTGACGACGTTGAACGCTTGATTGCGGGCGGCCGGAGTTGTCGCCGCCCATTCCAGATGACGTGCGAGCAGCCTCGCATCTGTCATATCGGTAAGACCATTCCACTGCATCGCGGAGCCGGGAAACAGGAAGGGACGGCCGGTCTCGCGGCAAACGGCTGCGTAGACAGCGAGCGTCACGCCCATGTTCATCGCATTGCCCACGGCATAGCCGATGATGGTGTGCGGCCGATGGATGCTCCAGCTAAAGCCGTCGCGCTCGGCTGCGGCGAACACTTCGTCCTCCTGGGCATAGTAGAAATTCTCGATATCGAGCCGTGGCTGGTCTTCGCGAAACGGCGTGGCGGGCAGCTTGCCTTTGCCATAGTTTTCGAACGGACCAAGATAGTGCTTCAGCCCGGTCACGAGCGCGACATGCCTGACCGAGCCTGCAGGCGACAACGCGTCGAGCAGGTTGCGCACCATCGCCGAGTTGACCCGGATATTCTCGGCCTCGGTGTTCTGCCGCAACCATGTGCTAAGAAAGACGTCCGTCGGTCTCAACCCTTGCAGCGCCTCGCGAACCGATGCAGGATCGAGCAGGTCCGCCGCTACGGGCTGCACTCCGTCGATATTGGCCGGCGGTCGACGCGCCAGCCCGTAGACTTGCCATCCCTTCCGATGAAGGTGGCGGGCTAGATTATTGCCGACGATGCCGCTCGCACCCACGACCAGCGCTGAACCCGCCATGTTCCAATCTCCTCGAGTCTGGATGAGGAGATAAGACTGCTCGGTGCATCGGCCAGAGCGGCCACGCCGAGCGTAACGGCTTCGTGAGCGAGTCTGGACTACTCCATCACTGCCGCATGATCCGATGATGACTGTGACTGCGACCGCAGCGTCGCCTTGGTCGAGCCGATCATGATCGCAAGCGGGATCGAGGCCAGGATGAACACCATCACGAGCTGGTAGTCGTGGGCGAACGCGATGATCTGCGCCTGCACCGCGACCATCTTGTCCGCCATCGCGCGGCCGGAGTCGGTGTTGAGATTGATCATGCCGGCAACGTTTGGCATCTGCAGCGCGTGGTTGAACGGGTTGATGTGCTCGGACAGCGTCGCATAGATGCGCCGCGAGCCTTCCGTGAGCTGCGCGATCACGATCGAGATGCCGATCGAGCTCGCGACGTTGCGCAGCAGCGTCAGCATCGAGGTTCCGTCGGTCCGCAGGTGATTGGGCAGGGTCAGGAACGCCACGGTCGAGAGCGGCACGAATACCAGGCCGAAGCCAAAGCCCTGGACGATGCTGACGACAACGATCTCGGTCGCGCTGGTCTGGTCGGTCCAGGCGGTCATCACGAACAGCGACGCCGCGGTCAGCGCGAGCCCGGAGATGATCAGCGTGCGCGCCTCGATGAAGCGCATCATGCGCCCGACCAGCATCATTGCCACGAAGGTGCCGCAGCCGCGGCTCGCCAGCAGCACGCCGGCGGTGATGATGGGATAGCCGATCACGTTCTGCAGGTAAGGCGAGGACAGTGCCATGGTCGAGTAGAGCACCAGCCCCATCACGGTCATGAACACGCAGCCGCCGACGAAATTCTTGTCCTTGAACAGCTCGAACTGGATGAAGGGCTTCGACGCGGTGAACGAATGGGCGAAGAAGTAATAGAAGCCGATGCCGCAGATGATGAATTCGGCGATGATCTCGTTGGACTCGAGCCAACCGAGCTGCTCGCCGCGGTCGAGCGCAAGTTGCAGCGAGCCGATCGCGACTGCGAGCGCGCCGAAGCCGAACCAGTCGAAGCGCAGGTTCAAATCCTGCCTGGTCTCGTCCATGAAGATGATGAGGCCGAGCACGGTGATGGCGCCGAACGGCAGGTTGACGAAGAATACCCAGTGCCAGGAATAGGTCTCGGTCAGCCAGGCACCGAGCGAGGGGCCCATGATGGGGCCCATCATCACGCCCATGCCCCAGATCGACATCGCCTTCGCCCGCTCATGCAGCGCGTAGGAGTCGAGCATCACGGCCTGCGACAGCGGCACCAGCGCCGCGCCGAATACGCCCTGCAGCAGGCGGAACAGCACCATCTGGCTGATGTCCTGCGCGAGGCCGCATAGCACCGAAGCAACGGTGAAGCCGGCGGAGCAGATGATGAAGATGCGCTTGCGGCCGAACCGGTTGGCGATCCAGCCCACCGGGGCGGTCATGATCGCGGCCGCCACGATGTAGGACGTCAGCACCCAGTTGATCTGGTCCTGCGACGCCGACAGCGTGCCCTGCATATAGGGCAGCGCGACATTGGCGATGGTGGTGTCCAGCGCCTGCATGACGGTTGCCGTCATGGCGCAGACGGTCACCATGTTGCGGCGCAGGCCGGGCACCATGCTGGGCGAGGGTGTCGCCGTCGACATCGCTCAGGTCAGTCCTGTTCGTGGGTTGCCGCGGCGGAGGACAGGCCGAGCAGGCCGGCCAGCGTGCGGCGATGGTTGGTGTCGATGGTCGCGTAGACGCTCATGCCCGCCTTCAGCTTGCGCACCATCTTGTCGTTGTTGTCGAAATAGATCCGGACCGGCACGCGCTGCACGACCTTGACGAAATTGCCGGTCGCGTTCTGCGGCGGCAGGATCGCAAACTGCGCGCCGGTGCCGGGCGAAAGCGAGCCCACCGTGCCCTTGAACACATGGTTGGGGAAGGCGTCGACCTCGAGCTCGACCGGCTGGCCGACCGCGACATAGGTGAAATCGGATTCCTTCGGATTGGCGTCGACCCAGGGGTTCGCCACGTCGATGATGGAGAACACCGGCGAGCCGGCGGCGACGAAGCGGCCGAGCTGGATCTGCTCGACCTGCGTGGCGGTGCCCGCCATCGGCGCGCGCAGCACGGTGTGGTCGAGATTGCGCTGGGCTTCATCGAGCTTGGCCTTGGCCTGCGCGTAAGGCGGGAATTGCTCGAGCGGTAGGTCGGGATTGCCGAGCAGTTGCGCCCGGGCGCTCGAGATCTGCTGCCTGATCAGCTCGGCCTGCGCGCTCGCGGTGACCAGCGACGTCGCGGCGTTGTCGAGGTCGAGCTGCGAGCCGAAATTGCTCTTGACCAGCGTCTGCTTGCGATCGACGTCGCGCTGCTTCAGGTCGACGCCGCGCTGCGCGAGGTCGAGCATCTGACCGTAGATTTTGATGTTGGCGACGAGGTTATCGTAGTTGGTGCGTGCCTGGTCGAGCGCGCCTTTGGCCTGGTCCACTGCAAGGCGGAACGGCACCGGGTCGATCTCGAACAGCACGTCGCCCTGCTTGACCTGCTGGCCTTCCTTGACCACGACCTTCTCGATCTTGCCGGAGATATCGGGCGTGATCAGCACCTTCTGCGCGCCGACATAGGCGTCATCGGTCGACACGTAGCGGCCACCATTGAGATAGAACGCGACGCCGCCGACCAGCGCCACCAGCGGCACCACGACCAGGAGCAGGAATCGGCGATAGCGCCGCAAGCCCGCCACCAGTCCGCGCGGCTGATCGGTCTTCGGCGACGGCGAGGCCGGATTGTCCCGCTGTTCGGGCGCGAGTTTCAGCACGGGGTCAGCCATAGCGCTGCTCTTTTCTGGGAGTTTCGCCGGCTGGGGTTTGGATAGCATTGCGGACGTTTTCCTTGATCGATTCGAGTTGGGCGAGCAGGCGGTGGGCATCGGCGGGATTGATGCCTTCCAGCGCTGTCGCGGTGAGTTCGGAGCGAAGGCCGGCGAGCTTGGCGAGCAGCGGGCGCGCCGCCTTGCGCAGATAGAGTCGGTTGACTCTGCGGTCGTTTTCGTCGCCGCGGCGTTCGATCCAGCCATTGTCGCAGAGCTTGTCGATCAGCCGCGTCAGCGTGATCGGCTGCACCTCCATCTGCTCGGCAAGCTCCGTCTGCTTCATGCCCTCGTTGCGCTCGACCTTGGCCAGCACCGCCCATTGCGCACGGGTAATTCCGTAGCGCGCAGCCTCCTTGTCCGCGTAGACGCGGATCAACCGAAACAACTCACCGAGCGTGAACATGAAGTTCGCGTCGACTGAACCGGACATCATCCCACTCTCCATAAGCTTGGACTATAATAAGCTAGCTTATGATTTCCGCATGCCCGGTTAACGGAAGGCAGCTCCGCTTCCAGAACATGGCTGGGAAGCCACGGACCCCAGGGCTTTGGGATCGCCGATCGGGCTGCTAAAATGAGACAGATGACGTTGGCAAAACCCACATTTCCCGCTCCCGACCATGATCACGGCCGCTGCACTGCGGAAGGGATCGCGCATGCCGAGGAGGTCTGCGCGCGGCGGTCGCAAAAGTTCACGCCGATCCGCCGTCAGGTGCTCGAGGCGCTATTGTCCAGCCACCGTCCGCTCGGCGCCTATGAGGTGATCGACGAGCTCGCCAAGTCGATGCCGCGGCCGGCGCCGATCACCGTCTACCGCGCGCTCGATTTCCTGATGGAAAACGGCCTCGTCCACCGTATCGAAAGCCGGAACGCGTTTCTGGCCTGCGCCCATGATCACGACGAGACCTCGATGGTGGCCTTCCTGATCTGCGATCGCTGCGGCGCTGTCGGCGAAATCCCGGCGGCGCCCGTGGCACAAAGCCTGAAGGCCGCGGCGCGCGCGGCGGGTTTTGCGCCGAAGCTGTCGGTGGTCGAGATCGCCGGCACTTGCGCGCATTGCCAGAAAGAGGCCCGGGCAATTCTCTGATTGAATTAGAGCCGGAAGCCCCCTGTTCCGGAATTCAACGATAACACGGCGCCAAGCCGGAAACCGAGGAAACATGTCAACGCAAACCATCTCCAGTGCCGCCGCAACCGGGCGCGCGCTCACCCCGGGCGCGGTCGCGATCATGCTGATGCTGTGCGTGAGCTGGGGATTCAACCAGATCGCGGTCAAGCTCGCGCTGCCGGACATTCCGCCGATGCTGCAGGCGATGTTCCGCTCCGCCGGCGCGTTGCCGGTGATGCTGATCGTCGGCTGGCTGCGCGGCGTGAAATTCTTCGAACGTGATGGCACGCTTCTGGCCGGTCTGGTCGCGGGCCTGATGTTCGGCATCGAGTTCGTGCTGATCTTCAGCGGATTGGTGTTCACCTCCGCCTCCCGCGCGGCGGTATTCCTCTATACGGCGCCGTTCTTCGTAGCTCTCGGCTCACATCAGTTTCTCGGCGAGCGGCTCTCCGCTTTGCAGTGGAGCGGGCTTGCCTTGAGCTTTGCCGGCGTTGCGCTCGCGATCGGCGTGCCGCAGCCGGATGTCGATGCGAAAGTGTTGCTGGGCGATCTGATGGTGGTCGGCGGCGGCGCATTATGGGCGGCCACCACCCTGGTCGCCAAGGGAACGGCGCTGCGCAAGGCTGCGCCGGAAAAGGCGCTCGGCTATCAGGTCGCGCTTTCGATTCCAATCCTCGGTATCGCCTCGTGGCTTGCAGGCGAGACCATCAGCCATTTTCCCGGTCCGCTTTCGCTCGCCTTGATGGCGTATCAGGCGATCTGGGTGGTGGGCTGCACCTTCGTGATCTGGTTTGCGATGGTGAAGATGTATTCCGCGAGCAAGCTGTCGGCCTTCACCTTCATCACGCCGCTGTTCGGCGTCGTCGCTGCCTATGTCATCATGCACGATACACTGACGCCGGTGTTCGGCGTCGCCGCGCTGCTGGTGATCGTCGGCCTCTATCTCGTCAACAAGCCAGATCCGAAAGTGACGCCGGATCCCAACGTGCCGGCGTGAACCCAACTGTCATTCCGGGGCGCGACGAAGTCGCGAGCCCGGAATCCATCGGGCCGCATGCGCGAGTCGATAAATGGATTCCGGGCTCGATGCTTCGCATCGCCCCGGAATGACGGGGAGAGAACCCGCGCCTACCCCCGCTCGATCGGCAGCGTCTCGTCCTTCGCCCATTCGCCCATCGATGCATCATAGAGGGTGAGGTTGTCGTAACCGAGCTGATGCAGCTGGAACAGGTCGACGGTGGCGGAAATGCCGCCGCCGCAATAGGCGATCACGCGCTTGTCTTTGCTGATGCCCTGGCTCGCAAATATTGGTTCCGCTTTCGCCGGTGCAACGAACGTCTTCGTTGCCGGATCGAGCAATGTCGCCGCCGGCACATTGACGCTGCCGGGAATGCGTCCCGGCCGGCCATAGCGGCTGGGCTCCAGCCCCAGGTGGAATTGCGGACCCAGTGCATTGACCGTGACGGTGCACTCATCCTCGCTCGCGGCGAGCACATCGTCCTTGCCGACGAAGAATCCCGTGCGCGGTTTCGCGGCGAACGTCGCGCGCGGATAGCCCTTGGCGGGGCCGGTCTCCAGGGGACGGCCTTCCGCCTTCCATTTGTCCAAGCCGCCGTCGAGTACCGAGGCGCCATCGAAGCCCAGGGATCTCAGCATCCACCAGAAGCGCGTCGCCCACATCGGGGTGCCGATCGAATACAGCACCACCCGGCTATCGGGGCCGATCCCGTGGCGGCCGAAGGCGGTTTCGAGCTGCGCCACTCGCGGCATCATGAAGCGCAGTTCCGTGCCGGAGTCGGAGAATTCGCCCTGCAGGTCGAGAAAGTCAGCGCCCGGAATATGGCCGGCCTCGAATGTCTGTTTCCCCGGCACGACGATATAGGGAGTGCTGCTGCCCTCAGGTGCGGGCTCCAGATAGGTTGTGCAGTCGAACAGGCGAAGATCGGGCTGGTGCAGGCTATCGGCAAGTTCCGCTGTGGTGATGAGCCCATTCCGTGTCGCCATCTGCGCCTCCCGCATGGTGTGTTCGCCTCAAGCTATGGCGCGCGGCGCGGGATGAAAAGCCGCCCTCCGATGTCGGCAGACCCTTTAAATCCCTCGAATTTCGGACGATATACCGCTCAGCCGGTCGAACGGCCGCCGGTCTCGCACTCGGTCCCGTTTCAGGCGCAACCCGTTGAATCTCCGTTAGAAAATATGTGATCCAATAAAGCGGAAGTCCGCTTTTGTGCCCCCTTGGTGAATGTCACCAAAACCTGATATTCGAGATGCCATGAACAAGCCCGAACTATTGAGCGATGTCGCCGGCCCGCAGCCCCGGCATCAGACAACCCAGGTCATGGTCGGCCAGGTCGCGGTCGGCGGGGGCGCCCCGATCGTCGTGCAGTCGATGACCAACACCGATACTGCCGACGTCGATGGCACGATTGCACAGGTCGCAGCCCTTTCACGCGCCGGCTCCGAAATGGTCCGCATCACGGTGGACCGCGAGGAAGCCGCCGCCGCCGTCCCCCATATTCGCGACGGTTTGCGCAAGCGCGGCATCAACACGCCCCTGATCGGTGACTTCCACTATATCGGCCACAAGCTGCTCGCCGAATATCCGGCCTGCGCCGAGGCGCTCGACAAATATCGCATCAACCCCGGCAATGTCGGCTTCAAGAACAAGCGCGATTCGCAGTTCGCCGACATCATCGAGATCGCCAACAAGAACAACAAGCCGGTGCGCATCGGCGCGAACTGGGGCTCGCTCGACCAGGAACTCCTGACCAAGCTGATGGACGAGAACACGGCCTCGCCGAATCCGCGCGATGCCCGCGCGGTCACGCGCGAAGCCATGGTGCAGTCGGCGCTGCTCTCGGCCGCCCGCGCCATCGAGCTCGGCATGCCCAAGAACCGCATCATCCTGTCGGCCAAGGTCTCGGCCGTGCAGGACCTGATCGCGGTCTACCAGGAGCTGGCGCGCCGCTCGGATTATGCGATCCATCTCGGCCTCACCGAGGCCGGCATGGGATCGAAGGGCATCGTTGCCTCCTCCGCCGCGCTCGGCATTCTGCTGCAGGGCGGCATCGGCGACACCATCCGCATCTCGCTGACGCCGGAGCCGGGCGGCGACCGCACGCTGGAAGTCCAGGTCGCGCAGGAACTGCTGCAGACCATGGGTTTCCGCACCTTCGTGCCGCTGGTCGCGGCCTGCCCGGGTTGCGGCCGCACCACCTCGACCACGTTCCAGGAATTGGCGCGCTCGATCCAGGATTTCATTCGCGACGAGATGCCGAGCTGGAAGACGAAGTATCCGGGCGTCGAGCAGCTCAACGTCGCGGTCATGGGCTGCATCGTCAACGGCCCCGGTGAATCCAAGCATGCCAATATCGGCATCTCGCTGCCCGGCACCGGCGAAGCGCCAGCCGCGCCTGTCTTCGTCGACGGCAAGAAGTTCCGCACCCTGCGCGGCCCCACCATCGCCACCGACTTCAAGGCGCTGGTGATCGACTACATCGACCAGCGTTACGGCCAGGGTAGCGGCGTGCCGAGCACCGTGACCGCAGCGGAGTAAATTACTCCGCCGAACGAACCGCTGTCGTCCCCGCGATAGCGGGGACCCATAGCCACAGGATTTTATGGTTAGGCCGGCTGTCACGCCGAGTCGTCGCAAAACGCAATCCTGTGGTTAGCGCGGGACAGTGCCCGCAGTCTGTCACGTGCAGAACATCTCGAAGTCGATGCGGATGTCGGCAAGGCTTGTCTCATCCTCATCGATCTGGCTCTGCAATGATGCGATCGCCTGCTTGAGCTGCTCGATGAGCGCCGGATCTGGCGTCGGTTGAGTCTCCGCCTTCTTCAGACTGGCTTCGAGGACGGCGAGCCTTCGCCGCTCGTCGCGGATCCTGATTTCCAGATTTGCGATCATCCGCTTGAACAGAGCGCATCCGCCACGAACGGCGGTTTGGACCTCTGCTTCCGACGTCGCCATGTGACTATCCTTTCCTGAAAGGTGCATGGGCGGTGCGATCGTCGGTACCATTTTTACCTGGAATTGCATGTGATAAAGATCACAATCGATATGTGTGACACGTTGATGCAGCGCGCGTTGACCAGCGCATGCGCTTGCGCCAAGCTTCCGCAAAACCAAAACAAATTCGGAGGACGTCCTATGCTTCGTGCGGAAGACAACAAGTTCCTGACCGAATCGGGTGCAGGGACCGGAATGGGCGAGCTGCTGCGCCGGTTCTGGATTCCGGTGCTGCTCTCGGAGGAGCTGCCGGAGCCTGACAGCGAGCCCAAGAAGATCATCGTGCTCGGCGAGGAGCTGCTTGCCTTCCGCGACTCGCGTGGCGTCGTCGGCGTCATTGATCAATACTGCCCGCATCGCGGCGCCAATCTCTGGCTCGGCCGCAACGAGGAATGCGGCATCCGCTGCGTCTATCATGGCTGGAAGTTCGACACCGACGGCCGCTGCGTCGACATGCCGACCTCCTATCCCGATCTCAACGCCAAGGATCACATCCGTATCAAGTCCTACCCGGTGCGCGAATGGGGCGACATGATCTGGGCCTATATGGGTCCGGCCGATTCCGTGCCGGAATTGCCGGCGCTGGAAATGGCGCTGGTGCCGCCGTCGCATCGTTACGTCAGCAAGAAATGGCAGGACTGCAACTGGGTGCAGGCGCTGGAAGGTTCGATCGACACCGCGCATTTCACCTTTGCGCATCTGTCGTTCGAGAAGGAGGAGAACGAGATCCTCGACATCAAGAAGCATTTCGTCAATCCGCTGGTGCGGGTGGCGACCGAGCACATGCGCTGGATCGCCGAAGACCCGCGGCCGGTGATCAAGATCAACCCGCATGATGCCGGACTGACGATCGCGGGCGGGCGCCTGACCGGCACCGACAACATCTATTGGCGCATCGCCCAGTTCCTGATGCCGCTTCACGCCTATGCGCCGAGCGCGATGCCGGGCGAAAACATCTTCGGCCAGAGCTTCGTGCCGGTCACTGACACCAATTGCTGGATCTACACCTATGCCTGGAATCCGGAGCGGCCGATCACGCAGGCCGAGCGCGACGCCTATGATCGCGGCAATGGCGTGATCGCCGAGGTCGATGAGAACTATGTGCCGCTGCGCAACAAGTGGAACGACTACCTGATCGATCGCAAACTGCAGAAGACCAAGAGCTACACCGGCATCAAGGGCGTCTCCGAGCAGGACGCCGCGGTGCAGGACAGCCAGGGCCCGATCGCCGATCGCACCCGAGAGCATCTCGGGCCGACCGACCTCGGCATCATGCATTTCCGCAAGCTGGTGATGGAGGCAGCCCGCGCGCTGCAGCAGGGCCAAGTCCCGCCGCATGTTGCGCATCAGGATCGTTACACCGTCCGTTCTGGCGCCTGCGTCACCAGCAAGGCGAAGGATCTGGCGGCGGTCATGATCGAGCGTTTCGGCGATCCCGCGGGCTTCGTCGGCGGTCCCGGCCAGAACGCGGCTGCGGAGTAGGGCGTAGCGTGATCCCGGATTGCGCTTCGCTGCATCCGGGCTACGATGCCCCTCGTGTGGCGCCGCAGTCCGGTCATCATGACTTCATTCGTCGTGTTGTCGCTCGTGTCATTCGACGCGACATATGCCGCATGGTCGCGCGGGCATGTCAGGGCCGCAGCGAAGGTCGTGACATCGAAATGCGACCGGTCGAAGTTCAAGGTCATCCTGGATGTCGGCCATACCGCCGAAGCGCGCGGTGCGAGGAGCGCCCGCAACCTTCCGGAATTCGATTTCAATCTGCGCCTCGCGAAACGCATCGAGGACAAGTTGAAGTCGGAAGGCTTTGCCCAAACCAGCCTGCTGGTGACGGACGGACCGGCACGGCCGAGCCTGTTCAAGCGCGCCGCTGCCATCAACGATTCAAGGGCCGATCTGGCCTTGTCGATCCACCATGACTCGGTGCCTGATTCCTTTCTCGAGGAATGGGAGTTCGAGGGAGCGAGGAGCCATTTCAGCGATCGCTTCAACGGCTATTCGGTGTTCGTTTCGCACGACAATCCGAAATTCTGGACCAGCCTGAGGTTTGCCCGGCTGCTCGGCAGGCAAATGAAAGCCCAGGGCCTGCAATATGCCCGCCAATACGCGCAGCCGCTGATGGGGCGTTACCGGCGAAAACTGCTGGACAAGAAGGTCGGGGTCTATCGGTACGACCAGCTCATCGTGCTCGCGCGGACGCGCGTGCCCGCTGTCCTGTTTGAGGCCGGCTCGATCATCAACCGGGACGAAGAGCTGGCGATGGAGTCCACAGAACGGCAGGACATGATCGGCGTGGCCGTGGCCAGTGCGGTAAAGGAATTCTGCGGGTCGCGTTAGAGCGTTTTCGAGCGAAGTGGACACCGGTTCGCGTGAAGAAAACGCGTGAAAACAAGAATCTAGAGCTTCGGTTCTGATTCAATCAGAACCGAAAATGCTCTAGTCCATCCCGCCGCTGCCTACAGCGGCATCTTGCGATATTCGCGGTTTGCGAGGCTCGCCTCTTCGAGGTCGAGATCGCGCTCGATGCGCCGCCGCGTCTCATCGGTGATCTTGCCGTCGCGCAGCAGGGCGTGGATGAACTTGCGCTCGGTCGCGATCAATTCCCGCGTCAGCTCGGTGCCGTTGGCGGAGACGTCGTGCTTGTCCGGATCGAGTGCGGCCGGCAACTGGCTGGTGCGGATGTCGTGGCGCGCCCGCAGCAGCTTCACGACCTCGTCGGAAAGTTCGCGCTCGTCGACGATGGCATCGAGCGAGGCGAGGCCGGCCGCCAGCGCCTCGCGCCGGGCGGCTATTTCGGCTTCATGTTCGGCGACACTCTCCGCGCGGCCATCCTTGGTGATGTTCAGCCATCCCACGACCGTGGGCAGGCTCAGGCCAAATCCCACCAGCGTGATGAAGATGACGCCGAAGGCGACAAACAGGATCATGTCGCGATAAGGGAAGGGATCTCCCTCGGCGAGCGAAAACGGCAGCGCCAGCGCGGCGGCGAGCGACACCGCGCCGCGGACGCCGACGAAGGCGATCGTGAACACCCATTGCCAGGGCGGCGACGGATCGCGCTGCCGCACGCGCTTGCTCAGCATCCGCGGCAGATAAGTTGCGGGAAACACCCAGGCAAAGCGCGCGACGATGATGACCGCCACCACCAGCGCGGTGGTGGAGAGGATGTCGTCGAGCGGAAATGCCTTCGACTTCTCGTAGAGCGAGCGGATCTGGAAGCCGGTGAGCAGGAACAGGACCCCTTCGACCAGGTAGATCAGCAGGTCCCAGAAGAAGATGCCTTGCAGGCGGGTGGCGGAAGGAATCAGCAGCGGGCCGTTCCAGCTCACATAGAGACCGCAGGCGACGGTGGCGATCACGCCGGAGCCGCCAAAGTGCTCCGGCAGCCAATAGGCCACATAGGGCGTGATCAGCGAGAGCGTGATCTCGACCTGCGGATCGCGCGAGCGGTGGCGGGCGCGCAGGCTCAGCCATCCGACCGCGATGCCGAATGCGATCTCGCAGACGACGATGGCGGCAAACTCGACGGTGGCCGTCGGCAGCGAGAATGTGCCGGCGACGATTGCCGCCAGAGCGAAACGATAGAGGATCAGCGCCGTGGCATCATTCGCCAGCCCCTCGCCTTCGAGCACGACCAGGATCCGGCGCGGGATGTGGAGCCGCCGGGCGATCGCAAGCGGCGCGACCACGTCGGGCGGGGCGACGATCGCGCCGAGCAGGAATCCGACGTTCCAGGGCAGCCCGATCAGGTAATGAGTCGCAGTCGCCACCGCCGCCGCCGTGAAGATCACGCAGCCGACGGCGAGCAGCACGATCGGACGAAGGCTGTTCTTGAACTCGCGCCAGCTCATGGCGACCGCCGCCGTGTAGATCAGCGGCGGCAGCACCAACAGCAGCACCAGTTCCGGCGGCAATTCGATGCCGGGCATGCCCGGCACGAAGGCGAGCGCGATGCCGGCCAGCATCAAGAGGATGGCCGGGGCGACGTTGAGGCGCCGCGCCAGCAGCGCCGTGCCTGCCAGTATGGCGAGCAGGATCAGGAAGGTCTGGAATTTGGCTTCCATGGCGGCTCCAATTGGCCCGGAAGCACTGGCGAGGTCAATGCGCGGTGGACGGCTCGTCCGTGCGAGATCGAAAAAAGGCGGCCGTCCGATTCGCCGCTTTGGGCGAGCTTACTCGCGCAGGTCGTATCGATAGGATTTCGAGACGATCTGCCAGCCGTCCGTCAGCTTCATCGCCACCAGATAGTCGGTGAAATAGCGCGGCGGCAACTGGCAGCGGACCTTGATGAAGGCGGTAGAATCATCCGAGCGGTCGATGGTGACAATGAAATCCTCCCGCGGCTTGCCTTCCGCCTTCGCCGACGGCCGCTTGTGGACGCGATCGAGCCAGTCCGGCACGGTCAGGATCTGAAGCTCGCCTTTTTCCACCCAGCGCAAGTCGGCGGAGGGGTGAAACATCGCGCCGAGCTTATTGGCGTCGCCCTCATAGAGCCCGTCGAAATAGTTCTGTACGACGGCTTCGACGGTCGATCGGTCTTGGCTCATGGTTGTTCCTCCCTTTGGGGGCATCCTTTTGACTGGCTTGAATTAAGCCATGAAGTGATGCGTCAGGCTATCGAGGATTTTCCTCGAATCTATGACGGAGACGCCTGTGGTCCAGCCAGAAAAATCGAACGCCCGCGCCCTCCATGGCGAATGCTTCTGCCGGGCCGTGCGCTACAGGGTAGCCGACGAATTCGCCTACGCCTTGAACTGCCACTGCTCGAATTGCCGACGGGCGACGGGTTCGGCGTTCAAGCCGTTCGCCGGCATCGCGCGCGACCGCTTCGAGGTCATCAGCGGCAGCGACCATCTGCTGATCTACGGCGATGACACCACGCACGATGCCCACTGCGGGAGCTGCGGTTCGCTGCTCTATTCGGTGGTTCGCGAAGGCACTTTCGTCCATGTCACCATGGGAACCCTGGTGGATGAGCCCTCGATCCGGCCGAGCGCGCACATCTTCGTAGGCTCCAAGGCGCCGTGGTACGCCATCACCGACGGCCTCCCGCAATATGAGGAGCATGCGCGCTGATCGGACGAGGTAAACGGAACCGACCGCCTGGGATCACGCTTGCGAGCGATCTTGCGGTGAATGCCAAGCTCGTTCGCAGGCCGAACCATCGTTCGTCCCGCGGTACTAAAGCTTATCGGATGATGCCGCCCAGTTCGTGACCTGGCTCACGAACCGCCGCCCCGGCTTCTGATAGGCTTTGCTATCGTGCCACAAAGGGCAGGCTTTTTAGAGGTGCGATAATGAGATCGATTGGATTTTCAGGATTGCATCGGTTCGTTCTGACGCTGTTCCTGCTTCTGACGTGCCAGCCGGCCTTCGCCGAGAAGCGCGTCGCGCTGGTGCTCAGCAATTCCGTCTATCAGAACGTCGCGCCGCTCCCCAATCCCGTCAATGACGGCGCCCTGATCGCGGCGACGCTGAAAGACGCCGGTTTCGACGTGGTGGATTTCCGCCGCGATCTTCCGGCTGTCGAGACCCGCCGGGTGCTCCGCGACTTTGCCGATCGTGCGCGCGATGCCGAGATCGCCGTGGTGTACTATGCCGGCCATGGCATCGAGGTCGATGGCGCCAACTACCTCATTCCGGTCGATGCCCGGCTGGAGCGCGACACCGACGTTTACGACGAGGCATTTTCGCTCGACCGCATCCTGATCGCGATCGAGCCGGCCAAGAAACTGCGGCTCGTCATCCTCGACGCCTGCCGCGACAATCCCTTTGCCAAGACCATGAAGCGCACGGTCGCCTCTCGCGCGATCGGGCAGGGCCTCGCCAAGGTCGAGCCGACCAGCCCGAATGTGCTGATCGCCTATTCCGCCAAGGCCGGCTCCACCGCCGCCGATGGCGACGGCAACAACAGCCCCTTCACCACGGCGCTCTCGAAGCACCTGACGACGCCGGGGCTCGATGTGCGGCGCGCATTCGGCTATGTCCGCGATGACGTCCTGAAGTCGACCAATAACCGCCAGGAGCCCTTCGTCTATGGCTCGCTCGGCGGCGAGGACGTGCCGCTGGTGCCGGCGCCGGCCAAGGCGGCACCGCCAGTCGCCCCCGCGTCGAACCCGCAAGCGGATGTGCGCCGCGACTACGAACTGGCGCTGCAGATCGGCAACAAGAGCGCGCTCAACGCCTTCCTCGCGCAATATCCCGACGGTTTCTATGCGAGCCTGGCCAGGCTCCAGCTCGAGAAGATCGCTGCCGAGGACGCCCGCGTCGCGGCCACGGAGAAGGCGCGGGCGGCGGAGCAGGAGCGTGCCCGGCTTGCCGCCGAAGGTGCCCAAAGGGCCGAACAGGCCAAGGCGGCCGCCGACGCCAAGGCCGCCGAACAGGCGCGTCTCGCCGCCGAAAAGGCCAAGCAGGTCGCGCAGGAGCAGGCGGCGGTCGCTGAGCGAAAGCGGCTCGCGGCCGAAAAGGCTTTGTCCGACAAGATCGCCGCCGATAAGGCCGCCGCCGACAAGGTCGCCGCGGATCAGGCGGCCGCTCCGCCTGCAGCAGCGTCGGCCGACAAGGACAAAGCGGTGAATGTCGCCGCGCTCAGCACCGGTTCACCGCAAGTCGACGTGACCAAATCGGTGCAGACCGAGCTGCGCCGCGTCGGCTGCCTCACCGGCGCGGCCGACGGCGAGTGGAACGCAGCTTCGCAACGGTCGCTCACGCTGTTCAATCGCTATGCCGGAACCAGGCTCGACACCAAGGTGGCCAATGTCGATGCGCTCGATGCCATCAAGCTGAAACCCTCGCGCGTCTGCCCGCTCGTCTGCGAGCATGGCTACAAGGCCGGTGGCGACCGCTGCACCAGGATCGTTTGCGCCGACGGCTCGTTCCTCAACGACGACAATGAGTGCGAGAAGCGGCGCGCCAAGAAGCCGATCGCCAAGCGCGATTCCGACGATGGTCCGGCGCGGCGCGAGCGCGCCGAGCGGCCCAATGTCCGCATTCCCCGGCCGCTCGCCTCTTCGGGCGGCGGTGGCGGAGGCCAGATCGTGTGCGATCGCGGCGGCTGCCGCCCGGTGGCGCGCGGCTGCCACCTCGAATTCCGCACCACCGCGCAAGGCGGCCCGTACGAGGGCGGCGGCGGCAACGTCCAGGTTTGCAATTAGACCATCGTCGTTCCGGGGCAACGCGTTAGCGTTGAACCCGGAACCTCGAGATTCCGGGTTCGCGCCAAGGCGCCCCGGAATGACGGCGGTGTTCAGATCGCGCTTGCCGCGATATTCACCATCAACGCCAATAGCGCCGTGTTGAACACGAAGGAGACGATGCCGTGCACGGTTGCGGTCCGGCGGATGATCCTGTCGGTGATGCCGACATCGGAGACCTGCGCGGTCATGCCAATCACGAACGAGAAGTAGACGAAATCCCAATAGTCGGCCTCGACGCGTTCCTTTCCGCTGGGAAACTGCAGGCCGCCGGCTTCCTTCCCGCGATAATATTCGTGCGCATAATGTAGCGAGAACGCAGTGTGGACCAGCGCCCAGGACAGCACGATCGTGACGATCGCGAGCATCAGCGCTTCCGGGCTGCTCTTGGAGGCGCCGAGCTCGAAGACGATGGCGGCAAGGCTTGCGAAAGCGCCGAGCGCGGTGACAAGCAGGATCAGGAAACGGCCGTCGTCCTGCAGGATCGCGTTGCGGCGAATGTAAGCGATGCTGCATTGGAGCATCATCATGAAGGCGAGGGCGAGATACAGCGCGACGAAGATGTCCCAGCTTACCACGAGCCGCGTCACCGGGCGCGGCGCGTGAGGCATCAGGAAGAACGCGGCGATGCCGACTGCGATCGAGATGAAGATGCGCGGCCGCGAATACACCACGCGGACGGCCTTCGGCAGTTTCCGGAAGCGAACAAGGTGCTCGTCGAATTCCTTGTTCATTTGTTCGCCTTGCTTGCTTTATTTGATTGTAACGGTCAGCCCGCGAACTCGTTCACCTCTCCCGCAAGCCAGGCGGGAGAGGGAGCGCAGCTTTGTCTTGGTCGCTACCCGATCCAATTCTAATTCTTGCGCTCCGCGACGAACCTCGCCGCCGCGCGCAGCACGTCACCCCTTGGTCCGAACACCGACAATGCGGCATCGGCGCGGGCGAGCAGGTCGCGGACGCGCTGCTTGGCGCCCTCGATGCCGAGCTGCGTGACGAAGGTGGTCTTGCCGAGCGCTGCGTCCTGGCCGGTCTGCTTGCCGAGCGCGGCCGCATCGCCCTCGACGTCGAGCAGGTCGTCGGCGATCTGGAAGGCTTCGCCGAGCGCGCGGCCGAAATCGTCGAGCGCCTGATATTCCTTCGCGGAGGACTGGCCGAGGATGGCGCCGGCGATGCAGCCGAAACGCAGCAATGCGCCGGTCTTCATCTGCTGCAGCCGCGCCACGTCCACCGGCTCGCGGTCGCCGAACCGGCCCTCGCCGGCAAGGTCGAGCATCTGCCCGCCAGCCATGCCGCCGACCCCGGCGGCGCGCGACAGCGCCCGGGTCAGTGCCAGCCTGACGCCGGCATCGCGATGGATCTCGTCGCGGGTGATGATGTCGAAGGCGATCGTGAGCAGCGCGTCGCCGGCGAGGATCGCGGTCGCATCGTCATAGGCCTTGTGGAGGGTGGGGCGGCCGCGGCGCAGATCACTGTTGTCCATCGCCGGCAGGTCGTCATGGATCAGGGAGTAGCAGTGGATGCATTCCAGCGCCGCTCCCGCCATCAGCGCGGCGTTGCGCGGCACACCGAACACGGCGGCACTCTCGACCACCAGGAACGGCCGCAGGCGCTTGCCCCCGCCAAGGCTCGAATAACGCATGGCCTCGATCAGCCGTTTCGGGCGGACGATCTCGTCCTGCTCCACGGTATCGGCCAGTAGTTTCGCCAGCAGGGCCTCGGTATCGTCAGCGGTCTGGTCCAGCCGCTTGGCGAATTCTGCAGTACCGGTCGTCATTAAGAATTGCTCCAGGTCGAATTCCGGGGGCGGACAATCGTTGATGGCACCGGCTTCGTCAATTCCGCCCGCCGGCCGGAAGCGCCTTAAAAGCGCTGGAAAAACTGCCAATTGTCACGGAATCTCATCCGAAACCGGCCGATTTTGCCGGCCGCGCCGCCCCGCTTCCAGCCGGAACCTCCAATTTGCGCATTGTCCGGATCCTTTTGCTGCTGCTGGTGGCGGTGCTGCTCCTGCCCTATGTGCTGACGCCGCTCTACCGGACCGGCCACCCGGTCTCGGCGCTGATGGCCTGGCGCACCCTGACGGGCGCGCCGGTCACTCGGCAATGGGTCGATTTCAACGCGATCTCGCCGCATCTTCCGCGCTCGGTGGTGGGATCGGAGGATTCGAGATTCTGCAGCCATCGCGGCATCGACTGGGACGCGCTGCAGGATGCGATCGACGATGCCGAGGACGGCGAGCCAGCCCGCGGCGGCTCGACGATCACCCAGCAGGTCGCCAAGAACCTGTTCCTGTGGCCGGGCCGCAGCGTGGTCCGCAAGGCGCTGGAACTGCCGCTCGCCATGTGGATCGATTTCGTGCTGCCGAAGCAGCGGATCCTGGAAATCTACCTCAACATCGCCGAACTCGGCCCGTCCGGCCAGTTCGGGGCCGAGGCCGGCTCGCAATATGCCTTCGGCCATTCGGCGGCGACGTTGTCGCCGCGCGAGGCCGGGCTGCTCGCGGCGATCCTGCCCAACCCGGTCAGGCGCAGCGCCCGCAATCCCGGCCCCGGCGTCCGCCGTCTCGGCGCCACCTATATGGCCCGCGCCAGCGCGGTCCAGCGCTGCTGGAGCGAAAATCGCGGCTTCTGAGCCGATTTTGGGCGATTTTTGGCCCTGCCAGCCCTAGCTTTACGCCATCCCTTCCTCTATAAGCGCGGCCTTATCGGCATCGCAGCTCGCCTTTCGACGCGCGTCCTTGATTTCGGACGGATGCCTCCGCAACACCCCTAGAGGACCGTTATGGCTGTTCCCAGAAGAAAAACCTCGCCGTCGCGCCGTGGCATGCGCCGCTCGGCGGACGCGCTGAAGAAGCCGACCTATGTCGAGGACAAGGACTCCGGCGAACTGCGTCGCCCGCACCATCTCGACCTCAAGACCGGCATGTACAAGGGCCGGCAGGTCCTGAAGAAGAAAGAGTCCTGATCTCCGCCGGATCGACGACGTCTGGATTCCCGGCTTTGCAGCCTGCAGGGCCGGGATCACAATTGATCGGGCCCGCCTGACATCGGCCAATGAGTGCGATACGTTCGCCTCGGCGCGTAGAGCGTGATCCGGAAGGCATTTCGCTCCTGGTTTCCATCGCTAAGGCCTCGCTCGCATGGTCGGTTTTCCGCTGCTGCTGATTCCGCTCGCCGTCTACAATATCGTCGTCTTCCTGATGCCCGGCGTTTCCTTCGCCGATCCGCTGCTGACGGTGACGCTGATGTCGGGAGCGGAATGGCCGATAACGCTGAGCGATATCCTGCTGGCGCTCGGCATCCTGCTGCTGCTGCTCGAGGTCATCAAGGGCGCGCGGCCCGGCGCCAAATTCGTGATGGATCATCTGCTGTCGCTGATCGTGTTCGGCGCGGCAGCCGCCGAATTCATCCTGTGGCCGAAATTCGGCACTTCGACCTTTGCCCTGCTGACGCTGCTGGCGCTGGTGGATTTCATCTCCGGGATCGCGCTCCGCGCCCGCCGTGCTGCGCCCGCTCCCGCAAGACGGGTGCAGCAAATCGAGCCGGAGCCAGCCCCGCCGCCGCAAGCAGCGCCAGCGCCGCAGCCGGCTGCCGCGCCGGCCCCGCAGCCGGCTCCTCCACCCGCTGCCCCAGCGACTTCAGCGAACACGGTGCCGGCGGCGGCGTCAGTTGCCGAATCAGTGCTGTCGGATCATTCCAAGCCGACGCAGGCGCAACCCGCAGTCGCCTCGCCCGGCCTGCAGCCGGATCGCCATCCGCCCACCGAGCCGGAACAGCGTTGAACGAAGATCAGATGATCTGACGCGTGCGGCGCGCGACGCCGCGCCGCTCCTGCGGTCCGGCGCCATAGGCCGTCCGCGCATCCGCAAGGGTCCCGCGCCGCAGCGGGCCGGTCTCCGGCGCCAGCGCTGCGGCCGCGATCAACTGGGTCACAAAGCCCGCGTCAGGCCGTGGCAGCGGCTGTTTAGAGACGTAGTGCAGGGCTTGAGCTACCGGCACGAGTTCAACCGAGGTGGCCGCGGCGCCGGTCGAAACGTCGCCGTCCAGCACTTGCCTTGATCCGCCGGTGTCCGGCATTGCTGATCCCGCTCGATTGTCACGTTTCGGGACGCTACCATCCCCTCGAAGCTCAACTCGCAAGGTCCATGCCGGTGCACGGGCTTTTGTTCCCCGCAGCGGCAAAACGTGGTTTCCAGATTGTTTATGAACATTACCTAAGGTCTGACCGGAAGCAGAGGCACACTTCAGGCTTGGAATCACTTACCCACTGCCACGTGCGCCCGTCCATAGCCACTTGCAGCCCGCCTGCAGCTTACTTGGCCGTGTCCTGAAACGAGGCGACAGCAGATGCCCTCCATCCCGCCAGCCGCCGACATCCTGGCTTCACTCGGCCAAGTGACCTTTGCCTGGGACATTGCCTCCGATGCGCTCTCCTGGAGCGACAATGTAGCCTCGGTCTTCCCCGATCTGCCGCCGGAGGCGCTTGCAAGCGGCGCAGCATTTTCCAGCGTGATCGAGCCCTCGCGCGCGATCCGGTCCGAGGCGCTCGGGCAACCCGTGCCATTACGCGGCGGCGAGGGCATGCCTTACCGAATAGAATATGGCGTGCGGGCGAGCACCTCCGCGCCAGTCACCTGGATCGAGGAAACCGGCTGCTGGTTTGCCGGAGCCGATGGACGGCCCGTGCGCGCCCAGGGCGTGATCAGGATCGATAATGAGCGTCATGCCCGCGACGAGCAGCTCGTCAAGCTGTCGCGGCACGATCCGCTCACCGGCGAGCTCAACCGCACCCACCTGACCGCCTCGCTCGCCGAGGCCATCGAGGAGTCCGTACGCTTCCGTTCGTCCTGCGCCTTCATGCTGATCGGCATCGACCATCTGGCGCGCATCAACGATGCCTTCGGCTTCGATGTCGCCGACGCCGTGATCGCCGAGATCGCCAAGCGCATCCGCGCGCGCCTGCGCGGCGGCGACGTGCTCGGGCGATTCTCCGGCAACAAGTTCGGGCTGATCCTGCGCAACTGCAGCGTCGACGATGCCAATGTCGCCGCCGAACGTTTTCTCGCGGCCGTGCGCGAGGAGATCGTGCCGACCAAGTCGGGCCCGGTCTCGGTCACGGTGTCGATCGGCGCGGTCAGCGTGCCGCGCCACGCCCGCAATGCCGACGAGGCGATCAACCGCGCCCAGGAGACGCTCGACGCCGCCAAGGGCCGACGCGCCGGCTCGTTCCTGCTGTGGAAGCCGAATGTCGAGCGCGACGCCCAGCGCCGCGTCAACATCCGCGTCACCGACGAGATCGTCACCGCGCTGAACGAGCGGCGCATCGTCGTGGCGTTCGAGCCGGTGGTCGAGGTGCAGTCGCGGCAGCCCGCTTTCTATGAGTGCCTGGTGCGTATGCAGCAGGAGGACGGCCGGGCGCTGTCGGCGCCCGACATCGTGCCGGTTGCCGAGCGTCTCGGCCTGATCCGGCTGGTCGATCATCGCGTGCTCGAGCTTGCGGTGGCCGAGCTTGCCGCTTCGCCAAAGGTTCAGCTCAGCCTCAACATCTCGCCGGACACCACCATGGATCCGGACTGGCTCTCCGGAATCGAGTCGCTGATGGCCGCGCATCCCGGCATCGGCGAGCGGCTGATCGTCGAGATCACCGAGACGGTCGCGATCCGCAATCTCGACGAGGTGCGCGGCTTCGTCGCGCGGTTGAAGAATTTCGGCAGCCGGATCGCGATTGATGACTTCGGCGCCGGCTACACCTCGTTCCGCAACTTGCGCAAGCTCGGCGTCGACATCGTCAAGATCGACGGCGCGTTCGTGCAGAACATCGCGCATTCCGCCGACGACCGCGCCTTCGTGCAGACGCTGCTCGACCTCGCGCGCCGGCTCGGCATTAAGACCGTTGCGGAATGGGTCCAGGATGAAGCCTCCGCGGCGATGCTGCGGGAATGGGGCTGCGACTACATCCAGGGCCGCCTGATCGGATTGGCCTCGCCGAAGCGGCCATGGGACGCGGCGGGCAAGGCGATGCCGGCCGCCGGCTGATCGGTCGTCCACACGAAAGTGGGGACCCGTAGCCGCCGATGCGTGTTGCCAGACACGCAAGCGGATGCACCGCTGACGACGCACCAACGGTCGGGGCGATGGGTCCCGGCTCAAGTCCGGGACGACACGATCACTCTTCCTTTTTCGTCGTGGTCGTCGTCTCGCGCGACATCCGCTCGAGGCGCTCCTGCATCTCCTTCATCTGGCGGCGCAGGTCGTCGATATTGTCTTCATCCGGCGCCGGCTCCGGCACTTTCTCGGGCTCGGGCGTTGCGGTTCCCGTGCGCGGCGGCACGAATGGCTTGAACATGGAGAAGGTCTGCTGGAACAGCTCCATGTTGCGCCGAACTTGTTCCTCGAGCGGCGCAAAGGGAGTTCCGCTCAGCGTGCTTGCGATCTGCTTGCGGAATTTCTCCTGCTCTTTCGTCAGCGTCTCGATCGACTGCTCGAGATATTTCGGCACCACCATCTGCATGCTGTCGCCGTAGAAGCGGATCAACTGCCGAAGGAAAGTGGTCGGCAACAGATTCTGGCCGGCCTTGTTCTCCTGCTCGAAGATGATCTGCGCCAACACCGATCGGGTGATGTCGTCGCCGGTCTTGGCGTCGTAGACGAGGAAATCCTCGCCTTCCTTCACCATCGCGGCGAGATCCTCGAGCGTCACGTAAGTGCTGGTTCCGGTATTATAGAGCCGCCGGTTGGCGTATTTCTTGATCGTCGTAGGGTGTTCTGATTTTGCCATGGGGGCTCACATATCAACACCAAGGGGGACCCTGTGCAGCATTGCTGCAGGGGTGATGCACACGCATCGCAGCAAAGGTAAGCATTTTCAAAGCGGCTCGGCAACGATTTGTGCGGCACGGTTAATTCCAAAGCATAGTTATTGCTCAGGAAAGCTCCAACGGGGTCAATTTAAGTGCGCCGCGGCAGGATTCGGCCGTCTGGCCGATTGACATGCCTCAAGGAGGTTAACAGGATAAGATTGAAAGATAGGCCCGCGTCCGGCCGCCCGCCGCCAAGCTAGCCAAGGCCAAACCTCAAGCTCTTAGGAGATGCCCATGTCAGACGATGTCGTCATCGTCAGCGCCGCCCGCACCCCGGTCGGCAGTTTCAACGGTGCGTTCGCCAACACCCCCGCCCATGATCTCGGCGCCATCGCCATCAAGGCGGCGCTGGAGCGTGCCGGCGTCGAGCCGGGCCGCGTGTCCGAGGTCATCATGGGGCAGATCCTGACCGCGGCGCAGGGCCAGAACCCGGCCCGCCAGGCGTCGATCGCGGCTGGCATCCCCGTGGAAAGCCCGGCCTGGGGCGTCAACCAGCTCTGCGGCTCGGGCCTGCGCTCGGTCGCGCTCGGCTACCAGGCGCTGGTTAACGGCGATTCCGACATCGTGGTCGCCGGCGGCCAAGAATCCATGAGCATGGCCCCGCACGCGCAGCATCTGCGCGGCGGCGTCAAGATGGGCGGCCTCGAGTTCATCGACACCATGATCAAGGATGGCCTGTGGGACGCCTTCAACGGCTACCACATGGGCAACACCGCCGAGAACGTGGCGCGGCAATATCAGATCACCCGCGCCCAGCAGGACGAGTTCGCGGTCTCCTCGCAGCAGAAAGCCGAAGCCGCGCAGAAGGCCGGCCGCTTCAAGGACGAGATCGTCCCCGTCACCATCAAGACCCGCAAGGGCGACGTCGTGGTCGACACCGACGAATATCCGCGCCACGGCGCTACGCTCGACGCCATGGCCAAGCTCAAGCCCGCCTTCGAGAAGGACGGCACGGTGACCGCCGGCAGCGCGTCCGGCATCAATGACGGCGCCGCCGCCGTGGTGCTGATGACGGCAAAGCAGGCGGCCAAGGAAGGCAGGAAGCCGCTGGCGCGCATCGTCTCCTGGGGCCAGGCCGGCGTCGACCCGAAGATCATGGGCACCGGCCCGATTCCCGCCTCCCGCAGCGCACTGAAGAAAGCCGGTTGGAGTGTCGCCGACCTCGACCTGATCGAGGCCAACGAGGCGTTCGCGGCGCAGGCCTGCGCTGTCAACAAGGACCTCGGCTGGGATACGTCCAAGGTCAACGTCAACGGCGGCGCGATCGCGATCGGTCACCCGATCGGCGCGTCCGGCGCCCGCGTCCTTGTGACGCTGCTGCACGAGATGCAGAAGCGCGACGCCAAGAAGGGCCTCGCCACGCTGTGCATCGGCGGCGGCATGGGCATCGCGATGTGCGTTGCACGCGACTGAACAAGAGGCAACATGCCGGGTTGAATGATGAAAAGATCGTCTGTCAACCGCAGTTCAAGCTGATAAGAAAAATGCCCGGTCTCGCGCCGGGCATTTTGCATTTTGCAGAGCACGATTTCGGAAAAGCGGACGCCGGTTTTCCGAAAAGATCGTGCCCAATAGAGAGATCAATTTCAAAAGACCGGCACAATGTCGGCTTACAGAAAAGACGGCCAAGGAGGAGACGGACATGGCACGTGTTGCATTGGTAACGGGAGGGACGCGAGGCATTGGCGCTGCGATCAGCAAGGCGTTGAAGGCGGCCGGCTACAAGGTTGCGGCGACCTATGGCGGCAATGATGCGGCGGCGGAGAAGTTCAAGGCGGAGACCGGCATCCCCGTTTACAAATGGGACGTCGCCTCGTTCGATGCCTGCGCCGCCGGCGTCAAGCAGGTGGAGGCCGAGGTCGGCCCGGTCGACGTGCTCGTCAACAATGCCGGCATCACCCGCGACACCGCATTCCACAAGATGACGCTGCAGCAGTGGAACGAGGTGATCAACACCAATCTCGGCTCGCTCTTCAACATGACGCGCCAGGTGATCGAGGGCATGCGCGCGCGCAAGTTCGGCCGCATCATCAACATCTCCTCGATCAACGGCCAGAAAGGCCAATTCGGCCAGGTCAACTATTCCGCGGCCAAGGCCGGCGACATCGGCTTCACCAAGGCCCTCGCGCTCGAGAATGCCAAGGGCGGCATCACCGTGAACGTGATCGCGCCGGGCTACATCAACACCGAAATGGTGCAGGCGGTGCCGAAGGACGTCCTGGAGAAGAACGTGATCCCGCAGATCCCGGTCAACCGCCTCGGCGAGCCCGAGGAGATCGCGCGCGCGGTAGTGTTCCTGGCCGCCGACGATGCCGGCTTCATCACAGGCTCGACATTGACCGTGAATGGCGGCCAATACCACGTGTGATGTTCTCTCGCGTCATTGCGGAATCAATCCGGCCTTTCTGATATAGAGGCCGGATTGATTCCGGCTTCGCTCGCAATGACGCATATGACTCCCCGCACCGCGACCCTGATCGGCCTGACCGCGATCATCATGTGGTCGCTGCTCGCCGTGCTGACGGTCGCGACCGGCAAGATTCCTGCCTTCCAGCTTGCAGCAATGACGTTCGGGATCGGCGCGCTGGTTGCTTTTGCGACCTTCATCTTTCGCCCTTCCGCATTCGCTGCGCTGAAGCAGCCGCCGGTCGCCTGGGTCGTCGGCGTCGGCGGCCTGTTCGGCTATCACGCGCTGTATTTCCTGGCGCTGCGTTTTGCGCCGCCCGCGGAAGCCGGACTATTGAACTATCTCTGGCCGCTCCTGATCGTGCTGTTCTCCTCATTCCTGCCGGGCGAGCGGCTCGCGCCGCATCACATCATCGGCGCCATCCTGGGGCTGGTGGGGACGGTGCTGCTGTTCGCCGGCAACACCAGCGGCTTTGCGCCGGGCCAGATTCCCGGCCTTGCCGCGGCATTCGTCGCGGCCTTTGTCTGGGCCAGCTATTCGGTGCTGTCGCGCCGGCTCAAATCGGTGCCGACGAATGCAGTGGCCGGTTTCTGTCTTGTCACCGCGCTGCTCGCGGCGATCGTGCACAGGATGGTCGAGACCACGGTCTGGCCGGAGACATCAGGGCAATGGCTTGCGATCGTAGCACTCGGCCTCGGTCCGGTCGGCGCCGCGTTCTTCACCTGGGATATCGGCATGAAGCGCGGCGACATCCGCGTGCTCGGCGCCGCCTCCTACGCCACGCCGCTGCTGTCGACCGCCTTCCTGATTTTCGCCGGCTTCGCAGAGCCGACGGCCGCGATCGCCATCGCCGCGATCCTGATCGCCGGCGGCGGCCTCGTCGCCGCGAAGGACATGGTCTGGAAGCGGTGATCGCTCTTGCCGCCGTCATTCCGGGGCATGCGAAGCATGAACCCGGAATCCATTCCTCCACTTGCGTTTGCGGCCCGATGGATTCCGGGCCTGCGCCTTGCGGCGCATCCCGGAATGACAGCCCTACTTGGGCTGCCAATCCTTCGGCGCCAGCTCGAATTTCGTGAACTCAAACGCCGGCGCGACGGTGCATCCGACCAACGTCCACTCGCCGGTGCATTCTGCCGCCTGCCATGCATGTGCCGGCACGATGGCCTGCGGCACTTCGCCGGCTGCGAGATCGGGGCCGAGCCGGATCGTCCGCTGTCCGTCCGCATCGGCGATCCGCAAGGTCAGCGCATCGCCCGAATAATAGTGCCAGATCTCCACCGCATCGACGCGATGCCAGTGCGATCGCTCGCCGCGCGCGAGCAGGAAATAGATCGCGGTCGAACGCGATCGCCCATTCGCATCCGCTGCGTCATCGCGAAACGTCTCGCGATAATGACCGCCCTCGGGATGCGGCTTCAGCTCGAGCTGCGCGATGATCTCGCCTGCGGTCGGTTTTGGCATCACGACTTGTTCTTGCGCTCGCGCAATTCGCCGAACACCTGGGCTCCATCGGCGCCCTTCATGTGCAGCTTGGCGGCCACCGCCGGCTCGTCGGCGCGCAGAAACACGTTGGCCTTTTTCTCCTCGCCAAGCAGCGTCGGGATCGTCGGCTTGTTCTCCGCGCGCAGCCGCGTCACTTCCTCGGCGCGGGCATTCAATGCGGGATTGTCCGATTCCACCGTGAGCGCGAACTTGACGTTGGAGGCGGTGTATTCGTGGCCGCAATAGAGGCGGAAATCGTCCGGCAGCGCGCGCAGCTTGAGCAGCGAATCCCACATCATCGGATAGTTGCCCTCGAACACCCGGCCGCAGCCGATCGAGAACAGCGTGTCGGCGGCAAACACCGCCTTCTCGCCGTCGAACACATAGGAGATGTGGTCGAGCGTATGGCCCGGCGTCTCCAGCACCCGCGCGAGCAGGCTGCCGACCTTGATCACGTCGCCATTGGCGGCGCGCAGGTCGACATCGGCGATCGCCGTGGTCTTGTCGTGCGGTGCGACGACGCGGCAACCATATTTCTGTTTCAGTTCGGCAACCCCGCCGACATGATCATGATGATGATGGGTGATCAGGATGTCGGTCAGGGTCCAGCCCTCGCGCTCCAGCGCCGCGATAATGGGGCCGGCTTCCGGCGCATCGATCGAGGCGGTGGCCTTGGTGGCGGGGTCGTGGACCAGATAGCCGAAATTGTCGGTCAGGCAGGTGAAGAGACGGATTTCCGCAGTCATGATATCTCCCGCGAACGGCCAGGGCGGTAACGCTAACACGCCCAATATGCGCAGGAAATATGGCGTTAACGCTCGCGCGGCAACGCAATTTTCAGGAACACGCGCGTAACGGCGGCGTGTTAGGTTGGGTGTATGGACGTCATTGATCTTCGCGATTTCTATTCGCAGCGCCTCGGCATCGTGGCGCGCCAATTGATCAATCGCGGCATCCGTGAGCGATGGCCCGGGGCTGAAGGCCAGCGCGTGCTCGGGCTCGGCTATCCCACCCCCTATCTCGGCCTGTTCCGCGAGGACTGCGAGCGCTGCATCGCGTTCATGCCGGCATCACAGGGGGTTCTGAAATGGCCGACGGGCCGGCCGGCACTGGCGACCCTGGTCGACGAATTCTCGATGCCGCTCGCGGATGCCGCGGTCGATCGCGTGTTGCTCGTGCATGCGCTGGAAATGTCGGATGATCCGGAGCGGCTGCTCCGCGAGGTGTGGCGGGTGCTGGCGCCGTCCGGCCGGCTGATCGCGGTGATACCCAATCGCCGCGGTGTATGGACGCGCACCGACAACACGCCATTCGGCCACGGCCGGCCCTATTCGCGGGCGCAGATCACGCAATTGCTGCGGCAGACCTGGTTCACGCCGACCGCCTGGGGAGAGGCGCTGTTCATGCCGCCGCTCGCGGGTAGCTGGTTCTTGCGCTGGGCGATGGCGTGGGAGCGCCTCGGTGCGGCGCTGTCATTGCCGTTCGCGGGCGTCCACATCGTGGAAGCGACCAAGCAGGTCTATCGCGCGATTCCCGCGAACCGCGAACGCGCGCGGCTCATCCCGTCGCTGCAGCCGGTACTCGTGCCGTCATCGTCGCGGGGATGAGACTCGTAGCCCGGATGGAGCGCAGAGGCTGAGCAAGTACTCGGGCCGCTGTCGACCTCGTAGAACACCGTTCCTCTATGTTGCCTGTACAGTGCCGATGACAGAATATTCCTCACATCAATGGCTGCTGGGGCGAACAGATTTCTACTGGGCTGCTGGACGATTGAATACTTGCTCAGCCTCGCAGCGCAATCCGGGACAACCGTCGCAGTTGACGCGACCGGACTCCGGGCTAGCTTCGCTTCACCCGGGGGGCTACAGCAGGAGAGTAAGGGGCAAAGCGAAGCGCGCCCACCATCACGAGCGGAGCGTTGATGGCGGGCACGGCGCGATTCTATCGCGGAGGCTGACTACTCATTCCCCGGATTGAAGTCTTCGCTCGGCGGCGATTGCGCAGCGATGTCCGCGCGAGGACCGTGGGGGCGGCGACGGCGGCGCGGGAAGCGCTCGCTACGCTCGCTGCGTTCTCCGCGTTCGCCGCCGCCATTGCCCTCGTAATTGCCATTGACCTGCGGCTGCGCGCCGCCGGTAATGAAGGAGGGCAGGCGGTCGACGCCGCCATTGTCCGATATCACCGGCTGCGGCTGGTTCTGCGGCGGCGCTTGATATTGCGGCTGCGGACGATGCTCGCGCGGCTGCTGCTCGCGCTGATAGGGCTGCTGATTATTTTCGCGCGCATAGGGCGGCTGCGGCACGAAGCCGGGCTCCTGACCGAAGCTCGAATAGCTGTCGTCATCGTCGCCTTCGTCGGTCGTCGCCACATCGTTGTTGTTGTCGACACGCGGCTGCTGCTGATTCTGCCGAAGCTGTTCCTGGGCCGCGGCGATGATGCGGAAGTAATGCTCGGCGTGCTGATAGTAGTTCTCTGCGGCGACCGGATCGCCGGAGGAGCGTGCATCGCGCGCCAGCTGAACGTATTTTTCCGCAACGTGGGAAGCGGTGCCGCGGATCTTGATGTCGGGTCCGTTCGATTCGAACACTCGCGTCAACGGGTTCTGACCACGCCGGTTGTTGTTGTTATTGTTATTCCGGTTACGCATCCGCTTGTTGTTTTGACCGTTTCTCATGTCTCGCCTTTTATTCCAGCCCTAAGTTACCAGCGTTGAAATTGCCGTCGTGGTGGAAGCCGCCCGTCAATCCGGCCGGCACGCGCTCGCGCGCACCGAATCACGACGCCATTCGGATCAATGCCAAAGTTCGCCAACCATCGCGTTGAGCAAAGACGCGTTCCCCACCCGCCGGCCGGTCGGCCTGCGGATCAATTATTCAGCTTGCCAAGGCAAGCCCAGTTCTCTCACGTAAGTCTTCAAGCGCAATCAGGCTTTCGTTCGCTTGGCGGTCGAGAGCAGCACAGCCCCAGCTATTGCGCTCAAATAGACCTGCGTTTTGGAACCTTTGATCGGCGGGCTCTCGCGGCGAGAACCCTGGTCTTCACCCGTTAACGGTACGGGGCCAAACCGATGTCATGACTGGAACGTAGTCGTTCCCGGGGGATATTCCAAGAGGTTTTTTTGCGTTCCAATAGGACTTTATCGCGGCATTTTGCGGCCCGCCACCGCCCGAGGGATACCTGCCAGATCGGCCCTGGGCGGACCGGCCGAGACAAGCCCGGCTGCCGTCATCAAAGCTTCAATCGCCCCGCTCTGACCGATGCCTGATTCGACAACCAGGGCGCCGCCGGGGGCCAGCAGACCGGCGGCCTGTGGGATCAGCGCGCGATAGGTATTCAGCCCGTCGTCGCCGCCATCGAGCGCGGCAAGCGGGTCGTGTTCGCGTACCTCGATCGCGAGGTCCGCAATGTCCGCCGACGGGATATAGGGCGGATTCGACACGATCAGGTCGAAGCGGTCGGTCAGGCCCGAGGCATAGTCGCAGGCGATGAAAGTGGCGCGCTCGCCAAGGCCCAACGCCAGCGCGTTATCGCGCGCCGTCTGCAACGCATCGGTGCTGATGTCGGTGCCGATCCCGGTCGCCGAAGGCAGCTCGGAGAGCAGCGCCAGCAGGATCGCACCGGTGCCGGTGCCGAGATCAGCGATCCGCAACGGCTTTCGCAAAGCTCCGTCCGCGCGCACAATGTCGAGTGCGAACTCGACCACGGTTTCGGTGTCAGGTCGCGGCACCAGCGTCGCGGCGGAGAGTTTCAGCGGCAGCCCCCAGAACTCCTTTTGCCCGAGGATGCGCGCGACCGGCTCGCCGGCGAGGCGACGGCGCGCGAACGATTCGAGCTTTGCTGCTTCGCTCTCGGTCAGCGTCCGGCCCGCCGCCGTGATCATGCCGGTCAGGTCGAGGCCGAGCGTTGCGCCGAGCAGCATGCGCGCATCAAGCTCGGACGAATCGATCGCCGCAGATTTCAAACGTGCCGCGAGCGCGCGCCGTGCTGTCTCGACATTGAGACCGACAAAAGCGCCCACGCCCTCACCGTCGTGCCTGCGAAAGCAGGGACCCATAACCACCGGCTTTCATTGTCGCGTGAACCATCAGTTGCGTTGTCACGAGTAGTCTGGGTGGAATGTTGAGGACATTACTCCCCCTGTGGTTATAGGTCCCTGCTTTCGCAGGGACGACAGAATTAGGCGGCCGCACCCTGCGCGGCGAGTTGCGCGGCCTGATGCTCTGTTGTCAGCGCGTCGACCAATTCGCCGAGTGCTTCGCCCGAAATCACCTGCGGCAGTTTGTAGAGCGTCAGGTTGATGCGGTGATCGGTGACGCGCCCTTGCGGGAAATTATAGGTGCGGATGCGCTCGCTGCGGTCGCCGGAGCCGACCTTCTCCTTGCGGTCGGCCGAGCGCGCCGCCTCCGCGCGCTGACGTTCGGCATCATAGATGCGCGAGCGCAGGATGTTCATCGCGGAGGCCCGGTTCTTGTGCTGCGAGCGGCTGTCCTGCATCATCACCACGATGCCGGTCGGGATGTGGGTAATGCGGATCGCCGATTCGGTCTTGTTGACGTGCTGGCCGCCGGCTCCCTGCGCGCGCATGGTCTCGATCCGCAAATCCTCGTTCTTGATGTCGACGTCGACGTCCTCGACCTCGGGCAGCACGGCCACAGTGGCTGCGGAGGTGTGAATGCGTCCCTGCGTCTCGGTATCAGGCACGCGCTGCACCCGATGCACGCCGGATTCGAATTTCAGTTTCGCGAACGCGCCGCGGCCCTGCACCTCGGCGATGATTTCCTTGTAGCCGCCGACCGTGCCCTCGCTCGCCGAGATCACCTCGACCTTCCAGCCCTGCAGCGCGGCGAAGCGCTCATACATGCGGAACAGGTCGCCCGCGAACAGCGAAGCCTCGTCGCCGCCGGTGCCGGCGCGGATTTCCAGCACGACGTTGCGGTCGTCCATGGCGTCCTTCGGCAACAGCGCGATACGGATCTTCTGCTCGAGCTCGGCAAGCTGCGCATGCAGCATCTCGAGCTCGGCCTCCGCCATGCCGCGCATGTCGGGCTCGGTTGCGGGATCGGCGATCAGGCTCTGGGTGTCGGCAAGCTCGCTGCGCGCGGCGCGATAGGCCTTCACTGCCTCGATCAGCGGATTGAGCTCGGCAAGCTCGCGGGTGATCTGGACATAGCGTTCCGAATTCACCTGGCCGAGCAGTTCGGCTTCGAGCGAGGCGTGATGGGCGAGCAGGACATCGAGTTTGGCTTCGGGCAGCATGGGTCGTTCTCAAATTACGGAAAGGGCAGGGCGGCGGCGTCGAGGAGAGCGTCGCTACAAGGTGAGCCCTTCGGCTTCCGCAAATTCCGTCAGCTTCTCGCGGATCGACACGCTGCCGGTCGGCGCGTCCAGAAGCGGGTTGATCATCGCTTCGGCTTTCTTCGCGTCGAGATCGAGGATCATGGCCTTCACCGGACCATGCGCGGTCGCCGACAGCGACAGCGAGCGGTAGCCGATCGCGATCAGCGCCAGCGCGCCGATCGGCTTCGAGGCCATCTCTCCGCACAGCGAGGCGACCTTCCTGCAGGCCTGCGCCTTGCGCACGATGTCGCGCAGCGCGCGCAGGATCGGCGCGGACAGGGTGTCGAACCGTTCCGAGACCTTGGCGTTGCCGCGGTCGACCGCAAACAGGAACTGGAACAGATCGTTCGATCCCACCGAAAGGAAATCGACCCGCTTGAGCAATTCGTCGAGCTGGTAGAGCAGCGCCGGAACCTCGACCATGGTGCCGACATCGACGCGCTCGGGCAGCGAATGGCCGTGCTGGCGCAGATAAGTCAGCTCCCGCTCGACGATGGCCTTGGCCTGATCGAACTCGGCCACGTCCGATATCATCGGGAACATGATCTTCAGCGCGCGGCCGCCGGCGGCGCGGAGCAGCGCGCGGATCTGGCCGCGCAACAATCCCGGACGATCGAGGCCGAGCCTGATCGCGCGCCAACCGAGGGCCGGGTTCTCCTCGACGACGGTCTCCATATAGGGCAGCGCCTTGTCGCCGCCAATGTCGAGGGTGCGGAAGGTGACGGGTTTCGATCCCGCCGCATCCAGCACGGTGCGATAGAGCGCGAGCTGGTCGCTCGAGCGTGGCAGGTTCGGGCTCACCATGAACTGCAGTTCGGTGCGGAACAGGCCGATGCCGGCGCTACCGGTGTCGTCGATATGCGGCAGGTCGATGGTCAGGCCGGCGTTGATCAGAAGCTCGATCGGCTGGCCGTCCTTGGTCACGCAGGGCTTGTCGCGCAGCGCCGAATATTGCGCCTGCCGCCGCGCCCGGAACCGGACCCGCTCGGCATAGGCGGATTCGATCTCGGCCGATGGACGGACATAGATCTCGCCCGAGATGCCATCGACGATGATGGCGTCGCCTGGATCGGCGATGCCGGGCGCGTTCGGCACCTCGCCGACCGCGGGAATGCCGAGCGCGCGCGCCACGATGGAGACGTGTGAATTGGCGGTGCCTTCTTCCAGCACGAGGCCCCGCAATCGCTTGCGGTCGTAGTCGAGCAGCGCCGCCGGGCCCATCGCGCGGGCGATCAGGATCGCGTTGTCGGGCAATTGTTCGCGTGACGGCGCGTGGTCCTGGCCGACCAGTTGCCGCATCAATCGATGGCCGAGATCCTCGAGGTCGTGCAGCCGGTCGCGCAAATAGGGATCGGTCGAACGCAGCATGCGCGCGCGGGTGTCGGACTGCACGCGCTCGACTGCGGCTTCGGCGGTGAGGCCGGTGGCAACCGCCTCATGCAGCTTGTGCGACCAGCCCTGGTCGTTGGCAAACATCCGATAGGCTTCCAGCACGTCGCGATGCTCGCCGCCATCGGCGACGTCGCCGCGCTCCAGCAGCCGGTCGAGATCGGCGCGCAGCTTGGTCAGCGCCGCGTCCAGCCGCTTGATCTCCTTCGGCAGGTCCTCGGCAATATAGTTGGTGATGACGACGCGCGGCTCGTGCAGCACGACATGGCCGAGCGCGATGCCCTCGGAGAGGACGGCGCCGGTCTTGTGCAGCGAATGCCGCGCCGCCGGCTCGGCGCCCGGCTGCGCCAGCGCCGCCAATTCGCCCGAGGCGATCATCTCCGCCAGCACCATGGCGGTGGTCTGCAGCGCCTCGACCTCTTCCTCGACGTAGGTGCGCTTGGCGCGATTCTGCACCACCAGCACGCCGAGCGTGTTGCCGGCGCGCAGGATCGGCACGCCGAGGAAGGAGTGATAGATCTCTTCGCCGGTTTCCGGTCGGTAGGAGAAGGCCGGGTGGCTCTGCGCATCGCTCAGGTTGAGCGGCGTGGCCTCGCTGGCGACGAGGCCGACCAGGCCCTCATGGGCGCTGAGCACCGTCCTATGGACAGCGTCGCGGTTCAGACCTTCGGTGGCGTAGAGTTCGAGGGTGTTATCGACGCGCAGCACATAGACCGAGCAGACCTCGGCCACCATGTTGGCCGCGATCAGGACCACGATCTTGTCCAGCCGCTCCTGGGCCGAGACCTGCTCCGCCATGGTTTCGCGGAGCCGTCTCAACAGGACGCGGGGACCTCCCGAAGCGCTCCGCATAGGTTGAAACCCTCCCCCACATGGCCAGCAGGCCGTGTGGCCGGTAGCTGGCGAGAAACTCGACTAATCCAACAATTTTATCCATCGGCGCCGCCGCAAGCTCGCAACCCGGCCGAATCGGATTCGCCAAGACTGTGACACAGTTTGCGGCACCCTCCGATCAGGCCGTATAGCCAATCGAGGCTTGTTTTGCCAAGCAAAACGCCTGCCAAAAGATATAACGTCTCTGTCAGCCCAATGCTGCAGTAGCTAAGAGAAATTCTTACTCGCAACAGCGAAAAATGTGGGCTCGGGACGCCGTTGGAACAATCGCGTAGCCCGGGTGAAGCGCAGCGTAACCCGGGACGGCTCTTCAATGCTGAGGCAAAAGTCCCCGGGTTTCGCTTCGCTCCACCCGGGCTACGAGATTCGAGCCGAAGGGGGCGTGCCTCAGGCCTGGTCGAGACCGTACAGCGTGTGCAGTGTGCGTACCGCGAGTTCGGTGTAGGCGGCATCGATCAGCACCGAGAACTTGATCTCGGAGGTGGTGATGGCGCGGATGTTGATGTTGCGCGCGGCGAGCGCGGCGAAGGCCTTGGCGGCGACGCCGGCATGGCTGCGCATGCCGCTGCCGATGACCGACACTTTCGAGACGTCGGTGGCGCTGTCGAAGCGCTGATAGCCGATCTTGCTCTTGGCCGCGGTGATGGTGTCGCGGGCGCGGTTATAGTCGCTCGCCGGAACGGTGAAGGTGAGGTCGGTGGTCTTGCCGTCCTCGGAGACGTTCTGCACGATCATGTCGACATTGATGTTGGCATCCGCGAGCGGGCCGAAGATCGCAGCCGCAACCCCCGGCTTGTCCTCGATCTGGCGCACGGAAATCTGGGCTTCGTCCCTGGAGAAGGCGATGCCGGTGACGACGTGCATTTCCATGATTTCCTCCTCGCTGCAGATCAGCGTGCCCGGCGGCGTGCCGTGCGGATCGATATCTTCGGGCTTGTCGAAGCTGGAACGGACGAAGATCGGCATGTTGTGCACCATGCCGAGTTCCACCGAGCGCACCTGCAGGACCTTGGCGCCCTGCGAGGCCAATTCCAGCATGTCTTCGAAGGCGATTTTCTCGAGCCGGCGCGCCTTCGGCACCACGCGGGGGTCGGTGGTGTAGACGCCGTCGACGTCGGTGTAGATGTCGCAGCGGTCAGCCTTGACCGCCGCCGCGATCGCCACCGCCGAGGTGTCGGAACCGCCGCGGCCGAGCGTGGTGATGCGGCCGGTGTCGGGATTGATGCCCTGGAAGCCGGCGATGACGGCGACCTCCTTCCGCTCCTTGAAGCGGTTCATGATCTCGGTGCCGTCGATACCGAGGATGCGCGCGGAGGCGTGTGCGTCCGAGGTCTTGATCGGGATCTGCCAGCCCTGCCAGGAGCGCGCCTGGATGCCCATGCTCTGCAGCGTGATCGCCAGCAGGCCCGAGGTGACCTGCTCGCCGGAGGCCACGACGGCGTCATATTCGCGCGCATCGTGCATCGGCGAGGCCTCGCTGCACCAGGCCACCAGCTCGTTGGTCTTGCCGGACATCGCGGAGACCACCACGGCGACGTCATGGCCAGCATCGACCTCGCGTTTGACGTGGCGTGCGACGTTGCGGATTCGGTCGATATTGGCGACGGAGGTGCCGCCGAATTTCATCACGAGGCGGCCCATGACGACGCGTGCATTCCCTGTGAGGATAGGTAGAGTGCCCGCGCTTTAATCCGAGCGCGGGGGCTGAAACGCGCGTATACAGAGCGATGCGGCCGGGGGCAAGCGGGTTCCTGCGGCGCCCGGAATCGGGCATGGGGTGGCTCTGGTGCGGCGGTTAACTGAGGCGTTTCCATGGGGCGCTATATCGACGAGATTCTGCAGCCGGACGAGCGGGTGCTGTATTCGACCAATGCGCACTGGGTGTTCTACCTGCCGGCCATCGGCGCCTGGATCGTGGCTGCGATCCTGCTGGTGTTGTCGGGCATGACGACCAATGAGGCGCTTATGAAGGTCTGCCTGGTGGCAGCGGCGGTGGCGGCGGTCCCGGCGCTCTACTGGACCGTCAGGGCCTGGTTCCATCGCTCGACCACCGAGACCGACGTCACCAACCTGCGGGTCGTCCACAAGACCGGCTTCATCACCCGGAAAACGTTCGAGATGAGTCTCGACAAGGTCGAAAGCGTCGATGTCAGCCAAAGCATCATGGGGCGTTTTCTCAACTATGGAGACGTGATCATCAAGGGCGTGGGCGAAGGCAGACAGAAGATCGAGACGATCGCCTCGCCGCTGGCGTTCCGCAATTCCATCACTGCGCGATAGGGGCAACGTGCATCATGGCCATGCAATCTGACTTTTCCGGCACCACGGTCGATCCGGCCGAGGTCGCAAAATTCTCAAAGCTCTCGGCGGAGTGGTGGGACCCGCGCGGCAAGATGGCGCCGCTGCACAAGATCAATCCACTACGGCTCGGCTATATCCGCGATGCCGCCTGCCGCAAGTTCGATCGCAACGCGCGGAGCCTGAGCTGCCTGTCCGGCTTGCGCATCCTCGATATCGGCTGCGGCGCCGGGCTGTTGTGCGAGCCGCTGGCCCGGTTAGGGGCGCAGGTGATCGGCATCGATCCCTCCGCCACCAACATCGCCGCCGCGAAACTGCATGCCGACAAGAGCCATCTGGCGATCGATTATCGCTGCACCACCGTGGAGGAGGTAGACGCGCGCGAGCGCTTCGACATCGTGCTGGCGATGGAGGTGATCGAGCATGTCACCGATGTCGGCATGTTCGTCAAGCGCTGCGCCGCGATGCTCAAGCCCGGCGGGCTGATGGTGCTCTCGACCCTGAACCGCAACTGGAAGAGCTTTGCGCTCGCGATCGTCGGCGCCGAATATGTGCTGCGCTGGCTGCCGCGCGGCACCCACCAATGGAGCAAGTTCGTCACCCCCGACGAACTCGCGCATTACCTGCAAGACAACCGCCTCACCATCACCGACCAGGCCGGCGTGGTCTACAACCCGCTCGCCGACAACTGGACGATCTCGTCGGATATGGACGTGAACTACATGGTGGTCGCGGAGGAGGGGTAATCTGGCGAATTAGTCGCCCAAGACCGCTGTCGTCCCTTCGAAGAGAGGGGGCCCATCCCCGTCATTGCGAGGAGTGACAGCGACGAAGCAATCCACGTTTCCGCAAGCGGCGCCATGGATTGCTTCGCTCCGCTCGCAATGACGGGCATGAATTTGTGCAGCAGCGCAATCCTGTCATGCGCTGTTCTGGTTGACCGCGCGCGCGGCGCCCGCCACGGTGGCCACGATTTTCCAGCCCGCCCGCGATTCTCCTGCACATGCTGACGATTTCCTCGCTCTGGATTCCCTTCACCGTCGTCGCGGCGCTCGGGCAGGTCGCGCGCAATGCGATGCAGCGCTCGCTGACCGGGCCGCTCGGGACCTGGGGCGCGACCAATATCCGCTTCCTGTTCGGCTTTCCGTTCTCGATCCTGTTCTTCGCGCTGGTGATAACGGCGACCGGCGATTCCGTTCCGTGGCCGCCGCCGGTGTTCTGGCCGTGGCTCCTGCTCGGCGCGCTCAGCCAGATCGTTGGCACCGGCCTGATGCTGCTGGCGATGAACGAGCGCTCCTTCGTGGTGACCACGGCGTATCTGAAGACCGAGGCGATCCAGACCGCGATCTTCGGCTTCGTCTTCCTCGGCGATCACCTCACCTCAATCAAGGTCATCGCGATCCTGATCGCGACCATCGGCGTCGTCATCACCGCACTGCGGCCGGGCGGCGAGAAGGGGTTTGCGGAGCTGAGGCCGACCATCATGGGCCTGGTCGCGGCGGCCGCCTTCGCGCTGTCGGCGATCGGTTTTCGCGGCGCGATCATCGCGGTGCCCGGCGTCTCCTTCGTGACGGCATCGTCCTATACGCTGGTGTTCAGCCTGTTCGTGCAGACGCTGGTGCTGTCGATCTATCTTTTGCTGCGCGCGCCCGGCGTGCTCAAGGCGATCCTCGGATTGTGGCGGCCATCGATGCTGGCGGGCTTCATGGGCGCGTTCGCCTCGCAGTTCTGGTTCCTTGCCCTCGGGCTGACGGCGGCGGCGAATGTGCGAACACTGGCGCTGATCGAAGTCTTGTTCGCGCAAGCCGTGGCGCACTACTCGTTCAAGCAGCCGATCTCGGTGCGCGAACTTTCCGGCATCGTCCTGATCGTGGTCGGTGTGGCGCTGTTGATCGCGGCGTGACGTCGGCGATCAGTTGCGGTCGTCCGGCAGCACCGGCAGCGGCGAGACCTCGATGCCCTCGTCAATCAGCGATTTCGCCTCGTCCGGCGACGCCTCGCCGTAGATCGGGCGGTGTTCCTTGTCGCCGTAGTGCATGGCGCGGGCTTCGTTGGGGAAGCGCTCGCCGACATTGTCGGCGTTCTTGACGATGTGGTCGCGCAATTCCTTCAGCTTGGCGCGCAGCTCGCGCTCCTGCGCCATCATCAGCGGCGTGGACTCGGCTGGCGGCGCCGGCTGCTCGGTGGGAACGGGTGGGGCGCTATCCCGGCCCTTCTTGCTCACGATCTGCGGCGCCATGATCGCCTTCTCGACCTTGGCGGTGCCGCAGGTCGGGCAGATCACGAGCTTGCGGCGGATCTGTGAATCATACGCCGACGAACTCTGGAACCAGCTTTCGAAAGCATGGCCCCGGTCGCAGCGCAGGTTGTATCGGATCATGCCGAACCCCGAACGAGGTGCAGATGCTCCGGACCTGCCTTGGGGTCGGCGACGGTGAAGCGCCGCCCATGCTGCAGCGAGGGAATCGCCCTGCGCGCGGTCTCGACCTTGGCCGGATCGATCTTGGCCAGGAACACGCCCGGCTCGATGCCGCCCTCGGCGAGGATCTCGCCCCAGGGATCGATGATCAGCGAATGACCATAGGTCTCGCGCTTGTTCTCGTGCAGGCCGGCTTGCGCGGCGGCGAACACGAAGCAGCCGGTCTCGATCGCGCGGGAACGCAGCAGGATGTGCCAATGCGCCTCCCCGGTCTTGCGGGTGAAGGCGGAAGGCACGGTGAGGAACGACGCGCCGCTCTCGGCGAGCGCACGGTACAGCGCCGGGAAGCGCACGTCGTAGCAGATCGTCAATCCGACCCGGCCCCAGGGCAGGTCGGAGATCACGGCGGTCTCGCCCGGCTGGTAATTGGCGGATTCGCGATAGCTCTCGCCGCCGGGCAGATCGATATCGAACATATGGATCTTGTCGTAGCTGGCGAGCAGATTGCCGTCGGGGCCGATCAGGAACGAGCGGTTGACGGCCTTCTCCGGCGAGAAGCGCAGCGCCAGCGAGCCGATATGAAGATGGATCTTCAATTCGGACGCGAGCGCGCGATAGGCCTTCAGCGACTTGTCATCTTCCTCGGTCGCCAGATGCTCGAACAGCGCCTTGCGGTTCAGTTGCATCATGTTGCTCACTTCGGGCGTGAGCACATAATCCGCGCCTTGCGCCGCCGCCTCGCGCACCAGCTTCATGCCCTGCTCGAGGCTCGGCTCCGGCAGCAGCGAGGTGCGCATCTGCACCATGGCGGCTGTGAACGTGCTGTCGCCGCCCATCAGGCCGCGCCTTCGCTGGCGAGCAGGCCATCGAGCTTGCCCTCGCGGTCGAGCGCATAGAGCTCGTCGCAGCCGCCGACATGGGTGTTGCCGATGAAGATCTGCGGAAAGGTCGAACCGGCGCCGGCCCGTTGGTACATCTCGTCGCGATAGGCCGGGTTGCTGGCAACGTTGAATTCGGTGAAGGCCGCCTGCTTGCGGGTCAGAAGCGACTTGGCCGCGGTGCAGTAGCCGCAGCCCGGGCGGGTATAGATTTCAATCGCAGCGGTCATGGCGCGCTCGGTTGTGATTTTGTTCGCGATTATATGGGAGCTTTGTGGCTATCGACAACCCGGGCAAACACCAGCACGTCGACCTGCGCGGCCTTGGCGCGCAGCAGCGCCCGCGCGCAGGCGTCCACCGTCGCCCCCGAGGTCAGGACGTCATCGACCAGGATCACGCGGCGGCCCTGCACTTCGGCTGCACGGTCCGGCGCCACTTTGAACGCGCCCTGGACATTGGTCGCCCGCTGCGCCCGCGATAGCCCGACCTGCTGCTCGGTCGACCGTACGCGGCGCAGCGCATCGGAGGCGAGCGCAATACCGCTCTGGCGCGAAATGACGCGGGCCAGCGCGCCTGATTGGTTATAGCGGCGGCTCCAGCCGCGCCGCCAGTGCAGGGGAACTGGTACCAAAATATCGGCGTCGCGGAGCAATTCCTTCCCCGCCCGCGCCATCCAGCGGCCCATTGCCGGCGCCAGATCGGTGCGGTCCTGGTATTTCAATGCGTGCACCAGCGTGCGCGCGACCTCGTCATAGCGCACGACGGCGCGGGCGCGCTGGTAGGCGGGCGGGCTGGCGATCGCCTCCATCGATAGCAGCTCCGGACCGGGATCGTAGACAAAGGGAATGCCGAGCCGCGGGCAGAACGGTGGTGCAATGAACGACAATTTGGCCCAGCAGGCGGCGCAGACACCCTCGCCGTCGACCGGCTCGCGGCACGAAACGCACAGCGTCGGCAGCGCGATGTCGAGCACCAGCCGTGCCGCATGCGTCCATGCTCCCTGCGCAACGCTCAGCGCGCCGCGCAGATGGCTTGTGACGGAGCGGGATGGTGATGCCTCGGCGCCCATGGAACGAGGGTAAAGCATGATCCGGAAAAGTGGAAACCGGTTTTTCCCTCGCGACAAACGCGAAGCGTTTGCGCGCAGATCATGCTCAAACGAAGCGCTAAGGCGGGATGACGATTCGAGGAAATGTCATCCCGCCTTAGCGTCACCAGCGTGCCCGCTCAAGCATTGCGTTGCCAGAGGCAGAGCCAAGGCGTACCAACCCGGCATGGCCGCAAATCCGACCACTCCTGAGCTGTTCGACCGTGCGCTGCTGTCGGAGCGGCTGAAGCGCGCGCGGCGCGATGGCGCAGTGACGTTCCTGCTGGAGCGCATCGCCGAGGACATGGCGGAGCGGTTGCAGGCGGTGACGCGGGAGTTTGCCGATGGCGCCGACATCTGGACGCCGGGCAACGTGCTCCATGATCTCCTGCGCGCGCGATGCAAGTCTGTCCGCGAGGTTGCATTCGAGGCGTCGGAGGTGCTTCCGCTGCAGCCGGCTTCGCTTGATCTCGCGGTTTCCGCGCTCGCCTTCCAGTTCGTCAACGATCTGCCCGGCGTGCTCGCGCAGATCCGTCGCGCGCTGCGGCCGGACGGGCTGTTGCTGGCGGCGATGATCGGCGGCGATACGCTGACCGAGCTCCGGCAATCCTTCGCCGCGGCCGAAGCCGAATGCGAGGGTGGCGTCTCGCCGCGCGTCGCGCCATTCGCCGATCTGCGCGACATCGGCGCGCTGCTGCAGCGTGCCGGCTTCGCGCTGCCGGTGACCGATGTCGACCGCATCGTGGTGCGCTACGACAACGCGTTCGCGCTGATGCAGGAATTGCGGCGTATGGGCGCGACCAACGTCCTGGTCGAGCGGCGCCGCGCGCCGACCCGCAGCGGCACGCTGCTGCGGATGGCGCAGATCTATGCCGAGCGCTTCGCCGATCCTGACGGCCGCATCCGCGCCACCTTCGACGTGATCTGGCTCTCCGGCTGGGCGCCGCATGAAAGCCAGCCCAAGCCGCTGCGCCCGGGTTCGGCGAAAGCGAGTCTGGAAGAAGCGGTGAAGCGTCTCTCACCCACCCCTGAAAGGGGAGGGCCATCCCATAAGAAATAGAACTTGGTGGGCGGTCCCTTTGCTGTCCATCCTTCGAGACGCCCGCCTTTGGCGGGCTCCTCAGGATGAGGTCTGTTTCGCGGCGGAATCTTAGACCCTCATGGTCAGGAGCGCCGCTTGCGGCGCGTCTCGAACCATGAGGCCCGCCTCGTCCACATCTACAACAATAGATCAATCAGATGCGGGATCAGCGGAATGTCCGCGGCCGGCATCTCGTAGTCGCGCAATTTGTTGGCGCGGACCCAGGCGAGGTTCTGTCCCTCGCGCGCCGTCACCATGCCGTCCCAGCGCCGGCAGATATAGAGCGGCATCAGCAGGTGAAACGTCTCGTAGGCATGGCTCGCAAAGGTCAGCGGTGCCAGGCAGGGCTCGGCGACGATGATGCCGAGCTCTTCGTGCAATTCGCGGATCAGCGTCGCCTCCGGCCGTTCGCCCGCCTCGACCTTGCCGCCCGGAAATTCCCAGAGCCCGGCCATCGGCTTGCCCGCCGGCCGCTGCGCCAGCAGCACGCGCTTGTCGGCGTCAATGAGCGCGCAGGCAACCACGAGGGTGAGTTTGATATCGGTCATGCACCACACGCTTGAATCGTGAGGTGGGCAAAGCGCAGCGTGCCCACCGTCAACACTCTGCTCGCATGGTAGGCACGCTGCGCTTGGCCCACCCTACAACTCGCAACGCCCACTCTCGCTCCTCACCCTGAGCAGGTTGCGAAGCGACCGTCTCGAAGGGCGAGGCCACCGGCGGGGCCTCATGGTTCGAGACGCGCTACGTGCTCCTCACCATGAGGGTCTAGTAGTCCCGCCGATTTCACCGGTGACGTCACGACCGATAATCGCCGTTGATCGCGACATATTCCTTGGTGAGGTCGCAGGTCAGCACGCGGTCGCGGCCTTTGCCCAGCCCAAGGTTGACCTTGATCTGGATCTTCGGCTGCTTCATCGCCTGCGACACTTCCGCCTCGTTATACGAAGGATCGCGGGCGCCGCTCTTGGCGACGCGGATGCCGTTGAAGGCAATCGAGAGCTTGTCGCGGTTGGCGGGCTCGCCGGCTTTGCCGACCGCCATCACCACGCGGCCCCAATTGGCGTCCTCGCCCGCGATCGCGGTCTTCACCAGCGGCGAGTTCGCCACCGACATTGCTATTTTGCGCGCTGACGCCTTCGTGGTGGCGCCATCGACGATGATCTCGACCAGCTTCCGCGCACCTTCGCCGTCACGCGCCACCTGTTCGGAAAGGTCGGCGAGCACGTCGCGGAACGCCTTCGCAAAGGCTTTCAGCCGCGGATCGCTGGCGCGACTGATCTTCGGCGCGCCGTTGGCGGCGGCGGTGCCGGTCGCGAATGCCAGCAGCGTGTCGGAGGTCGAGGTGTCGCCGTCGATGGTGACGGCGTTGAAGGTGTCCTCGACCCCGCTCTTCAGGAGCTGTTGCAGCGCAGCCGATGACAGCGGCGCGTCGGTGAACACAAAGGACAGCATCGTCGCCATGTCCGGCGCGATCATGCCGGCGCCCTTGGCCATGCCGTTGATCGTCACCTTGGCCTTGCCGAGCTTCACGGTTGCGGTTGCGACCTTCGGGAAGGTGTCGGTGGTCATGATCGCCTTGGCCGCGCCCATCCAGTCGTCGGGCGCCGCCGTCTCGGCCAGCGTCGCCAGCACACCGTCGAACTTGGTCGCATCCAGTGGCTCGCCGATCACGCCGGTCGAGGCCAAAAACACCTCGTTGACGCCGCAGCCGACCGCCTTGGCGGCGATCTGCGCCGTCAGCGCGGTCGCCTGCTTGCCGGTCTTGCCGGTGAAGGCGTTGGCGTTGCCGGAATTGACCACCAGCGCGCGAGCCTGTCCATTGCCAAGCTTGGCGCGGCACCATTCGACCGGGGCCGAGGGGCACTTGGACTTGGTGAAGACGCCGGCGACAGCGGTGCCCTTGTCCATCACCGCGAGCAGCACATCGGTGCGGTTCTTGTAGCGGATGCCGGCCGCCGCCGTCGCAAGCCTGACGCCCGCGATTGCGGGCAAATCGGGAACGTCTGTCGGGGCGAGGGGAGAAACGGCGGTGGACATGGCTGAGAATCCGGCGGGACGTGAGTAATGAATGATCGTCATGGCCGGGCTTGTCCCGGCCATCCACGTCCTTTCCCAGCCGGCAAGGCGTCAAGACGTAGATGGCCGGGACAAGCCCGGCCATGACGAGTGTAGATACTATTGGCGCCGCTGAAGTGACAGCGAATTCTTACTTCTTCGCCGGCGGCGCCATCTTGGAGTCGGACGGCTTGGCGGCGGGCGCCGTCGTATCAGGCTTGCTGTCGCTCTTTGCGGTCTCTTCCGGCTTGTCCATGCGCTCGATCTTGGCGGCCTCGCGCAGTTTGGCGACATAGTCGGCCTGCGCCTTGCGCGTCACATAGGTCTCGATCTGACTCTTGACCTGATCGAAAGGGGGCGCGGTGCGGTTGCGCTTTTCCTCGACCTTGATGATGTGCCAGCCGAATTGCGACTTCACGGGATCGGAGATCTTGCCCGGCTCGAGCGCAAAGGCGACGGCGGAGAATTCCGGCACCATCTGCTCCTTGGTGAAGAAGCCGAGATCGCCGCCATCGGAGGCGCCGGGATCCTTCGACTTCTTCTTGGCGAGCTCGGCGAAATCGGCGCCCTTCGCCAGCTCGGCCTTGATCGCCTTGGCCTCGTCCTCGGTCTCGACCAGGATATGGCGGGCGTGCACTTCCTGCTCGCCGGTGATCTGCTTGGACGCCTCCTCATAAACCTTCTTCATGGCGTCGTCGGTGGTCGCGGCCTTGCCCTCGCTGGAGAGCAGGCTGTCCATCAGGAGCCGGTTGCGGGTGAAGGCGAGGCGCTTCTTGAATTCATCGGTGTTGTCGACCTTCTTGTCCTCGGCGGCCTTGGCGACGATTTTCATGTCGATCAGGAAGGCCAGGATGTTGTCCTTCCGCGCCGCGGGATCCATCTGCTGCAGGCTCGGCCCGAGTTCCTCCTCGGCGATCGCCACGTCGCTCTGGCGGATTTCCTGCCCATTGACCTTTGCGAGCACCGGGTTGGAATCCTGGGCGCGGACCGGCAGGCCGAAGGCGAGAACCGCGGCGATCGAGCCGGTCACGGCCAGGGACGCGAGGCCGATGCGCAAGCCGGGCTTCATTTCGGCGAACGAGGTGGTCATGCAAAATCCTTAACTTGTCTCGAACGGGAGGACGTTGTCTTGAGCGCGGCGGACACTCGCCCAATCAAGGCGGCTTGGCAACGCGAAAAGTCTGTCAAAATGATGAATTCCTTGACATCCTGCGAGCGTTGACAACCCCCGGGGCGGGCCATATCTGTGCCCCGTCGTGTCAATGGCGATAGCGCTCATTTTGCTTACGTTTTTGGCCGTTGAACCTTGGATTGCTTGCTTCCCACTCAATTGGCGGATCGGGCCCCAGGTTGGGGCCGTTGCCGGGGCGCGTCACGGTGAGTTGATAGACAACCGGCTGCACCACGCTCTGGTTGCAACGCAGAAGAACAGGAACTACGCATGATCGGCGCGCTCGCCCGCAAATTGTTCGGCTCCGCCAACGACCGGCGGGTTAGGGGCTATCAGGCCCGAGTCAACGCCATCAACGCATTGGAGCCTGAGCTCGCAAAGCTTTCGGACGAGGCGCTGAAGGCCCGCACCGCCGAATTCCGGCAGGAGCTGGCGAACGGCAAGACCCTCGATGACCTGCTGGTTCCGGCGTTCGCCACCGTCCGCGAGGCCGCCAAGCGCACTCTCGGCCAGCGCCATTTCGATGTGCAGCTTATCGGCGGCATGGTGCTGCATGAGGGCGACATCGCCGAGATGAAAACCGGCGAAGGCAAGACGCTGGTGGCGACGCTCGCGGTCTATCTCAACGCGCTTGCCGGCAAGGGCGTCCATGTCGTCACTGTCAACGACTACCTCGCCCGCCGCGACTCCGGCTGGATGGGCCAGATCTATTCCTTCCTCGGCATGAGCACCGGCGTCATCGTCCATGGGCTCGACGATGCCGAGCGCAAGACGGCCTATGGCTGCGACATCACCTACGGCACCAACAACGAATACGGCTTCGACTACCTCCGCGACAACATGAAGTACCGCCTGGAGGACATGGTCCAGCGCGGGCACTATTACGCCATCGTCGACGAAGTCGACTCGATCCTGATCGACGAGGCGCGGACGCCGCTGATCATCTCCGGTCCGCTCGATGACCGCTCGGATTTCTACAACACCATCGACGCGTTCTTTCCGCAGCTCGACAAGAAGGACTACGAGGTCGACGAGAAGCAGCGCACGGTGACGCTGACCGAAGGCGGCATGGAAAAGCTCGAAGGATTGCTGCGCGACGCCGGCCAGCTCAAGGGCGAGTCGCTTTACGACGTCGAGAACGTCTCCGTCGTCCACCATGTCAACCAGGCACTACGCGCGCACACGCTGTTCACCCGCGACAAGGATTACATCGTCCGCGACGGCGAGGTCGTCATCATCGACGAGTTCACCGGTCGCATGATGCCGGGCCGCCGCTACTCGGAAGGCCTGCATCAGGCGCTGGAAGCCAAGGAGCACGTCCAGGTCCAGCCGGAGAACCAGACGCTGGCCTCGATCACCTTCCAGAACTACTTCCGCATGTACGAGAAGCTGGCGGGCATGACCGGCACGGCCGCCACCGAAGCCGACGAATTGTTCGACATCTACAAGCTCGAGGTGGTGGAGATCCCGACCAACCTGCCGGTGGCGCGCCTCGATGAGGACGACGAGGTCTATCGCACCCAGACCGAAAAATACGCCGCGATCCTCTCCGAGATCGAACGCGCCAACAAGCGGCTGCAGCCGGTGCTGGTCGGCACCGCCTCGATCGAGAAGTCGGAAGTGCTGGCCGAGTACTTGCGCAAGCACGGCTACAAGCAGATCGATTTCGGCAATCACGGCGCGCTGGACAAGCTCTATGCCGCGGCCCGCGCCGGCAAGCCGGCGAAGCTGTTCGCGGTCTTGAACGCGCGCTTCCACGAGCAGGAAGCCTATATCGTCGCCGAAGCCGGCGTGCCCGGCGCGATCACGATCGCAACCAACATGGCCGGCCGCGGTACCGACATCAAGCTCGGCGGCTCGCTCGAGATGCGGATCCAGCAGGAGACGGCTGGCATCACCGATGAAGCCGAGAAGGCCAGGAAGATCGAGCAGATCAAGGCCGACATCGAGCGCTTCCGCGAGATCGTCCTGAAGGCCGAGGAAGTCGTCGAAATCGAGCCCGCCAAGGGGAGCAAGCCGGCGAAGACGGTGACCAAGCCCGGCGGCCTCTACATCATCGGCTCGGAGCGGCATGAATCCCGCCGCATCGACAACCAGCTCCGCGGCCGTTCCGGCCGTCAGGGCGACCCCGGCCGCTCGAAATTCTTCCTGTCGCTGGAAGACGATCTGATGCGCATCTTCGGCTCCGACCGGCTCGACAGCATGCTGACCCGGCTCGGCCTGAAAGAGGGCGAGGCGATCATCCATCCCTGGATCAACAAGGCGCTGGAGAAGGCGCAGCAGAAGGTCGAGGCGCGCAACTTCGACATCCGCAAGAACCTGCTCAAGTTCGACAACGTCCAGAACGACCAGCGCAAGGTGATCTTCGACCAGCGCGTCGATTTCATGAAGGAGGACAGCGTCGCCGAGACCGTCACCGACATGCGCCACGACTTCATCGAGGACATGGTGGCCAAGCACATCCCCGAGCATGCCTATGCCGAGCAGTGGGACACGGCGGGGCTGAAGGACGAATTGAAGCGCGTGCTCGATGTCGACCTGCCGGTCGACGAATGGGCCAAGGAAGAGGGCATCGCCGACGAGGAATTGCTTGCGCGGATCGAGAAGCATGTCGACGAGCGCATGGCGGCGAAGGTCGCGCAATGGGGTCCAGACGTGATGCGTTACGTCGAGAAGACGACCCTGTTGCAGACGCTCGACCACCTCTGGCGCGAGCACCTGATCATGCTCGACCATCTGCGTCAGGTGATCGGCTTGCGCGGCTATGGGCAGCGCGATCCGCTGCAGGAGTACAAGACCGAGGCCTTCAACCTCTTCCAGGAGATGAGCGCGCATCTGCGCGAGGCCGTCACCGCGCAGCTCATGCGGGTCGAGATCATCCCACCGGAGGAGCAGCAGCCGGTGCTGCCGGCGATGGAAGCGCACAAGTTCGATCCCAACACCGGCGAGGACGAGATGTCCTTCGCCAATGCCTCGCTGGTGCCGAAGACCGCCCCCTCCGACCGCGATCCGAACAACCCCGCCACCTGGGGCAAGGTCGGCCGCAACGAGGATTGCCCCTGCGGCAGCGGCAAGAAGTACAAGCACTGCCACGGCCGCTACGCGTGAGCTGAGCCGCCCGTAACTGGCGGCCTTCAGCTCTCGCCGTCAAGTGGCGGCCGTTGGTCCCGAATCCTCATCCCGAGGGGCCGCGAAGCGGCGTCTCGCGGGATAGACCACGGTCTATCACTCTTCGTCATTCCGGGGCGCGACGAAGTCGCGAGCCGGAATCCATCGGGCCGCAGGCGCAGGTGGAGAAATGGATTCCGGGCTCGATGCTTCGCATCGCCCCGGAATGACAGACGCGAAAAATTCGCCAATAATTCCAACGTGATTTGCCCCGTCCAGCCCTGCCGCAAAAAACATTCCGCTTCCGTCGTCGGGCAAATCAGTGATTTAACTCCGCGCGTCTCACCCGAATGAGGGGCGGCTCGCGATCGTCACGAACGTTGCGGTGAGATGCGGTGGACGCGGATGTTGCGACTGACGAGCGTGAGTATCCGTGGACGGCGAGGTCGTGTGGTTCTGGCGCCCCGACGCTGGCGCTAAATCTTTGGCGCGAAGAAGTTCGCGCGAGAGATGACGGTGGCAAGAAAGCCCGGTCACCGGGAAGCAACTGTGTTGTTAGACCGGTGATCGGCCGGGCTCAAGGCTGGCGCTGCGCGCCCCCGCCTCCGGCGGCGTGCGGCCTTGACCCCGTCCGCTCGCCGGTCTTCAGGCCGGGCATGCGCTCGGC
>NZ_JADYVX010000109.1 GCF_020194175.1 Bradyrhizobium sp. BRP22 | reverse complement strand
AGAGTCTGACTCAAAAATCATGACTTAACGTTGGCCGATCTGGCGATGCGGCGCAGCAGCTGTCGGGTTGATGCGACAAGGAGCCATGCTTCAGCCGAGGTGGCGGAGGCCTCCCAATCCTTGGCGAGACGTCGGCAGCGGTTGAGCCATGCCAAGGTGCGTTCGACGACCCAGCGTCGGGCAACAATAACGAAGCCTTTTGCGTCATCCGGGCGTTTGACAATTTCAATCGTGGGCCCGTCGATTTTCCGGAGTGCGTGTTCTAGCTTTTCTCCGGCGTAGCCGCCGTCAGCAAACAAGTGTGCAATAGTCGGGTAACTCGCACACGCCAAAGTGACGACGGCCGGCGCACCGTCCCGATCCTGAACATTGGCCGGGTGCACGATGGCGCTCAGCAAATTTCCTTGTGTATCGGTGACGATGTGGCGCTTGCGACCTTTGATCTTCTTGCCCGCATCAAAGCCGCGTGGCCCTCCGCTCTCGGTCGTCTTGACCGATTGACTGTCGATGATCGCCGCCGTTGGTTGCGGCTCTCGTCCAGCAAGTCTACGCGCGATTTCAACCAAGGCTTCATTGATCAAATCCAACGCCCCGCTGTCGCGCAAGCCATAAAAATAGTACTGGACCGTCGTGAAGGGCGGAAAATCCTTCGGCAGAAGCGCCCATTGGCATCCAGTCGTCGCAATGTACTGGATCGCATCCCATACCGATCGCATGCAGGTCTTGC
>NZ_JADYVX010000108.1 GCF_020194175.1 Bradyrhizobium sp. BRP22 | reverse complement strand
TCGCCGAGACCTTCACCGACGCGCCGGGCCAAGCCGGCGATGCAGCCCGCGAGCAGCTGGCGCAGATCGTGAATGCGCGTCAAAGCCTGCTCGACCTGCAGACCAGCCTGCAAAACAGGAGCGAGCACGCCGCACCAGAGGTCGTGCAGAAAATGCAAGCGCGGCTTTTGAAGAAGATCGCCGGTGAAGTTGCCGAGCTCGAGAGCGCGATCGCGGCCATGGTCAAGGCGACGGCGCATTTTGCCGAACTCGCCGAGATCATCGAGAGCGTGCCGGGACTTGGCAAGGGCACGTCCGCCGGCCTGATCGCGGCAATGCCGGAACTGGGCCAGGTGAGCGACAATGCCGCCGCCGCCTTGCTGGGCGTCGCTCCTTACGACGATGATAGTGGCCAACGGCGGGGCAACCGCCACATCAAGGGCGGACGCCGCAAGGTCCGCAATCTCTTCTACATGGCGTGTCTCGGGGCCGCGACCCGGCACAATCCCGTGCTCAAGGCCTTCTATGATCGCCTGATCGCCAAGGGGAAGGCGCCGAAGGTTGCGCTCACCGCCTGCATGCGCAAGCTCATCTGCATCCTCAACACCATGATCGCACGGCGCCAGAAATGGGATGCCAACCCCTGCCAACTGAGCGACGCCGCTCGGCCCCTGCCGAGCGCATGCCCGGCCTGAAGACCGGCGAGCGGACGGGGTCAAGGCCGCACGCCGCCGGAGGCGGGGGCGCGCAGCGCCAGCCTTGAGCCCGGCCGATCACCGGTCTAACAACACAGTTGCTTC
>NZ_JADYVX010000107.1 GCF_020194175.1 Bradyrhizobium sp. BRP22 | reverse complement strand
TGATCAAGAGCCCGGGGCGGCTGCACGATCTCCACCACCTGCTCGAACGGCAGGTCCTGATGCTCCTGCGCAGCCAGCACCGTGCGCCGCGTCCGCTCCAGAAGCTCCGACACGCGCGGCTTGCCCGACAGGTCCAGCCGAAGCGCCAGGGTGTTGACGAAGAACCCGATCAGCTCTTCGATCTCGCGGTGCCCCCGATTGGCGCTCGGCACGCCAATCACAAGGTCGTCCTGCCCCGACAGACGCGACAGCACCGCCGCCCAGGCCGCCAGCACCGTCATGAACAACGTCGTGCCATGCTGCAGGCTCAGCCGCTTCAGCTCCCGCGTCAAATCCGCATCGACGGTGATCGGGACCGTGGCGGCGGCAAACGACTGCTGGGCAGGCCGCGCATGGTCCGTCGGCAAGACAAGACGGGCCGTGCCTGCCAGGGCGCTGCGCCAATACTGCGCCTGCTTCTGCAACCGTTCTCCCGACAGCCATTGGCGTTGCCAGGCGGCGTAATCCGGATACTGGATCGCAAGCGGCGGCAGAGGATCGTCCTGCCCAGCCTCGAATGCCCGGTAGAGCTGGCTAAGTTCACGCAGCAGCACGCCCATCGACCAACCGTCCGAGACGATGTGATGCTGGGTCAGCAGGAAGACGTGCTCCTCGTCGGCGGTGCGGATCAGCCGACCGCGGATCAGCGGACCGCGCGCAAGATCGAATGGCGTGCGCCCCTCTTCTTGGCACAGATCCAAAAATGCCGCTTTTGCATCCGATCTCTCCCGCAGATCGTGCTCAACTATCGGCAGACCCGC
>NZ_JADYVX010000106.1 GCF_020194175.1 Bradyrhizobium sp. BRP22 | reverse complement strand
AGGATCCGCGTGCCAGCAACGCCCAACACAGTCTGGTGGACATCCTCGTCATCGCCTTGGCGGCGACGCTGGCCGGCGCCAAGATCTGCACCGAGTTCGAGTTCTTCGGCAAAGGCCGAGAGGAGCTGTTGCGGCGGTTCCTGGAGCTCAGCCACGGCATTCCCAGCCACGACACGTTCAGCAATGTCTTCCGTGCGCTGGACCCGAAAGGTCTGGAAGCGGTTTTGCGCAAGTTCAGCAAGGGCTTTGGCGTCAAGGGCGTGGTCAGCATCGACGGCAAGGCGCTGCGCGGAGCCTTCACGCGGGGCCTTCGGGCCATGCCGCTGCATATGGTCAATGTCTGGGCGGCAGGCACGCGCATGGCGTTGGCTCAGAGGAAGGCCCCCAATCGCAACGAGGTTGCCGGCGTTCTCGAAGTCCTCGCCCTGCTCGATCTGGACGGCACCCTTGTCACCGCCGACGCGTTGCATTGCCGGCCCGACACGGCGCAGGCCATCCGCGACCGGAAGGGCCACTACGTGTTGGCCATCAAGAGCAATCGCGGCCGGCTCTTCAAGGCTGTCAAGGCGCTGCTCGATGCCGCGCGAAAGCCAGCGCGGGCGAGCGAGCCAAGGAGCTCCGCTCATGGCCGCATCGAGCGCCGGCAGGCCATCGTCGTGCCGGCACCACAGTTGGCACAGCAATACGGCTTCCCCGCTATCGCTGCCGTCGGCCGCATCGACAGTTGGCGCGCCAATGCCGGCAAGACCGCCAAGCACAAGGTCCGATACTTCCTGGCCTCGTGCCTGCTGTCGGCCAAGAAGCTGCTCGCGGTCGTGCGCGCCCACTGGGGCATCGAGAACAACCTGCACTGGGTCCTCG
>NZ_JADYVX010000105.1 GCF_020194175.1 Bradyrhizobium sp. BRP22 | reverse complement strand
CCCGCGCTCGTCTCGCCTCCGCTATCCCGACCAGCTCCGACGAGACGAGCGCTACCGCCAAACCCCGCCGCCCGAAGGGGTCAAAATTGGACGCCGATGAGGGGTCAAATTTGCAAGCCGATTGACACATTCAAGCCGAGCTAGAGGCGCTCGATCAAAAATCGCAGGCCGAAGAAGCCCGCTGGGAGAAGGAGCGAACATGGCTGGAAGCCGCCTTGCAACGTGCGCGGAGTTAGCTGAGGGGCCGGCGAAGGCCGACCGTTATTCGGCTCTACTCCTGACAGCAGACGTTAGCGCTTGCTGTCGGCGGGTCTCCGAAGGGCCAGAAGGCGACCTCGGTGATCTGGGCCTACTACCGTGTCCGACCTGAGCTCGCGGCCGTTCCCGATCGAGCTCGCGCCAGGTGCAACGCGGCCTCAATGCCGCTATCCAAGATCCGCTCCGCTTCGGCAGCGCCGGGCACGGCCCGTGCGACCTGCAGGGTGCCCACCATGAGGCTGAAGATGGCGGTCGCGCGGTGGCGGTTCGCTGCAGAATCTGCGCCGGGAAGGAGCGCGGCCAACGTCGCAACGTAGCTTCGCAGCGCTTTCTCGTAATCTTGCCTGATGGACAGAGGCTGGCGGGCGATTTCCGGAAGTAGCGCCGCGGAGGGGCACCCGTCCGCCCGGGCTTCGAGGTGAGCGCGGTTCAGGTACCCCCGAATCGCGCCTTCAAGGTCCAGATCCGTGAGCTGATCTTCATCAAGACGATGCTGCTGGTCGCCGAGCGCGCTCGCCAGCGCCTCGCGAACAAGCGCGTCCTTTGACTCGAAATGCGGAGAGAATGCCCCTTTGGTCAGGCCGGCCTCTCCCATCATCCCGGCTATCCCGGCGGCGGCGATGCCGTCG
>NZ_JADYVX010000104.1 GCF_020194175.1 Bradyrhizobium sp. BRP22 | reverse complement strand
AGAGCCTGACCGAAAAAGGGTGAGCGGTTTTGGCGGGCCTGTGATTCCTTCGGATTTGCAAAGATTCGAGGGAGGACACCATGCCGTGGACCAAAGCCGCTCGTCTCCAGTATCAGCGCAGTGGACTGCGTTACACAAGTGATCTGACCGATGCAGAATGGGCGTTGATCGCCTGGAAGATGCCGCCGCGACAGCGATTGGGCCGGCCGCGGGAGGTCGATCTACGCGAGATCGTACAGGCGATCTTCTATATTCTGTCGAGCGGCTGCCAATGGCGAGCCTTGCCGAAGGAGTTCCCGCCATACTCGACGGTGCAGGGCTATTTTTACGCTTGGCGCAACACGGGTAGATGGCAGAAGATCGTCGAAGCCTTGGTTCGGAAGGCGCGTCGGAAACTAGGACGAAAGCCCAAACCGACAGCTGCCGTCATCGATAGTCAGACCGCCTCGACAACGGAGGCCGGCGGGCCACGCGGATTCGACGCCGGCAAGCGCCTCCATGGGCGCAAGCGACATATCGTGACCGATACCAACGGCCTTCTGCTGGCTGCATATGTTCATCCCGCCAACATTCAGGACGTCCATGGTGCCGTTCCTCTGTTAGAGGAGTTGCGAGGCCGCTTCCCAAGGCTTGAGCATGTCTTTGCCGACCGGATCTATCGCGGCAAACAGCTTGTCAACGCACTCTCCAGCTGCGGGCCGTGGACGATCGAGATCGTTGAGCGACCGCTCGGAGTCAAAGGCTTCCAGCTCCTGCCCAGGCGCTGGGTCGTTGAGCGTACCTTTGCATGGCTCGGCAGATGTCGGCGCCTCTCCAAAGACTTCGAAGGCTCTGCTGCCACTGAGCTCGCATGGCTGCTCATCGCCCATCTGAGGCTCCTAATTCGCCGCCTGGCCAGACCTTGAAGACGTCTTACGCTTTTTTGAGTCAGGCTCT
>NZ_JADYVX010000103.1 GCF_020194175.1 Bradyrhizobium sp. BRP22 | reverse complement strand
GTCCCCGGCTGCAAGCGACCCACCGGGGCACCCCGCCCGAGGACGTTCGTGCTGTCGCGGCAGGTCTCCTGGCTCGCGGGTCGCTGCGGCTGTCGGCCTTCCCAGCGCTGTCGCGCCAGTGACCATGGTGACAACCGCTCGCCGCTTACAGTTGCAGGGGCAGCCTCGGAATATTGCCGGCGCACCGGGTTCCCTCTTGGCTTCCATCCACTAGAAGTGGGAATGGAAGATCGTGACAGCGCTACATGTAGGCCCCATCCACCGAGATTCGTCAAGTCGGCACCGTCACGTTACGGAATGGAGCAGCCGTGGGATAGATGACCAGCATGCCGACGGCCCGGGCTCTCTTTATCGCCACCGTCGCTTGCACCGGAAGTGAGCAGCTATGCCGTCTGGTTGTATTTCCGGTTAACTTAAGCTTGCGCATGGTCGCGGTCTTGCTGGCGGGAACGTTGCGTTGGGGGGAACCAGTCACCACTGGGGAAAGAAATTCGGCAAGCCGTTCTCCGATCGGATCTGCCAGCCCGCCCCCGCTCGCCGCCACAAACGGCATTTGGACGAAGTCGTTATCGCGATCGGGCGGACAACATTGGCTCTGACGCGCTGTCGACCAGAATGGCTTCGTTCTCGAGGTCTTGATCCTGCGGTCAAAGAAACTCGCGCGCTGCGCAGCGGCTCATGAAGCTGTTGAAATCCGCAGCACGCCGTCGGGCGTGATGATCACGGACAAGTTCCGTCTATACGTCGCTCGCCCGTACCAACATCGCCGAGAACATGATGGGCACCATTCACCGCGTCACACGCAAGTCAAACGCTGGCGAGATGCCGGTGGCCTTGCGATGGGTCGCGGCCGGCATGATCGAGGCCAACAAGGGGCTTCCGACGATTGAAGGCGCATAAGCAATTGTTGGTTTTGCGTGCGGCTGTTCAAGCTCACCACAATCGCATGACGATCAACCCCGTTGCCCAC
>NZ_JADYVX010000102.1 GCF_020194175.1 Bradyrhizobium sp. BRP22 | reverse complement strand
TTCGAGGCGCAGGTCCACAAGGCGCCGGATGCGGTGGCGGTGGTCTGCGAAGATGAGCGGCTGAGCTATGGCGAGCTCAATGCGCGGGCCAACCGCCTGGCACATCACCTGATCGCCCTCGGGGTCAAACCTGCGGATCGCATTGCCGCAGTGCTGGACCGCTCCGTCGCTCTTCTGGTGGCGCAGCTGGCGATTCTGAAGGCCGGCGGCGTGTATGTACCGATCGATCGCGCCCTCCCGTCGGCGCGACAAGAATTGCTGATGGCCGATTGTGCTGCAAGCTTTGTGCTTTGCGCTGATGATCTGGTTGAGGCGACGATACCTGTTCGTACTATTGAGCCGCTCATAGCTGGAACGGGATGTAGTTCCGATCCTGGGCTGGCGTTGAGCGCTGAAACTGCCGCTTACGTCATGTACACCTCCGGCTCAACTGGCTTTCCCAAAGGAGTTGTTGTTCCTCATCGTGCCGTCAACCGGCTCGTGATCAACAGCGGGTATGTGAAGATCGATGCAGGAGATCGGGTGGCATGGGCTGGCAATCCCGCCTTCGACGCAAGCACATTCGAAGTATGGGCACCGCTGCTTAACGGTGGTTGCATTGTTGCCATGCATGCCGCCACCGTCAGGGATACTCTTAGTTTTGCCCGGGCGCTTGAACAGCACCGGGTGACGTCACTGTTTCTAACAACAGCATTATTCAACCAATATACATCAACGATTGCTCCGACGTTGGCGCAACTGAAGCACCTCCTCTGTGGGGGTGAGCGCGGTGATCGTGCCTCGTTTCTGAGATTGTTGAAGGAAAAGGGCCCTGTACGTCTCATTAACTGCTACGGGCCCACCGAGACGACAACCTTCGCGACGATCTGGACTTGCCCGGCTGATTTTAATGGGTCATTGGTCCCGATCGGCCGTCCAATCGCCAACACGCGGGTGTACTTGCTGGATGGCCATGGCGCGCCCGTGCCGTTCGGCGCGGTGGGTG
>NZ_JADYVX010000101.1 GCF_020194175.1 Bradyrhizobium sp. BRP22 | reverse complement strand
GGGTGTGAGGCCTCAAAAGCTTGCAATTTCGTTTTCAGGATTCCCTCGAATCGCTGCCCGTGATTCCCTCAGTTGCATCGGAGGGGACGATGCGACCGAAAGAACGACGCGACGGCGGACAGACCGATCTCTTGCGCGCACGGCTGGACGCGATCATCGACATGGGCCACCCGCTGGTGAAGCTGTCGCGGACGATCGACTGGTCGTTCCTGGAGCTGAAGTTCGGCGCGGTCTACGAGGACAAGCCAGGTCGGCCGCCGCTGCCGACGCGTTTGATGGCCGGACTTGCGATCCTCAAGCACACCTACGACCTCTCCGACGAGGTCCTGTGCGCGCGATGGCTGGAGAACCCCTATTACCAGTTCTTCTGCGGCGAGGAGTTCTTTCAGCACCGTCTGGTGTTTGACCGCTCCTCATTGACCCGCTGGCGCCAGCGGATGGGCGAGGAGCGGCTGGTTGCCCTGTCCAGGAGAGCCTTGCGGTCGCCACCAAGACCGAGGCGATCAAGCCGTCCGACCTCAACCGCATCATTCTCGACACCACGGTACAGCCCAAGAATGTCATGTTCCCGACCGACGCGCGGCTGCTCCACCGCGCCCGCGAGATCCTCGTACGACTTGCCAAGGGAGCCGGCATCAAGCTGCGCCAGTCCTATGCACGGGTGGGCAAGTTCGCGCTGATCAGGCACCAGCGCTATGCCCAGGCCAAGCAGTTCAAGCGCGCCAAGCGGGCGTTGAGGACGCTCCGAACCTATCTCGGCCGCATCATCCGCGACATTGCCCGCAAGATCGGAGGCAGCGCCGCCGTGCTCAGTGCGAGTGCCCTTCTGCGCATGCTGGTGACCTGCCACCGAAGTTTCATCCGGCGGCGATTAGAGTCTCGGGGTTTTGTACGCCAAGTGGCGCGGGTGGAGCAACGGACGATCGGCGGAGCTGGTCGGGATTGCGTAGCCGGTCGTCCGTTGCGGTGAGGTGGGCGGCATAGGCCGCGGGGGTCAG
>NZ_JADYVX010000100.1 GCF_020194175.1 Bradyrhizobium sp. BRP22 | reverse complement strand
TGCTCACCCACTTCATCACGGTGGCGCCGGACGGAATGAAGCGTGCCCGCTACGCCGCCCTGCGCGAGCGCTCCGTTGGCCTCGGCGTCATGGGCTTCCACTCGTTTCTCCAGGCCAAGGGCATTCCAATGGAGAGCGCCCTGGCCAAGTCATTCAATCTGAACATGTTTCGAAAACTTCGTCGCGATGCCGATGCGGCATCCGTGGCGCTCGCTCGCGAGCGTGGCCCGTGCCCGGATGCCCTGGAACGCGGCGTGATGGCGCGCTTCAGCCACAAGATCGCGATCGCGCCGACCGCCTCGATCAGCATCATCTGCGGTGGCACCAGCGCCTGCACCGAGCCGATCCCGGCCAACATCTACACCCACAAGACGCTATCCGGCGCCATCTCGGTGCGCAATCCGCACCTCGCCAAGGTGCTGGCCGCGAAAGGCGCCGACACCTCGGCGACCTGGCAGTCGATCATCGCGCACGAGGGGTCGGTCGCCCATCTCGACATCCTGTCGGAGCACGAGAAAGCGATCTTTCGCACCGCCTTCGAGATCGACCAGCGCTGGATCGTCGAGCTTGCCGCCGACCGCGCCGCGTTGATTTGCCAGAGCCAGTCGATCAACCTCTATCTGCCGGCCGACGTCGATAAGTGGGACCTCCACATGCTGCACTGGACTGCGTGGAAGCGCGGGGTGAAGAGCCTCTACTACTGCCGATCAAAGTCGATCTCACGCGCGGCATTCGCCGGTAAGATTGCCGAGGATGCAACGCCGACGCAGCAGCCGGAGCGGCATCGCACCGACTATGAGGAGTGCCTCGCATGTCAGTGATCGATCTGTCGCGCGTCGATCCGCGCACGTTGATCGGCAAGGGGCGCGTCGGCCTCCTTGACTCGACCGGCAGCTATGACGTCGATCGCTATGCGTGGGCTTACGAGTTCTGGAAGCGCCAGCAGCAGACCCACTGGATGGGCGAGGAGGTACCGCTCGGCAGCGACCTGAAGGACTGGGTGTCGGACCGTGTCACGGCCAACGAGCGTGCGCTGCTTACCCA
>NZ_JADYVX010000010.1 GCF_020194175.1 Bradyrhizobium sp. BRP22 | reverse complement strand
GCCGGCAAAGAGAAAATGGTCATTCGCATTGCCTTGGCGCGCAAGCTCCTCGTCAGACTCAATGCAAAAGCTCGCGATGCGCGAGCCCAATACGCCAATGCAACTTGACAATCCAGATAGTCGCTCACCCCAGCTGTCTCCCCGTAAGAACGGGAGAGGGGACGCTCAACGATCGGCGCGGCCGACCACGTCCATCAGCTCGGCGATCTTGCGGCGCTGGTCGGCCTTGTCGCCCGAGGTGATCGCGTGCTCGACGCAATGGGCGACATGGTCGCGGAGGACTTCCTCCTCGACCCGGCGCAGCGCGGCGCGCGCGGCGCCGATCTGGGTCACCACGTCGATGCAATAGCGGTCGTCCTCGACCATCTTGGCGAGGCCGCGGATCTGGCCTTCGATCCGTTTCAGCCGTTTCAGGCAGGAACTCTTGATCTCGTCACGCATAGGGTTCATATACCCCCGTAGGGTATGTGGTTCAAGGCCGCTCCGGCCGGAAAGAGTTCACCATGGCACAGGCAGGTCGCGGTCATGCACATGAGGGGCACGCGCATCATCATCATGGCGCGCCGACAGGTGGCTGCTGCGGCGGCAAGCATGGCGCTGCCGACGACAAGGGTGCGCTCGCGACCGATCCCGTCTGTGGCATGAAGGTCGATCCGGCGACGGCAAAGCATCGCTTCAGCTACAAGGGCGAGGATTACTTCTTCTGCAGCGCGCGCTGCCGCGAACGGTTTGCAGCCGAGCCGGAGAAATTCCTGAAACCCCGCGAGAGCGAGCCGGCGATGCCGGCCGGCACGATCTACACTTGCCCGATGCATCCGCAGATCCGGCAGGTCGGGCCGGGCTCCTGCCCGATCTGCGGCATGGCGCTCGAGCCGGAAGAGGTGACGCTCGACGACAAGCCAGATCCGGAGCTCGTCGACATGACCCGCCGATTCTGGATCGCGCTGGTGCTGACGCTGCCGGTGTTCGCGATCGAGATGGTCGGCCATGTCGGCGGCATCGAGCCGGTGCCGATGGGATGGGCGAACTGGATCTCGTTAGTGCTGGCGACGCCGGTGGTGCTGTGGGCCGGTGCGCCGTTCTTCGTGCGCGGCTGGCAGTCGGTCGTGACGCGCAATCTCAACATGTTCACGCTGATCGCGATGGGGGTCGGCGTCGCCTATGTCTACAGCGTGGTCGGCACGCTGGCGCCGCATTTGTTCCCGCCGGCCTTCCGCGACATGCACGGCCAGGTCGCGGTCTATTTCGAAGCGGCGGCCGTGATCACGGTATTGGTGCTGCTCGGGCAGGTGCTCGAGTTGCGGGCGCGGGCGCAGACCTCGGGCGCGATCCGCGCGCTGCTCGGGCTGGCGCCGAAGACGGCGCGGCGCATCACCGAGCATGGCGATGAGGACGTCGCGATCGAGGCGATCGCGGTCGGCGATCGCCTGCGCGTCCGTCCGGGCGAGAAGGTACCGGTCGACGGCGCCGTCACCGAAGGCCACGCGGTGCTCGACGAATCCATGGTCACCGGCGAGTCGATGCCGGTCTCCAAGAACGAAGGCGACCGGGTGATCGGCGGCACCGTCAACCAGAGCGGCGGTTTTGTCATGCGCGCCGAGAAGATCGGCCGCGACACCATGCTGGCGCGGATCGTCGACATGGTGGCGAAAGCGCAGCGCTCGCGGGCGCCGATTCAGCGCCTGGCCGATCGCGTCGCCGGCTGGTTCGTGCCGGCGGTGATCGTGGTCGCGGTGCTGGCCTTCGCCGCCTGGGCGGTGTTCGGACCCGAACCGCGCTTCACCTTCGGCCTGGTCGCGGCCGTCACCGTCCTGATCATCGCCTGCCCCTGCGCGCTCGGGCTCGCCACGCCGATGTCGATCATGGTCGGTGTCGGGCGCGGGGCGCATTCCGGCATCCTGATCCGCAACGCCGAGGCGCTGGAGCGGATGGAGAGCATCGACACGCTGGTGCTCGACAAGACCGGCACGCTCACCGAGGGCAAGCCGAAGGTGGTCGGCGTGATCGCCTCGAAGGAGTTTGACGAGACCGAACTGTTGCGCCTGGCCGCAAGCGTCGAGCGGGGCAGCGAGCATCCGCTGGCGCTTGCGATCCTGAACGCCGCCAAGGAGTGCAACCTCGCCCTGGCCGATGTCAGCGGCTTCACCTCTCCGTCGGGCAAGGGCGCGATCGGCACGATCGAAGGCAGGCAGGTCGCGCTCGGCAATGCCATGCTGATGGGCGAACTGAAGATCGCGACATCAGCGCTCGATGCCGCGGCGGAGACCGCGCGCCAGGACGGGGCGACCGCGATCTATGTGGCGGTGGACGGTCATGTGGCCGGCGTGATCGCGATCGCCGATCCGATCAAGCCGTCAGCCCGGGACGCGCTGGCGGCGCTGCGCGGCGACGGCCTGCGCGTCGTGATGCTGACCGGCGACAATGCGACCACGGCGCGCGCGGTGGCGAAACGGCTCGGGATCGACGAGGTCGAGGCCGGGGTGCTGCCCGAGCGCAAGAGCGAGGTGGTGCAGCGGCTGCGCGGCGAGGGCCGCAATGTCGCGATGGTCGGCGACGGTGTCAACGATGCGCCGGCGCTGGCCGCCGCCGATGTCGGCGTCGCCATGGGCGGCGGCACCGATGTTGCGATCGAAAGCGCCGGCGTGACGCTGCTTACCGGCGATCTCCGCGGCCTGGTGCGGGCGCGGCGGCTGTCGGTCACGACGATGCGCAACATCCGCCAGAACCTGATGTTCGCCTTCGTCTATAACGCCGCCGGCGTGCCGATCGCGGCCGGCGTGCTCTATCCGGTGTTCGGCATCCTGCTGTCACCGATCATCGCCGCCGCCGCGATGGCGTTGTCTTCCGTCAGCGTCATCGGCAACGCGCTGCGTCTCTCACGGGCGAAGCTGGATTGATGACGCGCCTAAGCCTCCCCTTGAAAAGGGGAGGCCGGTTTGCGCGTCAGCGCAAGCGGATGGGGATCAGGTCTCTCCACAGGCACAGTTGAACCTGCGGCTTGACCCCCATCCCGGCCTTCCCCCTTTCAGGGGGAAAGAGAAGAGTCACACGGTTGCCAGCAACGTTGATGCGCGACGTTCGATCTCGGCGTCCAGCCGCGCCGCGAGTTCCGCGCCCACCTCGAGCATCGGCAGTCGCACTTCCGCGCTGTCGATCAATCCCGTGCGCCACAGCCAATGCTTGGCCGGTGCCGGGCTCGGCTCGATGAACAACAGGCGCGTCAGCTCACAGATGCTTTGCCACGCTGCCGCTGCGGCATCGCGCTTGCCCTGCATCAGCAGCGACCGCAGCGAAGCGAACGCTTCCGTCTCGACATGCGCCGACAACAGGATCGCGCCGTCGGCGCCATCGCTGAGCGCGTCGAAAGTTTGTGCGTCCTCGCCGGTCAGCACGCGGAAGCCGGCGGGCCGCCGCTTCAGCAAGTCGATCGATTGCGCGCGGTTGGCGCAGCAATCCTTCATGCCGACGATGTTCGGATGCCCTGCGAGTTCGAGCAGCGTCTCGTTGCTGATGTTGACCGCGGTCCGGTACGGGATGTTGTAGATCAGGAGCGGCCACGAGGCGTGATCGGCGAGCGCGGTGAAATGCTGCAGCAGGCCGCGCTGCGACGGCCTGACGTAATAGGGGCTCGCGATCAGGTAGAAGTCGATCGGCCAGGCCGCCGTCTCGTCCAGCACATCCTTCATCCTCGCGGTGCTGGAGCCGGAGAGGCCGAGACAGATCGGCAGATAGCGTCTGCTGTCGTTGATCTCTGCGCGCACCACCGTGACCAGCCGTTCGAGCTCGCCGGTCTCGAGCGACATGCCTTCGCCTGATGTGGCGCCCAGGATCAATCCGTCGACCGGGCGGCTGGCGTAGTGCCGCACCAGACGGCGCAGCGATGGCTCGTCGAGCCTGCCGTCGCGGAATGGCGTGATCAGGGGTAGCCACAGGCCCTGCAATGGGTCGGATAGATCAGTCATGGTCCTTCTCCTTCGGTTGCGTGAAACGCCGGAGACGGGACCAACAAAAAACCCCGTCCAGGCGGCGGGGTTTTCGGGATCGGTTCGGTCGATTTTACTCTATCGCGCGCGTCGATCTCGGCTCCCCGCATGGGGAGCTTTTTTCGACGTCAGAGCTGCGCACGAATTCGTGATCATGTCGCGTTACATGCCGGGACAGCCGGAGGTTGTCAATGCATGGTTGAGGGCAGAGGAAGAAAAGAAGCCGGGCTCGATCGAGCCCGGCTTAAGGTTTTGGCCACGTGAGGCCGACACAATCACCTTCCAAGAGGGATTACTGAGCTTCCGCACCACTGGAGGAGGGGGACATATGCGTAGCGCGACCGCTCAGCGCATGAGTACTATGATCCCCATCGGCGCCATGCAGCAACCGTCCGAGCCGCATGTCAGACATGCGGAGTCCGGGGCCTCTCGATTTGTTGGAGCATGATCTTTTCGGAAAACCGGTTTCCACTTTTCCGGATCATGCTCCAAGAAAACGGCCGATTACGAGGGCCAGCGCTGCGCCTTGCTGACCACGAAGTCGCGGAAGACCTGCACCCGCGCCACCGTCTTCAGCTCTTCCGGATAGACGAAGTAGGTGTCGAGCTGGATCGAGTCGGACTCGCCGAACAACTGCACGAGGCGGCTGTCTTCCTCTACCAGGTAGTCCGGCAGCGCTGCGATCCCGAGGCCCTGCTGACAGGCGCGCACGAGACCCAGGATGTTGTTGACCTTGAAGTAGGGTTCGCGCGGACCCGAGCCGTTGCGGCCGGCGTCGATCAGCCAGGCCCGGTTCTGCAGATGGGTCGGAACCTGGGAGTCGCCGAGCATGATGATGCGGTGCGAATCGAGGTCGTCGAGCGTGCGCGGCGTGCCGAAGCGCTTGATGTATTCCGGCGAGCAGTAGGCGTGGAAGCCGATCGAGAACAGCTTGCGCTGGATCAGGTCCGGCTGCGTCGGCTTGCGGGTGCGGATCGCGACGTCGGCTTCGCGCATCGAGAGATCGAGATCCTCGTCGGTGACGATCAGCGAGATCCGGATGTCCGGATAGAGCGCGGTGAATTCGTCGAGCCGCGGGATCAGCCAGTTGATGCCGAGGGCGGGCGGCGTCGTGATCTTGAGGTCGCCACTCGGCCGCTCGCGGCTGTCGGTGAGCTTGGCCCGCGCCGCCTGCAATTGCATGAAGACGTCATGGGCGGTGCGGAAGAGCAGGTCGCCCTGCTCGGTGAGGATCAGGCCGCGGGCGTGGCGGTGGAACAGCGAGACCGAGAGCTCCTGTTCCAGCGCGCTGACTTGCCGCGAGACCGCCGATTGCGAGAGGCCAAGCTGCTCGCCGGCATGCGTGAAGCTGCCCGCTTCCGCCGCTGCGTGAAACACCTTCAGCTTGTCCCAATCCATGTCCGTAAATCCATCGCGTGTTCTAGCCATGATCATTCCGCCGCGGCGCGATCGCTCGCGCGCAAAGCCAGGAAGCGTTCGGCCTCGAGCGCTGCCATGCAGCCGAGGCCGGCGGCCGTCACCGCCTGGCGATAGGTTTCGTCCGCCACGTCGCCGGCGGCAAACAGCCCGGGCACGGAGGTGGCAGTTGAATTCGGCGCCACCTCGACGTAGCCGGAGGGTTTGAGTTTGATCTGGCCTTTGACGAGGTCAGTCGCAGGCGCATGACCGATGGCGATGAAGACGCCGTCGGCCGGCACTTCGGTCAGTGCACCGGTCTTGACGTTCTTCAAGCGTACATGGGTGACCTTGGTCGGGTTCTCGGCGCCGCAGATCTCGTCGACGACGCTGTCCCAGACTACCTTGATCTTCGGATGCTTGAACAGCCGATCCTGCAGGATGCGTTCGGCGCGGAAATGATCGCGGCGATGCACCACGGTGACCTGCGAGGCGAAGTTGGTGAGGAACAGCGCCTCCTCGACCGCGGTGTTGCCGCCGCCGACCACCACGACCTCCTTGCCGCGATAGAAGAAGCCATCGCAGGTTGCGCAGGCGGAGACGCCGAAACCCTTGTATTTCTCTTCCGACGGCAGCCCGAGCCAGCGCGCCTGCGCGCCGGTGGCGAGCACGACGGTTTCGGCGAGATAGACATCGCCGCTATCGCAGGTCAGTCGGAACGGCCGCTGCGACAGGTCGAGCTTGCTCACGAGATCGGTGACGATCTTGGTGCCGACATGCGCCGCCTGCTTCTCCATCTGTTCCATCAGCCAGGGGCCCTGGACCACGTCGGCGAAGCCCGGGTAATTCTCGACATCGGTGGTGATGGTGAGCTGCCCGCCCGGCTGGATGCCTTGGATCAGCACCGGCTCCAGCATCGCCCGCGCCGCGTAGATCGCCGCGGTGTAGCCGGCCGGACCGGAGCCGATGATGACGACCTTGGCATGGATGGGAGCAGGCATAGGCGAATCCCTTCTCAGGGGCGATTTTGTCAGGACTTGTGCGGAAAGCGCCTGGAAAGGCATCGCGGCGGCGCCGCCAGAGTCGTGCCCAACTCTAATATATCTGGGTAGCTATGCAAGAATTGCAATCCATATCAGCGGTTTTTCCCCGGAACCGGATGAAATCGTGCACTGCACGCGCAATAAAATTGCGCATACCGAGCTGACTGGGCTATGAGAGTTGCCGTCAGAACCACCAAATCCTCCAAGCTCTTGGGAACCGGACCCGCGTGTCTAAGAACCTTGACGAGATTGATCTCAAAATTCTCGCCGAAATCCAGGCTGATGGCCGAATCACAAATGTGGAATTGGCCAAGCGCGTCGGCATATCGCCGCCGCCGTGCTTGCGCCGCGTCAGGGCGCTGGAGGAAGCGGGCTATATCCTCGGCTACCGCGGGCTCCTCGACCCGCAGCGGCTCGGCTTCGACGTGACGGTATTTGCTGCGGTGCATCTGTCGAGCCAGGCGGATGCGGATCTGCGGGCGTTCGAGGATTTCGTGCGCAAGGAGTCGCTGGTGCGGGAATGCTGGATGCTGTCGGGCGAGGTGGATTTCATCCTGAAATGCGTCGCCCCTGACATGGCGACGTTCCAGAATTTCGTCACCCAACTCACCGCCGCGCCTCACGTGCGCAACGTCAGGACTTCGCTCGTGCTGCATAATTCGAAATACGAGGCCGCCGTGCCGCTCGATGTGAAGGCGGGGTGAGGTTCTTCTCCTCCCGCTTGAAAGGGGGAAGGTCGGGAGGGGGGCAGCCACGAACACAGGTGCGCGTGGAGAGAGTTGATCCCCACCCGGCTTGCGCTTTCGCGCAAACCGACCTCCCCTTTTCAAGGTGAGGTGAGCGAAGACTACTTCTTTCGCACGGCGTCGAGGCTGATCGGGCCGCCGCCAGCGCAAGCGAGATACAAGAATACGAAGCAAAATAGAATCGCGAGGTCGCCATGATTCAGGATTGGGAAAAACCCTCGGGGGGCATGGCTCATGAAATATGCGAAGGCCATCTCGCCTGACGCGATGAAGGCGACCACTCGTGTAAACAAACCCAGCACCAGCAAGATACCGCCGATCAACTCGATGCTGCCTGCGGCGCCATACAACGAAAACAGTTCGACCTTTTCGAACATCGGCACTGGCGGCCATTTGAGCAGTTTTGCGAAACCATACTGCAGGAACAGCAATCCTGCCATAAACCGCAGCAGACTCAACGCTACCGGCTGCCACTTCGAGAAAATCTGGTCCATGTGTTCTACCCCCTCTGGTGAATTGCCGCGCGAGCGCAGTGTCCGCGGCGACAGTGTCGTACGTCGTTGCCGGTGATTCCTCTCGCGGCAGAGTGCTGCTGCCCACACGACCGGTTAGCTCGATACGCAGAACTGCACGCACAGTTCCTTGTGTCGAACGAAATACCGGCGCCGTTACCGGAATGTCCCCTCACGATAGTTATGAAGCATAATCAAGTGCAGGTGCCGCAGACGAGGAAAATGCGACGCCGGTTCCACTCACAATCTTGTTAACGATAGCCGCAGCCGGGATGGATTGGTTGCGAAACTGGGACCGCTCGCAAAATGCTGACGCTGGTTTCCCGGGTTGCGCTTCGCTCCACCCGGGCTACGGCAACAAAAAAGCCGCGTCGAACGACGCGGCTCTTTCTGCACATTTGAAGTGGAATGAATCTAACGCCACTCGACCTTGGTGATCTCATAGGCCTTGGCGCCGCCGGGCGCCATCACTTCCACGGTCGCGCCCTTGGTCTTGCCGATCAGCGCGCGCGCAAGCGGCGAGGTGATGGAGATGCGGCCCTTCTTGGCGTCGGCCTCGACCTCGCCGACGATCTGCCACACTGCTTTCTTCTCGGTGTCCTCATCGATCAGCGTGACGGTGGCGCCGAACTTGATGGTGTCGCCCGAGAGCTTGGTGATATCGATGACGTCGGCGCGCGCGAGCTTGTCCTCGAGCTCCGCGATGCGGCCTTCGTTATGCGACTGCTCTTCCTTGGCGGCGTGATATTCCGCGTTTTCCGAGAGGTCGCCATGTGATCGCGCCTCGGCGATGTGCTCGATGATGCGCGGACGATCCACCGACTGGCGGTGCTTCAATTCGTCCGTGAGAGCCGCATATCCGGACGCGGTCATCGGAACCTTTTCCATCATCTCTCATCCTTCAATCGGAGCGAACCGCAGCGGCGCGCGGGTAGGCGTTGCTTCGGTTGCGCTGGAGTCGGGCCATCACGGCTCAAAACGCCAGCCCGTCCGCTTAGCGATTCTCGGCCCCTGAGGGGCCGAGAGAACATCCAAACGGGCGGTGAGTTCCAGCCGTATCGGCTTCATTACCAACCGTTTCGCGGGCCTTTGGCCGAAACTGACGGTCAGTACTCGGAAAAGTAACTCTGCAGCGTCCGGACCTCAAGGTCCCCGTCCCGGTAGGCGCGGATGCCCTGGGCCGCCGCCACAGCGCCTGAAAGAGTGGTGTAATACGGCACTTTATGCAAGAGGGCAGCGCGCCGCAGAGAACGGCTGTCCGCGAGTGCCTGTGGACCTTCGGTGGTATTGAACACCAACTGGACGTCGCCATTGGTGATGGCGTCGACAATGTGCGGCCGGCCTTCAAGCACCTTGTTAACCTTCTCGGCAGGCACGCCGTTGTCGGTGAGGAAGCGCTGGGTGCCTGACGTCGCCATCACCTTGAAGCCGAGCGCGTGCAACAGCCTGACCGCATCGGTGATGCGGTTCTTGTCGGTCTCGCGCACCGACACGAACACGGTGCCCTTGCGCGGTACGCGCGTGCCGCCGCCAAGCTGGCTCTTGGCGAAGGCAACTTCGAAGGAGCGGTCGATGCCCATGACCTCCCCGGTCGAGCGCATCTCCGGCCCGAGCACGGTGTCGACGCCGGGGAAGCGCGCGAACGGAAACACCGATTCCTTCACGCCGACATGCTCGAGCTTCTTCTTCTTGAGGTCGAAGTCGGCGAGCTTCTCGCCGGCCATGATGCGCGCCGCGATCTTCGCGACCGGCGTGCCGATCACCTTGGCGACGAACGGCACTGTGCGTGAGGCGCGCGGATTGACCTCGAGCACGTAGATCTCGCCATCCTTGATTGCATATTGCACGTTCATCAAGCCGACCACGTCGAGGCCGAGCGCGAGCTCGCGCGTCTGCCGCTCGAGCTCTTCTATGGTCTTGGCATCGAGCGAATGCGGCGGCAGCGAGCAGGCGGAGTCGCCGGAGTGGATGCCGGCTTCCTCGATATGCTCCATGATGCCGACGATGAAGACCTCCTTGCCGTCGCAGAGGCAGTCGACATCGATCTCGGTCGCATCGGAGAGATAGCGATCGAACAGCAGCGGGTTCTTGCCGAGCACGGTGTTGATCTGCCCGGTCTTGTCGTTCGGATAGCGCGCCTTGACGTCGCCAGGCACAAGCTCGGGCAGCGTCCCGAGCAGGTAGTCGGCGAGCTGGTTCTCGTCGCGGATGATCTGCATCGCGCGGCCGCCGAGCACGTAGGACGGGCGCACCACGAGCGGCATGCCAAGATCGGCGGAGACCAGCCGCGCCTGCTCGACCGAATAGGCGATGCCGTTCTTCGGCTGCTTGAGGCGGAGCTTGTCGAGCACGCGCTTGAAGCGATCACGGTCCTCGGCGAGATCGATCGCGTCGGGCGAGGTGCCGAGGATCGGCACTTCGGCGGCCTCCAGCGCGCGCGCGAGCTTCAGCGGGGTCTGGCCGCCGAACTGCACGATCACGCCGTGCAGCGTGCCGTTCTTGCGCTCGGTCGCGATGATCTCGAGCACGTCCTCGGCGGTGAGCGGCTCGAAATAGAGCCGGTCGGCGGTGTCGTAGTCGGTCGATACCGTCTCCGGATTGCAGTTGACCATGATGGTCTCGTAACCGGCATCGTCGAGCGCGAAGCAGGCGTGGCAGCAGCAATAGTCGAACTCGATACCTTGGCCGATGCGGTTCGGCCCGCCGCCGAGGATGACGACCTTCTTCCTGTCCGACGGCGCGCTCTCGTCGGCCGCCAGACCCGCGAACGGCGCCTCATAGGTCGAGTACATATACGCGGTAGGCGAGGCGAATTCGGCGGCGCAGGTGTCGATGCGCTTGAACACCGGGCGGACGCCGAGGGCGTGGCGTTTGGCGGTGATCTCGGCTTCCGTGGTCTCGGTCAGCACGGCGAGCCGCGCATCGGAAAAACCCATCGCCTTCAGCATGCGCATGCCGTAGCCGTTCGGCGGCAGGCCATGGGCGCGGACCTTGGCTTCCATCTCGACAATGCCACGCAGTTCGGTGAGGAACCAGGGATCGATCTTGCAGGAATTGAAGATCTCCTCGTTCGACCAGCCGAGCCGCATCGCCTGCGCCACCTGCAGCAGACGGTCCGGCGTCGGCGTGCCGAGTGCGGCACGGATCGCGTTCTTGTCGTCGTGCTGGCCGAGGCCCTCGATCTCGATCTCGTCGAGGCCGGTCAGCCCGGTCTCGAGTCCGCGCAGCGCCTTCTGCAGGCTCTCCTGGAAGGTGCGACCGATCGCCATGACCTCGCCGACCGATTTCATCGAAGTGGTCAGCGTGTTGGAGGCGCCCGGGAATTTCTCGAACGCGAAGCGTGGAATTTTCGTGACGACGTAATCGATCGTCGGCTCGAACGAGGCCGGTGTGGCGCCGCCGGTGATGTCGTTGGCGATCTCGTCCAGCGTGTAGCCGACCGCGAGCTTGGCCGCGACCTTTGCGATCGGAAAGCCGGTCGCCTTGGAGGCGAGCGCGGAGGAGCGCGACACGCGCGGGTTCATTTCGATCACGACCATGCGGCCGTCGGCGGGGTTGATGCCGAACTGCACGTTGGAGCCGCCGGTCTCCACCCCGATCTCGCGCAACACCGCCAGCGAGGCGTCGCGCATGATCTGGTATTCCTTGTCCGTCAAGGTCAGCGCGGGCGCCACGGTGATGGAGTCGCCGGTGTGCACGCCCATCGGATCGAGGTTCTCGATCGAGCAGATGATGATGCAATTGTCTTTCTTGTCGCGCACCACCTCCATCTCGAATTCCTTCCAGCCGAGGACGCTTTCCTCGATCAGGACTTCGTTGGTGGGGGAGGCGTCGATACCGCGCTCGACGATCTCGATGAATTCCGCCTTGGTGTAGGCGATGCCGCCGCCGGTGCCGCCCATCGTGAAGGAGGGGCGGATGATGGCGGGCAGGCCGATATGGTCGAGCGCGCGCAGCGCGTCGGGCAGGGTCTTGGTCTGGGTCGAGCGCGGCGTCTCCAGGCCGATCTTGGTCATCGCCTCGCGGAAGCGGCCGCGGTCCTCGGCCTTGTCGATGGCGTCGGCCGTGGCGCCGATCATCTCGACGTCGAATTTCTCCAGCGTGCCCTGACGGCGCAGCGACAGCGCGCAGTTCAGCGCGGTCTGGCCGCCCATGGTCGGCAACAGCGCAAAGCCGCCGGGAACGACGTGGCGTTCCTTCTCGATGATCTTGGCGACGATCTCGGGCGTGATCGGCTCGATATAGGTGGCGTCCGCGAGCTCCGGGTCGGTCATGATCGTCGCCGGATTGGAGTTGACCAGGACGATGCGATAGCCCTCTTCCCTCAGTGTCTTCACCGCCTGGGTGCCGGAATAATCGAATTCGCAGGCCTGGCCGATCACGATGGGACCGGCGCCGATGATCAGGACGGTGGAGATGTCGGTTCGTTTGGGCATCAGCTCTCGCGGGAACAGGAATTTCGGCACAAAAAAAGGGCGCGCTGCCGCGCGTCCCTATCGCCAGCGTGAGGGATGCCCTCGCGCGCGGGTGGTCTTTAGACCAGATTTTTGGCCTGCGAAACCCCGAAAAGTCCCCGTCAACCGGCAATTTCGGAGTTTGCGTTCATAGTTCGGGCAATCCGGAACATCCGCGCCCGCGTTTGCGAGCGGCCCCGGGCTACGGCTGTGTTGAGAAGGTTGGAGGCCCGGCCTGGATTTGAACCAGGATAAAGAGCAATGCACTGCTCCCGCGTCGACGCTCCGCCACCGGGCCAAGACGATCATTGCCTATTTCGCGGGCGCTGGCCAACCCTTACCCCGGATTAACCCTAACATTGGCGTACACCACATCATGTGGGGGCATGGTGCGCGACAAAGGTCATCCGCCATGGATTGTGGCCGATATTGCGGGGCGCCCGGGAGACGGCAAAGCCCGCGGCCGCGAGCTTCTTCAGCATCTCTTCCTCGCCGTAACGCTGCAGGCCGATCCGCGTGCGCAATTGCCGATAATCCGATAGCGCGGTGCTGATCAGCCCGAGCAGGGCATCTTTGAGGAAGCCGTGCCGGGCGCCGAAACCCAAGAGCGCGGCGACATCCCTGGCCATGCCGACCTCGGGGCGCAGGATATCGCCGAGCACGAATCGGCCGGAGGGTTTGAGCAGGCGGCGAATGACGGCGAATGCGGCGTCCAGCTCGTCGGGCGTCATGTATTGCGCGACCGAATTCATGACGACCAGATCGACCGAGCCTTCGGCCATTTCGCGCACGTCATCCAGCGAGCGCACCTGGATCTTGGTGTTGGCCGCAAAGCGCGCGATCAGCCGCCCGCGGACGCCCGGCGCGGGCTCCGCGAGATAAAGCCTTGCGCAGGCATCCGCCACCTGGCCTGCGGACAGCGCCTCACCGCAGGCATAGTCGAGCACCACGGCGTCGGGGGAGGAAATATAGCCAATGATATCCCGCGCAATGATCTGAAAATGCAGGTCGCGATGCAGCTTGCTGACATAAATCGTATGCGTGGAATCGTAATAATCGATCCATTCGTCCATCGGCAGGGTGCCCGGCAAAAACTTGGGGTTCCGGTACAGGAACCGGCATCTGTATGATGCGTTAGAGGGACCGGCGACCGCGAGTTTGGGCCGCCGGTGCCCGGTTTCCTAACAGGAAGGTCCAACGTGAGCAAAGCCAAGCCTGATCCAAAGTCCGACAAAATTTCCCCCGACCTCGACACGCCGACCGATCTGCCCAACGAGGCGGTCACCAAGGTCTCGGCGGCGCTCAATACGCTGTTGGCGGACGCCTTCGCGCTCTACCTGAAGACCAAGAATTTCCACTGGCATGTCAGCGGCCGGCACTTCCACGACTACCACCTGATGCTGGACGAGCAGTCGGACGCCATCTTCGCCACCACCGATCAGCTCGCCGAGCGGGTGCGCAAGATCGGCGGCGTCACGCTGAAATCGATCAGCCAGGTCTCCAAGCTGCAGACCATCAAGGACAACAACGAGGACTACGTGCCGCCGCGCGAGATGCTGCGCGAATTGATGGAAGACAACAAGCACATCGCGGCCGCGATGCGAAAGGCCCGCAACCTCGCCGACGAACACGGCGACGCCGCCACCGCAAGCATCCTCGAGAATTTCATCGACGAGACCGAGCGCCGCACCTGGTTCCTGTTCGAGGCCAGCCGTCAGGAAGGCAGCAACGCGGCGTAGGGCGCGGGTTCGAAGGCTACGAAGATTGCAAACGGCAGCGGGCGGCAGGTTCCGCTGCCGTTTTGTTATAAGAGGTTGAGCGGCACTTTCAGGTATTGCTTGCCGTCGGCGTCCGGCCCCGGAAGCTTGCCGCCCTTCATGTTGATCTGCAGCGAAGGGATGATCAGCTTGGGCATCTGCAATGTGCGGTCGCGCGCCTCGCGCATGGCCACGAATTCGTCTTCCGTGATCCCGTCATGGACGTGGATATTGTGGGCGTGCTGCTCGGCAACCGTCGTCTCCCAGCGGATCTCGCGGCCGTTCGGACCGTAATCGTGGCACATGAACAGGCGAGTCTGGTTCGGCATCGACAGAATCCGCCGGATCGAGCGGTAGAGATCGCGGGCGTTGCCGCCCGGAAAATCCGCCCGCGCCGAGCCGCCGTCCGGCATGAACAGGGTGTCGCCGACAAAGGCGGCATCGCCGATCACATGCGTCATGCAGGCGGGCGTGTGGCCAGGCGTATAGAGCGCGAAAGCCTTCATCGCGCCGATCTGGTAGGTGTCGCCATCCTTGAACAGGCGGTCGAACTGGCTGCCGTCGCGCTGGAATTCGGTGCCTTCGTTGAAGATCTTGCCGAACGTCTCCTGCACGACTGTGATCTTCTCGCCGATACCGATCTTGCCGCCGAGTTTGCCCTGGATATAGGGCGCGCCCGACAAATGGTCGGCATGAACATGGGTCTCGATCAGCCATTCGAGCTTGAGCCCGGATTGCCTGATGAAATCGATGATCTTGTCGGCGGATTGGTAGGCGATGCGGCCGGCGGCATAGTCGATGTCCATCACGGAATCGATCACGGCGCAGGCCTTTGAGCCCGGATCCTTGACGACATAGCTGACGGTGTTGGTGGCCGGATCGAAGAACGCGGTAACCTCGGGCTTCACCGAGAGATCGACGGCATGCGGGATGTCAGACATGGTCGGGTCCTCCAGCCTATCAACGCATAGACTCAATTGTCCATCATATCCAAGCACGCGGGGCCGGCGAACCCAAGGGCCCGGGATGCCGCATGGATCACGTTGAGGGGAATTTGGCGCCGCTCTCGCTCACGCGTCGGGGCCTTGGTCGGGAACGCTAACGGTTCTTGAGGTGGCGCCGCAGCCAAGCCAGCAGTTCGCCGAATTCGGCCGACATTGTGGTGTCGGACTGTGAAAGGACGGTCTGCCGTCCCTGGTCTTCCACGGTGATCACGTGGCTCATCTCGTCGCGAGCTTTGCCGGGAGCATTGCCGGCAGGCGCCGCGATTGCGGCGTCCGCCAGCGCCTTGAGTTCGGCGGCCTCCGTGCCGTCCAGCGTCGCGGCGTCGACGACCTGCGGCGGGCGCTGCAGATTGATGCCTGCCGCCAAACCGCCGCGCTGGACCAGGGTGACTTTCATGTCGGCCAACCTACCAGCGGCAAGGACGAGGACAAAGTCGTATCAGCTAGTGCGACTTGCCCCTGCTTTTCAGGCCCGCAACTTCCTTTGACAGCATTGCAAGCTGGGCCGAGAGCTGCTCGATCTTGCGTGCGACGTCGGCCGGGTCTTCGTCGTGCCCGTTGCCATTCGCCTGCCGGCGCATGCGCGTCGAGGTTCCAGCCAGGCTCTGGACACCGCTGATGCGGATGCCGACGTCCTTCCAGGCCGACAGCACCGCCTGTTGCTCGGCGCTGTGCGTGCCATAGAGCTGGCCGGACTTGAGATAGGTCGTATCGGCGAATTCCTGGAAATCCGTCGACGGCGTCGACGCCAAGAGCGCTGCGTACCAGATGTGCCCTGGCGCCTCCCACGCGAAGCCGCCAATGTTGGTGGCCGCCAAATAAAACGCCTTGTTCGGAATGCCCGAATTGATATGCACGCCGCCGTTGTCGCCGGCATCGTTGTCAGGCAGGTTCACATATTTGCTCATGTGATCAGGCTGCGGATCGCGTCCCAGGGTGGGACTGTTGTAGGCCTTGCCCGGCTCCTTCAGCGACCGCAGCGCATCGGCGCCAATCGCCGGCGTGAAGATATCGGTCCCGATCAGCCAGTCGGCCTGGACAGCCGTTTGCTTGTTGACCCACTGCTTGACCAAGGAGCCAAAGACGTCGGACATCGACTCGTTCAGCGCGCCCGACTGGTTATGATATTGCAGTCCGGCCGTGAACTCGGTCACGCCATGCGTCAACTCGTGAGCGATGACGTCGATCGACTTGGTGAAGTCGGTGAACAGCACACCGTCGCCGTCACCGAAGACCATCTCGCTGCCGTTCCAGAACGCGTTGTTGTACTCCGAACCATAGTGGACATAGGCATTGAGGCGCATGCCGTGTCCATCGAGCGAGTCGCGGTCAAAGACCTCGCTGTAGAATGCGCGGGTGTCGCCCAGCCCCTCGAATGCGCGATTGACCGCCTCGTCGTTCGCGGCCGGACCATCCTCGGTCCGGGCGACGGTCGCCGTGGCCAGAAAGGTGCCGTTCGAACAGTCCGAAATCGTGCGGCGCCCATGAGATGAAGCCGCAGCGGCCGAGGCAAAAAGGCTCCGAACGCTTCGCTCGCCGCGCAGACGCGAGGTCGCCAATAATGTGCGCAGCGCCGCATCGCGGACCCTGGCGTCGGAGTTGTCGAGCAGTTTCTTGAGAACGTGAGGCGGCGTAATGCAATTGATGCAACGACAAGAACGTGCACGCATGACAATCTCCCGTTGGTGAAAAGCAAGACAAGAATGAAGTGTCGTGCAGGCAGGGATTGTCTATCTAAGATTGAGCCCGCTCAGTGAGCTGGTTCACACGGCACTCGCAAAGTTACCGTGATATTCGGACGCAGATCGGTCAGCCTTCCTTCCCCAACCGGACCAGCGCCCGTCACCGTTTTCGGCAGGGAGCGCCGCCGCTGCGAGCGTCGACGCTCCATCAAGACTTACTGTGCCGACAATCCCACCGTTGTCTGCGTCTTCATGATGGGCGGAGGATTCCATTTTCCGGTCAGCGCCTCGGACTTCGGACTGTAGAGGCGCATGGTCAGGTTGAAGGGGCCCTTCGGCGCCGGAAGCCAGTTGGTTTCCTTGTCCTTGCCCGGGCTTTCGTTCTGGAAGTACAGATCGAGCGAGCCGTCCGCATTGTACCTGAACGGCATCCAACTGCTGACGGCGAAGCGGTTCAGCACGTTGCCGACCTGGAAGCCTTCCGGATCGTAGAGGGTGATCGACCAGAATGCATTGACCGGCGGGGCGGCGTTCTTCTCGAACGTGATGGTGTACTTGTTCGCGCCGTCGAGCGGTTTGCCGGTGTCGTCGCCGAGATTGAGCGGATAGATGGCGTCCTCGGGCAGATTCGCACCGAGCCCCAATTGCGCGACGATGGCACGCTTCAGATAGTAGTTGCCGTATACACCCATCGTATCGGTGTTCATCGACCAGCCGTTCGCAACCCTCGCCAGGGTCGGCACCTTCCAGGCCATCAGCTTCTGCGCGTCCTGCGGGGCGGTCTCGAAGGCTCGCTGCAGGACAGGGTCGATCCTGCCGATGTCGAAGCTCTTGCCGGCTTCGATGCCGATCTTCTTCATCTGCGCGATGATCGGCTGATCCGTAACGTGAGGCGGGTGAAGCTTGAGCAGCTCTGCGGCATAGGCAAAATAGACGCCTGGCGACATGGAATCGACCTGGACCTTCGGCGGCGTCTTCATGTCGACGCTTGGGTCAGGCTTGAACTCGACGGGCTTGGGCGTCTTGCCGAATTCGGAAAGCGGCGCGATCTTGTAGCCCGCCTGTATCTTGTGAACCGTATCGTAGTCTGCTGGGCCGTCGGTCTTGGTGCGGCCGATCACCCAGACATAGGGCGTCGGCGCTTCGATCCGCTGCGTGTCCTTTGGCAGCTTGAACTCCTCGACAAATCTGTCGCGCAGATCCGGTCGCCAGCCGGCGGGCGTCAGCAGGAAGGTGCCTGCCTTGGTGCCTGTCGTTCGCCAGCCCGGCGATGCAAAGACGTCGCTCCACATGTCCAGCATCGGCAGCAGGTAGTAGCGTCCATCGGTATCGGGGACCGAGATCACTACCGGCTCCCTGGTCATGTCGAGCCATGATACGGAATAGAGCGTATCGAAGTTGGAGCGCACCACACCCTTGAAATTCGCCGGCGGATATTCGGGCACGTTGACGAACGTGTTCATCGGCCCCTTGAAATCGGTCGTGCCGTTGGTGAATTGCTTGCGCGTCACATCCATCGACAGCATGGGGTAGAAATAGATATAGGCGTCCACCGCGATCGCGTGCGCCTCCTGCTCGGTGATTGCTGGCGCCGCTTGCGCCAGTGCGGCAGGGGCAGCCGCCGCGCCCAGGCCGAGAGACAATGTCAGCGTCAGAATTCCTCGAAACATGTCGCCTCCTCATCAACTGATGTGTGCTGTCGTGAGCTATCGCCCGGGTTGGGCTCCGCTCGCCGCTGTTGGATTTTTCGACTTCGAGATGTTCACGCTCACGCGCGACAAATCGCGCATAGAAAAGAGCGTGCTGCAGTCACCGCATAAGACGCCGCACGGCGCCTGGGCAGATTGTTGAATTAAATGCTAAAGAACGTCTGTCGAAGAACGACTGCTCGACTACCTCCACGAGCATTAGTTTAGCACAATCGCAAAATGTGAGCCAGCTTGCTCATCGGTTGTTGCGTTGCGCCGCACGCTCGCGTCCTAGCCGCGCTTCCATAGCTCCACCAGCGGGCCGTTCTCGCCCATCACCGGATCGGTCTTGGGCGTTGCGACCTGCGGGATCGTCTTCAGAGCCTTGGCGTGATTTTCAGGCGTCGGCCGCGTGATCTCCATCGGCGGCCCCGGCGGATAGGCGCCGACCACACAGAAATCATCGCTTGCGGATATCAACTGATGCCCGGTGCCGGCGGGCAGGATCGCGACGTCGCCGGCGGATATCTCCAGCACCTTGCCGCGTTCGCCGCCGAACTGCACCCGTGCATGTCCTCTGGAGACGCCGAGCACCTCGTGCACGGTCGAGTGATAGTGCAAGTAATCGAAGATGCCGTTGCGCCACATCGCGCCCCAGCCATTGGCGCCGAACAGGCCTTCGATGGTCTTCTCCGGATGGTCGTTGTCGACCGCGACGGCAGCCTTGTAGACCAGGAACGGCAGCCGACTGTTCGGCACCAGGCCGTCATCCTCGAAGACGATCGTGAGCGGCTTTGCATCGGCCTTGACGACGGACATGGCGAGCCTCCCTTAGGATGGGTAGAGCGAAGCGAAACCCATCGCGATGGAGGACTCGAGACGATGGGTTTCGCTTCGCTCTACCGATCCTACAACTCCGTTTCGGCGCCTGACGTTCCCTTGCCAGGCTGGGAAGACTACGCGCGCTTGTTGTCGCGCATCAGATCGGCGAAGCGCTTGAAGAGATAGTGCGAATCGCGCGGGCCTGGTGAGGCTTCCGGATGATATTGCACGGAGAATACCGGCCGGCCGTCAAGCTGGATGCCGCAGTTGGAGCCGTCGAACAGCGAGACATGGGTCTGCGTTGCGCCGGCAGGTAGCGTTGCCTGATCGACGGCGAAGCCGTGGTTCATCGAGGTGATCTCGACCTTGCCGGTGGTCTCGTCCTTCACGGGATGATTGGCGCCGTGATGGCCCTGGTGCATCTTCTTGGTCTTGGCGCCGACGGCAAGTCCGAGCATCTGATGCCCCAGGCAGATGCCGAAGGTCGGCGTGCCCGAGTCGATCACTTTCTGAATCACGGGCACGGCATATTTGCCGGTTGCGGCGGGATCGCCGGGGCCGTTGCTCAGGAACACGCCGTCCGGGTTCATGGCCAGAATGTCTTCGGCCGAAGTGGTCGCCGGCACCACCGTGACCTTGCAGCCGACGCCGGCGAGCAGGCGCAGGATGTTGCGCTTGATGCCGTAGTCGATCGCGACCACGTTGAATTCGGGATGGGTCTGCCGGCCAAAACCCTTGTCCCACTCCCACGGCGTCTCATCCCAGGTGAAGCGCTGACCGGAGGTCACCATCGGCACCAGGTCCATGCCTTCGAGGCCGGGCCATTCGCGCGCCTCTTCCTTCAGGCCGTGCAGGTCGAACCTGCCGTCCTTCGAATGCGCGATGACGGCATTCGGCATGCCCTTGCTGCGGATCAGCGCGGTGAGCGCGCGGGTATCGATACCGGAGAGGCCGATGATGCCGCGCGCCTTCAGCCATTGATCGAGATGGCGGGTGGCGCGGTAGTTCGAGGGATCGGTGATGGCGGTGCGCAGGATCACCCCGCGCGCGCCCGGCGTTGCCGCCATGTTCACCGTCTCGATGTCCTCGTCGTTGGTGCCGACGTTGCCGATATGCGGGAAGGTGAAGGTGATGAGCTGTCCGGCATAGGAGGGATCGGTCAAGATCTCCTCGTAGCCGGTCATGGCGGTGTTGAAGCAGACTTCGCCGACGGCCTGGCCTTCCGCGCCGAGGCCAAAGCCTTCCAGCACGGTGCCATCGGCGAGCACGAGGAGCGCGGTCGGTTTGAGGTCCGGCCAGGCTGAAGCGTTTTCGGATGTGGTCATGAGCGCTTTACATAGTTCCCACATCCTGCCGCGTCAAAGCGAAAGGGCATCCATTCACACGGGTTTTGCGCCTATTTGACTGGCGGTTCCGGGGTTTTAGGCTAGGGTTCCCGCCGCGACCTCGTTTCCTGCCAAAATTGCCCGTCCGGAGCCCCGCATGGACAACACGATGCCTATCCTGCTCGTCCCGGGCCTCGTCTCGTCGCCACGGATCTTTGCACCTGTCGTGCCCGCATTATGGCGGTTCGGGCCGGTCACGGTCGCCAACCACATCCGCGACGACCATATGGGGGCGATCGCGCGGCGGATCCTGGCGGAAGCGCCGCCACGCTTTGCGCTGGCCGGGCATTCGATGGGCGGATACATCGCTTTCGAGATCATGCGCCAGGCGCCGGATCGGGTGGCAAAGCTGGCGCTGATCAATACCCAGGCCCGTCCCGACACGCCGGAGGCCTCCGACCGCCGCCGCGGCACGATGGCCCGCGCAAAAAGCGGCGATTTCAGTGGTGTCCTGGATGAGCTGTTTGCCGGCTTCGTGCACCCGGCGCGGCGCGAGGATGCCAGCCTGCGCCGGCTTGTCCACGACATGGGCGAGGAGGTCGGGGTCGAAGGTTTCATCCGCCAGCAGACGGCGGTGATCAGCCGGCCCGACTCGCGGCCGACGCTGGCCTGGATCAAGTGCCCGACCCTGGTGCTGACGGGCGACGAGGATCACACCATCCCGAATTCGCTGTCGGTTGAGATGGCGAACGGCATTCCCGGCGCCAAGCTCGTGATCCTGCCCAATTGCGGGCACCTGCCGCAGCCGGAACAACCCGAGGCGACCGCGGAAACACTGGTCGAGTGGCTGCGGAACTGAGGTTGTTCTCGCGGAACGAACGGCCTAGATGGAAGGTTTGATCATTCAAGGATACGGCCATGCTGCGCGATGACATCAATAATGCGGTCAAGGACGCCATGAAGGCGAAGGACGAGCGCAAGCTCTCCACGCTGCGCATGGTCAATTCGACCATCAAGAATGCCGATATCGACGCGCGCGGGCAGGGCAAGCCGCCGCTTTCGGATGGCGAATTGCTCGGCGTGCTGCAGAAGATGATCAAGCAGCGCCAGGAAGCGGTCGAGCTCTACGACAAGGGCGGCCGCGCCGAGCTTGCTGCGCAGGAGCGCGAAGAGATTGCGGTGATCTCGGCCTACCTGCCGAAGCAGATGTCGGAGGATGAGGTGAAGGCCGCGATATCGGCCGCGATCGCCGAGACCAATGCCGCCGGCATCAAGGACATGGGCAAGGTGATCGGTGCGCTGAAAGCGAAGTACACCGGGCAGATGGATTTCGCCAGGGCCAGCGGCCTGGTGAAGGCGGCGCTGGCCGGATAGGCTTCAAGTCTCAAACCAAAACGGAGGAAGTCATGGCCGACCAGCAAGCCCAACCCTCCGGTCCCGATCTGTCGCAGGGCGTGACGCTCTCTGACTTTTCCGGTGAGATCCTGCTCGGCCATGTCGGCGATGAAGACGTGCTGCTGGCGCGTTCAGGGGCGGAGATCTTCGCGATCGACGCCCATTGCAGCCATTATCACGGGCCGCTCGCGGAAGGCCTCGTCGTCGGCGAAAGCGTCCGCTGTCCCTGGCATCACGCCTGTTTCGATCTGCGGACGGGGGAGGCTTCACGCGCACCTGCGTTGAACGCGCTCTCGGTATGGAAGGTCGAGCACGAAGGTGATCGCATTTTTGTCCGCGAGAAGGGCAGGCAGCTCAAGCCCCGCGTGAAAGGCGTGATCGATGCGCTCGGCCGCATCGTGATCGTGGGTGGCGGCGCGGCCGGATTTGCCGCCGCCGAGATGCTGCGACGGCAGAACTATCGCGGCAGCATCGTAATGCTGAGCGGCGAGACGACAGCGCCGGTGGATCGGCCGAACCTGTCCAAGGACTATCTTGCCGGCAGCGCGCCGGAGGACTGGCTGCCGCTGCGGCCGGACGATTTCTATTCCGATGCCGCGATCGATCTGCGGCTCAAGACCAAAGTTGCCTCGATCGATCCCGCAGGCCGCCAGGTGGTCCTCGCCGATGGCAGGGCCGTTCCGTATGACCGGTTGTTGTTGGCGACCGGCGCGGAGCCGGTGCGTCTCTTGATTCCGGGCGCGGATCAGCCCCATGTCCATCTGCTGCGCTCGCTGGATGATTGCCGCGCGATCATCGCGTCCGCGAGCGGGGCGCGCCGCGCGGTTGTGATCGGTGCAAGTTTCATCGGGCTCGAGGTCGCGGCCTCGTTGCGGGCGAGGGATATCGAGGTTCATGTCGTGGGGCTCGAGCAGCGGCCGATGGAGCGCGTGCTCGGGCCTGAGATGGGCGACTTCGTCCGCAGCCTGCATGAAGAGCACGGCGTCGTGTTTCACCTCGGCGACACCGTCATCGCGATCGACGGCAAGCGCGCGAGCCTGCAGAGCGGCGGCGTGCTCAACGCCGATCTCGTCGTGATCGGCGTCGGCGTGCGGCCGCGCGTTGCGCTCGCCGAAAAGGCCGGGCTCGCGATCGATCGCGGCGTCACCGTCAATGCCTATCTCGAAACGAGCCACCCCGGCATCTATGCGGCGGGCGATATCGCGCGCTGGCCGGATCGGCATTCCGGCGAGAACATCCGCGTCGAGCACTGGGTGGTGGCCGAGCGCCAGGGCCAGACTGCGGCGCGCAACATGCTCGGCCAGCGCGAGGTCTTCGACGCGGTGCCGTTCTTCTGGAGCCAGCATTACGACGTGCCGATCAACTATGTCGGCCACGCCGAGAAATGGGACGAGATCGAAGTCGACGGCGATATCGCTGCAAAGGACTGCGTGGTGCGCTACAGGAGAAATGGCCGAGTGCTCGCGGTGGCGTCAATCTACCGGGATATTGCCAGCCTCGAGGCCGAGCTCGCGATGGAGCGCGGCGCGCTGGCTGCGTAGCGATCTCGACCGAGCTACGCTTCGTCATTCCGGGGCGATGCGAAGCATCGAACCCGGAATCTCGAGATTCCGGGTCTGGTCCTGCGGACCATCCCGGAATGACGCGTTAATAGTTACTTCGGCTGCAGCTTCAGCGCTGCGGAGTTGATGCAGTAGCGCAGACCGGTCGGGCCGGGGCCGTCGGGGAAGACGTGGCCGAGATGGCCGCTGCATTTCGAGCACAGGACTTCGGTGCGGACCATGCCGTGGCTGAGGTCGGTCTCCTCGTCGACGTGGCTTTCCGCCGCCGGCTGCGTGAAGCTCGGCCAGCCGCAGCCGGAATCGAACTTGGCATCGGACTCGAATAAGGTCTGGCCGCAGCCGGCGCAGACATAGGTGCCCTTGCGGTGCTCGTGCTCATATTCGCCGGTGAAGGGACGCTCGGTCGCCTTCTCGCGCAGCACCGCATATTGCATCGGCGTCAGTTCCTTGCGCCATTCGGTGTCGCTCTTGACGACCTTGTCTGGGGTCTTGGTGTCGGACATGAAAACTCCCATGATTTAGTTCGTCATTGCGAGCGTAAGCGAAGCAATCCGTGCCGCAGCACGCGGAGAGATGGATAGCTTCGTCGCTTCGCTCCTCGCAATGACGGCAACTGCCGTTAATTGGTGACCTTGGTGTTGCCGACCAATGTCGGCTTCTCCTTGTAGTTCTCCGCGAAGATCTTCTTCAGGTTCTCGACCTTCGGGATGTCATTATACGCAATATAGGGCTGGTTGGGGTGTAGCGTCAGGTAGTCCTGGTGATAGGCCTCCGCCGGATAGAACCCTTCGAGCGCGCCGATCTTGGTCACGATCGGCTTCTTGTAGACCTTGGCGGCATTGAGCTGGGCGATATAGGCCTCCGCCACCTTCTTCTGATCGTCATTGGTGACGAAGATCGCCGAGCGATATTGCGTGCCGGTGTCGGGGCCCTGGCGGTTCAACTGCGTCGGGTCGTGCACCACCGAGAAGAAGATCTGCAACAGCTTGCCGTAGGAGACCTGCTTCGGGTCGTACTTGATCTCGACGGATTCCGCATGCCCGGTGGTGCCGGTCGAGACCATGTTGTAGTCGGCGGTCGCCTTGCTGCCGCCGGCATAGCCGGAAACGGCGCTGACGACGCCGGCGGTGTGCTGGAACACGCCCTGCACGCCCCAGAAGCAGCCGCCCGCCAGCACTGCGGTCTGGATGCCGTCGGCGGCCTTCGCATCGACCGCAGGCGCAGGAATGATCACGGCGTCCTCGGCGGCACGCGACGGGACGGCGGCGAAGGAGGCAATGGCCAGCGCGCCGAGGGCGGCAGCGCCGAGCGACAGGCGGCGGAACGGGCGAGTGGACATGGTTTCCTCTTTGGATGGGAGGGCAGGGCCAGTCTAGAACGGAAGCCGGGTTTCGGAAATCGGGCGGTCTTCTCCTGGATGCCCCAAGATACGGACCGGGGACGGGGTTGTTACGGCCGGAGGGACACGAGTCCGTGAGCCAGGGCGGTGCAGGATGCAAGAGGCGCTGCCGGTGGCCTCATCCTTCGAGACGCGCTTCGCGCTCCTCAGGATCAGGGGAAGCTTGGTGGCTCGGGGACGGAGCAGCGCACCGCTCGTCCTACCCGGCGCGCCGCGTGCCGTTGCTCGACCCTCATGGTGAGGAGGCGCGAAGCGCCGTCTCGAACCATCAGGCCCCGTTCTCGCCCGCGGCCATCCCTCGAGACGCCGCTTTCGCGGCTCCTCGGGATGAGGGTTGAGTGTGCAAGGATACTACACCACCACGCTCAGCCGCTTCGCCGCTCGCGTGATGCCGGTGTACAGCCACCTCGCGCGGCTGTCCTGGAACGCGAAGCTTTCGTCGAACAGCACGACGTCGTCCCATTGCGAGCCCTGCGACTTGTGCACGGTGAGCACGTAGCCGTAGTCGAATTCGTCGTAGGGCTTGCGCTGTTCCCACGGGATGGTCTCGATGGCGCCGCCGAAGCATTCGCCGCGCACCGAGACCTTGGTGACCTTGTGGCCGAAATCCTCGTCCGGCATCACGCGCATGGTGATGATCTTGGACTTCGACTGCGCGCGTGCCTTCACTCGCCAGAGGCCGCCATTGAACAGGCCCTTCTTGCGGTTGTTGCGCAGGCAGACCAGCTTGTCGCCGGCAACGGGGAGGGGATCCTCGATATTCTGCCGCTGCCGCATCCGCATGTTGTAGGCGCGGCGGGTGTTGTTGCGGCCGACCAGCACCTGGTCGGCATTCATGACGCGCTCGGGATCGAGCTCGTTGCGCGGCACCACCTCGCTCTCGCCGTGACGACCGATCTCGAGCTCGCGTCCTTCGCGGATGTCCATCGACATCCGCACGATCGGGTCGTCCTGCGCCTGGCGGTGCACCTCGGTCAGCATTGCGTCGGGCTCGGCATTGGTGAAGAAGCCGGCGCCCTGGATCGGCGGAAGCTGCGCGGGATCGCCGAGCACCAGCAGCGGACAGTCGAACGACATCAGGTCGCGGCCGAGCTCGGCATCGACCATCGAGCATTCGTCGATCACGATCAGCTTGGCTTTCGATGCCGGCGCGTCGTCCCACAATTCGAATGTCGGCTGCTCGACGCCGGATTCGCGGGCGCGGTAGATCAGGGAATGGATCGTGGAAGCGTTGTCGCAGCCCTTGTTGCGCATCACCAGCGCGGCCTTGCCGGTGAACGCCGCGAACTTCACCTCGCCGTCGACGCCTTCGGCGATGTGGCGCGCCAGCGTGGTCTTGCCGGTGCCGGCATAGCCGAACAGCCGGAAGATCGGCGGCGTGCCGTTCCTGCCGGGTTTTGCCTTGAGCCAGTCGGCGACGGCTTGCAGCGCGGAATCCTGATGCGGCGTAAAGGTGGTCATGGGTCTCGGCGGAGGAGAGGACAAGCGGGCGGACGCCCGCCGACTCGGCCTCTCAACCTAGCCATTCACGCTGCCGGCGCAAGGTGCTGGCCGGCCGCCCCAGGATACCCAAGGATACCCACCTATTGCCAGCCCGGAACGCCGCGCATGTCCGGCAGATGGTGGGCGATGCCCTTGTGGCAATCGATGCAGGTCTTCTCGCCGGTGAACAGGAAGCGCTGATGCGCCACGCTCGCCCGCGGCGACTGCTTGGTGATGTCCATCGAGTCAGCGCTGTGGCAGTTGCGGCATTCCAGCGAATCATTGGCCTTGAACCGCGCCCATTCATGCAGCGCGAGCTCGAGCCGGTTATCGACGAACTTGTCGCGGGTGTCGATGCTGCCGAAGATATGCCCCCAGACTTCCTTGGAAGCCTGCATCTTGCGGGCGATCTTGTCGGTCCAGTTGTGCGGGACATGGCAGTCCGGGCAGGTCGCGCGCACGCCAGAGCGGTTGGTGAAGTGGATGGTGGATTTGAGTTCGGCAAAGACGTTGTCACGCATCTCGTGACAGCCGGTGCAGAATTTTTCGGTATTGGTCAGTTCCAGCGCGGTGTTGAAGCCGCCCCAGAAGATCACCCCGGCGACGAATCCGGCAAGCACCAGCACGCCGAGCCCGAACACCGAGCTCGGCCGGATCAGCACGTCCCATAGTTCGAGAGCAAAACGCCACGCCTTCGCGAACCAGCCTTGGCTGGGCGCCTTGTCGACCTCGCTCATCGGTGGCCACCCGGCGCTGCGCGGTTCAAGAGGGTGTCGATGTCGACGAAATCATTGGTCACCGGCGGCGTCGTGACGTTCTGCGGTACGCGGCACTCCGTGCAGAAGTAGCGGCGCGGCGATACCGAGGCCAGGAATTGCCCGTCGCGGTCCATGAAATGGGTGATGCTCACCATCGGCGCCTGCGATTCGCCCGTGCGGGCCCGGGCGTGGCAGGACAGGCATTTGTTGCCGTTCATATCGACCTGATAGCCGTCGATCGAGTGCGGGATCACCGGCGGCTGCTCCGGATAGTTGCGGATATCCCTTTCCGCGGTGTTGCGCATCGGCGTCATCGGCGGCGCCGGTCCCTCCTCGTTGAGCGGAGCGGGACCGCGCAGGCCGGACGTGACGCCTTGCGCGAGCAGCGAGCTCGACGCGGCGACAAGCGCAATGGCGAGAACAACCATAGCGGGCTTTCCGATCATGTCGTTGTCACCTTCTCGATGCGCACGGCGCATTTCTTGTAGTCGGTCTGCAGCGACAGCGGATCGGTCGCGTCCAGCGTCACCTTGTTGATGAGCTTGGATTCATCGAACCACGGCACGAACACCAGGCCGCGCGGCGGCCGGTCGCGGCCGCGCGTCTCCAGCCGGACACGGACGAAGCCGCGGCGGGATTCCACCTTGACCTCGTCGCCGCGGCGCAGCTTCAGCTCGGTAGCATCGTCAGGATGCATGAAGCAGACGGCTTCGGGAAAAGCCCGGTAGAGTTCGGGAACGCGGCGGGTCATGGTGCCGGAGTGCCAGTGCTCCAGCACGCGGCCGGTTGAGAGCCAGAATGGAAAGTCCTTGTCGGGCGATTCCGCCGGCGGCTCGTAGGGCAGCGCGAAGATGCGAGCCTTGCCGTCGGGGAAGCCGTAGAACTGCACGCCCGTACCCTGCTGGACATAGGGGTCGAGACCTTCGCGGAAGCGCCAGCGAGTTTCCTGGCCGTTGACCACCGGCCAGCGCAATCCGCGCACCTGATGATAGGTGTCATATGGCGCGAGGTCGTGGCCATGCCCGCGGCCGAACGAGGCATATTCCTCGAACAGGCCCTTCTGGACATAGAAGCCGAACGCCTTGGCCTCGTCGTTGACGTAGCCGGCCTCGATGTCATCGACCGGGAATTTGTCGACCTGGCCGTTGCGGTAGAGCACGTCGAACAGCGTCTTGCCGCGGTACTCCGGCTGCTTCGCGATCAGTTCTTCCGGCCAGACTTCCTCGACCTTGAAGCGCTTGGAGAATTCCATGAGCTGCCAGAGGTCGGAGCGCGCCTCGCCCGGGGCCGAGACCAGTTGATGCCAGGTATGGGTGCGGCGTTCGGCATTGCCGTAGGCGCCTTCCTTCTCGACCCACATCGCCGCCGGCAGGATGAGGTCAGCGGCAAGCGCCGTCACGGTCGGATAGGCGTCCGACACCACGATGAAGTTCTCGGGGTTGCGATAGCCGGGATAGGTCTCCTCGTTGCCGTTGGCTGCGGCCTGCAGGTTGTTGTTGACCTGGATCCAGTAGGCGTTGAGCAGCCCGTCCTTCAGCATCCGGTTCTGCTGCACGGCGTGATAGCCGGGCTTGTCCGGGATGGTGCCTTCGGGAAGTTTCCAGATGTGCTCGGCCTTCTCGCGATGCTCCTTGTTGGTCACCACCATGTCGGCAGGCAGGCGGTGCGAGAAGGTGCCGACCTCGCGCGCGGTGCCGCAGGCCGAAGGCTGACCGGTCAGCGAGAACGGGCTGTTGCCGGGCTCGGAGATTTTTCCGGTGAGGAGGTGGATGTTGTAGACGAGATTGTTGCACCAGACGCCGCGGGTGTGCTGGTTAAAGCCCATGGTCCAGAAGCTCGTGACCTTGATCTTCGGATCCGCATAGAGTTCGGCCAGCGCTTCCAGCCGGTTGAGCGGGACGCCGGCCATCTCGGCCGCCTTCTCCAGCGTGTAGTCGGAGAGGAACTTGACGTATTCGTCGTAGCTCATGTCCTGGGCATCGCCCGCCCTGGCGCGGCCGGTCGCCTTCTTCTCCAGCGGGTGGTCGGGCCGCAGGCCATAGCCGATATCGGTCTGGCCGCGCTTGAACAGCGTGTGCTTGTTGACGAAATCCTTGTTGACTCGTCCGGTCTTGACGATGTGGTTGGCGATGGCGTTGAGCAGATAGAGATCGGTCTGCGGTTTGAACACGAGGCCGATGTCGGCGAGATCGAACGACCGATGCTCGAAGGTGGAAAGCGCGGCAACGCGTACATGCGGTGCGGAGAGGCGGCGATCGGCGACGCGGGTCCACAGGATCGGGTGCATCTCGGCCATGTTCGAGCCCCACAGCACGAAGGCGTCGGTGGCTTCGATGTCGTCATAGCAGCCCATCGGCTCGTCGATGCCGAAGGTGCGCATGAAGCCGACGGCCGCGGAAGCCATGCAGTGCCGCGCATTGGGATCGATATTGTTGGAACGGAAGCCGGCCTTGAACAGCTTCGATGCCGCGTAGCCTTCGAAGATCGTCCACTGGCCGGAGCCGAACATTCCGACGCCGCTTGGCCCGCGCTTTTTCAGCGCAGCCTTGAACTTCTCCGCCATCACGTCGAAGGCTTCGTCCCACGAGACCTCGGTGAGGTCGCCGTTCTTGTCGTACGTCCCGCCCTTCTTGCGCAGCATCGGCTTGGTCAGGCGGTCGTGGCCGTACATGATCTTGGAAAGAAAATAGCCCTTGACGCAGTTGAGGCCGCGGTTGACCTCCGACTTGATATCGCCATGGGTGGCGACGACGCGGTTGTCCTTGGTGGCGACCATCACGCTGCAGCCGGTGCCGCAGAAGCGGCAGGGCGCCTTGTCCCACTTCAGTTCGCTTTCGGCGCGCTCGGTGATGAGGTTGGCTGCACCCGCCGCAACCGGCATGCCGCCGGCGAGCGCGGCCATCGCGGCGGCTTCCAGTTTCAGGACCTGACGGCGATCAAGCTTGGGGGCGGTCATGGTGTTTCCTCCCTTGGGTTGAGGGGCCTTCGATCACGCGACATCAGGCAGCACCCGGATCGACGGCGTGGAACACGAGCGAGGCGGAATAGACGTTGGGCAGCGCGGAAATCGTGTTGAGGGTGGCGCCGAGCGAGCTTGCGTCGGGGCCCTCCACGACGACCACGAGCTTTCCCTTCTCATCGCGGCCGTAAATCTCGCAGCCGCGCAGCGCAGTGATCCCAGCTTCAGTGGCATCGAGCCGGTCAGGCCGGGTCTGCACGAGGATGCTCGCGATCTCGCCGCCGGGCGGCGGCACGACTGGGTCGGCTGGCAGGACACGGCCCGTGATGAGCGCTCGGCGATCGATGGCGGTCTGAGCTCTGATCATGGCGGGTGCTCCTTAAGGCTCGGCTGATCAATGTGGCGGGGGAGGGCCCGGCGGGCCCGCGATCATCTGATAGATCCACACCGCGAGGCCGTAACTGCCCACCGTGGCCACGGCCAAAGCGGGCATCACAACTGCCGTCAGAAAAAGAAACGCGAAGATTTCCATGCGCCTACGGCGCGGCCGCGCGCTCGCATCGTCGCCGGTTGCCGACATACGTCGTCTCGCTTCAATTCAGATTGTGTGGGGGAAGGCTTCGTTGCCTTCCGCAAAAGTAACGATGCGGGATATCTTTGCACTGATCTAAATCAATGCGCGCCGAAATTGTATCGGCGTCAGCGCCGCTTACCGTTTGGTTGCGGCGCCCATCTTCCGCCACCCGGAATTGGCAACGGCTGGACTTCGCGCGCCCTGGCAATACACTGCGGCAAACAAACAAGAAGGATCGGGAGCGACGCCATGAAATTCGGCATCTTCTACGAGCTGCAACTGCCACGCCCATGGAAGGAGGGCGACGAGCTCAAGCTCTACCAGGACGCATTGACGCAGCTCGAGACCGCCGACCGGCTCGGCTATGACTATGCCTGGGTCGTGGAACATCACTTCCTCGAGGAATACTCGCACTCTCCGGCACCGGAATCGTTCCTGGCTGCGGCGAGCCAGCGCACCCGCAACATCCGGCTCGGGCACGGCATCCTGCAGCTCACGACCAACCATCCCGCACGCGTCGCCGAGCGGGTGGCCGTGCTCGATCTCCTCAGCAACGGCCGTTGCGAATTCGGCATGGGCGAGAGCGCCTCGATCACCGAACTGACGCCGTTCGGCCGCGATATGGAGACCAAGCGCGAGGTGTTCGAGGAGGCGGTCGCGGCGATCTTTCCGATGTTCACCAAAGTCGGCACCGAGCATCACGGCAAGTATTTCGACATTCCCCTGCGCAATGTGGTGCCGAAGCCGGTGCAGAAGCCGCATCCGCCGCTCTGGATGGCGTGCTCGCAACTGCCGACCATCGAGCGCGCCGGTCAGCACGGCTTCGGCGCGCTCGGCTTTCAGTTCGTCAGCGCGGACGCTGCGCATGCCTGGGTGCACGCCTATTACAACGCGATCACCAAGCGGCTGAGGAAGCTCGCCGACTACCAGATCAATCCGAACATGGCGCTGGTGTCGTTCTTCATGTGCGCCAAGACGGATGAGGAAGCGCGCGCCCGCGCCGACGGCGCCACCTTCTTCCAGTTCGCGCTGCGCTATTACGGCGCCTCACAGAACCGGCAGCGGCCGGCGCCGGGCACCGTCAACATGTGGGACGAGTACGACAAATGGAAGCGCGACAATCCCGAAGCGCAGGAAGCTGCACTGCGCGGCGGCCTGATCGGATCGCCTGAGACCATCCGCAAGAAGCTGCGCCGCTTCCGCACCTCGCACATCGATCAGGTGATCCTGCTCAACCAAGCGGGCAAGAACACGCATGAGCACATCTGCGAGTCGCTCGAATTGTTCGCCAAGGACGTGATGCCGGAGTTCCAGCACGATCCCGAGCATGATGCCTGGAAGCAGGGGGTGATGAGCGGGGCCATCAAGCTCGAGGAAATCGACACCGACGCGTTCAAGGATCGTTACGGCAAACTGTCGATCAATCTTGGTTCGCCCGCGGAGAAAGCAGCAGCCAGCGGCTGACGACTTTCCAGGCAGCGCTGCACTCTACCGTCGTGCCCGCCAACGGGTCGGCGCGAAGCGCCGCCCGATGACAAGCTCCGGCGGGCACCAGCACTCCGCGGCGTCTCGGCTCACGCTCGGGTGCCGGTGATTGCTGGATCGTCCGTCTTCGCGGACGATAACAGCGGAGAGCTACCGCTCGCATCCCGATTTCGTGAAGAAAATATTTCGCTACGCACAATCGGCGCCTTGAAAGAAACCACGCGTTCGGTGCCCGCATGGCAGTGCGGGCATCGCTATTTTTTCGGGGTCCTCGACAGCTTCATTCGCACCCCCCATCATTCCCCGACATAGCATGATGGCGCGCGGTTAACGCGCTCGATCATCAGGAGAATTTGTAGTGAAGCGCCGCGAGTTCCTCAAACTGTCGCTCGGCTCTGCCGCCGTCGCCGCGCTGCCCTTGCGGGCGCGGGCCGAAGCGGCGGTGAAGGAAATTCGTATCGGCTACCAGAAGACCGGCGTGCTGGTTATCGCGCGGCAGCGCGGAAGTTTGGAAAATCATTTCAAGCCGGCTGGCATCGACGTGAAATGGGTCGAGTTCTCGTCGGGCCCGCCGATGATGGAAGCGATGAATGTCGGCAGCATCGACTACGGTGCGGTCGGCGATTCCCCGCCGGTGTTCGCGCAAGCCGCGGGCGCGGCAATCGTCTATGCGGCGGGCCAGCCCATCACCAACGGCCAGGGGATTCTGGTGCCGCGGAATTCGGCGATCGGCACGATTGCCGATCTCAAAGGCAAGCGGATCGGATTCACCAAGGGTTCCAGCGCGCACAACATCGTGGTGCAGACGCTGGAAAAAGCCGGCCTCACCTATGGCGACATCACGCCGGTCTATCTGACGCCGCCTGATGCCGGACCGGCGTTCGCCAATGGCAGCATCGATGCCTGGGCGATCTGGGATCCGTATTTCGCGATCGGCGAGGCCAAGCAGAACGGCCGAATCCTGGTCAACGCCTACGAAGTCACCAAGAGCAACTCGTTCTTCATCGCCAACCGCGACTTTTCGAAAAATCACGGTCCCATCCTGCAGCAGATCAACGACGTCATCGCGTCGACTGCCGCATGGGCGGAGGCGCACCGCGACGAAGTGGCGAAATCGCTCAGCGCCGTCACCGGCGTTCCGCTCGACATCCAGACCGTCGCCGCAAATCGGGCCGCGTTCAAGATCGGGCCGGTCACCGACGACATCGTCGCCACCCAGCAGGGCGTGGCCGATCGTTTCTTCAGGCTTGGCCTGATCCCGAAGCAGATCGCGATCCGCGACATCGTCTGGCGCAATCCCCAGAGCTGAGTTCATTTCCACCCAGAGGTCATTATGCGACGTATCATTCAACGCTGGATCACCAGCGCGGTGCTTTCAGTCAGCATTGTCGCCGCCGCCGTCGGCGCGTCCTATGGACAGGAGAAAACCGTCCGCATCGGCTTCCAGAAGTACGGCAAGCTGGTCCTGCTCAAGAGCAAGGGCACGCTGGAAGAGAAATTGAAGGCGGTCGGCTACAGGGTGGTGTGGACCGAGTTTCCGTCCGGGCCGCCGCTGCTCGAGGCGCTCAATGTCGGCGCGATCGATTTCGGCAACACCGGCGAAGCGCCGCCGATCTTCGCGCAGGCCGCAGGGGCGCCGATCCAATATGTCGCCTATGAGCCGCCGGCGCCGAAAGGCGAGGCGATCCTGGTGCCGAAGGACAGCCCGCTGAAGTCGGTCGCCGATCTCAAGGGCAAGAAGGTCGCGCTGAACAAGGGCTCCAACGTCCATTATCTCCTGGTGAAGGCCCTGGAGAAGGCGGGCGTCAAATATTCCGAGATCGAGCCGGTGTTTCTCGCACCCGCCGATGCGCGCGCGGCGTTCGAGCGCGGCTCCGTCGACGCCTGGGTGATCTGGGATCCGTTCCAGGCCGCAGCCGAAGCCGCCACCGGCGCGCGCACGCTTGCCGACGGCACCGGCATCGTCTCGAACTACCAGTTCTATTTCTCCTCGAAGAAGTTCCTGGAGAGCGATGCGAAGATCGTCGATCTCGTGCTCGCGCAATTGAGCGAGGTCGACGACTGGGCCAAGGGCGACATCCATGCGGTGGCCGAGCAGCTTGCGCCGACCATCGGCCTGTCGGTGCCGGTGGTCGAGGTGGCGCTGAAGCGCCAGTCCTATGGCATCAAGCCGCTCACCGATTCCGTGATCGCCGACCAGCAGAAGGTGGCGGACACGTTCTTTGCCCTCGGCCTGTTGCCGAAACCCATCAAGATTTCAGACGTCGCGCGGAGGTCCGGATCGTGACTAAACAACCTAACGCCAACATCCTCTGGTTCCTGCCGACGCATGGCGACGGCCGTTATCTCGGCACTTCCATCGGCGGACGCGAGGTGAACTTCAACTATCTGCGCCAGATCGCGCAGGCCGCCGACCAGCTCGGCTATTACGGCGTGCTGTTGCCGACCGGGCGAAGCTGCGAAGATTCGTGGGTGGTCGCCTCCGCGGTCGCGCCGCAGACCGAGCGGCTACGCTATCTGGTGGCGGTGCGGCCCGGCCTGCAGTCACCCGCCGTCGCCGCCCGGATGACCGCGACGCTGGATCGACTGTCGAACGGACGGCTGCTGATCAATGTCGTCACCGGCGGCGATCCCGTGGAGAACAAGGGCGACGGCATCTTCATGGCGCACGACGAGCGCTACGAGGTGACGCGCGAGTTTCTCAACGTCTATAACGACCTGCTGGCCGGCAAGACCGTCAATGTCGAGGGCAAGCACATCCGCATCGAGGACGGCCGCCTGCTGTTCCAGCCGATCCAGGCGCCGCGGCCGCCGCTCTATTTCGGCGGCTCCTCGGATGCCGGCATCGATGTCGCGGTCGACACCGTCGACAAGTACCTCACCTGGGGCGAGCCGCCGGCGCAGGTCGCCGACAAGATCGCGCGGGTGAAATCGGTCGCCGACAAGCGCGGCCGCAAGATCTCCTTCGGCATCCGCTTGCATGTGATCGTACGCGAGACCAACGCGGAGGCCTGGAAGGCTGCCGACGAATTGATCCAGTACGTCACCGACGACACGGTGGCGGCGGCGCAGAAGATCTTCTCGCGCATGGACTCGGTCGGCCAGCAGCGCATGGCGCAATTGCATGGCGGACGCCGCGACAAGCTCGAGATCAGCCCCAACCTCTGGGCTGGCGTTGGGCTGGTGCGTGGCGGCGCGGGCACCGCGCTGGTCGGCGATCCGCAGACGGTGGCGGCGCGGATCAAGGAGTATCAGGATCTCGGCATCGATACCTTCATCATGTCGGGCTACCCGCATCTTGAAGAAGCGTACCGCTTCGCTGAACTGGTATTCCCGCTGCTCTCGCTGGAGCATGGCGGCAACGTGACGCCGATCCGCGTCAACACCGGGCCGTTCGGCGAGACCATCGGCAACGAATATCGGCCGCAAAAACAGGTATCGGAATCATGAGCCTCATCGACAGCCTGCCGCGCGTCCGCGCCCCAAGATTGCCGCGTGCCGACGGCCTGATCCCCTGGATCGTGCCGCTCGCCATCATCCTGATCTGGCAGCTCGCCTGCGTCACCGGGTTTGTGCCGGCGCGAGTACTGCCGGCGCCGACCGATGTCGCGCTCGCCGGATGGAAGCTCTTGTTGTCAGGCGAACTGATCCGCAACATCTGGGTCTCTTTCTGGCGCGCCAGCATCGGCTTTCTGATCGGCGGCGGCATTGGCTTCGCCTTTGGCCTCGCCAACGGCCTGTCGCAGCTCTCGGCGAAACTGACCGACACCACGCTGCAGATGGTGCGCAACATTCCGCACCTCGCGCTGATCCCGCTGGTCATCCTCTGGTTCGGGATCGACGAATCCGCAAAACTGTTCCTGGTGGCGCTCGGCGTGTTCTTCCCGATCTATCTCAACACGCTGCATGGCATCCGCACCGTCGATCCGCAGTTGATCGAGATGGGGCGCATCTATGGCATGACCGACGGTGAGTTGTTCCGCCGGGTGATCTTCCCGGGCGCGCTGCCGTCGATCTTCGTCGGCCTGCGCTTTGCGCTCGGCATCATGTGGCTGACCTTGATCGTGGCCGAAACCATCGCGGCCTCCTCGGGGCTCGGCTACATGGCGATGCAGGCGCGTGAGTTCATGCTGATCGACGTCGTCGTGCTCTCGATCCTGATCTACGCCCTGCTTGGCAAGCTCGCCGACAGCGCCTCGCGCGCGCTGGAGCGGCTGACGCTGTCCTGGCACCCGGCCTTCCAGAAGCACTGAGGAAGACACATGCAGGAAGTTCTTCGTTTTCGCTCGCTCGATGCTGAGGCTGTCGCGCACGAGGATTTTGTCGAGGAGGCGCGCCAGTTCCGCCGCAATCCCGACGCGCCGTCGCGCGGGCTGTCGCTGACCATCCGCGGCCTGCGCAAATCCTTCGGCGACAATGAAGTGCTGCGCGGCATCGACCTGCACATTCCCGCCGGCCAGTCCGTCGCGATCGTCGGCCGCAGCGGTTGCGGCAAGAGCACGCTGCTGCGGCTGATCGCGGGATTGGAGAAGCCGACCGCCGGCAGCATCAGTTTCGGCGAGCAGGCGCGCGCCGAAGATATCCGCGTCATGTTCCAGGAGCCGCGGCTGTTGCCATGGGCGCGCGTGCTGTCGAATGTCGAAGTCGGCCTCGGGCGCGAGCGGTCGTCTGCGGATGCACAGGCACGCGCCGAGAAGGCGCTGGTCGAGGTCGGCCTCGGCGAGAAGCGCGGGCAATGGCCTTCGGTGCTGTCGGGCGGCCAGAAGCAGCGCGTCGCGCTGGCTCGTGCGCTGGTCAGCCAGCCCCGGGTGCTGGCATTTGACGAGCCACTCGGCGCGCTCGACGCGCTGACGCGGATCTCGATGCAGCGGCTGCTCGAACGGGTCTGGCGCGATCAGGGTTTTACCGCGATCCTGGTGACGCATGACGTCTCGGAAGCGGTGGCGCTGGCCGACCGGGTGCTGGTCATTGAAAACGGCCGCATCGCGCACGATCTTAATGTCGACATCGCACGCCCGCGCGAGCGCGGCTCGGCCGAACTCGCGGCGCTCGAGGGCGCGATCCTGAAGAATCTGTTGGAAGGCACCGAAGACACTTCCGACGACCTGTGAGGCCCGCATGAACTCCGCCGTCCGCAACTTCGCGATCGATCCCGTGGTCACCTCCGACGAGTTTCGCGGCGCCATGCGCCATCTGACCGGCGGGGTCAGCGTGATCACGGCGGGCCGCGGCAAGGAGATCTCGGGGATGACAGTGACCTCGGTCTCCTCGTTGTCGGTCGAACCGGCCTCATTGATCGTGAGCCTGAACCGCGCCGCATCGTCGTGGCCGCTGGTCAAGCGCCACGGCGTTTTCGGCGTCAACATCCTGAACTCGGACCAGCTCGAGATCGCCGAGCGGTTCACCGGCAAAGGCGGCCTGAAGGGCGCCGAGCGCTTTGCCGGCGCCGAATGGACCACGCGCGCCACCGGCGTGCCGCTTCTGGTCGGCGCACTGGCGGCGATCGATTGCGAGGTCGAGGACGTCGTGGAGCGCCATTCGCATGCGATCGTCATCGGGCGCGTGCTCGATGTGCAGGTCTCCGCGCGCACCGGGGCGCTCGCCTATTGGCAGGGCCGCTATGTCGCCGTCGATCAGGACGAGGACGCGGCCAGGCTGGCCGACGTCAGCGTACCCACGCGCGGTGTGCATCCGCGCTGACTTCAGCTCGTAGCCCGGGTGGCGCGGAACGCGCAACCCGGGATTCGGCACCAATTGACGAGCGGCCCCCGGGTTACGCTGACGCTTCACCCGGGCTACGTTGCTCTCCCCGTAAGAACCCGGCGAGGAGAACAGCCGTCGTCGCTCTTGGGAACGGAGACGCCGGCCGTGGCGTTTTGTCTCCTCGCGCAATAGAAGGCGTCGGTCTTCTATTGCCGGAGGAAACGAAGCGCGTCATGGGCTTGATGAAACGTCTTGCAACCTGGGTCTTCTACGGCATCGGCACGCTCGCGATCGCCTATCTCGCGCTCTATGCCTATGCCGCCTTCACCGGGCGCGACCTGACGCCCGGCGATCCCATCCATATTTTCCGCAAGCCCGACGCACCGAGTTATTCATAGCTCGCAATGACGGTGGTGGCCGGACTACCCCGCCGTCGCCAGGCGCTGATAATCGGCGGTGCCCGATCCGGACGGCGGGATCGGCACCCCGCCGTCGGCATATTCGTTCAGCTTGTTGCGCAGCGTGCGAATCGAAATGCCGAGGATGTTGGCGGCATGGGTGCGGTTGCCGAGGCAGTGCTTGAGCGTCTCCAGGATCAGATCGCGCTCGACGTCGGCGACGGTGCGGCCGACCAGTGCGCGCGTCACCTGCTCGGCGGCAAGCGTGGCATGTGCGACCGCGGGCGCGGTTCTCGCCAGGTCGAGCCGGTCGCCGTCAGGGGTGACGATGGCCTCGGGGCCGATCTCGTCGCCCTGCGCCATCAGCACGGAACGGTGAATGGTGTTCTCGAGCTCGCGCACGTTGCCCGGCCAGCGGTTTGTGGTCAGCACCCGCCGTGCCTCGGCCGACAGCGGGCGCGGCGGCACGCCGTTGGCCTCGGCGTATTTCTTCGCAAAATGCTGCGCCAGCTCCAGGATGTCGGCCGGCCGGTCGCGCAGCGGCGGGATCTTCAGGTTGACGACATTGAGGCGGAACAAGAGGTCCTCGCGGAAGGTGCCAGCGCGTACGGCATCTGCGAGATTGCGGTTCGAGGTCGCGATGATGCGGATGTCGACCGGCACCGGCTTGGTGCCGCCGACGCGGTCGATCACGCGCTCCTGGATCGCGCGCAGCAATTTGGATTGCAACCGTACGTCCATTTCCGAGATTTCGTCGAGCAGCAGCGTGCCACCGGTGGCTTCCTCGAACTTGCCGATGCGGCGGGCGATCGCGCCGGTGAACGCGCCCTTCTCGTGACCGAACAGTTCGGATTCCAGCAGATGCTCGGGGATAGCGGCACAATTGATCGAGATGAACGGCCGTTTTGCGCGCGCCGAGCGGGAATGGACGTAGCGCGCCAGCACTTCCTTGCCGGTCCCGGACTCGCCGGTGATCATCACGGAGGCGTCCGAGCCCGCGATCTGCTGCGCCAGCTTGATCACCCGGCCCATCGCCTCGTCGCGGTAGACGAGATCGCGGGAATCATTGGCGACCGCCGCGAGCACCGCGGCGATCAGTTCCGGATCGGGCGGCAGCGGGATGTACTCCTTGGCGCCGGCGCGGATTGCGGCGACCGCGGCGCGGGCATCGCTGGAGATGCCGCAGGCGACGATCGGCACGTGGATGTGCTCGGCCTCCAGCCGCATCACGAGATCGCGGATGTCGAGGCCGACATCGACCAGCAGCAAATCGGCGCCCTTGCCGCCGCGCAGCACCGCCATCGCCTGTTCGTTGCCTTCCGCGTGAGTCACGGAGGCGCCATTGTCCATCGCGATCTTGGTGGCGGTCGTGAGCTGCCCCCTCAGGGTGCCGACGATGAGAAGCCGCATGAATGTCTCCTGTCTCCCGCGCGTCCGTCGCGCGCGCATCCGTTAAGAAGTTAGCTACGCTCTGCCTTGATGATTTCGGTCATGGTCACGCCAAGCTTGTCTTCGACCAGCACCACTTCGCCGCGCGCCACCAGACGGTTGTTGACATAGATGTCGATGGCTTCGCCGACGCGGCGGTCGAGTTCGAGCACGGTGCCGGGGCCAAGCTTCAGGAGCTGGCCGACATCCATCTTGGAGCGGCCGAGCACGGCCGAGACCTGCACCGGCACGTCGAAGACGGCCTCGAGGTCGGAGGCGATGCGCGAAGCATGTTCGTCCTCGTTGTAACCGATGTCATCATCGGCTCTCGGCGCGTCCGCCGCGTTGAGGTCGGGAAGCGGGACATGTGTGTCGGTGTCACTCATCGTCGATCCTTTGGCTCAATCCTCATGGCCGTTGGTCACGGAACGCCATGTAGCGTCCGACAAGTTCGTCGATCTTGGCTTCGATCGCCGCGCGTTCCAGCACGATGCCGCCGTCGGCCCATTCGATCCGGCAGTCGCCGGTCGCAATGGTCGGCTCGGCCAGGATGACAAGCCGGCCCTGAAAACCGCTCTGCGTCGCCAGCCGCTCGATCTTTTCGCGCGTGCCGTCATATAGGGCATCGTTGATGCGGACCACGATATGGGGCGTCGAGACCAGATGTGCGAAGCAGTCGGAGACCAGCGCCGTGATCTCGCCAAGCGGTTCGCGCGCGATCAGCTCGCTGCATAATTTGCGCGCGACCGCGACCGCAACGTCGACGGCTTCGGTCTCCATCCGCGCCTCGATACCGGAAAAGCGTGACGCGATCGCCTTGATCGCGAGCCCGATCTCTTCCAGTGCGAGCGCGGCGCGGCGGTCGCTCTCCACCTTTGCCTCGCGCTGGGCCGCATCGTAGCCGTTGCGATAGGCGCGCGCTTCCGCTTCCGCGACCTTCTGGGCGATCTCGGCGGCGGTCGCGGCGCGCTCGCGCGACTTGGTCGGCGTCGAGAAGTCGGTATCGAACAGGAATTTTGCGGGCGCGGCCATCAGTACACCAGCTCGTCGTCGGCACGGTTCTTGGTCAGCATGATCTCGCCCTTGGCGGCGAGGTCCTTGGCGAGATTGACGAGCAGCGCCTGGGCCTCGTCGACATCGCGCAGGCGCACCGGTCCCATCGCTCCCATGTCATCCATCAGCATCTTGCCGGCGCGTGAGGACATGTTGCCCAGGAAGAAGTTGCGGACGTCCTCGTTGGCGCTCTTGAGCGCAATACCGAGCTTTTCCTTGTCGACATGGCGCATCAAGGTTTGGGCGGAGGCGGAATCGAGCTTGACCAGGTCGTCGAAGGTGAACATCAGCGCCTTGATGCGTTCGGCGGATTCGCGGTTTTCCTCTTCCAGCGAGGTGATGAAGCGCGTCTCGGTCTGGCGGTCGAAATTGTTGAAGATTTCGGCCATCACCTCATGGGCGTCGCGGCGGCGGGTCTGCGACAGGTTGGACATGAATTCGGTGCGCAGCGTCTGCTCGACGCGCTCGATCACTTCCTTCTGCACCGCCTCCATCCGCAGCATGCGACCCACGACATCGAGCGCGATGTCCTCGGGCAGGATCGCCAGCACGCGCGCGGCATGCTCCGGCTTCAGCTTCGACAGCACCACGGCGATGGTCTGCGGATATTCGTTCTTGAGGTAGTTGGCGAGCACCTCTTCCTGGACGTTGGACAGCTTCTCCCACATGTTGCGGCCCGCCGGTCCGCGGATCTCATCCATGATGCCGGAGACGCGGTCGGCCGGCAGATATTGCTGCAAGAGCCGCTCGGTGGCGTCGAAATTGCCCATCAGCGCGCCGGACGCCGACATCCGCGACACGAATTCAAGCAGCAGGTCTTCGACCACGTCGGCTTCGACGGTGCCGAGCGTCGACATCGCCATCGACAATTCGCGCACCTCGTCGTCGTCGAGCAGCGACCAGACCTTGCCGCCATATTTTTCGCCCAGCGCCAGCATCAGGATCGCCGCGCGCTTCGGGCCGGAGATCGGCTTGCTCTTGGGACGGTCGCCCTGCCGGCTCGACAGCGTCGAGATGACGCTCGTGATGTCTTGGGCGTTGGCGGTTTGCGGTACGCTGGCCATCTCAGGTCTCGGCAGGCTCGGTCAGCCATTGGCGAACAATGGAGACGGTTTCGTTCGGATTGCGTTCGGCGAGTTCGCCGACGCGGTTCACGGCCTGGGCATGGACCTGGCCCTGGATCTGGGCGACGTCGATCATGTGCGCGGCGCCGCTGTTGCCCGGCAGGAGTGCCTGGCCGCCGCCTTCGCTGCCGGCTTGCGCGCTGGCGTCGGCCAGTGCGGGCAGCGCAGGCTCGGCGCGGTTGGTGACGACCTCGGAGGCCAGGATGCGCTTGACCAGCGGGCGGATCACCATGAACAGCACCACCAGGCCGAGCAGCATCATCACGCCGAGCTCGATCACATACATCACGTCGTCCTTGGTGAACTGCAGCATGCCGAGCAGGCCGGTCGGCTCGTTGAGCGGGGTGACCGAAGGCGCTTCGGCAAAGCGCAGATTGACGACCTCGACCTGGTCGCCGCGTTTCTGGTCGAAGCCGATCGCCGAGCGCACCAGCGCCGCGATGCGGTCGAGCTGCTCCTTCGAGCGATCCTGGTAGACCATCTCGCCCTTTTCGTTCTTGGCGTAGCTGCCGTCGACGAGGACCGCGACCGAGATGCGGTTGACGCGGCCGGCTTCGGTCACCTCGGTCTTGGTGGTGCGGGAGATCTCATAATTGTTGGTCTCCTCGCTCTTCTTGCTCTGATCGCGGGCGCGCGCCGGATTGTCCTGGTTCTGATTATTCCCCGGCAGCTCGTTGTTGACGGTGACCTGGCCGCTGTTGTCGGCGGTGAGGCTGGATTCTTCCCGGGTCTGGGTCGAGCGCAGCACGCGACCTTCGGGATCGAACTTGTCGGATGTCTGGGTGATCTTGTTGTAGTCGAAATCGGCGGAGAGCTGAACACGGGCGCGGCCCTGGCCGACCACGGAGGACACGATGTCCTCGACGTGCTTGCGCATCCGCTTCTCGAACGCTGCGCGGCGCTCGTCGCCGACAGCGTTGTCGGCATCGCTGGTGGCGCCGTCGGCGAGCAATTGGCCGGCTTCGTCGACGATCGACACCCGCTGCGGCTTCAGCCCGTTGACCGCGGAGGCGACCACGTGGCGGATGGCGCGGATCTGCTGCGGCTCCAGCGTGCCGCGTACCCGCACCACGATGGACGCGGACGGCTCCGGCGTCTCGCGCGAGAACAACGGCCGCTCCGGCAGCACCAGGTGCACGCGCGCGGCCTGGATACGGTCGATGGCGCGGATGGTGCGGGCGAGCTCGCCCTCCAGCGCGCGCAGATGATTGATGTTCTGGACGAAGCTCGTGGTGCCGAGCGCGTCCGACTTGTCGAAGATCTCATAGCCGACGCCGCCGCCCTTGGGCATGCCGCCCTCGGCGAGCTTCATGCGCAGACGCGTGACCTTGTCCTTTGGCACCATGATGACGGCGCCGTCGTTGCGCAGCTCGAACGGGATCGCCTGCCGCTCGAGCTCCTTGACGATCGAGGAGGAGTCCTCGACGCTCAAATCGGTGAAGAGAGTCGTCAGCTGCGGCGTGGTGACGCGCATGATGACGAAGGCGAAGAAGCCGATGAGCGCGGCGGTGACCGCCACCATCGCCGCCAATCGGGCCGCGCCCAGGCCCTTCAGGAAAGCAACCAGACTTTGCACCAACCGCCCCCAGGGGATTCGGCCCTCGGAGGGTCCGACTGGGCAATTATTGCCTAGGGTATGGTTTCCATCTGGTTAACGGCGGTTAACAACCGCGGCAGAAAGTAGGACATGAAAAAAACCGGCTTCGCAAAACGAAGCCGGTTTTCGTCAAATTCGAATTGGTTTCGAGGGCTTACTGACGATATTGCTGGATCCGGGTGGTGCGCAGCCCGGCCAGACCGTGCTGATCGATGGAAAATTGCCAGGAAAGGAATTCGTCGACCGTCAGCGTGTAGCGGCTGCAGGCTTCCTCCAGGGAGAGCAGACCGCCGCGCACCGCGGCAACGACTTCAGCCTTCCGGCGAATGACCCACCGTTTTGTACCGGGCGCGGGCAAGTCGGCAATGGTTAGCGGACTGCCGTCAGGCCCGATGACGTATTTCACCCTCGGGCGATGGGGTTCTGTCATGGCGTACTCACAAACTCTCGACCACTGAACTCACCCCGCCAAGCTACGCTTGTCGGCTTAAAATTTACCTAAGCGCAAGTGTGCAATACGAATCGGGTTGGAAATGCCGGTAAGGTGGCTCCGCGCGGGCACCTGTGCCAGTGTGGGAAAGCGAGCAGGCCGGCGCCGACAGGCGGCCGGCAAGGTCGAACCACAACTGGGGAGGGAGGTCGCCTGTGAGCGAGACCGTGATGCCGATCCTGCTCTGGTTCTCCGCGATCGGCTGCGGCTTGATAGCCGGGCTCTATTTTGCGTTCTCGGCCTTCGTCATGAGTGCGCTCGGCCGCATCGACCAGGCATCAGGCATCGCGGCGATGAATGCGATCAATGTCGACATCGTCCGCTCGCTCTTCATGCCGCTTTTCCTCGGTACGACGCTGGTGAGCGCGATTCTGGCCGTGGTCGCGGTCTTCCGCGTGGGCGAGCCCGGCACGCTGGCGACGCTCGCCGGCGGCGTGGTCTACGTCGTGGGCATGTTCGTCGTGACGATGATCTTCAACGTGCCGCTGAACAACGCGCTGGCCGCGATCGATCCGGCGAGCGTTGACGCGGCTCCCCTATGGGCGCGGTATCTCAAGGAATGGACATCCTGGAATCATGTCCGGACCGTCGCCTCCACGGCGGCCTGCGCGCTTTTCGTCGCCGCCATCGCTGCGGATTAGAGCGTTTTCGAGCGAAGCGGGTACCGGTTCGCGTGAAGAAAACGCGTCAAGGCAAGAAAATAGAGCTTCGATTCTGATTCCATCAGAACCGAAGCTCTAGGTCGAGCCGGAATCAGAGCCGGAGCCGGCGCCATCGCCAGAGCCAGAATCCTTGTCGCCGGTGTCCGTGCTCGGCCGGATCACCCGCTTGATCTGGTCCGTCGTATAGGTCTGGCCACCGATCGAGAGCAGCGGCGGAGTGGCGGTCAGGTCGACGGAATCGACGATGCCCTGGACTTCGGTCGAGATTGCGACGTTGTTGCCAGAGGAGTCCTTGCCTGTTGCCGTCAGCGTGTAGGTGCCCGGCGGCCATTGCCTGCCGTCATTGCCCTTGCCGTCCCAGACGAAACTGGAGCCTCCCGTTTTCAGCGAGAAATTGCCGGAATAGGCGGTCTGACCGGTCGAGTCGGTGATCGTGATGGTGGCGTTGGTGTCCTTCGGCGCATTGATGTTCCAGGTCGCCGCGCCGTTGAAAAGCGCCTTGCTGCCGTCGACCGCAACGGTGTTGCCGACATAGATCAGCGCCTGCGTCGACTGCGCGCTCTTCTCCAGGGCGACGATCGAGCTCAACTGATCGTTCATCTTGAGCTGCTGCTCGACGCCGGCGAACTGCACCAGTTGCGCGGTGAACTGGTTGGTATCGAGCGGATCGAGCGGGTTCTGGTTCTGCAACTGCGTCGTCAGCAGTGTCAGGAAGGTCTGGAAGTTGTCGGCGATGCCCGACGTCTGGGTTGACGCGTTGTTGTTGCCCGTGGCCGTTCCGGTCCCCGGTGCCGATACGACCGGCGGCGGCATGGATACGTCGGTTGCCATGACAGTCTCCTTTAGGTCATGATCCGATCACGTTGGATCGGATCATGATCTCATCTCCTTGTTTGAGCATGATCTTCTCGGAAAACCGGTTCCCACTTTTCCGGATCATGCTCTAGATTCTGATATCGACACTGCCGCTGGCGCCGAGCATGCGGCCATAGCTGCGGCCAACGACCGGCGCCGGCACGCTGTCTTCTTCGCTGACGATCAGGCGATGTGCATTGGGATTGGACTGGTTGCCGCCGTTCTGCCCCGACGATTGGTCGCGCAGGCTGAACTGCAATCCGCCATTGCCGGTCGACAGACCCGCATTGTCCAGCGCGCGCTGCAACTGGTTGGCGTCCTGGCGCAACATCTGCAGCGTTTCCGGCCGCTCGACGGTCAGATGCGATGTCACCTGACCATTGTTGTCGACATGGATCCGCACATCGATCCGTCCGAGCTCGGGCGGGTCGAGGCGGATTTCGAAACGGCTCTTGCCGCTCTTGGCCGTGGCCGCGATCTCCATCGCCAAGCCGCTGACCGGCACCGCATTGCTCTGGGTCGTTGCCGCGGTCACGGTCAGCTGCGGATTGGCCGACGGCGTCGTTGGCGTCGATGGCATCTGCGGCTGCATCATGGCGATTGCCTGCGCACCGTTGTCGGATGCGGCGGCGAGCGTTTGTGCCGCGTGGGCCGTGGCCGCTTGCGCATGGCTTGCGATGTTCGCGGCTGGTGTCTGCGTGGAATCGCCTGAGGCATCCGCCTTCACCGCGTCGACAAATGCGTGCTCGGCTTTCTGCTTGCCGGCGGCTGCGGTTGGCGGGGTGATATCAGGGACAATGCCGGTCGGAGCGTCGGTGGGCGTGGAATCCGTTGTGCTGTCTTGCGCGCCTGACGTGGGGATGGCGTCCTTCGTGGTCAGCGTCGGCTTTGACTGGGCTGCCGCCTTCGCCTGCGGCGTCGCCGCCGCGGCCGCCGCAGGCAGAGCGACGGCGATGGTCGTGGCGGTCCCGGCAATTGCTTGCTCTCCATCGGAAACGGCGGCGATGGCCTGGGCGTCCGCTTGGGCATTGGCCTGAACATCGGCCTTGGCAGCATTGGCCGCTGCCGGAGCCGTGCCGGCGACCGAGGCCACGGCCGCGATGGCCGCGGCCGCCGTCGTGAGCGGAGTAGTGGCCGTGTCGGATACAGGCGCTGTTGCTGGTGCCGCATTGGCTGGTCCGGTGACGACTGCGGAAACCGCCGCGGTGATCACCGTGACGACAGCGGTGCCATCGTCCTGCTTGGGCTCGTCACCCTCCTTGACATCATCCTTGGCCGGAGCATCGTCCTTCGGCTTCGACGACTTTGCCGAATCGGATTTCGGCGTGTCGGATTTCGAACCGGCCTGATCGGACTTGTCGGCCCGGCCGCTTGAGCCGGCGTCGCTGGGCGTATCGTTTCGCTCGGGGCGGTCGGAGCCTGGGCGGTCATCCGGCGATCTGGCGTCGGCCGGAGCAGGATCATCGTTCCGCCGCGCCGATGCTGGCGGCGGCCGGGAACTGTCGTCGGGACGTTCGTCACGGACAGCCGTGTTGCTGTCGACCAGCGCGGCAAAGCTGTCATTTCCGGGGGCGGGACCGGAATCGGACCGCGTCGACGACCTCGGCGAATTAGCCTGAAACGAGATGCCTGCCAGTGTTTCTTGCGCGACGTTGACCACGACCGACCCTCGGGATGGAATTTCAGTTCCCCACCAGCAAAGAGCAGGCCACTTAAGTCGTTCTTAAAATATCATTATATTACAATGACTTATGAGCAGATCGCCGGATTTGGAACGACGCCGCAGCGGTTCGCTTTTTGCCCGGCGGCAAGATTTGCCGTCTGTATCTGTGCCAAGCACGGCTGATTGCTTCGCGGCGATACGGCCTATATTAAAAGGGTGGCTTTTCTTGCGCCCCGACGAGGCAAACCAGCCTTTTTCGGCGATGCTTCAAAGCCTTCTGGGCAAAGTCCGCTTTTAACGCTGGTCGCGGGGGCAAAGGCTGCTCGCGATAGAATCGATGACCTCTTTCATGCGCAACAGTCTCGATCTCGAAGGCCGTCCCGAGGACACCAGGGTCGTGGTCGCCATGTCCGGCGGCGTGGACTCATCGGTGACGGCTGCGCTCTTGAAGTCGGAAGGCTATGACGTGGTCGGGATCACGCTGCAGCTTTACGACCATGGCGCTGCGACCCATCGCAAGGGCGCCTGCTGCGCCGGCCGGGATATCCACGACGCCCGCAATGTCGCCCAGCGGATCGGCATTCCGCACTATGTGCTCGACTATGAGAGCCGTTTCCGCGAATCGGTGATCGACAATTTCGCCGACAGTTATGCGCTCGGCGAGACGCCGGTGCCGTGCATCGAGTGCAATCGCGCGATCAAGTTCCGCGATCTGCTCGCGACCGCGCGCGAGCTCGGTGCCGCCGTGCTCGCGACCGGACATTATGTCGCCTCGCGCCGCCTCGCCGACGGATCGCGGGCGATGGTGTGCGCCGCCGATGCCGATCGCGACCAGAGCTATTTCCTGTTCGCGACCACGCGCGAGCAACTCGACTATTTGCGCTTTCCGCTCGGCGACATGACCAAGCCGCAGGTTCGCGAACTCGCGCGCCGCTTCGACCTTGAGATCGCCGACAAGCAGGACAGCCAGGACATCTGCTTCGTGCCGACCGGCCGCTACACCGACATCGTCAGCCGTCTGAAGCCGAACGCGGTCGCGCCCGGCGACATCGTCGATCTCGACGGCAAGGTGATCGGCCAGCATCAGGGCATCGTTCATTTCACCGTAGGCCAGCGCAAGGGGCTGGGGATCGCGACCGGGGCGCCGCTCTATGTCGTGAGGCTGGATGCGGCGAGCCGCCGCGTCGTGGTCGGCCCGCGCGAAGCGCTGCGTATGGACCGCATTCTCTTGCGCGACGTCAATTGGATCGGCGATGGCGCGCTCGATGGCGTCATCGGCGATGGCATGGAGATGTTCGTGCGCGTGCGCTCGACGCGTGCGCCGCAGCCGGCGTTCCTGCGCAGGACCGATCGCGGCTACGAGGTCGAACTGGTCGCCGGCGAAGAGGGCGTATCGCCCGGCCAGGCTTGCGTGTTCTACGACGCGCCGTCAGGCCAGGCGCGCGTGCTCGGCGGCGGATTCATCAAGAGCGCGGCCGCGAAGAAGGTCGCGGCGGCGGCACCGCCGCTTGCCGAGGCTGTGCGCTGACATAAATTCGGGGCAGGGGATGGCTGGGGATATCGACCGCGAGGGGGTCGAAAAGGCCTATGGGCGCTGGGCGCCGATCTACGATTTCGTGTTCGGCAAGGTGTTCGATCAGGGCCGGCAATCGACGATCGCGGAGGCCGACCGGATCGGCGGCCGCGTGCTCGATGTCGGCGTCGGCACCGGACTGTCGTTGGCGGACTATTCACGCAGCACCAGACTTTGCGGCGTCGATATTTCCGAGCCGATGTTGCGGCGGGCGCAGCAGCGCGTGCGTGCGCTGGGCTTGACCAATGTCGAGATGCTGGCGGTGATGGATGCCAAGAACCTGGCGTTCCCGGATGCATTCTTCGATGCGGTCGTTGCGCAATATGTCATCACGGCGGTGCCGGATCCCGAGGCGACGCTGGATGATTTCATCCGCGTTCTGAAACCCGGCGGTGAACTGATCCTGGTCAATCATATCGGCGCTGAAAGCGGGCCGCGGCGCCTGTTCGAACTGGCCTTTGCGCCGCTTGCGCGAAGGCTCGGCTGGCGACCGGAATTTCCATGGGCGCGACTCGCCGATTGGGCCAAGAAGCATGGCGGCGTCACCCTCGCTGAGCGGCGCCCGATGCCGCCGATGGGGCACTTTTCACTGATCCGCTTCCGTAAATCGTGAACGTGTTTTTGGTTGGTTCGGAACCACCGCGCCCGCCCGCCGTTTTCTTTGCATGCGGATGAACCAGTCACTTCTCTTTTTCGGTATGCTGATGGCGATGTCCGGGGCGGCGGTCGCGCAGGCCCCGCCTGCGCCGACGACGCCCCCGCCGCAAACCGCGCCGCCCCAGCCGCAGCGCGGCGAGAATTGCACCCCGATGCAACGCCCGGCGAACCCCAACGCGGCTCCGGACACGACCACCGGCCAGCGATCCGAGCCGCTCGGCGAAAGGCTTTCACGTTCCGACGGCGTGTTGTGCCCGCCCGCGGGCGTCGATCCGGAAATGCACGCGCCGCCGCCCAATGGCGGCAATACCCCGGTGATCCCGCCACCCGGCAGCCCCGGCGGCGATCCCTCCGTCCGGCCAAAATAGCGGCCGTTTTGCAGCCACTTGGCAGAAGAATCGGCCGCCGGCCTGCTTTGCTTGACAGGCCGTCTGCCCACTCCTTATATGCCGCGCATTCGCGCCGCGGCATTCCCATGCCGCAACGGCGCTACCGTGGCGGGGTAGCTCAGCTGGTTAGAGCACGGGAATCATAATCCTGGGGTCGGGGGTTCGAGTCCCTCCCCCGCTACCACCTTTCCCCACACTCCTTTGACGTGGTTTGGATAGGCCTTTTCCCCGAGCAGGGCGTTTTAGCCGGCCTGCTATCTCCACGGCTACACCACCTGGGCGTCCTGGATCGGGGAACACAGTGACCGTCTCGACCAGGTCTCTGATGGCTTCTGGGGCCTCTCCGTCGCCCGCACTGACACCTTTAGCCAGTGCTTCTTCAAGCCGACCGAGTTGCTCCTCGTTTGAGGATGGCCGGATGCAGCGCGACTTCCTTCGGGGCGGGCGGTCACTCTGCAACTCTCAGATATCCGCTTTCGTTCGGCATCTAAGGTAGTCGATCGCGGTCCGAGAACGGATGGATCGCCATGTCCTTTCGCGATCGCATCCACCAATCGTTCGATTTCCCGGTTTAATTGCCCAAGCTGCTGCTCAAGGCGCTGCCGTTTTGCATGTGATGTGGCTGCGAGGCGCTTCCGCTCCTCGAGATACGTGCGTACGTATTCTGAGATAACCTTCGGCGCGCGCAATTCGGCCTTTGGCCGGTTGAGGACCGCGCTCTCGACAGTGTCTAAATAAAAGGCCTTGGCGTCCGGACACGTGCCGCTCTCCGTCGCCGCCGAGCAGCGAATGCGAACACGTCCTGATTTGTCGCGCCCATTGGTTGCCATGCCGAGCCGCAACGGAGCAGGCCAGATAGCATCCGACGAGGCCGGCGTTGATGGCTGGGATGGGTGTGACTGCGCTCCTCTTTGCGTTGCTGAGCAGCTGTGAATAGCTCTCGATTAACAATTGCAAGATGCGGCACTTCAGCCACCTGCCAGTCACTCTTAGGATTTGGTCGTGACAGGCGCTTTCCCGAGTCGGGATCTTTCACCATTCTGACTTTGTTCCAGACGAGGCGCCTTACATAAAGCTCGTTCTGCAGAATGCCAGCACCCCTCTCGAGATTGCCATTGATAGTTGAGGCATTCCATGCCCGCCCCCGCGGAGGTGATACCCTCTCCTTATTGAGATCGTGCGCGATTTCGCGAGGCGTCCGACCATCCACGTATTCCTGGAAGATGCGCCGTATCACCTCCGCCTTGGCCTCGACGATGACTCGTTCGCCGCTCCTTCCGGCGACCGCGGCGTATCCGTATGTCAAGAGGAACGGCCGCTACGAGCGGCTCGTGCAATTGGATGCCGCGGCGAAGAAAGAGGATGGAGCTGGGAAGGGCTTCGCGCACCAGTATCCGCTGCTCAGAAGGATTACTTCAAACTCTTTGACATGTCGCAGATACTGGGGCGAGAATCGGGCACCCTCCGCAAGGGACTATGACCAGCTATCGATCTGCTGCTCGTTTAGCCTGAATCGAACCTGCAGCCAGAACCGTTATGAGCGGGAGGATATCGGTCGCGTCCGCTGACTTTGCTGTATTTTCGTCTTCGCTCGGTCGCCTTTGTCGGGTTTCGGTGACGTCGTTTCTGGTGCGAAACTGGTGCGGTCGGCGTACTCAGTCTCAAGTAACAGCCACTCCGGGCGAAAACAATCTGTCGGGACAACAGACCTCCCTCCCGGCCGACAAGCATGTTTCATATTGGTCCGACTGGATCGAGTGCAGCATACAGCGCTGAGCTGGATGACGGTTTGCGCCGAACAGAAAATGCATCTAATCTTCAAACGACTTGGCGTTAGACCGGGTGACGATCGGGAGGGAGACCAGTGGAGCAAACCGATATTCGGTTTGGCGGTACATATGGTGTGGCGGCCGTCAAGGCGAAAGCGCGGACCCCGAATGAGGCCGCGGCTGAAATCGCCGGCCAGTTGCCCTCTGACGATCTTGCCATGGTCCTGGTCTTTGTCTCGCCGTACTATGATCCACATCTCTTTGTGGCGGAGATTGTGAATCACTTCGCGGATGCGCCGGTATACGGCTGCACGACCGCTGGCGAGTTAGCGCCCGATGGGTGGGATGAAAACAGCGTCGTCGCCTTGGCGTTCAGTAAGCGCGATTTCCGTGTCGTTGCTCGCCCAATTCTCAACCTTAGAAATTTTCGCGTCGAGGATGGTCGGAGGATCGGGAGCGAGCTTCGACAGGAATTGCTTCGGGGCGAGACTGAGGTCGACGGCAGCCGTTCGTTCGGGCTGGTGTTGATCGACGGCATGTGCCGGCGCGAAGAAGCCGTCATGTCCGCCATCTACGCGTCGCTCGACAGTATTCCGATCGTCGGGGGATCGGCAGGGGATGGTTTGCGCTTCGAAAAGACCTGGGTGTTTTTCGATGGCGAGGCTCACACCGACGCTGCGCTCTTGATACTGCTCAACACATCGCTGCCGTTTCACGTATTCAAGTGTGACAATTTCGTGCCTTCTTCGAAGAAGATGGTCGTAACGGATGCCGACATCGAGCAGCGGGTGGTCAAGGAATTGAACGCCGAACCCGCGTCAGAAGAATATTCGCGCGCCGTCGGAATCGTGGACAACAAGCTGGATCCGTTTTCATTTGCGTCCCATCCGGTGCTGGTACGGGTTGGTGGCGCATACTATGCACGATCGATTCAGCGCGTGGATCCCGATGGATCATTGCGTTTCTTTTGCGCGATCGACGAAGGCATGGTCCTGACTGCAGCGACGTCGCAAAGCCTGGTCGATGCGACGCTGGACGCCTTCTCCAAGGCACGCAATGAGATAGGCGACGTTTCTCTCTATATCGGGTTCGAATGCATCTTGCGCCGCCTGGATGCCGAACAGCATCAACTGGCGCGAGATATGTCGGAGCTTTACCGCCTGAATGGCGTTATCGGCTTCCATACCTACGGCGAACAGTATGGTTCGATGCATGTCAACCAGACGTTTACCGGGGTGGCCATAGGCAGGCGGCCAGTCTGATGGAAACGAAGGAAAATCACAGCGTGCTCGAAGAGTCTCAACGTGAGACCGCGAAGCTCAGGAAGATCAACGCGGCGTTGATGTCTCGCGTCGAGCGTTCAATGGATCAGCAGTTCAACGCGTTCTCGTTATTCGAGACGGCTATCGCATTGGACCATCAGGTTCGTGAACGGACCCAACAGCTACGGGATGCGCTGCACTCCATCGAGAAAACCAACGAAAGCCTGTATCGCGCCAAACAAAAGGCCGAAGCGGCAAGTTCCTTGAAATCGTCGGTGTTGATCTCCGTCACTCACGACCTATTGCAGCCGCTGAACGCTGCCCGGCTGACGCTATCGGCGCTTGCGGAGCTGATGGAGGCCAAGGACGGAATGTTGCTTGTGGAGCAGGTCGATCGATCGCTGATAACCCTCGAGGATTTGCTGCGTTCGCTGCTGGAAATGGCGAAGTTGGACGCCGGCGCGCTGCGACCGGAGGTGCGGCCGATTGCTGTCGCCCTTCCGTTTGAGCAGCTTCGCAGCGAGTTCGAGCCGATTGCCGAGAAGCAAGGTCTTTCGCTGCGGATTTGTCCTTCGTCGCTCGCTGTTGCCTCGGATTCGATGATGCTCAGGCGCATCCTGCAGAACTTGTTGGCGAATGCGCTGCGATATACCAGGGCCGGCGGTGTCGTGATGGGATGCAGGCGACGCGGCGACCGTGTCTGCATCCAGGTGTCCGATACGGGACCGGGAATTCCCAAGGCGCAGCAGGAGGCAATATTCAGAGAGTTCCAGCGCGGCGACGTGGGCGCCAACGATCAGGCCGGCTTCGGGCTCGGTCTCTCGATCGTCCGTCGCTTCGCAACGGCCCTCGGCCATGAAGTCCGAATCTCGTCGGAAGTGAGCCGGGGTTCGACCTTCTTCCTGGAATTGCCTCTGGCTGATTCCGCTAGTGTCGTTGATGAATCGCACGAGGTTCAGCTCGTCGATCGTCGATATGGCGGATTGGAGGGAGCCAAGATCCTGTTGATCGAGAACGATCCATCAGGTGCGGAGGCGATGGCCGCTTTGTTGGAAGGGTGGGGGTGCGACGTCGCGACAACACGGTCGACGACAGACGCCCTGCAGCGCCTCAGCGAGTTAGGGGGAGCGCCGGATACGATCGTCGCGGATCTTCACCTGGATCATGGCGAGAGCGGGCTGATGGCCGTTCGGGAGATCAGGCAGTCGATGAAGAAGGACGTTCCCGCGATGATCATCACCGCGGACTACTCCGAAAAGGCTGCAAAGGAAGCGAGTTTCTACGGGCTCGAGGTGATAAAGAAGCCGGTAAAGCCGGCGGAAATGCGGGCTCTGCTTTCATTCCTGCTCACATAGCCCGGTTGACCGATTACGGCGCATCGCTTTCACTGCGATCGGTGACCGCCTTGTTGGCGGCCAGGTTCGCGAAATCAATCTTGGACATTTCGACGATAACCCTGGTGCGACTGAGAACATTGAGCTTGCGTAGAATATCTGAAACGTGGACCTTCACCGTGGTCTCGGAGATATTGAGCTCGTATGCGATCTGCTTGTTCTGCAGACCGCGTCGCAGCATTTCGAGGACACGCAGCTGCTGTGGCGTCAGATCATGCAGACGCTTCAGCAGTTCCTGAGCAGGCCCTCGGCGCCGGCGAGTCACGGCGCGATAGTTCTTCGGCAGGCAAATCGAGCCGCGCAGCGCTTCTGCTATCGAGTGAGCGAGTTCCTGCTTCGATGACGATTTCGGTATGTAACCGGATATGCCGAGTGAGAGCGCGCTGGCCACGATTTGTGGATCCTGGTGCGCTGAAACGACGACGACCGGATTGCGGGGAAACGCTTTGCGAATGCGGATGATGCCGGACAATCCTGTCGTACCCGGCGTCGACAGATCGAGAAGGATCAGGTCAATGCCATCGACGGACGACGACAGCAAGTCGATCGCTTCATCGATCGAAGTCGCCTGAAGAATATCGGCGTCCGGAACCGCCATGCGCAGAGCCAGCTCAAGCGCTTCGCAAAATAGCGGATGGTCTTCGACGATCAGAAATCGCGTCAAGCTAAGCCGCTCCCTGGTCGCTCGTTGCCATAGCCTAGAACGTGATGACTTTTCTTCGAATCGTCATCCCGCTCTAGCTCTCTGTTTGAGCATGATCTTTTCGGAAAACCGGTCTCCACTTTTCCGGATCATGCTCTAGGCAGATTGGAGCATGTCCGCTGCAGGGCGGCTCGAGTTGATCCAGATCAACGCAGTGCGAGGATAATGTAACCGAACGGCCAGGCGCGACGCAATTGGATGGCGATCCGGCATACGTCGCGCGGCGGCCCGACGGGATGGCTGCGCGTCGTTCATTGTGGCCTGCCGCGATCGGTCCGGGCAGGCGGTCGGCTCTTTGGATCGGGCAAGTCGATCTTGCCGATCTCAATGACCGCCTTGTTGCGGCTGAACAGGCCCAGCTTCCGCAGGATCTCCGTGATGTGCGCTTTGACCGTCGACTCGGCTAGTTGCAGTTCCTGGGCGATTTGCCGGTTTGGGTAACCCTTGCGCAGGAGGTCGAGCACGCGAAGCTGCTGGGATGTGAGTTCGCGAAGCTTCGCCTGTAAAGCCTGGGTGCCATCTGGGTTTTTTCGACGAGTCGCCGCCACGAAATCCTTTGGCACGGAAACCGAACCGCTGAGGACGCCTTCGATCGATAATGCCAGCTCCCGCTTCGATGTCGATTTCGGCAGATAGCCGGCGGCGCCGAGCGAGATAGCCTCGCGCACCACGTGCTGGTCCTCTTCACTCGACACGATGGCGACGGGCAGGCGAGGGTGGGTCTCGCGGAGCCGCAGAAAGCCGGAAAATCCCATGGCGTCCGGCAGGGACAGGTCAAGCAAGGCCAGGTCGATTCCCTGTTCGGATGCGAGAATGTGAAGCGCGTCGTCGATCGACATCGCTTCAAAGATCCGAGCCTCCGGAAGCGCCAATCGCACCGCATTGCCGAGGGCTTCGCGGAACAGGGGGTGATCGTCAATGATCAGGAAGCTGGTCATAACGCCTTCCCTCGGTTTCACCGCATGGGCGGAAAAAGGGCGTAGCCGTCGCCGGTCATTGACCAGCGACGGAGCGGCCTTGAAAGACGTTAGCACAAGTCCCCATTTGCGTCCGGCCCGGATCGATCAGTCGTTGGATTGCGATTGGACTGTCAGCAGGAAGGCATAGATGCTCTCGAACTGGTCGTCTGTGTATACGTCTTTCCAGGCAGGCATCCCCTTGGCCGGACGGCCTTCTTGTACGGTCGTCCAGAATTTCGTGCGCATATCGTCGCCGTAGCGGTGATTGAGGAGCCTGAGGTCGATGCGTCGCTCGCTTTGTACCGCGTCGGGGCCGTGGCAATGGGCGCAGGTTCCGTTGAAGATCTCCTTTCCACTGCTTACCGTCTCGGGGCGCGCGGTGGCGGAATCGGCCTTCGCCTCAGGCGGAGCCGCGTTCGCGACCTTCACCACACCTGGTCCGGTCCCAACCGTGCCGTGGAGCGATTGAGCAGGTCCGTCATTTTTCTCGGCTGCAGGCTCATCGGACGCCTGTCTGGTGACAGCCGATGCGCCGGTAAACCGGATCGCGCGATCGCCCGGCAGTCCGTATTTGACCGAAAGCTCCGCAATCGTGCGTTCGAGTTGCGGCAGAGCGGCGTTGACGCGATCGCGTAGATCCTTTGACGTCTTGGCAAAGCCGACGGCGGTGTCCCACGACAGGCCTTCGCCTTCGGTGGTCTGGATCCGATAGCGGCCACCATAGGTGGTCTTGTTCAGCCAGCCGGCAACCGGCCCCCAGATGAAGGCGACATCGACCTTGCCTTGATCAAGCGCCTTCATGCCTTCGTCGGGCGAAAGAACCGTGACCTTTTCGATGTCGTCCCGCTCGGCCAGGAGATTTTGCGGCGTGGTTGCGAATTGCACCGCAACGCGCTTGCCCTTGAGGTCGCCGATTCCACCGATCACCTGGTTGGTGTTTGCCACCAGGGCATAGCCTTCCGTTCCGAGTTTCCTGGAAAAGATCACGGCGGGGCCCATGAAATCGTCGGAGAGCGGTAGGCCGATCATGGCGTCGCATTGCTTGCCGAGCAGCGTGACGCGCACGGTGCGTTTGCCGAAATAGGATTTGTACCAGTCGTAGGTGATGGGCTGGCCGAGCGCCTGCGCCAGAGCTTGGCCGATCTCGACATAGAGACCGGGCTGGGACGGATCGTCGCTCGAGAACGGCAGGTTTGTCGGGTCGGCACAAAGGCGGAAGGGCTCCGCCTCAGCCCCGCGGCTTGGTCCAGCCAATCCGGTCAACGTGGCAGCGAGGGCAAGAATTCCTGCACAGGCGCGGGCACGGCGTAGGCCACGGCACTCCTTGTCGATACCAGGACGGCTTGGACGCATCCTCGGGCTCCCTGTGGATGGTTGGGCACGGTTGGAATAGCGCCCGGCAGCACTCGCTCAGCCTGCTGCCGGGAAGCATTCTGTTCAAGGCGGCGTGCGTATTCCGAGATTTGGACCGCGCACGCCGAGGCTGGCTTATTGGACGGCGAACACGAACAGCGAGCCGCCTTCGGGGGCTGCTGCGGTTATCTTCTTGCCGACCTCACCCAGGAACGCCGGGATCGCAGCCGTGCGGCCTATGACAACGGCGACATACTGCTTGCCGTCGACCATGTAGGTGATGGGACCCGCGCCGATACCGGAGCCGAGGTTGCGCTTCCAGAGGATATTGCCGGTCTTGGCATCGATAGCGCGGAAGTCGCCGTGAAGATCGCCGGCAAAGACAAGATTTCCGGCGGTGGTGAGGGTGCCGCCATTGAACGGCAGGTCTTCCTTGATGGACCAGACCTTCTTGTTCTTCACCGGATCCCATGCCACGAGTTCACCAAGGAAACCACCAGGGCCTTCCTTGGTCGGAAATTCGGCGCCGAGATAGAACACGCCGCGCTTGTAGGTGACGTCGCTGACCGACCAGTCCATGCAAACATTATTGGAGGGAATGTAGACGAGACCGGTTTGCGGATTGTACGACATCGGTTGCCAGTTCTTGCCGCCGATCAGATTAGGGCAAATGTCTTTCGCGGGATGGCCGGGGCCGGGACGCTTATCGGGATTCTCGACAGCGCGCAGCGTGGTCGTGTCCCATTTCTCGGCCCAATTCGTGAAGACGTACTTTTCTGCCGAAAGGACCTTGCCGGTCTCGCGGTTGGCTACGAAGAAGAAGCCGTTGCGATCCGCCTTGAGAAGTGCGGGAACCGTGTTGTTGCCGATCTTGAGATCGGCAAGGATGGCCTCGTTGACGCCGTCATAGTCCCAGGCGTCGGCCGGCGTGGTTTGAATGTGCCACTTGATCTTGCCGGTCTTCGGGTCGAGCGCGAGCGTTGACGCCGTGTAGAGGTTGGTCAGCTTGCCGAAATCGCCATTGCCGGTCGACCGGACCGCCGTGTTCCAGGGAGCGGGATTGCTGGTGCCCCAGTAAACCGTGTCGCTCTTGGCATCGTAGGAGCCGACGAGCCAGGCGGCGCCACCGCCGTGCTTCGCACTATCGCCCTTCCAGGTGTCGCCGCCGGGTTCTTCAGGCGAAGGAACAGTGAATGTCTCCCAGACCTGTTTGCCGGTGTTGATGTCAAAGGCCAGCAGCGCCCCGCGCACACCATACTCGCCGCCGCCAAACCCGGTGATGACCTTGTCGCGAACAACAAGTGGGGGAGAGGTGATGACCGAGCCCTGCTTGTAGTCGACCACTTTCGTGGTCCAGAGCGCCTTGCCGGTCGCCGCGTCAAGCGCAGTCAGCTTGCCGTCGAGCCGCCCGACAAACAGCTTGCCGTCGGCGTATGCGACGCCGCGATTGTTCACGTCGCAGCAGGCGTACTGCAGCACGTCATCGGGAATCTCCGGCTCGTAGGTCCACTTGCGCGCGCCGGTCGCGGCGTCAAGCGCATAAACATATTTGGGACCCCACGAGGTCGAAACATAGAGCGTATTGCCGATGACGATCGGCGACGCTTCGTTCGAGCGTAGTGATCCAAGCGAGAACGAATAGGCAAGCGACAGCTTGCCGGCGTTCTCTGCGTTGATCTGCTTGAGGGGACTGAAGCGCGTATTGCCGTAGTCGTGCCCGGCCACCGCCCATTGCCCCGCCTCGGATTGAGCCTTCAGCAACGAGTCGTTCGCGCGAACGCCAAAGGTACCTGCAGCCAGCATGGCGACCATTGAAATGCCGGCCAAGAAGCCTCTACTTCCTAACATCATCTGTTCCCTCCGCGATGTTGTCTGCGCGTCTTCGTTGGACGCCGTGCGCTTCGCGCTTTCCGATGGGCAGTCTGTCTGCGATCCATCGTGTGAGATTACAGCACCGCGGTTTCGGACTCAGTATAGGCGGAAGGTAGTAGTGCAATTGACGATCGCGCTTCGCCGCCATGTTGTTGTGGTTTCTTGGGTTCTTGTTGTTTTTTGAGGACGAGCGCAGCGGAATCGACATGGCTCTTTGCGCTGGTCCGTCTGCCCGCATGCCCGATCGGGCCGCAGTCGGCGCGACAATGGCGGCGAGCTTTTCAACGACGCTTCCGGCCGCGTTTTTCCGCCGGTGAATCGATCGACGCCGCGCGGCTCTTGTACGGAACGTCAATAAGGATTGTTCGGAATCAATGCGTTACCGCACCGGCGTCTACTACCAAGATCGCGATTACAAAGTTTTGCGGACGTGTTATCGACCATCAAATGCTTTGAGCCGAGCTTCGCCGGAGCCAATAGCAGCGCGGTTCGGCGGGGGATTTCTCCCTGACTGCGAGGACCCAGGTCCTCGCAATTTCTTTGCGCTGCATCGGCAAGTAAACGGCCGTCTAACCCTAAGGAGGAGATGAAATGACCTGGAAGACCCCGAAGATCGTCGAAATCGCCGTCGGTTTGGAAATCAATATGTATGCGTGCGCCGTCCGGAAGTAGCGAACCGGAATGAGGCTGCTTCGCCGCGTGGGTGGTTCCTGCGCCCGGCGAAGCAATACTATGGTGATTAGCTATCGCTTGTTCATGCAATTCGCTGCCGTGAACCAGCGGTAAGGGGTGTCGCTCGCATGTTCGTGACCGTCGCCGCCGTTCTCTGCCATCTAAGCGGTCTCGCTGTGGGCAGCTGCGTCGAGGAGATCGTTACCGATAGCAACATGACGCCGGAGATCACATTTCAACACTGTATCAAAGGCGCACAAGCCCCCCTGGCGAAGTGGATGAACGAACATCCGGTCTACCGTTCGAGCTGGCGAATCGAGCGCTACAAATGCGTGCCGGGTCATTATGAGATCAATGGCAGAGCGTAAACACCGCAGTTTGCGATAACGTCGCCGAATCTACGATCAAAAAGGAGAACCGTAGTCAGATCGAATGTGGAGCGGTAGTTGGTGGGAGCAATGAGCGATGATGGAATAATGCCGCTGATTTGTCCGACGTGTCAGATGGTGCGGTGTCGCCGGCATCCTCGCCGGCGGCCGCCTTTTCTACTTTGCATGGGGTTGTTTTCGATATTTTGGTCGGGAGCGGGGGCGGCGTCGACCTTGCGGCAGTCCTTCCCGAGATGATGGGTGGCCTGCCTGGTCGTTGCGCGCGGCCGAACAGCCCGCCTTCGCCCGATGGGCGTCGCGCGGCAGCCTTCGTTCGCTTCGCTTTCGAAAGACCGGCTGTCTATACCGAAAACCTAAGCTCGGACGTAGTGGTGGTGAAGTCCGCCAAGGATGGCGTGTGATTGAATGCTTCCGGTCCGCTGAACCGGGCGAGCAACCGGCGCGTCTTTGTCCAACGACCGGTGCGTTCGGATGTCGTTGTAATAGCGTGCGTGGGATCGCAAAATCCGTCGTAGATGCGTCTCACCAAAGACGATGATGTGATCTAAGCACTCGCGGCGGATCGATCCGATCAACCGTTCGGCAACTCCATTCTGCCACGGCGAGGCCGGTGCAGTAGGCCTGTCGCGGATGCCCATGGAGCGCATTCGGCGCGTGACGACGCTGCTATAGATCCGGTCGTGATCCCGGATGAGGTAGCGCGGAGCGTCATCCCAGGGAAATGCCTCCGTGATTTGACGTGCAACCCATTCGGCCGTCGGATGTGCTGTGACGTTGATCCAAACGAGGGCTCTGCGATCGAGCCGGACGATGACGAGAGCATAGAGCAGCTCGAAACGATCGTTGGAACGACGAACAAGTCCATGGCGGCAATGTCCGGCGCGTGGCTGCGCAAGAACGTCCGCCATCCCTGGCTGGGCGGCCCGTGTCGCCTGACCATATACTTAGCGACGCTCGACTGCGCGACCTCAAACCCGAGCTTCAGTAGTTCGCCGTGGATGCGCGGCGCGCCCCAAAGCGGATTTTCGATGCTGATCCGCCGGATCAACACGCGCAGCTCGGTGTCGATCTGCGGTCGGCCTCCCGAAGACCGTGACTTCCAACGCCAGTAGCAGCGAAACCAGTCCTGTGCCGACGCCCGAGGGTCTCGGGGCGGACGAGCGTGAGGACGGACGAGATTGATGGAAACCAACGATACAGCTGGACAAAGAACCAGCGATCATGGTTCGTGAGCCGGACGCGACCCTGCAGTCTCCGCCGCAAGACCATCAACTGATGTCGCAGCGCCGCGTTCTCAGCTTCACGCTGCAACCTCGACTTGAACGGCGAGGTCACGACGGCCAGCACGAAACCAAGAAGCCCGATCATCCCGCCAGCTTAGCCGAATCCGTCACATCATCAACTCGGACAAGGTTTTCGGTACACACACGGATAGGCCACGCGACCTTCGACGTACCTTTGTGGAAGAGCGGCAAGCGGTCGAGTTGCGGAACGGGCAGCCAGATGAAGCCGCCCGCGAGCGCAGGCGCATCGGCCCAATGGAGGCCCGGATACTGAACGACGGTTGTGATCGTGCCGTCGGGCGCGCGCTTCTTTAGCGCCTCATTGGCGAGATCAGTGAAATAGAGCGTTCCGTCCGGGGCCATCGCCGTTCCGCCGAACCGGCGGGAGATCCGCCCAGGCTTCCACGTTGCTCGCGAGTTCGGATGCGGAAATCCCGGGATCGTCGAGCAGCCGTGTCTCGATGCGCGACCAGGGCCCATGCAGGCTGCCAAAATAGAGATAGCGTCCATCGGCGCTGAGCTCGAGCGGGTCGCTGTTGACCCGGAGCGGCGAACCGCCCGGCATGCGGACGATCTCGCCGTCCATCACGATCGGGCGACCCGTCGGCGCCGTCACCAACGGGGCGCCGTCAAGCACGCGCCGTGTTTCTCGATTTCGTACGCCAAACTGCGATTTTCCGCCCTCTTTTGCTCCCGGCGGTACGCATGAAGGCCGCCGTGCAGCGTGCCTTGACGGCGAAGAGACCTTGAGTCTTCGCCGAGATCACTGTCTCTAGCAATCGAAGGTCTCGGCTATCGCCGGGGCCCGGCGATCGGCTGGTCGTGGTGCAGACGTGTCGCTTGAGCAACCGCTCTTATGCCGCAATCAGCGAGAGTGCAAATAGCGAAAGTATCAATGCCGGCGGCATGACCAGAATGCCGAGCCGCAGAAAGCGAAGCGCACCTACCTGCTCACCCTCGCGCCGCAGCGCGATCAGCCACAGGATCGTCGCGAGCGAGCCGGTGACCGAAAGGTTGGGTCCGAGATCGACGCCGATCAGAACTGCGGCGGTGATGTGATGAGACGCCTGTGCGGCTTGCGTCGTGGTCGCCGCGATGAGTCCCATCGGCAGGTTGTTGATGAGGTTGGAGCCGATCGCCGTGACGATGCCGGCTCCCCAGGACGCTGCATGCGGCGAAAGAGCCGCCGTTCGCTTGAGTTCCTGGGCGAGCGCCGGCAGGACGCCGGTACGATTGAGACCCTCGACCAGGATGAACAGCCCGGCGACGAGAGGCAGGACCGACCAGGAGATATCCCGCGCGACGGAGAGCGGCGATTTGCGGCCGAGCAGGAGAACGATCGCGGTGACCACCGCACCGCAGGCGAAGGTCGGTATTCCAAGGTCCATTCCGAAAGCCGATGCGGCGAGGAGAACCACCGCCGTCACGCCGATGCCGGCGGCGACAATCGCGGCGTTCCTCGTCAGGACGCCCCGCTCTCCGTCGCGGCCATCGACGCCGCCCAACAGGCTATCGCGCAGGCTGATCCGGAGCATGATGAAGGTCGCCGCGATCGCTGCGATCGACGGCAGCAGGAAATAGTGCATCCACTCCAGCAGCGTCGGCATCCGCGTGCCGAACAACACGAGGTTCGCCGGGTTCGAGATCGGCAGCACAAAGCTGGCGGCGTTGGCGATGAACGCGCAGGCGAATAGGTATGGCAGCGGTTCGACTTTCGCGGTACGGGTCGCGGCGTAGACCGCGGGCGTCAGCACGACCGCGGTGGCGTCGTTCGACAGGAAAATAGTGACCAGCGTACCGACAGCGTAGACGATCGAAAACAGCCGGGACGCCGAGTTGCGCGAATGCCTGACGGCCTGTTCAGCGAGCCACTCGAACAGGCCCTCTTTCCGTGCGACCTCGGCCAGCAGCATCATGCCGATCAGAAAAAAATAGACGTCCGTGCCCTTTCCGGCGGCCGCAACGGCGTCCCGCCACGGCAAGAGGTCGAAGGCGATCAGCAACACGGCGCCGGTCACCGCCCAGATGTATTCCGGCAAGTTCCACGGACGGACGATGACGCCCACGGTCGCAAGACCCGCGATACCCCAGGTCGCGGCGTTGTTACTGAACATCAGACGATACCCACGACGCTTGGAACCATTCCAGCCGGTGGGAGCTCGGATTTTGCCGCACAAGCGGGCTTCAGCAACGAAGCGAAGACGCTCCACAGCGCGACCGAGACCGAGGCGAAGCCGCCGAGGATAAGAAACATCGCCCCGTATCCGAACTCCTGCGCGATCCAGCCGCCAATCGCCGGACTGAGCGAAGCGCCGATGCCCTGCACCGTCATGACGACGCCCTGGCCAGCGTTGATCCGCCCCGTGCCGTCGAGGATGCGCGCGACGAGCCCCGGCACCGCGACGCTCTGCAACCCGGCACCGACGCCGTCAAGAATTTGCACCGGGTAAACGCCCCACCTGTTCAAGAGCCACGCCGCGATGATACCTCGGACCGGCAAGGCCATGAACGACACCAGCAGGACCGGCCAGTAGCCTTCGTTTTCGGCCATCCGCATCGCAACGACCGAGGTCAGGATCATGGTGCCCTGGGCGATGACGATGGTCATGGCGACGAAGCTCGCGGGGTCGGCCTGCTTGTCGGCCACGACGGCCAATCCGTAGAGCGGAAGCATCGCCGCATTGCCGAGGTGGAAGAACAGCAGAGCTGCGGCGAGGATCAGCAGTGGCTTCGATTCGATCAGCACCTGCAGCCCACTGGCGCGCTTGTCGTCGTTGCTCTCGCGTTCGAGGCCGCGGGCTGCGTCGTCGTCGATGGAAGCGCTCGGGATCGTGAGCACGGAAACGATGGAGAGGACGCCGAAGACCGCGGCGAGCCAGAACACGGCCGTGAAGCCGTACACCCAACCGACGAATCCGGAAAGTCCGGCGCCGACCATGTTGCCGGCATGGTTGAAGGCTTGGTTACGGCCGTTCTGCCGATTGAATCCGGCTTGGCTCACAATACCCAGCGTGATGCCCGCGACGGCTGGACCGATCGCGGCGCCCGCGATCGCGGTCGCGACCTGCGAGGCTGCCACAAGCCAGAATTGCTGCGACAGCAGCACGATGCTGGACGCGACGACCGTGCAGATGCTGGGGATGATGACGAACAGCTTCTTGCTGCGCGTGGCGTCGATCAGGGCCCCGGCCGGCGTCGTCATCAACATCCCGGCGACGCCACCCGCTGTCATCACCGTCCCGATCCAGCCGCTCTGCCAGCCGTGAGCGAGCAGAAACACGCCCAGGAACGGGCCGATGCCAGCCTGCATGTCCGCCATGAAGAAGTTCAGGGCGAGCAGCGGGCGAAGCGCGCTCTCTCGACCTGCGGTGTGTGTGGTCACCGGCGTTCCTCCTCAGAAACGCGAAATGAGGAAGATGCCGGCTTGCACGAGCCGCAACGGAGTCCCATCCCGTGAATTCGACACATTGTTTCCCAATGCTTGATTGAACTATCTGCCCACTCGGCCCGGTCCTTTGGAACCCGAGCCGGCTGACTTCCGGCTTCGGCCCGTTTTTCTTCGACCACTGCAGACTGCGGCTGGCCAGGCCCGCGTCTGTCGCAGCTCCAAGCCTTCAAGCCGCTTCGTGTCCGTTGCCCACCGGCCTGGCCTTTCGGATCCGTCCAGTCAATTCCACGTGCAATTCGTAGGTCTCGCCATTTCGCCGGCCCTCACTTCGAAATGCTTGGGCTTGCGACGGGGCGACAACTTGATCCGTTCTTCGGACGTCCTGGTCTCCTGATTTCGATCCATTCGTGATTTGCTTACGGCGCTTTGGGTCCCGGGGTCGGCGGTGCGTCCGCCCGCGGCGGCGGTGGCGCTCCCGGAGAGGGCGGTGGCGGCGGAGCATCGGCCAGCGGGGGTGAAGGCGGCGCTCCGCGAGGTGGAGGCGGCGGAGGACCGAAGGCTTCGGTACGGCCGTCCGCATGTGAGACGATCTGAGCGTGAACGATCCCCTGGTCGAACACGCCTTGCACCGTAACGGTCTCTCCCTTCGTGACGATGTCGGCGTTCTGTCCACGCGGTCCGAGATCGATCAGTGCGCGGCCGCTGCCGTCGTCAACGACGAACACGTTGCCGAAGATTTCGGCCACGTTGCCTCTCAGGGCGGACGGACCGCCGGGCTGCAACCTGTCGATCGCGGTCGGCTGCAGCAGCATGACGCTTCGCGGTTGCCAATTCTGGGCAACTCGAAGGCCGCCAGCGCCTGCAGCCGCGCCGGCGACGAGCACGGCAAGTGCGACCCCTGCCAACACGCCACGATGCCGGACTTGCCGGCGTTCAGGCAGCGATGTGCTCGCTTCGCTGTGTGCATCACTTCCGGTCATTGGACGCTCCTTTCATCGATTGCGATGAGCGGAGCCTAGGAGCACTGTCCCCAATCCAGCCTGAACCGTTCCGTTCAGGTTGAGTTAAGCTTGGGCGCCTAGTTCCGGTCCGAGGTGTAAGCCGAATGAAGATTCTTCTGGTCGAAGACGATCGCCTGCTTGCGCATGAGATCGCCCGTGCCCTGCGCGAGGAGAATTTTGCGGTCGACATCGCTGCCAACGGCGAGGACGGACAGCACCTCGGTGAAACCGAATCCTACGATGCCGCCGTGCTCGATCTGGGACTGCCCAAAGTGCCCGGCGTCGAGGTCCTGCGCGGTTGGCGGAAGCACGGCCGGGATCTGCCGGTGCTGATCCTGACCGCGCGCGACGGCTGGACCGACAAGGTGGACGGGTTCAAGGCCGGGGCCGATGACTATCTCACCAAGCCGTTCCGGATCGAGGAATTGATCATGCGCCTGCGCGCGCTGGTCCGTCGCGCCTCCGGGCACGCCGCGCCACGCATTTCGTGCGGGCCTCTCAGCTTCGAAACCCAGACCGGCGTGTTCGAGCTCGATGGACTGCACTTGAAGCTGACCGCGCTCGAATGGCGCGTTCTCGAATGCCTGATCCTGCGCAAGGATACCGTAGTCGAGCGCGGCGTCTTGTCGGAAAAGGTCTACGAAGGTGACGTCGGGACGGATTCGAATTCCATCGAAGTCATCGTCGCGAGGCTCCGCCGCAAGGTCGGCAAGGCGCTGATCGAGACCGAAAGGGGCCGCGGCTACAAGCTCAACTCGGGATCCCGATGATGAGCCAAAACGCTTCGCTTGGCCGGCGCCTCATGATCGGAGCCGGCGTATTCATTACCGCCGCGCTGATCGTCGCCGCGATCCTGATATCCTTCGTGCTGCATCGTTTCGTGCAGGGCCAGATCGATCAGAGGCTCGACGCCCAGATCCTCTTCCTGGCTTCCATGCTTGAAGCTGATGGAGGCGGCTACGTGCGTCTCGCGGGATCTGCCGACGGCCCGCCTTTCGACCGACGCCGACATGGCTGGTACTGGCAGATTTCCGGACCGAAGAACGTCCTGCGGTCCCGGTCGCTCGATGGAGCGGATCTGACCCCGCCCGACATCCGCGACAGGCCCTTGCCGCCTCCGCCACCGCGTCCACCGACAGACGACGATCCGCCTCCGCGAGAACGCCCGGTGCCTGCCGATGGCAAGGGACCATACGACCGCATGCTTCACTTCCGCATCTTGAGTGTGTCGGTGTCCGGTACTCCGGCCACGATCGTGGCCTCTGCTCCGAGAGACGCGGTGCTCGGACCGTTGTGGGAAGCGATGCGCACATTGGCGCTGTCGCTCGGCGTGCTCGGCATCGCTTTGATCTGCGCCATGCTGATCCAGGTCCGCCTGGGATTGCGGCCTCTCGAACGCCTGCGTCAGGCCGTAGCCGACGTGAGAGCGGGACTGCGCGACAATGTGCCCGACGCTCAGCCGAGCGAGGTGCGGCCGTTGGCCGCCGAGCTCAACGCGTTGCTGATCCAGAACGCCACCAACCTGGAGCGGGCGCGCAAACACGTCTCGAATTTAGCGCACGGCCTGAAAACGCCGCTCGCGACGCTCGCGATCGCCCTGCAGAAGCAGCCTCCTGGCTCCGAAGATCTTCATGGTCTCGTCGTGCTGATGGACCGGCGCATCCGCCATCATCTGGGGCGTGCCCGGTCGGCCGCGCTCGGGGGTCCGGTTCGGACCAGAACGGCGATCGCGCCACGCGTCGCGGATCTGGGCCTCGTCCTCGGCAAAGTAAACGCCGACAAGGCGATCGATTTCGTCAATCACATACCGGCCGGTCTCGTGGTGACCTGCGAACAGCAAGACGTCGACGAAATGTTGGGAAACGTGCTGGAGAACGCTTTCTTCTGGTGCCGCAGCAAGGTCGTAGTCGGATCTCGCGAAGAGACGCGAAGTGTCGTTCTCGTCGTCGAGGACGATGGACCGGGGCTTTCGCCGGAGCAGATGTCGCAGGCGATGCAGACCGGCCAACGGCTCGACGAAAGTTCTCCCGGATTTGGCTTCGGCCTGTCGATCACGCGCGAGCTCGCCGAACTTTACGCTGGATTCCTTACTTTGGACCAGTCCCCACTAGGAGGGCTTCGAGTAGCGATACATCTGCCATCCGCGGGTCTGGATTGACCGATAATTTTGCGACGCGGCGCGAAGCCCGACCGTGGTTCGCTCTCGTGAAGGCGAACGGCGAAGCGATCGACCGTCTGACTGGAGAGAGCGTTGGCCGCAGTCAATGCTCCCAATCGGCCTTTTCCAGGGAGCGTGACAACCGATGCAGGAGGTCGCGTAATCTCTCCTTGTCGGGTGGGCTGAATTCCCTAAAAAGTCGCGCGTCTCGTTCGCGCGAAACCTCTGTCAACTTGGCGGCGAATTTTCGACCTTCGGCCGTTAGCTTGGCGATCGCAGCTCTGCCGCGCGACCGTGTTTGCTCTACCGACACGAGCCCACGCTCCTCCAAGATCGCCAAGCTTCGACTTGCGGCGGCCTTATCTATATCTGCAGCGTCCGACAGCTCGCTTACATTGAGCGAACTGATACTCTTAAGGGTCATTATCAAGCGCCATTCGACCGCGCCAATATTCCAGACAGAGCGATAATACGCAGTCGCACCTCTATTGAGGCGCATGCCGATGGTCGACACCAGCACGGCGACATGCTCACGCGCCAGCATTCCGGCAATCCGGGAGCGCTCGTCCGAAGCTTTCTCCCTCTCGAGTTTCTTGGTCGCCGGCATTTTCGAAGATCTCCTGGCCAATGGACTTCGTCCCAAGTCCGGTTTTTTGCAGCGCATTGATCCAGATCAAATTTCTTGACAAAACATTTATTGACGTATCAACATAGGGGCCAATCTCCCAATTCCAAGAAAAAAGTGGCGAGAGCGACATGGAAGGAAACGGCTTGGTCGCTGGTCTTGATCAGGCGAGGACGTATGCCGGCGCGATCGATTGCGACCTTCATCCGGCGGTGCCCGGGATGGGCGTCCTCCTGCCATATCTGAACGACTATTGGCGCGAGATGGCCTCTGTGCGCGCGCTTGATCGTCTCAATCTGAGCTTGACCAGCTATCCGCAAAACTCGCCACTGTCCTGTCGTCCAGACTGGCTTCTCCCGGACGGTGCGAAGGCGGGCTCCTCGCTCGAAGCGATGAAAGACCATGTGCTCGATCGGTTTCGACCGCGCTATGGAATTCTAAACTGCCTCTACGGCGCGCAGGTCCTTCACAGCGAAGACATGGCGGCTGCGTTCTGCCGAGCGACCAACGACTGGATCAGGGATCACTGGCTCAATCACGATCTGCGGCTCCGCGCCTCGATCGTGATCCCGTCGCACAGCGCGGAGCTTGCGGTGGCGGAAATCGATCGCCGTGCCGAGGACGTCCGCTTCGTGCAGGTGCTCATGCTGGCGTCCGGCGAAACGACGCTTGGCCGACGCCACCTCTGGCCCGTCTACGAGCGCGCCGAGCGCCTGGGCCTGGCGATCGGAATTCACGCGGGAAGCGCCTATCGATATGCTCCCACCGCAGTCGGGTGGCCGTCCTACTATGTCGAGGACTATGTGGCGCAATCCGCGGCGTTCGAGAGCCAGCTCCAGAGCCTGATATCCGAAGGGGTATTCGCGAAATTTCCGCGGCTCAAGGTCGTTGCGATCGAGTCTGGCCTGACATGGCTGAGTGGGTTCATCTGGCGCGCAGACAAGACCTGGAAGGGTGTCCGCGCCGAGGTCCCCTGGGTCACGCGCACGCCATCGGAGATCATCCGCAATCACGTGCGATTCACCGTGCAGCCCGTCGATGCGGCGGACGAGGGCGAGGCTATCATGCGGCTCGCAGATCACATCAAGTCGGACGAGTTGTTCCTGTTCTCGACAGACTATCCGCATTGGCAATTCGACGGGGATGCGGTCCTGTCCGGCGGGCTCTCCGATGCGTTCTTCCGCAAGATCGCCAGTGAAAATGCGCTTGCGACTTACTCGCGATTGGCCAGGGCCGGTCGGATCGTGGAGGCTGTGCCATGAGCACCATCGAACTCGAGCGGCCACGAGCTTCGAGCTACAAGCTGAGAGTGATCGATTGCGACATCCATCCGGCGATGACGTCCTGGACCGAGGTGCATCCCTATCTGGAGGCGCGGTGGATCGAGCATCTGTCGGTCTATGGCAGCCACCTGCGCCACGCCTTCTCCGAGGCGCTGTCGCACCCGCGCATGTCGCCCGACGCCGCGAGGATCGATGCCTATCCGGAGGAGGGCGGACCGCCGGGATCGAGCCTTGAATTGATGAGGAAGCAGCACCTCGATCCGAACGGGATCGAGGTAGGCATGTTGATTCCCCTGCGCTGGAATCCCGGGAGCCAGCGCAATCTCGACCTTGGCGCCGCATTGACCCGCGCGATGAACACCTGGCAGGTCGAGCGCTGGGTGAAGCAGGAGCCGCGGTTGCGGGCCTCGGTGCTGGTTGCCCAGGAGGATACGGTTGCCTCCGTCGCCGAGATCGACGCCAGGGGAGGCGATCCCAACTTTACCCAGATCCTGATCCTGCCCAAGACAGATGAGCCGCTCGGCCGCCGGCGCTACTGGCCGATCTATGAGGCGGCCGTGCGTAACAACCTGCCGATCACGATTCATGTCGGCGGCACCAATGGCCATCCGTCGACCGGCGGAGGATGGACATCCTACTACATGGAGGAACATCACTCAGTCGCCCAGACCATGCAGGCGGTCGTGGCCAGTCTCGTGTTCGAAGGCGTCCTGGAGCGCTTTCCTCAACTGCGCGTCGTCATCATGGAGGGCGGCCTCGGCTGGGTGCCATCGCTCAATGCGCGCATGGACAAGCACTGGGCGCGCCTGCGCAGCGAGGTTCCCCACGTTAGGAAGCCGCCTTCGGAATATGTGCGTGAGCAGGTGTGGTTCAGCACGCAGCCGATGGAAGAACCGGCGACGTCAGCCGAATTGATCGATCTGTTCGACCGGATCGGCTGGGACCGCCTGCTGTTCTCTACCGATTACCCTCATTGGGATTTCGACGATCCGCGCTACGCGTTTCGCGCCAACCTCACGCAAGCCCAGCGCGAGCAGCTTCTCTACGAGAATGCCCGCAAGTTCTACAGGTTGGACTGATGGCGCGGCATGTGGTTGCGACCGTGGATCAGATCCCGCCGGGCCAGCGCCTGCTGGTCCAGGTCAATGGACGCGAGATCGGCATCTTCAATGTCGAGGGCGAGTATTTCGCCGTCGCCAATCGTTGCCCGCATGAAGGGGCATCCTTGTGCAAGGGCCGTATCGTCGGGCTCGTCGAGGCGACAGGGCCTGGCGACTATCAATACAGCCGCCGTGGCGAGTTGCTGCGGTGCCCGTGGCATGGCTGGGAATTCGATCTGCGAACCGGGCGGTCGTGGTGCGAGCCTGATCGCACCAGGGTGCGGAGCTATGAGCTGAAGGTCGAATCCGGAGGCGCGCTGATCGAAGGCGAGCTGCGCGCCGAAACGTTTCAGGTCACGATCGACAAGCAATATGTCGTTTTGGAGATCTGAAGACCAGCGAACCAATATAGAAAATAAAAGGATTTTGGGAGGAGTAACGTGTTGTTCAAGTTAGGGATACCGGCGGCTGTCGCTTGTCTTGTGGGTCTATTCAGCCCTGCGCAAGCCGACGACGGTTCCTGGGACAAGGTGGTCGAGGCCGCCAAGAAGGAAGGCAAGGTCGTGGTCTACAACATGGCCTTGGGCGCGCCCTACTTCACCGCAGTCCTCAAGTCGTTCGAAGCGAAGTACGGAATATCGGTCGAGAGTCTCGACCTGCGCGCTAGCGAGCTCTCCGAGCGCATCCGCACCGAGCAGGCGGCCGGGCGCTTCCTGGGTGACGTGGAAATGGTCACGACGACCATGATCGAGGAGCAGCTCAAGAACGGCGATTTCGTGCAGAAGCTTCCGCCGATTCCGAATGCCGCGAACCTGCGACCGCCTTTCAAGGCCAATGAATACAGCGTGCCGGCCTTCATGCAGCCGATGGGTATCCTCATCAACACGCGGCTCGTGAAGGAGCAGGACATTCCGACGAGCTGGCACGATCTCAACGATCCCAAATGGAAGGGCAAGATCCTCTCGGACGACATGCGGCCGCTCGGCAGCGGGAACACCATGTTCGCCATCCTGGAAAAGACCATGGGCGGCGACTTCAACCAGAAGCTCGCCGAGCAGAAGCCGGTGTTCAGCCGCGATATGAGAAACGACGCCCGCCGCGTGGCGCGCGGCGAGTATCCCATATACATCCCGCAGATCTTTGCCTTCACGTCGGATCTGAAGGGCCTGCCGGTGAAGGTTGTGATTCCTAAGGAGGGCGCACCTTACGCGGAGATGGATCTCGCGGTGCTCAAGAACGCGCCGCATCCCAACGCCGCGCGTTTGTTCATCGACCATTTCCTCGGCGTCGAGTCGCAATTGCTCTACGCCAATGCCTGGATGGTTCCGGTGAATGCCGCGGCCGCCGAGCGCGCCAATCCGGACGCGCAGCAGTTCGTGAATGCCAAGATCATCGGTCCCGCAAAGCTGGCTGAGCGCTCCTCGATGATGGAGCTCGCCAAGAAGCTTTATCCCTGAGAAACCCATGAGCGTTTCAGCCGGAGCGGGAGTGAACAATCTCGTCGAGCGGCGCTCGATAGGCCTTGGTAGGATCGGGCGGTGGCTGCAGGCGACAGCGGCAGGCCGCTTTGCGGCCCTCGCCCTGCTCATGGCCATTCTCGCCTTCCTTTCCGTCTATCCCCTGTCGATGCTGCTCTATGGAAGCCTTCATTCGACGCCGCCGGGGATGGCTGGAACGTTCACCCTCGATGGATATCGCGACGTCATCACGCTGCAGAGCGCAGTAACGCTCCTCAACACTGTCGGCATATCCCTGGCCAAGACCATTCCTTCCGTAATTCTGGCCGTCCTGCTCGCCTGGATTCTGGCACGAACCGACACGCCGTTCCGGGGGGCTCTGGAAGTCCTGATCACCCTTCCATTCTTCATTCCCCCGATCCTGACCGCAATGGCATGGGGTATGCTCGGCAACCCGCAGGTCGGGCTGCTCAACCAGCTCTATCAATGGATCACGGGATCGGAGACAGCGCCGATCAACGTCTATTCATATGGCGGCGTGGTCTGGCACATGATGCAGTATTCCGTGCCGTTCCTGTTCCTTCTTATCGTGGATGCTTTCCGCGCGATGGATCCGAGTCTCGAAGAAGCGGCAACGATGTGCGGGGCATCGCGCCTGAGGACTTTTCGCACCGTAACGTTGCAGCTCATGCTGCCCGCGCTCACCGGCGCAGCGATCCTGAGCTTCATCCGTGGAATAGAGAACTTTGAGTCTCCGCTGTTCTTCGGATCGCCGGCCGGGATTCGAGTCATCACCACCGACATCTATGACTCGATCAACCAGCGGTCGCCGCCGCAATATCAATATGCAACCGCGATCAGCTTCGTCATCATGGCGCTGATGTTTCTGGTCGTTCTCCTGCAGCGGCGGATGCTGCGCGGCCGGAGCTTTCAGACGATCACCGGCAAGGGCTATTCGCCCTCGGTGATGAAACTCGGCGCATGGCGGTGGGTAACCTTTGCCTTCTGCGTTCTGTTCTTTGTGGTGACTGTGGTTCTCCCGGTCGGACAACTCGTCATCGGCTCGTTCTTCAAGTTCTTCGGGTTCTATGAGTGGGACATGCTGACACTCGAGCACTATCGAGCGGTGTTCGGCAGCAGCGAGTTCTGGCGCGGGTTCAGCAACACGATGTTCCTGGGCCTCGTCGGCGCCACGTTGACCATGCTGCTCGGCGCAACCGTCGCCTATGTCTCGGTCCGCACGAAGTGGCGCGGCCGGCTGCTGATCGATTCCATGGCCTGGTTGCCATGGATGATGCCCGGTATCGTCCTTGGTGTCGGCTTTCTCTGGGGGTTTGCACTTTTGCCTCACGGGATTCCGATCTACGGCACGATCTGGGCGCTCCTGCTGGCCTATATTTCGCTCGGGACGCCGCTTTCGGTGCGCGCCATGTCAAGCGCATATGCGCAGCTTTCATTCGACCTTGAGGAGTGCTCCCGGGTGCACGGCGCAAGCTGGCTGCAAACCATGAGGCGCATTGTCCTTGCCTTGGCGTGGCCGTCCTTCGCCGTTGGATGGGTGCTGGTGTTCTTCGGCATCATGCGCGAGCTAAGCGCATCCGTTCTGCTCTATTCCGTCGGCTCCGAGGTGTTGTCGGTCGTCTTGCTGAAACTGTGGGCGAACGGCAATGCAGAGCAGGTCAGTGTCATCGGGCTCATCATGATGGTTCTCGTGATCGTCTTCCGATGGGTTCAACTCAAGTTCATCAACAGCCGCATCGGTGGAATGTGACCGGGCTTGGATAGTGCCATGTCGAATGTCGTTCTTGAGAAGGTCAGCCGCGCCTTCGGTGATTTCATTGCGGTTGACAGCGTCGACCTGCGCGTCAGCGAGGGTGAATTCGTTACCCTGCTTGGGCCCTCGGGGTGCGGCAAGACCACGACGCTACGGATGGTTGCGGGCCTCGAGCAAAACACCGGCGGCCGCATCAGCATCGGCAACGAGGTGGTCAGCGATGCGGGCCGCGGTGTCTTCGTTCCGTCGGAGCGCCGGCGGCTTGGCATGGTTTTCCAGTCCTATGCGATCTGGCCGCATATGACCGTTTTCGAGAACGTCGCCTATCCATTGCGCGTGCGCCGCAAATCCGGGGCCGAGACACGCGATCTCGTCGGCAAGGCATTGCGCCTGGTCGAGATGGAGAGTTTTGCCGAGCGGCCGGCGCCGGCGCTGTCCGGCGGCCAGCAGCAGCGGGTGGCGATCGCGCGGGCTCTCGTCTTCGAACCCAAGGTGCTGTTGCTCGACGAGCCGCTCAGCAATCTCGACGCAAAGCTTCGTCTGCAGATGGGCGATGAGTTCCGTTCAATCCAGAGACGGCTTGGGATGACGAGCCTGTACGTGACTCATGATCAGGCCGAAGCGATGGCGCTGTCCGACCGCGTGGTCGTCATGGATCGCGGGCGAATCCAGCAGATCGGAGCGCCCGAGGAGATTTATCGCCACCCGGCAAACCGGATCGTCGCGGCCTTCTTCGGAACACCGAACCTGTTAGAGGCCAGTGTGGAGGCTTGCGCGCGGATCGACGATCGCCGGGTGCGGCTCAGCGTTATCGGCAAGGGATGGCGTGGCACGTGCGAGTCGGCACGCGAGATCCGGCCTGGGCAGGCCGTGACCGTCATGGTTCGTCCCGAGGACGCCCGTATCGCGGCGCCGGATGCGGCCCGCAGAGACCATGAACTTCGGTGGTCCGGGCAGATCGCGCACACGATCTTCCGCGGTCCGATCCGGTCGGTCGTGGTGCAGACCGACGATGGCCGCCTCAATGTCGATGCGCCGCCGTTCGGTGACTTCTCCGTTGGAGACAATGTGACCGTCGTCGTTCCGCAGCAGTCAGCCTGGGCGGTGCCGGAGCAGGTCAGCGCAGCCCCTTAGCCGGCTGCGCTGGGATGCCTCTCAGCGATAGATCTGCTGAGCCAAAGACAGCATCTCGTTCATGCGTTCCGGATCCGTGGTGCCGAGAAGCTTGGTTGTTTCGATTTGCGCCAGCGCAGGATCTACGCCGGTCAGCGCGTCAGTCGTGGTCGGTAGCAGCCCCAGCCTCGCAAGGTTCTGCTGCATCGTCTTGCCCAGATAGTATTCCATCAGCAGCCGCGCTGCGTTGGGGTGAGGCGCATTCTTCAGCAACGCGAGATCGTAGCCGACATAAGGCAGCCCTTCCTTGGGCGCGATGAACTTCACCGGAAGACCCTTGAGTTCGAGCAGCGACGTCAGGCTGTCGGGGATGTAGAGCGGAAGCTCGCCGCGAGCCACCCTCCGCTCATTGGCGGGGATCTCCCGGCTGAACTTCAGGTCCTGCTGAGCAAGCTTCTCATGGAAGCCGCGGCCATAGACGTCCTGCAGGACCGAAAAGAGCACGCCGCCGCCGCCGAGCGTCCGCAGATCGTCGCTGAGAATTTTGCCCTTCCAGCGCGGGTCCGTCAGGTCGAGCCAGCTCTTCGGCTCGTCTGCCGGCTTGACCAGCATGGTATTCGCGAGGATGCCGTAGACAATGGCAAAGACGGGCAGGCGCATGCCGTCGCTTGGGAAGTCGGGCTTCAGGCGGCCTAGGCTGGGAAGGGGGCCGTGAGGTTCGAAAACACGCTCCTCCTTGATCTGCAGTGTGGTCGTGGTCCGCCCGTTCTCGGAGACGTCGGCTGCGTTGCGACCCGCGGCCTGCTCGATGCGGATACGCTCCCGGACTTCGCTCGCGCGGGCTTCGAGAATGTCTACGGTGATTCCATAGGCGGACTCGAAGTCCTTCTTAAGCTCCTTGTGCGCGGCAAGGCCGACGAAGGCGCTGTAGAGCACCACGCGGCCTTCCTTCTTTGCGGCGGCGACGAGTTTGGCCCATTCGTCCTCCGCTCGCGCCGGGCCTATGATCGATGGCAACATTGAAGAGGCCGTTAGTCCAAACACCGCCGCGCGGCGCGTGATGCGCGCGCGCTCCTTCCAATCCGGCGTGGACATCGGCGCTACTCCGCGGCCTGCGGGCTCGGCGCACGCCAGCGAATGGCAGTCTTCAACTTGTCCTGATAGGCCTCGAGCCAATCGATCTTCGCATCCGCGTAGTACGATCCTGCGCGCGCGTTCCAGAACACCTCGGCATCGTCGACGCCGGGCGGCACGGTGCCGTTGTTGGCGAACGCGCGTGCCGCGTTGAGCAGGCGCCGTCTCGTCCGCGAGATCATCACGTCGCTCGGCGCGAGATGTTCCTTGGTATGATCGACGATAGGCCCCATGCTCTCCGTGACGGCTTGATCCTGCATCACGATGTTACGAATGCCCGTGTAGATCTTGTTGGTGCGCTGAGCCTCGCGATCGATCTGCCAGTCGTTACCGATGTTCTGGACCGGACGCCAACGTCCATACCAGTCCGTGGTGTTGGGCAGATAATCGAGACCGTCGGCGCCGGGAATGCCGCCGCCGGATTTCAGCTTGGAGCTCGAGTAAGTCGCTCCCTTGGCGCGGCCGCCATAGATCGAGATCAGCATCGTGTGGGTGTCGTCCATGGGCACCCAGGCTTTGGCCACCACGTGGTCGGCAAAATCGGCGTTGGGCGTCTGGGTCCAGAACGGAAGGCAGAAATGCGCCATGCGCCAGTGCATCTGGCCGTCCGATTCCGGCCGGAATGCGCCGTACATCGTGCCCCAGTCGGTCTCAGTGACCTTGTACTCCGGCGCGCGGTTGGAGACGGTGTGCCGGGCCGGATGGCCCTCCTCGAAGTCGTCGGGGTTGATGTGTCCCGCATGGAGAAAGCCGAAATGCGATGTGTCGATGTCGCCTTCGAGGCCCTGGAGCCAGTTGGCCTCGCGCTGCAGAATGGTGACCGTCAAATCCTGCTCGGGAACGAACAGCGCCTCGAGCATCGGCATGGGTGGCGCCTCGGCTCGCGCTCCCATGTAGACCCATATCAGGCCGGCGCATTCGCGCACTTTATAGCTTTTTGCGCGGACCTTTTCCTTGAAATCCTGCGGAGGGGGGACGTTCGGCATTTCGAGGCAGCGGCCGTCCACGTCGAACTTCCAGCCGTGATAGACGCAACGGATCCCGTCATGCTCGTTGCGGCCAAGGAACAGCGAGGCACAGCGGTGCGGACATTGATGATCCAGCACACCAACCCGGCCCGAACTGTCACGGAAGGCAATGAGCTGCTCACCGAGCAGCATCAAGCGCATTGGATCGCCGTCGACTGATAGTTCCGAAGAGAGAGCGGCTGGGATCCAGTATTGCCGCATCATCTCGCCCATAACCGTGCCTGGGCCAACCAGCGTCAGATCCTGGCCGTCAGTCGATTTCGACATGGTGATCCTCCTTGGATTTTTTGAATGCTTATTATTTGCATTATGCAAGTAATTCGGCCCTGCGTCAATGACGCGATCGTCCGGAAACCGAGCGGGTTGAGCGGTGCAGTGCGACCCGTTATGGTTCTGCTCCCATCATCGCGAGCAAATCTTCTTGATGAACAAAGTCAGCACGATCCTCCCGCTCGAGAATTGGACCGGATACCGGTTTGGTCTCATCGCTTCGCGGCTGGGTAGCTTCATTGCCCCCATGTACGAAGATCGTTACGAGCTGACGATGCCGGCCTGGCGAAGCCTTGCGGTCATTGCCAGGTATCAGCCGTTGACGGCCACGCAGCTTGCGAAATTGACCTCGTCCGATGCGTTCAAGGTCGCGCGCTCCATCGAATTGCTGGTGCGTCGAGGGCTGATTTATCGTGATGTGGATAAAACAGACCGTCGCCGCGCCAGCCTGAGCCTCACGACCGATGGCCGCAAGGTCTACAAGGATATTGAGAAGTTCGTTGTTCGGGTTGAGCGTAAGCTCATGGCCGCGCTCGATCCGCACGAAGTCGACGTCTTGAGGCGAAGCCTCGACAAGCTCGATCAGCAATTGGAGACCGAGATCAAAGCGCGAGGCCGCGAGAAATTCCTATAAACGCCTGCAATTGCAGCAGGTGATGTTGAACTTGTTCACGAATGTATCGAAGCAATGAACGAAACCCGCGAGGGATCGCGACACCTGCGGGTCAGGGCCATCCAGGCCAGCCAGCCTGGATGGCTTACGCGTTACCGTGCGCTGCACCGGTTGATGGCTTCCTCTACCGGAATGGATCGGTAGTAGCCGTCCTCAAAGAATGTCTTCCGACGGGGCCGCAAGTTGGTCGGCGCGTCCCCGTCGACGCCCTCCCGCTTGAACCAGCCAAACTTGGTGGCAACCGCGATCGCGCGATAAGTCTTTGAAAACAAAGGCTCGTATTGGGTGGGGGACCGTATGATTCGCTCCCCCGCTGCCACGGGCCACGATTTCGCACGCCAAACTACGATCTTCGATATTTTACGTCTTTTGGCTAGAGCATTTTCGGTTCTGATTGAATCAGAACCGAAGCTCTAGATTCTTGTTTTGACGCGTTTTCTTCACGCGAACCGGTATCCACTTCGCTCGAAAACGCTCTAGGAGCGAACGGGAAGGCACGCAATCATTGATTTCGCTGGATTTTCGTTGAGGGTTGGTCGCGCGTTCATCGCGCGTTGTGCGAGCTCGTTTCTGGTCAGAAATTGACATCCCTACCCGTCGGCTCTGTCGGGAGCGCTGCGCGCCTCGCCAAGGATAGGTCTGGTGGCACGAACTGCACTGGTCAGGTGCTGGCGGGAGCCACATCATTGTTGGTGTGGAGTATTGGGCCATGCCATCGTTCTCAGATCCGATCCGCGCGAAGATCATCGTGATTTTCGCTGTCGCCCGATTGCGCTGGCGCAGGGGCATTCTCTGGCCTGCAGAGAATGACTTGGTATTCAAGGCGGTCGTGATCTCGCTTGGAATATTTTCCAGTCTAACGACCGCAATTGTCATGCTCTACCTGTAATCAGCAAAATGCCTTGAACCATGCTGAGCCTCGGCCGCTCGCTATTGACGCTTGCCGTTCAATTGCTGACCACTCTCTCAGCTTGTGCCGCACACACAGCGCGAACGCGATATTCGCGGGGCGCATCGGCGACCAGCGGCGCAGCGAGGAGGGAAGATGATCCGGACGATCGGTTTCTAGCTGAGCTTCAACGCCAAATGGACCGTGCGCGGGTCCGATCGCCAGACTGACTCGAAGCCGAATTTCTCGAACACTTTCAGCATCGCGGCGTTTTCGGGCAGGACCTCCGCGGTCAATTCCTGTAGCCCGGAACTATGCGCGATCTTGACGAGATGACGCATCAGGATGGAGCCGATCCCGTGTCCCTGCCAGGCATCAACGACCACGAAAGCCATCTCGGCTCGCCCCGGCTCGAAGACAACGTATCGACCGCCTCCAACGATTGCTGGTCGTCCGGCTTCCTCGACAAGTGCGACGAGCGCGACATGATTTCTGAAGTCGATATCCATGAAGAAGGCGCGTTCCTGCTCCGAGAAACCGCGCTTCACGGCAAAGAAGCGGCGTTGCAGGGATTGTGCGCTCGCTCGCCCGACTGCGGCAAGCATGTCAGCCTCATCCTCGGGGCGAAGCGATCGGATTTCGACTTGGCTGCCGTCGTTGAGACTCTCGCGCGCTATGTAAGCTGCGGCTTCTGGCATCTGCCCGCAACCTTATAAATCAGCTTCGAGCAACGCAAACGCGATGCCGAGCCCTGATATCGGCAACCAAGGCTGCCGTTCGGGCGACCAGGGCGCTTGATCTAGATCAAGCAGCGTCGTGGGAACCAGTGAGTAGGCTTTGCGCAGCCTCTAACGAGAGCGCGCCCTTGAGAACACTTCGGCAGCTTTTGTCCGGGGAGGACATCATCCAGCTTGCAGTCCGGCTTGGATTGCTGGCTTTTCTGATTTACTGGACTTTTGTCCTTGTGCGCCCGTTTGTGCCGATCCTGGCCTGGAGCGTCGTACTCGCCGTTGCGTTCTATCCATTGTTTAGTGGGCTCGCGAAATTGCTCGGCGGACGTCCGAAATTGGCGGCGGCAATCCTCACTATCGTCAACCTCGCCGTTGTCATCGGGCCAGCGACCTGGCTCGGTATCGGTGCGGTGGATGGCTTGAGGGAAATTGCCGGACAACTCGGCGCTGGAAGCCTGTCGGTTCCCTCGCCGCCCGGGCGCATCAAGGATTGGCCGCTGATCGGCGCGCAGCTCTATGATCTCTGGGGTCAGGCATCGATCAACCTCAGTGCCGCTCTGCGCGAAATCGCGCCCCATCTCAAGCCTCTGGCTGCGACTATTCTCGGCTTTGCAGGAGATGCCGGCGTGGGAACGCTCAAATTCCTCCTGTCGGTTGCTTTGGCTGGCTTTCTCTTTCCATATGGACCGCAGCTCGTGGCGGCTGGCAGGGGCTTCTTGTCCCGGGTCGTGCCCGAACAGAGCGAGCATTTCCTGGAATTGGCGGGCGCAACGATACGCGCGGTATCTCAAGGCATTATCGGCATCGCTATCATCCAGTCGTTGCTGGCCGGCATCGGTTTCAAGCTGGCGGGAATTCCAAATGCGGGCCTATTGGCTTTCGCGATCCTGCTGCTGAGCATCGTGCAGATCGGATCGGCGGTCGTCCTGATTCCGGTGATCATCTGGCTCTGGACCGCCAGGGATTTCACCACGGCGCTGCCGCTGACCGTGTTTCTGGTGATCGTCGGCCTGCTCGACAACATCTTGAAGCCACTGGTGATGGGACGCGGTCTGACCACACCCACGCTCGTCATCTTTGTCGGGGTGATTGGAGGAACACTGGCGCACGGAATTGTTGGCCTCTTCATCGGCCCGATCATTTTGTCAGTCGCCTGGGAGCTGACGGTGGCCTGGATCAATCAGGATCGCGCCCGCCTTGCGCGACCAGCAGAACAATAGCCGGCAAGGCGAAGCCGCTCAAATCGGACCATTTCGTTCCGCCTCACGACGTTGACCTAGATCAAAGTCCGAGGTGGCGCGGCGCGCATTCAATCGATGCGCGACAGGGAGGTCTCAGCATGTCGATGGACAAGGCACCGCTTTCGCGCGATCCCATCTCGGGCCTCATTACCTCGGCGGTAGAATACATGATCGATGCCGGGCAGCGCAGTGTGCTGTTCCTGGACATCCTGCGCCAGCGCGGCGATCAGTACCAGGAGCACATCGCCCAGACGGCGCCGCATGTTCTGCACTACACCGCCGAACTTGTCATGGATGGGCGCAAGCTCGTCGAGCCGGTGAACTATGCGCTGGTGCGCATCATTCCGCCCAAGGATACCGAAATCGATCTTGAGCGGCGGCCATTCATCGTGGTCGATCCGCGCGCCGGGCACGGGCCGGGAATTGGTGGATTCAAGGCGGACAGCGAGATCGGCGTCGCCATGAAAGCCGGTCATCCCTGCTACTTCATCGGTTTCCTGCCGGAGCCGATGCCGAACCAGACAATCGAGCGTATCGCACGCGCGGAAGCCTTGTTCATCGAGGAAGTCATAAGGCGCCATCCTGAGGCCGATGGCAAGCCCTGCGTGATCGGCAACTGCCAGGCCGGTTGGGCCGTGATGATCCTAGCATCGCTGCGTCCGGAACTGTTCGGGCCGGTCATCATTGCCGGCGCACCGCTTGCCTATTGGGCCGGCGTGCACGGCAAATATCCAATGCGGTACTCGGGCGGTCTGCTCGGCGGCAGCTGGCTGACGGCGCTCGCCAGCGACCTCGGTGCCGGCAAGTTCGATGGAGCCTGGCTGGTGCAGAACTTCGAGAACCAGAACCCGTCGAACACGCTGTGGACCAAGCAATATAACGTGTATTCGAAGGTCGACACCGAGGCGGACCGCTACCTCGAGTTCGAGCGCTGGTGGGGCGGGCATGTCAACCTGAATGCGGAGGAAATCCAGTTCATTGTCGATGAACTCTTCATCGGCAACAATCTCGCCGCCGGTCGCGTCAAGCTGTCGGACGGCAAAACGGTCGATCTGCGCAACATCAAGTCGCCGATCGTGGTGTTCTGCTCCAAGGGAGACAATATCACTCCGCCACAGCAGGCGCTGCACTGATCCTCGATCTCTACGCGAGCGTCGACGAGATCAGGGCGTACGGCCAGACCATTGTCTACACGGTTCACGAGAGCGTCGGTCATCTCGGAATCTTCGTTCCGGCGGTGTCGCCAGGAAGGAACACGCGGAATTCTCCAGCAACATCGACCTGATCGACGTGTTGCCGCCGGGCCTCTATGAAGCGACCTTTGAGGCAAAGGGCGCCGACACCGCGAGGGCGGATCTTGCCATCGGGCAATGGGTGATGCGCTGCGAGGCGCGCACGCTTGATGACATCCGTGCCATGGGCGGCAATTCGCCGGAGGACGAGCGGCGCTTCGCCGCCGCCAAGCGTGTGTCCGAGATCAATCTCGCGGCCTATCGGAAATTCGTCCAGCCTTGGATCAGGGGCATGGTGACGCCGCAGATGGCCGAGTGGATGCGCGATATCCACCCGTTGCGCTTACAATATGAGTTCTTCAGCAGCCGAAATCCCTTGATGACCGCCGTTGAGACAACGGCGGAAAGAATTCGGGATCATCGGAAGCCAGCGGCGGCGGAGAATCCGTTCATTGCCCTTCAGGAAAAGGTCTCAAGGCAGATCGCCAGCGCGCTCGACGGCTGGCGGAACTACCAGGAAGTACTCGGTGAAACCGTCTTTCTTGCCGTGTACGGTTCGCCTGCGCTTCAGTCCGCGGTCGGTGTCGACCCGCGCTGGGAGCCGTCGCGGCAAGAGATGTCGGCCGAGCACCGCGAGATGCTGCAGCGGCGGACAGCCGAGTTGAAATCCAGGATCGACGAAGGCGGCCTTCGAGAGGCAGCCATCAGGGGTCTGCTTTACGTCGGGTCAGCGCGAGGCATGGTGGACGAGCGCAGCCTCGAAGCGCTGCGCCGAATCCGCCGCGAGAAGGGGGAGCGACTGACATTGGCGCAGTTCAAGATGCTGGTGCGCGAGCAGTTCTTCATGCTGTTGCTGGACCAGAAGAGGGCGCTAGCGGCAATTCCGAAATTGCTGCCCGACAATGCCGACGAACGCCACGCGGCCTTCGCGGCGATCAGCGAGGTGCTGTCGGCGAGCGCCGAGATATCTGGCGAGGTCGCCAAGCGCTTGCGGCATGTCGCCGAGCTGTTCGCGGAATCGTCGGAACGATCCTCGAAAGTCGCGCCTTTCGATCCCAAGGCGAAGGCGTCGTAGCGAGGCTCCGTTATTTCTCTCTTAGATATGCCGCACCAAATGCGGCCCGATAGATAACCCAGTAGACAGCACCGACCAAGCCAGCGCCACCCACGATATTGCCGAGTGTGACCGGAACGAGATTGTGCACAATTCCGGATATCGTAATGAGCGATGCATCGAAACCAGCCGGAACATTGCCGGTTTGCGCCAGCAGCCAAGCCAGGGGTAGAAAATACATGTTGGCGACGCAGTGTTCGAATCCGGCCGCTATGAAGGCGGAGATCGGCAATATCAGAGCAACAATCTTGTCGGTCACCGATCGTCCCGCGTACGCGAGCCAAACTGCCAGACAAACAAGCACGTTACACAGGATGCCCTTGAAGAACAGCGTCAGCATGTCCGGATGTATCTTTGCGACAGCCGTATTCAATATCGACAAGCCAACGCGGCCGCCGTTCATGTCGAGATGATGTGAGAAGAAAACCAGGAAAACGAGGCCAAGCGACCCGACCAGATTGCCGACATACACGATTGCCCAGTTGCGCAGCATCTCTCTCGTAGAGACGTTCCCGCTCGCCCAGGCCATCACGATCAGGTTGTTGCCCGTAAACAGCTCGGCGCCCCCAACCAAGACAAGCGCTAACCCAAGAGAAAATACGAGTCCGCCGACCACGCGTGTGGTGGCGAAACTCAACTCTGCGTCGCTGGCGACCACCGTGTAATAAAGCGCGCCGAGGCCGATGCTGCCGCCTGCAACCATCGCCAGCATGAAGGAAACTCGAAGCGGCAGATTTGCTTTTTTGACTCCGATTTTTTCGACGGCCTCCTTGATCTCGGCCGGGCTGTAGGCGTTCAAGCTGAAGATAGGTGGTTGGGGCACAGGTGCTCGGTCAGCCATGCTGTGTCTCCTATGCGGGGATGTTGCGCTGCTACCCGGCAGGAGCGCCGCCTAAAGCCAGGAGGCCGACGATCTGTGCAGCGATGACCTTCACGAGTGTCATCGACGGGAAGATCATGGCGTACCCAATGTCGGGACGCTCAGTCGGCGCCATCTTGGTCGAATAGACAAGGATAGCAGGATTCCCCGTTGCGCCAGACGCGACGCCAACGAGATCGTCATACGGAATTTTCATCAGATAATGGCCGACCAGCAGGACGATGACCACGGTTGTCAGCAGCACAGCGGCTCCGATGAACAGCATCGTGAGCCCGGACTCGGCGACAGTCCGAACAAACGGCTGCCCTGCGTTGACGCCAACAGTGGCAAGAAACATCGCAAGCCCGAAATTTCGAAGTACGATGTTCGCGGGCAAAGGCATCGTCCAAAGCATGGGGCCGGTGCGGCGCAATTTTCCAAGGATGAGAGCGACGATCAGCGGTCCGCCGCCAATGCCGAGCGTGACAACGCCCACACCTGGAATCGGAATAGGAATAAGACCCAGAAGGACGCCAAGGACCATTCCGATCCCGAGGGATACATAGCTGAATTCAGCGGCCGCCTTGACGGTGTCGCCGAAGTGGCGGCGAATCTCTTCCTTTCGGTCGGGCGGCGTCAGCACTCCGACCCGATCGCCGAACTCCAGCATCAGGTCGGGCGTGGGTACGAGGTCGGCATCATATCGTCGAACGTGCAGCAGGTGGGTTGGATAGCCGGCAGGCATCGGGAGGCGAGCGAGGGGCACACCGACCACGTTGGCCTTTCCGACGAAAACGCGGATGTAGTCGAGATCGGCGCGATCGCTGGCCAATCGCCCAGGCTCAAGCCTTCCGAGCTGGGCGGCCGCCCTCGCGATTGCTTCTTCGCGCTCGGCCACGACCAGAACGCCGTCGCCGGCGGACAAGAGAGTATCGGGTGTCGGGACGATATTGCGTTCACCCTTTCGAATCATGGTCACCTGCAAATCGCTGAGCACCTCGTTCATCAACTCGCTCAGTCGCTTGCCCGCAAAGCCTTCGCCGACTGAAATCTCTCCCATGTGAAAGCGTTGCGCCTTTGCAGGAAATTTGGGTTTCACGACCCGCGTCATGAAGTAGATGCAGAGGATCGGTCCGATCACGCCGAAGGGATATGCGATGGAATAACCGATAGACGGATCCTTGTTCTTCATGACGTCAAGCGCCGCCTGGAGAGTCGCGGTGCTCGTCATCGATCCGGCGTAGATTCCCAGCGTGTGCCCGATCTTGATCCCGAAGATGTGTCCGAGGCCGAGCGCTACGAGCAGGCCGGCTAGACATGCGACCAATGCCAGCAGGTTGTACTTCTGTCCGACGCCCACCATGCCCTCGAAAAACTGACGGCCATAGAGGATGCCGATCCCGTAGAGGAACATGATCAGGCCGGTCAGGCCGATCGGTCCGATGATCTGCGCCTTTGGCGCGAATGCTCCTATGGCGAGGCCGACGAAGAGAACGGCACCGACACCAAGCGAAAATCCGCCGATACTGATCTGACCAACCAGATAGCCCAGTCCTATTGCCAGAAAGGCCGTCAATATGGGTTGGCTTCCGATGATCTCGCGGGCAACGTCCAACATCTCAGATCTCCCCGGATCGATTGCTGGTCGGTCAACGTGCTTGGCAGCCCGCGGACCGGAACTGTCCGATGACTCTGTTCACCAGATCCCGACTCGGCGGCGGAGTATCGAGGTGCCTGTATTCGAGCCCCATCGCCTTCCACTTGAACGAGCCCATCTGGTGGAACGGTTGAACCTCGACCCATTCGACGTTTTTCATTGGCGCGACGAACCGAGCGATGCCGTCGACATTCGATGGATCGTCGGTTTCGCCGGGAACGAGCGTAAATCGGACCCATACCGGCTTCGCTAGCGATGCCAGACGTTCCGCGAAGCGCAGCGTCGGCGCAAGGTCGCGGCCGGTCACTCGGCGGTAGGTTTCAGGATCCGAGCTCTTGATGTCGAGCAGGACGAGATCGATCGCCGACAGGTATGACGAGTCCACTCGATCGCCGAGGAAGCCCGAAGTCTCGATAGCCGTGTGCAGGCCCATGTCCTTGGCGCCGGCGAATATTCGTCTGGTGAAGGCAAGCTGCACCATCGGCTCGCCACCAGATATCGTCAGGCCCCCGCCGAGGCTGAGAAGTGCGGGCGCGAAATCGCCCAGCCGACGAAGCACATGATCGCACGACACGTAGGTGCCGTCCTTGAGATGCCAGGTATCCGGGTTGTGGCAGTACGTACATCTCAGCAGGCATCCCGAGACGAACAGCACGACGCGTAGGCCCGGTCCGTCGTAGCGTGACGAGGTCTCATAGGAGTGGCAATACCCGAACGCGCCTTCTGCGTCCTTGATCTTGTCTTCGTCAGGCGCGTCGGGCGAGATTCCAACCCTGAGGTCGTGACGACTCCCGGGTTCAAGTGCCTGCACCGTCGACATCTCCGCCTCCCGGCTCAGATTTGTCCGTGGAAAGTGCGACTGATCACGTCCCTCTGTTGCTCCGGCGTGAGGCGGATGAAGTTCACCGCATAGCCGGACACGCGGATCGTGAGCTGCGGGTATTTGTCCGGATTCTTGATCGCGTCCTCGAGCGTGTCCCTGTCGATCACGTTCAGATTCATGTGGAATCCGCCCCGCTCAAAGTAGACGTCGAACGCCTTGACGGCTTCATCGATCAACTGGCCGCCGGACAAGTGCGCCTTCTGTGGAGCGACCGAAACTGTGTAGCTGATGCCGTCCTGCGCATCCCTGTAGGGAAGCTTTGCCACCGAGAGGCACGAAGCCAGCCAGCCATGACTGTCCCGGCCGTGCATCGGATTCGCTCCCGGCCCGAACGGCTCGCCTTTCCGTCGTCCGTCCGGGGTATTACCCGTCGCCTTGCCGTACACGACGTTAGAGGTAATCGTGAGGACGCTCTGCGTATGTGTCGCGTTTCGGTACGTCGGGTGCTTGCGGATCTTCTCCATGAAGCTGGTGACGATGCTCGAGGCGATCTGATCGACGCGATCGTCGTTGTTGCCGAATTGCGGCGTCGCTTTATTACCTTCATTTTGATAGTCGACGATCAATCCACTCGGGTCGCGCGCAACACGGACCTTTCCATATTTGATCGCGCTCAGACTATCGGCGACGACGGAAAGTCCGGCTATCCCGAACGCCATGGTTCGCAGGATGTCGCGATCGTGGAGCGCCATCTCCAGGCGTTCGTAGAAGTACTTGTCATGCATGTAATGGATGCAGTTCATCGCATGCACATAGGTGCGCGCCAGCCACTCCATCGTGACGTCGAACTTGGCCATGACATCGTCGAAGTCGAGGAAGTCGCCGGTGACCGGCAGGGTTTGGGGCGCGACCTGTTCGCCGGATATCTCGTCGCGACCGCCATTGATAGCGTAGAGCAGCGCCTTTGCCAGATTGACGCGCGCACCGAAGAATTGCATCTGCTTGCCAAGGCGCATTGCCGAAACGCAGCAAGCGATTCCATAATCGTCCCCCCAGAACGGCCGCATGAGATCGTCGTTCTCATATTGCAGGGAGGACGTGTCGCGGCTGACCTTGGCGCAGTAGCGCTTGAAGGCCTCCGGCATGTGCTTCGACCAGAGAATGGTGATGTTTGGTTCGGGTGCCGGGCCAAGATTGTAGAGGGTGTGCAGCATCCGATAGCTGCTCTTCGTCACCAGAGCACGTCCATCCAGATCCATTCCGCCGACGCATTCGGTTGCCCAATAGGGATCGCCGCTGAACAGCGCGTCGTATTCAGGCGTACGGAGAAATCGGACGATACGAAGCTTCTGCACCAACTGGTCCCATAGCTCTTGGGCTCCGGCCTCGTCGAGGACACCGTCCTTCAGGTCGCGTTCGATGTAGATGTCAAGGAAGCTCGAGATGCGACCGATGGACATTGCGGCGCCATTGGCTTCCTTGATCGCGCCCAGATAGGCGAAATAGGTCCATTGGAATGCTTCGTTGGCATTGGTCGCCGGCTTCGATATATCGCAGCCGTATAGCTTCGCCATCGAGGCCAGATCCTCGAGCGCGCGCATCTGCTCTGCCAATTCCTCGCGCTGCCGAATGATTTCATCAGTTGGCCACATGTCGTCGAGCTGGCCGCGCTCCGCGCGCTTGGCCTCGAGAAGCCGATCGGTTCCATAAAGGGCCACCCGCCGGTAGTCGCCGATGATGCGACCGCGGCCATAGGCATCCGGCAGGCCGGTGATGATACCGGACCTTCGGCAATTCATGATCTCGGGCGTATAGGCGTCGAACACGCCGTCATTGTGCGATTTTCGATACTTCGTGAAGGCTTCGTGCACGCTTGGATCGGGTTCGAAGCCGGCGGCTTTGAGGCCTGCCTCGACCATCCGCAGTCCACCGAACGGGAAAATGGCACGCTTGAAAGGCTGGTCGGTCTGAAGCCCTACAATGATTTCGTTGGCTCGATCGATGTAGCCGGCCGGATGGGCCAGCATCGTTGACGGTGTTTTGGCATCGACCGCAAGCACTCCCTTCTTCCGTTCGTCGGCGAAGTACGGCTGCAGTTTTGCCCAGACCGCTTTTGTGCGCTGCGATGCCTCCGCGAGGAAATCCTCATTTCCGGTGTAAGGGGTGACATTGCGGACGATGAAATCGCGAACGTTGATCGATGTAACCCAATCGCCAGGCCGAAAATCTTTCCAGCAATCTCCAGTATCAGCTTCCTTCTTCAGCGCTGCGCTTGCCTTCATGGTGACCTCCCGGCGTTCGCTTGATCTGGCGCGCGGGCTTGATCAGGATCGCGCGACTGGTGCGAGACGGGTCGATCATTGGAGTGTTGGCGACCCCGCATTTGATCTATGTCAAACCAGGCAGACGCTCTGCGGTTCGCTCGCGGCCGAGCCTCCGCGCACGTTCTTGGATGTCCGCTCCCACGGTGCAGCCCTGAGGTATCGTCCCGCGCCAGCGAAGAGAGCCGGCGATTGACTTAGATCAAAGCTCCTCCGGCAACGGCGCCTCTGATCCACCAAGCTTGTAACGCTGGCCCAAGGACCTGGAGCAGCACCATGAATTCTGTGGTAGCCGATAACAGCGAAACACGATCCCACAGCAAATATGACCGTTTGATCGCAGCTACAAAGGCGGTGCAGCCGGTATCGACCATTGTCGTGCATCCCTGCGATGAAACCTCCTTGCGGGGCGCAGTCGATAGCGCGGCGGCCGGCATCATCAAGCCGGTTCTGGTCGGGCCTGAAACGAAGATCAGCAAGACGGCGAGCCAGCACGGTCTCGATATATCCGGATTTGAGATCGTCGATGCCCCACACAGTGAGGCCGCGGCTGCCAAGGGCGTCGAGTTGATCCATGCAGCCAAAGGCGAAATGCTGATGAAGGGCAGCCTGCATACCGACGAGCTGATGCGCAGCGTCACCGCGAAAGCGACAGGTTTGCGGACCGATCGACGCATCAGCCATGTGTTCGTGATGGATGTTCCGGCCTATGCGGAGACCGTGTTCGTGACGGATGCGGCGATCAATATTTTCCCCGACCTGGATGACAAGCGGGACATCATCCAGAACGCCATCGATCTCTTCACGCAGGCCGGGTTCGGCACGTCGCCGAGGGTCGCGATTCTGTCCGCGGTCGAAACCGTCACCTCCAAGATTCCATCCACGATCGAGGCCGCGGCACTCTGCAAAATGGCGGATCGCGGGCAGATTACCGGCGGGCTTCTCGACGGACCGCTTGCCTTCGACAATGCAATCGATGTGGAAGCGGCCAAGATCAAGGGGATAAAGTCTGAGGTCGCCGGCCGAGCTCAGATCCTGGTCGTTCCCGACCTCGAAGCTGGGAATATGCTGGCGAAGAACCTTGCCTACTTCGCCAAGGCCGACGGCGCCGGCATCGTGCTCGGAGCCCGGGTGCCGATCGTTCTGACGTCCCGCGCTGATTCGCCGCGGGCGCGCATGGCCTCCTGTGCAGTCGCAGCACTCTATGCCGATGCGCGGCGCAGACTTGCTCCAATTGCCGCCGCGTGATCGCCATGGACACGATCCTTGTCGTCAATGCGGGCTCCTCCAGCGTCAAGTTCCAGGTCTTTTCGATTGAGGGGGAAGGGAGGCTCCGGCGGCAGATCAGGGGACAGATGGATGGCATCGGCAGCCGTCCGCGCCTGCGCGCTGTCGATGCAAACGGCGATCCGCTGGCGGAGCGGGCTTACCAAATCGAAAGCGTTTCGGACATTCCGGCTGCAATGGCTATTGCGGGAGCGTGGCTGCGGGACGAGCTTCGCATCACCCCGATGGCCGTCGGGCATCGCGTGGTCCATGGCGGTCCGGATTATGGGCGGCCGGTGCTGATCGACCATGACGTGGTGTCCCGCCTGGAGCGTTATGTCGCACTGGCGCCGTTGCATCAGCCCCACAATCTGGCGCCGATCCGTTCGTTGCTCGCGAATTTTCCCGCGCTTCCGCAGGTGGCGTGTTTCGACACCGCATTTCATCGTACGCACGGGCCGGTAGCGGACCATTACGCGATCCCTTATCAGTTCCACGCCGAAGGCGTGCGACGTTATGGTTTCCACGGCCTGTCCTATGAATATATCGCGAGAACCCTGGCGCAGATCGCGCCGGACGTTGCAAAGGGGCGGGTGATCGTCGCTCATCTCGGCAGCGGCGCGTCGATGTGCGCTTTGAACGATGGGCGCAGCGTGGAAAGCACAATGGGCTTCACCGCGCTTGACGGCTTGCCAATGGGAACCCGTCCGGGGCAGATCGATCCCGGGGTCGTGCTTTATCTTATATCCGAAAAGGGAATGTCTGCGTCGAACGTCCAGGACTTTCTCTACCGCAACTGCGGACTGAAGGGTCTCTCTGGCGTCAGCAATGATATGCGGCAGCTGGAGGCAAGCGACGATCCGCACGCGAAATTGGCGGTCGAGTATTTCGTCTATCGCATCTGCCTCAACGCCGGCATGCTCGCGGCTGCGCTGCAGGGCCTGGATGCGTTCGTCTTCACGGCTGGCATTGGTGAGAACTCGGCAGAAATTCGCGCACGCGTCATCGAGCAGTTGGTCTGGCTCGGCATCGCCTTCGATCCTGCCGCGAATTCCAACCATGCGCGGCTGATATCGCGATCCGACAGCCGCATTCCGGTGTACGTCATACCGACGGATGAGGAATTGATGATTGCGCAACACACGTTGTCGGTGCTGTTGAACAATCCATCGTCCAGCCCGGATCGTGAGAGAGTGTCATGAATATTCCTGCATTTCCGGAAACCAGGGTCGCCCTCAAGGGAAGAAAGGGTCTGATTGTTGGCATTGCCAACGATCAATCGATCGCCTGGGGCTGCGCCAAGGCGTTTCGTGCGCTCGGCGCCGATCTGGCCGTCACCTACTTGAACGAGCGGGCCAAGAGGCATGTGGAGCCGCTCGCGCAGGCGCTGGAAGCCCAAATCTTCATGCCGCTCGACGTTAACGCCGAAGGCCAAATGGAGCAGGTGTTCGGGCGCCTGGAGAAGGAATGGGGACGCCTCGATTTCCTGCTACACTCGATCGCGTTCTCTCCAAAGGATGCGCTGCACGGCCGCGTGGTGGACGTTGGACGCGACGGCTTTCTAAAGACGATGGAGATTTCGTGCTGGTCCTTTATGCGCATGGCGCATCTGGCCGAGCCCTTGATGAAGGATGGTGGGACGCTGTTCACGATGACTTATTACGGCAGCCAGATGGTGGTGCCGAACTACAATGTCATGGGGGTCGCCAAGGCTGCGCTTGAGGCGGCGGTGCGCTATATCGCAGCAGAACTGGGGCCGAAGGGTATCCGAGTGCACGCGATTTCGCCCGGACCGCTGGCCACTCGAGCTGCGTCCGGAATTCCGGAATTCGACGAACTGATGGACAAGGCGCAGTCGAAAGCGCCTGCCCGCAGCCTCGTCAGTATCGACGACGTCGGTAACGCAACTGCATTCCTGGCGCTCGACGGCGCGAAGCTGATCACCGGCGGTGTGATGTATATCGACGGCGGCTATCACATCATCGATTGAGCGCGTCGTAGCGGCCGCGCGGTCGTTCATTAGGCAGCACGATAGTTCTTCCACGATTGGGTGGAGGCTGATCGAACGACGAGGAGCACAGTCGGCTCGGCCTTGGAAGCCGCATCGAATGTGTTTACTCACAAGAGCCCTTGCGCTTTGCGGATTGGAGGCTGACGGATGGCGCTACAATTCCTGGTCAGCGCCATCGTCAGCGTAGTCACCATCATGATCCACGCTCTGGCGACCATAGCCGCGGTCTCTATCGTCCGTGTTGCCGCGCGACGACATACCGACTGGCCGAGGCTTCATCTGATGAGCGTCATGGTCACTGCCGCGACCATGCTGATGCTGGCTCATTCCCTTGAAGTCTTGGTCTGGGCACTGGCCTATGCGATTGTCGGCGCTGGTCCCGCCGGAACCGATGTCCTGTATTTCGCGTTCGTCAACTACACGACCCTTGGTTATGGCGACATCACGCCTGTGAAAGCGTGGCGGCTGACTGGACCGATAACCGCGATGAACGGCATCTTGATGTTTGGCTGGTCGACAGCTCTGCTGTTCGAGGTGCTGCGCAGGTCATACGAGCACCTTGCAACGATCGCCGCGCCGGGAGAGCCTTTCAGTCCCGCAGATCGAGGCTAGCCAGTTGGAGCCGGTCCAGGATCACGATCTGACGCTGGTTATTGCCTAAGAATCCGAGAATACCGAGCTGGTGGAGCCGCGACAGGGCGCGAGAGACTGTCTCCAGCGTCAGGCCGAGATAATCGGCGATGTCGCGGCGGCACATCGGTAGCGTCATGACGCTCGCTGCGGTAAGGCGCTTGTCCATTTCGAGCAGGAAGGCAACGACGCGTTCAAGCGACGTCTTGCGACCGAGCAGGAGCATGTGATCCTCGGCGTGCTGCAGGTTGTTCGTGGTCATGCTGAGCAGGTTGCGGGCGACCATGGCATCGCTCTGGGCCGCCAATTCCAGGCTGCTACGCTTCACCAGGCGGACTGCTGTGTCGACGATTGCCTCCGCCGTGAAGCGATGCTCGCTGCCGTTCTCCAGCCCGAAGATGTCGCCAGCGAGGTGAAACGCGCCAATCTGGCGGCGCCCGTCCGTGAGCAGCTTGTAGCTTCGCACTGCACCGGTCTTCACCTGATAAATATAAGCCGCCGGTTCTTTCTCCCCGTATATCTCCGTGCCTTTCTTGTAAGAAAATTCGTTTAAAGTCATCATCGGGTTCGAAGCGCTCGTCATGCCGAACGCGCCGAACATATTGGGTAGGGGAGCTGCCGGATCGGTGTTGACGTAGGAAAGCATGGCCTAACTCCTAACCTGAACGTCACGATTTTCGTCAGTCTTTGGAAGTATTGCGCTGCAAAAAAGTCGCGCTGAAGTTGAAGGCAGGATTCCTAATCATTGTTCCCAGGACCATTGTACTATGGGACAACTAGGCAATTGCCTCCAGATCGGCGGACTACCCGTCGCGGTGTGGCGAGTGCCGCCTTGGAGGGAGATAAGTTGCCTGGCCTCGTTCACGTCGTCGATGACGATGCGTCATTTCGAACAGCCATTGAGCGGCGTCTGAAGCTCGCCGGCTATGACGTCGCAACCTATCCATCCGCTCAGCAATTACTTGATCGCCTGCCAGACAATGGGCGGCTGGGATGCATCCTGCTCGACGTGCGAATACCCGATCTGAGTGGTCCCGAACTGCAGAACCGTCTCAGCGAACTCGGTTCGACGCTGCCGATCGTATTCCTCACCGGGTACGCCGACACTGCGACGACCGTGCGGACGATCAAGGCCGGCGCTGAGGATTTTCTTACCAAACCGGTATCTTCGGAACAGTTGATCGATGCCATCGAGCGCGCCATTGCGCGTCACGGGGCAGCGCGCAGCCAGCGGAGCCGGCTCGACTCCCATCGCTCCCTCCTTGCGACGCTGACGCCGCGCGAGCGACAGGTGTTCGATTTGATCGTACGCGGCAAGATCAACAAGCAGGTCGCCCATCAATTGGGAACAACCGAGCGCACAATAAAGGCGCATCGCCACCGGGTGATGGAGAAGATGCAGGTGCAGTCGCTCGCCGAACTGGTCTCGATCGCGGAGCGGCTCGGCGTACTCGACTCAAGGAATGACGCGGGACGTTAGACGGGAAAAACGCGCAAAGGCAGTCCGGTTCCGTCATAACCCTGTACGAACGGACAATATCACACCTTAATGACAGAGCGTACCCGAGGGTGCGAAATCAACCGAGTTCTCGGCTCGCGGTCAGGCGACCGACCCCAGTAGACGGCAGCCGAAGACATCCTCGAACAGTTGAAGCGAACCTTGTCGAATCCAAGATCTGTTTTGGTCGTAGATGACGACCGATCCATGCTCAGGAGCCTTAAGCGCCTGCTGAGACAACACGGCTTTGATACCACGTTGTTCGAGTCCGCCAGCGCTCTGCTTGGCCATGCCGATTTCGGGAGTGCCTTCTGCATTGTTCTGGATATCAATCTGGATGGTCAATCCGGCATTGATCTGCGTCGCCAGCTTGTGGACAAGGGCATCGGGCTGCCGGTCATCTATATCACCGGTAACGACAGCAGCGCGAACCGTACGGCTGCAGCGAAGTCTGGATGCGTTGCTTATCTCACCAAACCGTTCACGGCGAAGTCACTCATCGATCCGATCGAGAAAATGGCCGCTGCGATTGGCTAGCTGAACTTGTCCCTTTTCACTCGTCGATATCCTGTTCGAAAATGCGCGCAGGTCTGCCTTTGCGCGCTGTCGCAAATTGATCGAGTGGGAGTAGCGTCCTCACCGACAGCAAGTTGGTATCGACCACCCGCAGGGCGAGCGTCTGGCCAGAGTCCATATCGCGCAGCAGGTTCGGGTCGGCGAGGTCGCCCGCAATGCAGGTGTTGGTGAGGCACCACGTGAACGGAACTCGGTAGGTTGCTCCTTGATCAACGGCGAGAGTGGCGCCGGCCGGCAGGTAGAGGCCGACCGGCAGGAAAAGCTGTAGCCGCGCGCCCTCGCTATCCTCGCGCTCGGTCAGATAGACGCGAACCGCGGTCTGGCCGGTATTGAAGGTGCCGCTGAGCGTGGTGCGGCAGACCATCTTCGCGGCGCCAGGCTTGAAGCAGACCTTCTGCCATTCGCCAAATTTGATGTCGCGCGCTTCACGCTGGCCGCGAAAAGCAATTTCGGGGCCTCCCTTTTGCGCGCCGGTCGGGGCAGTCTGTTGTCCACATGCGGGCCTGCCCGCTGACACTATCAATGACAATGCTAAAGTGACGCCGAGGAACGGGGTCGGTAACAGTCTGGGAGGCTGCATCGTCATGCCTGTGCTCCTCGACGCCCGGTCACCGTCGCTATTTGTGCCTGTCCAGGAACGCGCCGACCAGCGGCGCCCAGACCGGGATGGCGTCCGCGGAGCCGACCAGGAAATGTCCATCGTCGCCGAACGGCGGAAGAAGATGGTATTCGGCGTTACCTCCCGCTGCGGTGAAGGCTTCGTGCATCCGTTTCGATAGGGCGGGGCCGAAAAACGTGTCGTTTTCGATGTAGATCCAGAGCATCGGCACGCGCGAAGTGCGGCCGAATTCAGCGGTGGCGTCGATCAGTCGATCCGGCGCGCAATTGTTGTTCGGCTTGCCGCCGACGCGGCCGCCGCGCCCGGCCGCAAACGTGATAATGGCCCTGACTGGCGCCGGGTTTAGGCTTGAAAGCGCAATCGACGCCCAACCACCCGCGGACTGACCGACCACGATGGCGTCCTTTGGCAGGATCTTCCTCTCGGCAGCCATGTAGTCGATGATCCAGAGGTTGAGCTGTGCAACAGCCATGCCTGCATCGCGGAAGTTCGGATTGGCGCAACTGCCGATCTTGGAAAAGAACGGCCCGTAGAGCCCGCGCTCGGGTATGTCGATGGCCGAGGCGCCGTAGCCAGATCCAACCGGGACCACCACGAAGTAGCCGCGCCGCGCGAACCACATGGCCGCGTCGCGGAATTCGACCAGCGGGAAGAAGCTGCGCTGCACGGGGTCAGGTGACACCCCATGGTTCATGATCGCAAGCGGGAAGGGGCCATTGCCGACCGGACGTACGACGTAAGCGATGGTCGGCAGGATGAGAGGCAACGCCCAGACTTCCTCCTGAATGCGCACGGCAGAACGCTGATCGTCTGGGCGCGCCGGCGCGACCTGGCTGAGGAGAACGAACAGCACTGTCGTCGCGAATCGTAAGCAAGCCTGACCCATATGACAGTCCCCGCTGTTACGAGGCGATTCGACGGATCGAATCCGGAGCGACGCTTGATCCAGATCAATTCCAGTCTGCTGCAGGCCGCCGTTCATCGGAGGAGTTCGGCGACGGCACAATACTCTCGAATCTCGCGTAGTGGCCCAGTTGACATGAAGCTATCGTCTTTTCAGCAATCAAGATGGATGCGGCTCTTTCCGCCGATGGAGTGGCTCGCCAACTATCGGTCTTCCTTCCTGTCCTCGGACGCCGTCGCGGGAATCACGCTCGCCGCCTACGCGATACCGGTGTCGCTCGCCTATGCGACGCTCGCCGGACTGCCGCCGCATGTCGGAATCTACGGCTATCTGCTCGGCGGCATCGGTTACGCGCTGCTCGGCTCCTCGCGCCAGCTCGCGGTTGGTCCGACGTCCGCGATTTCGCTCATGATCGCCGGCTCGGTCGGAGCTTTGGCCGCAGGCGATCCGGCGCGTTACGCCGAGATCGCGAGCCTGGTGGCCTGCGCGGTGGCGCTGCTCTGCCTGATCGCCTGGCTGTTCAAGCTCAGCCTTCTGGTGCGCCTGATCAGCGACAGCATTCTGGTCGGATTCAAGGCGGGCGCGGGGCTGACGATCATGATGACCCAGCTGCCGAGCTTATTCGGCGTTGCAGGGGGCGGTCACAACTTCTTTGACCGGGCTGTTCGGCTTGCCGGGCAACTCGGGGAGGTCAACTGGCTGGTTCTGACGATCGGACTCGCCTCGCTGCTGCTGTTGCTGAGCGGCGAGCGCCTTCTGTCGGGCAAGCCGGTTGGACTCGCCGTGGTCGCGCTATCGATTCTGTTCGCTTCGATGTTTGGCCTGCCGGCGCTGGGCGTGCCGATCACGGGAGCGATCCCCCAAGGGCTGCCGGCGTTTGCCATGCCGTCATTCGGGCTGTCGGAGCCGGCAGACCTGTTTCCGATCGCGGCCGGCTGTCTGTTGCTTGCCTATGTCGAGGGTGTTTCCGCGGCGCGGAGCTTTGCGGCCAAGCATGGCTACGGCCTCGATGTCCGACAGGAGTTTCTGGGACTGGGTGCCGCCAACCTCGCGGTTGCGCTCAGCCATGGCTATCCCGTTGCCGGAGGCCTGTCGCAATCCGCCGTGAATGACGCAGCCGGAGCCCGCACGCCGCTGGCGCTGGTGTTCTGTTCGATCACGCTGGCGCTATGCCTGCTGTTCTTCACGGGATTGCTGACAAATCTTCCTAAGGCCGTGTTGGCTGCCATCGTTCTCGCCGCAGTGTACAGGCTGGTCGACATCCCCGCACTGCTGCGCATGTGGAAAATCAGCCGGATCGATTTCTATGCGGCCGTGATCGCCCTTGCGTCCGTGCTGCTCCTTGGAATCCTGCAGGGCGTCCTCCTCGCGGCGCTCGCATCCATCTTCCTGCTGCTTGCGCGCGCGTCGCAGCCGAACGTGGCGTTCCTCGGACGGCTCCCCGGAACCGGCCGTTATTCGGATAGCGCCAGGCACCATGGGGTAGAGCCGCTGGTCGGCGTCATTGCATTCCGTCCGGAAGCCTCGCTGCTCTACATCAACGCCGAGACGGTCCTGGGCGCAGTTTTGGCCGCGCTTGGAAAATCGTCGGATATCAAGCTGGCCGTCTGCGATCTCTCTGCATCGCCCTTCATCGATCTGGCGGGGGCGCGCATGTTGCATGATCTGCATGGTGAGCTCGCAACCCGTGGTGTGGCGTTCTGCATCGTTGGCGCTCATGGCCAACTGCGCGACCTGTTGCAGGCAGACGGGCTGGCGGAAAAGACCGATAGCCACGACTGGATGCGGACGGTCGACAGCGTGCTTGGCGAAGGCAAGTTCGGAGGGCGATCGGGTGCCTGATGACTTCGCCGCGAGTTAACGCGGCATTGACTTGGATCAAGTGAACGACGGAGCGAGCCATCCAGTGTCGTTCGCGACGATCGGGAGAGACCCGCGTTCGAGCGCGTCTAACGCGTGAAGCAGGCTTGGCAAAATGCTCTTGGAGGCAAATCATGAGACACGTTGGGGGGATTGCGCTGCTGGCACTGCTGGGGTGTGCAGGACTGACTACGCCGTCGTGGGCAGAGACCGGCCAGGTTGCTGTCGTCTTCACTAAGGGCGGCTTCGTCCTCGGCGTCGGCGGCGGCGAGGGCGTGCTGCTACTCCGCGGCAAGCGCTACCCATTCACCGTCTCCGGCATGAGCGTCGGCTTTACGATCGGAGCCTCGACCACGAAGCTGGTCGGGCGTGCGCTGAATCTGCGGGGGCCGGAGTCCATCGAAGGCAGCTACGGCGCGGTCGGTGCCGGTGGCGCCATCGCCGGCGGCGCCGGAGGCGTTCAGCTGAGAAACAACAATGGCGTGATCCTGCAGCTCAGCGGACCGAAGATTGGAGCCGAAGTGTCGGCCGCCGTCGGTGGCGTCACCATACGATTGAAATGATCGCACAGCAGAGGGGCCGCGCCGATACGCGGCCCGGTCCGCTCAGTATCGATCAGCAACAAACTTCATCCCGCGCAATCCGGCCTGATGCTGCAACGGAGAAGGCGGCGCGGCAAAGCCGAATCCTCTTGCGTACAGCCCGTGGATGCCTACGGCCGGGGTCACGAAGCCGTCGCCCGGCGCAGTAAGCCGTTGGCTGTAGTGCAATTCGCGCTAGAATTACCGAACTTGAGATGCGAAGTTCGGACGTCTGAGACTGCCGCGGGAAACGGGATGGGCGGACATGCCCCCATTGGTGTGCCCAACATGAGCAGGCCGGTCGTAGCCACGTGGCTCTGCGCCTGCTTGCTGGTCTTGTCCGTCATCCTGCCGGAGCCGGCAAGCGGCGCCGCACCACGCGGCGAACCCAAGCGCGTGCTGCTGCTCCATTCCTTCGGGCGAGACTTCCGGCCATGGAGCGAATTTGCCCGGACTATCCGGGCGGAGCTTGAGCGTCAATCGCCATGGCCACTGGACCTTCAGGAACAGACGCTACTGACGGCGCGGTTCAACAATCCGGGCCGGGAAGCGCCGTTCGTCGATTATCTGCGCTCCCTCTACCAGGACGTGGCGCCCGACATTGTGATAAGCATTGGGGCGCCTGCGGCCAGCTTCGTCCAGAGATACCGTGCGGAGCTTTTTCCCAATACGCCCATGGTGCTGGCGGCGGTCGAACAGCGGCTGGTGAACCGCGCCGAACTTACGGACAACGACACCGTCATCTCAGTCCACAATGATTTCTCAGCCTTTTTCAGCAGTATTCTTCAGGTCCTGCCGGACACGAAAACGATCGCCGTCGTCATCGGCGCTTCTCCCCTGGAGAAGTTCTGGCTCGATGAAGCCAAGAGGGAGGCGAAGCCCTTCGAGAGCCGAGTCGCATTCGTCTGGTACGCGGATCTGTCATTTGAGGAAATCCTGAAGCGGGCGACGGCGCTTCCGCCGCACACCGTTCTGTTCTGGGGCCTGATGTCGGTCGACGCCGCAGGTGTCGCCCATGAGGGCGATCTCGCATTGCGCGGCCTTCATGCTGTTGCAAACGCTCCGATCTTTTCGTTCCAGGAAGCCTTTTTCGGCCAGGACACCGTCGGCGGACCGATGCATTCGATCGGCGCATCGAGCGAGAAGGCCGTCAATACTGCGATCCGCATCCTTGGTGGCGAGAGGCCTGCCAACATCAAGATCGAACCGATCGGGTTTGCACCTCCGAAATACGACTGGCGCGGGTTACAGCGCTGGGGCATCAGCGAGAGCAATCTGCCCGCGGGAAGCGAAATTCTGTTTCGCGAGCCGACATTCTGGGAAAAATATCGATGGCAGGTCGCGCTGATTGCGAGCGTGATCCTCGTGCAGGCTGCCTTGATCAGCGGATTGCTCCATGAGCGTCGTCGCCGTCGCCTCGCTGAGGTCGAATCGCGGCAGCGTTTGGCGGAGCTCGCGCGCGTTAACCGCTATTCGGCTGCCGGAGAAATGGCGGCCTCCATCGCGCACGAGCTGAATCAGCCGCTCGGATCCATTCTCACGAATACTGAAACGGCGGAACTGATGCTGAAATCGGTGTCGCCCGATCTCGAGGAAATACGGGAAATTCTGGCTGATATCAGACGTGATGACCAGCGGGCGAGCGAGGTGATCTGTCGCCTTCGCAGCATGCTCAGAAAGGTGCCGACTGAAGTTACCGAGATTGACCTCAACGAGACCATTGCGGGAGCCGTCGGCATCGTGTCGCCTTTGGCCGAAGGCCGCGCCGTGGGGTTGAAGTTTGTGCCGGCTCCAATGACGCTGCGGGCCAAGGGCGATACCGTTCAACTTCAGCAGGTTGTTCTCAACCTCATCATGAACGCGATCGATGCCGTATCCGACGTGCAATCCGAGAAGCGAGAGGTCGTCGTCGCAACGGCCAGATCTGACGAACAAGCCGAAATCCTGGTCAGCGATGCAGGTCCGGGCATCGCCGATGATCATCTGAAGGATATCTTCGAGCCGTTCTTCACGACCAAGGAGCAAGGTATGGGCATGGGGCTTGCGATCGCCCGCACGATCGTGGATGCGCACCATGGTCAGATCACGGTTGAAAACCGGAACTCAGGTGGCGCGGTGTTTCGGATCAAATTGCCACTGGTTCGTTGAGGTGCGGCGCGACTGGGCAACCGCGGGAGTCCGTCCCGATTCTTGCGTTGGTCGCACTGTTCGCATTTGCGTTTCCGGTGGCGCTATTGGAGGCAGCAAGCGCCGGGCCATGTCCGGGTCAATTTCCTGAAAGTCGGTCCGGTCATTGGCGGCGGCGGCACCGGCGTCCTGACGTATCGCGGCCGCAACTATCGGTTCCGGGTCTCGGGCGCCAGCCTCGGTGTTGCCGCCGGCGCATCCGCCAGTCGCCCCGGAAGGTCGGGCGTCAGGCATAAGTGACGTGCGCGATTTTGCCGGCATCTATGGCGCGGTCGGAGCTGGCGGTGCCCTTTTTGACGGTGCAGGTGGCGTCAACTTGAGGAAGCCTCGAGAAAGTGCGCTTCAACGCAGTTCTTTCAACGGCTGCGCGATCCGGTTCGCGCAATCAAGCAGCACAGGCAGCATGCGCTTGCGCAAATCGCTGACTTTGACGCGGGCGGAGGCCGCACTCACGCTGACGGCGGCAACGATGTCGCCGTTGGGGCCAAACACCGGGACGGCCATCGCTCTGATGCCGGGTGCCAGCTCCTCGTCGATGACTGCGTAGCCGTTCTTCGCAGCGGTTTTTATCGCAGACAGAATGTCCGGCATCTTGGTCAGTGTCCGCGGCGCGCGTGCGATCATCGGATACCGGCTCAGCCGCCGCGCGATGTCGTCATCGGTATGGCGGCCGAGCAGGATGCGGCCTGTCGCCGAGCAGTAGAGCGGCAGATAAGCACCCACGCGAACGCCGGTCTGAACATAATGTTGGGCTTCGGCACGCGCGATGAAGAGCGATTGATCGTTGTCAAGCACCGCAAGCGAAACCGATTCTGAAACTTCGTCGCGAGCGCGCTCCAGCAGCGGTTGTGCGACTTGGGCGAGTCTTTCGCGCTCGGATATCACGCCGCCCAGCCGGCGCAGCCGGGGCAGGGGACGGAAGTCTCGTCCTGACAATTCCAGGTAATTCAGCTCGACCAGAGTGAGAAGGCATCTGCGGGCTGCTGCGCGTGTGGCTCCGGATGCGCGCGCGGCGTCCGCGACACTCATCACCGGATGGACCGAGAACGCCTCGATGATCGCGAGTCCCTTCGCGAGCCCCGCCATTCCTTCGCGCTTCTCTTTGGGTTCTGCTGTCGCCATAGCCGGGTTCGCCTTGACAGCCGATTTAGAACGGCTCAAGGTGTTCGAAAATAAAGTATTTGTTCGATATTCGAACATGCATTGATCCAAGTCAATCGTAGGAAGCGCCGATGAACAAAATTGTTTTGCCGCCGGAAGCCGCGGGTCCAGCCCCCTGGCCGGCAGGCCTCACCCGCGTTCCGTATTGGGTGTTTCAGGATCAATCGGTTTACGCGGACGAGCAGCGCAAGATCTTCCAGGGGCCGAACTGGCATTATCTGGCGCTGGAAGTCGAACTCGCCGAGCCGGGAGATTTCCTCACCACGCTCATCGGCGATACGCCGGTGATCGTCACCCGCGACACCGACAATGAGATCTACGCGTTCGAAAATCGCTGCGCCCATCGCGGCGCACTGATCTGCCTGGAGAACCGCGGCAAGCATCGCAAGGATTTCAGCTGCGTGTACCACGCCTGGAACTACGATCCGCAGGGCAACCTGACAGGCGTCGCGTTCAAGGACGGCATCAAGGGCAAGGGCGGCATGCCCGACTCGTTCAAGATGGAGCAGCACGGTCCACGCAAGCTGCGCATCGCGATCATTCACGGCCTGATCTTCGGTTCATTCTCTGAGGACGTGCCGTCGATTGAGGAATATCTCGGCGAAGAGATTTTGAACCGCATCGAGCGCGTGCTCGGCGGCCGCACGCCCGTGGTGCTCGGGCGCTTCACCCAGGTGCTTCCAAACAACTGGAAGCTTTACATGGAGAACGTCAAGGACTCCTACCACGCCAGCATTCTGCATCTTTTCTTCACAACATTCGAATTGAACCGGCTGTCAATGAAGGGCGGCATCATAGTTGATGAAAGCGGTGGGCACCACGTCAGCTATTCGGCGATCGATCGCGAGGCAGAAAAGGACGTCGATTACGCCAAGCAGCAGTTGCGCTCGGAAAGCGAGTACAAGCTCGCCGATCCGACCTTGCTGGAAAGTTTCGACGAATATCACGATGGCTGCACGCTGCAGATCCTGTCGGTGTTTCCGACCTTCGTGCTGCAGCAGATCCAGAACGCCATTGCGGTTCGCCAGATCGTGCCGCGTGCCGTCGACAGGACCGATCTGAACTGGACCTATCTCGGCTTCTCTGATGATACGCCCGAGCAGCGCCTGACGCGCATCAAGCAGGGCAACCTGGTTGGCCCGGCCGGGTACATCTCGATGGAAGACGGCTGTGTCGGCGGCTTCGTGCAGCGCGGCATTGCCGGCGCAGGCGACGATCACGCGGTGCTCGAGATGGGTGGCGCCGATGCCAAGGGCAGCGAAAGCCGGGTGACCGAGGCGTCAGTGCGCGGCTTCTGGAAGGCCTATCGCGCCAACATGGGACTCTGAGGGATCCGTGATGACCAGCAGCGTTCTGCAATACATCATCGAAGCGCAGGCGAAGTACGCGCGCTGCATCGATGACGATCGCCTCGAGGAATGGCCGAGCCTGTTTCATGGCCCGTGCCTCTACAGGATCACGACCGCATCGAATTATCGCGACGGGCTCGAGGCCGGCATCGTGTTTGCTAACTCCCGCGGCATGCTGACTGATCGCGTCTCGGCGCTGCGCGAAGCCAATATCTATGAGCGACAGACTTATCGTCACATTCTCGGACAGCCGTCGATCTTGTCGGAAGACGGAGCAAAGGTGCGCAGCGAAACCTCATTCTTGGTGGCGCGCATCCTGCAGGATGGCGACACGTCGATCTACGCCACCGGCCGCTATTTCGATGTCTATGAGATCGCGGACCGATCGGCGCAACTGCAAGAGCGGACTGTCGTATGCGACAGCTCCCGGATCGACACGCTGCTGGCGCTGCCGTTATGACCCCGAAGTCCGTTGCGGTGACCATTGGCGATCCCAATGGCATCGGCCCTGAAATTGCGGTGAAGGCTGCGGTACTGTGTACGGAAGCGCAGCCCGGCTCATCTCCAATCCTGGTTGGCGATGAGCATGTCATCCGCTTCTACGCAGACAAATTTGCGCCGGGACGGACTCTGACGCAGGCCGGGGCATCCACCGACAAGCAGCCGTTGTTCTATCATCCTGTTGCCGCGCTTGACCTAAAAGCCTTCACGCCTGGGCACGGGCGCGCGGAGGGGGGCCGCGCCACCGTCGCCTATGTCGAGGCGGGACTCGATCTAATGAGAGAAGGGCGCGCTCACAGCATCGTAGCGTGTCCGCACTCAGAGACTAACGTGAATGCCGCCGGCATCAAGTTTTCCGGTTATCCGAGCCTCCTGGCACGGCTGAAGAAGGTGCCGGAGGATGAAGTGTTCCTCATGCTCGTCGGCGCCGGCTTGCGCATCGTTCACGTGACATTGCACGAGCGGCTTGCCAATGCGCTCGACCGGCTTACGCCAACGCTGATCGAGCGCGCTATTCGCACAACGATCGATGCCCTGCGAAATCTCGGTATTCCCAATCCCAGGCTTGGTGTTTTTGGCGTCAATCCGCACGCTGGCGAAGGTGGTCTCTTCGGCGATGATGACGATCGCATCGTCAAGCCGTTGGTCGAGCGGCTGAAGGCGGAAAACATCGATATCGAGGGGCCGGTGGGGGCTGATCTGATGCTAGGTCAGCAGGGCTTCGACGCGTTCGTGGCGATGTATCACGACCAGGGGCACATTCCGATCAAGCTGCTGGCGGGCCGGAATTCGGCGGCAATGTCGATCGGTGCGGGCCTGATGTTTTCAAGTGTCGGCCATGGCAGTGCCTTCGATATTGCGGGGAAAGGCATTGCCGATCCCACGCCCGTCCTGCGCTGCATCCAGCTCGTCGCCGGTGCCAGTCAATTCAAGGAAACGCCATGACCCACACGATCGCGGTCGAAGACGCCGGCATCAGCTTCACGTGCAATGACGGCGAAAGCATTCTCGTCGCAGCGGAGCGTGCAGGCTACACGATGCCCTACTCCTGCAGAAAGGGTGTCTGCGCATCCTGTGAGGGCTTTCTGAGCAAGGGGGATGTCAAACAACGCTCGAAAGAAATGACGGGCCCGACCGGAAAAGTCCTGTTCTGCACGGCCACCGCCAAGAGCGATCTCGTCATCCGGCCGCGGCGCATTCAGCGTCATGATCCGCTGGTGCGGAAGAAGATCCGGGCGCGGGTGTTTCGCATGTCGCGCCCGGCCGATGATGTAGCCATCCTGCAATTGCGCTTCCGGGCCAGCATTCGTGCCAAGTTCAAGGCCGGGCAGTATTTGCGCATCCGCACGCGCGAGGGCCACGAGCGCAGCTTTTCGATGGCCAATGCGCCTCAGGAGAGTGACGGCGTGCAACTGCACATTCGTCATGTGCCCGGCGGCGCGTTCTCCGAGAAAGTGCTGGCCTCCTTGCAGCTTGACGACGAACTCGAGGTCGAGCTGCCGTTCGGCGATTTCTACCTGCGCGAGGACGATCAGGCGCGTTACGTATTCGTCGCGACCGGTACAGGCTTTGCACCGTTGAAGTCCATGCTCGATGACATGATCCGGCGTCGGCTCAACCGCGAGGTGCGTTTCTATTGGGGCGGACGCACCAGCGCCGATCTTTATCTCGCGGAGATCTGTGAAAAATGGGCGAAGCGCTATCCATGGTTCACGTTCATTCCGGTGCTGTCTGAAGCTGACGCGAACTGGACCGGACGTCGTGGACTGGTTCACGCCGCGGTGCTCGAGGATGTTACCGATCTATCGGGCCGGCACGTCTATGCCTGCGGGAATCCGATGATGATCGAAGCCGCGCGCAATGAATTCACCACGCGCTGCGGATTGCCCAGCGATCACTTTTACGCCGATGCGTTCGTCCCGAGCGGATCGTCCGACACAACATCGGTTCAGGTCCTGCAAGCTGCGGGCTGACAGTTTCTGCGCGCGTCTTCGTGCCTGCAGCGGGGCGCGATAGGCGCGCCGTTCCAAGATCAAAAAACAAATTGGACCAGATCATTTTGGCCAGCAAAGGTGGGGAAATGAGTAGTACCGAAGTTGCTTTTGACGTCCCATCCTTCATCAACTCGCGCCGCACCGGCGTCACGCAATATGGCATTGTGGTTTTGTGTGGTCTCGTCATGTTCCTCGATGGCTTTGACACACAGGCCATTAGCTATATGGCGCCGTCGATCGCAAGAGAGTGGGAGCTCTCTAGAGAATTGCTCGGGCCGATCTTCTCATCGGCGCTGACTGGACTGATGGTTGGATATCTGCTGGTCTCGCCGCTATCGGACCGCTTCGGCCATCGCAAGCTCGTGGTCATCTCGACGTTTGCATTCGCACTTCTGACGATTGCGACAGTCTTTGCGACCAATGTCACTGAATTGATAGCGCTTCGTTTCGTTACCGGTATTGCGCTTGGCTCGGTGGTGCCAAGCGCCATCGCGTTGACGACCGAGTTCAGTCCTGCTCGCTTGCGCGCGACGTTCGTGCTGGCGATCTATTGCGGCTTCTCGCTGGGCTTCGTCGCAGCCGGCGCTGTCGCTGCGTGGGCTATTCCTGAATATGGCTGGCGCTCGATGCTGTGGATCGGCGGCGCGGCGCCCATGCTCATCGCGATCCTGGCGCTGATGTTCTTGCCGGAGTCGATGGATTTCCTCATTCGCACCAAAGCGAAGCCGGATGCAGTCTGGCGCGTGGTGCGCCGTGTGGATGGTGCGCTGCCAGTAGAGGGGCCGACACAGTTCGTCACCGAGGTGGCCGAGCGGCGCGGCGCAGTTGGGAGTCTGTTCTCATCCGGGCGCGCAGCGGGAACGCTGGTGATCTGGATCGTATTCGTGTTGAACCTTGCGGAGTTCTACGCGCTGCAAAGCTGGCTGCCATCGATGCTGACGAATGTCGGCCATTCTCTCAACACGGTGGCGCTCGCTACCACCATGACCACTGTTGGCGGCATCGTCGCCGCATTCGCGATCGGACCGGCGATGGACCGCATCGGGCCCCATGGGTCACTTGCCACCGTTTATCTGGCGGGCGTCCTGTTCGTTCTGTCGTTCGGCTATTCGATCGACAAGCCGGGCTGGATCATGATCGTGGCTGCGTTCTGTGCCGGGTTTTGCGTCAGCGGCGGACAGAAGAGCGTGATCGCGCTGGCGGCGATTTATTACCCGACCGCGATCAGGTCCACCGGTGTGGGTTGGGCGCTTGGCATCGGCAGGTTAGGGGGCATTGGTGGCCCGCTGTTGATCGGCGCGTTGCTCGCGTCCCACTTGAGCCCGCAACATATTCTCTATGTTGCTGCGATCCCGATGTTGCTCGCCGGATTGCTCATCCTGCTGCTTGGCCATTGGTATGGGCGGGACGCAGCCAAGGGAGAAGGTTGAGGAAGCCGTCCCCTACCACCGCTCTGCTTGTACGAAACGCGTCGACATGATGCAGGTAGTCGGCTACGACATGGCGCGCGCCGCGGCGGACAAGGTCTATGAAGCGGCCGGCAGCGGGCTCGAGGGTCTCGACGTCGTCGAACTGCGTGCGGGAGATCTGCCACACTTGCCGTGAAGACTGCGCGTCAATATCCTTGAGTGCCAAGCGTTCGGGAAGGGCGAGCACCGCGGCGCAGCATAATCGACATGGCCATTCCGATAGCCAATGAGACCATCGATGGCTCAAGCTCACGGTAGGCCCTGAAACGGGCATGCCGTGGTCAAAGGCACGTAGTGGTAGGGGCGAGCCAGCCGAGAGAGATGGACAGTGGACATGAGCCTCACGCGACGCGCGCTCCTTACGGCTTCCGCGATGCTGCTCGTGCCTTCAGTCGCGCGTGCAGCCAGTATCACTGACGCTGCCGGCCGCGTCATCACAATTCCCGAAACCGTCATGCGTGTATTCCCGGCTGGGCCGCCGGCCGCGATCCTGCTCTATACCCTGGCGCCGGATCTGCTGCTTGGCTGGCCACGCGCCAATCGGGCCGAGGAATGCGCGTTCATGCTGCCCGAGATCTGCACGCGCCCCGAGGTCGGACGCCTGACCGGCCGCGGCAACACCGCCAACCTGGAATCGGTGCTCGCGCTCAAACCTGATCTCCTCCTCGATGTCGGCTCGACCACACCGACTTTTGCTTCGCTTGCCGCGCGCGTCCAGGAGCAGACCGGAATCCCGTATGCATTGCTCGACGGGCGGTTCGAGGCGACCGCGTCCGCCTATCGTTTGCTGGGGGCGTTGACGCACCGCGATGCGGAGCCGTTCGCAGCTTACAGCGAAACAACTCTCGCAACGATCAAGGCGCGGATCGACCGGGTGCCGGAAGACCAGCGCCCCCGCGTCTATTACGCGCGTGGGCCACGCGGGCTTGAGACTGGGCTTGGCGGCTCGATCAATGTGGAGACGATCGAGTTCCTGGGCGCGCGCAACGTTGCGGCCGAAACCCGGGGCGGGCTCGCCACGGTGTCCGTCGAGCAGGTGCTCGTCTGGAATCCGCAGGTGATCGTCACCATCGACCGCGACTTTGCTGCAAATGTGCAAAACGATGCGCAATGGAGGCAAGTCGACGCAGTACGCGCCGGTCGCGTGCATCTGGCGCCAAAGCTGCCGTTCGGCTGGGTCGATTTTCCGCCGTCGGTCAACCGGCTGATCGGGCTCTGGTGGCTGGCCAAGATCCTTTATCCCGATCATTTCGATGAAGACGTCCGCGGGCTCACGCGTGACTTCTATTCGCGCTTCTATCATGTGACGCCGTCAGACGCCGATATCGACCGTGTGCTCGATGGCCGCGGGTGATAGTTTGTCATGATGGCTCGCTCCAGCGCACCCGGCTTCCTGATCTCCTCCCTTATCCTCATTTTGGGATTACTGCTCGCATTCACCGTCGGGCGTTATCCGGTCAGCGTCAGCGATCTCTTTGCGGTCGTCGCTGCAAAGCTGACCGGCCACGCGCCAAACGTGCCGCCCGCGGTTGAGAGCGTGATCTGGCAGGTGCGCGGTCCCCGCATCATCGCGGCAGGTCTCGTGGGCGCCGCGCTCGCGGTCGCCGGCACTGCATTCCAGGGGCTGTTTCGCAATCCGCTGGTCTCGCCCGATATTCTCGGCGCTTCGTCCGGCGCAGCCCTCGGTGCCGTGCTCGGCATCTTTGTTTCGCTGGGCGTGTTCGCGATCCAGGCGCTGGCGTTTGTCGGCGGGCTCGTTGCGGTCGCTGCAGTCTATGCCGTCGGATCGGCGGTCCGGGCGCGGGACCCCGTACTGGTGCTGGTGCTCGCCGGCGTCGTCATCGGCGCACTCCTCGGCGCAGGCGTCGGCTTGATAAAATATCTGGCCGATCCCTACAACCAGCTTCCCGCCATGACGTTCTGGCTGCTCGGCAGCCTCGCCGCCACGGGACCTTCCGATCTTGTCCCGCTGTTCGGACCTGTCGCGCTGGGCACTCTGGCGCTGCTTACCCTGCGCTGGCGCATGAACGTGATGTCGTTACCTGACGAGGAGGCGCGCGCGCTCGGCGTGCCGACGGGACCCTTGCGTATCGCCATCGTGGCGGCGGCGACACTGGTCACGTCCGCAAGCGTTGCGACCGCCGGCATTATCGGCTGGGTGGGCCTCGTGGTGCCGCACATCGCGCGCACGCTGGTAGGGCCCGATTTCGGGCGGCTGATCCCCGCCGCGGCACTGATCGGAGGCGGATTCCTGCTTCTGATCGACACGCTCGCCCGCACCGCGGCCGCAGTCGAGATTCCGCTCGGTATTCTCACCGCCCTGGTCGGCACGCCATTCTTCATCTGGCTGCTCGCCAGCGTCTCGAAGACCTGGTCCGCGGAATGATTCTCTCAGCGCATAATCTGACCATTGGTTATCGTGACCTGGTGGTTGGAAGCCACCTGGATGTCTCTTTGAAAACAGGCGAGGCGCTGGCGTTACTGGGCCCGAACGGCGGCGGCAAGACCACGCTGCTCAAGACGCTGCTTGGCCTGTTGAGGCCCTTAAGCGGCGAAGTGCGGCTCGGCGATCGTCCGCTGACGAGCTATACCGCTCGCGATCGCGCGCGACGCATCGCCTATGTGCCGCAATCGCATGCGGCGACCTTTGGCTTCACGGTGGAGACGGTGGTGCTGATGGGACGCACTGCGCACGGGACGCTCTTCACCCGACCGAGCGCCGCCGACCGTGCGGTCGCGCGGCGCATGCTGGAGCGCTTTGGAATCGTGCATCTGGCCAACCGTCCCTACACGATGATCTCGGGTGGCGAACGCCAGCTTACGCTTCTGGCGCGCGCGCTTGCACAGGAGCCGCAATTCGTCGTGCTGGATGAGCCGACCGCAAGCCTCGATTTCGGCAATCAGGGGCGCGTGATGCGGGAGATCGGCGCGCTCGTCGCATCCGGCCATGGCGTATTGTTCACAACGCATGATCCCAACCATGCGATGCGCGCTGCCAACCGGGCCTTCCTGCTGCGCCGGGGCGGATGCGTTGCTGAGGGGGACGTGCGCGCGGTGCTTGAGCGCGCGCAGCTGGAAGAGCTTTATGGCGCGAAGATCGTGAGCATACAGGATCGCGGCAGCGACCAAACCGCGTTCCTGCCGGGCTGAGCGGGGACCAAGCCGATAGGGCTGACCTAAGAATATTTGAGCATTCGAAGCCCTATCGCTGGCGTCTCCATTGATTATGTTGACGATACCGCAAGTGAAGAGACAGCCGACCGTCGATCTTAAGTTCCGGGAAGGATTCACATGAAACCAGTTGTTGTCCGCCTCGTGGCCGTCAGTGTGGACGGCAGGACATTGTCGCTCGGGTACCGGATCCGGAACGTGGCTCTCTGACTGGCGCGCCCAACATGGACACCCTGCATTCCGATATCATCGTCATTGGTGCGGGCGCCGCAGGCCTGATGGCCGCCCGCGAGCTGGGACGTGCGGGCAAGAAGGTGACGCTACTGGAAGCGCGCGACCGGTGCGGCGGGCGCATCTATCCGCTTGCGACCGGGGAGTTCGGATATCCGGCGGAAGGCGGGGCCGAATTCGTCCACGGCGAGGCGCCTGTGACGCGTGCATTATTACGCGAAGCCGGGCTTTCGCTGGTACCGGTTTATGGGACGCGATGGAACGTGGAGCGTGGAGCGTTCTCGCAAGACGAAGCGCCCGATCTCGGTGCCGACCATTTTCACCAGGCCTTGGCGGAATTGAAAGCCGACGTCACCGTCGCTGATTTCCTGGAGCGATACTTTGCCGGTCCCGAGCACAGTCGGTTGCGGCATTCCATTGTGCGAATGGTCGAGGGCTATGACGCGGCCGACCCTGCCATGGCGAGCATCTTGGCGCTTCGCGACGAATGGATGAACAGAGGACCGGGCCCGCAAGTCCGCATCGCCGGAGGCTATGGCGCCTTGATCGCCTATCTGGCGGACGAATGCCGGAAGCAAAACGCCGTCATTCATCTGAACAGCGTGGTCAGCGCGATCGAGGCGACCGATCGGCGTGCATTGGTCCATTGCGTCAACGGCCGCAGCTACACCGGCGATAGGGTCATTCTCACCGTACCCCTTCCGCTTCTGCAAGACATCGCGTTTCCGCATGCGGTACGCGAGAAGCTGGCAGCGGCTGCGAACATCGGCTTCGGCAACGTCATAAAAATTCTACTTCGTTTCAAGACGCATTGGTGGACTAGCAGCACGGAGAGGGATCTATCCGATCTGTTGTTTCTGCTATCGGACGAGACGATTCCGGTCTGGTGGACACAGTGTTCGCCTGAGCGTCCCGTGCTGACCGGGTGGATCGCTGGTCCGAAAACGGCAGGGATGCCCCACCTCGACGAGAATGCACTGGTCGAAACAGGGATCGCCTCGCTCGCCGGTATCTTCGGACTTTCTCCCCAGGCACTGATGCGGGATCTCGTCGCGGCGCGAGCGATCAACTGGGCGCGCGATCCGTTTGCGCGCGGAGCCTATTCGTACGCCACGCCTGCAACGCGCGAAGCGCAACTGGCGCTGGCGAGCTCGGATGTTACCGCGATTCTCCTCTCCGGCGAGGCGCTCTACCGTGGACGGGACATGGGCACCGTTGAGGCTGCGCTGGCCAGCGGCCTGGAGACGGCGCAGGCCGTCGTGGCCGTTGATCAGATCTCAACGCCGCGTCACTCGCCGGTTACGCGCCAGATCACATTGCCAACATCGTCCGCCACCAAAACCGAACCGTCGGGGCCGAGCGTGACGCCGACCGGCCGTCCGTAGGATTCCCGCTCATCGGGTGCGAGGAATCCGCTCAAAATGTCGCGCGGCGGCCCGGACGGGCGCCCGTTCTCGAAGGGCACGAACACGACCTTGTAGCCACTCAGCGTGCTGCGATTCCAGGAGCCGTGTTGTCCGATTGCCATGCCATCCGGAAAGCCCGGAAGTGTGCCGGCCGGCAACCAGCACAAACCGAGCGATGCCGTGTGCCCGCCAAGTGCGTAGTCCGGTGTAATGGCCTTTGCGACCAAGTTCGGGTCCTGCGGGACGCGATCGTCAACCGTCTGCGCCCAGTAGCAATAGGGCCAGCCGTAGAAGCCTCCGTCGCGGACCGAGGTCAGATAATCGGGAGGGGTCTCGTCGCCGAGCCCATCGCGCTCGTTGACCACCGTCCAGAGCACGCCGGTCTGCGGTTCCCATGCGAGGCCCACGGGGTTGCGCAGGCCACTGGCAAAGATGCGGCTGTTGCCGCTCGCAAGATCGAGCTCATAGATGCAGGCCCGGCCTTCTTCCACCTCCATGCCCATCTCGGCGATGTTGCTGAGCGAGCCGACCCCGACATAGAGCTTCTTGCCATCGGGGCTCGGTAGCAGGCTCCGCGTCCAGTGCCCGGCAGGCTTGAAGTCGACGAGTTTCCGCCCTTCGGCGGTGATGCGGCTCGCGCCCACGGCATACGGAAACGCCACGACGCCGTCGGTATTGCCGACATAGAACGTTTCGCCCACCAGCGCCATGCCGAACGGCTGGTTCAGCCCCTCCATGAATGTCTCGCGTATTTCTGCGACGCCGTCGCCATCCAGATCGCGCAACAGCGTGATGCGGTTCGCGCTGACGCCAAGTGCGTCGGCGCGTCTCATCGTCGCCTGCATCGCATAGTGGAACATGCTCCTGGGAGGGCCTGCGACCTGCGTCGCCTCGGCAATGAGGACGTCGCCATTGGGCAGCACGTCGATCCAGCGCGGATGATCCAGCCCCTTTGCGAACGCGTTGACCTTCAGCCCCGGTCCAGCCGTCGGCTTCTGCCCTTCAGTCCACCCTCTGGCGGTCGGCATCTTGAGCGTCGGGATCGCGCCCTGCGACTTCGCCAACGGGATCTGCGGGGTGTCGCCCCATGCCGGTTTGGGCGTAGCCCCCTGCAACCGACGCCACAAGAGCGCAACACCGCCGATAAGCGCGACGACCCGCGCAAAGTAGCTGGAAAAATTCATCGAGATCCCCTGTTGATTGCGCACATTATCGGATGCCGCGTGATCGCCAAAGCTGCCAGTGCGCCATTCTGCTCCGGACTTCACAGCTCGAGCCGGCCTCAGGCTCGGAGTCGATCCTGCATTGTAAGATCAGTGCTTTCCGTTTCCACGAAGCCCGCCTGCAACACCTCCTCGCGCTTGTGGCGAAGATGTGCGCGTAAGATATGAGAGAGACCAATCCCATCGCGACGCTGCAGTGCGTTGAGGATGGCTTCATGCTCCTTCATCGCTAATGCCCAGCGGTCCGGCGTCATGGGAGTAACATAGCGCGCGCGACGGATGCGTGCCGTGACCGAATTGTACAGGCCGATGAGCACGGGATTGCCGGCCGCCGCGACGATCGCCTCGTGAATGGCCCGGTTGCAACGATAGTATTGAATTAGATCGCGGTCACGGTAATGCCGCGCCATCGCTTCGTGCGTTGCGGCGAGCTCGCCGATCTCCGCATCCGTGATCCGCTCGCAGGCGAGCTCGCCGGCGAGCGCCTCGAGACCCTGACAGACCTCGAACAGGTCGCGCATGTCCCTGTCGGTAAGCCGGGCGGCGCGCGAGCCGCGATGGGGCAGCAATTGGACGAGACCTTCGGCCGCGAGCACCTTGAGTGCTTCGCGCAGCGGTGTGCGCGAGATCTGCAGCCTGTCGCACAACTCGCGCTCGGGGATCCGGGCCCCTGGCGGGATCTCGCCGTCGAGCAGGATCGCGCGAATGCGGCTGACGACCTCCTCATGCAGCATCTTGGCGAACCCATTTTGAATTCAAAATAGACGATATCATCGACGATTCCCAAGTTCCAGCTTGATAATTCCAGATTTTGCATTCAAAATCCGCAAAACGATAGGTAGAGGAAAATGCACCAGGACGTTGTCGAAAACCTCGTTTTCGAGATCGAGGGCGGCATTGGGCGGCTGACGTTCAACCGTCCTCAGGCCAGAAACGCCTTCACCTTCGCAATGTATGAGCGGCTCGCCGAGATCTGTGAGCAGGCCAATAGCGATCAAACGATTAAGGTGCTGGTGCTTCGCGGCGCGGGCGACAAGGCCTTTGCGTCGGGAACAGACATCAACCAGTTCCGCGCCTTCAAGACGCCGCAGGACGCGCTCGACTACGAGAACCGCATCGACCGCGTGCTCACCAAGCTCGAACAGTGCCGGGTCCCGACGATCGCGGCGATCAACGGCTTCTGCACCGGCGGCGGCGCCGGCATCGCCGCGGCCTGCGATCTGCGCATCGGCACCAGGAGCGCGCAGATCGGCTTTCCGATTGGCCGGACGCTCGGCAATTGTCTGTCGATGTCGAACGTCAGTCGGCTCACCGCGCTCGTGGGACCGGCGCGCGTCAAGGATCTGATCTTCACCGCACGGCTCGTCGAAGCCGCGGAGGCCGCGGCGATCGGCCTGCTCACGGAAGTGGTCGACGATCTCGCGGCGCTTGACAGGCGTGCCGATGAGGTCGCCCGGCTTCTCGCCGGGCATGCGCCGCTGACGCTCAACGCGACGAAGCAGGCGGTGGCGCGCCTGCAGAAGCGCCTGACGCGCGAGGAGGGCGAGGACCTGATCGTCATGTGCTACATGAGCGAGGATTTCCGCGAGGGCCTGGACGCATTTCTCAACAAGCGCGCGCCGCAATGGCGCGGACGATAGGGGGTATGGCCATGCAGCGTCATCAATCGCAATCCGCGGGCCCGCTCGCCGGCCTCAAGGTCGTCGACCTCACCCACGTCATGGCGGGACCGACCTGCACGCTGATGCTCGCCGACATGGGGGCCGACGTCATCAAGATCGAGAAGTGGCCAAACGGCGATGACACCCGTCATTCGGTGCCGCCCAAGATCGGCGACGAGGCGGCCTCCTTCCTGATGATGAACCGCAACAAGCGCGGCATCGTGCTGGATCTGAAGACCGCCGGCGGCAAAGAGGTGCTGCGGCGGCTGATCGCAAGCGCCGATGTGCTGGTCGAGAATTTCGCGCCGGGCGCCATGGAGCGGCTGGGCTTCGGCTATCAGGAACTGCACGAGGAATTTCCGGCGCTGATCTACTGCTCGCTCTCGGGGTTCGGCCGCACCGGGCCGTACAAGCATCGCCGCGGCTTCGACCTGGTTGCCCAAGCCATGAGCGGGATCATGAGCTTCACCGGCGAACGGCCGGACGGCCCGCCCGTGAAGTGTGGTCCTCCGTTGTCGGACATCACTGCCGGTCTTTTGGCCTGCATGGGAATACTGGGGGCCTACACCCATCGTCTCAAGACCGGTGAAGGGCAGTGGGTCGAGACATCGCTCTTTGAGGCGGCGCTGGTGCAGACCTACTGGCAATCGACGATCGCGCTCGCCACCGGCACCGCGCCGCGCGCGATGGGCTCGGCGCATCCGCTCAACGCACCATACCAGGCGTTCGAGGCGTCGGACGGCTGGCTCGTCGTCGGCGGTGCCAACAACAAGAACTGGCTCTTGATGTTGGAGGCGCTGGGCGCAACCGAGCTAGCGTCCGATCCGCGCTTCGTGACCGGCGCCGATCGCATGGCGCATCTGAAGGAGCTCGAGGCGGTCCTGAGCCAGCGTTTTTGCACCCGCACGCGCGCCCACTGGCTCGCCGCTCTGGAGGAAAAGGGCGTGCCGTGCGGTCCGGTCCACGACATGCTCGAAGCGTTGAGCGATCCGCAGACCCTGGCGCGCGAGATGGTCGTCGAGGTCGAGCATTCGACGCTCGGGCCAGTGAGGACGATTGGGCTCCCGATCAAGTTCTCGGCGACACCGGGCAAGGTTCGATCCGGTGCGCCGGTCTATGGCGAGCATACGCGCGAGGTGCTCTCCGAATATGGGTTCGACGAAAGCCAGATCGAAGCACTTGAGAAGGAAGGTGCAATCGTTTTGGCATCGAGCCGTCGCGAGGAGCTCGCCTGATCACCGCGTTCGCGGGATACGACCCAAAAACAACAAACCAAAACAAAAAATCAGCCGGAGGGAACCATGAACGTCATGTCGAGGCTGTTGCTGTCCGCAGCGGGCATCGTGCTGGCTGGGACGCTTCCAGCCAGTGCCGCGTGGCAGCCGCGGAAACCGATCGAGTTCGTCGCCACGGCGGGGCCGGGTGGCGGCACCGACAATCTGGCGCGCGCGGTGCAGAGCATCATCACCAAATACAAGCTCACCGACCAGCCGATCGTGGTTGTCAACAAGGGCGGCGGCAGTGGCGCGGAGGGCTATGTGTACGGCAAGGCGTCAGCCGGCGATCCCCACAAGGTGATCTTCGGCACCTCGAACGCCTGGCAGCAGCCGCTCGTGTCCAAGGTCGCCTTCAACTACACCGACCTCACCCCGATCGCGGCCATAGCGCAGGATGAGTTTCTGCTCTGGGTCAAGCAGGATGCACCGTACAAGACGGTGAGCGACTATCTGAAGGCGGCGGCCGCAAGTGAATTCAAGATGGGTGGCGCGCAGTCGAAGGATACCGACGAAGTGCTGACTCGCATGATCGAGAAGATCGGCCACATCAAATTGACCTACATTCCGTTCAAGAGCGGCGCGGAAGCCGCCGTGCAGCTCGCGGGCGGTCATATCGACTCCCACGTCAACAATCCCAGCGAAAGCCTCGGACAATGGCGGGGCGGAATGCAGCGTCCGCTCTGTGCCTTCAGTCCGAAGCGACTGCCGCAGGGTCCGAAGATCACGGCGATCGAGGGCTGGAGCGACATTCCGACCTGCGTCGAGCAGGGGCTCGACATTCCGCAATATGAGCAGCCGCGCACCGTCTGGTTGCCCGGGAAGGTCACGCCCGATCAGATCGCCTTCTATGTCGAGCTGATGAAAAAGGTGCAGGCGACGCCGGAATGGAAGGACTACATCGAGAAGACGTTGCAGGTCGATACCTTTCTGACCGGAGCTGACTTCGACAGCTTCATCAAGCAGGATCTCGATCACCTGAAGCAGGTCGCTGCCGAGCAGGGCTGGCTCGTGAAGTGAGCCGCCCGAGATAACGCAATTTGTAGCGGCGGGCTGGAGCAGTCGATGATATCGCGCCGTGCTCTTGAGATAGCGACAGCCATCCTCACCGGAAGTTTCGGTGTCGCTGTTCTCGTGTCCAGCATCGATAATGGCATCGGCTGGACGGCCGCCGGCGTCGATGCCGGCACGTTTCCGTTCGTCATCGGCGTCATCATTGTCGTCGGCAGCCTCTACAATCTCGCCCGCGGCTATCTGCCGGGCGGCACGCTGGCAAGCGTTCCCGTGGCCATCACGGCAATCGAGCTGCGCCGCCTCGCCGGGCTGTTCGTGCCTGCCGCGCTCTTCGTGGCGCTCATCCCGATCGTCGGGATGTATCCGGCTTCAGCCGGCTACGTCTTCACAGTCCTGGCGCTACCGGGGCATCAATCGTTGCTTCGCTCGCTGGTGATGGCATTGGCAACGCCGCTTGCGCTCTATGTGGTGTTCGAGCGCCTGTTCCAGGTGACCCTGCCACACGGTGCGTTCGCCGCAGCTTTCGGGCTTTGACGGAGAGAGCGAATGGAAAATCTCCACGAGCTCCTGCACGGCTTCACCATCGCAGTCACCATGCCGCATCTGGCGCTGATGGTGATCGGCGTCCTGCTCGGCATTCTCGTCGGCGTACTGCCCGGCCTGGGCGCGCCGAACGGCGTTTCGCTGCTGCTGCCGCTGACCTTCGGCATGCAGCCGGTGTCGGCGATCATCCTGCTCTCGAGCATGTATTGGGGCGCGCTGTTCGGCGGCTCCGTCACCTCGATCCTGTTCAATATCCCCGGAGAGCCATCGTCGGTCGCCACCACCTTCGACGGCTATCCGATGGCGCGCGATGGCAGGCCGACGACGGCGCTCGCCACCGCTTTCGGTTCGGCCGCGTTCGGCGCGCTGGTAGGCGTTGTCTTGATCACCTTTTTGGCGTCATGGGTAGCCAGGGTCGCGCTCGCCTTCGGGCCGCCGGAATACTTCGCCGTCTATTTCCTCGCCTTCGCCAGCTTTGTCGGCATGGGTGGCGCAGCACCGATCAAGACCGTTGTCGCCCTCGCAATCGGCTTTGCCATCGCTGCGATCGGCATCGATACCGTCTCCGGCAGTGTGCGCCTGACAATGGGCGTCGACGAGCTGGTGAAAGGCGTCAGCTTCGTCGTGGCGGTGATGGGACTGTTCGGCATCGGCGAACTCCTGGTCGCGGTCGAAGAGGAGGTTCACGCGCGCGGGGTCTCCTCAAAGATCGATTGGAGGGAGGTCTTGCGCGCGGTCGTCCGCCTGCCACGGCACGGCATAGCCTTGCTGCGTAGCGCGGCGATTGGATGCTGGATGGGGATCACGCCGGGCGGACCGACCGCGGCCTCCTTCATGAGCTACGGCATCGCACGTCGCTTCTCGCGCCGCGGCCAGCATTTCGGCACTGGTGAGATCGAGGGGATCATTTCGCCGGAGACCGCCGATCACGCCGCGGGCACAAGCGCGCTTCTGCCGATGCTGTCGCTCGGCATTCCCGGATCGGCCACCGCCGCGGTGATGATGGGCGGCTTGATGATCTGGGGCCTCAATCCCGGGCCGATGCTTTTCGTCGACCAGAAGGATTTTGTCTGGGGACTGATCGCCTCGATGTATGTGGGCAACATCGTCGCGGTTGCGCTGGTGCTGCTCACCGTTCCGATATTCGCCGCCTTGATGCGGATTCCGTTTGTCATCATTGCGCCCCTGATCGTGATCATCTGTGTCGTCGGCGCCTATTCGGTATCGAACTCCTATCTCGACGTTATCATGATGCTCGGCTTCGGCGTCGTCGGCTATCTCTTCAAGAAGCTGTTCTATCCGTTGGCGCCGCTGGTGCTTGCGATCGTCATCGGCGACAAGGCCGAGGATGCCTTCCGGCAGTCGATGCTGCTGTCCAAGGGATCGCTCGGAGTATTCTTTGCCAACGGACTCGTGACGAGCCTTGTCGTGGCTGGGCTGGCGCTCCTGCTGCTTCCGCTCGGACTGCAGATCGCACATGTCCTGCGCAAGCCTGGCGAGCGCAAGTCCATTGCGCCGGATTCTGAAGACACGACCCGGCAGAAGGTGAGGGTCACGTGATCCGCAAAGCCGCTCGTTGCACGTGCGGTGCAATATCCTTAGGCGCCCTATAAATATATATAGCTTGATTGAAAAAATACTTCGTGTCTTAATTTGCCCCAAGGGCGCCTAAGCACCCAAAAAAGATCAGGGAGGAAGACGAATGTCGCACTCGCGGCCACGCGATGCCTGGGCTTGTCTGCTGTCATTAGCGGTGGGGCTGGGCGCAGCCACCATCGTCGCACCGGCGTTCGCAGAGAACGGCATCACCGATACTGAAATCGTGATAGGCATCTCGGCCGCATTGTCAGGCCCGAATGCGGGTTACGGCGCGATCGCCCGCGGCACGGAAGCGTGCTTCAATTACCTCAATGCCGAGCAAAGCGGCGTCAAGTTCGGCGACGGCAAGACGCGCAAGGTCCGGCTCGAGATACTGGATGATGCGATGGAGCCCGCGCGCGCGTTGCAGAACGCCCGCCGGCTCGTGAGCCAGTCGAAGGTGTTCGCGGTCGTCGGTAATGTCGGGACCGGCGCCAACCTTGGATCACGGCCGTTCTACAATGGCGAGCACGTGCCGCAGATGTTCATCGCAACGGGCGGACCGATGTTCGGCGCAAAGTCCGAGGTCGAAAAGAACCCTTGGACCATGGCCGCGTGGCTGGCCTATAACACCGAAGCCGCCATCTATGCGGCGTTCATCAAGCAGAAATTTCCGGACGCCAAGATCGCGCTGCTCAACGATGACAGCGGCGGTCCGTTCTTTGCCGACGCGTTCCTGAAGTCGGCCAAGGAACTTGGCCTCAACATCGTCGCTCGCGAGGAGCACACCTACAGCGAACCGACGATCAATGCGAAGATCAGCCGGCTTGCCGCTTCTGGTGCTGATCTATTCGTCGATGCGACTACGCCCAAATTCGTCGTGCAGGCTCTCAAGCAGATGACGGCGATCGGCTGGAAGCCGGTGCACATCATCTGGGGTGTCGGATCGAGCATCGGCGGCGTGTTCGAGCCGGCAGGGGTCGAGACGGCCAAGGGCGTCTACAGCGGCCAGTGGATGAAGGACCAGACCAATCCGGCCTATGCAAACGACGAAGACATGAAGCTCTACGTCGCCAAGCTCAAGCAATATGGCGGCTCGCTCAATCCCGCTGACCAGAACGCGGCAGCCGGCTGGTATGCCTGCCACGCGACCAAGAGCCTGTTCGAGCGGATGGAGCAGCCGACCCGCGAGGCCTTCATGAAGGCGGCCCGTAGCATGAAGGGCCAGAAGGAGCCGCTGATGCTCGATGGGATCACGCTGAACACCAATGGTGCCGAAGACGGCTACCCGATCGAGTCCGTGCAGATCTCCCAGTTCGACGGCGTGAAGTTCGTGCCGGTCGGTCCTGTCCTCAACTACGAGGGCAAGACGCCGCACTACGAGCCCCCAGCCAAGTCGCAATGACACGTCGCAACGAGGAGACAACGTCCATGACCAACAACACTTTCAAGACGATCGGATTCATTGGCCTCGGCGCCATGGGCAGCCAGATGGTGAAGCATCTGAAGGGGATCGCCGACATTCTCGTCTACGATACCGATGCGGCTCGCGCCACTGAGGCCGCCAAGGCGAGTGGTGGCCGGGTCGTCGATGGCGTGAGCGGCATAAGCACGGCCGATGCGGTGATCCTGATGCTGCCGACCAGCGCGATCGTCGATCAGGTGCTGCACGGAGCCGACGGCGGCAAGGGCCTGCTCGACCATCTGCCTTCCGGTGCCATGGTGATCGACATGAGCTCGTCCGCGCCGACCAATTCGGTCGCGAACGCGGAGATCGCGGCCAAGAAGGGGATCCGCTTCATCGACGCACCGGTCTCCGGCGGCGTCAAGGGGGCGGAGGCCGCGAGCCTGGCGATCATGGTCGGCGGTACGCAGGCTGATTTCGATCGGGCGCTGCCGGTGCTGCAGAAGATGGGCGCCAAGGTCTTCCTGGTCGGCAAGGTCGGGTCGGGCCATGCGGTCAAGGCACTGAACAACCTGCTCGCCGCCACGGCCTTTGTCGCCACCAGCGAAGTCTTCGCGGTCGGCGCCAAGTTCGGCCTCGATCCGGCGACGATGCTCAAGGTGATCGATGCGTCGTCCGGCCAGAGCTTCCAGACCACCCATGTCTGGCAGAAGGCGGTCATCGAGCGCACCTTCCAGTTCGGCTTCGCTCTCGCGTTGATGGAGAAGGATGTCCGCGTGGCGATGTCGCTGTTCGATGCGATGGGATCCGATGCCCAGCTCTCGCGCACGACGGCGGCAATCTGGGCCAAGGCGCTGGCAACCGCATCGCCAGGCTCGGATATGACGATCGTCGCCAAGCAGGCTGAAGCAGCCCTCGGCCTGTAACGCGGCGATGGCTGAGGCAATTTCTTTAGCCCTCAGCGTGGGGACGAAGATCAAATGAACGGCTCAACGGCTCACCTGTCTCCGCGGATGGTGTCGGCTTCACCGGCGCCGCCGAAACTGGCGGTCGACAACCTGTCGCTCAGGTTCGGCGGCCTCGTTGCGATCAACGCGCTGTCGTTTCAGGTGGGGCGGGACCTCATCTGCGGCCTGATCGGCCCCAACGGCGCCGGCAAGACCAGTTTGTTCAACTGCGTCAGCCGGCTCTACAACCCGACCGAAGGCCGAATCACCTTCGACGGGACCGACATCACGCACTACCGGTCGAAAGACATCGCCAAGCTCGGCATTGCCCGCACGTTCCAGAACCTCGCGCTGATGAAATCGCTGACGGTCCTGCAGAACGTGATGCTCGGAGGCTATCACCACGGCCGCACCTCGCTCTTGCGCGCGCCGTTCGTGCCGGTGTCGCGACGGTTCGAAGAAACCACCCAGCGGCGCGCGGCGATGGAGTTGCTGGCGCGCCTGCAGCTCGATCACCTGCACGATGAGCGCATCGACAGCCTGCCTTATCCGACGCTCAAGCGGGTCGAGCTCGCCCGCGCGCTGGCGTCGCGTCCTTCGCTCCTGATGCTCGACGAGCCGGCCGGCGGGCTGTCGCATGCGGAGGTCGATGAACTCGCCCGCACGCTGGTCCGGGTGCGCGACGAATTCGGCCTGACCTTGCTGCTGGTCGAGCATCACATGGGCATGGTGATGAACATCTCGGACGACATCATCGTGTTGGATTTCGGCAACAAGATCGCCGAAGGCAAGCCGGCCGACGTGAAGTCGGACCCCCGCGTCATCCAAGCCTATTTGGGGAAACAGCGTGAACGTTCTCGAGATCAAGGGCGTTAGCGCCGGCTACGGGCGCATCCCGGTGCTGCACCACGTTTCGCTCGTAGTCGGCGAAAAGAGTATCGCCGTGCTGCTCGGCGCCAATGGTGCGGGCAAGACGACGACGCTGCGCGCCGTCAGCGGTATGATCAAATATACCGGCCAGATCCTGCTGGATGGCAAGGACCTGAAGGGGCGCGGCCCCGACCAGATCGCGCGGCTGGGCATCGCCCACGGCGTGCAGGGACGCGGCACGTTCAGCGACCTGACGGTCGAGGACAATCTGGCGGTCGGCGCATTCCGTCGCCGCGACAAGGCGGAGATCGCGGTTGACATCGACCAGATGTACACGCTGTTTCCCCGCTTGCGCGAGCGCCGCAAGCAGAAGGCGGGCAGCCTCAGCGGCGGCGAGCAGCAGATGCTGGCCGTCGGTCGGGCGCTGATGCTCAAGCCGCGGGTGATGCTGCTTGACGAGCCGTCGCTCGGGCTCGCGCCTGTTATCATCGACGATCTCTACGAGGCGCTGCAACGCGTCAACCGATTGCAAGGCATCGCGATGCTGATCGTGGAGCAGAACGCCAATCTGGCTTTGGAGATTGCCAATGACGCCTACGTGCTCGAGACCGGCTCGATGGTGCTGTCGGGTACGGCCCGGGACGTGTCCGAGAACGACGGCGTCCGCGCCGCCTATCTTGGTAACTGAGGATCTGCCACCGATCTTGGCGCATGCAGGCGAGCCCAACAACTGAATCGAGAAACTGGCGATGCAGTATTTCTTTCAGCAGATCGTCAACGGCATCGGGGATGGCGCGATCTATGCGTCGCTCGGTCTTGCGCTGGTGCTGATCTACCGCACGACGAACATCGCCAATTTCGCCCAAGGCGAGATGGCGACATTCTCCGCTTATATCGCCTGGCAGATGGTCGATTGGGGCGTGCCGCTGTGGTGGTCGTTTCTCATCGCCATCGCCGTGTCGATGGTGGTTGGCGTGCTGGCCTATCTGCTGCTGGTCCGGTCGGTTCAGCACCGGGATGAATTGACGATCGTCATCGTCACGCTCGGCCTGTTCCTGGCCTTCAACAGTTTCGACGGCGCGATGTGGGGTTTTCTGCAGCTCTCATTGCCGAGCCCGTTCCCCGAGAAGAGCTTCGCCATCGGCGCGCTCAGGTTCAATGCCGAACTGCTCGGCACGATCATGATTCTGATTGCGATCTCGATCGGCATGTTCCTGCTGTTGCAGCATACGCGGCTGGGCACCGCGCTCCGCGCCTCGGCCTCCAATGCCACGTCCGCCATGCTGGTCGGCATTCCCTTCACGGCAATGATGGCGATCGGATGGGGACTCGCGGCCGGGCTTGGGGCGGTCTCGGGCCTCCTGGTTGGCCCGAAGCTGACGCTCGATCCGAACATGATGGGCGCCATCATCATCTATGCCTTCGCGGCGGCCGTGGTCGGCGGATTGACGAGCTATCGCGGCGCGGTGGTTGGTGGCGCCATCGTCGGCATCTCGCAGGCGCTATCGATGGCTTATCTTCCCTGGCTCGGCTCCGATCTGCAGATATTGCTGCCGCTGATGCTGATCGTGGCCGTGCTGATCATCAAGCCAGAGGGTCTGTTCGGCAGCACCGTGGTGATACGCGTATGAGCAGCATCGAAATTCCCGCCATGCAATCGGCCCCGCGCGGTGAGGTGGTCGCCACCAAGATCGGCGTCGGCTTCGTGCTGGTGCTGATCCTGCTGGGCATGCCGCTTGTGATCCCCGAATATCAGACATTCCAGCTGACCGGCGTGATGACCTATGCCGTGGCGGCGCTGGGCCTCAACCTGATCACCGGCTATGTCGGGCAGGTCTCGCTCGGCCATAACGCTTTCTTTGCACTGGGCTCATATGCCGCCGTGCTCAGCGTCGTGTATCTGGGTGTCAACGATGTCGTGGCGGTCCTGATTGCGGCGGTTGTCACATTCATCTTCGGCGTGCTGGCGGGTTATCCCGCCAAACGGCTGCGGGGGCTCTATCTGGCCCTGATCACGCTGGTCCTGGCCGTATCCGTCGTGCCGCTGGTCAAGCAGTTCAAGGCCTATACCGGCGGCGCGGCCGGCCTGATGGTCGACAAACCGGTGCCGCCGGCCTGGTTCACTCTGGGCCAGGACGCATGGATCTATTACATGGTACTGGCGTTCACCCTCGTCATCTTCTGGCTGGTCAGGAACTTCGTCGGCGGCAGCAATGGCCGGGCGCTGGCCGGCATCCGCGAAAGCGAGCTCGCCGCATCGTCGATGGGCGTCGATGTCAACCGGCTCAAGGTGATCGTGTTCGGGGTCGGTTCGATGCTGGCGGGCGTCGGTGGCGCACTCGCGACCTTTACGATCGGCTTCATCGGCCCCGACTCGTTCACGCTGATGCTGTCGATCAGCTTCCTGGCGGCGATCGTCGTCGGCGGGCTCGGAACGATCTGGGGAGCTTTGGTGGCCGGCCTGTTCCTGCAGTTCGTGCCGTCCTATGCCTCGGATCTCGGCCAGGCGTTCTCCGGTGCGGTCTATGGTGGTATCCTGATTGCGTGCATGACCTTGATGCCGAACGGGATCGTCGGCTCGCTATTGAAGATCGCCAGCAATCGGCGCGAGGCCAGGAAGGCTGCCGATCGAACCGCTGGGAAAGGCGCCGAGAAAACGACCGTGGCCGAGAAAACGACCGTGAAAGCCGCTGCCGATCGGACCGCTCGCGCCACCTGATCGCTCTGCCGGCTGGCTCATGACGGATGCGGCCCGGCCGGCGATCGCTACAACGACAACGATGGAAGGAAAGATCATGACGGTACAAGTTCAAATCAATGGAGGGATGAAGGCGTCCGTGAGCGAGGCGGACAGCTCGGTGCGTCTTGGACCGACGCTTCAACTGTTGAACGGCGAATGGGTCGGCAGTGTCGATGGCCGCACGCTGGCGGTGGGATGCCCTGCCACCAAGAAAACCATTGCCCACACCCCGCGCGCATCCGCGCAGGACGTCGAACGCGCGGTGGCCGCTGCGGAAAAGGCCTTCGTGAGCTGGAAGAAGGTCACGCCGTCCCTGCGCGGCAAGGCGCTGCTCAAGGTCGCCGACGAGCTCGAAGCCCGCGTTGAGGAACTGGCCCGCATCATCGCCCATGAAACCGGTAATGCGCTGCGTACTCAGGCGCGTCCGGAGGCGCTGACCTGCGTCGACGTTTTCCGCTATTTTGGCGGTCTGGCCGGCGAGCTGAAGGGCGATACGCTGCCGCTGGGTGATGACATCCTGAGCTACACGAGGCGCGAGCCGCTCGGCGTCGTCGGGGCCATCGTGCCCTGGAACGCGCCGGCAACATTGTCGTCGATCAAGATCGCGCCCGCTGTCTGCGCCGGCAACACGCTGGTGCTCAAGCTTGCCGAAGACGCGCCCTTCGCCGCGCTGTTCATCGCCGAGATCTGCAATCGGCATCTGCCGCCCGGCGTGCTCAATATCGTCACGGGCTTCGGGCCGGAATGCGGCGCCGCGCTGGCAACCCATCCGCGGGTCAGCAAGCTGTCGTTCACCGGTTCGACCGCGGTCGGCCGCAGCATCCTGGCTGGCGCGGCGGATCGCATCGTGCCGGTGTCGCTCGAACTCGGCGGCAAGAGCCCGGCCATCGTCTGCGAAGATGCCGATGAGGATTGGGTCGTCCAAGGCGTCGCGTCCGCGATGCGCTTCACGCGGCAGAGCCAGTCATGCACCGCCGGATCGCGCCTGTTCCTGCATCGGTCGATCTACGACAAGTTCCTCGACAAGCTGACCGCGCTGATGAACAGCTACAAGATCGGCGACCCGCTCGACGAGGCCACCGACATGGGGAGCCTGATCAACAACAAGCAATACAATCGGGTTTGCGGCTACATCGAAGACGGCATCAAGAACAAGGACGTCAAATTGATCGCCGGCGGCCTGCCGCCGAAGGAAGGCCCGTTGAGCGCCGGCTATTTCACCGTGCCGACGTTGTTCGCCAGCACGTCGAACAACTGGCGTCTCGCCCAGGAGGAAATCTTCGGTCCGGTGCTGGTGGCGATCCCCTGGACCGACGAGGCCGAGGTGCTGAAGATGGCCAATGACAGCCATTATGGCTTGGCCGGCTATGTGTTCTCGCGCAACACGTCACGCGCCATTCGGATGGCCCATGAGATCGATTCCGGCTGGGTCCAGGTCAACCAGGGCAAGGGCCAGATCATGGGCCAGCCCTATGGCGGCTTCAAGCAGAGCGGGCTCGGCAAGGAGATGTCGCTCAGTTCGATGCTCGAGGGCTTTTCGCGGCTGAAGACCGTAACGGTCAACTTGACGCTCTGATCGGCTTGCCTGGATTTGGGGAAACCGGGTACCGGTTTCCCGCCAATGACGGAACGCACTTTGCATGGAGATCATGCATGAACGACAGACTGAAGCGCGATGGCGATTCGACCTGAAGCTGTTGCGTTAGCGTCGGGGACCTAAATTTGTGTCGACCATGGACGATCGCCTTCCGAAGTTGCCCGAGAGCCACGTAGTGATCGAGATGAAGGCGAGCGATCGCATTTACGGTGTCGTCGAAACGCAGATCAGCCAGCGCGAGTTGCTGCCTGGGGATCCGGTCGACGAAGAAAACCTGATGAGGCAGTTTGGCGTCTCGCGTACGCCTGTGCGCGAGGCTATCCTGCGTCTGAAGGCCGAGGGGCTGGTGTCCAGCATCTCCCGCGGCGGCGCCATCGTCTCGAAGATGGACTTTGCGCAACTCTTGTCAGTATGGGAGCTGCTGGCCGAACTCGAGGGCCTGTCGGCCCGTTACGCCTGCGAGCGGATGACCGACAAGGAGCGCGAGGCCCTGGCGGACGTCTATAAGGCGTCCCGGGGCGTCGTCGAACGTAACGACGCGCTCGGCTGGCAGCAGGCCAACATGGCGTTTCATGAGGTGCTGTACGCGGGATCGCGCAATCCCTATCTCCGTCAGGAGATCCTGCGAATGCGCACGCGAACCAGCGCCTATCGCAACCATTCGTTCGACGCGATGGGCTACATCAGCAAGGCTTATCAATATCATGGCCTGATCCTCCAGGCCATTCTCGATCAGGATCCATCGGCCGCAGCCAGGGCCGCTACGGCGCATCTGACGCCGGGAGAGGGCGCGCCTGGCGTGATGGAAATCATGCATAGGCTCCCGAAGGCTCTGCTGGGATGAGCCACTGCGCGACTGTCGTCCCGCAACTGGACGCTGCCGGGCAGCCGCGGAGGTAAGATTTCTCCGATCTCTGACGGATCTGAAGCGATCGTATGAGGGCGAGACATGAGTGGTCAAATCAGACGGGCGTCGACTTTCATTCCTTAATCTTTGCGGGAATTTTTCCCGACAACATCGAGTGACCGTCCAAGTTCGGCGGATGCCGCCGATGATCAGTTCGAACTTCCGGGCGGTGTGCGTCGCCAGCCTCCAGCACGCTGTCGACGATAACGGGATCGCCGTGCATGCTTGGTGCGAGGATGGAGACCCGGGTGTCACTCATGCGTATGCGCCGGAGGGTTCTGATTCAAATGTCAAACAGCTTCTCCGCAGTCATCGTCCGCCACCGGGTCGGCCGAACGGCCGCCCGATGACAGGCTCCGGCGGACGATCCAGTATTCCAGAGACGGCAGTGGCCGAGCCGAGAAGCTGTCGCCGTGAGACGCGCGGAGTCATAATGCTGATTTGCCCGACGGGTTAAGCGATTTATTTTTCGCGGCAGGGCTGGACAGATTTTAGCTGATTTGCCCGTCGGGTTGTTTTGTCGCACCAACTGCGTCCACATTGTCATTGCGAGCGGAGCGAAGCAATCCATAGCGCCGCAAGCGGAGACATGGATTGCTTCGCTAACGCTCGCAATGACGGGGAGGGCGTCCGGGTCCGGAATAGCGGCCAGTCGCTTCCCAGCCGTTTTCGATAGTCCTGAATGGGACGCAGCTGCCAGTTCGCGGCGGCAAGCCCTAGAGGCATTATAAATTATTGTCGTTGCGAAGAAATTTCCGAGTTTCTAACTGTTTCGCGTGCAGTGAGCGCCCTGATCATGAGGTTCGCGGGCCGAGGGGGCGGCATGACCGGATCAAGAACCATAGAGCGCGTCGTCCTGCAGGGCCCGATCAGTGTCGTGGCCCGGGATCGAAGGGAAGCAAGGCCGGGACCGCGGCGTGGCGCGTTTGTGCGTGATCCGGGGAGAAAGCTCTGATGGAGGAGCTCGATCCGCGGTTCGCTCTGTATCTGCACTATCGCGCAGTTCTCATCGACTACGCTTCGCACCTGCTGGGCTCTCGCGACGGGGCCGAGGATCTGGTGCAGGAAGCATTCATCAAATTTGTCCCGGCGGGTGGCGGCCGGATGCCGGAGGCCCGTCCACGGTCATATCTGTTTCGCATCGTGCACAATCTTGCGGTGGATGTACTGCGGCGGAAGCGTCTGGAAAATCTGCGGAACGCGCACAATGCACCGGTCTGGACCAGCTCTCAGACCACGCCCACGCCCGAGGAAACTGTTCTTTATCGTGAGAGCGAGCGCCGAGCCATGGATATCATTGCCGGGCTACCGGAGAAACAGCGCGTTGCGCTGGAAATGCACAGGTTCGGCGAATACTCGGTCGAAGAGGTGGCTGCCCACCTCGGAGTCTCCGTTCCTACCGTCTACCGCTTGATCCAGGCGGCCGTTGCAACGGTCACGATCCGGCTCGAACGGGACTCGAACGGCGAGACGAACTCGTGATCCCGCGAATGGTCTTGTAAAGAGTCACGCGAAAGCGTCAATTTCGTTCGGATTGACAGACCGGCTTCATTCATCGGTAGACGACGACAGAGCACCGCGACAGGGAACATTGGATACGTTGGCTACGAAACACGATACGGAGCGCCAGTTGCTCGAGGAGGCGACCGGCTGGATCCTGCGACTGGAGCAAGCGCCCCGGAGCTCCGCAGTGTTCGACGAGTTCGAGGCCTGGCTTGCAGCTTGCGAGCAGAACCGGAGCGCGTGGGAGCGTGTCAGCGCAACATGGAAGGCGCTCGGCGCAGTCAAGCCGGCCTATGATCAGAAAGCCTGGGGAGGCGTCGATCCGTTCTCGAAGCCGGGCGTGACGAACGCGCCTCTACCCATACCGAACCTTGCCGCGCGCACCATGGCGACGCGCAAATCATATCGCCGCCCAATCGGGATGGTGGTCTTCACGCTTGTCGCGGCATGCGTGTTGTGGATTGCAGCTCCGGCAGTCCTCATTGCCCTCAGCGCCGACTACCGCACCGCCGCCGGCCAGACCGAACATATTCGGATGGCCGATGGCTCCGCCGTCGAACTCGGCGGAAGCAGCGCGATCAAGGCCGATATCGGAACGACGCAGCGCCGCGTTACGCTGCTAGCAGGCGAAGGCTTCTTCGATGTCGCAACCGACACCACACGGCCTTTCATCGTCGATGTGCGGGGCGTCGAAGTCAAGGTGCATGGCACCGCCTTCAATGTCCAGGTCTCATCGACGAGTACGAAGGTTGCGCTCCTGCGCGGTTCGATCGAAGCCACGCCCGCCGCGAAGAGCGAACCATCTGACATTCTCAAGCCCGGCCAAATGTTCGTCGTCGATCACGCGACAGGTCACGCGAGCATCGAACCGGTATCGCTTGAGGAAATCGGCTCCTGGCGCGAAGGAAAGGTCTTTCTGTCCAATGCCACCGTAGAATCCGCCATCGAATTGATCCAGCGCTACTCCTCGGCCTCGATCCTGATTCCCGACCGAGACCTTGCGGGCCGCAAGGTGAGCGGCCTGTTCGATCTACGTAACCCTGATCGCGCGCTCGCCGGGCTCGTCGAGCCTTTCGGCGGCAAGGTTCGGTCCGTTACCCCGTTCGTGCGGATCGTGTCGCGCCTGTAGTCGGCGCGATTGCGGAATTTGTAATTCCTCCAAAAACGACGCCGCCGTGAGAATCTTGCGGAGCTCTTCGTCTTTACGTCGGAAGCGCATGCCTATGGAGCTGGCTGCGCAATGACAAGTGAAGATGAGCGAGTTGATGTCTATTGGGGGAGTAAGAACTAGAATTGGAACAGTAGCAGGAGGGAGATCGAAGCGCGTCACTATCCACTTGCTCCGCAGTGCAGCCGTCTGCGCGCTATCGGCCGGACCGGTCCTATATGCAGAGGGCGCTTTCTCTCAGACCGTGCAAACGCAGGACGCTCCGGCGATCCGCCAGTTCAACATTCCGGCTCAGCCGCTGACGAGTGCCCTCAACCAGTTCGGTCGCCAGTCCGGGCTTCAGGTCGCATTTCCCTCCGAGGCGTCGCAAGGTGTGCGGTCCAACCCCGTTGTCGGTAGCCTCACACCGCAGCAGGCGCTCGATCAGCTTCTTCGCGGGACCGGCATCAGCTACCGCATTACCTCGCAAGGCACCGCCGTCATTGGTGGGCGCCCGTCAGCCAACATCTCAGACGCTGCCGCCCCGCCACCGGCCGACGGGTCTCTCCTGCTCGATACGATCAATGTGAACGCCAGGCGTTCCACGATGAACGGCGATACGCCCTATGAGACTCCTGGATCAGTCTCATACATCTCGCGCGAGCAACTCGATCGGCTGCCGCCCACATCGGCCGGCGACGTGTTCATCGATACGCCCGGCGTGATCTCGGCGGGCAATCATGTCGGCACGTCGATCAATCCCAACATCCGGGGCCTGCAAGGCATGGGCCGCGTGAGCACGACGATTGACGGTGCGCGCCAGAACACGAGCTCCTATCGCGGCTATATCGGTAACCGCGACGAGACCTATGTCGATCCCGATCTGATCGGCGGTGTCGAGATTTCCAAGGGACCGAGCAGCGGAGTGGGTGTCGGGGGTATCGGCGGCACCGTCAACTTCCGCACCCTCGAAGCAGGCGACATCGTCAAGGACGGCAAGATATTTGGTACGCGCGTCAAAGGCAGCCTCGCCACCAACGCGGTGGCGGAGCAGGCGCCAAGTTTCCTGTCGAACAACGCCGTCAATACGGCGGCCAAGGGCCGGCCATCCTTTTTCAACGGCGACACATCTTCGGGCAGTGTGGCCGTCGCCGCGATCAAGGAGAACTACGAATTCATCGTCGCCTATTCCAAGCACGTCCAAGGTAACTACTTCGCCGGAACAAAAGTCCCCGACGGGATCACATTCCGTCCTGCAAACGCGCTTACAACGACCGCGAATGCCAATTCACTCGTAAAGCCCGGGCAGGAGGTGTTCAACACCTCGGAAAATACAGATTCGTTTCTGGCAAAAGGAAAGGTGAAATGGGGTGATGGTGAGTCGCTCGAACTCGGCTATCTCTCCTACAATTCCAACTATGGCGAGCTTGATGAGCTGAGTTATCAGGCTGCGATGGTGTCAGGAATTTTGCCCTACGGACAATTCCCACTCTCCGAAACGCATGTCGATACCTACACGGCCAAATACAAGTATGAGCCGTCGGACAATCCGTATGTGAAAATGCGGGCCGATCTCTGGCTGACCGATCTGACGTCGCAGCGCCATGGTCTCCTTCCTGGCCCCTATGCGGACGTGATGGTTGGCGGAGATGTCGGCAACACCTCCGTGTTCGACACCGCGCTCGGCCAACTCTCATGGGACAACGGCGTTGAATTCACCCGCGAACACGCCAAGGCCGAGCAGTTTCCGAGTTCGGTGTCCGGCTCGGACGGCTGGGAAACCTACGGCCCCTCGGGCGTGCGCGTGATGACGGGAACGTTCAGCAACGCAAGCCTCAAGCCGATCGACTGGCTGACGCTCTCCGCGGGCCTGCGCTATGACCATTACAATTCAAATGGCGAAGGATACCTCACCAAGTTTCCTGATCGTTCCGGCGGACGTGCCAGTCCCAATGCTAGTGTCGTCATATCGCCGATTGAGGGAATTCAGTTCTACGGCCAATACAAGGAGGGCTACCGTCCTCCGAGCCTTCGTGAAACGCATTGGCATTATCAGGGATTGCTCTGGAACAATCCGGATTTGCAGCCCGAGATCGCCAAGAATTACGAAGCCGGCCTGAATATCCTGCGCAACAACGTTTTCCAGTCCGGCGACAAGCTCCGCGTCAAGCTCGCCTATTTCGACAACCACTATGACGATTATATCGTCCGCTACCAGACGGGGAGCGGAGCACCTGCGGAGCACAAATACGTATGGTACAATATTGACAGCGCCAACTTCCGCGGCTTCGAAATATCCGGCAACTATGACGCGGGCGCATTTTTCCTCGAAGGCGCTTTCACCAAATATACCAAGATTGAATATTGCGAGACTGCGGGAAGCTGCGCGCCGCCGACGTCACAGTTCAGTCTAGCGAGCCCAACAGGCGCGCTCAAAAACGACTACGCTGCGAACTATGTCCCACCGGACTATGCTGGCAGCGTGACGGCCGGCGTCCGGTTGTTCGATCAGAGGCTGACGTTGGGCGGACGAGTCCAGTTCTCGTCGGCGCGCTCGGGCAGCGCCTGGCCTCCAACCAGTGGTGATACGTTCACCTGGCCGTCATATCAGGTGTATGATCTCTTCGGCATCTACAAGGTCGACGACGACGCGACGTTCAATTTCAGCGTCGAGAACCTGACGGACCAATATTATTTCGGCGCGCTGACCTCGATCGCGGTCCCATCGCCAGGCCGAACCGCCCGGATCAGCTACACCACGACGCTCAATGAAACGACGCCTCTCGTTCGTCACCTTCCCCAAGTAAGATTGGGGAATGCTTCGCTCGGCTCTCCGGGGAGCGACTGGACCGGCCTCTATGTCGGCGGACATCTCGGTTACGGCCTGGGCGCCACCAAGGGCATCACGACGGCCGGAGATGGAACGCCCGGAGCTATCGCGGCGACGGAGTCGGCCGACCTGAACTTCCGCGATCTGACAAGAGGCTTCCAGGGCGGGTTCAATTACCAGTTCTCGAACCGCATGGTGATCGGTGTCGAGGGAGATTTTTCCTGGACCAAGTTCGGGAAGACGCAAAACGCTCTTGCAACGGAAGACGCCAAGCTTAGGGCAGGCAGCTTTCTGCAGGCCAAGATCGACTACCAGTTCGACTGGACGGCGTCGCTGCGCGGCCGTATCGGCTACGCATTCGATCGCGTGCTTGTTTATGCGACGGGCGGTCTGGCGTTCCTGAGTGAAAGCGAAGTGCGGAGTCAGTATCAGGCCGTCAGCGGAAACGTACCCAGCACTCAACTCAATTTCCGCGAGGAAGCCTCAGCGACACGCAGCGGTTGGACGTTGGGGGGAGGGTTCGAATACGCGCTGACCAATAACTGGTCTCTCAAGGGAGAGTATTCTTACGATCATTTCGGAAATAAGGACTTTCTCTTTCCGAATGCGACAGCCGGCGTGACGCTGGCGTACGGGGTGCAGACGCAAATCTGTGTCCTGTATTATCCGCCTCCCCGTGCCGGCGTATGCCGTGTTTATAGAAGCCAGACAGTTACAATTCCCGGCTCATCTCAGACGACAAACGGCCGCAAGGCGGAAAATGATCTTGATCTTCATTCGATCCGGATCGGTCTGAACTACCGCTTCTAGGCCGATGCCGGACATCAACCAACCGCGCTTTAAAGAAAGAATAGCAAGGGATGCCCACGATCGAAATCAAGAAGCCTGGTGAAACACGCTTGGACAGACGTCCGGAAGCCGCAGCGACACGGTGGGGCGAGTCATGACTGCATCGCTCTTCGAATTGGTCTGCAGCCTCTTGTTCCTGGTGTTCGCGAACGGCTGCACGATATTCGCATTCATGACCGAGGACAAACGTCTTCGGGCCATCTGCGGGGCCGTCGCGCTTCTCGACAGGCTCTTCGTCCGGAGCTTTCGTCCGCGCCGGGATGGCAAAGCCGCCAGCCGGCCGGTGATGCGCATCGCGTCGTGAGCGACGAATTGGAAGGACGCAGCATGATACGATCGCAAAAACGGGGTTGGACGATCGTGCCGCTTGTGCTGATCGTCGCGTTGGCCGCGGGACCGTCCTGCGGGATGGCACAACATCCGGCTGCGCCACCCGACACCGGCATTGTCGCGCCGTCAGGCGAGCCGGCAGAGACCGTCAGGCCGTCTCCGGTCGGGCCGGTGTCAACCGATTATCCCGCCGCCTCGCCACGTCGTCCGGATTCGGAACGTCGGGCCGGTCTGCCGCATGATTTGTCACCCTGGGGCATGTTCATGTCGGCCGACTGGGTGGTGAAGGCGGTGATGATCGGACTAGCCTTCGCCTCGCTTGTGACCTGGACCGTGGGCCTCGCCAAGACTGTCGAGGTTGTCTGCGCCCGCGCCAGGGCGCGGCGGACAACTCAGGTCATCGCTTCATCGGAGAGCCTCGCGGACGCCGATCGCGCGCTTGCGAATCGGGGCGGGCCCACCGCATTCATGGTGCGGTCCGCCGGTGACGAACTGCGTCGGTCGTCGCGGGTCCTCGACCACGCCGGCGACGGCGGCGTGAAGGAGCGCGTCGCATCGCGTCTTGCCCGTATCGAGGCGCAGGCAGGCCGCCGGCTGACCCGGGGCACCGGGCTGCTTGCCACGATCGGCGCGACCGCGCCCTTTGTCGGCCTGTTCGGCACGGTGTGGGGGATCATGAATGCCTTCATCGGCATCTCGCAGACGCAGACCACGAATCTCGCAGTGGTCGCGCCCGGCATCGCCGAGGCGTTGCTCACGACCGCTTTCGGTCTGGTCGCCGCCGTTCCGGCGGTCGTCATCTATAATGCGTTCGCGCGCGCGGTCGCCGGCTATCGGCAGGGTCTCGCCGACGCGGCGGCCGCGGTCGAACGACTCGTCAGCCTCGATCTCGACGTCCGCAAAGTGCCTGATGCCCGCGCGCCGGCGCCGTCCGTCCTGGCCGCGGAGTAAGACGCCATGGTCGGCGGCAGCCCGTCACCTGCGGTGAACGACTTCAACGGCTCGATCACGCGCCGGGCCAGAGTGATCGAAGCCTTGCTGTGGCTGGCCGCGGGCCTCGTCACGTTCGGTGTCCATGCCGGAGCCGTGGCCTGGCTGCTGCGCGCGGACGCGGTCGTGGCCGCAGATAATTCACCGCCAACCGCGATCATGATCGAGCTCGCGGCCGTGCCGGAAGCGGCCCAAACAGGGCCGGACGAGATCACGCCGGACCAGAAGTCGGCGGAAGAAAGCATGCCGCGAAAGGAGCAAAAGAGCGAAGCGTTGCCGCAACAGCAAACGGCCGAACCTGTCACTCAGCCGGAGCAGCCGCCCGACGACGAGATCAAGGAGAAGACCGTCGTACTGGATCAAGCGGAGGTCCAGCTTCCGGCAGAGCAGCCGAAGCCGAAAGAGGAAACGAAGGAAAAGCCGAAGGAGAAGAAGCCGCATCCGCGCAAGCAGCAAGCCGTTGCCGAATCGAAGCCCGCTTTGCAGGCGCAGGTGGAGGCCCGCCAATCCGACCGCACGGCTGCCGCGCAGACCGCCTCGGGACTGTCGTCGCTATCACCAGCGACTTGGCAGTCGCTCCTCATGGCTCATCTTGAGCGCCGCAAGCGGTTTCCGTCGGACGCAAGGGAGCGCGGCGCGCGCGGGATCGCCTATGTGCGCTTCGCGATTGACGGTGCCGGCAAGGTGCTGTGGGCAAGCCTGGTGCGATCGTCCGGATTCGCCGATCTCGATCAGGAAGTGGTGGCGCTGGTGCACCGGGCCTCGCCCGTTCCGGTGCCGCCGCCGGGCGCCAACAGGACGATCACCGTGCCGGTGAACTTCAATGTCAATTAGACCATAACGCACATCTGAAGATCGGCTGCCATCCATGAGTGGCTGGTTGCCAGGAGAAATCAATGGCAGCCAATCGCCCCGGCGCCGGCCGCACGTGCCTGCTGGATCCGGCATGTCGGACGAGAGTCCGATTTATCCAATTCATCAGCCTCGTGCAGTCGTACCGTCAATCTCGGCCATCGCATGGATCGGCATGAGCCGAGGCCGGCTCCGCCTGCGGAAAGGATGGAGGCAAGATGATCGTACGAAAAGCATTTGTCGTAACCCTGGGTGCGTTCGCGCTGATTGCGAGCGCTGCTGCGACCACCAGCCTGCGTGCCGCGAGCCCGCCAGAGCTGCATCCGCCGGTTCCGGCTGACCACCCAATTGGAGCTGGCGCCACGGTTACCCTGGTTTCCTCGAAACGTCTGGCCGGCTCGGAGAACATTTCTCTCTCCACTTACCTGATCGACTATCCGCCGGGCGCCTCGGCCGAGCTGCATCGCATGCCCTCGTCGGGCTACGTGCTGACCCACGTGCTCTCGGGCGCCATCCAGGCATCGGCCTGGCAGGCGGGCGTAGGCATCTATCGGGCGGGCGACACGTGGGTCGAGCCGGCTTTTGCATATCGCATTGCGACGACAAACACGAGTCGCCGGGATTCGGCTCGCGCGCTCGTCGTCCTTGTTACGCGGCAGCAGGAACCAAGCAGTACAAACGTAACAACCGTAGCCGAACAAGAGAGATGACGATGCGTGAACTGCAGAAGAGGATCGAGATGCGGGCGGCGGCAAGAACCGCTCAGGTGACTTCCTACGAGCTGGATGAATGGGAGAGTGAAGTCATGCCGCCGGATCGGAAGGTCACATCCGTGCTGGAGCTTACCGAGTATATGCTTCAGCGGTCTGGCATCGTCCGCGGAATGCGTGTTCTGGATCTCGGCTGCGGCACTGGTGAGGCGTCGTTCTGGATCGCGAAGTTGGTCGGTCCCTCGGGGCTTGTAGTTGGCGTTGACCAGTCGGCGGAAGCGATCGATCTGGCCGAGAGGCGCGCAACGCTGGCCGGTCAGTGCTATTGGACGCGGTTCGTCGTCGCCGATCCCAGCAGCTTCGTTTCCCATGAGCCATTCGATGCAGTTGTTGCTCGGCTTACGAGCTTGCGTCGGCGCAAGGGCGTCGCAACCTCCTCGCGGCTCTTCAGCTTCGTTCGCCCAGGTGGCGTTGTTGTGCTGGTGTCCGGCAATCCCAGCCCGGTACGATGACCCAGCGCTGGTCGACGTAGATTGAACGTCGTTGTGGATCGACCGAGACGCAGCTCGACGACATAGTTTTGAACAATCTGATCGATAACGATCCCATCGATAGCCAAGCGCTTCCCCTGTGCGGACGGTTACGGCTGAAACATTCTCTCGGCTTTCAAACGTCGGCTCGTCCGCGGTCACGAGTCCTGACGTTCGATCATTTCAGTGCGAGGTCCGCATTGAAACGTTCCTGACTGCTGATGTCGTGCCGCTGAATGCCAACCACCGTGGCAACGGACCGCGTCTCTAACATCCATTTTAATGGCGTCACCAAGCGTCGAGCCGTACAAAATATTCACATGACCGAGGAGAGACGCGTGCAGCCGTAAGGGACGAGAATATATGCCACAGCCGATTTCGAAGATTGACGCGACCAACATCGTCATTTGCCTATACCGGCCAATCAATGTCGACGAATGCTTTCCAGCTCTTGCGGATTTCGTGGAGGAAATCGTCGATTGGGACTTCCCGGATGCCGAGGTGGCCCGCGCCGTTGCTATCAAAGTGTTGCCGGGCACACGGCCATGCTTCATCGTTCAGTACCGCGACTCCATGAAGTCCTCACGGAAGTTCGGCGATACGGATCGTCGACATCGAAATTACAGAAACATCATCACCAAGGTGGATAGTGGCATCTCGACGATACGGGCGTCGGGCCCGCTCGGTGCAATAATCGTGCGATTCAGGCCGGAAGCCGCGGCCCACTTTCTAGCCGAACGCCTGGACCATTTTGCGGACTGCAAGATCGAACTTGATGACGTCTTCGACGCTCATGAAATCAGCCTGCTTGAGGAAAGAGTCTCGGAGGCGCCGAGCAGCGCCGACCGGGCCGCGGCGGTAGCGCAATTTCTTTGCGCTCATGCCCGCCCACGCGAACCGGATCCCGTGATATGCCAGGCCGCCGCGCGTCTCCGTCGCAATCCTTCGCTGCGGGTCCGGCGGCTCGCCGCGAATCTGGACGTGAGCGAGAGACACCTTCTGCGCAAGTTTCACACCATATTCGGAACGAGCCCGAAGCAGTTCGCACGCTGCGCGCGCCTGGAGAAGGTCTTGGCCGCGCGACGGAATGGATTGGGATGGGCCGATATTGCTTATGGGTGCGGATTTGCGGATCAAGCGCACATGATAAGCGACTTCCATGCAGTGCTCGGCGCGCCGCCCGAGCGCGCGCTGCTGCCACCCTCGGCCGAACGGTGCTGCATTACGGACGAGACGAATGCGGGTCCCATCTCGTACGACTATTTCATGTGGTGAGGTGCGGCGCATCCGATGACGCGATCGTACGATTACATCATCGTCGGGGCTGGCTCCGCAGGTTGCGTCCTGGCCAATCGGCTGTCGGAAGAGACGAACGCGACCGTGCTGCTGCTCGAGGCAGGCGGGCACGATCGAAATCCATTGGTTCACATTCCGATCGGATTGGGCAAGCTTCATCAGCATCGCATCTACGATTGGGGTCTGGTCGCGGAGCCCGATCCGGCGCTGGACGGCCGGGCCATTCCCGCGATGCGTGGGAAGGTGTTGGGCGGATCCCACTCCATCAACGTGATGGCGTTTACCCGTGGCAACCGCGGCGACTACGATCGCTGGGCTCGCGAGGGTGCAGAGGGATGGTCCTACAACGCTGTCCTTCCCTATTTCAAACGCTGCGAAACCTGGCAGCATGGAGACAACGCCTGGCGTGGCGGATCGGGACCAATCCACGTTCAATTTGCGCGTTCTCGCGATCCCCTGTTCCAGGCGTGGCTTGCCGCCGCGCGTGAACTTGGCTTCCCGATCACGGACGACTTCAATGGCGAAACGCAGGAAGGATTCGGAAGAGTCCAAAGCACAATATGGAAGGGCCGCCGCGACTCGGTGGCTGCGGCCTATCTCCGGCCTGCGTTGAAGCGATCGAATCTGACACTTCTGACCGGGGCCCATGTAAGCGAGATCGTTCTCCGGGGTACACGTGCGGTAGGTGTGCGGTACGTCAAGGGCGGGCAGACTGCGTACGCCAACGCTGACCAAGAGATCATCCTGTGCGCTGGTGCATATCACACCCCACAGGTTCTTATGCTGTCAGGTATCGGCCCGATCAGGCATCTTGCCGGTTTCGGAATCAAGACGCTCGTCGACTTGCCGGTGGGGCAGGGCCTGCAGGATCACCTTGCCGCGTGGTTCAACTGGAGCCGTCCTGCGCCGGGCTCCTTTCACCGGATGATGCGTCTCGATCGCGCCGTGCTGGCTATGGTTCAGGCGTACCTCTTCGGGACCGGGCCCGGCACGGTGCTTCCGAATGCTCTCTTTGCATTCATCAAGACCCTTCCGTCGCTCGATGTGCCTGATATCGAATTCATGTTTCGGGCGATCTCGGCTCAGACCCATCTCTGGTTTCCAGGCTTGCGTCCGGCGTTCGAGGACAGCTTCGCGATCCGCCCGACATTGCTTCATCCCAAGAGCCGAGGCGAGGTTCTGCTGAGATCGGCCAATCCGTTGGATGGTCCAAGGATCTGCAACCGCTTCCTGCAGCACCCGGACGATCTCGCGACATTGCTGCGCGGCGCAGGCATCGCTCTCGAACTGGCCGCGCGGCCCGAAGTTGCGGCTATGGCAGGAAAGGCGATCGGGCCGGCCCGCATTCGATCGGATCGCGATATCGAACAGTGGATCCGAAGCACGGCGGTGACGGCAAACCATCCCTGTGGAACGTGCGGGATCGGACGGGTCGTCGACAGCGAGCTGTCTGTCCTTGGCGTGACATCGCTTCGGGTCGTGGACGCTTCGGCGATGCCGACCATCATATCAGGACATATCAACGCGTGTGTAATCATGATGGCGGAGAAAGCCGCCGATATGATTCGATCGGCTGTCTCCGCGCCTGCAGCGATCGACCATCAACGGGACCAGGTGCCAACGTGATGGCTTCGGCTATATCGACCAAACGCGCCCGAGGATATCAAAACGGTCCAGAATACGAATCCTCCAAGCGCTCCGAGCAATCCGCAATATGCCAAAGGCTCGATGTAACTTCCTGATATCGCGGAGCGAAGCAGCTCGTTTACAACGATAGGCATGCTGCTGTGCCATGCGCTGGCGTGGAATTCGACATGCTGCGCCGGAAAGGTCAGAATGCCGGCCGGTACGACTCCTATCAAGCTACCCAGGAAGACGCACGATCCGATGTCCATCCTGCGTCGCCACAGGCAAACCAGGAAAATTGACAAGCCGATCAGGACCGCATGACTGAGTGCAATAATCAATGTGAATGCGAACACCATCGGTGCAAGCCTCGTGTCGCGCCAGATTGCCGTCATGACGAGCGCCGGGGCAAGGGCAGAAGCGAAGAAGGCCAGAGCCGCGCTTGCCATGCGCTGAACCCATAAGGCAGTGCGTCGTGTTTGACCGGTCAATCCGTTGCGGTGAGGTGACTTCCACCGCAGGCTGGAGCTGATCATCTGGTCCGAACGGAGCGAACTGGCGGTGTCGGTTGGCGCTTCACGCTCGGTTCGAAGCGACGCGCTGTGCAGCGCGTCGGCTTGATTTCTCGAAGAGCACATATCAAGGACCTCGGCTTCAAATTGCATCATTCGGTAAAGGCCGCGATCGACAACGGGTCGGGTGCGACCGCCGATCTCATGATGTGCTGCTTGCCCGCCGCTGAATTGAAGAATTCGGACTCGCCTGCCGGCGACTGCGGCTCTTGGCAAAATCTTCAGGCGAGCCACGCCTCAATGCGTCGCCGGAGTAGCGCAGGGGAGCGCCGGAGTGGTATCGCTGCAGTGCTTTCAGGTCCGAGGAGACCGGCGCGTTCCCTGGCGTTCGGCCATATAGCGGCCCGGAGTTGTGCCGAGCGCTTTCCTGAACATCGTGACGAAACTGCCCGCGCTCTCATAGCCGAGATCAATGGCCACTTGCTGAATCGTCGCGCCGCCCGCCAGCCATTGCAGCGCGAGCATGATGCTGAGCTGCTGCCGCCAGCGGCCAAAGGTCATGCCGGTCTGCTGTACGAGCATGCGCTTTCCGGTGACTGTGAAAGTCGAGCTCGATACCGGTCGTGACCGTCGTGATGCCGTAGGTGACCACCGCGCGCGCCACCTCATCCGGGTCGACGAAGTCAGCCGGGACGGTCAGAATCGTTCAGGATTGGCATTTCAATCGAATCCAATTTCCGCGGGGGCGTATTGGCGGAAATTCAGAATATAATGTCAGAATTACCTGATGTCGCCAATCGCGCGAGGGCCTATCCGTGCCAACCGTCATCGGCCCAGCGCCGAACTTTGGTGGATTTTCGATGAGCAAACAGATCGACACTGTCGCGGAGCTTGAAGCAATCATCGGCAAGACGCCGCTGCCAATGATGCTCAAGGTGATCGATCATCTCGATGAAGGCGCGTTGCGCTGGATTGGGCTTTCGCCGTTTATCGTCACCGCCTTCGGTGACGCCTCGGGCATCGCGGTCACAATGGCGGGCGGAAAGTTCGGCTTCGCATCGGCCGGCGTCCGCGAGCTGCGGCTACCCACCGCGCTGCTCGATGATGCCGCACTTGCCCGGCCGGATGTTGGGTTCGCTTCGCTGTTTCCGCTTCCAGGCATCACAGAGACGCTGCGGGTCAACGGCAGGGTAACCGAGGTGCGGCACGACGAGATCTGCATTGCGGTGGAGGAATGCTACGGTCATTGCGGCAAGGCGCTGATCCGCTCGGATTTCTGGACAGCCCCGCCGCTCGCCTCGCCCCCGTCGGATCTTTCGGCCTTCATCGCCGATTGCCGTTTCCTGGCGCTGGCCACCACGGACGCTCAAGGCCGCGCCGATCTCAGCCCGAAGGGCGATCCCGTCGGCATGATGGTGCATTTCGAGGGTTCGCGGCTCTGGTTTGCCGATCGCCCGGGAAACCGTCGCGTCGACAGCTTTCGCAACATCATCACTCAGCCCCGCGTCGCCGCCGCGCTGCTCATCCCTGGATCGACTCGCGTCGTGAGATTATCGGGGACAGCCCACATGACCGACGACGCAGCTATCCGCGCGCAATTCAGCGTGCAGGACAAGACGCCGGCGCTTGCCATAGGGATCGACGATCTCAGCATCACGATGTCCGAAAGCCGCGCCCTTGCTCAAGCGAGGCTCTGGCCAGCGGCTGGCCGCCCCGACATCGACCCGGCGAAGGTCTTCATGGAGCATATCAAGCTCAACAAGACCAACGGACTCGGAGCCCGGCTGACCAGCGCTGCATTGTCCGTTCCCGGCGCGGCGGGTCTTCTGAAGAAGACTCTCGAGCACGAATACAAAAACAATCTCTACTGATCGCCGTCGGGCAGGCTCGTGGACGGAACCGTTAATCCTTCATTCCGGTGATGGAGGTGCTGACCGCCCGCGGATCGCGGGACGGCCAGCGGCCGCAATCGACCTGGGCCAGGAAATCGCCGACGATGCGGTTGTACTCCTCCGGCTCCTCGATATTGATCGCGTGTCCCGAATTCGGCATCACCGCGAGCGCGGCCGAGGGAATGCTCTGCTTCATGAGAATGCCCGGCAGCAGGCACGGCCAATCCTCGTCGCCGGTGATGATCAATGTCGGCACCGTGATGCGCTTCATCTCCTCGACCAGCGAATAAAGCGAAGGCCGCTCCTTCTGTACGCCCTGCTGCGTGTTGGCCGATCCGGCCGCTGAATGTTCTGCCAGCATCGCCTTGAACTCGGCGTGGCCGCGCGGATCCTTGTTTTGATATTGCACGCGCGTCGGACCGTAGGCGTAGCGCTCGGCGAACGCTGCCATGCCTTCGGCGCGGATCATGCCAGCGATCACGTCGGCTTCGGCACGGAACGTCTCGCGCTTGTCGGGCTCGGCGCCATAGCCGCAGCCGCCGATGCAAAGTGACAACGCCCGCTCTGGATGACGCAGGCCGAAATGCAACGTCGCGAAACCGCCCATCGACAGGCCGATGATATGCGCCTGCCGCTCGCCGATATGATCGAGCACCGCGAGGATGTCGTCGGCGGCGCGGGCCTGCGAATAGGACGAGACCTGCTCCGGCACGTCGGACGGCGGGAATCCGCGCGCGTTGAAGGCAATGCTGCGGTAGCGCTTGCCGAAATGCCGCATTTGCAGCTCGTAGCTGCGCAGATCTCCCGCGAATTCATGAACGAAGATGACGGGCCGGCCGGCTCCCGTTTCCTCGAAATAAAGGCGCACTCCGTCGTTCGTCGTTGCATAGGGCATGTTGATCTCCCGCCGCCAGATCTTAGGGATGTGGAAAGGTGGCTGTCGCCGCGGGCTTGCTCCGCGGCAGGTAGGTGCCATGGCCCTTGTCTCCGACCAGGGCGCCATCGTCGACCACCACGCGTCCGCGCACCATGGTCAGCACCGGCCAGCCCGTGACCTCGAGCCCCTCATAGGGCGTGTAATCAGCGCCATCATGGATCAGGTCGTGGCGGATCGTGACCTTGCGCTTCGGATCCCACAGCGCGATGTCGGCGTCCGATCCCACCGCGATCGTGCCCTTGCGCGGATAGAGGCCGTAGATCTTTGCGTGGTTGGTCGCGCTGAACGCGACGAAATCGTTGAGGCCGATGCGCCCCTTCACCACGCCTTCCGAGAACAGGATCGGCAGTCGTGTCGCGACGCCGGGAATGCCGTTCGGCACCCAGCGGAAACTGGTGCGGCCCTTAGGCACAAGCTTTCCTTGCGGATCGTCATAGCGGAACGGGCAATGATCGGACGAGAACACGGAAAACACCTTCTGCTGCAGACCTTCCCAGCACGCCTGCTGGCTGGCGATGTCGCGTGGCGGCGGCGAGCACACGTACTTGGCGCCCTCCATGTTGAGCTGTTCCAGATCCTTCTCGGTCAGAACCAGATATTGCGGGCAGGTCTCGCCCATCACCTTCAGCCCGCGCTGCTGGGCGCGCCGGATTTCCTCCATGGCGTCGCGGTTCGACACGTGCACGATCATGATCGGCACGTCGACGAGTTCGGCCAGCGAGATGGCGCGATGCGTGGCCTCGCGCTCGACCGGAATTGGCCGCGAGATCGCATGGAAATGTGGCGCGGTCTTGCCGGCGCGCTCGAGGCGATCGGTGAGAAAGCGGATGGCGTCGAAATTTTCCGCATGCACCATCAGCGTAGCGCCCGTCTCGCGCGCAACCGACATGGTTTCAAGCAGCTCGCGGTCCGATAGCGCCAATCCCTCATAGGTCATGAACACCTTGAGCGAGGTGTAGCCGTCCTCGACCAGCGCCGGCAGTTCCTGGCCGAGCACCTGCTCGGTCGGGTCGGTGACGATGAGATGAAAGGCGACATCGACATGACATTCGCCGTCCGCCAGCGCGTGGTAACGCCGCAGTGCCTCGCGCAGCGTCTGGCCTTTCTCCTGCAGGCAGAATGGCAGCACGGTGGTGTTGCCGCCGAATGCCGCCGAGCGCGTGCCGCTGGCAAAGCCGTCGGCCATGACGATGCCGTCGCCGGATGGCTGGGCGAAATGAACGTGGCTGTCGATGCCGCCGGGCAGCACCAGGCGATCGGTGGCGTCGATGATCGTCTCCGCTGCACCGAGATCGTGCCCCAGGGCCGCGATCTTGCCGCCCTGGATTCCGACGTCGCATGCAAAAGTGTCGGCGGCGGTCGCAACGGTGCCGCCGCGGATGATGGTGTCGAACGACATCAGTTGGACTCTCCTTCATCATGTCGGGGCCGATGCTCGATGATCGCGGCCAGCGGCTCGGCCAGCCCGATGGTCGTCTTGGGATCGGGCCGGCGGAATGTTCCGGCGACGGGCTTGCGCGGCTTCAGGACGACGAGCGTCTCGGCCTGCCGCACCGCTGCCGCGACCGGATCGATCACCGGCACCGGAATGCGATGGCTGACCTTGGCGGCAAGGCCGGCCAGCGGCGCGCCGGAAAGAATGACGACGTCAGCGCCATCCTGTTCGACCGTGCGGTTGGCGAGCGTCACCAGCACGTCCTCTTTCTCGGCCTGGACGTCCGCAATCGATCGGAAGCCGTCTTCGGGCGTCCGTATCCCGGCGCAACGCGCGGAGAGACCATGCATGGCAACGCATTCCTGGTACCAGGGCGCGAGCGCGCGGGCGAACGTCACGATGGAAAAGCGCTGGCCCACCATGCAGGCGGTCAGCATCGCGGCTTCGGCAAGGCCAACCACCGGAATGTCGAACAGTTCGCGCGCGCCGAACAGGCCGGGGTCGCCGAACGCGGCAATGATCGCAGCGTCGATAGCGGTGCCGGCCTCGGCGAGCATTTCCAGCGCGATGGCGCCGCCGATCTGGGCCTCGGCACGGGTCGCGATGTAGGGCACGCCGCGTCTGGCCGTCATCGCCACCAACTCGGTGCCGGGCGAAGCTACTTGCGCGCCGGCCGCGTGGAGCAAGTCAGTGACCGCTGACGTGGTGTTGGGATTGAGCAGCAGGATCTTCACGGCTCGGCCTTTCTCGTGATGCCGCGCATGTTGGGCCGAGCCTTCGCCGTGCCTGCATCATCCGCATCGGAGTCCAGCGTGGCCGCCATGATCTCGCCGGTGCGGCGGACATGGTGGCCGAGCAGTTGCCCGGCGCGGTCGGCATCGCCGGCCTTGAGCGCGGCCAGGATGTCCTGATGATCGCGCACCGATTCATCCCATCGCCCATGGACCGACAGGGCAAAGAAGCGTGCGCGTTCGACCCGCGCCAGCAGGATATCATGTGTGGCCTTCAACACCGTGTTGCGGGCGAATCCGACGATGGCGCTGTGAATCTGCTGGTTGATCTCGAAATATTCGCGCAGCTCGCCGCGGTCGTGGTGCCATTCGATGCGCTCCTGCAGCGCCTCCAGCCGTTCCACCTCGCGCGCCACCATTCGCGTTGCGGCAAGCTCGGCGGCGCAGCGCTCGATCCCGCTCACCGCCTCGAACAGCTCGGTCAACTCATCGCGACGGAACGGCGCGACGACGGCGCTGCGGTTGAGGCGCAGTTCGACCAGGCCCTCGGCCGCCAATTGCTTCAGCGCCTCGCGCAGCGGCGTGCGCGAGATGCCGAGCGCCTCGGACAGATCGGCCTCGAGCAATTGCTCGCCGGGCTTGAGATCGCCGCGCACGATCAGTGTGCGAAGCCGCGTCGCGGCCTGCTCATGCAGGCCGGTTCGCGGCACGCGCAGCCGCCGCCGTTGCAGCGCGGTGACGCCGCGGCGCGATTTTGGCGCTTTCCTGGTCTTGGTCCCTTTGGTCTCAGTCACGGTCAATTTTCGTTCCGTTCATGAATCTCCGCACCTTCGATTGTCCCGTGGAAGGCGTCAATCAGGCTGGATCGGGATCTGAAACAGGCTGCCCCAGCCACGGATGCGCGACGGATCAATACCGGTTGCAGCGAGGCACGCCCACAGGGTCACCGCGATCGAATCGAACACCGGCACGCCAAGCTTTGCCTCGAGCGGCGCGGCGGCGCCGGCGCCCCGCATATTGGTGCATACCACCGCGACGGCGTCGCAGCCCTCGCGTGCGACCTCTTCGATCAACCTCGCCACCTCGGTCTCCGGCACTTCCGCGAAGGAAAAATTGTCCTGCAACGAAAGGTGGCGCTCAGCGACGCAATGCAGGCCTTCGGATGCCCAGTTGGCGATGATCTTCTCCTGCACGTCTCGCCGATAAGGCGTCACCAGCCCGATGCGCTCCGCCCGGCGGCGCCGGAGCAGGTCGCGGAAGGCGAGCACGGTGGTGCAGGCCTTGATGCCGGTCGCGGCCGTGATCCGCTCGCGTAGGTGTTGGTCGCGTTCGAAGCCGAGCCAGCTCGCCGATGTTCCGTTCCAGGCAATGACGTCCACTTTCGCATGCGCGAGCAGTTCGGCGGCGCGCAGGATCTCGCTGTCGTCGAACTGGCGGAGCGCGGATTCGGATAGCGCGATTTCAGTCACCTTGAAGCGCGAGAAATGCGCCGTGACATCCGCGATCCCGGCCAGCATCGCACAGGTGATCGGCTCCAGCGCAGTGTTGGACGAAGGGGTCAGCATGCCGAGCCGGATCGGACCGGTCATGTTGCAGCCTCAAGCATCACGTCTCCTTGTTTAAGCGTGATCTTTTCGGAAAACCGGTTTCCACTTCTCCGGATCATGCTCTAGACCGGCAATTTGCGGCTGTAATCGATCAGGGTCGAGCAGATCAACAGCGCAACGCCGGCGGCGGCGAAGAACATCAGGGCCAGGAAGTAGGAGCCGGTGGCCTGGACGATCAGGCCGACGATCAGTGGGGTCATGATGCCCGCGATGTTGCCGCCGAGATTCATGCAGCCGCCGAGGAAGCCCGATTTGTCGCGGCCCGCCAGCGCGGAAGGGATCGCCCAATACATCCCGCACCAGCGCAGGAAGAACAGCGTGGAGGACAACAGCACCACGACCGCCACCGGGTTGCCCACATAGGCCACCAGGAAAATCGACACCGTCGCCATGATGGCGGCAATGCCGAACAGGGTGCGGAACACCAGGTTCGGTGCGCCGCCGCGGCTGCGCCAGGCATCGCCGATCCAGCCGCCGACCAGTTCGCCGACGAAGCCCGCGAAGAAGATGATGAAGGATGCGCCGCCGAGCGCCTTGATATCGAAATTGTGCACCTTGAACAGATAGGTCGGCATCCACGTCAGCAGGCCATAGAACGTGGTGTTGAAGAACATCCAGCCCAGGCACATGCACCAGACCGAACGGAAGCGGAAATAGGCGATCCAGCTCCCTCCGGAGGAGGGCGGCGTGGCGGCGTCTTCCAGCGCATGCGCCTGTTCGAGGTAGCGCGCTTCGGCCTCGTTGACCGACGGGTGCTCTCGCGGTTCGTTGCGGATGTAGTACCAGGCCCACAGGCCGCACAGCATCGTGCCGACACCGGCGATGACAAAGGCGGTGCGCCAGGAATCGAAGGCTGCGATCAGCCATGCGATCACGATCGAGCCGAGCGCGGCGCCGAGCGGCGCGCCGCCGTCGAGCAGCGTCGCGCCACGACCGCGCTCGTTCTGCGTCATCCAGATCGCGTTGAGCTTGCCGCCGGCCGGATAGATCGGCGCTTCCGATGCGCCCAGTCCAAGCCGGGTCAGCAGCAATACCCACCAGCTGGTGGCAACCGCGGCGATCGCCTGGAAGAAACCCCAGAAGATCGTCGCCAAGGCGATCACGATCCGCGGCTTGTAATGGTCGGCGAGCAGGCCGCCGGGAATCTGCATGGCGGCGTAGGTCCAGAAGAACGAACTCAGGATCAGGCCCTGCATCGCTGGATCAATGTCGAACTCCTTGGAGATCAGCGGCATTGCGACCGAAAGCGAAGCGCGATCGATGTAGTTGATCGAGATCAGGAACAGCATCAGCAGGAAGATATTCCAGCGCACGCCGCTCGGCCTGACGGCGCCTGTCGCTCCGATCGCGGACACCTGATCGCTCATTGCTCCCTCCAACTGCCGGCAGACTTCTAGAGAAGCGTCGCCATTGACGTTCATTCGTCCCCTGACGGCGCCAAGTCTGGTTCAATCGAAGAGGGGCGGCAACAACAATATGTATGCTGCATGCAATATATTATATCTAATTGATATACATCATATATTTTAATAAGACATCGTCGCAATGCTGAAATTTTATCGCGGAGCTGATTACGAATTGGGCGGGCTGACGTGCGATGGCGAAAGCGCGTCCTCCTCAAAGCATGATGGCCGAGCGCCTTTGAGGTTTTCAGCAAATGGGATTGCTCTCTTGAATTCAGTTCGATAGGTTTGAATATCATTGAAAGAGAGGTTGCCCCGACAACTTCGGAAGCAAGTCATGGAAATCAAGCAGAACTTCGTCGTCTCGCAACCTCTCCCCACCGTGTGGGCCTTCTTCCATGACGTTCCGAGCGTTGCTGCGTGCCTGCCTGGAGCGGAATATCTCGGCACAAAGGACGATGGCGCCATCAGCGGAAAGGTCTCCGCCAAGGTAGGGCCATTCCAGGCGAGCTTCGAGGGCGAAGCAAAGGTCAAATACGACGAAGACGCAAAGAAGGTCGAGTTCGAGGGCAAGGGTGTCGACAAAAAAGGCGCCAGCCGCGGGAAAATGTCGATGCTGTGCGCGCTCCTTCCCGAAGGCAACGCCACCCGCGTCGATGTTCTTGCTGACGTCCAGCTCTCCGGAAGCATCGCTCAGTTTGGAAGAACCGGGCTCATCACGGAGATCGCCAATCAGCTCGTTGGTGAATTTGTGAGAAATGCCGAAACCGAACTCGGCGCCAGGAGCGCCGCGGTGGCTGAAGCCGACGATTCTCAGGCGAACGCGTCGGTCGCGCAATTCTCGCCTGGTTCTGGCGCGGTCAAGCCGCTCAACACAAGCGCTCTGTTTTTCGCGGCCTTGAAGGGGTGGTTGGGCTCGCTCTTCAAGAAGGCTGCGTAAGCCGATCAACGTAAGCAAAGGAATTCGCGCGATGAAGATCGTCGACCTGTCTCATCTGATGAATGTGCACACGCCCGGCTGGGTCGGATATGCCGGCAACAAGATGTATTACGCGCAGAATCTGCAGACGATCCACATCGTCGCGCAGCGGATCGATTCCGCGCTCCATGTCGGCACTCACATCGACGGCGCGATGCACGGCACCGACGGCATGGGCGATATGGCGTCCTATCCCCTGGATTTTCTGGTCGGGCCGGGCGCAGTCGTCGACGTGTCCGAGCACATGGAGGATTGGGCCGTCATCACGCCCGAAATGATCGAAAGTGCGCCGGTTGAAGTAAAGGATGGAGACATCCTCATCATTCACACGGGCTGGCACCGCTATTGGGAAGGCAAGCCGCAGCAGGACCTGGTGAAGTATTTCTGCATGCATCCCGGTGGGAAGCAGGAGCTTCTCGATTGGATGCTGAAGAAAAAGATCAAGTGGTTCGGAATCGACTGCGGGTCCGGCGATCATGCGATGAACACCACGATCCGACGCATGCGGCCGGATCTCGCCAAACAATTCGAGGCGAAGGTCGGAATGAGCTGCGACGAGTTCTTCGGAAAGAACGCGTACACCCACAAGCGCTCCGGCCGGAAAGTCGTGGAAGACTACTTCCCATTTCACTCGCAGGCCTTCCAGGAAGGGCTCATTCACGCGGAAAATGTCGGCGGCGACATCGAGTTGATGCTGAACAAGCGCGCCGTCATCGGCGCTTTTCCGTGGCGCTATGAGGGCCTAGAGGCCTGCCCCTGCAGGATCGTTTGCTTCCAGGACGTCGAGGAGAACGTCGAAGCCGTAGGCGACGTGGCGAAGGCGATCTTTGGACCGCGCCAGATCCCGTCGGGCATGATGTCAGGCGGCCCGGACGGCCGTTGACCACTTGCGCGACGAGTGAGCCGCGGGCCCGCGATGGTGCGGACCCTCGCATTCGCTGTATCTACCTTGAACGTTTTCGTGCCTGCCGGGCGCGCTTCCGGTGCGCGGCCTGCTTTGCCCGATTGCCGCACACCGCCATGCTGCACCATCTGCGCGCGCGGCTTCGGGTTCGATCAATGAACAGGAGCGTGCAATCCGGCCCCTCGCAGGCTTTCACGTAGGTGATAATCTTCGGTGCAGACGAGGTCGGCCAACGATCGTGCCAATGGGAGAAGCAGCGACTCAGGTGATTGCCAACGTCGCTGCCGGCGCCAGACGAGGCCCGAAACCCCTCGATGGCCACGGTCCCGCCTGGCGGGCCGATCACGCACCACGATCTGTCTATGTGTTCGATTACGGTGCCCCGACCGGCTTTCGATTGGCCGTCCGCCATCCGGAGCGCATCACTGCGATCATCTCGCAAAACGGCAACGCGTATGAGGAAGGGCTGAGCGAGGGTTGGAATCCGATCCGCGCCTACTGGCAGGATCCCTCACAGGCCAATCGCGACGCGTTCCGATCCTTGCTCGCGCCTGAAACGACGATTTGGCAATATACGCACGGCGTGTCCGATACGACCTCCGTGTCCCCGGACGGCTATTCGCTAGACAACTTCTATCTCGCACGGCCCGGCGCTGACGAGGTCCAACTAGACCTGTTTGGCGACTACAAGAGCAACATCGCGCTTTACCCGACCTTCCAGCAGTACTTCCGCAAGCACAACCGCCGTTCCTGGCGGTTTGGGGCAGGAATGATCCTTTCTTTCTGCCGCCGGGTGCGGAGGCGTTCAAGCGAGACATTCCGGGCGCGGAGGTCCGCTTCTTCGATACCGGTCACTTTGCACTCGAATCTCATTGCGAGGAGATCGCTGCAGCGATGCGCGATTTTCTTTCGCGCCTGAAGTGAAATCGATAGCCGCGGCAGTGCGGCCACGATCGCTTCGCCATGCTTGAAAAGCCTGGGGCCGAGCGCTGCGCCCCGTGCTCTCTGTTGACAGGGCGCGCAGGTGCAACCGGCACCCAGCTTTCCTGCGCCTCCGCCCGATGAAGAGCGTGAACGAGACGCAAAGCTCGGGCGCAATGCGCCGCGAGAACGCGGACTCACATCCTCTCACCACACTCCACCGTCATGCCCCGCGCAGGCGGGATCCAGTAACCCGCGGTGTCTGAGCTTAAGCACGGCCGCCTCTGGAATACTGGATCGTCCGCCGTCGCGGACGATGACAGCGGAGAAGCTGTTTGACGATTGAATCCGATGTCCCCGTTCGCAATCACGGCGTCGTCCGGAATCATAGGATGGGTGGAGCGCAGCGAAACCCATCATTCGTGCCGCTTGTGAGTGAAGCCGATGGGTTTCGCTTCGCTCTACCCCATCCTACGGGGCTGTTGTTTGCCGGCGATGCGAGACGCTGCATCTGCATCGGCTTGCTCGCCCTACGACAAAGCTCCTGTGGTTGTGCATCTCCGTATTTCGACGGGACGACAGCGCAGAGCAGTATAGGGGTACTCCATCATCGCGGCCATTTCACTTGCTCGATCATGGATTGCGGTGATACCAAACCAGTGGCTAGGACTATTGGTGGGCAGGGGGACATGCGAAAGCTGGCGCTTGGCGATCCAGTTATTCTTCAGATATGTGGGCCGACCGACGACGGGATACGAAAAGCAGCAACGGTTGAGGCTGTTGACGGAGACCAAGTCATCGTTGCGGGTCACAGGTTCAGAAACGACGTCCTTCCGCAATGGGATATCGTCGATGAAGGTCGGGCCAAGATCCGATACATCATTCACGCGTCTGACGGTGTCACGCATCGATAGTACGCTTTGCGCGGCATCTGGCGAGTTGCCGCCGAAAACCGATCAACCTGGCGCGTAGGTCACGCGAAAATATCGATCCTCGCGTGCACCTTGCGGCAGGCTGCAAAACGCTGCAGGGCAATTCGCGGCCGCCGCTTCGGTGCGATATTGCGGCAGATGACCATCGAGCGAATAGACGACGCAGAGCGCGAGGCTGGCCCAGACCGCCGCGCTGAAATAAAGCGACATCCAGGCGATCTCGTCCTTCCAGTGCTCAAAGTCGTGCGTCACGACCCAGCGCGTGCTCACGTCGTGGAGCCCCTCGAGAAAACCGAGGAGCTTGCTGCCATCGGCAAGACCCGCCTGCCATCGGCTCAAATACATCGGCACATCGACCGTAATGAGAAAAGCCAGATAGCCCGCAATCCCCACGATCGCGACGATGAGGGCCAGGCGAACCGGACCGTGATATTCAGGCAGGAGCCGGCAGAGGCCGACGCCGACCACGAAGAAGGCGATGGCCCATATCGAGTTCTCGATGGCGTTGCCCAGATAGTTGGTGGACACCACCGCGTACCATGAGAAGCATTCGGCAATGATGATCAGGGGGACGATCACTCGCGCGGCATTCAACGTCGTCTCCGCGCCGACGGTCCCGCCGAGCTGGTTCAGGATGATCGCCCACTGCACGGCAAAGCAGATCTCGGCCACGGTTGCCACCGACCGACCGACGAAGACGCTCGATAGCCAGGTATCGAACAGGCAGATCCGCTGGACATCCGCGCGCGGAAGCAACGACCTGAACGCGCAGCCAAAGACATAGGCCGCGGAAAGCAGGAACATGGACTCACTGCCCGCGGCGTTGCCCACCCCGCTCGAAGGAAGTTTGTGGAACTCGCCGTACAGCAAGAACCAAAGCGCGATGTTGGCGACACTGACCAGGGTCAACAGACCCCACCACCGAACGACCGGATTTGGCCGCGCCCGCCACTCCATACTCATGGGCTCTGCTCCGCGTAGTCGAACTGACATGCGACGGTAGCAATTTTGTCACAAATCGCAACCGGTTGTGACGGGCGGGGATTGACGCTTCTGTGACGAGCACGGCGGGCATGCTCCAGCTTTTGACGAAACTGGCGGCGTCGGCGGGTCAGCCAACCTAATGTGACGGAGACACTATTAAGGGGCGCACAGCGGACGCGGGAAAGGCCGGCGACCAGTTCAGCGCGAGCCGCTGGCCGATCGCGATCTCATCGGTCGACATCTTTGAGGCGACGGCGTTGCGGAACCTTGCATAGGCATCTCGCTCGCGCCCGTCGGTTCGGGCCGCCGCGAGGTTGAGCCACTTATAGGCAAGGACGAAATCCTGCGGAACGCCGTGGCCCTTGTCATACATCAGGCCGAGCATGGCCTGCGCGAATGGATTGCCCTGAACGGCGGCGCGGCCATAGAGATCAGCGGCGGCGTCGTAGGCTTGCGGCGCGCCGAAGCCGTGCTCATACATGAAACCCAGCAGGCCGAGCGCGGTCGGATTCTCGCGTTCGGCCAGCGGTGAGAGCTCGCGGAACGCGCGGATGTAATCGCCGCGATGGAATGCAGCCGTCCCGCGCGAGAGGCTGCCAGCCGTGGCCGGGGATGCAGCAGCCGAAAGAGCGATGGCGAGCAACGCAAGGAGAAATCGGCGCGTAGCGCGGACGCTCGGCATTCTGTTGTCCCGCTCAATGGAAGCTGGTGGTGATCGGGGCGTTGGTCGACGTCGTGGCGATGCTGCCGCGCAGCTTCGATCGAAGCTCTTCCGCCACGACATGCGCGTCGGAGCCGTCGCGGATGATCTGCGGGCGGATGAAGATGATCAGTTCGGTGCGCTGGGTGCTGTTGCTCTGATGTCCGAAGGCATCGCCGACGCCCGGAATCTGGTCGAGCACCGGAATGGCATTGCGCGTACCGTTCTGCTGTTCGCTGATCAGGCCCGCCAGCAGCACGGTCTGACCGTTCGCCACCGAGATCTGGCTCTTTACCCGCCGCTCCGACACCGTCGGCGTCAGGCTGTTGGCGCTGGCCGCAGGCACGTTGCTGATCTCCTGTTCGACGTCGAGCCGGACATTGCCGTTCACGCTGATGCGCGGCGAAACCCGCAGGATGATGCCGGTGTTTCGATAGTCGATCGTGTTCACGACCGTGTTGTTCGTCGTCAGCACCGTCGCGCTTCCGGTTGACACCGGCACGACATCGCCGACCTGCAGCGTCGCCACCTGGTTGTTGATCACCACCAGCGACGGGTTCGAGAGCACCTTGACGCTGGTGACCGCATGCAACGCATCAAGGATCAGGCTCGGCTGGGTCTCAGACCCGATCAGGAAGTTGAAGCCGGGGAAGGCGCGGTTGATGAAAGCGTTGGTGACAGATCCAGCCACGGTAGCCGCGCCCGTCGTCGGATCGGTAGTCGTCGTCGGCGCTGTGCCGGCCTGGGTGTTGAGGATGGAGCCCGTGTTCGGTTTCAATCCGACATTTCGGCTCGTCAGATAGGCCTGCACGCCATAAGATAACGTGTTGTTGAGCGTGACCTCGGCAATCGTTGCATCGATCGCGACCTGCAATTGCGGCTGGTCGATCTGCACCAGCGTCGCTTCGATGATCCGGTAGTTCGCCTGGTCGGCGTAGATCAGCAGCGTGTTGTTGACGGTGTCGGGCGTGATCCGCACGTCCTGCATCATCGGCTGGCCGTTTCCGGAGCCGCGGCCACTGTCGAGCGGAGCAGCATTGCCACCGCCGTTCTGATTGGGACTGGCCGGCTGCCCGCCGAGGCCAGCGTTGCCGCCGAGGCCTGGCGTGCCATTCATGCCCATGTTGCCGCGAGAGGCAAAGCCGCCGTTTGTGTTTGACCCCAAATTGCCATTGAGCGAAAGCCGATCCGCAGCACTCGAACTCGCCGCGATTCCGGACCCCGGCGCGATCTGGCTGTCGGCGCTCTCGGTCAGGCTCGAGGACGAGCCGCCGAGGAACATGTCCGTCAACACCCGCGCGATCTGGCGGGCGTCACCGAACTTGACGCGATAAACGTGGACGGTGGTCCGCGCAGTATCGTTTCGATCGAGGCGCTTGATCCAGGTCGCCGCCGTGCGAAGCATTTCCGGTTTCTTCGTCACCACCAGCACCGCGTTGAGGCGGGCGATGGGCAGGAACTTGATGATGTTCTGGCTGAGGCCGTTTTCGCCGGAATCGACGATCTTCTCCATCTCGGCGATGATGGGTGCCGGCGAGCCGCTCGTGATCGGGAAGATGCCGACGGATTGGCCGCGCATCCAGTCGACATCGAAGCTGAGCACGGTATCGACCGCGGTGCGGCGCTCAGCGCCGGTTCCTTGAATCAGAATGAGGTTTCGTGTCGTATCGGCGCGTGTGGCACCGGCCTTGGTGGCGAAGCTGTCCATCAGCTTCAACAGCGTTTGCGCCGAGACATATTGTAAAGGCACGACCGAGACGCCGAACCCGGGTTCCGGGTTGCCGCTCGCGGTATCGACCCGGCCGCCGCCGACCGCGTCGCCAAGCGGCGTGAGCCGGTAGCCGGTCGTATCGCGAAGCAGCACGACGCCGCTCAATCTCAAGGCATTCTCCAGCACGAACACGATGTCCGACTTCGGCACCGGACGCACCGACACCAGGCTCACCGTTCCCTGCACCCGCGGATCGATGGTGTAGCCGACATGAAGTATGTCGCCGAGCACGACCTTGGCGACAGTCGCAATCGGCGTGTTCTCGAAGTTCAGATCGAAGCCGCTGCCATTCGCTGTCGGTTGCAGCCGCTCGTCGGAAACGGCTGTGACTTCAGTTCCCTCATACATCGCCGCGCGTACGCCGCCGCTCTGACCGCCAGCGGCGCCCAGGGCGTTCACAGGTTGTGATTGCCGCGGCAACAAATCGAGCGAGCGCACCTTGTCGTCGATGTCGACTTGAGCCGTATCCACGCCTCCGCCAACCGTTGCCGAGTTGCAGGATGCCAACAGCCCCAGCGACAACAAAACAAAGGCGGCGCCGATGCCGCCACGAATCCGTTGGTAGCGGCCCAGCTTGCCTACGCGCACCATAACTTCTTGCCGTTTTCCGACTGGAGGATGTTCGACAATCCGCCCCTGTCCGTTCAAACTATTAGCGACCGAACATGACAGAAATAAATTGGTTACGTGATTGTTGCCGCGGCTACCATTCTGCGATGGAGGCCGAAGCATGAAAATGAGGCAGTCATTCGGATCAGGAAGGTCAGGCCCGATGTTTCTTGAGTGGTGAGCAGGCGCAGCATTCGTATGCCTGTCACACTTCGGATCGATAACGACACGCCTGACGTCTGCGCTGCTCCAAACCAAATGACGGAAAAAGACGAAATGGCCAGCGATCGGTCCTCGCAGTTCGTCGACCATCTCCGTCAGAACAAGCATTTGACGCCGGTTGATGGGGATGCGGGACACGCGGGACAGAGCGGCGCCGACCGCCGCCACCACAAGCTTTGGGAGATCACCACTCTCTCACCGGTCGAATTTGCCGACGAGGCCGCCCGTTTTTTTGAGCTGGGCCGCGTGAGCCTGCAGGAGATGATGTCGGCCGCGCCGCTCGTGACATCGTTCTCGCAGCGCTTCCTGCGCGAGACCATGGTTTATCCGTGCGCCACCTCCGATGGCGCGATGGTGCTTGCGGTCGTCGATCCGACCGATCAGGCGACACAGCGCGCAGCGCAGATCGTGCTCGGCACCGCGATCGCGATCAAGATCGCAACCTCGGAGGACGTCGCCGTCGTCCTGGATCAACGGTTGAATATCGGTGACACGGACGCCGCCGAACCGGCGGCGGCGCTGCCGCGCGAAGATGATATCGAGAGCCTGCGCGATCTTGCGAGCGGCGCACCGGTGGTCCGCGCGGTCAATGACCTCATTGAAAAGGCCGTAGAGCTCCGCGCCAGTGACATCCATATCGAGCCGTTCCTCTCCGGCCTCGTGGTTCGCTTGCGTATCGATGGCCTGCTTCGTCCGGTGCCGGCGCTATCCGGCGTGCTGCCGCAAGCCGTCATCTCCCGCATCAAGATCATCGCCAATCTCAACATCGCCGAGCGCAGGCTGCCGCAGGATGGTGCGGCGCGGCTGCGGGCAGGACGTTCCGACATCGATATCCGCGTCGCGATCATGCCGATGCAACACGGCGAGTCGGCCGTCATTCGCATCCTGCCGAAGGATCGCGGGTTGCTGGTGGTGGAAAAACTGGGATTCTCGGCGCCCGACGAAAGCAAGCTGCGGCGGCTGCTCGAATTGCCGCACGGCATGATCGTCATCACCGGTCCGACCGGCAGCGGCAAGACGACGACGCTTGCAACGATCCTCTCAATCCTCAATGAGCCGACGCGCAAGATCCTGACGATTGAGGATCCGGTCGAGTACGAAATTCCCGGCGTCAATCAATCCCAGGTTAAGCCCGCGATCGGCCTGACCTTCGCCACCGCGTTGCGCTCGTTCGTGCGCCAGGACCCGGACGTGATCATGGTCGGCGAAATCAGAGATTCCGAGACCGCGCATGTCGCGGTCCATGCGGCGCTCACCGGCCATCTCGTGCTGACGACGCTGCATACCGAGACGGCAGCCGCGGCGGTGCCGCGCCTGCTCGACCTCGGCGTCGAGGGCTATCTGCTTCGATCGGTCCTGCGCGGCGTCATCGCGCAGCGTCTTGTCCGGCAGCTCTGTGAACGCTGCAAATCAGGACGGACGCTCGAGCCCGCTGATCTTGCCGAGGATCCGCGGCTTGCTGCATTCGGGTTCCGCGCCGGCGAAACGATCCAGGAACCTTGCGGGTGCGAACGTTGCGGCGGCATCGGCTATCGCGGCCGGCTTGGCGTGTTCGAACTGCTCGAAATTTCCAACGAGCTGCGCGAGCTGATCGGGGAGAGGACCGACGGATTGAAGATCGATCAGGCGGCGATCCGTGCCGGCATGACGACAATGCTCGACGACGGGATCGCCAAATGCCGCGCCGGGCTGACGTCGCCCGCCGAAATTCTCCGCGTCACGACCATCCGGTGACCACGTGCCGAATTTCCGTTACCGCGCGCTGACCCAGAACGGCGAGATCGTGAACGGCACGATCAGCGCGCCGACGGTGGCCGAGGTCGCGCGCCGGATCGAATATCTGCGGCTCCTGCCGATCGAAACCATAGAGGACAAACGGGCTTCCCCCAATGCGGCAGGTCTCGGCCTGTTTGGCCGGCCGAGCGCCGCCGAGATCACCACGTTCACGCGCGACCTTGCGCTGCTGCTCAAGGCGGGCGCTCGCCTCGACGATGCGTTGGAATTGCTGTCCGGCGATGCCGATGTCGGGCGGATGCGCCCCATAGTGGCGAAGATTCGGGCGGCGCTGCTCGCCGGCGAAAGTTTTGCCGATGCAGTGGCGGATCATCCCGCTTTGTTTTCACCGATGTATGGCGCCTTGGTGCGCGTCGGCGAAGTCTCGGGCACGCTCGATTCCGTGCTTGAGATGCTAGGCGCGGAGCGCGCGCGTTCCGAACAGATGCGGCGGAAACTCACCGACGCCATGCAGTATCCCGCCTTCGTCCTGGTCGCGGCGTCAGGCGTGATGCTGTTCTTTCTGCTGTTCGTGTTGCCGCAATTCTCCACCGTGCTTGGGGATTTCGGCGCGAAGTCCGATACGGCGCTCGCCACCTTCATCCAGTTGTCCGATTTCCTGCGCGCCAATGCGACGGCAGCCAGCTTGATCGCGGCCACGGCCATCGCGGTCGGCTGGTGGCTGCTACGGCAGGCAGGCGTGCGGGCCGCAATACTGAACGCGCTGTCGCAGTTGCCCCTCATCGGCAACATCTTTCAATTCTATCGCGCCAGCCTGTTCTGCCGCAATCTTGGTGTCCTGCTCGGCAGCGGCGTCAATCTCACGGCCACTTTGCGTATCCTGGTTGACATCATGGCGGTGACGGGAAGTGAAACGAGCTGGACGGCCGCTGCCGACCGCGTCCGGCATGGCGGAAAATTGTCGGAAGCCCTTGCCGTTGCCAACAGCCTGCCGCCGATGGCCGTCCGCATGCTTCGCTTAGGTGAAGAAACCGGGCAATTGCCGGTCCTGGCGGGACGGGTCGCCGAATTCTACGAGGCAAAATTGCAGCGCAGCCTCGATCGCATCGTCGGCATCGTCGGACCGCTTGCGATCATCACCATCAGCACCGTCGTCGGCGGATTGATCGTGTCGGTGATGACGGCGCTGCTGTCGGTCACGCAACTTGTCGGCTAGAGCAGGGGTTTCATCATGATTTCGCTCAAGAGCATCGCTGAATTGCTCGTCGCCCGCTTCGGGCATGGGGCCGCGCGCGCCAGAAACGAGCACGCTTATCTCGGTCAAGAGGGCTTCACGCTGGTCGAGATGCTGGTCGTGATTGCCATCATCGGCCTGATCATGGGCTTGATCGGCCCGCGCGTGCTCAACTATCTCAGCGAGTCCAAGGTCAAGGCCGCGCGCATCCAGCTACAGAGCTTTTCGAGTGCGCTCGATCTGTTCTATCTCGACGCCGGACGCTTTCCTTCGACCGCGGAGGGACTTGCCGCGCTGGTGCAGCGCACGCCGGGACTTGCCGCGTGGAACGGGCCATATCTGAAGGGCGGCAATGTTCCGAAGGATCCCTGGAATCACGCCTACGTCTATCGGTCGCCTGGGGAGCACGGTCCCTACGACATCGTCTCCTATGGTGCCGACGGCCAGGAGGGGGGCAGCGGCAACTCCGCCGACATTTCTCTCGAAAAGACGACGGCCGCCCGAGATGAATGACGTCACGCAGCGCGGCTTCACTCTGCTGGAGATGGTGTGTGTGCTCGCCATCATCGCATTGCTGGCTGCCGTGCTGCTGCCGTTCATTCCACGCCAGACATCGCGGTCGCGACTGCAGGCCTACGCGCTGCAGACCGCGACGCTCCTGAAAGCGGACCGCAACGCCGCCATCAACCGCAATACCAGCATCGCGACCCTGGTCGATGCGCCGAGCCGCGTGATCCATTCCGGTTCATCGCGGTCGACGGTCCGCATTCCCGAGGACGTACGCTTCGATGCGCTGTTGCCGCAAACCTGCCAGCGTCAGGCGGCGCTGTCGACCATTCGCTTCTTCGCCAACGGCAGTTCGTGTGGCGGATCCATCGCGCTGACGCGGCTCGACGCCGGCTACGAGATCCGCGTCAACTGGCTCACCGGAAGGGTCGAGGTTGTTCCCCGTGACAACGCCGCCAACTGATCGCCCAGATGCAGGCTTCACGATCATCGAAGTGCTGGTGGCGCTGGCGGTGGTGGCCGTCTCCATTATCGCGATCGGCACCGTCATGGCCGGCAACATGCGTGGCGTGCGGGCATTGGAGCAGCACGTGGCGCTGATGCAGGCGGCGCGCACCTTGATAACCGTGGGCGTTCCGCCTCGCGCGGAATTGCAGCAGGGCACCTCGACGGGCCAGGCCGAAGGCTATCGCTGGACCATCGACGTCAGTCCGCTCGGCGATGATTGGAACGTTCCGGGCGCCAATGTGCCGTGGACGCCAGAGTTAGTGCGGATTCGCGTCAGGTCGCCGACGGGTGCGCTATCCGATGTCCGGACCGTGCGCTTGGTGCCGAGGCCATCGGAATGAGTCCAGCATCGGCAACGCGGCGCGCGCGCGAGCGCGGATTTACGCTGATAGAGACCATCGTCGCGCTGGCGCTGATGGGGCTCCTGCTGTCGGCGCTCGCGAGCATCACCGCGCAATGGCTGCCGAACTGGAACAGAGGATTTGGCCGCATCCAGCGCAGCGAGCTGACCGGCATCGCGCTGGAGCGGATTGCTGCGGACCTGGCTGCGGCCGAATTTGTTCCCGCCAACCGCGATTCGCGTCGTCCGCTGTTCGACGGATCGGAATTGTCGGTCATGTTCGTGCGAACGGCGGTCGGCCCGAATGCCGGGCCGGGACTCGATGTCGTGCGTCTCGGTGAGACCAGGGAGCGCGGAGAATTCGTCACCGTGCGCTCGCGGGCGCGCTTCACACCGCTGCCCATTGGTCTATCGCTGTCGGAACAAACACATCTCGGCGATCCGGTGGTGCTGCTGCGCGCGCCCTTTCGTCTGTCATTCGCCTATGCCGGCCCCGATCATGTCTGGAAAAGCACGTGGCGAAACGCCGACCGGCTGCCGGCCATGATCAAGCTGACGGTGCGTGATGCCGCGAGCCAGCGCGTGTTGTCGGTCTCGACGATCGCGCCGGTTCATGTCCAGCTGCCGAGCGATTGCACGAAGCCGGATGGCCAATGCGACGACAACAAGAGCAGCGCGCAAGGCGCTGCCGAGCCGGGGAGGACGTGATGACGGCGATCGGCGCACGTAAATGCTCAGCCGAACGCGGCTTCGTCATCGTGGCCGTGTTGTGGATTCTCGCGGCGCTCGCATCCCTCGCCATGGTCTTTGCCGCCTATTTATCGGCGTCCACGCGGGCGATCGCGGTCAATGTAACCGCGCTGCAGACCGAAGCGCTGGTGTCCGCCAGCCTCGAGCTGACCGCCTACCAGCTGGCGCTGGCGGACGAATCTGCCAAGCCTCCGCAGGGAGCCTTTCACTTCCGCATGGATGATGCGAGCGTCCAGGTTGCCTTCATTTCGGAAGCTGCCCGAATCGATCTCAATCTTGCTCCGAAGGAAATGTTGGCCGGCCTGTTTACCGCGCTCGGCGCCGGCAAGGATGCAGCTATCGAATATGCGGATCGGGTCGTCGGCTGGCGAACCCGTCCCGTTCCCGGCAGCGCGAACGAGGAGGAAGCACGTTACAATTCGGCCGGCTATTCGCCGCGGCAGGCGCCTTTTACCCACGTCAATGAACTGGCGCTGGTGGTCGGCGTGCCGGCCGCACTGGTGGAGCGTGCACTGCCGTTCGTGACGGTGTTCAACGGATCTCCCGATGTCGATCCGGCGATCGCGGCGCGGGAGGTCATTGAGGCGATGCCCGACAAATCCGCGAACAAGCAAGCCCCGTTCGGCGGTAGTTCGGTCTCGCTGAATGCCGCCCGGCCGGCGTCGCCACCGTCTGATTCAGCGAAGAACGATGCGTCGACGGCCAAGAGTCCTTGCTACCGCGTCGAGACCACGATCCGTTTTCGCAACGGCCGCCGCACCACTTCGGAGGTCGTGATCGCCATGGGCGACAAGATCGAACCCTATCGGGTGCTGTCCTGGCAGGATGACGTCGCACCGCGAAACGCGGTTTCGCGCCGCGGGAGCACGTGATGGCGATGATCGCGCAGACCAGGCAATGGTTCGAACTATGGATCGCAGCGGCTGCCGGCGCGGTCGACAGCATTGCGGACAGACTGGTGCGTCAGCGCTGCATCCAACTTGACGAGAATGCCGACGGCACGTTCACCGGGAGCATGATTGCATCGAAGGACAGCCAGGCTCCGACAGCTCTCTCCTTCCGGATGCAGCATGGCACGCCGGAGCCGCCGTTGCCGGCGCAATGGAGTGCGGCGTTCAAGGGCAGCCGCGTCGAGGTGCAACTGCCCGCTGATCATGTCATGACCCGTGTGCTCGACTTCCCCAGGCGGGCGGCCGACTTTCTCGAGGGCATGATCCGCTCGCAGGTCGACCGCCTGACGCCATGGGCCGCGGACGAGGCCGTCTTCGGCTGGAGTTCGCCAGTTCCAGTAGCTGAGGATCGGATCGAAGTCGCTTTCAGTGCGACTTCGGCGTCGAAGGTCGATCCGTTGCTGCAGTTGGCCGACAGGCTCGGCGCTGCCTCCGTTGCCGTCCACGCCCCGGCCGCGGGCGCCGGCGACGTGCCAATTCGGATAAAGCTGCTCGACAGGCGGCTTCGTAGCATGGCGGGGCCGAATGTGCCGCGTCTGTTGCGTATCGCCCTGATCTCGACGGCCGTTGCCGCCGCTGCGTCGTTGTTCCTGAGCATCTATCTCGGCGGATCGTTGCAATCCGAGCAGGATGATATCCAGCAGCGGATTGCGCAGCGCCGCGCGGCTTTGCGGGTTGATGCCAATAGCATGGCATCCGGCATCGGCCTGTTGGCAAAACGCAAGCAGACCACGCCGTCGAGCGTGATGGTGCTGGAAGCGCTCTCGCGCGTGCTGCCCGACACGACCTATGTGACGGAGCTGCGCATCGAAGGCGACAAGGTGCAGGTCGTCGGCATGACCCAGGACGCGCCATCGCTCATCCGCCTGATGGAACAGTCGCCGCAGTTCACCCGCGCCACATTCTTCGCGCCGACCACCCGCGCCGCGAACGAGTCGGGCGAGCGCTTTCATGTCGAGGCCAATATATCGGCCTATTTTGGATCCGGCTCATGAACGCATCAGCCCGGTCATTGAAGGCAATCAGCACCTCGCCGTTCGTGGCAGCCGCGAGCTATGTCGGGCTGCTGATCCTGCTGCTGTTCGTGGCGATATCGTCGATATCCGATCTTATCGGTCAGCGTAGCGAACTCGCCGCATCGTCGGCAATGCTGGCGCAGTTGGAGGGCCGCGCGCCCAGGGCGGGCGGCGCCGCCGGTGAGGCGATGCCGGCAGGTTCGGCCTATCTCGAAGGCGCCACGGTCACGGTTGCCGGAGCCACGTTGCTGCAGCGCGTGGCGGGCTCGGTGACGAAATTCGGCGGCAATGTCTTGTCGACCCAGCTCGATGTTCCCAATACGCCTGCGAAGGCCGGCTTCATCAGCATGGTCGCGAGCTTTGAAATCGAGCAGCAGCAGTTGCAACAGGTGCTTTACGACCTGGAGGCCGGCATGCCGTTTCTGTTCATCGACCAGCTCGTCGTGCAGACCATCCTCGATGGGGCGAATACGGGCGACGGCCCGGGCAAGCTGCGCGTGCTGCTGGGTGTCTCCGGACAATGGCGGGGGGCCAGGTGATGCGTTTGGCAGTCATCGCCTTCCTCCTGGGCTTAGCATTGTCAGTCCAATCCATGGCCGCCGCGCCTGACACATCCGGCGATGCACTGGATGCCGGGCTGTTGGATGACACGCGGCTCGGCGGGCCGGTCCTGACATCGCCGCCACCTTCCGAACCGGGGACGACCGTGCGCGCGGCTCCACCATCGGCGGCGCCGGTCCGGCCACTGAGTGCCAATCCATTATGGGGCATTCCGCTCACGCAACTCTCCAACACACGCGAGCGCCCGGTGTTCTCGCCCTCCCGGCGTCCGCCGCCCGTGGCGGTCGCCGAACCTGTCGTTGCCAGGCCACCTCCGCCACCGCGGAAGAAGGAAGTCGAACCTCCGCCGCTATCGCTCGTTGGCACCATCGCCGGAGACGAGGAAGGCTTCGGCATCTTCCTTGATCAGTCGACCAATGCTGCGCTGCGGCTAAAAGTCGGCGAAGATTTTCAGGGCTGGAGGCTGAGTGCGATTCGCGGGCGGGAAGTCACCATGGAAAAGGATGAACAGGGTGCCGTGCTGACACTGCCGCCGCCGGGCGGCGAGGGTGGTGGCGAGGTCCATCTCGTGCCGGTGAGCACGATCAGAACGTCCAATATGACGCGCCGTTAGCTAATTCATCCCGAGCCATCGCTGGAAAGCCGGCGTCAGCAACAGGCCCAGCGCCAAGAACGGGCCGAATGGCATCGATGTCTGGCGCTTCATCTGGCGCCCGGCGAGTTGCAGGCCGCCAGCCGCCGCAAGCGCCGTCAAGGTGGCGATCGAGAGCAGCGTTGGAATTCCGGTGATCCCGACCCAGGTCGCGGCGGCTGCGAGAAATTTGACATCGCCGAGCCCGAGCCCCTCGGTCTGCCGCAGGACAAAATAGAGCCGCCGCAACGACCAGAAGATCATTGCAACCGCGGCGGCTTCACCGAGCGCCGCCAAGCCGTCGATCGGGTTCCCGAAGGCCATGGCTTGCGCAACGCCAAGGATGGCAATCGCAAGATTCAAGCCATCCGGAATGATGCCGCGGCGAAGGTCGATCAATGCCAACGCGCAGCACAGCACGCAAAGGGCGGTATAGAATCCGAGGAACTGCACCGCTTCACTGTCGATTGGCATGATCGCTACGATGAATGACGAAGTGTGTGAGTGCTTACCACAGAATTTCATTCGTGCTGACAGCTCAATTTTCAAGCAATGAGTACAAGTACGGATCGAGCTTTCGAGAATGTGATCGTCGGAAAAACTTCCCACAGCAGAAAACCGCAACGTGCAATCGGCCTGTCACAAAACCGCATAGGAAGCTGACAATATTTCCCGTCGCTGCGAGCGATAGCTGATGCGTGAATGACGGTGAACAAAATGCGAGTGGCGACATGTCTTGCTGTGCTGGTGATGTTGAGCGGTGTGCGTTGCGCAGATGCTGCAGTGCTTGATGAGGGCGCCGAACGCTATCGGCCGTACATGATCGAAGGCATTGGCAGCGCCTTGGCGGGCGCACGAGCGCTGCGCGAAAGAGCTGCAGCGGGGGATCTCGCGGGCGCGAAAAAAGCCTGGGTTTCGGCTCGCGCCGGTTGGGAGCGTTCGGAAGTCTTTACGACCGGCTTTGTGCCTGAGCTTGACGCGCAGATCGACGCCTGGCCGAACGCCGACAGCGGGTTCCATGCCATCGAAGCGAAATTGTTCGGCGCCGGCCAGACCGACGTCGACAAGGATGCCGCTGCGTTGGTGGAGCACCTGAACGATCTTCACGTCAAGCTCAAGGACATGCAGCTCACGCCGCAGGGATTGCTGGATGGTACGGCGCGGCTCGCTTATGAGGTCGGGGAAAGCAAGGCCGACGGCGGCGAATCCCGCATCAGCGGCACCTCGCTCGACGACATGCGCAACAACATCGCCGGCATCGATTTTGCTTACCACACGATTTTCTCCGCTGCCCTCAACACGGCGGATGGCAAGCTCGATGAAATGGTGACGACGCGAATCGAGCTGCTGGAAGCGATCGTCGCGGCGCCCGACCTACCGCATGTCGATATCGCCCGGCTGCGCCAGACCAGCGAGGAACTGGTGGTGACGCTGCAGACGGCTTCCGCAAAGCTTGGCTTGCAGCGGCCGACGCTGGAGGCCCAGGTGCGATGACCTCGCCTTGGCTTCGGCTCGCGGCGCTCGCGTCCGGTCTGCTTGTCGTCGCGTCGCTTGGACGCGCGCTGGCTTTTCCCGTCGATGGCAACCAGACCGTCCTGCCGACAAAGACCGAGCTGAACGAAGACGCGCTCGACAAGCCCCGCGAGGTGTTTCAATCCGAGCGCGCCGGCGCGAAATCGTACATGGTCAACCTCGGCGACCTCGCGTTCAATTCGCCGGCGATCCTCGGCGACGTAGCGCGGCAAGCCGGCGTGAGCTGCGGCACCTGCCACGTCAACGGCGCAGGCAACGCCAAGTTCTTCATGCCGAAGATGTCGACGCGGCCCGGCAACTTCGACGTCACCGGACCATTGTTCAATCCGAAGGCGAACAATCTCGTGCTCGATCCCGTGAGGATTCCGAGCCTGCGCGGTGCGCGCTATCTCGCGCCCTATGGGAGCGATGGGCGATCGGCCTCGCTGCGCGACTTCATCCGCAACGTCATCGTCAACGAGTTTGCCGGGCCCGAGCCGTCGTCGGCGATCATCGATGCCATCGTCGCCTATGTTCAGGACATCGACTTCCTGCCTAATCCGAGTCTCGGTCCAGGCGGCCGGCTGGTCGGCAAAGTCAGCGAGTCCGAACGTCGCGGCGAAGCCTTGTTCTCCAAACCGTTTCCGCATGATCCCGCCTTGAGCTGCGCCGGCTGTCATGTGCCGTCGGCGGCCTTTATCGATCACCAGCAGCACGACGTCGGTTCCGGCGGCCTGTTCAAGACGCCGACCCTGCGCAACGCGGATTTCAACGCACCCTATTTCCACGACGGTCGCTTCGACAGCTTTGATCAGGTCGTCGATCATTTCGACCGTGCGTTCGATCTTGGCCTGTCGGCGCAGGACAAGCATGACCTCGTGGCCTATCTCACCGCCATCGGCGATGGCGTGCAGCCGTATGAGCGCGACGGCGCCGGCGCGACGCTGAAGGAAATCAACGACTTCAACACGGTGCTCGCGACCGCAATCCCCTCGGGCGACAAGGCGGTCGTCGCGCTGGCCGTCGACACGATCGGACAGGAACTGCGCGAGCTGACTGAGAGATACCCGGATCGAAAGAACACCAGTGTGTCGGGCGGCGAGCAACAACGCGTCCTGGCGCGCAACAGTCTCAAGGAACTCGTCCTCATGCTGCGGCGAGTAGACATCGCCGTAGCCGAAGGCCGCACTGCTGACGCTGCAACCGAATTCAGGAACTATCGCTATCTCATGGCCGCGGCTGTCCCTGCTTTATTAGCGGGCGCTGAACCATGGTCGCTGTTCAATCAGAATGTGCATGATCAGCACTACGCGGCGCTGCGCCAGGTGATGCAGTCGAAACATCTGTCTCACTAGGCTATTGCCGCGGGGCGTGAATTCGCCTCCGCTGAAATTCTCTCGCGATCGCATCGCGCGCATCACTTCCGAAGATTCGTTTGTCTTGTCGCGCGATGCGAATGGCATCAGTCGCGATGCATGCATCGTTGCAGCAGATGCAGCGCAGAGAATCTTTTGAACGAGTCGAAATTTCTCGCGCGCTTTCACAGCAACGATAAGCGTGCGTCATGTTGCCGCATTAGACAAAGGTCGCCAACCACAACCTTTGGGGTCGATGATGACTTTCAATCATAAGAAGAACTGGCGAACCACCACAGCACTTTGCGTCGTTTCAACAGTCGCTGTCGCAACAGCGGCCTATGCAGCACATTATCCCGGCGGCCGAAGCGATTGGGACAAGCGCTCCCACCACGATCGTTTCGCTCATGACGGTCGTGGCCACGATCACGACGGGAATGGTCACCACGGTGACAACGGTCATGACAACAACGGCCATCACGGTGACAACGACAATGATCACGGCGACAAGGTGAAGACGGCGTCCCCGATCAAGCACGTCATCATCCTGATCGGCGAAAACCGCGGACTCGATCACACGTTCGGTGTGTACAAGCCGAAGGGCAGGGGGCAGACGATCTCCAACCTGCTGTCGAAAGGCATCGTCAACGAGGATGGCTCGCCGGGTCCGAATTTCGCGCAAGCGCAGCAATACTCGGTTGCCGCGCAGTCTTCCTTTTATATTGGTGCGCCGACAATTGCGAAGTCGCCCTACAGTGCGACCAACGCGATGCCGCAGCCGAACACGGCGGGCACGCCTACCGCGCAGAGCGATACGTCGCCTCCGTTCAAGACGATTGCTCAAGCCAGCGTCGAGAAGGACATGGATCCGAGCGATCTGGATATTCTCACGACCGGTTTCAGCGGACTGCCGACTGGTGTCCTCGATACTCGCGTTCCCGGCGCCGGCCATCTGACCGGACCGTTCCCGCTGCAGGGCGAGCAGATCAGCGACGATGACTACACCGGTGACACGACGCATCGGTTCTATCAGGATTGGCAGCAGGAGGATTGCAGCGCCGCCAGCGCGACGAAGGCCAACAACTCCGGTTGCCTCAACGACCTGTTCCCGTTCGTGATGGCGACCTACTCGGCTTCCAACAAGAGCATGGCCAACTCGATGGGCTTCTACAATGCCCAGCAGGGGCAGGCCCCGATCCTGAAGATGCTGGCCGATCGTTTCACGCTCGGCGACAACTTCCACCAGTCGTTCCACGGCGGCACCGGCGCCAACCACTTCATGCTCGGCACCGGCGACGCGGGCTTCTGGAGCGACGGCAAGGGCAACCCGACCACGCCGCCTGCAAACCAGATTGCGAACCCGAATCCAGTTTCCGGATCGGTGAACCGCTACACGGTGGACGGCAACTTCAGCGATTGCTCGGACGTGTTCCAGCCCGGCGTCAAGCCGATCGTGACCTATCTGAACAATCTGCCCTATGCGGCGGAGCCGAACTGCAAGCCCAACCACTACTACATGCTCAACAACGTCAATCCGGGCTATCTGCCGAACGGTGCGCTGGCGGGTGGAAGCAACATGCCGCCATCGTCGGTGCGGACCATCGGCGATGCCTTGATGGAGAAGAAGATCTCCTGGGCCTTCTACGGTGGTGCGTATAATGACGCCGTGGCGCTTTCGAACGCCGCAGTTGCCGCCAACCCGAACAAGCCGGATCTCAATGCCGCCGCGCTTGCCGATCCGGCGCACGCGCTCGGCGTGGCCTACTGCCAGATCTGCAATCCGTTCCAATATGCGACCTCGATCATGGCCAACCCGACCGTGCGTCAGGCTCACATGAAGGATACTGCCGATCTGATCACGGCGATCCAGGACAACAAGCTGCCTTCAGTGTCGTTCGGCAAGCCGGATGGTCTGCTCGATGGGCATCCGCAAAGCTCGAAGGTCGATCTGTTCGAGGCCTATGTGCTGAACGTCCTGAATGCGCTGGACAACAATCCGGAGCTCAAGGCGGAGACGGCAGTGTTCGTCACCTGGGACGAAGCCGGCGGCTACTGGGACTCGGGCTACATTCAGTCGATCGATTTCTTCGGCGATGGACCGCGGATGCCGATCCTGATCCTGTCGCCCTATTCGACGGGCGGGAAGATCTACCACAACTACGGCGACCACGTTTCGCTCTTGAAGTTCATCGAGCGCAACTGGGATCTGCAGCCGCTGACGAACCGCAGCCGCGACAACCTGCCAAACCCGACATATTCGCGCAACAACGAGTATGTGCCGACCAACAGCCCCGCGCTTGCTGACATGTTCGACGCGTTCGACTTCAGCAAACCGGTTACGCTGTCCTATACCGAGTAACTGATCGCGAGCCGATCTGAAGAGGGGGCCGGTCGAGCCAATGGTTCGGTCGGCACCACCGTGTTTCTTTACGCTGAGATTTTGCGATGGATCGAGACCGAATAATTGCAAGGGGGAACAGGAGGCTGAGAGCATCGCTGTTTGCTCTAGTCGGCTCGGCACTTGTCAGCGTTTCGGCCGCGGCCCAGCAGTTTTCCGCGGACATTGCCACGATGCGCGGTGAACAGGCTGCGCGTATCGGAAGTGTGCGTGTGTCGGAAAACAAGGTGAGGATAGAGACGGCCGATTTTGCCGATGGCTTCTTTCTGGTCGAAGTTGCGACGCCTGCTGCCTATTTCGTGCGCCCGCGCGCGAAGGTGTTCATGGACGCACGGCAATCAACTCCGCTGACGCGGATGTTCGTTCCAGTTGATCCCGACGAGCCCTGCCGGCAATGGCAGATGATGGCGTCCCTGGCGGCGCCGGTGGATCCCGACACCTGGCACTGCGGGCGCGACGGGGAGGGGATGGTCGGAGATCGCAAGGCGGACATCTATCGGATCACTGCTGCGTCCGGCGCCGGCTTTGTCGGCTGGGTCGACCGCGAGCGCCGGTTTCCGCTCCAGATCAAGACCGCGGATGGTACGATGATCGTCGTCGAGAACATCCGAGACGAGCCGCAATCGGCGCAATCGTTCGAACTTCCGCCCGGTATGCGCAAATTCGATCCGCGGGCGCTGATCGACCGCATCCGGCAGAGCGACGTATGGGTCGCGCCGCCGGCCTCGGAGTGAGCGGTCACTGCGATTGCCTGACTGTCGTTTGCAGCATCCGTCCGAGCGCAGCGTAGTGCGACTGGTGAACGTTGGCGTTGAACAGCGACCACGGCTCGGCCTTTTTCAACGCGACGGGGACATCAAAGGTCGCGAGCATGGAGAACTTGTCGTATTCAGCCATGGCCTCGTCGAGATAGCCTGCAGCAACTGCGAGATCAATGCGACGCAGGCTGAGAACCAGATCCTTGACGACGGTGCGCGCCGCAAGCCGTTCTTCCTGGCCTCCGACCGAAGCATACCTGATATCCGGAATATGCTCGGTCAGTTCACGCAGCTCGGCGCCGACGCCCGTGACCGCCAGCGAGACCACGGCGGTGTCCGCAGCGGGGATGGCCAATTCCAGCACGCTCGCGAGCTCACGTACTTCCTTCATGCGGATCGCCACACCGTCCTTGTCGAAAGGGCGGTCGCCGTCGCCGATCGCCGTCAGATAGGCGACAAGGTCCTGCGTGTCCTGCGACGAGAGGGCGAGATCGAACATGCGGTCGAAATGCCCGACCACTTCTTCGTAAGTGTCATACCGGCCATCGTGGAAGTAGGGCGCGTTGAAGTTGGCGTTAAGCAAGGTCGGCGTTTTCACCAGGCCGCCTGAGCCAACGTCATGGCGAGTCTGGTCGGTGAAGACGCCGGTCGGAGTGTGACAGGTGGCGCAGCTGAGTTGGGGCTGGTGTGGAAACGGCTTGAAGAACAGCTGCTCGCCGTGGCGCTCGGCGGCGCTCGCCTGTGCGGCAAGCACGCCGCCGGGCGAAAGCCGGGGATTGGGAAGAAAGTCGATGTCGTTGATGTAGGCGACCAGGCCGTCGAGGACGGCATCGCTCGGCCGCGGCCCGTCGAACTCGTTGACGATGACATTATATATGAAGTCGCGCAGCGAGGTCATGCGGCCATCATGCCCGTAAGGCGCCAGAAAGCGCGCGCCGCGCAGGCTGGGGATCCGGACCGGATCGAGGATGCTGTTGAATGCCTTCGGATTGAACATCAGGCTCGTGGTGTCGAAGGTGCCGGGGCGCGAAGAGGCACCGGGAACGAACAGCTTCGGATTCGATGTCCCGTTGACGTGACAGGTGCCGCAGCTCATTTCCGCCTGCCGCGCCTTGCCGCCCAGGATGGCAGGCGAGTTGAACGCGAGATCGCCAAGATTGATCAGATAGGACTTGTGCCCGCCCACGGCCTCCGAGTGGAACAGTTCGCGCGGCTTCGCCAGAGCCTCCTCGGAGAATTCGGTGCCGGTCGGCAGCACTGTCTGATCGCCGCCCAATGGAAAGGCTTCAGTCCGCAACGGGAAGAGCGCTGCAACCAAGGCGATCAGTCGAATCAAGGCGGATGAAGTGACGCGAACCGCGGCAGCCGCGGTGTCTCGGCGCGAGCGGCACGCAAGAATGTTCCTGATCATCACGACAAAAGCCCCTGCAACAATCTGCTCGAGCGGTCTGTGAACAGCAGATGTCGTGCGGATGACAGCGACCCTGTTGGCGAGACCGCGGCTGGACTGGATAGACGAAGCTTGTCGTCAGTTTGATGACGCTCAGATGTCAGAGCACACATCGACGTCGGTCTAAGCGTGATGCAAGTGGTCTCCGCGTGTGCGCGATTCCTGCATTGTCGGAAAACAGTCATCGGATCGAAATGTGCGGCAGATAGCCTCACTTGCGTTATTCCATGTTTGCTCTCAGGGGAGAACACCATGCGGCTTTGGGGAGCCATTCCCGCGTTTACATTGGCTATCGGTGCGATTGCGGTCGCGCCGATGGCCAAGGCAGAGAATCTCGTCGAGAAGATCATCGACCAGTTCAAGCACGACATCAGGGACGAGTGGCAGGACTTCAGAAATCACGGTCATGATCACGATCATGACCATGGTCACCATGATCGGGACGATCTGCTCAAGGCGTACAAGCACATCGTGATCATCTATCAGGAGAACCACAGCTTCGATAATCTCTACGGCCACTGGGGCGACGTCGGCCGTGACCGGATCAACGGCGTCTCCGATGCCGATCAGCCGCACACGCTGCAGGTCCGCCAGGACAACAAGACGGTCTATACGTGCCTGTTGCAGAACGACGTCAATCTCACGTCTCCCTCGCCGTTGCCGACGAGTTGCACCGACAATGGCGGTTCGCTGGCGATTCTCAGCGCCTTCAAGAACAAGCCGTTCGAAATCAACGACTTCATTCCAACGTCGGCAACCACCTGCCCGAAGCCGATCGGCGCGTTCGCGGCTCACGGCTTCCTCAACGGCACCGGTCTGCCCGGCGGCTGCACGGAAGACATCGTGCATCGCTTCTACAGCGAGCAGTATCAGATCAATGGCGGCCGTCAGAACCGCTACATGACCGGCAGCGATGCGTCCGGTCTTGTGATGGGCTATTACGACACCAAGAAGCTGCCGATCTACCGCTATCTCCATGATCGCGGTGCGCCGAACTACGTCATCGCCGACAGCTTCTTCCAGGGCGCCTTCGGTGGTTCGTTCCTCAACCACCAGTTCCTGGTCGCGGCCGCCGCGCCGCAATTCGTTGGCGCCTCCAACGACGGCAGTGCCAACGACCTGCACTCCATCGTCGACGCCAACGGCATGCCGACCAGCACGCCGCTCTACACCCCGCTCACCACGGTGAAGGATGCGCAACTGACGGCGAAGTGCAGCCAGGCAGGTTTGCCGGCCGGGCTCGCCTGCGGCGACTATGCGATCAACACCACTCAGCCGTTCTATCAGCCCTATTCGCCGGGCACGGCGGATGCCCGGCGCCTGCCGCCGCTCAACACGCCCAACATCGGCGATCGGTTGTCGGCCAAGCGCGTCGACTGGGCCTGGTATGCCGGCGGCTGGTCGAACGCCAACGGTGATGTCGGTGCCTCGGGCTGGACCAACGGAAACGGCACCACCTGCACCGATCCGAACCATCTGCCCACCGCAGTCTTCCCCAACTGCGTCGACGTGGACTTCCAGTTCCACCATCAGGCGTTCAACTACTTTGCCAATTACGCGCCCGGGACCAAGGCCCGCAAGGACCATTTGAAGGACGAGGCGGAGTTCATCCAGGCGGCAAAGAACGGCAGGTTGAAGGACGTCAGCTTCATCAAGCCGATCGGCGAGGAGAACGAGCATCCTGGTTACGCCAGCGAAGCCGAGGGCAGCCAGCATCTGGTCGATCTGGTCAAGGCGATCGTCGAAGGACCGGACGGCAGGGACACCCTCATCGTCATCACCTATGACGAGTTCGGCGGCCAGTGGGATCACGTGCCGCCGCCGCCCCACAATCGTCGCGGCGATGAAGCGAAGGCTGCGGACCAATGGGGACCTGGCACCCGTATCCCTGCGCTTCTGATCTCCAAGCGCTTCGAGAAGTCGGGTGTCGCTCACGAGGACTACGACACGACCTCGATCCTCAAACTGCTCGAGAAGCGCTTTGATCTCGATCCGCTCGTGACCCGGCCGGTGCGCAATCTCGCAGTCGCGCTCAAGGCGGGCGATTCCGATCGGCATTGAGGGTAGGCGCAAGATGGACTGGCCCGCATCTCCATCAGGTGCGGGCCGGTCGATTCAAGTCATGTCGACGACGGATTCTCTTACGTCTCCTACTGACGTCGCCCAACGCTACACCGAATGGACGTTCGGCTCGCGCGTCCAGAAGCGCAATTCGCCGCAGTGCTGGATGAAACGATCGGCATCAGCAGGAGCCGACAGCAGGAAGCAGCCGGCATCGGATGTCGCTCCCGCCTTGTCGAGCAGCGGCTTTGCCGCATCGGCATAAGCGATGAATTTTGCGTGCGCGAAAGCATCCGCGACGAAATCCCGGGCGGTGGCCTCCGAGCCGAGCCGCTTTGCTCCGTCAGGCGAAATCAGAATCGCGACGGCATCGTACAGAACCGAAGGGCCGCCATTGATCTTCTGCTTGGCCGGATGAACCTTGCCGTCAGACGTCTTGAAGCCGCCGACAGCTGGCGCAACGATCTCGATGAGCGCGCTGCGACCCTTCGCAGCGGTAATGAGCGCGTCGAGCAGGCGTGCGTCGGTGCCGTCGCTTACGAGTATGCCGAGCTTGCGTCCCTTGAAATCCTTGGGCCCGTTCCGCACGATGCTGAGAGCCGGCGAAGGCGGTAGATCCTGGATGATGGGGCGGGCAGGCTCCGCCGCCGTTGGCAATTCGATCCCAAGACCAGCGGCCACGCCACACGCCAGCTCCATGTCGACATTCATGAGATGAGAGACCATGCGCGCGCGGATGGCCGGAGTCTCCACCTTGCTGAGCTCGAAGGTGAAGGCATCCTTGATGTGCGTCTGTTCGACTTGTGTCTGGCTGATGTAGAATTGCCGCGCCTGGCTGTAGTGATCTGCGAAAAGCTCGCCGCGCACGCGCCGCTTCTCACCCGCCTCCGGCGACGGGAACGAATGAAATCCGCGCTCGGGCGCCTCGCGTGGTCCGCCCGCCACACCGCCCCACGAATTGGGCTCGTAGTTGGCGCGGCCCTTCGGATTGTAGAAGGCCATGTGCCCATCCTGTTGTAGCGTGTGGAAAGGACATTTGGGCGCGTTGATCGGCAGATGGGTGAAGTTCGGCCCGCCAAGCCGCTTCAACTGCGTGTCGAGATAGGAGAAGTTGCGGCCCTGCAGCAGGGGATCGTTGGTGAAGTCGATGCCGGGCACCACATTGCCGGTGTGGAACGCGACCTGCTCGGTTTCGGCGAAGAAGTTGTCGACGGTGCGGTCCAGCACCAGCCGGCCGACACGGCGGACCGGGATCCGTTCCTCGGGGATGATCTTTGTCGGATCGAGGACATCGAATTCGAACTCATCGGCGAATTTGTCATCGAATAGCTGCAAGCCGAGCTCCCATTCGGGATAGTTGCCGGATTGGATCGCATCCCAGAGATCCCTCCGGTGGAAATCGGGATCGGCGCCATTCAGCTTGACGGCCTCGTTCCACACCACCGATTGCATGCCCAACTTCGGTTTCCAGTGAAACTTGACGAAGGTCGATTTTCCACGTTCGTTCACCAGCCGGAACGTGTGGACACCGAATCCTTCCATGAAGCGAAAAGAGCGCGGAATGGTCCGGTCCGACATGATCCACATTGCCATGTGGATGGATTCCGGCATCAAGGAGATGAAGTCCCAGAAGTTGTCATGTGCCGTCTGCGCCTGCGGAAAGCCGCGATCGGGCTCCTGCTTGGCGGCATGGATGATATCCGGAAACTTGATGGCGTCCTGGATGAAGAAGACGGGGATGTTGTTGCCGACGATGTCCCAGTTGCCATGCTTGGTATAAAGCTTGACCGCAAATCCGCGCACGTCGCGAGCGAGATCGGCCGAACCCTTGTTGCCGGCCACCGTCGAGAACCTGACGAACGCCGGCGTCCTCTCGCCCGCGCGCTGGAAGATGTCGGCCTTGGTCAGGTCGGCAAGCGATTCGTAGGTTTCGAAAAATCCATGCGCTCCAAACCCGCGGGCATGCACCACGCGTTCGGGGATACGTTCGTGATCGAAATGGAAGATCTTCTCGCGGAAGTGAAAGTCTTCCATCAATGTCGGGCCGCGCTGCCCGATCTTCAGGCTGTTCTGGTCGTCGGCGACAGGTGCACCTTGCTGTGTCGTGAGGGTTGGTATCTCGCCTTCAGCAATCTGGTGGGTTTCGCCCCCCTGGCCTCGTCGAATGTTGGCGTCGGCGATGCGCGCAGAAGCGAGTTTGTCGAATTCGGTTGAGCCGGCCATCATGCCTCGCAGTACTATCCGGAGAAATCGTTGAGTTGGATGTTGTCTGCGGTTCAAACGCCGGGCGTCGAAGAACGATCGGTTCTCACCGAAAAATGTTTGCGAGATTGTCGAGCGAATAATCCAGGCCAAGCGGGTGGAGGCGCGATGCTTTCCGGGCACCCATCGACTTGAGTAAAATTTTGATGATCCGCTGGCACGCCGGGACAGGAATAAGAACCTTTCATTTTGATGGCGCTCTCGGAGCTGGCGCTGCCGTGCTTCGCCAGCCGGCGGCCGGCGACATAGCGATCTGCGGCGGCACCTCGAAATGTCGCGCGCGGCCAAGCAGCTCCGCCGCTCAGGCCGCCCAGGGCCGCTCCGACTGCAACGCCTTCAGTTCGGCAGCGACCTGCCGCAGTTCATCGGCCAGACGGATGTTGTGGATCCGGATTTCCGCCCTTGGCGAGAGGTCGGCAATCAGCGCGCTTTCCGCGGCTCTGCGCTCTAGTCGTTCGATCCGTTTGTCCAGTTCATTCATGACGCAACCCGCTCGATGCTACCAGGCCGAACAGCATGGCGGCGTTCCGGAACGGGCGCACTAACCTGCGCAAATTCGATATCGAATTGATGGATGGGCGCGCCGGCTTGCCCGCCGGTCCACAATCCAGACGACCGTTTCAATGCTGCAGGATCAGCCCGCTCAGCCCGCGAGTCATTGCCGGAATATCGAGCGGCTTCTCCCACAGCGGGACGTCCTCGAATTCAGGGTCGATCGCGCTTCTGTCATAGCCGGTTGCGAAGACGAACGGGATACCGCGGGATCGCAGCGTGCGCGCCACCGGGAGTATCGACGCGCTTCTGAGATTGACGTCGAGCACCGCGCCGTCGACCGTCCGCAGCCCGTTCAGGAGGGCCAGCGCATCTTCGACTTCACCGACCGGCCCCTCGATTTCGGCACCGAGCGTCCGGAATGCCCGCGCAATGTCGTCGGCGAGGAAATACTCGTCTTCGACGACAAGGACGCGGCGTCCAGTCAGGAAGCTGCCCTCGCGAAGAAGAACCGGTGCTGACATTGTACCTTCCGCGTCCTTTGCGCCGGAATCCTGTTGGAGTTAGGAACGTCAGGCGAAGCTCCGCCTTATCGAAAACATCCCAAACGATGGCGGGTTCCATGGGCAACCGCGACATAATCGTCATCGGCGGTTCAGCCGGGGCAACGGCGCCGCTGAAGGAGATTTTAGGCCGGCTGCCAGCCGATCTCGCCGCGGCGATCTTCATTGTTCTACACATCCCGGCCCAGGGAATCGGGCTTCTTGCCACCGTGACGAGTGCGGCCGCCAAGCTGCCGGTTCGCCAGGCGGAAAGTGGCATGCTCATCGAGCATGGCCATATCTATCTCGCGCCGCCGGACCATCATCTGCTGGTCTTGAGGGATCACATGATGCTGGGCCGCGGCCCGCGCGAGAACATGGTGCGCCCGGCGATCGATCCACTATTCCGCTCCGCCGCGCTGCACTATGGCCCACGGGTAATCGGCGTCGTCCTGAGCGGATTTCTGTCTGATGGGGCGGCCGGGCTGAACGCCATCAAGCGCTGCGGCGGTTTCGCGCTGGTGCAGGACCCCCAAGACGCCATCTCCGACGAGATGCCGCTGCGCGCGCTGGAGGCGACCACCGTCGACCTCTGCGTTCCCGGGACGCGGATCGGTGACGTCCTGTCAGACCTGGTTCGCGAGGCGCCGGGTGCTGCGCTGCCAATTCCGCCGGAAATCCGGCTGGAGGTCGAGATCGCTGCGGGCGAGCGGATTGGCAGCGATAGCCTGCTCCCGATTGCCGCTCCGGCCCCGCTGACCTGTCCGAGCTGCGGCGGGGTGCTTTCCGAGCTCAAGGAGAGTCATCCGCTGCGTTTCCGTTGCCAGGTCGGCCATGCTTTCACCGCCGACGTGCTGGCCAAGGAGCAGGAGGGCCGGGTCGACGAGGCGTTGCGGGTGGCGCTGCGGATCATCGAGGAGCGCGCCGAACTGGTGCATCGCATGGCGCTGGAGGGCCGCCAGAGCGGCCGGGCCGCGGTGGCCGAAATGTATGAGGCACGGGCGGCGGAGTATCGCGGATATGCCGACATGATCCGGCGCGTCGTGCTACAGTCGCTGGACCCGCGGCTTCCGAAAGCTTAGGCGGTGCCAATGGCCATATCGCGTGCCGAGCGTGCCCAACTGCTCGAGGTCGAGCGGCGCCACCTGCGAAAGGCCGAAGCCGACATCGAGGAAGGTTTGAAACGCCTCCGCAACCAGCGGGATCTGCTGTTTGATCTGCAGGCTGGCGGTCACGATATCACGCAGGCCGAACGCCTGATCATTCTCCTCGAGCAGACCCTGCTGCAATGGGAGCGCCACCGTACCCTGATCGAGCAGCGCATCGCGTATCTGGAGGATGAGCTCTATCCGGCGCCGGTCAGGGGGAAGTGACGCATCTGAGCTTCGTGAGGCCGGCGCCAGCTCGAAAGTGCAGTCGAGCTGCGGGCGCACGCTTTTGCCCCGGCAATATTGGGTCCGAGGATCAGGCCCCGCGATTCTTCTTCAGACATGTCAATCACGGTTCCGGCCATTTTCGGCCGGTATGCAGTTCCCCCAACACCTTCATGGACAGGGCTTCGTTGAGCCAGGTGACCGGATCGCGCTGTCGCGCGTTATTTCGGCGGAATGTCTATTAGGATAGTGTCAAAGTCTGCTATCTGCATGGTTTGGCAAGCTGAATCAGGCCCTGACAGAATAACGAGAGCCGCTGCCCATGAGTGAACCCGGATCGGAACCAGCGGAGCGCGGGCGCCGGGCCAAGGTGCCGCTGATCATCGGCGTCGGCGCGTCCGCCAGCACGATGAACAGTATCGAGGGGTTCTTCTCGAAACTTGCGCTCACTGCCGAAGAGACCATCGTGCTGGTGCTGCAGCACCGCGAGGCGTTTGATGAAGGACGGCTGCGCGAGATGCTGCAGCGCTCTGAAGGCAGCCGGCTGTTGGAGATCCAGGACGGGACCCTGATCGAAGGCGGCACGATCTACCTCTGCCCCACCGGCAGGATCGCCACGATCCAGGGCGATCGTCTGGCCATCCGCACGGCCGAGCAGGCGCCGGGCGAACGCGCCACGATCGACAGCTTCCTGGTGTCGCTCGCCGAAGAACGGGCCGAGGAGGCGATCGGTGTTGTGCTCGCCGGGACCGGCGGCGACGGGACGCTGGGCGTTGCGACCCTGAAGGACCATGGCGGGCTGGCCATCGCCGAACGTGTCGCCGGCGATCATGCCGATCCGCTCGCCGACGGCAACAATGCGGCCGCAATCGCCGATTTCGTGCTGCCGCCCGCGGACATCCCCGAGCACATCCGGGTCTATGCCCGCCATCTGCGGAGCCTGGAGGAGCGGCAGGGATTTGACGAAATCCTCGCCGCGGCAGCCAGTTCGCTGTCGCGTGTTGCCGATATCCTGCGCAACAAGACCGGCAATGATTTTCACGGCTACAAGCAGAACACCTTCCTTCGCCGCGTGCAGCGGCGCATGCAGGTGGTGCAGATCGACGAGATCGCCTCCTATGTCGATTACTTGAGACAGGACAAGGACGAGGCGCAGCTCCTCTTCAACGACCTCCTGATCGGGGTCACCGAATTCTTCCGGGACAAGCGCGAATTCGAGGTGCTGGAAACGCAAGTCATTCCGAAGATTTTTGAGGACAAGGCTGCCGGCCAGCAGGTCCGCGTCTGGGTGCTGGGATGCGCCACCGGCGAAGAGGCCTATTCGATCGGCATCCTGCTTCGCGAGCACATGGCCAAGCTCGACTCGCCGCCGCAGGTGCAGATCTTCGCGACCGATATCGACGGGCGCGCGCTGGCTGCCGCCCGGGTCGGACGCTATCGGACCCAGATCGAGGGCGACATGTCGCCGGAGCGGCTGGCGCGCTGGTTCGTCCGCGAGGGCGACACCTATTGTGTCGTGAAGGAGCTGCGCGAGATGTGCATCTTCTCGCAGCACAATGTCATCAAGGACGCGCCGTTCTCGAAGCTCGACCTGGTGTCCTGCCGCAACCTCCTGATCTACCTGAACGCCGAGTTGCAGAACCGGGTCATTCCCTTGTTTCACTTCGCCTTGCTGCCGGACCGTTTTTTGTTCCTCGGCAACTCCGAGAACGTGACGCGGCATCCAAAGCTGTTCGCGCCGGTGGACCGTCGGGCGCGCATCTTCAAGAGGCTCGAGACCGGCACACGCCTGCCGCCGGAGTTTCCGATCACGACCGCGGCCGGGCGCGCGGCTGTCGAAGTCCCCCCGTCACGCGCGCTGGGGCCTGCTGATGTCGGCCTCGAGCGCCGGGCCCAGCGCATCGCCGAGCGCTATGCGCCGGCCTATGTCATCACCGACGAGAATTTCCAGATCCTGCATTTCTCCGGCCGCACCGGGCGCTATATCGAGCCGACCGCGGGCGCCGCGACGCTCGACCTGCTCAGTCTCGTGCATCGCGATCTCCGCCTGGAATTGCGGACCGTGCTCGGCCGGGCAGCGGAGACCAACGAGGCTGCGCATGCCGAACAGGTGCAGCTCGGTGTCAATGGCCATCGGGTGACGGTCGACATCACGGTCGAACCGATCCAGGACAGGTCCGGCGGCCATCGCAATTTCGTCGTGCTGTTCAAGGACGGCCCGGCCCGCATGGTCGCCAACAACGAGAATAATCCCAATGCGCTGGTCAGGACCGAGCATGTCGAGCGGCTGGAGAGCGAGTTGCGGGGAATGCGCGAGCGCCTGCAGGCCACCATCGAAGAGCTCGAAAGCACTAACGAGGAGTTGAAATCCTCCAACGAGGAATATCAATCGCTGAATGAGGAGCTGCAGTCGGCGAACGAGGAGCTGGAGACCTCGCGCGAGGAATTGCAGTCGGTCAACGAGGAGCTGACAACCGTCAACGGCGAGCTGGCGCACCGGGTGCAGGAATTGACCCGTGCCACCAGCGACCTGAAGAACTTCCTCGAGAGCACGCAGATCGCGACCGTGTTCCTGGACAATGACCTCAAGGTGATGAATTTCACGCCTGCGATCACCCAGGTGCTGCATCTGGTCGAAACTGATGTCGGCCGGCCGATTTCGCATATCAAGGCACGGATTCCGATCGAGGAACTCTACGATGAGGTTCGTCGGGTGTTGCGCACGCTCGCCAGCGCCGAGCGCGAACTGAGCGCGCCTGACAGCGGCACGCGCTACATCGTCCGCATCCTGCCTTATCGGAGTATCGACAATTTCATTGCCGGCGTGGTCATCACCTTCATCGACGTCACCGCAATCACGCGTGCGGAGGAGCGGCAGCGGCTGCTGCTTGCGGAGCTTCAGCACCGTGTTCGCAACACGCTCGGCGTCGTCCGCTCGATCGCGCGCCGCTCCGCGGAAACCAGCTCGAACGTCGACGAATATGCCGCCCATCTCGACGGCCGCCTGAACGCATTCGCGCGAACCCAGGCGCTGGTGACGCGCGACCCCGAAGGCGGGGTCGACCTCGAATATCTCGTCATCGAGGAATTGCTCGGCTATAATGCCCGCGAAGGCGACCAGCTACGCGCCTCCGGCCCGCAAGTGCGCTTCCAGCCAAAGGCCGCGGAAACTTTTGCGCTCGCTCTCCACGAACTCGCGACCAACGCGCTCAAATACGGCGCGCTGAGCCAGCCTTCCGGGCGCGTCGAGATCAGTTGGCGCATTGACGAGGCGGTCGATCCGCCGCAACTGGTTTTCGACTGGCTTGAGCGGGGCGGCCCGTCCGTCGTGCCGCCGCCGCGCAAGGGTTTTGGCACCGAACTGCTGGAGCGGACGCTGGCGTTCGAATTCAAGGGGCAGACCATGATGATGTTCAATGCTGGCGGCCTCCATTGCACTATCACCATTCCCTTGAGCCGGCGCACCTTCCACACCCCGATGATGGGCAGCTAGATGCATCCTGCACCCGTCGAGGGAAGCCTGGCGCAGCCGGTGATCCGACGGCTGAATACGCTAAGGCGCTTGTCGGACGAGGGCGTTGTCTCGCTCGAACGGGCGATACGCGAAGGCATGCAGCACATCGGAACGGGCGAGGACCTGATCAGCGAGGGCGATACGGTCAGCAGTGTGCGTGTCATCCTGTCGGGCTGGCTGTGCCGCTACAAGACGCTGGAGGATGGAAGGCGCCAGATCGTCAACTTCATCCTTCCGGGCGAAACCTGCGACGCCTATGCCTATCTGCTCTCGACCTTGGATCATTCCATCGCAACGCTGACGCCGGTGGTCTATGCCGAGGTGAAACGCGCGCAATTCGAAGCGCTGGTTGCGCGCGATCGTTCGGTTGCGGAGGCGTTCTGGTGCGAGACGCTGGTGAACAGCGCGATCCAGCGCGAATGGGCGATCAATCTTGGCCGCCGGCTGGCGCTCGAGCGCGTGGCGCATTTGCTGTGCGAGCTCCATGAGCGGCTGCGGCCGGTCGGCCTGATCGAGGGCAATTCCTGCGCCTTCCCGGTGACGCAGATGGATCTGGCCGACGCGACCGGGCTCTCGGTCGTTCATCTCAACCGCACGCTGCAGGAATTGCGCAGCGCCGGCCTCATTCTGCTCCGCGAACGGACGCTGACGATCACCGATCTCGACGCGCTCAAGAGCACGGCGCTGTTCTCGCCGAACTATCTGTATCTCTATCGGGCGTGAGCCGCCGGTATCCCGGCTTAGGAACCGGCGATTGGTTCCCTTGTTGAGTGGTCAGCTTGAGGGCCGCGGCCGGCTGGGTAGCGGTCCGTTCGAAAGCGAAAAGGATATCACCATGCAGATCACAAGCTTCAAGGACATGTATCTTGCCGAATTGCAGGAACTCGTCAGTGTTGAGCAGCAGCTTGCCGAGGCGTTGCAGCGCATGGCCAAAATGGCGTCGCATCCTTCGCTCAGGGCTGCGCTGGAGCGCCATCAGCGGGAAACCGTCGTGCAGGAGGAGCGGCTGCGATCGATCCTGCAGAAGCACGGCGCCGGTGCCGAGCGGCATACCGATCAGGCCATGCAGGCGCTGATCCACGAGACCGAGAAGATGTGCGCCATCCTGAAGGACGACTACCTTCGCGACGCCGGCATGATCGCGTCGGCGCAGAAGCTCGAACATTACGAGATCGCGGCCTATGGAAGCGCGGCCGCACTTGCGGGCCAGCTCGACCTTCGGGAGGACCAGCGGCTGCTGCATGGCGCGCTCGACGAGGAGAGGCGGGCGGACGAACTGCTGACGACGCTTGCCAAGGGTGAAATCAATCAGGACGCGCTGGCGGCCTGATCGGTCGCGCCTTCCGATGTTGCACGGAGCGCTGCGCTGCCTCGGTAGCGGGCAAATTCGAAATACCCGGATGTCCGGTCGACATTAGGCTGGGTGAACGATCATTCGAATTTGTGATGGGGCGGTGCCTATGGGGCTCGGCATCGCCGGGCCCGAGGAGGAAGCGCCGATGCGCGACGACAAGCAATATCCATTCAGCCATTCGCCACCGGACTTGCATCCCACCCGCTCCGCCACGACGCTTGCGAATGCGCCGTTTCAACGCCAGTCGCGCCGCACGCTGCTTCGTAACCTTGGCATTGCCGGCTTGTCGCTTGCGGTCTCGCCGGCCTTCGCCGACGAACTCGTCAAATTGCCGTTTGCTAGCGGCCCGCGGGGACGGCCAGTCACGCACGATTTTCCGCAAAAAGGCGACATGATCCTGCAGCGCGTGCGGCCGCCGCTGCTTGAAACGCCGATGGACGTGTTCGACCGCGGCGTCTTCACCCCGAACGATCAGTTCTACGTGCGCTGGCACTGGGCCGTAATCCCGAATTCGGTCGACGCGAACGCCTTCCGCCTCGCAGTGCGCGGCCATGTCGATCGGACGCTGTCATTGTCGATATCGGACATCGTGCGCGACCTGCCGCGGGTGGAGCTCGCTGCGGTCAATCAATGCTCCGGCAATTCGCGCGGCTTCTTCTCTCCGCGCGTGCCCGGCGCGCAATGGGCGCATGGCGCCATGGGCAACGCCAAATGGGTCGGCGTGCGGCTGAAGGACGTGCTGGATCGGGCCGGCGTCAAGGCCGGCGCCGTCCAGGTCCGCTTCAAGGGACTGGATGAGCCGGTGGTGCCGGATGCTCCGACCTTCAGGAAGTCGCTTGCAATCGATCACGCCCGCGACGGCGAAGTGATGATCGCCTACGCCATGAATGGCGAGCAACTGCCGCTGCTCAACGGCTTCCCGCTGCGCCTGATCGTGCCCGGATGGTATTCGACCTATTGGGTCAAGATGCTGAGCGACATCGAAGTGCTCGACAAGCCCGACGACAATTACTGGATGGCCGTCGCCTATACGATTCCCGATACGCCGCACGCCAATATCGTGCCGGGCCAGAGCGGTGTGAAGATGGTGCCGATCAACCGCATGGTGCCGCGTTCCTTCTTCACCAATATCGCTGATGGCGCATCGTTCGCTGCGGGCGCGCGCGTGCCGGTTCGCGGCATCGCCTTCGGCGGCGACACCGGTGTCGCCAAGGTCGAGTTCTCCAGCGACGGCGGCAGGTCCTGGCAGCCGACCAGGCTTGGCGATGATTTCGGCAAATACGGTTTTCGCCAATGGCAGACGGAGTTTGCGCCTTCCGATAAAGGCGATCACGCGCTCATGGTCCGCTGCACGAATTCCTCAGGCGAGGTCCAGCCGGATACGCCGAACTGGAACACCAGCGGCTTCATGCTCAACGTCATCGAGACCGTGCAGGTCAGGGCAGTCTAGGAGCTGATGATGCTGAAACGAATGGTTGCGATCGGCTGCTTCGGGACTGCATTGCTGTGCGCGACGCCGGCCTGGGTTCAGGATCTGCCGGCAATCAAATCGACGACGGTGGAACTGCCGGCAGGCGATGCGTTGTTTCCCGGCGGCGCCAGCGCCGATGCGATCAACAACAACTGCCTGGCCTGCCACTCGCCCGACATGGTGCTGAACCAGCCGCCGCTGCCCAAGGCGACCTGGGAAGCCGAGGTGCACAAGATGATCAACGCCTACAAGGCGCCGATCGACGACGCTGACGTGCCGGCGATCGTCGGCTACCTGGTGCAGACCAAGGGCAAGGAATAAGGGCACGCGGCGAGCCGTGTGCCCTTGCATTTTATTGCGCGGCGGCTGTCTGTTTGGCCTGCTCCAATGCCTGTGCGATCGCTTCGTCGACGCGCTCCAGCCAGATGAACTCGAGCTTGTCGCGCGCGCCTTGCGGGATGTCGTCGAAGTCGCGCCGGTTGCGTGCCGGCAGCATCACTCGGGTCAGGCCGGCGGCCGCGGCCGCGACCACCTTCTCCTTGATGCCGCCGACCGGCAGCACCAGGCCGCGCAGCGATATCTCGCCGGTCATCGCGGTGTCGTGCCGCACCGTGCGATTGGTGAGCAGGGACGACAGCGCGGTGAACATCGCGACGCCGGCGCTCGGACCATCTTTCGGCGTGGCGCCTGCGGGCACATGGACATGGATGTCGCTTTTCTCGAACAGCGATGGATCTATCCCGAGCTGCGCGGCGCGGCTTTTCACCAGCGTCAACGCGGCTTGCGCGCTTTCACGCATGACATCGCCGAGCTGGCCGGTGAGGATCAGCCCGCCCTTGCCGGGCACCCGGGTCGCTTCGATGAACAGAATGTCGCCGCCAACTGGCGTCCAGGCCAGCCCGGTCGCGACGCCGGGCACGCTGGTGCGCAAGGCGATCTCGCCTTCGAAACGCGGCTGGCCAAGCACTGTGGTGAGATCGCGCGTGCCGATCGTCACCTTGCTCGAGCTGCCTTCCGCGACCTGCACCGCGGCATAGCGCAGCGCCTTGCCGATTTCGCGTTCGAGCGAACGGACGCCGGCTTCCCGGGTATAAGCCTTGATGATCGACCGCAGCGCATCGTCTTCGATCGTCGCCTGGTCCGGCTTCAGGCCGTTGGCCTCGAGCTGGCGGCGCACCAGGTAGCGCCGCGCGATCTCGAGCTTCTCGTCCTCGGTGTAGCCGGGCAGGCTGATGATCTCCATCCGGTCCTGCAGCGGTCCCGGAATCGTATCGAGCATGTTCGCCGTTGCGATGAAGGCGACACGCGAGAGATCGAAGGGAACGCCGAGATAGTTGTCGCGGAATGTCGCGTTCTGCTCGGGGTCGAGCACCTCGAGCATCGCCGCCGACGGATCGCCCTGGATGCCGCGTCCCATCTTGTCGATCTCGTCGAGCATCATCACGCAGGCGCGAGAGCCGGCCTTCTTGATGCCCTGGATGATGTTGCCGGGCAGGGCGCCGATATAGGTGCGGCGGTGTCCCCGGATCTCCGCTTCGTCGTGGACGCCGCCGAGGCTGACGCGCACGAACGACCGGTCCATGGCGCGCGCGATCGAGTGGCCGAGCGAGGTCTTGCCGACGCCGGGCGGACCGACGAAACACAGGATCGGTGCCTTGCCATGCGGCGCCAGCTTGCGGACCGCGAGATATTCGATGATGCGGGCCTTGATCTTTTCCAGGCCGAAATGATCCTCATCGAGGATGCGCCGCGCTTCGCGGATATCGATCGGCTTTTCTTCCGGCAGTGCCCAGGGCAGATCGATCAGCCAGTCGAGATAGCTGCGCACCATGCCGCCCTCGGCGGCTGCTTCCGGCATCCGCTCATAGCGACGTAGTTCCTTGCGTGCCTGGCTCTCGGCCTCCGGCGGCATCTTCGCCTTGTCGATGGCCGCGCTCAACTCCGCGACTTCCTGCGCCTTGCCTTCGCCTTCGCCCAATTGGCGCTGGATGGTCGCCATCTGCTCGCGCAACAGCACCTCGCGCTGGCGCTCGTCGAGGGCGGCCTTGGTTTTCTGGCCGATCTCGTTGCTCAGCCGCAGCACTTCGAGCCGCTCGGCGAGATAGTGCGAAACTCTCTCCATCCTGGCGGCGAGATCGATGGTCTCGAGGATCTCCTGCTTCTCCTGCGGCTTGATGTCCATGTAGGACGCCGTGAGATCGGCGAGTGCGCCGGGAGCCGTCGTTGCCTGGAAGGCGCCGACAAGCTCGGGCGGCGCCTGCGGCAGCAGTTGAACCGCTTCAATCGCCTGCCGCTGCAGATTCATGAAGCGCGCCTCGATCTCGGGCGATGTCGTCGTCGGCTCTGGGATGTGAAGCACCCGCGCCGCCGGGAATGGCGTGCCGGGCAGGAAATCGAGGATGCGCGCGCGCTGCACGCCCTGGCAGACGATGTGATGCGTTCCGTCCGGCGCGGTGATGTACCTGACGATATTCGCGATCGTGCAGACGCGGTGCAGGTCATCAGGGCCTGGATCGTCGATGTCGGCGTTTCGCTGCAGCACGACTCCAATCGGCCGCTGTTCGCGCAGCGCCTGTTGGGCAGCGGCGATCGACTTGGCGCGAGCGATCGTGATCGGAGCGACGACGGCCGGAAACAGCACGATGTTGCGGACCGGGACGATGATCAGCGCATCCGAGGGGATCGCGACCGATTCTGTTTTCGCTCCAGTGGCAGCCGGAGCGGGATTTTCACTATCAAGCGACATCTTGAACTCTCACACGGATTTCGACAGGCGCAACACGACGCATCCATTCGCGGCGGTCCGGCTGACGCCATAGCGTCCGGCCGGCAACGCAATGCGGCGCTCGAACCGGCCTTGCGGAAGCTCGAGCCGGTGGATGAGCGCATCGCGCAGCTCGGCCGGCAATATCCGCTGCCCCCTGATGATCAGCACCCCGTTCTCGATGATCGCCACCACCTGATCGGGATCGACGCCGGGCAGCGCCACGAAGATCAACAGCTCCCGATCGGTCTCCAGCACGTCGATCGGCGGCTCCCAATTGGGCTCGCGTACCCCGCCCGGCTGCAGGCTGAACAACCTTTGATGCAGCCGTTCGGCGCGTGCGAGCGATTCGATCGCTTCAGACAACATCCAGTTGACCGGATCTTTTGTCGGCATTTGTCGTTCCGCCTCCAGTAAAATTCTCAAGAGCTCGCAGTTTGCCTCAAACCTACTCCGAAAGAGCCCGGCTTGCACAGCCGCAATGGCAGCTAATGCCCTTGACAGACGCTCTGCCGGAACCGTCATGGGCTGCGCGACCGAAGGCCCGGCTGTTTGTCCGGTCCTTCGATGCGGATCGCCCGGATCGAAGAGTACCTTGCGCATTACTTTGCGGCTTTTCAATCCGAACGGATCGGTACTAAGCTGACGGCAGGCGGCAACCCGTTCGCCGGACATGTGGGGTGGTTTGATTCATTATGGGATCGATGGAGGATCATGCCGGTGCATGGCGCGTCGGCGTGCTGTTTTCGCAGACGGGCGTGACATCGGCGATTGAGCGGACGCAACTCAATGCCACCTTGCTGGCGATCGAGGAGATCAACGCGAATGGTGGCGTGCTTGGCCGTCCGGTCGAGCCCGTGATGTATGACCCGGCATCGGATCCGAAGAAATATCGCGCGTTCGCCGAGCGGCTGTTCCAGGTGGATAGGATCAGGCTCCTGTTCGGCTGCTACATGTCGAGCACGCGCAAGGCGGTGCTGCCGGTGGTCGAGGCGCATCGCGCGTTGTTGTTCTATCCCACTTTGTATGAGGGGTTCGAATATTCGCGGCACTGCATCTATACGGGCGCTGCGCCCAACCAGAATTCGCTGCAGCTCGCCAAATTCCTGCTGTCGGCCTATAGCCGATTCCTGTTCGTCGGCTCGAACTACGTCTACCCCTACGAATCGAACCGCGTGATGGCCGATTTCGTGGTCCAGGGAAAGGGCAAGGTGCTGGACGAGATCTACGTGCCCTTGCGCCCTTCGCCCGACGATTTCGACAAGGTCATCAAGCGCATCAAGAAGACCTTGCCCGACGTCATCTTCTCCACCGTGGTCGGCAGCGGCACCTCGGTGTTTTATCGCGCCTATCGCGCCGCGGGCCTGGATCCTGCGCGCATGCCGATCGCGAGCCTGACCACCAGCGAAGCGGAGGTTGCGGAAATGGGCACTGAGGCCGCCGAAGGCCACATCACCGCCGCTCCCTTCTTCGAGACGCTCTCCTCGCCGGCGGCAAAGCGTTTCGTGACCAGTTTCAAGGAGAAATACGGCGCCGACGCTCCCGTCACCGCCGGCGCCGAGGCCGCCTATTTCCAGCTTCATCTGGCGTTTCGCGCGGTCGCGAAATGCGGCTCCGACGATCCCGAACAGGTGCTCGGAAATTTGCGCGACGCCGAATTCGATGCCCCGCAGGGCCGCGTCAGGGTCGATCCGGAGAACAACCACACCTTCCTGTGGCCGCGGATCGCCCGGCTCGACCGGAATGGCCGCTTCCAGACGGTCTGGAATCCGGGCGTGCGGGTGAAGCCCGATCCCTATTGTGTCGTCCAGAGCCTCGACGATTGGTCAGTCGAGTTGCCGTTGCTCCACTCATGAGCACCCCGTAACGGAGAAACTGGACGTGGCCATCCAAATTCTTCGGGACTTGCGCGGACTGCGGGTTCACGTCGTGCATCCCGCCGACACCGAGCGCACCAAGCTGATCGAGCATCTGCGCCGCATCGGCTGCATGGTCGAGACCCAGTGGCCGGTGCCCGACTGTTGGGCCGAAGGCGCCGACATCGTGCTGCTTGCGATCGAGCATGACGTGCGCGAGGAGATCCAGCGATTGTTGAAGTCGGATGCAAATCATCGGCCGACGCTGATCGCCGTCGTCAGCTACGAGGATCCATCGACGCTTCAACTGGTGTTGGAAGCCGGCGCGGTTGCGGTGATCGAGCGGCCGATCAGACCGTTCGGCCTGCTCACCAACCTGACGATCGCGCGCAGCTTGTGGCTCGAGCGGCGCGAGGCCGAGAAACGCATGCGCAAACTCGAGCGCAAGCTCGCCGGCATCCAGCGCATCCAGAAGGCGAAGGTCATTCTGATGGACGGCCAGGGATTGAATGAAGCGGAAGCATACGAAACGATCCGCAAGCAAGCGATGGCGAAGCGTCTGTCGATGGATGAGATGGCGGCCGCGATCATCCACGCAAACGAGCTGTTGCAATACCGCGTGAAAGGTGATTAGCTTTTGAAGCGTCGCGAGAGGAAATCCTTCTCGCGACTTTCGCTGGACCATCGATGTTGCTGGTTCGGCTCAGGCTAGGTGAGCCCGAAAGATCCGCGAGGATCTGTCGGGCTTTTTTGTTTTGTGGGTCGAGATTCGCCGCCGACGCATTGGCGTTTTCGGGGGGAGCGGCCTGATCTTGGGATTTTTCTGGATTCGAAACAACGCGCTTCGGCGCGAACGGCTTGGTGCGCCTGGACACATGGGGAGCGTAAGTATGGCGATCGACAGACGCAGGTTTTTGAGGAATGGTTTGCTTGCAACGGGCACCGTGATCACGTCGCCCTGGGTCTTCCAGACCGGCGCGCGCGCGGCGGGCGAGGTCAAGGTCGGCGTGTTGTTCTCTCTGACCGGCGGTCTTTCGATCATCGAGAAGTCGCTGCATGACGCCACGCTGATGGCGATCAGCGAGATTAACGCCGCCGGCGGCGTCAAAGGGATGAAGATCACGGCGATCGCCGAGGACGGCGCGTCCGATCCGAAGACCTACAACGAAAAGGCGTCGAAGCTTGTCATCCAGGACAAGGTGCCGACCGTGTTCGGCTCCTACACCTCGGCAAGCCGCAAGGCGGTGCTGCCGGTGTTCGAAAAGCGCAACAATCTCTATTTCTATCCGACCTATTACGAAGGCTTCGAATGCTCCAAGAACGTCGTCTACACCGGCGCCGTTCCGAACCAGCAGCTTTCGAACTTCATCCCATGGATCATCAAGACGCTCGGCAAGAAGAAGTTCTTCATCGTCGGATCGAACTACATCTATCCGCGCGAGATGGCCAAGGTCTCCAAGATCTTGATCGAGAAGAATGGCGGCGAATGGATCGCCGACGAATATCTCGAGCTCGGCCATTCCGAATGGGGCTCGATGGTCAACAAGATCAAGAGCTCGGGCTGCGACGTCGTGCTGTCCAACGTGGTCGGTGATTCCGTCGTCGCCTTCTATCGCGAATACAAGAACCAGGGTCTCACCCACGACAAGCTGCCGATCTGCGCCACGGTGACGTCCGAGATCGAGATCGCGGCGATGGGCGCGGAATATGCCGTCGGCAGCTATACCTCGTTCCCTTACTTCCAGGCGATCGACACCGACCGCAACAAGGCCTTTGTCGAGCGTTACCGCGCCTTCGTGAAAGATCCAAAGGCGGTGACGCATCATGCGCTGGAATCCTCCTACTTCCAGGTCTTCCTGTGGAAGCAGGCCGCGGAGAAGGCCGCCGAGATCACGCCGGTCGGGATCCGCGAGGCGGTGAAGGGCCAGGAGTTCGATGCGCCGAACGGCCATGTGAAGATCGATCCCGACAATCTGCATACCTATCTGACGCCGCGCATCGCGCAGTGGCTTCCGGACGGGCAGGGCAAGATCATCGACGCCTACAAGGAGCCGGTCGTCCCGCTGCCCTATGTCGCCTATGGCGAGACCCCGACCAACCTGTTCTGCACGGGCAAGGGGCTCGAAACGGCCAAGCTCAAAACCTGATCGAGGCACACAGCCTCCGCCGCGCGTGCTCGCGCGCGGTGGAGGATGGGGCGGTGGCATGCTCGAAGTTCTTTTTATCGGACTCAGTCTCGGGTCGATCCTGCTTCTGGTCGCCCTTGGCCTTGCGATCACTTATGGCGCGATGGGCGTGATCAACATGGCCCATGGCGAGATGGTGATGGTCGGCGCCTATGTCACGGTGCTCTCGGGCATCTGGCTTGGCACCAATATTTTCGTGGCGATCCCGCTCGCCTTCATCGTCACCGCGCTGCTCGGGCTGCTGATCGAGCGCGTCGTGGTGCGCAGGCTCTACGGTCGCCTGCTCGACACGCTGCTTGCGACCTGGGGCATCGCGATCCTGATCCAGCAGGCAGTGCGGCTGGAATTCGGTCTCACTTTTCTCGGCATCCACATCCAGGGCCTCGGACCAGGCCTGCAGAACGTCGCGGTGCCGCCGTTCCTGCAGGGCACGTTCTCGATCCTCGGTGCCGATATCAATCGCTATCGCACCTTCATCATCCTGGTGACCGCGTTCCTCGCGCTCATGACCTGGTTCATCATCTATCGCACCGCTATTGGCACGCAGGTGCGCGCCATCATCCGCAATCCGAAGATGGCGGCGGCCTGCGGCATCGACGTGACCCGCGTCAACGCGCTGACCTTTGCGTTCGGTTCCGGGCTTGCGGGTGTCGCGGGCGTGATGATGTCCGGCTTCAAGACGGTGTTTCCCGACATGGGCACGTCGATGGTGGTCGACGGCTTTCTCGTCGTGGTCATGGGCGGCGTCGGCAGCCTGCTCGGCTCGGTGTTGTCAGCCGGCATTCTCGGCGAGATCAACGGGCTCGTTGCGGCCGCGACCAACGACATCCTGGCGCGCGCCGTCGTGTTCGGCGTCGTCATCGCCATCATCGTGCTCAAGCCGAAGGGTCTGTTCGCCCTGAAGGGGCGCTAGCGATGCCGATGAAACGCAGGATCGACTGGGCGATCTATGCCGCGTTCGTGGTGCTGGTGATGTTCCTGCCGCTGGTGATGGATGCGTTCTGGCTCAACCGTGTCGCAAAATATCTGGTGTTCGGCATGCTCGGTACGGCGGTCGCGCTGTCCTGGGGCTATGCCGGCATCCTCAATCTTGGCCAGGGCCTGTTCTTCGGCGCTGGCGCCTATATGCTGGCGATGTCGCTGAAGCTCGCGAGCACGACCAGCCTGCAGCAGGGCTCCGACAAACCGGTGCCGGATTTCATGCTGTGGAACGCCGAGCCGGGCGCACCGACCGAACTCTGCTGCATCAACAAGGCCTCCTTCCTGTGGCTGCCGTTCCAGAGCCAGTGGTTCGGCGTCGCGATGGGGCTGATCCTGCCGGTGGTGCTCGCCACCATCCTCGGCACCATCGTGTTCCGCAAGCGCATCTCGGGCGTGTTCGTCTCCATCATCACGCTCGCATTGGTGCTGCTGGTCCGGCTGGTGGTGATCGACTCGCAGCCGGTCACCAACGGTTTCAACGGCCTCACCGATCTCGGCTGGTTCAATATCGCGGGCCTCGAATTCGATCCGTACATCGTGCCGACCTACTATCTCGTCGCGGTCTCGCTCAGCCTCGTCCTGGTCGGCGCGCGGCTCCTGATCGACACGCGCGCCGGCCTGATCCTGCAGGCCGTACGCGATGACCAGAACCGGGCGCGCTATCTCGGCTTCGACGTGCCGGCCTACCAGACCTTCTTCTTCGCGGTTTCGGCGGCGATCGCGGGCTTTGCCGGCATGCTCTATGTGATCGTGTCGGAGTTCGCATCTCCGACCTTCATGGACCTGACCTTCTCCATCACCATGGTGGTGTGGGCCGCGGTCGGCGGGCGCTCCTCGATCCTTGGGGCCTGCATCGGCGCGATCCTGATCAATACGATCTCGGCGACCGTCAGCGAGACCGAAGGCTTTGCCGAAGCCTGGAAGGCGATCATCGGCCTGATCTTCGTGCTGGTGGTGCTTTATCTGCCGCGCGGCCTTGCCGGGCTCGCGCATGATTTCATCGACCGCTTGCTGGCGCGGAAGCCTGCGGCCTCGCCGCAACCGCTGCGGGTCAGCGACGCCTCGTCGCAACTGGCGGAGTAGGCGATGGCGCAGGCGGCACTCACGATCGACGGCTTGAGCGTGGATTTCGCGGGCTTCAAGGCCGTCAACGGCGTGACCATGACGGTCGATGACGGCGAGCTGCGCGTGCTGCTGGGAGCCAACGGCGCCGGCAAGACCACGTTGATGGACTTGATCTCCGGCAAGACCAAGTCCACGGACGGGCGCGTCTATCTGCACGACACCGACATCACCAATTGGGAAGAGCACAAGATCGCGCGCGCCGGCATCGGCCGCAAATTCCAGATCCCGAGCGTGTTCAAGGAGCTCACGGTGCGCCGCAATCTCGAAGTGGCGAGCTGCAGGAAGCCCGGCGTGTTCGCCAACCTGCGCTTCGGCTTCGGCGCCGAGGCGGAGCGCAACGTCGACGAGGTGCTGGAGCTGATCGGCCTCACCGAGGAGCAGGACCGTATCGCCGCCTATCTCAGCCACGGCCAGACCCAGTGGCTCGAGCTCGGCCTTCTGATTACGCAGAATCCGAAGATTATCCTCCTGGACGAGCCGACGGCGGGCATGACCCAGGCAGAGACGCACAAGACCTCGGAGATCGTCAACAACCTCAAGGGCCGCCACACCATCATCGTGGTCGAGCACGACATGGCCTTCGTCCGCGAGATCGCCGAGCGCATTACCGTGCTGCATCTCGGCCAGGTGCTGGCCGAGGGCAATGTCGAGCAGATCGAGAACAATCCGAAGGTGCGCGAAGCCTATCTGGGATCGAAGGGGATTTCGTGATGCTCGCCTTTGCCCATGTCGACAGCTTCTATGACCGCAGCCACATCCTGCACGATGTCTGCCTCGACGTGCTGAGTGGCGAGGTGACCGCGGTCATGGGCCGTAACGGCACCGGCAAGACCACGCTCTTGAAGACGCTGATGGGCCTTACCGATCGGATGGATGGCGAGATCAGGCTCGACGGCGACGATCTCGGCACCAAGCCCACCTTCCAGCGCGCGCGGGCGGGCATCGCCTATGTCCCCCAGGGCCGCGAGATCATTCCGGACTTCTCGATCCGCGAGAACATCCTGATGGGCTCGTTCGCGCGCAACGACGGCAGGCGGGAAATTCCGGCGCTGGTGGCGGAGCTGTTCCCGTATCTCATGAACAATCTCGAGCGCAATGGCGGCGTGCTGTCCGGGGGTCAGCAGCAGCAGCTCGCGATCGCGCGCGCGCTCGCCGCCGATCCGAAGATCATCCTGCTGGATGAGCCCAACGAAGGCATCCAGCCCTCGATCGTCGAGGAGATCGAGAACGTCATCATCCGCCTCAACCGGGACGTCGGGCTCACCGTCATCCTGGTCGAGCAGAACGTATCGTTCGTCCGCCGCGCCGCGCATCGCTTCGCCATGATGGAGAAGGGGCGCGTGGTGGCGTCGGGCGAGATCGGTGAGCTCAGCGACACGCTGGTTCACCGCCACATGGCGGTGTGAGCCGGATGTCGTGGAGGGAGGCAACGGTGCGTGAGGACCAGGAAGCAGTGACCAGAAAACCGCAAGGAGAGCGATATGCTGCACGGTGATATTACTTCCAGCAACGACACGGTGGGCGTCGCCGTCGTGAACTACAAGATGCCGCGCCTTCACACCAAGGCGGAGGTGCTGGCCAACGCCCGCAAGATCGCCGACATGATCGTCGGCATGAAGACCGGCCTGCCCGGCATGGATCTGGTGATCTTCCCGGAATATTCCACCCACGGCATCATGTACGACTCCAAGGAGATGTATGAGACCGCGTCCGTCGTGCCGGGCGACGAGACCGAGATCTTCGCGGAAGCCTGCCGCAAGGCGAAGGTGTGGGGCGTGTTCTCGCTCACCGGCGAGCGGCACGAGGAGCACCCGAAGAAAGCGCCTTACAACACGCTGATCCTGATGAACGACAAGGGCGAGATCGTGCAGAAATATCGCAAGATCATGCCCTGGGTGCCAATCGAAGGCTGGTATCCCGGCAACTGCACCTATGTCTCGGACGGGCCGAAGGGCCTGAAGGTTTCGCTGATCATCTGCGACGACGGCAACTATCCCGAGATCTGGCGCGACTGCGCGATGAAGGGCGCCGAGCTGATCGTGCGCTGCCAGGGCTACATGTATCCGGCCAAGGACCAGCAGGTCATCATGGCCAAGGCGATGGCCTGGGCGAACAACGTCTATGTCGCGGTCGCGAACGCCGCCGGCTTCGATGGTGTCTATTCCTATTTCGGCCATTCGGCGATCATCGGCTTCGACGGCCGTACGCTCGGCGAATGCGGCGAGGAGGATTACGGCGTGCAATATGCCCAGCTCTCGAAGTCGCTGATCCGCGACGCCCGCAAGAACGGGCAGTCGCAGAACCATCTCTTCAAGCTGGTGCACCGTGGCTACACCGGCATGATCAATTCCGGCGACGGCGATCGCGGCGTTGCGACCTGCCCCTACGAATTCTATTCGAAGTGGATCGCTGATCCGGAAGGCACGCGCGAGATGGTCGAATCCTTCACGCGCTCGACCGTCGGCACCGAGGAATGTCCGATTGAGGGCATTCCGGCCAAGAAGGTCGCGCATCGCTGAACCAGAACATGCTGCGGCGCCGGCCGAACAGCCGGCCGGCGCACGCCAAACCATGAAGCAGGAGAGGATGCGCCGTCATGACTCTCGACTACGACATCTACGACCTCGGCGACGTCAGGCTGCAGCGTGGCGCCACCCTGCGCGGCTGCAAGCTGGCGTACAAGACGTTCGGCAGGCTCAACGCCGCAAAGGACAACGTCATCGTCTATCCGACCTGGTATTCGGGCCAGCACTACGACAATGAATGGCTGGTCGGGGCGGGCCGTGCGCTCGACCCGAACAGGTATTTCATCATCATCCCGAACATGCTGGGCAATGGGCTGTCGTCGTCGCCGAGCAACACGCCCGAGCCGTACAACGGTCCGCGCTTTCCCCATGTAACGGCCTACGACAATGTGCGCGTCCAGCACCGGCTGGTGACCGAGAAATTCGGCATCGAGCATATTCGCCTTGTGACCGGCTGGTCGATGGGCGCGCTGCAGACCTTCCACTGGGGCGCGCTCTATCCTGATATGATGGACCTGATCGCGCCGTTCTGCGGCTCGGCCAAGTGCTCGCGGCATAATTTCGTCTTCCTCGAAGGCGTGAAGGCGGCGCTGACCGCCGACGCAGTCTGGAAGGAAGGCTGGTACACCGAGAAGCCGGCCCGCGGCTTGCGCGCCGCCGCCCGCGTCTATGCCGGCTGGGGATTCTCGCAGGCGTTCTATCGCGAGAAGCTCGACCTCGAGGCGCTGGGCTATTCCTCGCTGGAGGACTTCCTGGTCGCGTTCTGGGAAGGTTTCTTTCTTCCTAAAGATCCCAACAATCTCCTGACCATGCTGTGGACCTGGCAGAACGGCGATATCAGCGACAACGAAATCTACGACGGCGACTTCAAGGCGGCGCTGGGCGCGATCAAGGCCAAGGCCTACGTCATGCCCGGACAGACCGACCTCTATTTTCCGCCGGAGGACAGCAGGTTCGAAGTCGAGCACATGCCGAATGCCGAGTTCGTTCCGGTGCCCTCGATCTGGGGCCACTTCGCGGGCGGTCCCGGCACCAATCCGGTGGATGTCGACTTCATCGACGTCAAATTGAAGGATCTGCTCGCCAAGTGACGGCGAGCGGCAGGATGTGGGAAGGAGACTGCGATGCTGCGCATCGATCGCGTGCTCGGTAGCCGGCTGGAGCCGGAGTTGTCCGAGGAGCTGCATCGGCTCGAGCACCGCGGCGCGGTCGATGTCGTCAACGTGCCCGTCGCCGATCTGGCGCGACGGCGGCTGCTCATCACCACCCGTGGTGGCGTCGAGCTCGCGATCGCATTGCCGCGTCACCAGAAGCTGTTCGATGGCGCAGTACTGATGCTGGAGAATGACAGCGCGATCGTCGTGCGGGCGGCGACTGAACGCTGGCTGAAGCTCGAGCCGCGTTCGATCGCCGATGCAATCGAGCTCGGCTATCACGTCGGAAACCTGCACTGGCGCGTCCGCTTCGGCGGCGAGGTGCTGTTCGTGGCGCTGGAGGGGCGGCCCGAGGATTACATCGCGCGGCTGGAGGACATGGTCGCCTCGCGCCGTGTCGGCATCAGCGTGCTCGACGAGGAAGAGGACCTGCCGGATCACGCGGCATCCGAGGACGGCCACGACGGGCATCACGTCCACCATCACGATCGAAGCCATTGAGCGATGTTGCCAACCCTGCGAGCGCTATGGCAGGCGGACGGAGCGTTTCCCAGCGGCTCCTTCGCCTTCTCCTATGGGATCGAGGGCATCATCGCCCTGCGCCACGGCCTCGACGCGCGCGAATTGAAGCGGCTGGTGTCGGCGGCGCTGCAGCACCGATGGGCCAGTTACGACCGGGTCGCGCTGCTTCGCGCTTTCCGCTGCAACGGCGATCTCGCCGTCATCGCCGCAGTCGATCGCGAGGTGGAGGCCTCGACGCTGGTCGAGAGTCTGCGCGCAGGCTCGCGCCGCAATGGCGCGTCGTTTCTCGCCTCCCACGCGCGGATCGGCAATGATCTCGCGGCCATCCTGCGTGATGCGGTGCGGTCGGGTGAATGTCTCGGCCATATCGCGGTCATGCAGGGCGCGGTGTGGTCCTCCGTCGGGCTCGATGAGAACCTGGCGCAGTTGACCTCGGGCTACACCGTCGCCTCGGGCCTGATCACCGCCGCCATCCGGCTCGGGGCGGTCGGCGCGCTGCAGGGGCAGGAGGTGCTCGCCGACTGCCTGCCGCTGATCGAGCAGCTCACGATGAACGAGACGCCGCCCGATGCCGAGCTTGAAAGCTTTGCGCCCTTCCTCGATGTCGCCGCGGCGCGCCACGCACAGGCCGATCTGCGGCTGTTCGCCAATTGAGAGTATGAAGGCATGCTGCTGACGCCAACGGAACTGGAGCGGTTGACCATCTTCAACGCCGCGGAACTGGCGCGACGTCGGCGCGCGAGGGGATTGAAGCTGAACTATCCCGAAGCGGTCGCCATCATCACCGATGAGATCCTCGAAGGTGCACGTGACGGCCGGTCGGTCGCCGATCTCATCGGCCATGGCTCTACCATCCTGTCCACCGAAGACGTGCTGCCCGGCATCGCCGCGATGATGCATATCATCCAGGTCGAATGCGTTTTCCCCGATGGCACCAAGCTGGTGACGGTGCATGAACCGATCCGCCCCTCCCCGGGCGCTGCCGCCGACACCGAGCATCCCGGCGCGATCACGGCGCGCGATGGTCAGCTCGAGCTCAATGCCGGCCGGCGCAAGGTGAAGCTGACCGCGGTCAACACCGGCGATCGCCCCATCCAGATCGGCTCGCATTTCCATTTCTTCGAGGTCAACAAGGCGCTCGAATTCGACCGCGCGAGCGCCTTCAACATGCGGCTCGATATTCCCGCCGGCACGGCTGTACGTTTCGAGCCCGGCGCGTCCAAGGAAGTGTCGCTGGTCGAGTTCGGCGGGAGGCGCGAACTGAGCGGGCTCAACAATCTCACCGACGGCGTCGGCGTCGATCCTGACGTGCGCGATGCTGCGTTGGCGCGGGCACGCGCGCGGGGATTCAGGGGAGCCTAAACCCATGGCAATGATCGAACGGCGAGATTACGCCGCACTTTATGGGCCGACCGCCGGCGATTCCGTTCGCCTCGCTGACACCTCGCTGGTCGCCGTAGTGGAGAAGGACTACGCGGTCTATGGCGACGAATGCCTGCATGGCGGCGGCAAGACCTTGCGCGACGGCATCGGCATGGCCGGCATCACGTCAGCCGAAGGCGCGCTCGATTTCCTGCTCTGCAACGTCGTGGTGATCGATCCCGTCATCGGCATCGTGAAGGGCGATCTCGGAATCAAAAATGGCCGCATCGTCGGCATCGGCAAGGCCGGTAACCCCGCGATCATGGACGGGGTCGATTCGCGGCTGATCGTCTCGACCGGCACCACCGTGCGCGATTGCGAAGGCCTGATCGCAACACCCGGCGCGATCGACGTCCACGTTCATTTCGACAGCGCCGGCCTTGTCGAGCATGCGCTTGCCAGCGGCATCACCACCATGATCGGCGGTTCGCTCGGGCCGATCACGGTCGGCATCGATTCCGGCGGCCCCTTCAACACCGGCAAGATGCTGCAGGCTGCCGAGGCCTGGCCGATGAATTTCGGCTTCCTTGGGCGCGGCAACTCCCATCGTGCGCCGCCGATGGTCGAGCAGCTCGAGACCGGCGTGATGGGACTGAAGCTGCACGAGGACTGGGGTTCGATGCCGGCCGCAATCGACACCTGCCTTCGCGTCGCCGACGAATACGATTTCCAGGTTCAGATCCACACCGACACGCTGAACGAATCCGGCTTCGTCGAGAACACGCTGGAAGCGATCGGCGACCGTACCATTCACATGTATCACACCGAAGGCGCCGGCGGCGGCCACGCGCCTGATATCATCCGCGTCGCCGGCGAGATGCACTGCCTCCCGTCATCGACCAATCCGACCAATCCGTTCACGGTCAACACCTTCGACGAACATCTCGATATGACCATGGTCTGCCACCATCTCAATCCGGCGATCCCGGAGGATGTGGCGTTCGCGGAAAGCCGGATCCGCGCCCAGACCATCGCCGCCGAGGATGTGCTGCACGACATCGGTGCGATCTCGATGCTCGGCTCCGACAGCCAGGGCATGGGCCGCATCCACGAGGTGATCTGCCGCACCTGGCAATTGGCGTCGAAGATGAAGGATCAGCGCGGCGCGCTGCCGGAGGATCGCGCGGGCCTTGGCGACAATGCGCGCATCCGCCGCTATGTGGCGAAGTACACCATCAATGCCGCGAGGACCTTTGGCATCGCCGACGATGTCGGCTCGCTGGAAGACGGCAAGCTTGCGGACATCGTGGTCTGGCGCCCGGCCTTCTTCGGCATCAAGCCGGAGCTCGTCATCAAGGGCGGCTTCATCGCCTGGGGCGCGATGGGCGACAGCGCGGCCTCCCTGATGACCTGCGAGCCGATGCTGATGCGCCCGCAATGGGGCGCGTTCGGCCGCGCGCCGGCGGCGCTTTCGGCCTGCTTCGTGCATCCGCTCGCGCTCGAGCGCGACCTCGCCGGTGCTCTCGGCCTTTCGAAGACATTGCTGCCGGTCAAGGGAACGCGAAAGCTCTCCAAACGCGACATGCTCTGGAACGATTTTTGCCCGAAGATCACCGTCGACCCGGAGACGTTCGACGTCTTCGTCGATGGCGCGCTCGCGACCTGCGAGCCGGCCCGCGAATTGCCGCTGGCGCGGCGCTACATGCTGAGGTGATGCGATGCTCGACAAGCTACGCCCTGCAGAGCGCACTGCAGCCCACACCGGTCCCGCCGCGGCACGTGTCGGCATCGGCGGTCCCGTCGGCTGTGGCAAGACGGCGCTGATCGAGGCGCTGATCCCGGTGTTGCAGCGCCGCGGCATCGATTTTGCCGTGGTAACCAATGATCTCGTGACCAAGGAGGATGCCGAGCGGTTGCGACGCTCCGGCCTGATCGATCCGGCGCGCGTCTCGGCGGTGGAGGCGGGCGCCTGTCCGCACACGGTGATCCGCGAGGACCCAACGCTCAACATCGCCGCCGGCGACGATCTCGAAGCACGGTTTCCCGGGCTCGAACTGATCCTGTTCGAATCCGGCGGCGACAATCTCGCCTCGACCTTCTCGCTCGATCTCGTCGACTGGTGGATGTTCGTGATCGACGTTGCCGGCGGCGATGATATTCCGCGAAAGAGAGGTCCGGGCCTGCTCCGCTGCGATCTCCTCGTCGTCAACAAGGTCGACCTCGCACCGCACGTCGGCGTCGCGCTTGAACCGATGCTGGCCGAGGCTGTCAAGGTGAGGGGCGGGCGTCCGGTGCTTGCGACCAACGCGCGCTCCGGTGCTGGCATCGAGGCGGTTGCCGATGCGATCTCTGCCGCTGTCCTCTTCCGCGTTTGACGCCGGCCGCCACGCCGAAGCGCATCTCGCCGCGGACTTTGCCGGCGGCTGCACCATGCTGCGGCGCCAGCATGTCGGCTACCCCTTTCACGTCACCCGCGGCTTTTATCTCGATGTAGCGCGGCCTGAACTGCTCACGCTTTATCTGCAGTCGGCCTCCGGCGGCCTCTATGCCGGCGACCGTCTCAAGCTCGATGTGGCCGTTGCCGCCAATGCCGCCTTTCACCTGACCACGCAGGCGTCGACCGTCGTGCATCACGGGCGCGAGTCCGGCGCGCTGCAGCAGCAAGCGATCACGGTCGGTCCGGGCGCGTTCTGCGCGATTGCGAGCGATCCCTATGTGCTGTTTCCCGGCGCCGATCTGTGCCTCGACACGATCGCGACCGTCGCTGACGACGCGGTGCTGTTCCTGGCCGACGGATTTGCGGTGCACGACCCGAAGCAGGCGGGACGGCCATTTGCTTCATTCTCCAGCCGGCAGCGCATCCTGCGTCCCGATGGCCGCATCCTGTTGCTCGATCGTGGATCGATCCGCGGTGACGAGATGCGCAACGGCGCGCTCGGCGACATGGCCGCGGTAGCGAGTATCGTGCTGATCGCTCCGCCGGACAGGTTGCCCGATGTCGGAACGTTCAGCCGGATCGTCGATACCTGCGGCTGTCTGTCCGGCGCTTCACCCGCGCCGAACGGGGCCGGCCTCGTGATGCGCATATTGGCGCCGGACGGCGGCACGCTCGCGCGGGGCCTCGAAGCGGCCTTCCATGTCGCCGGACGCGCGGCGCTCGGCGCCGATCTCGCGCGCCGCCGCAAGTAGGCTCAGCGCAGGATGAATTGCAGCCGCGATCGACACCGCGCTCCCTCTCGCGCTTGCGGGAGAGGGCTGGGGTGAGGGTGTCTCCACGATGGGACTTCCGTGGGGAGAGAGCCCTCACCCGGCGCGTACGGGCCGACCTTCCCCGCAAGCGGGAAGTGAAGTCTAGCGTCGCGCCAGGCGGAAATAGAGTTCGGACAGTCGCCCGGGCAGATCCTCGATCCTGTGAACCATCATCGTGTTGCCGCGCCCGAAGATCCGCCACGCTGCCTCGCCGCCGGCCTGGCCGAGCACGACGCCATAGGCATCGACGCCGGTATTCTTGAGGCCGAGCGCAGCGCGTCGTGCATCTTCGACGAGGTCAAGCGGATCGGACACGTCGATGTCGGACGGCTCGCCATCGGTCAGCACGATCACGAGCTTGCGGCCGGAAGTGGTGTTGCCGATCACCTTCCCCGCATGGCGCAGCGCGGTGCCGAGCCGCGTCGACAATCCCGATCGCAGGCCGGCGAGTCGTGCCACGCAGCGCCGGTCATACGGCTCCTCGAAGGATTTCATCGTGGTCATCCTGACGTCCTCGCGTCCGTCCGACGCAAACGCCAGCAGGCCGAAGGGATCGCCGAGCCGTCCCATCGCCTCTGCCAGCACCGCGACCGCCAGCCGCTCGACATCCAGAATGGTCGCGCCCGAGGCGAGCCGGTCGCGCGTCGACTCAGAGACGTCGATCAGCAGCAATGCCGCGAGATCGCGATGAACTGATGTCGACGAGCGGAACACGCGCGGATCCGGCTCCTGCCCGATGCGCAGCGCGATGCCGGCATCGAGCGCGGCGTCGATATCGATGTCATGTCCTTCATGCTGCCGGTTGAGACGAATGGTGCGGCCGATCCGCACCCCGCGTACCAATCGTCCGATCCGGCTGCGCAATGCGTCGGCGTGGTCGAGTGCCGCTTCGATCAGGCGCGGATCGCCGGCGTGCGCGGCGACCTCGCGCACGGTGGTCCATTCGGGACGTTCGATGCCGTGAGCGCGGTCCCATTCCGGATATTTCGCGATGATGATGCCGCGTTCGTCCGGCGCCACCGGCCGGCCGCGTCCGAGCGCTTCACCCTTTCCGTCCGGCTCATTGCTGTCGCCATCAGGCGCTTCCTGCCGCTCCATCCGCACCGCATCCACCGGCAGCTCGATCACCTCGCCCGAGGGCGGCGCGTTCTCGCCGAAGTCCCACAGTCCCAATCCATCATCGCGATAGACGGGCTCGACGACGTAGGTCTTGACATTGAACTGCACCCGCATCTGACCGAGATCGTTGCCGAGGAGCATGCCGATCTCGCGGCTGATCGCGGGGTCATCGATGCGGGGGAGCGCTGCGGTGAACATTGCGCGGCCCTTGGCGACGAAGCTGTCGTCATCGACGTAAGCGGGATCGAACAGCGCGCGCGCCAGCCGCGCCATCAAGGTCGGCGCCGCGACGACACCCGACGGCGTCGCCACATGGTAGGGCGCCCACAGCCGCCGCAGGCCCGTCAGTTGCCGCATCGCCAGCGTCTCGATGCGGGCGTCCTCGATCAGGTTGACCAGCGCAATCTGCAGCGGCTTCAGTGTGCCGACAGGAAACAGGCCGTTGCCCAGCACCAGATGCGCCTGTGCATGCGCCGCCGCGGCCCGGAACAGCGCGCGCGCCGCGTCGCCCTGCACGCCGCGAAACGTTTCCGGCAATCGGATCAGGGGACCGGCAATCGAGGTGCGCCGCTGCGGCGTCTGGCTGTTGTCGGCCGCAAAACTGCGCAGCAAAGGCGGCTTGCCCCAGAGCGCAGTGACAAACGCCTTCAGTTCGATCTCGGTCTCGAGGAATGTTACGCTGCCGAGATCGCGGGCGATCATGTGGCGTGCGAACTCTTCCTCGAGGCGGAAGAATGCCTGCCGCCGCGCCTTGTTACCGGAAGCGAATTTCAGCCCGGCCGCGACGAAATCCTCGAAGGCGTCGATCGTGCCGGGCGCAAGGATTTGGGCGATATTGTCCGCGGCCGGCGCAACCGATTCCGGCGCCTGCCGCGCCAGCAGATCCACCACCCGCCACCATCGTGCCAGGGCCGGACCGCTGCCGAAAACGCGCGTGGCAACCGGCAGCGCCTGCAGCGCGGCGGTCGCAGCCTGCGCGCCGGCGTTGCGGCAGATATTGGCGGCCATCTGGCCTGCCACCAGGAGCGGCGCGATCTCCTGTCTGTCGGCGGCGTCATTCTTGCTCGCTTCCCAATAGGCGATCAAGCAGGCAGGTCCGGCGTTGACATGCGCGAGCGTCAGCACGGCGCCGGCCCAGGCCTCCAACTCGCTCTCGTCGAAATGATGCGAGAGATCATCCCAGGCGGCACGAAACAGCGGCCGCAGCGTTTCGCGCTGGAGCATCAAGCGATGAATCCGGTGCGTCGCGCTGTCCTCCTCGTCGGGAGGCACCAGATGCAGCGTCACCTGTTTGGCTGCGTTCACGGCAGGCAGGCCTGGATGGCGTCGCTGAGCGCCGCGCGGATATCGGGATTATCCGTGATCGGCAGCACGATGGAGGATTGCACGGCGACGTCGAGCGGCAGCCCAGCACGCACCATCCGCCCGGCATGAATCAGCATGCGCGTTGACGCGCCTTCGTCGAGGCCGTGGCCCTGCAGATTGCGCGAGCGCTGCGCGATCGCGACCAGGATGCCGGCAAGATCCTCGTCAGTGCCGCTCTCGCGCACGATGATGGCGGCCTCGGTGGTGGGCGGCGGATAGGAGAAATCGATCGCGACGAAGCGCTGCTTGGTCGATTCCTTCAGGTCCTTGACCGCGCTCTGGTAGCCCGGATTGTAGGAGATCGTGAGCTGGAAATCGCCATGTGCCGGCACGATCTCGTTGTGTTTCTCCAGCGGCAGGATACGCCTGGCATCCGTGAGCGGATGGATCACGACGGTGGTGTCCTGGCGCGCCTCGACGATCTCGTCGAGGTAGCAGATCGCGCCGTGGCGGACCGCAAGCGTCAGCGGCCCGTCGTGCCACACGGTCCCCTGCGGTTCGAGCAGGTAGCGTCCGGCGAGATCGGCGGCAGTCATGTCCTCATGCGCCGCCACCGTGATCAAGGGCTTGCCAAGTCGCCAGGCCATGTGTTCGACGAAGCGGGTCTTGCCGCAGCCCGTCGGTCCCTTCAGCATCACCGGCAGGCGCTCGGCATAGGCCGCCTGAAAGGTCTCGATCTCATGGCCGAGCGGCTGGTAGTAGGGCTCGTCGGCGATCCGGTAGGCGTCGAGATTCATGAAACATCCTCCGTGCATGACGAAGGATTGATGCCGCAAGGCCGAGCGCCACCGTCCCTTCGCAACTGGGATTGGCAGTCGTTGCCCAGAACACGCTGCAGCATCGAAGCGTGCGAACAGGCGATGAAAACGCCTCAGTGCCGATTAGAACGCGAAAGGAGCGCCAAGACAAGCGGAATGCGGCGGGCGCCCGCTGCCAGACCCTCATCCTGAGGAGCGGCGCCTTCGCCGTGTCTCGAAGGATGAGGCCCGCCGGTGGCCTCGCCCTTCGGACGCTGCTTCGCGGCTCCTCAGGGCGAGGGGATGGAGTGGACTGCTCTCTCCTGGTGTCGTCCCCGCGAAAGCGGGGACCCATAACCACAGGTAGTTGTTGTGGCACAAGCAAGCGGTTGCAGCGGAAGGATGATGACCGACTCACCCTGACAACGTCGCCACGATTTCGCCGGCGACAATGTCCGGCAGCTCCTCGTGGACGGCGAGTTTGCCCTTTGGCAGCCGCTTGACCTTGACGTTCGGGAATCCAATGAGGGATTCGATCTCCGCGCGCGATTTCGGTGGCGTCTCGGCGCCGTAGATGACGAGGATCGGAATATCCGAGCGACGCACGAGATCGTGAAACGCCGAGCGATTGTCGACGCGGTCGAGCGCACCGGTCACGAAGCGCACCGAGCCATAGCGGGCGCCTTCGGCTTGCGTGACGGCGAGCTTTGCGGCGAGGCGCTCGCCGGTAAACCACTCAGGGTCGCTGTACACGTGGCCGCTCGCCATCTTCGAGATCACGAAGCGGCTGACGTTGAGCCGATAGAGCGGCGGGCCGATCAGAGGCTGATCGATCGCCGCTCGAATGCGGGCGAACCAGGGGCGCTCGCCACCCATCATGGTCGGCAATGGTCCGCGCCAGGTCGGCGCGATCAATACGAGACGTTCGATCGTGCCGCGATGGTTAGCCGCCTGGTGCAGCGCGTAGGTCGCCGCATGCCCGGCCGCAATGATCGTGTGAGGCGGCGAGACGATCTCGGTCAGGAGCCAATCGAGAAATGCCGAGAGCATATCCGGCGTCCAGTTCGCGGATGGACGTGCCAGGTCGCCAAAGCCGGGCCAGTCGACGGTTGTGACATGGAAATGAGAAGAGAGCCGATCAAGCAGAGGACGCATTTCCTGCCGCGTCGAGATCGAGCTCAAGGCTGGCAGAAGAACGACGGATGCACCCTGGCCAGCCTCATCGAGACCAAGCGTGACTTCACCGCTTCCGTACTGCCACTCGATCGTTCGCGTCATGTCACTTCCTTGCCGTCGACGCTGCCCGGCACGCATCGATCCGTTACCACGACAGCAGGGAACGTTCTATCGCCCGCTTGGGCGTCGCCACCACAAGTTTGGTCCGATTCGGCACCGTTCAGCTATGGCCAGCAGCGGAACTTGCCGAGACGCCGAGCAGTCCGATGGCCGCGGCACCGGTTGACCTTTACCTTCCTGCTTAGGCGAATTCGAAACGGCGGCACGAGCAGACCTATGGATCAGAACAAGCGGGCCCATGTCGCGTGGCGCTTCACTCGCCGAAAGCCGTTCGCAGCACAAATACGGATTGAATATGCGGGTATAGCGCGGGCAGATGGTCCGGCCTGTCAGGCGCGTGCACGCTTTGCGGAGAATCAACATGCCGGCTGGTCGACAGTAGTAGGATGTCTGTACTCTCTCCTGAGGAGCTGCGATGAGCGGCGTGAAACTTGTCCTGTTGGCCACATCGCTTGCTCTGGCGGGAATAGCCGGTGCAGTCATTCTTCTCTACGTGAGCGAGCTTGACCGCGCCCGCGAGGCTACGGGCAGGGGCAGCTTGATTGCCGACACGCGCGCGGGACCGATCGAGTATGGCGAGACCGGCGCCGGTCTTCCGCTCCTGTCGATCCATGGCGCCGGTGGCGGCTTCGACCATGGCCTCGCCAATGCGGTCGAGATCGCGGGTGAGGGATTTCGGATCATCGCGCCTTCCCGCTTCGGTTATCTGCGCACGCCTATTCCAGGCGATGTTTCTCCGGCGGCCCAGGCCGATGCGCATGCCGCGCTTCTTTCGCAACTGAACATCTCAGAGATCGCCGTGGTCGGCATATCGGCGGGGCGCGCTCGGCGATCGAGCTGGCGTTGCGTCATCCGGACAAAATCTCGGCGCTGATCCTGATCAGCCCCGGCACGTACTCGCCGACAAGCCCGGTGTCGGTGGAAGCCAGCCGTGGCAGCCGGTTCACGTTCTGGCTGGTCAATCGTGGGGCCGATTTTGTCTGGTGGGCCGCCGAGAAGATCGCGCCATCGATGCTCATCCGATTCATCGGCGTGCCGCCAGAGCTGGTGGCCGCGTCGCCGGCAGCCGAGCGTGACCGCGTCATGAACATTGTCAGGGCGATCGAGCCGCTGTCGCTGCGCTTTCCCGGCATCAATATCGACAGCAACCCGGAACTTCGCGAATTGCCGCTGGGAAACATCACCGCGCCGACGCTGATCGTCTCATCACGCGATGACGGCTTCAATACCTTGCCTGCCGCCGAATTCGCGGCGAGCAAGATTCCCCGCGCGAAGCTGCTCGTCTATGACACCGGCGGCCATCTCTTGGTGGGACGCCAGGCGGAGCTTCGCACGACCGTGCGCAGCTTTCTTCTCGCAGCGCACCTGATCCCTGGGCGTGCTGTCCTTGAGTTCGATCCTCAGAGAGCGAATTAGTTCGGCTCACGCGGCGAGGCTCTGCAGTCCCTTCCAGTCGAAATTGATGCCATGGCCCGCCCGCGTTGGCGCCAGCGCCATGCCTTCTTCGAGCACCAGCGGATGCTCGATGTAGCGATCGAGGCCAAAGCCGTGGGCCTCGAGGTAGGAGCGGTTCGGGCAGGCCGCGAGCAGGTGCACGGTGATGTCGTGCGCGCCGTGGCTGGTGACGGGAAGATTGAAGGCTTCCGCCAGCCGCGCAATCTTCATGAAGCAGGTCACGCCGCCGCAATTGGTGACGTCAGGCTCCGGATAGGAGACCGCGCCGTTGGCGATGTAGTTCTTGAACTCCCACAGCGTGCGTAAGTTCTCTCCCGCTGCGATCGGCACGCCGCCTGCGGCGAGGATACGCGCGTGGCCGGCGACGTCGTCGGGAATGATCGGCTCTTCGAGCCAGGTGAGATCATAGGGCTGCAGCGCCCGCGCGGCGCGGATGGCTTCCTCCACCGTCCATTTCATGTTGGCGTCGGCCATCAGGGGAAAGCCGTCGCCGAGATGCTTGCGCATCGCCTTGACGCGCGCAACATCGGAGCCGAGATCGGGACGGCCCACCTTCATCTTGATGGCGCGAAAGCCCTTGCCCAGATTGTCGTCGGTCTGCTTCAGCAGGGCCTCGACCGACAGGTCGAGGTCGATGCCGCCGGCGTAGCAGGGGACGCGCTGATCGAACCCGCCGAGCAGCCGCCACAGCGGCAGCGCGGCGCGCCGCGCCTTCAGGTCCCAGAGCGCGATGTCCAGCGCCGAGAGCGCGAGCACGGTGGGGCCGCCGCGCCCGCCATAATGCAGGCCCCACCAGACATGGTGCCACAGCGCTTCGGTGTCGTCGGCCTCGCGTCCCTCGATCAATTCGGGAACTTCGCGCCGGAGAATATCGGCGGTCGCGCCGCCATTACGGCCGACCGTGTAGGTGTAGCCGACGCCTTCGGCGCCGTCGGAATCGTGCGCGCGAACGGTAATGAGCTCGAATGCCGCAATTTCGCCATGAGTGCTATCCGACAGCATGACCGACAGCGGAATCCGGTAGAGCCCGGTCTCGATATTCCTGATACGTGCCATTGCGTTTCCACCTGTTTTTTCGTGCAGGTTAGGACGATGGCGGCGGATCGACAATCCCCTGCCGCGGAGCCTGCGGCATATGCCAGCCGTGCGATTTTGAAAGAGTCTCGGCAGGTTGGGAAGACCGGAGGATGCGCAAGACGAATAGTGATGGACACAGGACAAATTTATCCGTCGTCATCATGAGGTCTGAATGCTCCAGCCACGCTCATCTACCGCACGTTCCGTGCTCGGATCATTCGTGCTGATCGGCGTCGTCGTCGCCGGCAGCGCCGCCGCCTTCGCCTACACCGCGGGATGGCTTTCGCCCGAGCGCCTCACACCCTGGAAGATGCTCCAGGCGCTGGCGCCTCCCAGCGGCCCGGCGCTCGGTCACCGCCGCAATCACGCCAAGGGCATCTGCTTCACCGGCGTTTTCGAATCCAATGGCAATGGTGCGGCGCTCTCGCGCGCCTCGGTGCTGGCCGCCGGTCAGTATCCGGCGCTGGGACGCTTCAATCTCGGTACGCCCAATCCGGAGGCCGCGGATGCGACCGTCCGCGTGCGCGGCATCGGATTGCGGATCACGCCTCCCGATGGTCAGGAATGGCGCACGGCGATGATCAATGCGCCGGTCTTTGCCGTCTCCACGCCGGAAGGTTTTCACGAACTCTTGCTGGCGGCCGGCAGCAAGGATCCCAACGCCATGAAGGTGTTTGCCGAAGCGCATCCCGAGTTTGCGTCGTTCGGCGCGTGGGCCAAGAATGCGCCCTGGACCGGCAGCTATGCCGAGGATCGCTTCAACGGTCTCAACAGTTTCATCTTCACCGACGGTTCCGGAGCCGATCACGCCGTGCGCTGGTCGCTGCTGCCGGCAGCCCAAGTCGTTCCGGTGACGCAGGATGATCTCAAGAAGCTCGATCCTGACTTCCTTGAGCAGGAGATCACCCAGCGGGTTCGCAGCGGTCCGCTGCGCTGGACCATGACGGTGACCGTCGCCAACCCGGGCGATCCCACGGCGGATCCGACCAAAGCCTGGCCGGAGGATCGTCGCACCGTCGAGGTCGGCACGCTCGTCGTGCAGCGGATCGAAGGCGAGGCGGATGGTCCGTGCCGCGACATCAACTTCGATCCGACCGTGCTGCCCCCGGGCATGCGCACCTCGGATGATCCTTTCCCGGCGGCGCGCTCGTCGGTCTACGCCAAATCGTACGATCTCCGCACCGCGGAGGCCAAGGATTATCCACGAACCGTAGCGGGCCCGAAGCCATGAACGCCATCCGTCATCACTTCTCTCCACTTCAGCGTCTGCTGCACTGGGTCATGGCCATCTGCATTCTGGCGATGCTGTTCATCGGCGTCGGCATGGTATCTACGATCATGCCGAAATACGTGCCGCTGGTCGCAATCCACAAGACGCTCGGCACGGCCATCCTGGTGCTGGCGCTGATCCGCCTGGTCACTCGCTTCTACTATGGCGCGCCGGCGCTGCCGGCCGATCTGCCCGAGCCGATGAAGCTCGCCGCGGAATTGTCGCATTACGCGCTCTACGCCTTGATGATCGGCATGCCCTTGCTCGGCTGGGCCATGCTGTCGGCGTCCGCCTATCCCGTCGAGCTCTATGGCGGCATCTACCTTCCCGCGATCCTGCCGCAGAGCGACAGCGTGCGTACGCTATTGTGGAATGCCCACTACTATCTCGCCTTTGCATTCTTCGCGCTGATCCTGATGCACGCTGCCGCCGCGCTGTTCCACGCGCTGGTTCGCCATGACGGCGTGTTCGAGGCGATGGCGCCGGTGCCGATCCGCGATGAGGTCACGCGGGTCGAGTACACGGCGGCTGAGTGACATCACGAGACCCACTTGCGATGATACGAGCAAGCGGGTCTTGGCGCTTGCTAGCACCACAAGGTGACGCGAGCGACGCTCGGCGGCAAAAATCCCTGACGCGAGCCAATCAATTCGACGTGTCAAGATTGCGAGCGGATCGCACCGACGGCATCATTCAACGGCGTGCAAAGTCGAAATCGCACCTGGTTATAGAAATACGCGAGACAGTCTCTGCCTCTATGGTTAGCAGCACCCAACCTGGAGTCTTCGGACATGAAACACGTTAAAGCCTGCCTCGCCTTTGCGGCCGCTCTTTCTCTCGCCTGGGCAATCGTCCCGGCGAATGCCGAACCGCTCAAGAACATCGTGCTGGTGCACGGTGCCTGGGTGGACGCGTCGGGCTGGAAGCCCGTGTATGAAATCCTCACCAAGGAGGGATTCCATGTCACCATGGTGCAGGAGCCGGAAACCTCTTTTGCCGATGACGTGACGGCGGCGAAACGAATTCTCGACCTGCAGGACGGACCGACGCTGCTCGTCGGCCACAGCTATGGCGGTTCGATCATCACCGAGGTCGGCGTTCATCCGAACGTGGTCGGCCTCGTCTACGTCGCCGCAAACGCGCCCGACGTCGGCGAAGACGAAGGCTCGCTTGCCAAGTTGAAGCCAAGCGTCCTGGCCAAGACCGAGGGAGCGATCAAGATCACGCCTGACAAGTACACCTACCTCGAACCGACTTTATTTCCCGTGCTGTTCGCTCCCAATCTGCCACGCGAGCGAGCGGAATTCATGGGCCGTTCGCAGGTGCTGGCCGCGGCCAGGGTCTTCAACACACCGCTGACCGCAGCGGCATGGAAGGCAAAGCCGAGTTGGGGTATCGTCGCGGGAGACGACCGTATCATCAATCCCGATCTCGAGCGCTGGTACTACGCCCGGGCCAAGAGTCACACGACGGTCATCGAGGGCGTCGGCCACGACGTGTTTGAAGCACGTCCAAAGGAAGTCGCGGCCGTGATCACGGAAGCGGCCCGAAACGCTGAGACCTACGCCGCTCGCGCTCAAAAATAGAGCGCTGCAAAAGATAGATCCGCAAAGAACAGGCGGAATGTCCCAACGGGAAATTCCGCCAGAACACCCATCGGCCAGACCAGGATGATTCCAGATGTTGACGTCCAGAAATGCTGAGGCGGCCGGCCGGATGGCAACGACGTGGCAGCATCAGCGCGAAGCGCGCGATGCGCGCCTCGAGGCCGGCACCAGGCTCGCACGCGGCAAGATCGTGGAGGCGCGCGACGCGACGCGACTGATGGAAGCCGTCATCCGGCCCGGCGATCGCGTTTGCCTGGAGGGCGACAATCAGAAGCAGGCTGATCTGCTCAGCCGCGCGCTTCTCGCCGTCGATCTTGCCAAGGTGAAAGACCTGCACATGGTGCAATCCGGCGTCGTGCTGCCCGAGCATCTTGACCTGTTCGACCGCGGCGTGGCGAAGAAACTGGACTACGCCTATTCCGGTCCGCAATCCTCACGCATCGCGCAGATGCTGTTCGGCGGCAAGATCGAACTGGGAGCGATCCATACCTATCTCGAGCTGTTTGCCCGCTACTTCATTGATCTTACGCCGCAGGTCGCGCTGATCGCTGCTGTCAGCGCCGACCGCGAAGGCAATCTCTATACCGGGCCGAACACCGAGGACACGCCGACCGTGGTCGAGGCGACCGCCTTCAAGGACGGCATCGTGATTGCCCAGGTCAATGAAGTCGTCGACAAGGTGCCGCGCGTCGATATCCCGGCTGATCGCGTCCATTTCATCGTCGAGGCGGACAAGCCGTTCTTTGTCGAGCCGCTTTTCACCCGCGATCCGGCGGCCATTACCGAAGGCCAGATCCTGACCGCGATGCTTGCGATCAAGGGCATCTATGCGCCCTATAGCGTGCGGCGGCTCAATCACGGCATCGGCTTCAGCACGGCGGCGATCGAACTGCTGCTGCCGACCTATGCCGAGAAGTTGGGCCTGAAAGGCAAGATCGCGAGCCATTTTGCGCTCAATCCTCATCCCGCCCTGATTCCCGCGATCGAGTCCGGCTGGGTCCAACAGATCCATTCCTTTGGTTCCGAGGTCGGCATGGACGATTACATTCGGGCCCGATCCGACATCTACTTCACGGGACCGGACGGCTCGCTGCGCTCCAACCGCGCTTTCTGCCAGACCGCCGGCCTCTATGCCTGCGACATGTTCATCGGCTCAACCCTGCAGATCGACCTGCAAGGCAATTCCTCTACGGTGACTGCGTCGCGCATCGCGGGCTTCGGTGGCGCGCCGAACATGGGCGCCGATGCCCGCGGGCGGCGCCATCCGAGCGAGCCCTGGCTGCAGGCCGGCCGCGAGGCTGATCCCGACGGTTCGGCGCTGCTCCGCCGTGGCCGCAAGCTGGTGGTGCAGATCGGCGAGACCTTTGGCGAAAAGAATGTGCCTTTGTTCGTCGAGAAGCTCGATGCGCTCGCGCTCGCCGAGAAGCTCAAGCTCGAGTTGGCGCCGGTGATGATCTATGGCGACGACGTCACCCACATCGTCACGGAGGAGGGCGTCGCCAATCTGTTGATGTGCCGGGACGCGAACGAGCGGGAGCAGGCGATCCGCGGCGTCGCCGGCTACACCGATGTCGGCCGTAACAGGGACAGGAAAATGGTGCAGCAGTTGCGCGAGCGCGGCGTGATCCGCAGGCCGGAGGATCTTGGCATCGATCCGCTCGACGCCGACAGGAGCATGCTGGCGGCGCGCTCGATCAAGGATCTGGTCCGATGGTCGGGCGGGCTCTACGCGCCGCCTTCGCAATTCCGTAACTGGTGAGAGGATCGCCGCGATGGAAGACTTGAGTTTTCACCATCAGGCCCGCACTCGTGCCGGCGGGACCAGGCAAATGGCCATCATCGGCGTGGTCGCGTCCGGCAATCTGGAAGTGCTGGCGGAGCGTGTCTTGCCCGAAACGGAATGCCTGCTGGAGATCAAGACGGCGGCCGAAGGCTTTGGCGAGGTGTGGGATGCCGTGGTCGCCGACTTCGTCGAGCGCTACTCGCCCGGCGGGCTCAAATTCTCGATCAATGACGGCGGCGCGCGGCCGGACACCGTATCGCTGCGTCTCGCCCAGGCGGTGCGGCTGATGGCGGAGGACGAGCAATGAGCATTGCGGAACTGGAAAAGCCGTCGGTGGAGCAGGCCCGCGCGACGAGCTTCTACGAAGCGTCAGCGCGGGCACGGGTCCGGCTGCTGCTCGATCCCGGAAGCTTTGTCGAATTCATCGGCCCCGAGAAACGCGAGGTCAGCCCGCATCTGAAGCTGTTCGATCTTCCCGAGCAGTTCGATGACGGCATCATCGTGGGCCATGGCCGCCTTGCCGGATCGCCGGTCTTCATCGCGGCGCAGGAAGGCCGCTTCATGGGCGGGGCTTTCGGTGAGGTCCACGGCGCCAAGCTGGTTGGATTGCTGCGGGCGGCGAAAGAACTCAAGTCGATCCCGGTATTGATCCTGTTCGACACCGGCGGCGTGCGCTTGCAGGAGGCCAATGCGGGCGAGCTCGCCATTGCCGAGATCATGCGCGCCGTGATCGAGGCGCGGACCGCCGGCGTGAAGGTGATCGGGCTGATCGGCGGCCGCTCGGGATGCTACGGCGGCGGCGGATTGATCGCGGGCTGCTGTTCGGCGCTGGCGGTGTCCGAGCAGGGGCGTATCGCCGTCTCCGGTCCCGAAGTCATCGAGACCAACCGCGGCGTGGAAGAGTTCGACTCGCGCGACCGCGCCCTGGTCTGGCGCACGATGGGCGGCAAGCACCGGCGGCTGATCGGTGGCGCCGACCTGTTCGCCGACGACACGGTGCAAGCCTTTCGTGAGGCTGCGCTGGAACTGCTTGAGACGACGGCGGGCTTCGGCATCGACACGTTGAATGCCGAGCAATCCCGCCTTGAAGATCGATTGCAGCGCTTTGGCGCCTGCAGGGATGCGGTCGACATCTGGGTAGCGGAGGGCGTTCCGGACGCCGGGTCCGTTCCTGCGTTGCCGGCCGATCAGTTCATCGAACTTGCCGACAAGGTCCGGAGGATTGCCCGTGACGCTCGATAGTATTCTCGCTTCGATGTTTCCCGACGGCCACGACGTGAAGAACGACAGTGGCGTTCTGCTGGGATCGGGCACGTTGCGATCCGGCGGCCGCGCGCTGGTCATCGGTGTCGCTGATAGAGCCGCGCTCGGCGTCGACGAGGCCGTCAAGCTCTCTGGATATGTACTTGCTTCGCTCAAGAGCGGAAGCGGTCCGATCCTGGTCATCGTCGACAGCGACAGCCAGCGCATGAGCAAACGCGACGAACTGCTGGGGCTGAACGAGTTCCTGGCCCATCTCGCCAAGTCGCTGATCCATGCGGACATCCAGGGACGGCCGACCATCGGGCTCTTGTATGGCCACTCGGCGGCCGGTGCATTTCTTGCGACCGCGCTTGCGACCCGCATGCTGGTGGGATTGCCCGGCGCGGATCCGGCGGTGATGGACCTGCCGTCGATGTCCAAGGTGACGAAATTGCCGATCGAGGTGCTCGAAGAGAAAGCCAAATCCACGCCGGTATTCGCTCCCGGCCTGCAAAATCTCGCTCAGCTCGGCGCCGTTCATGTCACCTGGGACGACACCGTCTCGCTGGCCGATCAACTGGAAAAACTGCTGCGCAACATGCCCGATGCGCGCGACCGACGGGACGCGCTCGGTCACGAACGCGGTGGCCGCGTGAAGGCTGCAGATATCGCGGGGCGTGTTCGTGAGCTTGCCCTGCAAACCCGCTGAGGGACCGATGAGACGCCATGACCTGATCTTCGTCCGCCCCGAGAGCTGGAGCGCGGCGCTTGCTGTGCGGGGCGATCTGGCGGCCGATCCGCTGGTCGCGCCATGGGTCGAGAACGGCTGGCCATTGATCGGGCGGCGTGCCACGCCTTGCGAGCGACACGGCGTGGCGCTGGGCCTGCCATTGCCGCCCTTTGCCGGCAAGCGGCGGCTTTCCTTCCTGATGCAGGCCGCAGACGTGCTCTTGATCGCGCCGCCGCCCTCGTTGGAGGCAGCCAGCAGAACGGCGCCACCCGCGTGGCGGGCCACGCTCGAGCGTCTCGATGACCTCGCTTCGGTTCATTCGGTGGAGGCAAGGGTGTTCGGCAGCCTCGCCTGGCGCGTGTTGACCGGGCTCGATTACCTGACCGATCGTTCCGATCTCGACCTGCTGCTGCGCATTGATTGCGCTACCGATGTTGCAGGCCTCGTTGCAGGCCTCGCCGAGATCGAGGCCCTCGCGCCGATGCGGATCGATGGCGAACTGGTCCGCGACGACGGCGCGGCCGTGAACTGGCGGGAGTTGCACGCGGGCGCGGAGCAGGTCCTCGTCAAGACCATCGGCGGCGTCGCCTTGCGCGACACGAGTCTCTTTCTTGCCGGGGAGATGCCGTCATGACGCTGGCTCTGGCATGGCGCGCCCAGCGGGCGCAGCCGCCACAGGTGCGGGCGCCGTGTGCGCCCGACGCCGCGGCGATCGCGGCAAGCGCCGTCGATTGCCTGCTGCTGGAATTGGAGACATGGCCGAAGCCCGGCCTCGTGAGCCATATCGATCGTGGCAGCCATGACGACATGGATGCCGAGACGCTGCGCGTCAGTGCGGAAACCATTGGCCCGTATTTCGCTGCGTTGGCGGATGGCGGCGCCGGCGGCTGCGCGATGGAGCGGCTGAGGGTCATCGGTCTCGAGGCCGAGGCGGCGATGTTCGCGGCGACGTCAGGCATCAATACCCATCGCGGCGCCATCTTCGGCCTCGGACTGCTGTGCGCGGCGGCCGGAGCAAGAAGCAACGGACGAGTCGATCCCGCTTTGTCATTGGGAGCAACCGTGACGCGCCTGTGGGGTAGCAGCATTCTCGTTGGACCCGTGCTGCTCCACAGCCATGGCATGAGGGCCCGTCGTCGCTTCGGCGCTGGCGGCGCGCGCGCGGAAGCGGCCAATGGATTTCCCAGCGTCTACCAGGTCGGCCTGACGGCGTTGCGCAGAGGAGCTCTTATTGCCGCCGATGATGCGGAGGCCGCGCGGGTCGAAGCATGCTTTGCGCTGATCGCCGCGGTCGAGGACACCAACCTGCTGCACCGCGGCGGGCTCGACGGCCTGCTGTATGCGCGCCGCGTGGCGCGGCAGTTTCTCGGCCAGGGCGGCGTCGGTGCGCCCGGTTGGCGGGAGCGCGCCGGCGCGATTCACCAACGCTTTGTCGCCCGCCGGCTCAGCCCCGGCGGATCGGCCGATCTCCTGGCCATGACCCTCTTCGTCGACGCTCACGAAAGGTCCTGTCCCTGATGTCCAATGCGATCCTGTTGGCGCTGGCGCCGGTGTTCTTCGTGATGCTGCTCGGTTTCGGCGCCGGCAGGCTCCGCATCGTCGACAACCACCAGGTCGATGGCCTGAACTCTCTTGTCATGGGCTTTGCGCTGCCGGCATCGCTGTTCGCGGCGACCGCATCGGCGCCGCGCAGCGAAATGCTCGAACAGGCGCCGCTGTTCGCAGTCTTCAGCGTGGTCATGCTGATCGTTTACTTCGCATGGTATTTTGGCATGCGCGCTAGCACCGCCGTCTCCAGGGCCGAAGCGTCGGTCCAGGCGCTGACGATCGCCTTTCCCAATCTCGCCGGCGTCGGTCTGCCGATCATGTCGTCCGTGCTAGGGCCGGCCGGAACGGTCCCGGTCGCGGTTGCGCTCGCAGCCGGCTCCATCGTTGTCAGCCCGTTGACGCTGATCATCGTCGAGATGAGCACCAGGAAGGAGACGGCGGTCGGCACTCCCGCGGTGCAGATGCTCAGGGCGCTGGGGCGCACGCTGACAAAGCCGGTCGTCATCGCGCCGGCGCTGGGTATCGTGTTGTCGCTGTCCCGATTGGAACTCGGTCCGGTCGCGGACGCCTGCCTGCTGCTGATCGGGCATGCCGCTCCCGGCGTCGCGCTGTTCCTGACCGGCCTGGTGATCTCGGCCCAGCCGTTCCAGCTGGATTGGAAAGCGGTGTCCGCGACTGCCATGGCCGACGTCATCCGGCCGCTGCTTGCGGTCGCGGTCGTCGCCGTCGTGCCGGTCTCCGCTGGCATCGGCAAAGTGGCCATCCTGCTCGCGGCCGTGCCTTCCGGCTTCTTCGGCATTTTGTTCGCCGTAAACTATCGCCTGAATCCGGGGACGGCGGGATCCATGGTCACCGCCAGCACCGTAGTCAGCATCGTGACGATGGCGATCGCCATCACCGTGCTGTTTCCTCACTAAGTGGAAACCGGTTTTCCGAAAGGATCATGCTCAAACAGGAAGAGGCGCGCAGCCATGACCCTCGCAATCCTCTGCTCCGGGCAGGGATGGCAACACCGCGATATGTTCGCTCTTACCGGCGATGCGCCGGAGGCGGCAGGCCTGTTTGCCCACGCCGCGGTACTGCTTGGCGGCCGGGATCCGCGCGAGATCGTCCGCAGCGAAACTGCGGAGGCGCTGCATCACAACCGCATCGGCCAGATCCTCTGCACGCTGCAGGCGCTGGCCGCGGCGTCTGCGCTGCGCGCCCACTTGCCCGACCGGCTCATCATTGCCGGCTACAGCGTTGGCGAGGTGGCGGCCTGGGGCGTTGCGGGCCTGGTGAGCATGGCAGATACGCTCGACCTGGTGGCGCGCCGCGCGGAAGTGATGGACGCTGCCACATTGCCCGGCGATGGAATGCTGTTCGTTCGCGGCCTTCCGCGCGAGACAATCGACCGCTTGTGCGAACGGCACGATGCCGCGGTCGCCATCGTCAATCCGGGCGATGCCTTCGTCCTCGGCGGCAGCCGCGCAACGTTGGAAGCGCTCGCCGATGATGCAAAGGCGATGAATGCGGCCAGGATCGTCGATGTGCCGGTCGAAGTCGCATCACACACCAGACGACTTGCGAACGCGTCGACGGAATTCCGCGAGCGACTAAGCGAGCTTGCCGTGACAGTCCCGCCACCCACCGGCATACGGCTCCTGAGCGGGATAGATGCTGCGCCCGTCATCGATGTCAGAACCGGTCTCGACAAGCTGGCAACGCAGATATCGCAAACGGTGCAATGGGCCGATTGCCTGCAGGCATGCATCGAGAGCGAGGCGACGGTCTTTCTGGAACTCGGGCCGGGCCGGGCGCTGAGCGAGATGGTGGCTGGCGCCTATCATGACGTCGCGGCGCGATCCCTGGAGGACTTCCGGACGCTGGACGGAGTTCGCGCCTGGCTGGCAGCCCGTGTCGATCGTTGAGGGCTACTCGAATGACGCGTCGAAGATCTCGATGTCGATCAGCGCCGGCTTCGCAACCAGCGTGCCGTCGGGCTGGCGAGACAGGCAACGCCGAAGCGTCGGGATGACGATGTCGTTGAACTTCTGATGCGCCCAGGTCAAATGCGCGACTGGCGTCCCCGCCGCCTGGTAGTCCAATCGCCGCTGAAGCCCGTCGCTATCGAAGTAGAAGATCTGCTCCTTCGAATGCGTCACGATGGTCGGCGGAAATATCGCGCGCAGACGCCGCCAGATCTGGCTGCCGGCGTTCCAGGGCGGCAATTCCTCGGTCTCAATTTCCGGTTGCGCCAGCAGGAACGGGGTGGTCAAGCAGTTCCAGAGCGAGAGACCGCAAAAATAGGCCAGGTGCAGATCGTCCCACGGCGTGTCGTCGTGACGATCCGAAAAGGCCGTCTGCGGGTTGCGACATGATCGCAGGATCTCGCCCTGGAGGCTCTGGATCGCGACCCAGTCGGGCTGATACAGGCCGCATTTGTCGGGGGCGGTGAAGCCGGTGAGCTGGAGCGTCTGGACTCCGGTCGATCCCTCCACGACCATGTCCTTGAGCCGTCCCGCGTTGCCGATGTGGGAGAAAAGCGCGCCATCGATGGAAACGTGGACGGTGAATCTCTTCAACCGACGCCATCGTTCCAGGCCGCCGCAGGCCTCGAGGGCGTCATCAAGCAGTCCCATTCGCAAATCCCGTCTTCGACCAGCTCCACACTCAGAAAGAGCATGGCCCAGGGGAGGTAAATTTGCGCGTTAGATGTTGTTAGATGCTCGGAGCCAGCTGATCGAGCAGTAGTTTTACGGATCTGAGATCGGCGCTATCGAGGCCTTCGCCGTACCGCGCATAGAGCGGAGCGATCAGCGCATGGGCCTTCGCGGCATTGCCCTGCTCACCCCAGAGCCGTCCCAAGGTGGCAGCCGCCCGCAATTCCCATCCGAGCGCGCCTTGCTCGCGGGCCAGCGTGAGCGACTGCATCAGACAGGTTTCAGCCTCGGATTGCCGGGCCGAGGAAGCCAGCACGTGTCCCTTGACGCGGAGCATCTCCGGCAGATCGAACGATTGACCCGCGCTGTCGCGCTGCGCGATCGCCTCGTCGATGATTCCGAGCGCCTCCTCATATTGCCGCACTTGCACCAGGCCTTCGGCGAGCGCGGCCGCGAACACCGTGCTCAGGATTTTGTGCCGCGTCTGCCGCAATGTTGCGGCGCCCTGACGGAGCAGCTCGATGCCGATCTTGGGCTCGCCGCGGCCGATCAACAGTTCGCCCTTCAGTCCGAGTCCCACGGCCTGGTAGGGCCCGAGAAAATGCCTGGCCGCATGATTGATGAGGCGTTCGATCAGTCTGTCGGCGTCGTCCCAAGCACCGACCCAAAGGAACACGTAGATGGACCATATCAGGCCAATGCCGATCGTGAGCGGCTGCCGTGTGCGCTCGGCCTCGCTGACCGCGTATCTTGCCGCCTTGATGGCACGATCGGGATGCCCCGTCAGCCAGAGGCTGCGTGCAAGAGCCACCAGCGCGACGATCCGGTCATCAGATCCCAGGCGCTGCATGTTGATCTGCAGCCTGGCCGGATCATGGTTCGTGGCGCTGTCGCACTGCAAGACAGCCTTCTTCTGATTTCCGATCAGGTGGTTGGCGACCCCGAGCATCCACTCCGCGGTGCGGATGGCAGCGGCATCGTTCAATGTCCTGGCGACCACCTCGCCGCGCTCGCCGATCACGAGCGCGCCACGATAATCGCCGATCCGGGTGAGATAGATGTGTAGCTCTCGCAGCAGGCACAGCTGCCAGTGCAGGTCGTTGTGGGCCTCCGCCAGTTCCAGGCTGCGGGTGAAGGCCGCATGAACTTCTTCGGTGTTGCCTTGTGTGAACATCAAGGACACGCCGAGCGCGGCCTGAAGCTCCATCTCCTGGCGCTGGTCGACAACTTCTGGATCAAACCCGGCCAGCGCCTGTCGCGCCCAGCGATGGCATTCCGTCAGCAGCGAAAGCTGGAGGAAGAATTGGGCCGATGCCGCGGCAAGCCCTATTCCGATCGCGCGCTCGCCCTGATCCGAGAAGCTCCAATCCAGGGCGGCGCGAACATTGGCAAGATGATCCGCATAGGGAGCGAAGCTGTCGCCGGTCGAGAAGCCCGCGGTTCTCGCGGCGATGCCGGCAAGGAGGTCGCGAAAATAGATCGCATGGTTGCGCGATATCCTGGCAGCTTCTCCGCTTTCCGCAAGCTTCTCGGCGGCGAAAGCGCGCGTGGTGTCGAGCAGTCGATAGCGTATCGGCTGAGCCGTTGACGGCAGCGAGATCAGCGACTTTGCCACCAGGTTTGCGATCGCCTCGACCGCCTCGGCTTCGTCGATCCCACCGCCGCAGGCCACCGCAAGGCCGGCTTCCAGGGTAAAAGTGCCGGCGAACACCGACAGCCTGCGCAGCGTGATGCTTTCGGAAGGCGTGAGCAGATCGTAGCTCCAGCCGAGCGCCGCGCTCAGCGTCTGATGCCTTGGCACCGCGGTGCGTCGGCCCTGCCACAACAGCGAGAAGCGGCTGTTGAGCAGGGTGGCGATGCCCTGGATCCCGTAGGCGTTGACGCGGCCGGCGGCGAGCTCGATCGCAAGCGCGATACCATCGAGCTTGCGGCAGATCTCCGCCACCAGCGGCGCTTCGGTATTGCCGAGCTCGAAGCTGCCGAGGCTCGCGGCGATGCGTTCGACAAACAATTGCGCCGCCGGATAGGCCAGCACGTCAGGAGCGCTGATGGTGGTGCGCTCCGGCGGGCAATCCAGCGGAAACAGCCGGTGAACCTGCTCGCCTTCGGCGCGCAGCGATTCGCGGCTGGTTGCCAGAATAGAGACCTCGGGCGCCTCGCGGATGATGCTTTCGGCGAGCATCGCCAGGCCTTCCAACAGATGCTCGCAACTGTCGAAGATCAGCAGCATGCGTTTCTCGCGCAGAAACGCCAGCATGCTGGGCACCGGATTGTCGGAAGAGACCGAAAGCCCCAGTGCCGATGCCAGCGCGCTCGGCGCCAGGCGCTTGTCCCGCAGCGCGCCGAAGTCGACGAACCTGACCATTCCGCCATAAGCGGGAAGCTGACGGTGCCCCACCGCCAGGGCGACGGCCGTCTTGCCGATGCCGCCTGGTCCGACCACCGTGACCAGGCGGTGGCGCGCGAGCTCGGCGGCAATTTTCTCGATCGTTTCCGTGCGCCCGACCATCCTGGCGATTTGCGCGGGAAGGGGTGGGCCGCTGGCCGGCGGTGCGACGGGCGTCGTCTCCGCACGCATGATCGGCGCGGTGAAGCAATAGCCGCGGCCAGGAACGTTCACCACGTATCGGGCGCCGGATGCGCTGTCTCCAAGCACCTTGCGCAGCGCGCTGACGTGGAAGCGGAGGCTGCCCTCGTCGACGTTCACGTCGGCCCACACGCGGGACACCAAATCCCGCTTGCCGACGACCTCGCCGGCGCGTTCCGCAAGGAAGATCAGGATGTCGAGCGCGCGGCCTCCGATATGTACGGGTTGGCCGTCCTTTTCGAGCAGCCGCGCTTTTGGCAGCAGTCGGAATGGTCCGAATGCCAGCGCCGACTCGTCGGTATTGCCGCCCTGCACGCGCTACCTGCCTGCTACGAAAGCCGCCTTTGGCGAAAGTACGATTTGTGCCCGGATTGGGGCACTAGTTTGGACGGGAGTCCTCGCTGGAGCGGATCGCGACGGACGAGCATGATCCACGCCGGGCTTCCCGAAAGCGTGATGACGTATCTTCGAATCGTCATCCTGCGTTAGCTCTTTGTTTGAGCATGTTTTTTTTCGGGAAACCGGCGCCCATTTTTCCGGATCATGCTCCAGGCTATCGGATCGTCTGTCGCCAGAACCAGCAACCTGTTCGAAGGGAAGCGACAAAGAGATGGTGCATGGAGAGGAAAAGGGGGCGGGGGCCGTCCGGGGAT
>NZ_JADYVX010000001.1 GCF_020194175.1 Bradyrhizobium sp. BRP22 | reverse complement strand
CCCAAAGCTCACCCACGGTTGTAGCCGGAGGGGGAAACGGGCGACATCGCCACGCGCTTTGGCCGGTGGCCACCGGCCAAAGCGCAAGTCGCTTCCATCGCACAAATCATGTCCGAGCAGATACAAGGGTGTCTCAGCGGCGGGCCTCCCCGCGCGGAAAGAACCCTCACCCGGCGCTTTGCGCCGACCTCTCCCGCAAGGCGGGAGAGGTGACTTCGAAGGCCGCTCCGCGGCGAGGCTGACCAACGGAAGTTGCGCCTTCCCCCTCTCCCGCTTGCGGGAGAGGGCTGGGGAGGGTGTCTCAGCGGCGGGACTCCCCGCGTGGAAAGAACCCTCACCCGGCGCTTTGCGCCGACCTCTCCCGCAAGACGGGAGAGGTGACTTTGAAGGCCGGTCCGCGGCGAGGCTAGCCGCCCGGAATTGGCAGGACCGGCATGATCTCCACTCGCTCGCCGGGGAAGATCGCGAAATGCGGGTGGTTCTCGAACAATTTTGCGGCAGCTTCATGCGAACTGGCGCGCAGCACCGTGAAGCCGCTCAGCTCGTTGCTGATGTCGGCGATGCCGCTGGCATCGACTTTCTTGGTCTTGCCCAGTGGTCCGCCCATTTTGATGATCACGGCCTGATGCTTTTCGACCCAGGCCTTCCAGGCCGCAATGCCCTCCCGCTCCTTGGCGCGCCGCTCTGCCTCGGGCAGCGCGTGCCAAGCCTTCATTTTCGGATTGTTCATGCTGCCGACGAAGACAGCGAGATAGGTATCGTTCGTGCTCATGCGTTCTTCTCCTCTTTGATGGATGCTCCGCCTAGCGATGTGCCGAATCCCGCTGCAGGTCCTCGAAACCGGCGGCCGCCTTCTGCACTTCCTCCGAGAAATCGCTCATTTCCTGCACCTGGCGGATCTCGATGATCTCGTTCTCGCTGGCCGGGCATTGCTTCGCCCACTCGATCGCCTCCGCACGCGAGGCGACGTTGATCATCCAGTAGCCGCCGAGCACTTCCTTCGATTCGGTGAAGGGGCCATCGGTGACGACGGGCTTGCCGGTGGCGAAAGAGACGCGCGCGCCCGCCGATGGCGGATGCAGACCATCGAGCGCGATCAGCACGCCGGCGTCCTTCAGCGCCTGGTTGTATTTCATCATCGCCGCGACGCGTTCCGGGTCGAGATCGATCTTCGGCGGCGCGGTCTCGTAGCCGAGCGGGATCATCAGCATCATGAATCGCATGGGTGTTTCCTCGTGGTTGGGATTTCTTCCGGCGCATCGCGACGCGATGAGTTCGCGGAAATGAGGTGGCAACGTTACCTCGTGGCGACCTGGGCGCGCAGGCGCTCTTCCTGCTCGCGCAATTCCGGGGTCAATGCCTCGCCGAAATCCTCGGTGGAGAAAACCTGCCGGATCTCGATCTCGCCGTCCTCGAACGGCGCGCGCTTCATCCAGTCGATCGCTTCATCGAGCGAGTTGGTCTCGATCAGCCAGAAGCCGGCGATGAGATCATTGCTCAAGGTGAATGGGCCGCGGCTGACGCTGGGCTGGCCGCCGCCATAGCTCACCCGCGCGCCATTTGCGGTCGGGTGCAGGCCCTCGCCGGCCTGCATGACACCGGCCTTGACCATCTCCTCGTTGAAGGCGCCCATCGCGGCCAAAAGTTCCGTCGAGGGCATCACGCCAGCCTCGCTGTCCCGGCTGGCCTTCACTATCACCATGAATCGCATCGTCTCGCGCTCCGTTAGGGGTCACCTGTACCGGGTACTGGTACACGGGGTGGATTGCACCAGAATTGCATCAGGCACTCGCAGATAAGACGAACGGGATCTTGCCGCGCCGACAGGTCCCGCGAAATTATTCCGGAGGTCATTGCGGCAATCGGGCGCGGGTTGCCATTTTACGGATCCCGTTTGACGAATTTGCCATTTTGATAGGTGGCGCCGAAGTAGACGTCGATGCGCTTCACCTTGTCACCATCGAAGGCGAAGAACTCGGTATTGCGAAAGCTCGTTCCATCCTTGCCCGTGCAGCGATAGGTCACGAAGGCCGCATCGCCTTCGACGAAGATCCGTTCCAGCTCATGGCTCGCAATCCAGCCGCTATTCCGCCAGCAGCGGGCGAAATAGGTCGGCTTGTCGATATTGTCGTCATACGGGGTGGTGAAATGGAAGTCGTCGGTGAGGGCGTCCTCGACGCGCTGGCGGTCGTTCGCCAGATAGGCGGCGAAGATCGCGCGGATGATCTCGCCCATGTCGGTGGCTGACATTCAGCTCTCCATCGGCACCAGCTTGAAATAGGGCTCCGCCTCCTTCATCACCCTCGCGAAGGACGGGCGCGCCTTCAGGCGCTCGAAATAGGCGCGCAGGCTGCGGTGCTCGTCGTCGAACGGCGTCACCATGTTGGCGTAGAACAGAGGTGGTGCGGCGGAGCAATCCGCCAGGCTGAACTCCTCGCCCATCGCCCAGCCGCCCGACGCCATCTGTCCATCGATGATGCGATAGGAGCTGCGTATCTGCGCCCTCGCCTCCGCCACGCCATGCGGGTCTTTCCTGTCCACGGGCCGCAGCCGGTCGCCAATGATCCTCTGCATCGGCAGGTGCACATAGAGATCGTAGAAGCGGTCGCGCAGCCTGGTCTGCCGGGCGCTGTCGGCGTCATCAGGAATGAACCTGGTGCGGCCGCGGTAATGGCGGTCGAGATAGTCGATAATGACACTCGACTCCGGCACGACCTGGTTCCGCGCATGGTCCTGCAGCACCGGGAAACGCCCGATCGGCGACAGTTTCAACAGCGCCGCGCGCTCGGCAGGATCAGTGAGATCGACCAGATTCGGCGTGAACGGGACATCGTTCTCATAGAGGGCGATGAGCACCTTCCAGCAGAACGACGACAGCGGGTGATAGTGCAGCGTCAGCGACATCGGAACTCCTGTCAGGGGCCAAGAATGGCCTTGCCCAGGGAAGACGAAGCACGACCGGTTGCCCCGACACTGCCAGACGATTTATTTCACGGCCGCGGAACTTGCTTTCATCACGGAGGCGGCGCAACAGGGTCGCCGTCATGCCGGAAACGGCGCAACAGGGAAGGTTCATGGCTACATCTTCGCAAAAGGTCGCGCTCGTCACCGGGGCGGCGCGCGGCATCGGGCTTGCCACCGCCAAGCGATTCCTCGCCGAGGGCTGGCGCGTGGCACTCCTGGACATCGAGCGCGAACTGCTGAACGAGGCGGTCGCCGGCCTCGAGCAGGCCGAGAGCACGCTGGCGCTGGCATGCGACGTCTCCGATGCCACTGGCGTCGCTGCGGCGGTCGATGCGGTGGAACAGCGCTTCGGCCGGCTCGACGCGCTCGTCAACAATGCCGGGGTTGCGGTGTTCGCGCCGCTGCTCGAGACCTCGGATGCGGACTGGAGCCGGATCCTGGCGGTCAACCTCACCGGCCCGTTCCTCTGCGCCAAGGCGGCAGCGCCCCTGATGCGCGAGCATGGCGGCGGCGCCATCGTCAACATCACCTCGATCTCGGCGGTGCGCGCCTCCACGCTGCGCTCGGCCTACGGCACCAGCAAGGCGGGCCTCGCGCATCTGACCAAGCAGCTCGCGGTCGAGCTCGCCTCGCTCGGCATCCGCGTCAATGCGGTGGCGCCGGGTCCGGTCGACACTGCGATGGCGAAGGCGGTGCACACGGCGGCCATCCGCGCCGACTATCACGACGCGATCCCGCTCAACCGCTACGGCCTCGAGGAAGAACTGGCGGAAGCGATCTTCTTCCTTTCCAGCGACCGCGCGAGCTACATCACCGGGCAGATCCTCGCCGTCGACGGCGGCTTCGATGCCGCCGGCATCGGCCTGCCGACGCTGCGCGGACAGGGGCGAAACGGCTAGGGTCGCTGGTTGACGGCCACGACGCGCCAGCCATTGGCCAGGCGGTCGATCCGACTGAGCGAGAGCGGATCGATCACGAACCGCAAGGCACTGTCCGCCTGAAGCTCGAGCGCGATCGCGAGCACTGCGCGGATCGTGCCGGAATGCACGACCAGCACGGCATCGCCCGCCGGCAGCGACGCCAGCCCCTGCTTCGCGCGCGCGATCTGGTCGACAAAGCTTTCGCCGCCGGGCGGCCGATTGCGCGCCGGCGATTGCCAGAAGGCGTGATAGGCGGCGCCGAGCTCAGTCACGAGATCGTTGTGACGCCGCCCGGTCCAAGCGCCGAAATCCTGTTCGCGAAAGGCGGCGTTCTGGACCGCATCAAGCCCAAGCGCCGCCGCGGTCTCGCGCGTGCGGCGCGCCGGGCTGCAGACCGCGAACGCGCCTTGCGGCAGCCTTGCCTTCAGCGCGGCAAAAGCCGCCTGATCGCCGAGGTCGGCCGGCGCGTCCGGGCCATGAATGACCCCCTTCGGCCCATCGACGGGCGCGTGCCGTATCAGCCACAGATTGGTTTCGACGCCCATCTCGAACTACGCCAGCCGCGCGGCGAGCAGCACCAGGATGGCGGTCTCGGCGACCTGCTCGGCGCCGCCGAGCACATCGCCGGTCTGCCCGCCGATCTGCCGCTGCGCCAGCCAGGCCATGCCGGCCACACTGAGCCCGGCTGCAAGCGCTGCGTACAGCGCATTCGTCACGGACAATGACAGCAACGCGATGGCCAAGGCGATGACGGAAGCAATCGCGGCCATGGCGCGATCGGGCTGGCCGGCATTGGCGGCAAGCCCGTCCTTGCGCGCATAGGGCAGGCTGATCGACATCGCAGGCAGCGCGCCGCGCGCCAGCGCATGCGCGGTTGCGAGGCATTGCACGACATAACCGTCCGGGACCGCCGCCAGCGCGGCGAGCTTGGTGGCAAAGCTTACCAGCAGGATCAGCGCGCCGTAGGTGCCGAGCCGGCTGTCACGCATGATCTCCAATTTGGCCGCGACATCATGGCCGCCGCCAAAACCGTCGGCGACATCGGCGAGACCATCCTCGTGCAGCGCGCCGGTCAGGAGCGCGCCGGCCCCGAGCGCCAGCGCCGCGGCGGCGAGATCGGGCACGCCGAGGTGCCGCAGCCCGAGACAGATCACGCCGATCGCAGCGCCGATCATCGCGCCGACAACGGGAAACATCCGGTGCGCGCGCACGAAATTCGGCGGCACGGCGCCGTCCGGGTGCGGCATCGGCAGCCGCGTCAGGAAGGCGATCGCGGTTTTGAGATCGTCGAGCCATTCGTTCATGGTGATGCCTTAATCTGCATGAGGAATCGCATGCAGTTCGGCAGTCTAGACGACATCCGCGCCTTCTGTCGCGATCCGCCGCTGGCGCGGGGGCATGACAAAATCTTGCCGCAGGCGCCGTCGTTAAATATCCGGGGGCGTGGAGATCAGGGAGGCCGCGGATGCGAAGGGCGGTGATCACGGCGGCTTTGATCGCAGCGGCGCTGCTCGCAGCGGGTTCGTTCGCGCGCGCCGAGGTGCGCATCCTGGCAAGCCCGGGCGGACAGGTCGAGCCATTCCTCGAACTGTTCGCCCGTGTCCGCGAGACCGGCGAGCGCGTGGTGATCGACGGGCCCTGCCTGTCGGCCTGCACGCTGGTGCTCTCGGTGGTGCCGAACGATCGCATCTGCGTGACGCGGCGCGCGATCCTCGGCTTCCACGCTGCGCGCTCGGTCGACCGGCGCGGGCGCTTCTATGCCGAGCCGGAGGCCTCCGAGGCGGTGCTCGAGGCGTACCCGGCGCCGGTGCGCGGCTGGATCCGAAGCCGCGGCGGATTGACGTCGCGGCTTCTGTTGTTGCGCGGCCGCGAACTCGCGGCGATCTATCCGAGGTGTAGGTAGCTCACATCCCCTCGGCGGGGCAGTTCACCATCCAGGGGATGCCGAACTGGTCGATGCACATGCCAAAGCCCTTGGCCCAGAAAGTCGGGGTGAAGGGCATGGTCACCGTGCCGCCTTCCGCGAGCGCCTTGAACTTGCGCTCGCCGTCGGCGGGGTTCTCCACTGTCAGCGACACCGCAAAACCCTGCGGCTGGTGGAAATGTTCCTGCGGCGTATCGGAGGCCATGACGATCTCGCCGTCGATCGTGATCCTGGCGTGCATGATCTTCTTCTTCCAGTCGGGCGCAACCGGCATCGATTCCGGCGCCTGCTCATGCGTCAGCATCGCCTCGATCTTGGCGCCGAGCACCTTCTCGTAATATTTCAACGCCGCTTCGCAATTGCCGTTGTAGAACAGATATGGATTGACTTGCATCGCTTGCTCCTTGGTTGATGACAGTGTGCTTTGAAGACGGCTATTTCTTCGACGATTTGGCGTCGCGCGGCTGGCTGTCGCGCATCAGGCGGTCGAGATGCATGCGGATGTGGGCGGCTTCCGCGGTGGTGTTGGCGAGCGCGATGGCGCGGTCGAAGGCTGTGCGGGCTTCGTCATTGCGGCCGAGCTGCATCAGGAAGGCGCCGCGGACGCCATAGAAGTGAAAATAGTTCTGCAGCCGCTGGGCCAACGGCTCGATCATCTCGAGCGCCGCTTCCGGACCGCGCACCTTCGATACCGCCACCGCGCGGTTCAGCGTCACCACCGGCGAGGGCTGCATGATCTCGAGCGCGCCATAGAGCAGCTCGATCTGCTTCCAGTCGGTATCCTCAGGTGTTTCCGCGCGCGCATGCAGCGCCGCGATCGCGGCCTGCACCTGGTAGGGCCCGCTGCTGCGATGGCGCATCGCCTTGTCGATCAGCGCCAGCCCTTCGGCGATCAGCGGCCGATTCCACCGCCGTCGGTCCTGGTCCTCGAGCAGGATCACGGCGCCGTCAGCATCGAACCGCGCCGCGGCACGGGCGTGCTGCAACAACAATAGCGCGGTCAGCCCCATGATCTCCGGCTCGCTCTGGAACAGGCGCAGCAGCAGCCGCGCCAGCCGGATCGCTTCCTCGCAGAGGGGGCTGCGGATCTCGGCGGTGTCGCCGCTCGCCGAATAGCCCTCGTTGAAGATCAGGTAGATCATCGCCGCCACCGAGGCGAGGCGCTCGCTGCGTTCGACCGCGCCCGGCGCCTCGAACGGCACTTTCGCCTCGGCCACGCGCGCCTTCGCGCGGGTAATGCGCTGCTCCATCGCGGCCTCGCTGACCAGGAAGGCGCGCGCGATCTGCTTTACCGAAAGGCCGGAGACGATGCGCAGCGCCAGCGCGATCTGCTGCGTCGGCGGCAGATCGGGATGGCAGCAGATGAACAACAGCCGCAGGATGTCGTCGCGGTAGTGCGAGCCGTCGAGCCGCTCGGCGAGCGCGTCTTCGGCATCGTCGAGGTCGGAGATCGCCTGGTCGTCGTCCGGCAGCGCCTCCTGCTTGCGGCTGCGCCTGACCTCGTCGATCCCGACATTGCGGCCGACCATGATCAGCCACGCCGCGGGATCGCGCGGCGGACCGTTCTGCGGCCAGCTCTTGAGCGCGCGCAGGCAGGCGTTCTGGTACGCCTCCTCCGCCCGATCGAGATCACGGAAATAGCGCAGCAGCGCGCCGACCGCCTGGGGTCGCGCCGAGGTCAGCGCGGCATCGATCCAGGCGGTGTCGGTCACGGCTGAACACTCCCCGGGTTGAAAATCCCGACCGGGCGAATCTCATAGGCGCCGCCGGGATTGGCCGCGCCGAGATCGCGCGCGACGTCGAGCGCTTCGTCGAGATTCTTGCAGTCGACGACGTAAAAGCCGAGCAACTGTTCCTTGGTCTCGGCAAAGGGACCGTCCAGCACCAGGGGCGGATCGTCCTTGCGCAGCGTGGTCGCCGCCGTGGTCGGCAACAGCCGCGCCACCGGCCCAAGCCGGCCCTGCTTGGCGAGCTTCTCCTGGACGACGGAAAGTTTCTTCATGACGGCCGCGTCCTGTTCCTTGGTCCAGGAACCGACCATGTCCTCGTCGTGATAGCAAAGGATGGCGTAAAGCATGCGTCAGGCATCTCCGTTGTCTTTATCGGAGCATGATCTTGTCGGAAAATTGGAGCCCACTTTTCCGGATCATGCTCTTAAGACGAACGATTATGCCCGCAGCCGACAACGCTTAGAAGAAATTTCGAAGAGGTGAGTTCCAGCACCGCGACAATTTCGTATCACCAACAGATTCCGTACTTCGCAGCAATACGACGCGCTTTGGCATCGATTTGCGCATATCAAGTCTCCCCTTGATTGGTGGCAGGAGAGTATGCGACCGGTTCGATCGGCTATGTGATTGAAGTTACGGTGACAACGAGGATTCCCGAATGACGAAAGGCGCGCTCGCGCTCTTGGTGCATGGCGGCACCGAAAACTGGTCGTCGGCGCGATGGAAAGCCCGGTTTGGCGAGGTCTGCCGGGACAGGCGCGTGCTGCTGTTGCCCGATGCCAGCGTCGATCCCTCCGAGGTGCACTACGCCGCGGTCTGGAAGCCGCGGCCCGGCGAGCTTGCGGCCCTCCCGAACCTGCGCGTGATCTTCAATCTCGGCGCCGGCGTCGATGCGCTGATGGCGGATGCCTCATTGCCCAACGTGCCGCTGGTCCGCGTCGCGGTCTCCGATCTCACCGGACGGATGACGGAATATGTGACACTGCATGTGCTGATGCATCACCGCCAGGAATTGTACTTACGGCAATCGCAGCAGGAGAAGCGCTGGTCGCCCAGGTATCAATGGGCAGCAGGCGCGATCACGGTCGGCATCATGGGAATGGGCACGTTAGGGACCAGCGCGGCGCAGGTGCTACGGAGCATCGGCTTTCGCGTGGTCGGCTGGAGCCGCAGTGCCAAACAGGTTGGCGGCGTCGAATGCTTCGCCGGGACAGAACAGCTCGGCGCCTTCCTGCAACAGACCAACATCCTGGTCTGCCTACTGCCGCTGACGCCGGACACGCGGCACGTGCTCAACCGCGACGTCTTCGCGCAATTGAACCGCGACAGCCCGATGGGCGCACCGGTCCTGATCAATGCCGGCCGCGGCGGATTGCAGGACGAGGCCGACATCCTGCGCGCGCTCGAGGATGGCACACTCGGCGCCGCCTCGCTCGACGTGTTCGAGACCGAACCCTTGCCCTCGGACAGCCCATTCTGGAGCCATCCGAAGGTGGTGCTGACGCCGCACAATGCGGCGGATACCGACCCGGACGAAATCTCGAAATATGTCGCGCAGCAGATCGAACGCTTCGAGTCCGGCGGCGCGTTGGAGAACGTGGTCGATCGCGGACGGGGATACTGAAGCGCGATGACTTTGCTTCGAATCGTCATCCCGCTTTAGTGGTTTGACAATGATCTCCGCACAAACGCTTCGCGTTTGTCCCACCTGAAAGCCGGATCAATGCTGCTGTCTGACCGGAAGTCCCGTCATGACGAGTTCGTCGGCTATTCGACGCCTCGCAACCTGAATGAGAGCAAACACCTATACCCTGGTATGGCTCGCCCTCTCCCTTCGAAGCGCTGGTGATCGGATAGTTCACCACGCAGATGCGAGTCGATGCTATTTGCTCGCTTCGCCGGAGCGGCTTTTGGAAGGCGTTTGAGCCGGAAGAGCGCGGAGAAATGCTTTGACGACTGTGGCGGCGTTGTCCGAAGCCAGGCGTTCGAGCTCATTTTCGGTGTTTTTGCCGGCATCGCCGCCCGCCAGATCTGACAAGCCGCGGAAGGCGATAAAGGGGATATGGTTCGAATAGGCCACGTGGGCGACTGGCGCACTTTCGTTGTCGACCAGATCGGCCTTGAAGGTGTCATAGATCCACTTGCGGAATTCGGCATTGTCAACGAACGCCGGGCCGGAGACGCCGGCCCCTCCGATGACGACACGGGGATGGGCGTCTCCGCAGACATCCCGTTTGAGGCATGGCTTCAGTTCGACTTTCGGCGCCACTGAACGTGCGGTCTCCAGCATGTTCGGATCGACGTCAAACCAGAAGCGCTTTTCCGGCTCGCTCTGACCCGGATGAGCAATTCCAACCGCGCGGGGGAAGATCATGTCGTAGTTCGGCAGCGTCGTCCCAAGCCAGTTCGGCACCGACCAGCCGGCTCCGACTTTCCGGGCAAAGACGGATTCGAGATATTCGGACCAGCGATCGGCCACGACGACATCCCCTGCTGAAAGACCGGGGTTGATGGCGCCGGCAATTCCGGAAAAGACGATGCGCCTGATCTTGAAATGATCAATCGCGCCCTGCGTGGTCATGGCCGCGTTGACCATTGACACGCCGCTGAGGAAAAGAACGACATCCTTACCCTCGAGTTGACCCACGATGTAAGTCGCATCAGCGATGATCTCCGTCCGCGTCGCGCTCATCGCATTCTTGAGCGCGAGCCATTCGGGAGTGTATGCCGAAATGACGGCGATCCGCGGCGTAGGGTCGACCTGTTCCGCCGCGGCCGCACGATCCGTCAGAAGATTCAATGAGGCCAGCAAGACTGGCGCAAGCCATAAAGGATTCCACCATCGCGGCCGACTGGCGGGTACCTTGCTATCCGATCTCGAAGAGTGTTTTTTCACGGGAGCGCTTCGAACAAGTCTGGAGACGGCATGATGTGAGAATGACGACCCGCGCCGGCTCTCACATCGAGCGACGCGGATACGTCTCGTTCTGCTTTGGTCGCGGATATCTCGGTCGCCTCAGCGGTCGCTAGCGCTAGGCTCGATTGTGTAGTGATCGGCTTTGATGGAACGAGGCCACGGCACCAGCATCGCGACCCGCTCGCGATACTGCCGATACTGATCGCCAAACACCGCAATCAGATCGCGCTCCTCCAGGCTGGCGCCAATGAAAATGTAGGTTGTTGCGACGGCCGCGAATAGAAAGTGCCCAGCCGTCATTGTTGGCGTCGACCAGAACGCGATGATGAAGCCCAGATAGAGTGGATGGCGCACCAGTCGGTACAAAAATGGAGTCTTGAATCGAGAGCCATCAGCGCTGGCGGCTGGATTTGCGAACACCTGTTTCAGACCGAACAGCTCAAAGTGGTTGATCTGGAAGCTGGCGAACAGCACGATCAGCCAGCCGAACAGTGCGAGCCCCGACAGGGCCATGGCGACGGTTGGATTGGCAACACTCCAGATTATCGCGGGAATCGGGCGCCATTGCCAAGCCAGCAAGATCAGGGCCAGACTGGCGAGAAGGACATACACGCTTCGCTCGATTGCGCTTGGGATGAACCGGGTCCACCACTGTTTGAATGACCTGCGGGCCATCACGCTGTGCTGGAGAGCGAAGAGCGACAGCAGCAGAAGGTTGATGATCACCGCCTCGAGCCTTGGCGTGGCGGGTCCTGAGTCGATGTCTTTCGGCACGACCGCGCCGAAGAGGAAGCCGATCATATAGAGAAACGTGCCCAGAAAGATCAGATAGGCGACCAGACCGAAACAGATTGAAGTAATGCGGGCCATTTTTGCTCCTTTCAGAGGGGGAGATGTTCGACCATCTCGCACCGCCACCGAGTAACCAACGCAAGCAGGAGTATTCTGACCGAGTATTTCGTCATCTTAACCTCCCTCGCATCGCATGGCGAGGATGGAGGGGCGACGTGACCACGCTATTTCATTCCCGATTTAAACGGTTGCAGACGTAACATTGGTCGTCGCATGCCTTCTATTTTATGCTACCGGCACATCACGTCGATGGCGCCATTGACGAGGGCTTCCAATTCCTTGCGCGAGACGCGGGCGCGGGCGCGGAGCGCGATGGTGTGAAGCGTCGCGGAGGCGAGTTGCGCGAGCGCGGTAACGTCAGCGGTTGCCGATAGCTCGCCTTTTTCCCTGGCCCGGCGGAAGCACGAGGCAAAACCCTTGTCGAGTTCGACGAAGCCATCGAGCGCCAGCGCGCGGATCTCGGGATCGGCGACGGCGTCGGAGGCCGCCGTCACCACCGTGAAGCAGCCGCGCGGCGAATCGCCCGAGAGATAGATGTCGAGCGCCACCGCATAGATGCGCGCCAGCCGTTCGCGGATCGGCAACTCCTCGCCGAAGATGTCGATCATCGCCGCGCGCGCATCGTCGCGATAGCGCTGATAGCTCTTGATGTAGAGGTCGCGCTTGTCGCCGAACGCACCATAAAGGCTCGGCCGGTTCATGCCCGTAGCGGCGCTGAGATCGTCGAGCGAGGTCGCGGCAAAGCCGCGCTTGCGGAACAGGTCGAGCGCCTTGCCGAGCGCAACGTCGGGCTCATAGGCACGCGGCCGGCCGCGCCGCTTCGGCTCGGCGGTCGCTACCTGCTTCGCATCAGCCTTTTTGGCAGCAGATGGCAGCTTTCTCTTTTTTTGTACCATTTCGCAGAAAATTCCTTGACCAAAGCTATATTATGCAGAACAGTACAAAAATCAACTCAAGGCCCGGCCACCGGGTCGAACCGCCAAGGAGGCACCCATGGAGCTCTATTTCTCGCCGCTCGCCTGCTCGATGGCGACCCGCATCGCGCTGTATGAAGCGGGCGCAAGCGCCGACTATCTCGAGGTCGATCCGAAGACCAAGGTGGTGCTGAAGGACGGCTCGGACTTCAACAAGGTCAACCCGCTCGGCCTGGTGCCGACATTGCGCACCGATGACGGTGCGGTGCTGACCGAGAACGCCGCGATCCTGCAATATGTCGCCGATCGTTTCCCGGAGGCCAATCTCGGCAGTGGCCCCGGCATGGAGCGCACCCGGCTGCATCAGTGGCTCTGCTTCATCGGCACCGAGCTGCACAAGGGCCTGTTCGTGACGCTCTTGGACAAGAAGGCGCCGCAGGACGCGAAGACCTATGTGGTGGAGAAGAACCTGTCGCGGCTCGACTATCTCGAGAACCATCTCAAGGGGCGCGACTATCTGCTCGACCATTTCAGCGTGGCGGACGCCTATCTCGTCACCGTCATCAACTGGACCATGGCGACGCCGCCGGTCGAACTGGCAAAATGGCCGGCGCTGAAGGCCTATCACGCCCGCCTGCGCGCGCGCCCCTCGGTGGCAAAGGCGATCGCGGAGGAATTCGAGCTCTACAAGGCCGAGATCGCGCGCCACAAGGCGGCGGCTTAGTAACCAAGCTGCGGCATAACACCGTGTCGTCCCGGCCTTGAGCCGGGATCCATAGCCACAGGGAGTGGTTGTTGGGCCAAGGCGTCAAACAGATCGCTTCATCGATAGATCACGCGGTATGGGTCCCGGCTCAGGGCCGGGACGACACCGAATTCGCGGCGCGATCATCAGGCCACATCGGCCTTCAGCAAGAGCCGCAGCGCCTTCGGAATCGGTTGCGCCCTTCCCTCGCTGATGAAGGCGACGCGGACCTGCGCCTTGACCAGCACCTCCTCGCCGCGCCGCACTTCCTGCGCCAGCGTGATCGAGGCGCCCTTCACGGCGACCGGCCAGGTCACGACGTCGAGCACGTCGTCCATCCGCGCCGGCCGCAGGAAATCGAGCTGCATCGAGCGCACGACGAACGCAAAGCCGGGCGTCTCCACCTCGGTTTCCGCAAACAGCGCATGCTGCTCGGCGCCCATCAGGCGCAGATGGTTGGTGCGGCCGCGCTCCATGAAGCGCAGATAATTGGCGTGATAGACGATGCCGGAGAAATCCGTGTCCTCGTAATAGACACGGACCTGCATGTGATGGCGGCCGTCGCGGACCTCGCCGTCGAGATGAGCTGTCACTTGCGAGCCTCGATCGTCTCGTTGGGAAATCGAGCTTTTGCGCAAAATCCGCGCGACGCGCAAGCCTGGGCTAGACCACCGTGGGCCCGGCCTTGCCCAGCGTCACCAGCACGATCTCCGGGGGAACGCCGATGCGGAACGGCATGATGCTGCAGCCGAGCCCGCCTGAGACGATGACATCGCAATTGGTTCGGAGATGGCCGTAGGCGAGCTCGACGCCCTGCCGCGGCGGCACCGCGGGCGACCAGCCGAGCAGGCGGACCTGGCCGCCATGGGTGTGGCCGGACAATTGCAGCGCCACGCGCGGGGGGACGCGCAGCGCGACGTCAGGCTCATGGGCCAAAAGGATGACCGGAGCATCGTCGGTGACTTTCGCAAGCGTCGCGCCGAGATCATCGACGCCGATGCGCCGCACGGGGCGGAAACGTCGCGCCGGCATATAGGCGAGCTGGTCGCCGAGGCCGGCGAGCCAGAACGGGCGGCCAGCCTTGGTCAGGCGCACGGCGTCGTTCTCGTAGACCGGAATGCCATTGGTTTCGAGCGCGCGATGGGTCACCGTCAGGCCCTGCCCCTCACGCTGCACGGTCTTGTCGTCCCAATAATCGTGGTTGCCGAGGATCGCGTGCACGCCGAGCGGCGCCTTGAGGTTCGCGAGCACCGCGGCCCATTCGCTCGCCGGAATGAAACGGGTGACATGGCGGTGGCCGGCGACGTAGTCCCCAAGCAGGACAATGATGTCGGGCTGAAGCGCATTGGTGCGCGCGACGATCGCCTCGATGCGCTCCAGCGACATCCAGGGATCGCAGGCGTGCAAATCGGCGATCACGGCGATCTTGAGCGGGAAATCCGCCGGCCATCGCGCCGGCGTCAGGTTGTAACGCGTGACGTTGAGCCGCAATACCGGCTCGACGCCAAAGCCATAGGCCGAGGTCGACGCCGTGAGGGCGGTCAAACCGCCGATGGACCTGAAAAATTGACGCCGTGAGAACATGGACTTGATCGGTGATGCCACCCGTTGATGGGGTGCGATTGGAGCGGAATTGGGGTGCGTTTGTGCAGATTGTCAGGGGATCACGCGCACGAGGTTGTGAACGCGCGATTCCGTAGCCCGGGTGGAGGCTACGGCTCGTCGCTATCGTTGCCGAACAGGCCGAATTGCGAGGGATCGCGCGAGGGCTCGGCGAGGCCGAGGTGGCGGAAGGCGTGCGAGGTGAGAAGCCGGCCGCGCGGCGTGCGCTGCAGATAGCCGCACTGGATCAGATAGGGCTCGATGATGTCCTCGATCGCATCGCGCGGCTCCGACAGCGCCGCCGCCATCGTCTCGACGCCGACCGGCCCGCCGCCGTAGTTGATCGCAATGGTGGTGAGGTAGCGGCGATCCATGGCATCCAGCCCGGCGGCATCGACCTCGAGCGCGGAAAGCGCGTGGTCGGCGATGCCGCGGTCGACCGACGTGGCGTCCGCCGCGGAGGCAAAATCGCGCACCCGGCGCAACAGGCGGCCGGCGATGCGGGGCGTGCCGCGGGCGCGGCGGGCGATCTCGTTGGCGCCGTCGGGGCTCATGCCGATGTTGAGCACGCGGGCGCCGCGGGTGACGATCTGCTCCAGCTCTTCCTCGGTATAGAAATTGAGCCGGATCGGAATGCCGAAGCGATCGCGTAGCGGATTGGTGAGGAGTCCGGCGCGCGTGGTGGCGCCGACGAGGGTGAATTTTGCAAGCTCGATCTTCACCGAGCGCGCGGCAGGCCCTTCGCCGATGATCAGATCGAGCTGGAAATCCTCCATCGCGGGATAGAGCACTTCCTCCACGGCCGGGCTCAGGCGATGGATCTCGTCGATGAAGAGCACGTCGCGCTCTTCCAGATTGGTGAGCAGCGCGGCGAGATCGCCGGCCTTGGCGATGACCGGGCCGGACGTAGCGCGGAAGCCGACGCCAAGCTCGCGCGCGACGATCTGCGCCAGCGTGGTCTTGCCGAGGCCGGGGGGGCCGACGAACAGTACGTGATCCAGCGCCTCGCCGCGCTTCCGCGCCGCCTCGATGAAGATCGAGAGATTCTTGCGCGCCTGCGCCTGGCCGACGAATTCGGACAGCGATTGCGGACGCAGCGCCGTGTCGCCGACATCATCGGCGCGACGCTCCGGGGTGACGATGCGGGAGGGCGGGCTCACTTCGCGAGCTCCTTCAGGCCAAGCCGGATCAGCTGCGCGGTCTCGGCGTGCTCACCCGCGCTGCGCGAGGCGGCGGCGATGGCGGCGGCGGCTTGCGGCTGGCCGTAGCCGAGATTGACGAGGGCGGAGATCGCGTCCGTCACGGGACGCGGCGCGCGCTCATTGTCGATGGCGCCGGCGAGATGGACCACGGCGGGATCGACATTGGCGAACTGAGGCGCCTTGTCCTTCAACTCGCTGACGATACGCTCGGCGACCTTCGGCCCGACGCCCGGCGTGCGCGCCACCGCCGCCTTGTCGCGCAGCGCGATCGCATTCGCAAGCTCGGACGGCGGCAGGGTGCCGAGCACGGCGAGCGCGACCTTGGCGCCGACGCCCTGCACGGTCTGCAAGAGGCGAAACCACTCGCGCTCATGGTCGGTGCGGAAGCCGAACAGTTTGATCTGATCCTCGCGGACATAGGTCTCGATCGAGAGCACCGCGGCTTCGCCCGGTGACGGCAGCGCCTGCAGCGTGCGCGCCGAACAATGCACCTGGTAGCCGACGCCGCCGACGTCGAGGATCACGTAATCCTCGCCGTAGGTATCGATGAGGCCCTTGAGCTTGCCAATCATAGGCTCGCGACCCTCAGCCGGAGCGCGGTGCTTTGGCGGTGATGGGCGTGCGTGATCGCGACCGCGAGCGCATCGGCGGCATCGGGCGATTGCGGTTCAGCCTTGGGCAAGAGGATCTTCAGCATCACGGCGATCTGGTTCTTTTCGGCGTGTCCGGCGCCGACCACGGTCTTCTTGACCTGGTTCGGCGCGTATTCGGCAACCTCGATGCCGAACATTGCGGGCGCCAGCATGGCGACGCCGCGGGCCTGGCCGAGTTTCAAGGTGGCGACGCCGTCCTTGTTCACAAACGTCTGCTCGACTGCGGCCTCCGCCGGGCTGTAATCGCCGAGCACGGCGGCCAATCCCTCATGGATCGCGAGCAGCCGGCCCGCCAGCGGCAGCCGTTCCGACGGCTCGATCGAGCCGCAGCCGATGAAGACGAGACGATTGCCCTCGACCTCGATCACGCCCCAGCCGGTGCGGCGGAGACCCGGGTCGATCCCGAGGATGCGGGTGGGTTGGCGAATCGGGTGCGCTGTCATGGGACAGTGATAGCCGCTGCGTTTCGAGAACGAAACACAAACGGGGAGGTCATCCCCTGTCGGTCGTCATGCGCTGCCCTGCCGCCGCACCCTTCGCTGTCATACCCCGCGAAGGCGGGGTATCCAGTAAACGGTGCTGCCGGCAAGAATCTCGATGTCGGCGATTACTGGATCGCCCGCATTCGCGGGCGATGACAGCGGGGGCGGTGCGTCAGCCGCCCATCTTCGCCAGCAGCGCGTCCGAGATCTCGAAATTGGCGAACACATTCTGCACGTCGTCGTGCTCGTTCAGGAGGTCGATCAGCTTGAGCAGCTTCTCGCCGGTCTCGTCGTCGACGGCGACAGTGTTTTGCGGCTTCCAGGTCAGCGCCGCCTTGCGCGGCTCGCCGAACTTCGCTTCCAGCGCTTTTGCGACCTCGCGGAAGGATTCCTGCGAGGCGTAGACCTCATGGCCGCTTTCGCTCGACACCACGTCGTCGGCGCCGGCTTCGATCGCGGCATCGAGCATCGCATCGTCGGAGGCGACCTTGTGGTCATACTCGATGATGCCGACCCGGTCGAACATGAAGGAGACCGAACCGGTTTCGCCGAGATTGCCGCCGGACTTGGTGAAATAGGAGCGGATGTCGGAGGCGGCGCGGTTGCGGTTGTCGGTCAGCGCCTCGACGATCACGGCGACGCCGCCGGGGCCATAGCCCTCATAGCGGATCTCGTCATAGTTCTCGCCCTCATTGCCGGCCGCCTTCTTGATGGCGCGCTCGATATTGTCCTTCGGCATGTTTTCCGCCCGCGCGGCCACGACGGCGGCGCGCAACCGCGGGTTCATCGCGGGATCGGGGGTGCCGAGCTTGGCCGCGACGGTGATTTCGCGGGCCAGCTTGCCGAACAGCTTCGACTTCTGGGCATCCTGCCGGCCCTTGCGGTGCATGATGTTCTTGAATTGGGAATGGCCGGCCATGCGAGGTCCCTTGGGAATCGTCTCTAAAATAGGGGGTGAGGCGCGGCCTTATAGGCCCGCGGTAGTCCAAAATCAAAGACCTGCCAAAATCAAAGACTTGCGGCGCCGTGTCGCTCCGCCGGCCGTACCGCATGCCGGAAAATCAGGCAGCCGTTAACCGCGATTTCATCCCCGGATGCGAGAATCGACCCATTCATTTCAACTTTCAAGAGCAATCGAGAGAACCCATGGCGGCGTTCGGTTTGTTTCGCAAGCGAGTGCCGGCACCCGTGGCTGCGGCCGTCGAGCCGAAGGTTCCGGCCGCGGCGGCGGCAGCGCCGGCCGACAGCGCTTCCTCCGATACCGGCTCGGCCCAGGAAATCCTGGAGCTGCTGGAACTCGAGCTCGGCGGCATGATCCGCCAGCTCGAGCGCGCCGCTAATGCTGTGGCCGGCGGGGCCGAGGCGACCGCGGCGACACTTGCGACCATCCGCGAGCGCACCGATGCGCTGACCGGCCGCACCAATGCGGCACAGACCACGGCCGCGACCTTCTCGCAGGCCGCCGACAAGTTCACCGATTCGGCGCGAGGGATCGGCGCGCAGGTGCGCGACGCCGGCCGGCTCGCCGACGAAGCCGGCGCCGCGGCGCGCGAGGCCCGCGCCAATGTCGACCGGCTGCGCGAATCCTCCGCTGCGATCGGCAACGTCGTCAACCTGATCGCGCAGATCGCGCGGCAGACCACCCTGCTCGCCCTCAATTCGACCATCGAGGCCGCGCGCGCCGGCGCTGCCGGCAAGGGTTTTGCGGTGGTCGCGACCGAAGTGAAGGCGCTGGCGGTGCAGACCCAGGGCGCGACCGAAGAGATCACCAGGAAGATCGAGGCGCTGCAGAAGGACGCCGCCGGCTCGGCGGATGCCGTGCACCGCATCGCGCAGGCGATCGAGGCGATTCGTCCGGTGTTCGAGCATGTCAGCGGCGCGGTGGCCGAGCAGCACCAGACCACCGGCGAGGTCGCGGACAATGCCGCCTCCGCCTCGAGCTTCATCGTCGCGGTCGGCGACGGCGCCGCCGAGATCGATCTTGCGACCAGGGAAGCCGAAGCGCATGGCAAGGACGTCGCGCGGGCGGGTCATGCGGTGACCAGCTTTGCGCAGAAACTGAAATCGCGCTGCGCGGTGCTGCTGCGGCAGGGCGAGCGCGAAGACCCGCGCAAGGGCGAGCGGCTGCCCTGCAACCTCAAGCTCGCGATTGACGCGCGGGGCAGCGCCGCCACGGCGCCGGTCTACGAGATATCCATGGACGGCATCCTGATCTGCGGGCCGGAGGCCGAACGGCTGCAACTGCACCAGAGCCTTGCCGCCACGCTTGAAGATGTCGGGGCGATCAAGATCCGCATCACGGAGAAGACCAAGGCCGGCGCGCAGGCGCGCTTCGAGGCGATGACGCCGGGGCTGCGCGAGAAGATCGAAGACAAGTTGTGGGCGATCCGCGACGAGAACACCGAGTTCGTCATGCGCGCGATGGAAGCCGGTACGGCGCTGACCAGGATCTTCGAGGACGCCATCGCAAGCGGCGCCGTTACGATCGAGGACATGTTCGATACCGATTATGTCGAGATATCCGGCACCAATCCGGTGCAGTACCGTACAAAAATACTGGACTGGGCCGAACGCGCGCTGCCGCCGTTCCAGGAGGCCTTCCTCGCCAAGGATCCGCGGATGGCGTTCGCCGCGATGATCGACCGCAACGGCTATCTGCCGGTGCATAACAAGATCTATTCGCATCCGCAGCGGCCGGGCGATGTCGCCTTCAACACCGCCAACAGCCGCAACCGCCGCATCTTCAACGACGCGGCGGGGCTCGCCGCCGGGCGCAATGAGCGCGCCTATCTGATCCAGAGCTACGCCCGCGACATGGGCAACGGCAACATGGTGATGATGCGCGAGATCGACGTGCCGGTCCGCGTGCGCGGCCGACATTGGGGCGGCTTCCGCACGGCGTACAAGCTCTGAAGCCTGTTTTCTAACCAGTTGCCCCATAGCTCGGCATCCGGCCGCCGACTTTTCAAAACGCACGGTTCTTTGGTGCGACCGTCATTCGGATTTCGACGCCCCTACCCTAGAATGACGTACACGATGATGTGATGATGATTATCATCCTATGTGTCGTTAGCACGAATTGGCATTGCGAATCATGTCTTCGCTTCCTAGCTCGTCGCGATGCAATATCGTTTCGTTGACGCGTCCGCTGTCCGCGGCGGTTGAATTTGGGGAATGCTTTATGGCGACGACTCTCACCATCAATGGCGAACGTAAATCCTTCGATGCGCCGCCCGAAATGCCGCTGCTCTGGGTGCTGCGTGACATCTTAGGCATGACCGGGACCAAGTTCGGCTGCGGCATCGCACAGTGCGGCGCCTGCACGGTGCATATCGACGGCAAGGCGGTGCGCTCCTGCGTGCTGCCGGTGAGCGCGGTGCGCGACCGACAGGTGACGACGATCGAGGCGGTCGGCAATTCGCCTGCCGGGGCGAAGGTGCAGAAGGCCTGGCTCGATCTCGAAGTCGTCCAGTGCGGCTATTGCCAGTCGGGCCAGATCATGGCGGCGGCCGCGCTGCTGGCCGCGACGCCGAATCCCGATGATTCCGACATCGATGCCGCGATGGCCGGCAACATCTGCCGCTGCGGCACTTATGTGCGGATTCGCGACGCCATCAAGCACGCCGCCTCCGGACGCCAGTCGTAAGGGGCGCACCATGCTGACGGTCGAAAAGAATTCTGACGGCGTCTCGCGCCGTGCGCTCCTCACTGGTGGGCTCGCCACCGGCTTCCTGCTCGCCTTCCATCTGCCGTTGCGCGCGGCAAGCTATGCCGCGAACGAGCCGGTGCAGCCGCCCGATGTGACCGCCGGCAAGTTCGCGCCGAACGCCTTCATCCGCATCGACGAGACCGGCAACACCACGCTGATCATGCCGCAGGTCGAGATGGGCCAGGGCACCTACACCTCGATCTCGATGATCCTCGCCGAGGAGCTCGATGCCGACTGGACCAGGGTCGCGGTGCTGCATGCGCCGCCGAACGACAAGCTCTACGGCAATCCGACTTTCGGCCTGCAGGTGACCGGCAACTCCAACTCGATCCGTGCCTGGTGGAAGCCGCTGCGCACCGCCGGCGCCACTGCACGCGCGATGCTGGTGCAGGCCGCGGCCGGCGAATGGCAGGTCGATCCGGCAAGCTGCACGACGTCGAAGGGCGAGGTCACCCATGCCGCCAGCGGCCGCAAGCTCGGCTATGGCGCGCTGGCGCTCTCCGCACAGGGCCAGACGCCGCCGAAGGAGGTCCCGCTGAAAGACGCCAAGGACTTCGTCTATATCGGCCAGCCCTTGAAGCGGCTGGACACACCGGACAAGGTCAACGGCAAGGCGGTGTATGGCATCGATGCGCTGCTGCCGGACATGAAGGTCGCGACCGTCGCGGCCTGCCCCGTATTCGGCGGCAGGGTCGCCAAGGTCGACGATACCGCCGCGCAGAAAATGCCTGGCGTGCGCAAGATCGTGGTGCTCGACGATATGGTCGCCGTGATCGGCGATCACATGTGGGCGGCGAAAAAGGGCCTCGCCGCGCTCAAGATCGAGTGGGACGAAGGGCCGAATGCGAAGGTCGGCTCGAAGGAAATCTGGCAGCATCTGCGCGCCGCCAGCGAGAAGGATGGCGCGGTCGCCAAGTCCGTCGGCGACATCGCCAAGGGGCTTGCGACCGGCGACAAGTTCGAAGCCAGCTTCGAGATGCCGTTCCTGGCGCATGCGTCGATGGAGCCGATCAACGCCACGGTCCATGTCAGGCCTGATGCCTGCGAGATCTGGACCGGTACGCAGATCATGACCCGGGTGCAATCGGAAGCGGCCAAGGCCGCGGGGCTCCCGGTCGAGAAGGTGATCGTCAACAACCATCTCCTCGGCGGCGGCTTCGGCCGCAAGCTGGAGCCGGACATGGTGGTCGCCGCGGTGAAGATCGCCAAGCAGGTCGACTATCCCGTGAAGGTGGTGTGGACCCGCGAGGAGGACATCCAGCACGACGTCTATCGCCCGATCTATCGTGACACCGTCGCCGCGACATTGGTCGATGGCAAGGTGGCGGCGTGGAAATACAAGGTCGCCGGCTCGGCGGTGCTGGCGCGCTGGCTGCCGCCGGCGTTCCAGAAGGGCATCGACATTGACGCGGTCGATGCCGCCGTCGATGCGCCCTACGACATCCCGAACTTCCATGTCGAATATGTCCGTGCCGAGCCGCCGGCGGTGCCGACCGGCTTCTGGCGCGGCGTCGGCCCGAACAACAACGTGTTCGCGGTCGAATGCGCGATGGACGAATTGGCGCGCAAGGCCGGCAAGGATCCGGTGGAATTCCGCCGCGCCATGCTGGCGAGCAGGCCGCGGGCGCTGGCGGTGCTCAACTCCGCCGCAGAGAAGGCTAATTGGGGCCAACCGCTGCCTCCGCGTATCGGCCGCGGCATCTGCCTGCAGCCGTCGTTCGAGACCTTCATCGCGACCGTGGTCGAGGCCGAGGTCGACGACATGGGCGAAGTGGCGGTGCGCCGCGTGGTCTCGGTGGTCGATACCGGCATCGCCGTCAATCCTGACACCGTGAAGGCGCAGATCGAGGGCGGCTTGATCTTCGGGCTGACGGCGGCGCTCTATGGCGAGATCACCATCGACAAGGGTCGCGTGCAGCAGTCCAACTTCCATGACTATCGCATGCTGCGCATCGACCAGACGCCGAAGATCGAGGTGCATGTCGTCAAGAGCGGCGAACCGCCGGGCGGCATCGGCGAGGCCGGCGTCAATGCCGGGCCGCCGGCACTGCGCAACGCCATTTACGCTGCAACCGGCGTGGCGCTGCGGCGAATGCCGATCGATCGTTCACTGCTTGCCGTGGGGAAGAAGGCATGAGGCCGGCAATGCGTATCCTGTTGAGCCTTGCCGTGATCGTCATCGCGGCGGTGGCGATCGGCGCTTGGATCGTCCGTGGTCCCGGCCCGCTTGATTTCTCCGGTGGCAACAAAGTGGCAGTCGCCGACTACCGCGCCGGCAAGCCGACCGGCGTGCCGGCATCGCTGGAGAAAGCAAGCCTGGTCGAGCGCGGCGAATATCTGGCCAAGGCGGCCGACTGCATGGTCTGTCATACCAAGCCGGGCGAAAAGGAATTTGCTGGCGGGCTGGCCTTCAAGCTGCCGTTCGGCACGCTCTATTCGACCAACATCACCCCCGACAGGGAAACCGGTATCGGCAATTACAGCGACCAGGATTTTCTCAACGCAGTCCAGCGCGGCAAGCGCCATGACGGGGCGATGCTCTACCCGGCGATGCCCTATCCGTCCTACACCTACATGACCGACGAGGATCTGCTGGCGGTGAAGGCCTATCTGTTCAGCCTGCCGCCGGTGCGCGCGCCGGCGCCGGAGAACACGCTGGCGTTCCCGTTCAACCAGCGCTGGGCGATGCTGTTCTGGTCGGCGGTGTTCAACCCGGACACACGCTTTGCGCCCGACACCTCGAAGAGCCCGGAGTGGAACAGGGGTGCCTATCTCGCCGAAGCGCTCGCTCATTGCGGCGAGTGCCACACCCCGCGCAATCTCGGTTTCGCGCTCGACAACCGCAAGAAGTTTGCGGGCGCTGTGACCGCGGGCTGGCGCGCCTTCAACATCTCCTCCGACAAGAGCACGGGCCTCGGCAATTGGAGCGAGGACGCGCTGGTCTCCTACCTTTCGACCGGCCATGCGCTCGGCCACGGCACGGCTTCCGGGCCGATGGGCGAAGCGGTCGACCACAGCCTGAGCCAGCTCGCACCCGAAGACATCCGCGCCCTTGCCGTCTACCTGCGCAGCGTGCCGCCGCAGCCCTCGCCCGACCTGCCGGCCACCACGGCTCCAGTGGCGCCGTCATCGCACAAGGAAGGTTTCACGGCGGACGCCCGTGGCAAGATGGTGTTCGAAGGTGCCTGCGTGAGTTGCCACGGCTGGAGCGGCGAGAGCCTGGTATCTTCGATGGCGACGCTGACCGGCGCGTGGTCCGTGAACGACCCTGCCGCGATCAACGTCGCGCAGATCGTCATATCCGGCACCAGGCGCACCACGCCCGACGGCGCGCTCTCGATGCCGGCGTTCGGCAACGCCTATTCGGATGACGAGATCGCGGCGGTGGCCAACTACGTCACCGCGCGGTTCGGCGCCAAGGGCTCGAAGCTGACAGCAAAGGACGTGGCGGAGCTGCGGCAGCAGACGGCGCAGTAAGCATTCGGGAGATTGAGTGCCGCGCGCTCGATCGCCCCACGCACGCACCGGATCGCATCGCACCATGCGATCCGGCAAACTCTTCTTCAACGTTTGGGATGCGGGTGAGCACGCCGCGGATGCACACTGTCGTCGATCGCCGCGTCAATGCGGATACCCCGAAAGATTGGCTCACATTTTGGTGTTAGAAGATTCTCGGCGCAATGCCGCACCAGTTGGTATGAGATTCTGATATCCCCTGATTCTTCTCCAATATTTGAGAAACTGGCGGTCTTTTGTTGCGGTACGGTTGCGCAGCCGGAACGTTGATCATGCAAAAAACACAGCCGATTCGGTCGAACGTGCCGTACAAGATCGACCTCGTTCGACGTATTGACCTCACCACCTTGCAGCTGTTCGTCGCGATTTGCGAAGAAGGTAATTTGACGCGTGCATCGCAGAGAGAGGCGATAGCGCCTTCGGCGGTCAGCAAGCGCATGCACGACCTTGAGCAGGCGCTCCAGGTCGCCCTGTTCGAGAGACACCCAAGCGGAATGACACTGACGCCGGCAGGCGAATCGCTGTTGCATCATGCGCGCGTCACACTGCTCAACATCGAAAAGATCGCAGTGGATATGGCGGAGTATGCGCGGGGTGTGCGTGGACATGTGCGAATGCTGGCAAACCTGTCGTCGATCGTCGAATTTCTGCCGGACGATCTGCCAGGATTCTTTAACTCCCACGAGCTGGTGCGGCTCGATCTTCAGGAGCGCCCCAGCGCGGAGGTCGTGCGCGGCGTCGAGGAAGGCGTCGCGGATATCGGCATCTGCTCGGCGGATGTCAGCACGCGTAGCCTGGAGCGGTATTCGTATCGTAGGGATCGCCTCGTTATCGTAGTAAGGTCCGATCACCCGCTGTCGCGCGCAACGCAAGTGTCGTTTGCCGATACGCTGGACTACGATCATGTCGGCCTGTTCGCCACAAGCTCGATCTATCTTCGCTCTCAATACACGGCGCAGCAAATCGGCAAGTCCATCAGGCTAAGAGTCCACGTCCCTGGTTTCGATGCTGTCTGCCGGATGGTGCAGGCCGGAATGGGTATTGGCTTGATCCCGAACCGGGCATTTGCGGTCTTGAGCCAGGGCATGAATCTGACAGCCGTCGAGCTGAGCGACGAATGGGCGGATCGTGAGCTGGTGCTGGTTGCCAGAGATCCCGCAGGGCTGTCAGCCACGAGTCGATTGATGCTCAATCATCTCAGATGTTCCCGCAGCACCGTGCACTGACCCGGTTCTTCGCGTTCGTCATCTGCGAACGCTCGTTCATCAACGAATATTGGACTCAACTCCCCTTGCTCGGCAACACCTTGACAAAACAGCGTGTCGAGGAGCGCCAAGGTGGAAGGGCCGTTATCCGGTATTCGAGTTGTCGAACTTGGAACACTGATTGCCGCACCATTTGCGGCGCGGCTGTTCGCCGAATTCGGCGCAGACGTCATCAAGGTTGAGCAGCCCGGGATTGGGGATCCCCTGCGCAAGTGGCGAAAGCTCCATCAGGGGACATCGCTCTGGTGGTACCTGCAATCCCGCAACAAGAAGTCTATCGCAATTGATCTGAAGTCGTCGGACGGGCGTGCCCTTGCCCGTCGCCTGGCTGCTCGAGCCGACGTCGTGATCGAGAATTTCAAGCCTGGCACCCTTGAAAAGCTCGGCCTCGGCTGGGACGTGCTCTCCGCACTCAATCCTGACCTGACCATGGTCCGTATCTCCGGCTATGGACAGACAGGTCCTTACCGCGATCGATCGGGGTTCGGCGCGATCGGCGAAGCCATGGGTGGATTGAGATTCACCACCGGCGAACCGGAGAGTCCGCCGGCCCGGGTCGGCATCAGCATCGGCGACAGCCTGGCTTCGCTGCACGGCGTGATTGGAGCACTGATGTCGCTGCTTCGAGTCAAGACCGGGCAGGGCAAGGGGCAGATCGTCGACGTCTCTCTTTACGAGAGCGTGTTCAATCTCATGGAAAGTCTGGTTCCCGAGTACGATCTCATGGGCCATATCAGGACCCGTACCGGCGGCGCACTGCCGGGCATAAGTCCCTCCAATACTTATCCAAGCTCTGATGGGCGCCATGTGGTTATCGCCGGCAACAGTGACGCGATATTCAAGCGCCTGATGCGTGTGATCGAGCGGCCGGATCTCGGTGAAGATCCGACTCTCGGCAACAACGACGGGCGCGTGCGCAGAAACGCGGTTCTCGACGCTGCAATCAGCGTTTGGACCTCGCAACGAACCATCGACGAGATCCTTTCTCGCCTTGATGCGGCCGATGTGCCTGCGGCTCGAATCTATTCGGTGGCCGATATCGTGAAAGACCCCCACTACGCTGCTCGGGACATGATCCTGCCGACCGAGCTTCCCGGTGGCGTCACCGTGAAGATGCCGGGCATCGCGCCGAAGCTATCGGATACGCCTGGCGGCGTAAGGTGGCCGGGACCGACACTCGGGCAACACACCGACGAGGTCTTGCAGTCGCTCGGCCTGGACGAGACCGACATCGTACAACTGCGCCGCAGCGGAGCGGTGCAGTGACCGCCGAGCTGCCGGACATTTTGATCCAGGAAGTGGCACCACGCGACGGGCTGCAGATCGAGCCACAATGGATCGAAACCGTCGAGAAAGTACGGCTGATCGATGCCTTGTCCGCCGTCGGCTTTCGCCGCATCGAAATCTCCTCGTTTGTTTCGCCAAAGGCTGTGCCGGCGCTTCGGGATGCAGCAGACGTATTTGCCAGCATCAGGCGGCGTCGCGGAACGATTTACACGGCGCTGATTCCGAACCGGAAAGGTGCCGAGCTCGCGTTGGCGGCGCGCGCCGACGAGCTCAATTTTGTGATGTCGGCGAGCGAGACGCACAATCGCGCGAACATGAACATGACGCATGATCACTCACTCGCGTCCCTTGCTGAAATCATCAAACTGGCTTGCACGGCTGGCGCTTTGGTCAACGCTACGATTGCGACTGCGTTCGGCTGCCCGTTCGAGGGAATACAGCCGTTCGGAAAGGTCTTGGACATCGTCAAACAGTACCTCGACCTCGGCACCCACAGCATAACGCTCGCAGATACCACGGGCATGGCCAACCCCAGTCAGGTCTCGCGGTTGGTGGCCAAGGTCTTCACGGTGCTCCCCCCGGACAAGCTCACGCTTCATTTCCACAACACGCGGGGGCTCGGGTTGGTCAATGTGCTCGCGGCCTACAACAGCGGTGCACGCCGCTTCGATGCAGCGCTGGGCGGATTGGGTGGCTGCCCATTTGCGCCGGGCGCGACCGGCAATGTTTGCACCGAGGATCTGGCCAATCTCTGCCATGAAACCGGACTGAAGACCGGCCTGGACCTCGATCGCTTGATCGACCTGTCGAGGCGATTGCCCACATTGGTCGGACACAACGTGCCGGGCCAAGTCGCAAAGGCGGGACGTCCGCTGGATCTGCACCCCGTCCCAGAACGATTGCGCCAGCACCCCGCCTGAACAACCTGCAATCACACTTCAAAAAACATATCGGAGGAAATCATGACGATTACCACAGCGCCTGCTGTCGGTCTCGATGCAACGATCAGCGAGCAGCAAGTCATCAGCAAGATCGCTTGGCGCCTGATGCCGCTGATCATCGTCTGCTATTTTTTTGCGTTCTTCGATCGCGTGAACATCAGTTTTGCCAAAGCATCACTCCAGGCGGATCTCGGTCTGAGCAACACGGCTTACGGATTCGGCGCGAGCCTGTTTGTCGTCGGCTACGTCCTGCTTGAGGTGCCGAGCAACATGCTTCTGTATCGCTTCGGCGCCCGGCGCTGGATAGCCCGCATCATGATCTCGTGGGGGCTCGCGACAGCGGCCATGGTCTTTGTCCGCACCGAATGGCAGTTCTACGCGCTGCGCTTCGCGATTGGCGCCATGGAGGCCGGATTCGCACCCGGTATTCTCTACTATCTGACCCTTTGGTTCCCAAAATCCCATCGCGGACGCATGACTTCGGTCTTCTTTCTCGCGACCGCCTTTTCGGGAATCATCGGAGCGCCGGTTTCAGGCCTCATTCTCAACTATATGAGCGGACTGCACGGTTTGGCCGGCTGGCAATGGTTATTCCTGGCCGGCGGCGTTCCATGCGTTGCTCTTGGATTGGTTGTCCTGCTTCGATTTGACGACAGCATTGATCATGCGAAATGGCTGAGCAACGGTGAGCGCCGTCTCATCTCGCTGCAATTGGACCGCCAGAAGAACGAAATTGGCGAGCGCTCAGCTTGGCGATCGCTGCTCATGCCCGGCGTGCTGCTACTCGGGTTTATCTACTTTCTGATCCAGATCGCGTCCTATGGGCTCAACTTCTGGGCGCCGGATCTCATCAAGACGGCCGGCGAAGGAAGCGCGAGCGCAATCGGGTTCTTGACCGCCATTCCCTATGTTTGCGGCGCTATCAGCATGTTGATCGTCGGGCGGCTCTCCGACGCATCCGGTGAACGTCCGAAATTTGTTGCCGGACTTGTCTTGGTTGCAGCGTTCGGCTTTATTGCCACCGGCATTTTCGACAAGAGCGTTGCCTTCCTGGTTGGCGCGCTTGCCGTACTCGGGGGCGGCGTGGTTGCATCAATCCCGACATTTTGGACATTGCCTCCGAAGATACTGACCGGCGCCGGCGCCGCAAGCGGGATCGCCCTTATCAACACGTTGGGCCAGGTTGGTGGCATCGTAAGTCCGGTCATGGTCGGCTCAGTCAAGGATCTGACGGGCAGCACGACGCCGGCGCTGTATGTCATTGCTGGTCTTTGTGTGTTGTGCGCGGTACTCTTGTTGGCGGCGCTTCCTCGTGAGCTCAGGTCCAAAGACTTCCACCAGCCGAGATAGGAAAGCATCGCGTTTGGCCGTCGCGGAGCGGGCCGGATGATCCGCCACCATCGGCCCGGTCAGTTCGGCTGTGAAAAGGGCCAGCATGAGGCCCGCCACCGGTACTTCGGGGATCAGATATCGCCAGACATCGAGAGTGTGGGCGGCAGCGGCGGTCGCGATCGCAGCCGCCCACATCACCATCACGATGCCTGCGCGCATCACGAAAGTGCGGCGCCGACGCCGAACAGCGGCGACCATCCAAAATATGACCGCGATCACGAAGGCGGCGGACAATGCCTTGAACAGATAGACTGAGATGGCTGGGAGATCGGACAACAGGCCGATCCGAACCGGTCCGCCTTGCAGCTCGAGCGGCTGAGCCGCCCGGCCGCGCCGCGTCATGATCTCGGACACGTGCGGCACGTCGTCGGTGGACACCGGTATGGCAGGCTCGAGCCCATAGGGCGGCCATGCCAACAGGAGGCCATAGGCCATCTGACGCGCGAACTTGGCTGCATAGGCCAGCGGCCGGTCGCGCACGGCGGTCAGGACGATGCGCCAATAGGCTGGCGCCGCGGCAAGGACGTTGCCGGTATCATCGGCGAGATATCGATCCAGTTCGGTATCGAAGAGGCAGGCATCGCCGAAGAACCCGAGTACGGGCCAACGGCCCGGCTCGGCGGCGAAGTCGGCGGCAAGCCGCGCCATCGTGGCATCCGCCCGGTCGCCCGCCGCCGAAACGATCTCGTGTCGCGCCGCATCGCTCGCAAGCACGATGTCGAGATGATTGCAGAACAGTGTCTTGGGGACGAACACGGCCGAGGCCTGATCGGAGTTGGAAGCACCGAACCGGGAGCCGGCCAGGAAAAGCGCCAGCGCTGTCGCGACGGCAACGGCGATCACGGCAAGGCGCGCAGGTGTCGTCGGCCGGACGAGGTGGGCGCCTAACAGCATGGCCGCGATCGGGACAAGAAGTCCCTGCGATCTCAAGCACGCCGCGAACACCGCGCACAGGATCGAGGCAACGATCGCGCAGTATCGCGCCGCCCCGTCGACACAGGTGGCAACCAGCAGACCAACAGTTGCCAGATTGACGAAGACTGCAAAGAGAAGGTCTGCGGTGAGGACGTTCCTGAACAGGAGCAGGCCTGGATACATCGCGACGAGGATGATCGGCACGAGCGCGGCGGCGTTGCGCGTCGCTGCCTGCACGGCCATCGCAAGCGCCAGCATCAGAACGGCCCAGGCCGCCTGCTGCAGGCGGACCACCGTTCCAAAGTCGCCTCCGAACGCGAACGTCACGGCGAGGAAGGTCGGGTAGCCTGGATCGCGCCCACCAGCCACGGTCGGCCATCCCGCCTCGAGCGTGCGCAGCGCAGATTCCACAAAGGAGGGTGTGTCGCCCCAGACGACCCGGACCGCCGGTCTGAACGACACGAGAATTGCCGCCAGCAGCATGGCCCACGCCAGCACCGCCCATGGCCGCAGGAATCGGGCGCCGCCCAGGGAGGCGGCTCCGACCCTCATAGGCGCTGGAGCTTCGCGGTCGGACCGCACGATCACCGTCCACGGAACGAGATCCCGCCCGGGCTCGATGCTAGAGCATTTTCGGTTCTGATTGAATCAGAACCGAAGCTCTAGATCCTTGTTTTGACGCGTTTTCTTCACGCGAACCGGTGTCCACTTCGCTCGAAAACGCTTCTAGAGCAAGTCGCTCGACAAGACCATGGGAGGCGCGGCGCGCTCTCGCCTGTCTCGGATCCGGTCCCCCGCCTTCCTGATGCGGTTTTGCGCAGCCTAATCCAGCTTTACTCCGGCCTCTTGCACGACCTTGCGCCAGCGCACGACTTCTGCGGACACCATGGTTGCAAACGCAGAACCGGTGACGTCGGGTACGTCGGAGCCGTTGCGCTCCCAGGCCTCCTTGATTGACGCTGTCTGCATGGCTTTCTGCAGCTCTTTGACCATCTGCTTGACGATCTCCGGCGGCGTGTTCTTCGGCGCGAACAGGCCGTACCAGGTCGACACTTCATAGCCGGCCAGGCCTGCTTCATTGGCCGTGGGCAGATCGGGGAACGCCGCCACCCGCTTTGGCGCGGCCACCGCAAGCGCCCGCAACTGTCCGGCCCTGATCGGCGCGGCTGACGAGCCGAGCCCGTCGAACACGACCGGCACATGGCCGGCGATGAGATCCTGCATGGCGGGACCGGCCCCGCGATAGGGGACGTGCTGGATGTTTGTCTTGGTCAGGATCTTGAACAGCTCGCCCGCGAGGTGATGCGTGGTGCCGGCCCCGGCGGAGCCGTAATTCAACTTGCCCGGATTGGCGCGCGCGTAGGCGATGAACTCGGCGAGTGTCTTGGCTGCGACCTTGTCGGGATTGACGACCACCACCTGCGGCGGCCGCGCGATCAGGGCCACCGCGACAAAATCCTTCTCGATGTCGTAGTCGAGATTGGGATAGAGCGATGGCGCAATGGCGTGATGCGCCGCGCCCATGAAGAAAGTGTAGCCGTCCGGCGCGGCCTTGGCGGCCGCCGAAGCGCCCACCGTGCCGCCTGCCCCGGCGCGGTTTTCGATCAGGACGCGCTTGCCCAACTGGGTGTCAAGCTGGGCTGCGAGCGGGCGGGCAAAGGCGTCGGTGCCGCCGCCGGCCGCGAATGGCACGATGAAGGTGATCGGCTTCTGAGGCCACGAGTCGGCCCAAGCGTGGCCAGCCAGGACGGAAATGCCGGCCAGAAGTGCAAACAAGGTGTAACCAATTGATTTCAGCCTCACGTCAGTCTCCTCCCGATGGTGCGAGGGTCACGTCCTCTCGTCGGCGGCGTCTTTTTCTTCTTCTTGCCTTGATTCCGGGTGGATCGGCCGGAGTGAAAGGAGCGGCATGATCCAGCAAATGGAACATCCGGACAAGGTCGACAAACCGGGGCGTATGGTCGCGTCAGAGAGCTGGGCGCGGACTGTACGAGGCCGGCGTGCTGTGTTTACGCGAGCTGAAGATCAAACCGACTGATTACCGGTCTTTCGGCACATGTCTGGCATGACGATCCGCTTTACAGCATTGCATGCACGACGCCCAGAGAGCGGAGCCTGATCTCCTCGCCGAGTTAACCATGCAGGCGCGTGGCTGGACAACGGCCCGACGCTTAATGCGCGCTTAACGCTTTTGCGGGACACATAGAGGATCAGCGCAAAATCAAGTCGCAAGAAGTGCGAGTGGAAGTCCGCCCACCCCGAGGAGGGGGATTGCATGGGACTGCTTCTCATTGGCTTGGTGGCAGGAATGCTGATCGGCTATGCCATGCCTGTGCCCACGCAGGCGAGCCTGCAGATGTGCGGGTCGAAAATCTGTTTCGATGGAAGTACGCCACCTTCGACGGAGCCGAAGGTGAGCGCGCTCACGCCAACTCCAGCGGCGAAGGCGACGAAGGTTGGAACGGCGGCGAAGCCTGGGAAGCGATCACCGCCGCGTCAGAACACACGGCTTGCGCGTGGCAAGAACCCGCCGCCGAAGGCGATGGCGGACCGCGCACCCGCTGCTGAAACATCCGAGGCCGTCCTGAGCAAGGCGAAGATATCGGTCGCGGCAAAAATGGAAGATCCGGCATCGACCGAATTCACCGACGTGAAGCGGGCAATCAGGAAGAATACGCTGGGGCGGCCGGTCGACACGATCTGTGGTCATGTCAGGGGAAAGAAGGCGTCGGGCGAGGACACCGGGGAGCGACCGTTTCTGTATCTCGTGAAGGAGGATGACGTCTACGTCGTCGACGGCAAGCCAGATTCAGCCGCGGCGATCGCGTATCGGAACATTTGTAACTGAAGGGTGACACCGGGAAAGCGGATACCGGTGGTCAACCTGCGCGCTCGATCGGCACAAGGCTTACGCCATGAGCCGGTTGCGTGACGCTATTCATTGGCATGGAAATGATTGGGGTAGGTCAGCAATTCCTTGAATTGGGGATATTATGGACGACCTTGTCAGCGCTGCAGAGCGGCTCAATGGATCGCTGCCGTTGCCGCTCCTGCTCATCATCGATCCGCTCACGCTCGCGCGGACCTGCATTCTGCACATTCTCAGGCAGGAGCTGATCGGATTCGAAATCGTCGAAATGGCCACCACCGACAATCTCGGCTGCGCGACGGGACGGGATGTCCGGCTGGCCACGCTCAGCATCGGGGACAAATCGGTCGCCGATCCCTCCGTCGCCGGTGACCTCGCGCTTCTCGCCGATTGCTGCCCCAATGCCTCGATCGCCCTGTTCTGCAACCGGGATGACGAAGCCACCGCGCTTGCGGCCCTGCAGCGGGGTGTTCGCGGCTTCTTTCCGACCTCGATCCCGGTCGAACTCGCCGTCGCCGGCTTGCGTCTTGTTCTCGCCGGCGGCGTCTACAGGCCGCTTTCGATTGAGGGGCAGAACGGGTCGTCGGGCTGCGAGCCGATCTATCCCCGCCCGTTGGCGCCGATATATCTGGCGAACAAGGACCAGATCGAGTTCACGCCGCGCGAGCAGCACGTGCTTGCGGAACTGGAGCTCGGCCTGCCCAACAAGCTGATTGCCGCCAAACTGAACCTCTCGGAAAACACGGTGAAGATGCACATTCACCACATCATGCGGAAATGTGCCGCGCGCAATCGCACCGAGGCGGTGCTGCGCTGGCGCGCAAGATCGATCGGTCACCGTGGGCCGGAGCCCGGGGCATTCTCGTCATCCTGAGCCGGCTGCGCTGATCGCTTTCGGCTGGCTCAATCTTCACTGAAGGCGGTGTGGAAGCTGTCGAGCAGCGGCCGCAGGGCATAGATCGCCACGGTGCCGCGCCCGGTTGTGATGAACACCTGGGCCGGCATGCCCGGAATGATCTTCAAGCCATTCTCGACGATCTTGGAGTCCTGGACGCGGATTTTCGTGGCGTAATAGGGCTGGTCGGTGCGCTTGTCGAGCAGGCGGTCGGCCGACACATGCATCACCGTACCCTTGAGGCGCGGGACGCGGCGCTGGTTGTAGGGCAAGAGGTGGACGTCGGCGTTCAGCCCCGGATGAACCACGTCGATATCCTCCGGCTTGAGGCGCGCGATCACGACCAGCCTGTCCTGCCGCGGCACCAGATCCATCAGCGGCGCGCCGGCACCGATCACGCCGCCCGGCGTATGCATCCGCAGGTCGGTGATCACCCCGTCCTCCGGCGCCTTGACCTCGGTTCGCGACAACTGATCCTGCGCCGCCAGCAATTTTTCGCGGAGCTGAAAGCCCTGGTTCTGCGCCTCGCGCAATGACTGCGCGATTTCGTTCTGCCGATCGCTCTCCAGCTTCAGGAGTGTCGCCTGCGATTCGCTGATCACCTGCTTGGCGCGCGAAATATGCGCGACGATTTCGCCGCGCCGCCCTTCGATATCGGCCAGCTCCCGTTCGAGGTTCAACAGGCGCGGACGGCGCTCGAGTCCCTTGTTGACCAGGATGGTCACCATGTCCAGCTCCTCGCGCACGATAGCCGCTCGCTGCGCGACCGCGTCCTCCTGCGCCTTCAGCCCTTCGATCTCCTTTGCGACCTGCAGCCTTTTTTCCCGGAGGATGGTGGCCTGGGACTGGAACACCTGCCGCCGTGTTTCAAAGATGTTCTGCTGTGCCGCCAGGATGGAATCGACCGAACCGCTCGTGCTTCGAATCCTGTCGAGCCAGACCGGAAACGAGATCAGCTCCTGCCCCTGCTGCTCCGCCACGAGCCTTGCCTCGCGTGCGGCGGCATCCCACAACTGCCCCTGCAGGCTTTGCACCTCGGCGCGGGCCCTGGTGTCGTCGAGCGCGATCAATGTCTGCCCGGCACTCACGGCATCGCCATCGGCAACCAAAATTTTCCTGACGATGCCGCCCTCGAGGTGCTGGATCGTCTTCCGGCTCGATTCCGATTCGACCACGCCGGAAGCGATCGCGGCGCTTTCAAGCGGCGCAAAGACCGACCAGATTCCGAGGCCCAGCACGAAGCCGACGACCAGGAGATTGCCTGCCAGGGTGACGCGGCGGAGCCTGCCGCGCGGCGAGGCCTGCGTCGGCGCCGGACACCACGAAAACTGCCGCGGCTCGAATTCGTCGATCGCGGTGATCACGACTGCCGTCTCCTGCTTCGGCGGGACGGCCGGTGGTAGCCGCACCAGGGCTCGCAGGTTTGCGATCATGGGACGGCCGTTTGCTGCGAAGCCACTTGTGAAACCACTTGCGGCCGGCTCAAATACTGCTCGAAGATGTCCTCGCTCTCGCCGAACGCCGTGACTGCGCCGTCCTGCATGATGGCGATCTTGTTGGTCGCCGCGAGGATACCCATGCGGTGCGTGACGATGACCACCGTGATACTGGCGAGCTTCAATTGTTCGATGGCATCCAGCAGCACGCGCTCGCCGGTATAGTCGAGGCTGGCATTCGGCTCGTCCAGCACGACCAGCCGCGGCTCGCCGAAAAATGCCCGCGCCAAACCCAGGCGCTGGCGAAATCCGCGCGAGAAAGCCTCCCCGCCATTCATGACAACGGTGTCGTATCCCTGCGGCAACCGCATGATGCTCTCATGGATCCCGGCGAGCTTCGCCGCATGCATGACCCTGGGCAGATCGGCGCCGTTCAGCCGCGCGATGATGTCCCTGATCGTTTCTCCGACGAGATCGATGTCCTGCGGCAGATAGCCGAGGTAACGGCCTTGGCGCCCGCCGCGCAGGACCGAAATGTCGGTCTCGCCGAGGAGCACGCGCCCCTGCCCCGGCAACAGGATCCCGGCAATGATGCCCGCGAGTGTGGACTTGCCGGAGCCCGATGGACCGATAATGCCGAGACACTCCCCTGGCGCGAGACGGAACGAAACGGTCCTGGCCGGAAACCACGCGCCCTCCGCAACCCTCGCGCCGATATTGTCGACGACGAGATCGCCCGTCGGCTGCTCCGGCGATTTGTCCGCGTTCTCGACTGCAGGTGAAACAGCAGCAAGGACGGCGGTCAGCCGCTGGTAGGCATCCAGCGCTCTGGTCAATCCTTTCCAGCTTGCAACGGCGCCTTCGACCGGCGCCAGCGCACGGCTGAACATCAGCATCGTGACAAAGATGATCGCGGCACTCTTGCCGTGATCGAGCACGAGCCACGCGGCTGCGCCCATGATGAGGACCTGCGCCAGCGAACGCGTCGGCTTGGCGATCAGCATGATGACCTCATACCGCCGCTGCGCCAGGTCGTGCTCGCTTTGCGCGCTCTGCGCATCGAGGTAGACGCGGCGCGCCACGTCGTCGAGCATTCCCATACTGCGAATGAGGTGAACGCTGCCGATGACGGTCGCAAACCGGCCATAGCTTCTGGAGAAGGCAGCTGCGGATTTCGCCAGCGCATCCTCGGTGAGGAGATCGCCTGCAACCGTGAGGCCGAACAGGAACAGCACGCTGCAGGCGCCAATGGCTCCAAGCAGGGGATGCACCAGAAACAGCACCGCGAGGAACGGCGGGATCCAGAGCGCATCCAACAGCGTCAGCGATGCGCCGGACTCGACGAACTGGCGTACAATCGTGAGATCGCGATAGGCGTCCGAAGCGCGCGCGGATTCGTTGCGGCAGGCGTGGTCGAGGCAGGCGGAAAGCACGGTGGGACGAAGCCGGTCCTCCAGCCAGGCTCCCAGGCGCGTCAACACGGACCGGCGCAGCGCATCAAGCGCTCCGCCCACCACGACCGTGAGCGCAACGATCAAAGTGAGCATCAACAGCGTTTCGTTGCTCCGGCTCGGCAGCACGCGATCGTAGATCTGGAGCAGATAGATCGAGGGCGCGAACAGCAGCAGGTTGTAGCTGCAGCTATAGGCGAACACGAGCCCGAGCGAGCCTGCGCAGGTCAACAGCGCCGCCTGCAACGGCGTCCAGGCCGTCTGCAGCAGATTGAACCGGAGCTGCGGCACCAGCATCATCATCACCGCCAGAGCGTCTCGGCCTTTGCGCGGATTGCTTCGCGGGGAAATCGGAGACCGGCGGCGCGAACCGCCGGTCCCAGTTGCCTTAATGAGGCTGCTGATCAGAAAGTATCAATATGGACGTTCACGTCGCCACCGAGGGCGAGATTGCCATGTCCGCCATCGCCGCCGATGCCAGCCGCGACCTCCTGGTGCATGTCCGCCTTCAGGTAGTTCGACTGATGTGCCTTCGTGTCGGCATACACCTTGGAGGTGTCGGATCCGCTGGATGAGCTCTGGTCGCCGTTCGACTTGGCGTCGCCACCATAAGCCTTCGAGTGTTTCCACGCCTTGGCGTCGCCGCCGTCGGCATCCCATGACGCCTTTTGACTGACGTAATCGCCGGTCTTGACGTGGACCTCGGCACCTTCGGCCTTGTTCGACGGATCGAACTTGATGGATGGTGAATTGCTGACGCTTCCCTTGAAATAGCCATCGCCGCCGTTGCCGACGCTCTGACCGCCCGTGTTGATTGACTTGAAATCGATCGAATCGGAAACGCTGATAAATCCCTTGCCCTTGGCCATTTGACCCTCCGTGCTGGATTGCTCTCGCGCAACATCCGTCCCGGTTCTGGAAGCGGATATGCGGAAGCGAATCTGATCCGCGTCGATGCGCACGCGATAGATGCCAAATCGGATGTCATCGGTTCGGCGGGCCTACGTCCGAAAGGATTACATGCCCTATCGAAATTCGGCGCCCTACCCGATCAGATGAAGGTCGGACAACAGATGCATCGCGACATCGCCCCCCAGCGCAAGATTGTCGTGCCCGCCGTTCCCACCGATTCCAGCGATCTGAACCGCGCTCTGATCGATATGGACATTGTTGACCTGATCCGCTTCAGCCGTCGAATGCGGCCCGGCGATCGCGATGTTGATCGGAGCGTAGATCGCGACGTTGACGTCGATGAGACTGCCGGAGAAATGGCCAGTGCCGCCATTGCCCGCGCCCTTGTGCCCGGTTGCGATCGCATCCGACCCGCTGCCGAGCAGCGCGGAGACGATCGCTGCGCTGCCGCCCGCCGCGACATTGCCGCTGCCGCCATCACCGCCGGTGCCGGCCATCTGAAACGAGGACTGATCCAGATGTACGTCGTTGAGCTGGTACGCTTGGCTGGTCGAATTATATCCCGCGACCGAGATGTTGACGGGATCGTAGACAGCGACGGATTTGTGGACGAGGTCGCCATGAAATTGGCCGTCCCCGCCGTTGCCGGCCTGATTGCCGCCAGTGTCGATCGAGCCCTGTCCGCTTCCGCCGCTGCCGGGATCAACACTGGAGCCGTGAACCGATACGTCGCCGCCGCCTGCGGCATTGCCGTTTCCGCCCTGCCCGCCGGCCCCTGCGACCTGCACGGCGGACTGATTGATCTCGACCGTGTTCGATTGGCTGGCGTGCGCGGTACCGCCGGGCGCCGCAATCGCGAAATTGACGGGATGGTAGATCACGACGGGCGCGTCCAGCAGCGCACCGAGGAAATGACCATCGCCACCGTTGCCGGCATGATTGTCGCCTGTCGTGATGTCGTTGGAGGCGGTGGACGAGATGTCGACGTTTCCGCCGGCGGCGATGTTGCCGCTGCCGCCGTTCCCACCGATGCCGGCCATCTGGATGGCGGACTGGTCGATACTCACATCATTGGTCTGGTGCGCGATGGCGATCGAGCCATATCCCACTGCGACCGTGATGTTGACCGGCTGATAGATCACGAGCGCGGCATGAATGATGCCTCCGTAGAAGAAGCCGTCGCCGCCGTTGCCGGCCTCGTTCGTCCCCGTATGGATGATCCCGGTATCGACCGAGGCACTGCTGTTGCCGGGATTGGATTGGTGGGCGGACGAGCCGCCGTCGGTCGCGTTGCCTGCACCTCCATTCCCAGACGGATCGAAAGGCGTGAGAGACGTATCCGGGGGCGAGCCGGACGAGGTGTCGCTGATGTCGTCGTGGTTGTCCGTCGCGAGATGATGAAAACGAGCCGGCGAGAACTTGGTACCATAGCTCGCATCTCCATCATCCCAAGGATAATGGTGCGGCTGATGATGCAGCCGGATGCCGTCCGACATCTGCTCGAACTTCATGGTCGCCTCCCTGGCCGGGATCGCTCCGCGCAACGCGACGGAGTTCTCCCGACCGTGAGGCAATGTCACGCCGGATGCGTGAAAAGCCGAGCCATCAATTCGGATGCAACATTTCGGGTGAGATCGTACAAACGAAATCAGGTTTAAGGCGCTTCAAGCCAGCCCCTCGCCGTTGATTGAACTAGCTTACCCAGAATCCCGGCACCGCCGGCTCAAGACGTCCGCCGGCGCGCACCGGCGCGATGCGGAGCGCGAGGCCGGTGGCGTCGTCGGTCTCGACCGCGACGCCGCTCAGCGTCGCTTCGCCGGAGGCCGGCTCGAAGCGGCCGGAGGGGATGCCGGTCTGGAAGCGCTGCAGCGGTTCTTCCTTCTGCATGCCGATGATGGAATCGTAATCGCCGGTCATGCCGGCGTCGGTCATATAGGCGGTGCCGCCGGGCAGCACCTGGTGATCGGCGGTCGGGACATGGGTGTGGGTGCCGACCACGAGGCTGACGCGGCCATCGCAGAAGAAGCCCATGCCCTGCTTCTCGCTGGTCGCCTCGCCGTGGAAATCCACCACGATCGCATCCGCCGCCTGGCGCAACGGACAGGCTTCGAGCTCGCGCTCGACCGCGGTGAAGGGATCGTTGGAAGGCTCCATGAAGACGCGGCCGATCGCGTTGAGCACGAGTGCGCGCTTGCCGTTCTTGGTGTCGACCAGCGTCGCGCCGCGGCCCGGCGCATGGCGCGGAAAGTTCAAGGGTCGGATCAGGCGCGGCGCGCGCTCGATGAACACCAGCGCTTCCTTCTGATTCCAGGCATGGTTGCCGAGCGTGATCGCATCCGCCCCGGCATCCAGGAATTCCTGGTAGATCGCCTCGGTGATGCCGAATCCGCCGGCGGCGTTCTCGCCATTGACGATGACGAGATCGAGCGACCAGTCGCGGATCATGCGAGGAAGATGTTCTGAGATGGCGGTGCGGCCAGTCCTGCCGACGACATCACCAACGAAGAGGATACGCAAATTCGGCTACTCCCGGAAATCGAACGCCTTGCGCTCCGTTAGCACATAATCAAGCGCGACGTCGTGCGACAAAGCCGGAACCGCCTTGATTTCCTGCACCGCGAAGGCAAGCCCGATGCCGATCACGTGCTTGGCCTTGCGCAGATGGGTGAAGGTGAAGTCGTAATAGCCGGCACCATAGCCGATGCGGTGGCCGACCCGGTCGAAGGCCGCGAGCGGCACCAGCATGATATCGGGGACCAGTTCGGCGGCGGCCGGCGACGGCTCGGGGATGCCGAGCGAACCAAGCGTCAGCCGATCGCCCTTGGCGAAGGCGCGAAAGACCAGGGAGTGGCCGCGCGCGGTGACCGCCGGCAGCGCAAGCTGCGCGCCCTGCGTCGCAAGCTCCAGCATCAGCGGCATCGGATCGATCTCGCTGCGGATCGGAGAATAGCCGGAAACGATCGTGCCGCGTGCGATCTCAAACGGCAGGCCGCGCCTTGCGATCTTCGCGGCGGCAGCAGTGCGCTCCTCTTCGCTCAGCGCGTCACGTCGCGTGAGCGCGGCGCTGCGGAGTTCAGCCTTGGGTGAGATGGCGCGCATGATGTCTTGCTCCGCTGCCGCTGTCATCACCCGCGAAGGCGGGTGATCCAGTATTCCAGAGACGCTTGTGCTCCAGCGGCGAAGCCGCCGCGTACTGGATTCCCCGCCTTCGCGGGGCATGACGGCGGTATTGGAATTGCTTGCGCCGCAGAAACGCAACAGGAGAAAAAACAGAGCGCGAAGCCGCAGAGGCCGTTGGAGCGTTCGATCCCGGAGTTCCCTACGAAAGTAGGTGGGCACCATATGTCCGGGTCCACGGACCCGGCCAGGGACAGTTCCCTAAAGGATCGATAAGGCCCCGGGGATATATAGCTCCTGACGCGCAACGCAGCTTCGCTAGGGGTAATGTAGCGACGACCGCAGCGTTCCGCCAGCGGGAATGAATCGTTGTTACCCTCCTCTGAAAGGTCCCTTTCAGGGGATGGTGAACTCAACCGATCGCGATACCGCCGCCGATGGTGCGGTTGAGCACCTGCGTGGTTTTCTCGATCCGCTCGGCGGCGGCGTTGAGTGCATTCGAGATTGCGACCTGCGTGGCGCGGGCGCGATCGACTGCGGCGGCTCCGGAGTTGCGCAAGGATTCGATTTCCTGCTCCAGGCTGCGGATGCGTGTGCCGGCGTCGACCAGTTCGTCGCAGGCAGTGAGCGCCGCCATCACCGTGAGGCGGGCATCGCCGATCTCACCGAACTTGCCGCGCAAGGATTCGATGCGCGATTCCAGGTTCTCCGCGAGCTTCAGCAGACGAACCTCCTGCCCCTCTTCGCACGCCATCCGGTATTGCCGGCCATTGATGGTGACGTTGATGTGGCTCATCGCGTGTTCTCCCCGGCATCGAGCACGGCGCGGATGGTGCCGATCGCGCTATCCAGCTTCTCGGCGATCTCGCGATTGGTGCGCTCGAGCTTGCGCGTCTTCACCAAGGAGTTATCGAGTTCGTCCGCAAGCCGCGAACGATCAGCGCCCAGCGCCTGGATCCGGCTCGCCAGTTCGTTCTCGTCGCGGTCCGCCTCGCGCCGCCGCTCGACCGCGCTTTCCAGCGCATCCAGCGCCGCCATCAGCCGCCGCGTGGCGGCGTCGATGTCGGCAATGGCGGGCTCGGCACTGGCGGCCCCGTTGGTGGAACGATCGCTCATGCGAGACAAGATAGATCCTCGATGGCGTGGCCGTCCGCGAATCCTTGCGGTTCGGCAAGCGCTTAGGCGATGAAATTTACGTGGTGAGCGAGCCCGGCGCAACGCCGCCGGAAAACTATGCACCGATAGATGGAGGCAACCCCGCCGCCGCAGCTATCGGTTTACCCGGTCCCTTCCCTGCGGAAACTCGACGGCGGCGAGGGTCCATGTACCCTTGGGCCGGGCTACGCCGAACGCAACTTTTGCGGCCGAAAGCGCGTTTTCTTGCCTCTGACTTCCCTTGGACTCCCCGGATTGAGGTGCTATCCAGCCTCTCATCCCGTGCCTACCACCCGCATATGGCGGCCCTCCGGGCGGCGCCGCATGCAAGCCAAGCCTCTCATTTCAGACGGATTTTCATCATGACGCAGGTCGATCACACCCGTATGGCCAACGCCATTCGTGGGCTCGCAATGGATGCGGTCGAGAAGGCGAAATCCGGCCATCCCGGGCTGCCGATGGGTGCGGCCGACGTCGCGACCGTCCTGTTTACACAGTTTCTGAAATTTGATGCGGCCGACCCCGCCTGGCCGGACCGCGACCGCTTCGTGCTCTCGGCCGGCCACGGCTCGATGCTGCTCTATTCGCTGTTGTACCTCACCGGCAACAAGGACATGCCGCTCGACCAGCTCAAGCACTTCCGTCAATTGGGCTCGCTGACCCCGGGACACCCCGAGAACTTCCACACCAAGGGCATCGAGACCACCACCGGCCCGCTCGGTCAGGGCATCTCGACCGCGGTCGGCATGGCGGTGGCGGAAAAAATGCTGTCGGCCGAGTTCGGCAAGAAGATCGTCAGCCACTACACCTACGTGCTCGCCTCCGACGGCGACCTGATGGAAGGCGTGTCGCAGGAAGCGATCGCGCTCGCCGGCCACTGGCGGCTCAACAAGCTGATCGTGCTCTATGACGACAACGGCATCTCGATCGACGGTCCGACGTCGCTCGCCGATTCCGTAGACCAGGTGAAGCGCTTCAAGTCGGCCGGCTGGGCCGCCGAGCACATCAACGGCCAGGATCAGAAAGCGATCGCGGACGCGATCACGCGCGCGCAGAAATCGAGCAAGCCGACGCTGATCGCCTGCAAGACCACGATCGGCTACGGCGCGCCGACCAAGGCCGGCACCAACAAGGTCCATGGCGAAGCGCTCGGCGCCGACGAATTGAAGGGGGCCAAGGAAAGGCTCGGCATCTCGCTCGAACCGTTCTCGGTGCCGGACGACGTGCTGGCTGCCTGGCGCGAAGCAGGCGCGCGTGGCGCCGCCGCACGCCAGGAGTGGGAAGCGCGTTATGCCGAGCTCGGCAGCCGCAAGCGCGCCGAATTCGAGCGCCGGCTGCGGCACGAACGGCCGGCATCGCTGGCAAAGGCGCTGAAGGGACACAAGAAGGCGCTGCTCGAAAATCCGCTCAACGTTGCGACCCGAAAATCATCGGAGGCCGCGATCGAGGTGATCGCTGCCGCGATGCCGATGGAGTTTCTGGCCGGCTCGGCCGACCTCACCGGCTCCAACAACAACAAGGCGAAGTCGGCGGTCAACTTCTCCGCCAAGACGCCGAAGGGCCGCTTCATCCATTACGGCATCCGCGAGCATGGCATGGCGGCGGCCATGAACGGCATCTTCCTGCATGGCGGCTTTGCACCGAACGGCGCCACCTTCCTGGTGTTCACCGACTATGCGCGGCCGGCGATGCGACTTGCGGCGCTGATGGGCACTGGTGTCGTCTATGTCATGACCCATGACTCGATCGGCCTCGGCGAAGACGGCCCGACGCACCAGCCGGTCGAACATCTCTCGGCGCTGCGCGCCATTCCCAACATGCGCGTGTTCCGCCCGTGCGATGCCGTCGAGGTTGCAGAATGCTGGGAGCTCGCGCTGAACCGGATCGATGGGCCGACGGTGCTGGCGCTGACGCGACAGAATCTGCCGCAGCTTCGAACCACCGCGCCCGCCGACAATCCGTGCAGCCATGGCGGCTATGAGCTGGTCGCGGCGCAAGGTGACGCAAAAGTGTCATTCTTCGCATCCGGTTCCGAGGTCCAGATCGCCGTCGACGCGCAGAAGCAGCTCGCGGAACGCGGCATCCCGTCGCGGGTCGTGTCGGTGCCCTCGCTCGAATTGTTACTGGCGCAGCCGGAAGACCGGAAAAAGGCCCTCATCGGCAATGCACCGGCCAAGATCGCGATCGAGGCGGCTGTGCGGTGGGGCTGGGATGCCGTGATCGGCCAGGACGGTGAATTCATCGGCATGCATGGTTTCGGCGCCAGCGCACCGGCCAAGGACCTTTTCAAGCACTTCGGAATTACCGCCGAGGCTGCCGTTAACGCTGCCCTGAAGCGCGTCGGCTAGCGGTTGAGCTTGCCCCGAAAAAGGACTAGGTAACCCCTATCTAATCCGTCCTCGTCCGGCCGAACCGGGCGATCCGCCGTAACACCCTCGCTGGAGCACGCGCCAGCGGGGATGGCATCAGCTATTAGAGGAGTGAAACGACATGGCAGTCCGGGTCGCGATCAACGGGTTCGGCCGCATCGGCCGCAATGTGCTTCGAGCCATCGCCGAGGCCGGCCGCAAGGACATTGAAGTGGTGGGCATCAACGATCTCGGCCCGGTCGAGACCAATGCTCATCTGCTCCGTTTCGACTCCGTGCACGGCCGCTTCCCCGGCACCGTTACCGTTGACGGCGACTCGATCAACCTCGGCAGCGGCAAGATCAAGGTATCGGCCGAGCGCGATCCGTCCAAGCTGCCCTGGAAGGATCTCGGCGTCGACGTCGCGCTGGAATGCACCGGCATCTTCACCGCCAAGGACAAGGCGTCCGCGCATCTGACCGCCGGCGCCAAGCGCGTGCTGGTCTCGGCGCCCGCTGATGGCGCCGATGCCACCATCGTCTACGGTGTCAACCATGACACGCTGACCAAGGATCATCTCGTCGTCTCCAACGGCTCCTGCACCACCAACTGCCTCGCGCCGGTGGCCAAGGTGCTGAACGACACGGTCGGCATCGAGACCGGCTTCATGACCACGATCCATGCCTATACCGGCGACCAGCCGACGCTGGATACGCTGCACAAGGATCTCTACCGCGGCCGCGCGGCGGCGATGTCGATGATCCCGACCTCGACCGGTGCGGCCAAGGCGATCGGCCTGGTGCTGCCGGAATTGAAGGGCAAGCTCGACGGCGTTGCGATCCGCGTGCCGACCCCGAACGTGTCGGTGGTGGACCTGAAGATCGTCGCCAAGCGCGCCACCGATGCGAAGGAAATCAACGAGGCGATGAAGCGCGCCTCGGAGCAGCAGCTCAAGGGCATCCTGGGCTACACCACCGCGCCGAACGTCTCGATCGACTTCAACCACGACCCGCATTCGTCGACCTTCCACATGGACCAGACCAAGGTGCTGAACGGCACGCTGGTGCGGGTGATGTCCTGGTACGACAACGAGTGGGGTTTCTCGAACCGCATGGCCGACACCGCCGTCGCGATCGGGAAGCTGCTGTAACCACTTGTTTGTCGTCATGCCCGGCCTTGAGCCGGGCATCCACGTTAGTGGATGGCCGGGACAACCCGGCCATGACCGAGGAGCCCTGCATGAACAAATTCCGCACCCTCGACGACGTCGACGCGAAGGGCAAGCGCGTGCTGCTCCGCGTCGACCTCAACGTGCCCATGGAAAATGGCCGCGTCACCGACACCACGCGGCTCGAGCGCGTCGCGCCGACCATCACCGAGCTTTCCGACAAGGGCGGCAAGGTGATCCTGCTGGCGCATTTCGGCCGTCCCAAGGGACGTGATCCCAAGGAATCGCTGAAGCCGGTCGCCGAAGCGCTGTCGAAAGTCATCAAGAAGCCTGTCGCCTTCGCCGACGACTGCATCGGCGAGGCCGCGGCAAAGGCTGTCGCGGCGCTGAAGGACGGCGAGATCCTCTGCCTGGAGAACACGCGCTTCCACAAGGAGGAGGAAAAGAACGATCCGGCCTTTGTCGCGGAACTGGCAAAGCTCGGCGACATCTGGGTCAATGATGCGTTCTCGGCGGCGCACCGCGCCCATGCCTCGACCGAAGGCCTCGGCCACAAGCTGCCGGCCTACGCCGGACGCACCATGCAGGCCGAGCTCGATGCGCTCGGCAAGGCATTGGAAGCGCCGACCAAGCCTGTGATCGCGATCATCGGCGGCGCCAAGGTGTCCACCAAGATCGACCTGCTCGAAAATCTCGTGACCAAGGTCGACGCGCTCGTGATCGGCGGCGGCATGGCCAACACCTTCCTGCACGCGCAGGGCGTCGGCATCGGCAAGTCGCTGGCGGAGAAGGATCTCGCCGCGACCGCGCTGCGCATCCTGGACAAGGCCGCGGCCGCCAATTGCGCCATCATCCTTCCCGTCGACGCCGTCGTTGCCTTCCACTTCGCGGCCAACTCGCCGTCGCATGCCTATGGCCTGGACGCGATCCCCGCCGAGGGCATGATCCTCGACGTCGGCCCGCAATCGATCGCCCGCATCCATGCCGCGATCGACGATGCGGCGACGCTGGTGTGGAACGGACCGCTCGGCGCCTTCGAGCTGACGCCGTTCGATCGCGGCACCATGGTGGCGGCCAAGCACGCGGCCGAGCGCACCAAGGCCAAGAAGCTGCTTTCGGTCGCGGGCGGCGGCGACACCGTCGCGGCGCTGAACCAGGCCGGCGTGGCGCAGGATTTCACCTATGTCTCGACCGCCGGCGGCGCGTTTCTTGAATGGATGGAAGGCAAGCCGCTGCCGGGCGTCGAAGTCCTGAAAATTCGCTAACCAATCGACTAGGCGCGAACGCGCTGTAAATACAGGGAGAATCCGGATGGCTCGCATTACCTTGCGGCAACTGCTCGACCATGCGGCTGAGCACGATTACGGGGTGCCGGCCTTCAACATCAACAATATGGAGCAGGCGCTGTCGATCATGGAGGCAGCCTCCAGCGTGGATGCGCCCGTCATCATCCAGGCTTCCCGCGGCGCACGCGCCTATGCCAATGACGTGATGCTCAAGCACATGATGGACGCCCTCACCGAGATCTATCCGCAGATCCCGGTCTGCGTGCATCTCGACCACGGCAACGAGCCGGCCACCTGCATGACCGCGATCCAGGCCGGCTTCACCTCCGTCATGATGGACGGCTCGCTGAAGGCCGACGGCAAGACGCCCGGCGATTGGGACTACAATGTCGGCGTGACCAGGACCGTGACCAACATGGCCCATCTCGGCGGCATTTCGGTGGAAGGCGAACTCGGCGTGCTCGGCTCGCTCGAGACCGGCATGGGCGACAAGGAGGACGGCCACGGCGCCGAGGGCAAGCTGTCCCACGACCAGCTCCTCACCAATCCGGACGAGGCCGTGAAGTTCGTGAAGGAGACCAAGGTCGACGCGCTCGCGATCGCGATGGGCACCTCCCACGGCGCCTACAAGTTCACCCGCAAGCCCGACGGCGACATCCTCGCCATGAACGTGATCGAGGAGATCCACCGCAAGCTGCCGAACACGCATCTCGTCATGCACGGCTCCTCCTCGGTGCCGCAGGATCTGCAGGACATCATCAACGAGTATGGCGGCAAGATGAAGCCGACTTGGGGCGTGCCCGTCAGCGAGATCCAGCGCGGCATCAAGAACGGCGTGCGCAAGATCAACATCGACACCGATAACCGCATGGCGATGACGGGGCAGATCCGCAAGGTGTTCAAGGAGCACCCGGAAGAGTTCGATCCGCGCAAATATCTGAAGCCCGCGATGGAAGCGATGACCAAGCTGTGCAAGCAGCGGCTGCAGGAGTTCAATACCGCCGGCCAGGCCAGCAAGATCAAGAAGGTGCTGACCACCGCGGAAATGGCCAAGCGCTACGCCAAGGGCGAACTCGATCCGAAGGTGGCGTGAAGCCGCGTTCTCTTCACCTCTCCCGCTTGCGGGAGAGGTCGGCGCGCACGCCCCGGGTGAGGGCTCTCTCCCCACGGAAAGTCCCGTCGCGGGGATACCCTCACCCAGCCCTCTCCCGCAAGCGGGAGAGGGAGCGCAGCGCCATCGTGGCCATCGGCTACGTTAATCTCGTTCCGATCTAACCAACCCGTGAACGCCCCGCCGCGACGAACGTTTTCTAGGCAATTGCCCGATAACCGCCTATTTTGGTTTGCAAGGGCACGAAACCATCTGGAGGACGTTCCATGAATCTCGCTGACCTCAACAAGATCGCGCTTGCGATGGTCACATCGGGCAAGGGAATTTTGGCCGCCGACGAATCCTCAGGAACCATCAAGAAGCGCTTCGACGCGATCGGCGTGGAATCGACCGAGGAGAACCGTCGCGACTACCGCGAGATGCTGTTCCGCTCCACCGAAGCGATGAGCAAATACATCTCCGGTGTCATTCTCTATGACGAGACCATCTGGCAGAACGCCAAGGACGGCACGCCGCTGGTCAAGCTGATCGAGCAGGCCGGCAGCATTCCCGGCATCAAGGTCGACGAGGGTACGCAAGCCCTGCCCGGCTGCCCCGGCGAACTCGTCACCGTCGGCCTCGACAAGCTCGCCGAGCGGCTGAAGAAGTATTACGAGCGCGGCGCGCGCTTTGCGAAATGGCGCGCGGTGATCGATATTGGTCAGGGAATTCCCACCACGACCGCGATCCATGTCAACGCGCATGCGCTGGCGCGCTACGCCGCGCTGTGCCAGGCGGCGCAGATCGTGCCGATCGTCGAGCCGGAAGTGCTGATGGACGGCGGCCACGACATCGACCGCTGCTATGAGGTGACGCAGCATGTGCTGCGTGACGTGTTCAACGAACTGTATGTGCAGCGCGTCGCGCTCGAAGGCATGGTGCTGAAGCCGAACATGGTGGTGTCAGGCAAGAAGAGCCCGAAACAGGCATCGGTGCAGGAAGTCGCGGAAAAGACCGTGCGGCTCCTGAAGTCGACCGTGCCCGCGGCCGTGCCCGGCATCGCCTTCCTCTCCGGCGGCCAGAGCGATGAAGAGGCGACCGCGCATCTCGACGCGATGAACCGGATCGGCGGCCTGCCCTGGAAGCTCACCTTCTCCTACGGTCGCGCGCTGCAGGCGGCGCCGCAGAAGGCATGGTCCGGCAAGGCCGAGAATGTCGCAGCCGGCCAGCGCGCCTTCGCCCACCGCGCGCGCATGAACGGGCTCGCCAGCAAAGGCGAGTGGGAGACCGGCCTGGAAAAGAAGGTGGCATAATTGGCCGCAAAGCCCGTTCCGCCGCGCCCGGCGCCGCGCCTCTATCTCGCGACGCCGCTGGTGGACGATCCCTCTGACCTCATCACACGCCTGCCTGACCTGCTCGCCGCGGCCGACGTCGCGGCGGTGCTGGTGCGGCTGCGCGAGACCGACCAGCGCACGATGATCGCGCGCGTGAAGGCGCTGGCGCCGGTGATCCAGAAAGCGGACGCCGCGCTGCTGATCGACGGCCATGTCGAGATCGTCGCACGCGCCGGCGCCGACGGCGCGCATCTCACCGGCCTTGCCGCGCTGGAGGAGGCGCTGCCCTCGCTGAAGCCGGACCGCATCGCCGGCGTCGGCGGGCTGCCGACGCGGCATGATTCCATGGCCGCGGGCGAACTCGGCGCCGATTACGTGCTGTTCGGCGAGCCCGATGCGCACGGGCAGCGGCCCTCGACGCAGGCGATCGCCGAGCGGATCGGCTGGTGGGACGAGTTGTTCGAGCCGCCCTGCGCCGGCTATGCCGTCTCCCGCGAAGAGGCGTTTGAATTTGCATCCGCGGGCGCAGACTTCGTCCTGGTCGGCGAGTTCATCTTCGCCGATTCACGCGGCGCCAGCGCGGCGCTCGCCCAGGTCGGCGCGGCCATCAAGGAAGCCCATGCGAGCATGCTTGCGAAAGCAAGGGCAGGACTGACGCCGGAATGAGCCTGCTGCGTCCGATAGCGGTGGTGCTCGGCTGCGCCGTGCTGACGACGGGCGCCGTCGCGCAGATTTCGCTGACGCCGCCTGCCGCCCAGGCGCCGGCCAGCAAGCCGGCACCGAAAAAGGAAGAGCCGAAGCATACGCCGAAGCCGAAGGCCGCGGCGGAAAAGAAGCAGGCCGGGCCGAAGCCGGCGCCCTCGCCGACACCATCTCCGAGCCCGACGCACCCGTTCGACGATCCCAATGTCGATCTCGTCTACGGCGCCTATCAGCGCGGCCTCTACAAGACCACGTTCGACCTCGCCACCAATCGCGCAAACTACGCCCGCGACCCCAAGGCGATGACCATGCTGGGCGAGCTCTATGCCAATGGGCTGGGCATCAAGCGCGATTACGGCAAGGCGATCGAATGGTATCAGCGCGCCTCCGACGCCGGCGATCGCGAGGCGATGTTCGCACTCGCAATGATGCGGCTCGCGGGCCGTGGCGCCCCGGTGAACAAGGACGAAGCGGTGAAGCTGCTGGCCTCCTCGGCCAAGCTCGGCAATCCCAAGGCGGCCTATAATCTGGCGCTGCTCTATCTCGACGGCCAGACGCTGCCGCAGGATCTCAAACGCTGTGCCGAATTGTTGCGGGTGGCCGCCGACGCCGGCAGCCCCGAAGCGCAGTACGCGCTGGCGACGTTCTACAAGGAGGGCACCGGCGTGCCCAAGGATCTCGAGAAATCGGTGCGGCTGTTGCAGGCCGCATCGCTCGCTGACAATGTCGATGCCGAGGTCGAATATGCGATCGCGCTCTACAACGGCTCCGGCACACCGCGGAACCAGCCGGCGGCCGTGGCGCTGTTGCGGAAGGCCGCGCGGCAGAATTCGCCGATCGCGCAGAACCGGCTCGCCCGCGTGCTCGCCACCGGCCAGGGCGTGCCGCAGGACAAGGTCGAGGCGCTGAAATGGCACACCGTCGCCAAGACCGCCGGCAAGGGCGATCCGGAACTCGATGAAATGCTGCTGGATATCAGCCCGCAGGACCGCGCCAAGGCCGAGGAGGCCGCGCGCAAATGGCTCGGCACCGGCAAATGACGCCTTGACGGCGCCACTCCGAGAGGGCACGCAGTCGGCAATTCCTACGGCATTGGGCCGTTCGTTCCCCCACCCGACAAGCCCTCCATCATGCTCTATTCCGCCCTCATCAATGTCATGGTCAAGGCCGCGCGCCGCGCCGGCCGCAGCCTCAAGCGCGATCTCGGCGAGATCGAGCACCTGCAGGTGTCGCTCAAGGGGCCGGCGAACTTCGTCTCGCTGGCCGACAAGCGCGCCGAGGAGATGCTCTACACCGACCTCGCCAAGGCCCGCCCGGGCTACGGCTTCATCGGCGAGGAAGGCGGCACCCGCGAGGGCACCGACAAGAGCCATAGCTGGATCGTCGATCCGCTCGACGGCACCACCAACTTCCTGCACGGCATCCCGCAATTCGCGATCTCGATCGGACTGGCGCGCGAGGGCACGGTGATCGCGGGGGTGATCTATAATCCCGCCAATGACGAGCTCTATGTCGCCGAGCGCGGCAAGGGCGCGTTCCTCAACGACCAGCGCCTGCGTGTCGCCGGCCGCCGCAAGCTCGACGAATGCGTGGTCGCCTGCGGCTTGCCCCATATCGGCCGCGGCGACCATGGACTGGCGCTGAAGGAGATGGCCGCGCTGCAGAACAAGGTCGCCGGCTTCCGCCGCTTCGGCGCCGCTTCGCTCGATCTCGCCTTCGTCGCGGCCGGTCGCCTCGACGGCTATTGGGAGCGCAACCTCTCGCCGTGGGACATCGCGGCCGGCCAGATTATGGTGCGCGAAGCCGGCGGCACCATCAGCGGGATCGAGGGCAATGACGATCCGCTGAAAACCGGCGACGTGATCTGCGGCAACGAATTCGTGCACGGCGAGCTGGTGAAGATTCTGAAGCCGCTGGGGTAGCGGGCGGTTCCGCTCGCCATCATGCTCGCTGTCATCATCCGCGAAGGCGGATGATCCAGTAACCCGCGGCGCCAGTGATGCGTCGGATCTGACAGCAGTGGACACTGGATGCCCCGCCTTCGCGGGGCATGACGGCTGAGGGCATGATCCTACGGTTTCGGCGTAGCTGGTGCCGATTGGGCATGCGGCTCCGGGGCCGCAGCCTGCTTCGGCTCGCGGTCGCCTGCCAGCACGCGCTGCACGCTGACGAAGAACACCGGGACCATCAGCAACGCCAGGATCACCACCGCGATCATGCCGCCCATGACGACGGTGCCGAGCGCCTGCTGGCTGGCGCCGCCGGCGCCGGTGGCGATCGCCATCGGAAACACGCCGAAGACGAAGGCGAGACCGGTCATCAGGATCGGACGGAAGCGCAACGAACAGGCTTCAATGGTCGCCTCGATCAGCGGCTTGCCGTGGGCGCGCAGATCCTTCGCGAACTCGATGATCAGGATGGCGTCCTTGGCGGCAAGGCCGATGATGGTGATCAGGCCGACGGTGAAATAGACATCATTCGGCAGCCCCCGCATCGTCGCGGCGATCACCGCACCGGTCACACCGAGCGGAATGGTCAGGAGCACCGCGAGTGGGATCGTCCAGCTCTCATAGAGTGCGGCGAGCAACAGGAAGACCACCAGCACGGACAAGGCCAGCAGGAACGGCGCCTGCGAGCCCGAGAGTTTTTCCTGCAGCGACTGGCCGGTCCACTCGTAGCCGAAGCCGCGCGGCAACAGGTTGGCGAGCCGCTCCATCTCGTTCAGAGCATCGCCCGAGGTGTAGCCAGGGCGCGCCTCGCCGGAGATGCGCACCGCAGGATAATAGTTGAAGCCTGCGATCTGGGTCGGGCCCTTCTGCCATTCGATCGAGGCGAATGACGAAAACGGCACGAGCTGCCCGCGGCTGTTCTTGACGTTGTAGTTCAGGATGTCATCCGCATTCATGCGGGTGAACTTGTCCGCCTGCACCACGACGCGCTGCATGCGGCCGCGATTCGGGAAATCGTTGACGTAATTCGAGCCGAGATTGGTCGAGATCGTGTTGTTGATGTCCTCGAAGGTGACACCGAAGGCGCCGGCCTTCTCGCGGTCGATCATCAGGTTGATCTGCGGCGCCGGCGGCAGACCCTCGATATAGACCTTTTGCAGCACGGGGCTGGCGTTGGCGTCCGCGACCAGACGGTCAGCGGCGGCCGTGAGCGCGGCATAGCCCTTCTGCCCACGGTCCTGCAGGCGGAACGAGAAGCCGGAGGAGTTGCCGAGGTTGTCGATCGGCGGCGGCTGCAAGGCCGAGATCCTCGCGTCACGAATCGACGACAGGTCACGGTTGATGTCAGCGACGATTGCTGCCGCCGAATCCTTCGGCCCGCGCTCCGACCAGTCCTTCAGCGTGATGAAGGCCTGCGCGGTGTTGAAGCCCTGGCCGAGGAAGCTGAAGCCGGTGAGGAACGTGACGTTCTCGATCGCAGAGCGCGCCAGCAGATATTTCTCGACCTTCTCGATCGCGGCCTCGGTGCGAGCGTAGGAGGAATCGGACGGCGTTTGCACGTCGGTGGTGATGAAGCCCTGGTCATCGACCGGCAGGAAGCCGCCGGGTAGCCGCACGAAGCCCCAGCCCAAGCCGACCAGAAGCACCGCATAAATCAGCATCAAGCGTCCGGTGCGCTTCAGCCCCCCGCGGACCGTGCGCGTGTAGCCGTCGCGGGTGCCATCGAGCGTGCGGTTGAACCAGCCGAACACGCCCCGGCGGGCATGGCCATGGCCCGCCGTGACGGGTTTCAGCAACGTCGCGCACAGCGCCGGCGTCAGCGACAACGCAAGCAGCGCGGAGAACGAGATCGCGGCGACCATGGTGACCGAGAACTGGCGATAGATGATGCCGACCGATCCCGGGAAGAACGCCATCGGGATGAACACGGCGACCAGCACCAGCGTGATGCCGATGATGGCGCCGGTGATCTGCGACATCGCCTTGCGGGTCGCTTCCTTTGGCGGCAAGCCCTCTTCGGCCATGATGCGCTCGACGTTCTCGACCACGACGATCGCGTCGTCCACGAGGATGCCGACCGCGAGCACCATGCCGAACATGGTCAGCATGTTGATGGAATAGCCGAGGATCATCAGCGTGGCGCAAGCTCCCAGCAGCGCAACGGGCACGACGATGGTCGGAATGATGGTGTAGCGGATGTTCTGCAGGAACAGGAACATCACGACGAAGACCAGCACCACGGCTTCGACCAGCGTCGACAGCACCTTCTCGATCGCGGCCTCCACCACGGGCGTGATGTTGTAGGGGATCTCGTAGGTGATGTTAGCCGGGAAGAAGCGCGACAGCTCCTTCATCTTGGCTTCCACCGCGCTTGCGGTCGCGAGCGCATTGCCGGTCGGCGACATCAATACCGACAGACCCGCGGTCGGCTTGCCGTTGAGGCGTGTCTGGAACTGGTAGCTGAGGCCGCCGATCTCCAGCCGCGCGACGTCGCGCAGGCGAACCGTCGAACCATCGGGATTGGCGCGCAGGATGATGGCGCCGAACTCGTCGGGCGAGGAGAGCTGGCCCTTCACCAGAACCAGCGCCGAAACCCGCTGCGAGTCCGTCGCCGGCTCGGCGCCGATGCTGCCCGAAGCGACCTGCGCGTTCTGGGCCGCGATCGCCTTGTTGACGTCGTCGGCGGTCAAGCGATAGCCGACCAGCTTTGCCGGATCGAGCCAGATGCGCAACGAGCGCTCGGTCGAATAGAGCGTCGCGCGGCCGACGCCGGGGATGCGGCGGATTTCGCCGAGCACGTTGCGGACCATGAAATCGCCGAGGCCGACTTCGTCGAGGCTGCCATCGGTCGAATTCAGCGTAATGATCTGCAGCACGGCGCTGGAGGCTTCCTCGACCAGGATGCCCTGCTGGATCACGGCGCGCGGCAGGCGCGCTTCGATGCGCTTGAGGCGGTTCTGCACCTCGACGGAGGCCTGGCTGGTTTCGGTGCCCGGCACGAAATTGGCGATGATCTCGACCTGCCCCAGCGAGTCGCTGGTGGATTCGAAATTCAGGATGCCGTTGGCGCCGTTCAGCTCCTCCTCGATCAGCCGGGTGACGCTGTTATAGAGGTTCTCCGGCGAGGCGCCCGGATAGCTGGTCGAGATCGAAATCGAGGGCGGCGCAATGATCGGATATTGCGCGATCGCCAGCAGCGGAATCGAGATCGCGCCGACCAGGCAGATGAAGAGCGCGACGACCCAGGCGAAAATCGGCCTGTCGATGAAGAAGCTCGGCATCTCCGATCACCGCAGCGCTTGCGCGGCTTTATTTTCCCCCGGCGCGCCGATCGAAGCATCCGCCTGTTCGGTGAACGCCTGCGGCCGGACCTTGTCGCCAGCCGCGAATTTCTGAAAGCCCTCGACCACGACGCGGTCGCCGGCCTTCAGACCTTCGGTCACGAACACCTGCCCGTTCTGGAGCGAGCCGGTACGCACGGCCTGGACCGCGACGCGGCCATCATCCTTGACCACGAAAACCTCGCTGCCGCCTCCGCCATTGCGCTGGATCGCCTGCTGCGGCACGGCGATCGCATCGCTGTCGATGCCCTGCTCGATCAGCACGCGCACATACATGCCAGGGAGCAGTTCGCGCCTCGGATTCGGGAACTCGCCGCGCAGCGTCACCTGCCCGGTATAGGCATCGACCTTGGCATCGGAGAACAGGAGCTTGCCGGCGATCGGATAAAGTGCGCCATCGTCCTGCACGAGACGCACCTTCATCGCATCGGCGGCGATGCGGTCGAGCTCGCCGGTCTCGAATGCGCGGCGGAGTTGGTTGAGCTCGGTGACCGACTGGGTGAAGTCGGCATAGATCGGATCGATCTGCTGGATGGTCGCGAGCGAGGTCGGGTCGTTCTGCACCACCAGCGCGCCTTCGCTGACCAGCGCAGCGCCGACGATGCCATCGATCGGCGCACGGATCGTGGCGTAATCCAGATTGAGCTTGGCGCGCGCGAGATCCGCCTCGCGGGCCGCAACATCGGCCTCGGCCTGGCGCTGAGCGGCGATCGCCTTTTCGTTTTCGGCTTCGGGCATCGCCTTCTGGCTGTACAGTGTCGTGACGCGATGCGCGTGCTGGGTGGCTTGGTCGAGCACGGCCTTAGCGCGCGCGAGCGCGGCCTGGTTCGACAGCACCTCGACCTCGAACGGTCGCGGATCGATGCGATACAGGGGATCGCCGGCCTTCACCTCCGTACCTTGACGGAACAGGCGCTCGACAATGATACCGGAAACCCGCGGACGGACTTCGGCGACACGCGTCGGAGCGACGCGGCCGGGCAGTTCACGGACCACTGCCCGCGGCTGCGGCTTGGCGACGACAACACTCACCTCGGGTTCGGGCGCCGCCTCTGCCGCAGCGGTCGCGGCAGTCGGCTCATCGCAGCCGGCCAGTATTGGCGCTGTGGCGGCCAGCATCAGGAGAATGCATGCCGTTCGCGCGCGTAGTCCGGACATTGACAATGTCGCCCCGAGTTTGAGTTGTTGAACACAAATCCGCGCGCGGCGTCGCTGCCGACTCCACGCCATCCATGAGAGATAGGATAAGAACAGGGTGTTGCGACGCAATACATAGCGCGGGCGGCTCAATGTCACATCGGGGAACACCTTGAGCTAGAAAAGCTTTCTGCGATTCACCGGATTGTGACATCGATTCTATCGAAGCTTGTAGGTATCTTATTACGCTGATCGAGGGCTGCGGCGGCTCCGACTCACCGGGCGACCGCGCGCCGATGACACGGTTCGCTCCGTTCGGAGAACCTCGCCCCCCGGCCGGGGGTTCCGCAGTGTCGCATCCTGGCCAGCACTTCCGGTCGCATTGAAGCAGCGAATCACGTCGCTTCAGTCGGAGTTCTGGTGACACTCCGGTTTCCGATCTTCCTTCCCGTGACCGCTGTGCCATATTGGCTGCCCAACGCGGCTTTTCGCAACGGACATGCCGGCAATGCCCTCCTCTCCCCGCTCCGACATGGAGTCCGAACTCAGCAAATTGTCCTCTCCACGGATCTTCCTGGTGCGGATGCTGGTATTTCTGGTGCTGTGCGCGCTGATCGGCATCGTCCTCTACAAGCAGATCGTCGTCGCGTTCTTCGCCAATCCGGGGCTGAACGCGCTGATCGGCGCCGTGCTGTTGATCGGCATCATCCTGTCGTTCCGCCAGGTGATCCGGCTCTATCCCGAAGTGCGATGGGTCAACAATTTCCGGATCGCCGATCCCGGCCTTGCGGTCGACCGGCGGCCGACCTTGCTGGCGCCGATGGCGGCGATCCTCGGCGGCGAGCGCAGCGGGCGGATGTCGATCACGCAGCAGACGATGCGGCATCTGCTCGATTCCATCGCGACCCGCCTGGACGAGGCACGCGACATCTCGCGCTACATGACGGGCCTGCTCGTGTTCCTCGGCCTGCTCGGCACCTTCTGGGGCCTGATCGAAACCGTCGGCTCGGTCGGCAAGGTGATCGATGGGCTGAAGGTCGGCGGCGATGCCGGCGCGCTGTTCGACACGCTGAAGGAAGGCCTGGCGGCGCCGCTGGGCGGCATGGGCATCTCGTTCTCGTCGTCGCTGTTCGGCCTCGCCGGATCCCTGATCCTCGGCTTCCTTGACCTGCAATCCAGCCAAGCGCAGAACCGTTTCTACACCGACCTCGAGGACTGGCTCGCCACTACGGTGCGCGAATATGCAGGTGACGGCGTCGGCGTCGTTGCCGCAGGCGGTGGCGGCAACCTGCAGCACGCGATCGAGCGGCTGCGTGTCGCGGTGGAGGAAGGCGCCGGAACCCGCAGCACCACGGCGGCAATGGCTAATCTCGCCGAAGCGATCCAGGGGCTGGTTGCGCACATGCGCACCGAGCAACAGATGATCCGGGAATGGGCCGACGGCCAGGGCGAGCAGAACCGCGAGATCAAACGCCTGCTCGAACGCCTCGCCCGCCAGCCGGAGAAGAGTTAGAGAGACGGTGCCGATCTTGAAAGGCGACGGAAGACGCGCGGTCACCCCTCCTGCAAGGAGAGGTGGACTAGCGGCCGTCCAGACACCAACCCTAGCAGAGAATCAAAATGGCCCTTGCCCGTGCCCGCCGCGGTGAATCCGGTTTCAACTACTGGCCGGGCTTCGTGGACGCGCTGTCGACGCTGGTGCTGTCGATCGTGTTCCTGCTCTCGGTGTTCCTGGTGGTGCAGTTCTTCCTGTCGCAGGAAGTCTCCGGCAAGGACAAGGCGCTGGAGCAGCTCAACGCCAAGATCGCCCAGCTCAACGACATGCTGTCGCTGGAAAAGCTCGGCAAGCTCAGCCTCGGCGAACAGATCGCGCAGCTCCGCGCCGGGCTTGCTTCCGCCGAAGGCGAGCGCGACCGCATCAAGGGACTCTATGAAGGCCTGGCGAGCGCCGGCAGCGACGCGCAGGGCCGCGCCACCGAGCTCACCAAGGCGCTCGATTCCGAGAAACAGGTCTCCGCGCGAGCGCTGGCGCAGATCGAGGTATTGAACCAGCAGATCAGCGCATTGCGCCGCCAGCTCGCCGCGCTCGAAGAAGCGCTCGATGCCTCCGAGAAACGCGACAAGGAATCACAAGGCCGCATCGCCGATCTCGGCCAGCGGTTGAACGTGGCGCTGGCGCAGCGGGTGCAGGAGCTGTCGCGCTACCGTTCGGAGTTCTTCGGTCGCCTGCGCGCCATCCTGGGCAACCGGCCGGACATCCGTATCGTCGGCGACCGCTTCGTGTTCCAGTCGGAGGTGTTCTTCGATACCGGCCAGGCCACGCTGTTGCCCGAAGGCCGCGCCGAGCTGGACAAGCTGGCGGCCGCCCTGATCGACCTCGACAAGCAGATCCCGAGCGATATTCCCTGGGTGCTCCGCGTCGACGGCCACACCGACGTGCGACCGATCAACAGCCCGGTGTTCAAGTCGAACTGGGATCTCTCCGCCGCACGCGCGATCTCAGTGGTGCAATATCTGGTCTCGCTCGGGGTGCCCGCGCAGCGACTTGTCGCCGCCGGCTTTGGCGAATTCCAGCCGCTCGATGCCGCGCAGACCGAGGAGGCCTATAAGCGCAACCGCCGCATCGAATTGAAGCTGACGGAACGGTAAGTGGCGAGCGAGTTTCAGCTTCGTCCCTACCGCGCCGAGGACGAGGACGCCGCGATCGAGCTTTGGCGGCAAACCTGGCAGCAGGCCTATCCAACGATCGATTTTGATGCGCGAGTAGCGTGGTGGCGCGAGCGTTGGCGCAGCGAACTGGTGCCGAACGCCGCCATCATCGTCGCGGAAGAGGTAAATACGCTGATCGGCTTCGTGACCATCGATCGAAGCGGCTATCTCGACCAGCTGGTGGTCGATCCCGCGCATTGGGGCTCGAAGCTGGCAAGCGCGCTGGTCGATAAAGCCAAGCGCCTCTCGCCTGACGGCGTGACGCTGCTCGTCAACAAGGACAATGCACGGGCGATCCGCTTCTATGAACGAAACGGCTTTGTGCACGCAGGCGAGGACGTCAACCCGACGTCAGGACGTCCCGTGCTAAAGATGGAATGGAAGCCGTAACGGGAACGACCTTCCACCAACTCCGCCGTCATGCCCCGGCTTGACCGGGGCACCCAGTACGCCGCGGCTTCTCCGTATCCCACGTCGGTCTCTGGAATACTGGATCACCCGCCTTCGCGGGTGATGACATTTGTGATGGGACGAAAAGGACCTACACCCCCTCGAACTGCAACCTTGCCAAGCGCGCGTAGAGGCCATTCGCGGCAACCAGCTCGGCATGGGTGCCCTGCTCGACGATCCTGCCGTGCTCCATCACCAGGATGCGGTCGCAGGACAGGACGGTCGCAAGGCGGTGCGCGATGACCAGCGTGGTGCGGTGGCGCATCAGCTCTTCCAGCGCGGTCTGCACCAGCGTCTCGCTTTCGGCGTCGAGCGCGGAGGTCGCTTCATCGAGCAGCAAGAGCGGCGCATCGCGCAGGATCGCGCGGGCGATCGCGATGCGCTGGCGCTGGCCGCCCGACAGCGTCACGCCGCGCTCGCCGAGCTGAGCCTCGAAGCCGCCAGGCAGGCGGCGCAGGAACTCGGTGGCATGCGCGAGGTCTGCGGCGCGCTCGACCTCGGCATCCGACGCATCGGGCCGGCCGAAGCGGATGTTCTCACGCGCGGACGTTGCGAACACCACGGTATCCTGCGGCACCAGCGCCATGCGCGAGCGCACCGCGTTCGGATCGGCCTGCCGGATCGACACGCCGTCGAACGAGATCGTGCCGGAGGCGGGATCGTAAAAGCGCAGCAACAGATGGAACAGCGTGCTCTTGCCGGCGCCGGAGGGGCCGACGATCGCGACCTTTTCGCCTGATCGCACCGAGAACGAAACGCCGTCGACGGTCTTCACGGATGGCCGCGTCGGATAGGCAAAGCTGATGTTGTCGAATGCAACGTCGCCGCGGGCGGGCTCGGGCAGCGCACGCGGCATGGCCGGCGCCGTGATCTCCGGTTTGACGCGCAGGATCTCGAACAGCCGCTCGGCCGCACCGGAGGCCGCGGAAATTTCACCCCAGACCTCGCTTAGCTGGCCGAGGGCGCTCGCGGCAAAGGCAGTGTAGAGAATGAACTGGCTCAATCGGCCCGGCGTCATCGCGCCCGATAGCACGTCGTGCGAACCGACCCAGAGGATCACGACCACGCTGGAGAACACGATGAAGATGATGATCAGGGTCAGTACGGCGCGCGCCACCGTCGAGCTGCGTGCGGCCTCATAGGCCTGCTCGACCTCGCGGCCGAAGCGCGTGGCGGCGAGCCGCTCGCTGGTGAAGGCCTGCACGGTCCTGATGGCGCCGACCAGTTCGGAAGCATAGGCGCTGGCGTCCGCGAGCGTGTCCTGGGCATTGCGCGACAATCGCCGCACCCAGCGCCCGAACGCGACCAGCGGGATCACGATGATCGGGATCGCGAGCAGCACGAAGCCGGAAAGCTTTGGACTGGTGACCACCATCATCGCGGCGGCGCCGAGGAACAGCATCATGTTGCGGAGCGCGATCGACACGGAGGCGCCGACCGCCGACTTGATCTGGGTGGTATCGGCGGTGAGGCGCGACACCAGTTCACCGCTGCGCGCGGAATCGAAGAAAGAGGGCGACAGCGAGATCAGATGCGCGAACACGTCGCGCCGGAGATCGGCGACGATGCGCTCGCCGATGGTCATGACGAGGTAGTAGCGCGCCGCGCTGGCTCCGGCGAGCACCGCCACCACGGCGATCATCACGCTGAAATAGCTGTTGATCATCGCGATGCCTTCGGCCGAAAAGCCGAAGTCGATCATGCGGCGGATCGCAACCGGAACGATCAGCGTCGTGATCGCTGCAACGGTCAGGGAGATAAAGGCGAGGATGGCCCGTCCCCGATAGCGCGCGACATAGGGCGCGAGAGCGAGCAGCGGCTTCAGCCTGGCGCGACTCTTCCCTTGCGGTTCGGTCAATGTGGATTCGACCAGCGCCTCGCTCTCGAGCAGCGCGTCGCGGCGCGGCGACGTCGTGCTGGGCGGATGGTCAAGCTGTTCGGCTGCGCTCATCGGGACAAGGACCAGTTTTTATTTTTTCCAAATAGGCCCCGCGGCAGCCGCTGGCAAATCCGGAAGAGTCCTAATCCGGTAACCCCCGGTGGCTTGTTTTGCGGGTTTCCTTACGCTATAGAGCCGCCCAAATCCCGTATCTTTGGACCACTTGCGACGGGCGCCGGCGCCCCGAAGGAACTGCCATGAAAGCCGATATTCACCCGAATTATCATACGATTACGGTCGTGATGACCGACGGCACCGAGTACCAGACCCGCTCCACCTGGGGCAAGGAAGGCGACAAGCTGCAGCTCGACATCGACCCCAGGTCGCATCCAGCCTGGACCGGCGGCTCGCAGCAGATTCTCGATCGCGGCGGCCGCGTGTCGCGGTTCCAGAAGAAGTTTTCGGGCTTTTTGAAAAAGGAGTGAGCGCGCAAGGCTGCGCTTCCTTTTCCGCGTCCAGCGAACGCCCCTGCCAGTCAGGGGCGTTTTTTGTTTCCACCCGTCATTGCGAGCGCAGCGAAGCAATCCATGTCGCCACCCGCGGCGCTATGGACGCTTCGCTTCTCGCGACGACGTGGCGGCTTATCCGGCTCAGAATTACTGCTCGAACGCCGCCTTCAGGCGGTTGAGCTGCGGCACCAGCGGGTTGCCGATGGCGGCGCGATCGGCGGGCGGCGCGTGGATCGTGCTGTCGAGCCGGCGCACGCGCGCCTGCAGGCTCATCGAACGGGCGATCAGGTCCTGCAATTGTTGCGGCAGTTTCTCGATCAGTTCCGCCGAGCCCGGATCGGCCGCGGAGAGCTTGACCTTGGTCTTTTCCCGGTTGGCCTGGGTCAGCGTCATCTCGCCTTCCTTCACCGCGCGATGCAGCAGCAGCCAGGAGGCGAGCTGCATCAGGCGGGTGGTCAGGCGCATGCTTTCGGTTGCGTAAGTCAGGCTGACGGAGCGCTCCAGCGCCTTGGCCTGGTTGCGGCCGTCGCCATCGAGATAGGCGGCGGTCTCCTCGACCAGGTCCATGCCTTCGCGGAACAAGGTTCCGAACGCCGCAGAATTGGTCAGCCGCTCGCTGAACAGAACAAGCCCGGAATCGCTTTGCGACCGCTCCAGCATGGTTAACGCCCTCACGCCACTTTTAATCTTTGTTTGAGCATGATCTTTGTTTCCGGATCATGCCCCACCCGCCGGCAGCTTCGGCGCCAGCCTATGGTGAACAAATCATTGCGCTTGTGAGGCGAAGAGTCCAGCCGCAACGGAATTTATGGTTTCCGGCCGACGGACGGAAGCGACAAAATCCATGACAGGGCAAGCAAAAAAGAGCCGCCGTTTCCGGCGGCTTTGAAGTTGATAACAGGGAGGCGTCAAACAGAGTGGACAGGAGCCACTCGGTGTCCAAACGAGGACAATGCAGTCATAAACGAGAAAGCTTAATTGATCGTAAATGAGCGATTTTGTTTAGTGTTCGTTTGCCATATCGGCCATTGGCCTAGTTTGGGACAGGCGCGGTTAGCCCGCGTTGATGCGCGCAGATGCGGCGGCCCCGGATTGCGCGCTTCGCTCCATCCGGGCTACGGGTGCGAGAATAAGGCGCCGGCTTTCTCCACGGCGTCGTCCCAGCCTTCGCCGGGATGACGGCGGGGCGGTTATGATTTGAAGAAGCTGTTGGCGGCTTCCTTCGAGGCACGCTTCTTCGTCATCGCCTCGCGCAAGCGGTCGACTTCGGCCGAGAGCATCGCGATGCGGTCACCCAATTCCTCGACCGAGAGCAGCGACAGGTCCTGCCCGATCTCGTGCGAAATCTTCTTCCGCGGCCGGTCGTCATCTTCCATCGCCATGCGCGTTCTCCGTGATGTCACGATCCCGTTGCGGCGGTTGCCAGCGCCATCCGGGCTGGGTAATCAACATGCCGCACTCGGAATCCTCGCATTTCGCCAAGGAAAAACCATGGAAAAGCTGCCCGCGCAAATGACCGTCATCGGCATCAGCAAGCCCGGCGGGCCGGACGTATTGCTGCCGGAGACACGCCCGGTGCCGGTGCCGGGTCAGGGGGAAATCCTGGTCAAGGTGAAGGCGGCCGGCGTCAACCGGCCTGACGTGGCGCAGCGTTCCGGTTCCTATCCGCCGCCGCCGGGCGCGAGCGACCTGCCGGGCCTCGAAATATCAGGCGAAGTGGTGGCGGTCGGACCGGGAGCCACCAGGCACAAGGTCGGCGATACCGTGATGTCGCTGGTCGCCGGCGGCGGCTATGCGCAATATTGCATCGCACAGGATGCGCAGGCGATGACGGTGCCGCCGTCGCTGTCGATCGAGGAAGCCGGCGCGCTTCCCGAGACGCTGATGACGGTATGGCACAATGTGTTCGAACGCGGCGCCCTGAAAGAGGGCGAGACGCTGCTGATCCATGGCGGCTCCTCCGGCATCGGCACCATGGCGATCCAGCTTGCGAAAGCATTCGGCGCCAAGGTGATCGTCACCGTCGGCTCGCAGGACAAGGCGGAAGCCTGTCTCAAGCTCGGCGCCGATCGCGCGATCAACTACAAGACCGAGGATTTCGTTGCCGAGGTGAAGGCCTCAACCGATGGCGCCGGCGCCGATGTCATCCTCGACATGGTCGGCGGCGATTACATCGACCGCAATTACGACGCCGCCGCCGTCGAAGGGCGGGTCGTGCAGATCGCATTCCTGGCCGGGGCACCGAAAGCGAGCGCCAATTTCGCGAAATTGATGGTGAAGCGCCTGCACCACACCGGCTCGACGCTCCGCCCCCGTACTAATGCGGACAAGGCGGCGATGGTCGCGGCGATCGAGGACAAGGTGATGCCGCTGCTGCGCGAAGGGCGGATAAAACCGCTGATGGACAGCAGTTTCCCGCTGGAAAAGGCTGCCGACGCGCACCGACGGATGGAGACCAGCGCCCATATTGGCAAAATTGTGTTGGTGGTCTAACGCTTCCACCGTCGGCCGCGCCGGAAACCCTTTGATTTCCTTCGCTTTCGTGGCATTTATCCGGGAACGCCGGGGCGCTGGTTCGCCCGCATGAATCGTGAAAGCGCGGAGTACTGACATTGCGTCTGATCAGGTGGCTTGCGCCGCTTGCGCTGGCCCTCATGATGGTTGTCGGCGCGTCGCCGGCGCGCGCAGTTGACGCCGTCAGCGTCCGCAGCGACGCGCCCGCAATCGATCTCACTGCCGTCCTCGATCACCAGCGCAGCGACACCGACCGCATCCAGGTCTCGACCGCGCCCGGCACCGACGGCATCGTCCGCCGCATCGAAGTCCGCGCCCGCGAGGGCGGACAATATTGGGTGGTGTTCGCGCTCGCCAACAACACCGACGACCAACTCGACCGCCTGATCGTCGCGCCGCATTATCGCATCGTGTCGTCAGGCCTATTCTGGCCGGATCTCGGATTGTCGCGCATCGCCACCATCACGCCCTCGGTCGGCGACCGTCCCGAGCGGCAGGAGAGCCCGACCGCTGACGTCTTCCGCATCACGCTCGATCCGGGCGCGGTCGTCACCTATGTCGCGGAATTGCGTACCGACAAGCTGCCGCAGCTCTATCTCTGGGAGCCGGAGTCCTACAAGGACAAGGTCAACTCGTTCACGCTCTACCAGGGCATCGTGATCGGCATTTCCGGCCTGCTGGCGCTGGTGCTGACGATCCTGTTCGTGGTCAAGGGCAGCATCATGTTTCCGGCGGCCGCCGCGCTGGCCTGGGCGGTGCTGGTCTATATCGGCGTTGATTTCGGCTTCTGGGCCAAGGTGCTGGATATGTCGAACAACGCCGAGCGCGTCTGGCGCGCGGCCGGCGAGGCGATCCTGGCGGCAACGCTGCTCGTGTTCCTGTTCGCCTATCTCAATTTGAGCCGCTGGCATGTGCGCTATTCCCACATCACCATCGGCTGGCTGCTGTTCCTGGGATCGCTGGTGGCGTTGGCGCTGTTCGATCCGGCTGTCGCCTCCGGCATCGCCCGCATGTCGCTTGTGCTGATCGCCGTCGCCGGTTTCGCGCTGATCGTCTATCTCTCGACCCACGGCTTCGACCGCGCCGTGCTGTTGATCCCGACCTGGTTCCTGCTGGTGGTCTGGGTGGTCGCGGCCGGCATGACGGTGGCGGGCAGCGTCACCAACGACATTGTCGGTCCGGCGCTGCTCGGCGGCCTCGTGCTGATCGTGATGCTGATCGGCTTCACGGTGATGCAGCACGCCTTTGCCGGCGGCGGCGCCACCACCGGCGTCGTCTCCGATGTCGAGCGGCGCGCTTTGGCGCTGACTGGCTCGGGCGACCTGATCTGGGACTGGGACGTCTCCGCCGACAAGGTATTCACCAGCCCCGAGACCGAGGCCCTGCTGGGCCTGAAACGCGGCACGCTGGAAGGGCCGGCGGCGAAATGGCTGGAAGTGCTGCATCCGCTCGACCAGGACCGTTTCCGCGCCGCGCTCGACAGCGTGCTCGACCAGCGCCGCGGCCGCCTGGTGCAGGATTTCCGGCTGCGCACGCCGGACGGCCATTTCATGTGGTTCGCGCTGAAGGCCCGACCCGTCGTGGGCTCCGACGGCGAAGTCTCGCGCGTGGTCGGCACGCTCACCGACGTCACTGACATCAAGAATTCCGAAGAGCGGATGCTGCATGACTCGGTCCACGACAATCTGACCGGGCTGCCGAACCGCAAATTGTTCATGGACCGGCTCAGCGCGGTCGCCAATCTCGCAAAGACCGTGCCGACGCTGCGGCCGACGCTGATGGTGATCGACCTCGACCGCTTCAAGCAGGTCAACGATTCCGTCGGCATGGCGGTCGGCGATTCCATCCTGCTGACGCTGGCGCGACGCCTGACCCGCATTCTCAAACCGCAGGACACGCTGGCGCGCTTGGCCGGTGACCAGTTCGGCCTGATCCTGTTGTCCGAGCAGGATCCGGCGCGGATCACCGCCTTTGCCGAAACCATCCGCAAGACCATCCGCGCGCCGATCGCCTTCAACGACCGCGAGATCTTCCTGACCGCGTCGATCGGGCTGGCGCTCTCCGACCCGCAGACGCAGCTCACCGACGAGATCATCAAGGACGCCGAGCTTGCGATGTATCATTCCAAGCGCATCGGCGGCGACCGCATCGACGTCTACAAGCCGGCAATGCGTGCGCGCAAGACCGACCGGCTGACGCTGGAGAGCGAGCTGCGGCGCGCCATCGAGCGGCAGGAGATCACGATCCTGTTCCAGCCGATCGTGCGGCTCGAGGACCGCTCGATCGCCGGCTTCGAGGCGTTGGCACGCTGGGACCATCCGAAACTCGGGCGGATGTCGCCGTCCGAATTCATTTCGATCGCGGAGGAAATCGGCCTGATCGTCGATCTCGGCACGTTCGTGCTGGACCAGACCGCGCGGCAGCTTTCGATCTGGCAGCGCGCGATGCGCTCGCGCGAGCCGATCTTCGCTTCCGTCAACGTCTCCTCGCGGCAATTGCTGCGCCACGACCTGATCCACGACATCAGGACCGTGCTGTCGCGCTCCTCGGTGGCGCGTGGCACGCTGAAACTGGAATTGACGGAATCGCTGGTGATGGAGAATCCGGAGCACGCCGCGCAGATGCTGGCGCGCATCCGCGAGCTCGGCACCGGACTGTCACTGGACGATTTCGGCACCGGCCATTCCTCGCTGTCCTACCTGCAGCGCTTCCCGTTCGACACCATCAAGATCGACCAGTCCTTCGTCCGCACCACGAGCCGCGGCACCCGGCCCGTGATCCTGAAATCGATCATCGCGCTGGCCCATGACCTCGGCATGGACGTGGTGGCGGAAGGCGCGGAAACGGATTCGGATGCGGTCGAGCTCTACCAGCTCGGCTGCGAATATGCGCAAGGCTTCGCCTTCGGCGAACCGATGGATGCCGAGGCCGCGATGCGGCTGCTTACGGAAGAGCGGCTGGAAGCCGCGAGCTGAGCTTCCGACTTCGCCCAGCAACTGTCGTGCCGCGCGCAGGCGGGGCATCCAGTACGCCGCGGTTTCTCGCTATGGTGGTCTCTGGAATACTGGATCGCCCGGTCAAGCCGGGCGATGACGGAGCAAGCCCTGTTGTCATGCGCTCCCGCTTTCGTAGGAACGACGGGCGTTGCGCGGCAGGCGCTTGAACTTCACGCTGTTGCCATCCGCCTGGCGCGTGGCGACATAGCCGGCCTCGAGGCAGGCTTCGCGCTGCGGCATCCTTTCCTGCGGGCTGCGAAGCGAATCCCACCAGGAGGCGCGTTGCGCGGCGCGCGGCAGCGGCGCGTCGAGAATGGCCTCGATCTGCTCGAAGCTGAGCACGAGTTCGGGCAGCGTCTGCTTCTTCAGGTAATCCCGCAACGGGCCGTAATCGTTCACGTCAAGTCCCCTGAATTCACACCATTGCCGAAAATCGTCAGTCGAACCAACCAACCGTTAACCCATTCGCAGATCACTGTCGCCGCTTAAGGCGGCAACAATGTTTCCGGTGCATGAGGGGCCGCCCGGGACGAAACATGCCACACGAACGGCGACAACAAGCAAGGCGGCGCTGGCGGCTATCGACGAAGCTCCTGATCGCTTCCTCGGTCGCGACCGTGATCGGCTTTTCCGCCGTCTGCACCAGCGTCATGCTCGACATGCGCCGCGGCGAGGAAGAGCTGGCGCGGCAGATGCTGGAGAACCTCGGCGCCGGCATCGACGCCGACATCAGCCGCAACATCGAACTGTTCGACCTGTCGCTGCGTGCGGTCGCCGGCGCCATGGTGATGCCGGAGATCAAGCAGGTCAGCAAGGAGATCCGGCACCTGATCCTGTTCGATCATGCCGCCACCGCAAAGCACTTTGGCGCGATCCAGGTGTTCGACAGCACGGGGCAGTTGGTGGTCGATGCATCGACGCTCGATCCCCTGCCGGAGAACCGCAGCGACGAAGAGTATTTTTCCATCCATCGCGACCAGCCCTATACGGGCCTCTACATCTCAAAGCCGATGCTCCATCGCAGCGCCTACGCGATCGTGCTGAGCCGGCGCATCAGCGGCGAAGACGGCAGCTTTCTCGGTGTCGTCACAGGCTCGATCCGCTTCAGCTATTTCCACGAACTGTTCGGGCGGCTGACGCTTGCTCCCGGCGACACCATCACTGTGCTGCGTCGCGACCGCACCATCATCATGCGCACGCCGTTCGACCTCGATGTCATCGGCACCAATCTGGCGGAGCGGCGCAACTGGACTGCAGACAACCTGAAGAACAACGGCTCCTACTCCGGTGCCGGCCCGATCGACCAGACCCCGCGGCTCTATGTTCGCCGCAGCGGCAACGGTCCGCTGTTCACCGTGGTCGGAAGACCGCTGGAGGGCGTCTTCAGCCTGTGGCGCAAGGAAGCGATCCGGATCGGCGCCATCATGGCGGCACTGATCCTGTTCGTGCTCGGCACCACGCTGTTCCTGGCGCGCGAGATCGGCCGCCGCGCCGAAGCCGAGGAAAAGCTCGAAGAGCTCGCGACCACCGACGCCCTGACCGGTCTGCGAAACCGGCGCAAGTTCGACGCCGAAATCGACGCGGAATGGCGTCGCGCCGGCCGGCATGCGACGCCGCTCGCGCTGCTCATCATCGACGCCGACCATTTCAAGGCGTTCAACGACACCTATGGTCACCAGGCCGGCGACCAGGTGCTGGTCGGCATCGCCATCTGCATCTCGGATTCGGTCCGGCGGGCCGGCGATTGCACGGCGCGGCTGGGCGGCGAGGAATTCGCGGTGCTGCTGCCTGGCCATACCACAGTGGAAGCGTTCACCGTGGCGGAGACAATCCGCCGCAAGATCGAGCAATGGCGCGATCAGGAGACCATCACCACCGTCAGCATCGGGATCGCGAGCCTGACACCTCTGCCCGGCCAGAACTGGACCGATCTGGTGGAGGCCGCCGACAGGGCCCTCTATGCCGCCAAGGCCAATGGCCGCAATCAGAGCGTGGTCGCAAGCCTGCCGGGGCTGTCGCTGGTGGCGTAAGCCACCACAGCCGTCATGCCCCGCGAAGGCGGGGCATCCAGTACGCCGCGCTTTCGGAGATCAGTCGCAGGCTTCGCGGGATACTGGATCATCCGCCTGCGCGGATGATGACCGCGCGCCCTCACTTCTCCAGATACCTCTTCATCTCGGCGAGCAGGCCGTCGCGCAGTTCGGGGCGTCGCATGCCGTAGGCGAGGTTGGCGCGCAGGAATCCGGCCTTGGAACCGCAATCGTGCCGCTCGCCTTCGAACTCCACGCCATAGAATTTCTGCGTCTTGGCCAGGCCGATCATGGCGTCAGTGAGCTGGATCTCGCCGCCGGCGCCGCGCTCCTGCGTTTCCAGGATTGCGAAAATCTCCGGCTGCAGGATATAGCGCCCGGTGATCGAGAGGTTGGATGGCGCCGTGCCCTTCGGCGGCTTCTCCACCATGCTATTGATCTCGAACATCCTGGGATGGCTGTGGCGCGGCCCGACGCCGCAGATGCCGTATTGATGGGTGAGATGGTCGGGCACCTCCTCGACCGCGATCAGGTTCGACTTCTCACCGAGCTTGCCCGCGGCCTCGATCATCTGGGCGAGGCAGCCCGGCGTGTTCAGCACCAGCTCGTCCGGCAGCACTACCGCAAAGGGTTCGTTGCCGACGATCTCACGCGCGCACCATACCGCGTGACCAAGCCCGTGCGGCGCCTGCTGGCGGGTAAAGCTGACGGCACCCGCTTCCGGCTGGTTCTGCGCCAGAACGTCCATTTCGGCCTTCTTGCCACGCGCGACAAGCGTCGTGTCGAGTTCGAACATCCGGTCGAAATGATCCTCGATGATCGCCTTGTTGCGGCCGGTGACGAAGACGAAATGCTCGATCCCGGCCTCCTTTGCCTCGTCATACACGTATTGAATAAGCGGCTTGTCGACGATGGTCAGCATTTCCTTCGGCATTGCCTTGGTGGCGGGCAGGACGCGCGTGCCGAGACCGGCGACGGGAAAGACGGCTTTACGGATTTTCATGGGAATGTCGGGCGCCTTGAAATGTGTGAGACGGGTATCGCACCTTGCTATCTGGTTTGCAGCCGGGAACAAAGGCGGATGTGTGATGTCCGGTCGCTTTTGTCCTTGTGACAGATCAAAACAAAATCTCGCCTTTGTTAAGCTGTTGGAAACCGTCACAAGGCCTTCTGAACCAATCGTTGGAACGGGCAGATCGAGCCATGCGGCGGACGGGAACAGCAACCACGAGCCGAACCCGCGCGATGATAATCGCGGCGGTTCTGCTTGTTTCCAATCAGGCTTTCGCCCAATCCCAGGGTGGCCTTGCGGATCTGTTCGGCAACCTGTTCTCGGGATCGAACTCCTCGCCCCCGCCGGCGGCCGCTGCCGGCGACGGTTCGGCCCCGCCATGGAGCGGCGAGGATGGCGCTTCCGGCCATCCGCTGATGACCGCAGCGGCGATCCGGCAGGAGGCCGCCAATTTCGACAATTGTGTCGCCTCGATGTGGCCCGACGCGGCGCGGCGCAACGTCACACGCGAGAATTTCGAGCGCTTCACGGCCGGACTCACGCCCGACCTGCGCATCATGGATCTGTTGGACTCGCAGCCCGAATTCACCAAGGCGATCTGGGACTATCTCGACATCCTCGTGAATGACAACCGTCTGGCCAAGGGCCGCGAGATCCTCGCCAAATACAAGGCGCAATTCGACGCTGCGGAAAAAACCTATGGCGTGGACCGCTACGCGGTCGCGGCGATCTGGGGCATCGAATCCAATTATTCGACCCAGATGGGCGACCGCAGCGTGGTGCAATCGACCGCCACGCTCGCCTGCATCGGCCGCCGCCAGGCCTATTTCAAGGACGAATTCCTCTCGGCGCTCGAGATCCTCAATCGCGGCGATCTCCGCCCCGAGCAGCTTCGCGGCTCCTGGGCCGGCGCGTTCGGGCCGACGCAGTTCATGCCCACCGCCTTCAAGCGCTACGCCGTCGATGGTGACGGCGATGGACGGCGCGACGTCGTCGACGACCCCACCGACCTGATCGCCTCGACCGCCAACAACCTGAAAAAGGACGGCTGGCAGACCGGCCAGAGCTGGGGGTACGAAGTCGTCGTTCCCAAGGACTTCAACTACATGCTGGCGGACCGCGCCAAGCCGATGACGCTCGCGCAATGGCAGCAGCTCGGCCTCAAGCGCGCCAACAACCAGCCGTTCCCGCAACCCGCCACCAAAGCCTATCTGCTCGCACCCGCCGGCGCCGAAGGCCCCGGCTTTCTGATGCTGCAGAACTTTCGGGTGATCATGAAATACAACCCGGCCGAGGCCTATGCGCTGGCGATCGGCCATTTCGCCGACCGGTTGCGCGGGGGGCCGCCCTTCGTGCAACCCTGGCCGCGGCAGGAACGGGTGTTGTCGCGCGTCGAACGGCTGGAACTGCAGCAGCTCCTGGCCCAGCGCGGCTTCTATCGCGGCACGCCAGACGGCCAGATCGGCGGCCAGACCCGGGAGGCGCTGCGCAGCTTTCAGGCGTCGATTGGAACACCGGCCGACGGATTTGCCACCTCCGACATGCTGGAGCGCCTGCGGGCGCGCTAAATCCCCGAAAACGGCCCAAATACCGCTATTTGACCGCCACTCTCGACGACGGCGGCGGATGCCCGATCCATGCTGGAAAATATGCCCGCTTGCGGCCCGATTCCGCTAGTATGGCGTTGTCTTCAAAATCCATTTCGACCGAGCTTTGATGCCGAAGCCAAAATCCTTCCTGCGCGTGTTCACCGAGACCGGCCCCCTCGTCGCGCTCGCGGTGGCGATTGCGCTTCTGGTCGGGATCGCCGGTCCCGCCTCGGCGCAGTTCTTCGGCTTTCCAGGTTTCGGCGGCCCGCCGCAGCAGCAGCGGCCGGCGCCGCGCAGCAACGGCGGGTGGTTCGGCTCGGATTTCTTTACCCCCTTCCAACAGGCGCCGCCGCAACAGCAACAACAGCAGCAGCAGCGCCAGGATTTTTCGCGAGCACCGCCGCCGGCGAAGCGCGACACGGTGCCGGAGCGCAACGTGCTGGTGCTTGGCGATGCCATGGCGGACTGGCTCGCCTATGGCCTCGAGGACACCTATTCCGAACAGCCCGATATGGGCGTGATCCGCAAGCACAAGACCGTGTCCGGCCTGATCAAATACCAGCCCAAGGGCGAGCCCTCGGACTGGGCCGCTGCCGCGCGGGGCATCATCGCCACCGAGAAGGCGGATGCGATCGTGGTGATGCTCGGCCTCAACGACCGTGTCTCGATCCGCGAGCCCGTCGCGGAGAAGAAGGACGACAAGAAAACCGAGAAGAAGGACGACAAGAACGCCCATGCGAAGGACACCAAGCCTTCGGATGGCGCCGCCAAGCCGGACGACAAGCCGGTCGATACCGAGTTGGCGCCGGATGATGCCGCCGATGCGCCGCAGAGCGCAGCCTCCGAGCGGAGCGCGCGTTTGGCGAACGGCGTCTATGAATTCCGCGACGAACGCTGGGTCGAGCTCTACAACAAGAAGATCGACGAATTGATCGGCGTGCTGAAGAGCAAGGGCGTGCCCGTCTTGTGGGTCGGCTTGCCGGCGATCCGCGGCCAGAAGGGCACCTCGGACATGCTGTTCCTGGATGCGCTGTACCGGGAAGGCGCGGCCAAGGCCGGCATCACCTATGTCGATGTCTGGGACGGCTTCGTCGACGAGGCCGGTCGCTTCATGCAGAAGGGCCCGGATTTCGAGGGCCAGATCCGCCAGCTCCGCACCTCCGATGGCGTCTTCTTCACCAAGGCCGGCGCGCGCAAGCTGGCGCATTATGCGGAGCGCGAGGTGACGCGGCTGCTCGCACGCTCGACGCCGATCGCGCTGCCGAGCGAGCCGGCAACGCCTGACGCCAGCGCCCCGCCCGGCCAGCCAGCGCGGCCATTGGCCGGTCCGATCGTGCCGCTGGTCGCCTCCTCCGTCGGCACCGATCAGCTGCTCGGTGGGCCCGGCTCGCGTCCCGCCGCGGTCGATCCGCTCACGGCACGCACGCTGGTGAAGGGCGAAGCACTCGCGCCGCCCGCCGGCCGCGCTGACGATTTTGTCTGGCCGCGCCGCGAAATCGGTCGCGAGCAGGCCAAGGGCGAGACGCCGGTTGCCGCGACCACTCCCGAGGGGACCGGCGCAAGCGCGGGAGCTGGAACGGCACTGGCGCCGGCCGCCGCGGCCCCCGCCCAGCCGCCAAAGCCGGCACCGCAGAAGCGCCTGTTCCGGCCGACTCAGGCCAATCCGCCTGCCTCGACCTTTGGCGATTTCTTTGGTTCCGGACCGGCGCCGCGCCAGCAGATGGCGCCGCCGCCACGTCCGCCAGCGCCGATCGTGCCTCGTCCACCGGCGAATGTCGGACGCTCGGCCGAAGCGCCGTTCGGCAATTTCCTGAGATGGTGAAGGCGCCGGGCGGGCACAGCTGCGTCTATCGCGCCGTGCCCATCATTGATGGCGTCGCTCGCTCTAATAGCGCCAGCGCGGTGGCGGGCGGCGCGGCGGGCGCGTCAGCATCAGCCCGAGCGCAAGACCGAGACCACCGGCAACCAGCAGGGCGCCGATCGGATTGTCCTGCACGGTCTTGGTCAACGCCTGCTGGCCGCTGCGAATGGTCTCGCCGCGACTCTCGTAAGTCTCCTTGGCATAGTTGACGGCGGTGTCTGCGGCTTCACGCGCGGCATCCTTGGCCTGCCCGTAGAGATTCTGCACCGTGCCGGCCGCTTCGCGCGCGCGGCCTGATGCTTCCGTCTTGCTGTCACCGGTCATTTCACCAACGGCACCTTCGGCCTTGCCGGCGAAATCCTTGGCGGCACCAGCGATCCGATCGTTATCCATCGCGGTCACTCCTCTCCATTGTCGGAGAAGGTAACCGGCGAGTGGCGCGGCGGTTCCTGTGATCAGAGGATCAGTCCGCCGTCGACGACGACGGTCTGGCCGATGATGTAGGCGGCGAGCGGCGAGGCCAGAAACAGCGCGGCACCAGCCATGTCCTGCGGGGTGCCGAGCCGCTTCAGCGGAATGCGCTCGAGCGCGCCTTCGAGCCGTTTCGGATTCGCGGTCGTCACCTTGGTCATCTTGGTATCGACCAGGCCCGGCGCGATGCCATTGACGCGAATGCCGTCCTCGGCCCAGGCCTGGGCAAGCGTCCGCGTCAATCCGACCGCGCCGGTCTTCGAGGCATTGTAGGCGGGATTGCCCATCGTCGAATGACAGGCGGCGGTCGAGCTGACGATGATGAGCGAGCCCGTGCTCGCGCTCAGCATCTTCTGGAATTTGGTCGCGCAGGCCATCAGGCTCATGAGGTTGACCTCCACGACCTTGCGAAAGCCTTCCATCTCGAACTCGCCGCGGCGGTAGATCACCGCGCCCTGCGCCAGCACCAGCACATCGAGCCGGTCGAAGGTTGGGTTGAATTGCTCGATCGCGCGAGCGTCGCTGACGTCGAGCTGCGAGTATTCCAGGCCTTCGAGATGCGACCCTTCCTCGGCCGAATAGTCGATCGCCTTGGCGCGCGTGCCGCAGACATGCACGCGCGCCCCCTTGGCGCGAAATGCCTGTGCGATGCCGTTGCCGATACCGCTGGAGCCGCCCACCACGAGAACCTGCTTGCCACTGAAATCGAGTTCGTTCATCGCCCGTTCCTCCGGTCGATCATGATCCGATCAGATTCATGGGATCATGATCTCATTTTTGTCTTGAGCATGATCTTTTCGAAAGACCGGTATCCACTTTTCCGGATCATGCTCTGATCTTGCTTGTTTGACCTGTCTGCGGATCGATGCCAGCCTTGTCAATCCTGCAACCAGCTCTCTCCATCCCACGAGTCACGCGATGTCCGATTTCAAACAGCTCAGCCGCTCGGTGAAAGGTTTGACCGTGCTCGTCACCGGCGCCGCCAGCGGCATGGGCCGCGCCACCGCGCTGGTATTCGCCGCCGAAGGCGCCAATGTCGCCGTCACCGATATCACCACCGAAGGCACGGATGCGGTTGCGCAGGACATCGGCAACAGCGGCGGGAAGGCCAAGGCGTGGGTGCTCGACGTCGCCGATCGCGACGCAATCCCATCTGTGGTCAACGACGTCGCCGCGCATTTCGGCGGGCTCGATATTCTCGTCAACAATGCTGGTATTTCCGTGCGGGTCGCGATCGACGATGACGGCTATGACGAGGCCTGGACCAAGGCGATCGCGGTGATGCTGACCGCGCATCAGCGCATCATCCGCGCCGCTTTGCCGCGCTTACGACAATCGAAATGCCCGCGCATCGTCAACATCGCCTCCACCGAAGCGCTCGGCGCTACCGCATTGCACAGTCCGTATTCCGCGGCGAAGGCCGGCGTCACCGGGCTGACACGCTCGCTTGCCGTGGAACTGGGGCGCGAGGGCATCACCGTGAACTGCATCTGCCCGGGCCCGATCCGCACCGGGATCACCGACCGGATTCCGGAGGAGCACAAGACGATCTACGCCAAGCGCCGCACCGCGCTCGGCCGCTATGGCGAGCCGGAGGAAGTCGCGCACATGACCTTGAGCCTGTGCCTGCCGGCGGCGTCGTTCCTGACCGGTGCGGTGATCCCGGTGGACGGCGGGCTGATGGCGCGGAATGCGTGATGCGCCGCAACGTCTCCAAGACGCTTCGCGCAAGGGGCCATGCGCCGGCGGCGCGTTGACACGGCAACGTCACGGGATAGCCTTTCCTCAAACGAAGCGGGAAAACCCGCCCGCACATGAGGAGAGAACGCCATGGCCATCGCGATCCGGCAGCTTCACCCGCATTTCGTCGGTGAGGTCACAGGGCTCGATCTGCGAAAGCCGCTGACCGGGCAGGAGGCGATCGAGGTCGAGGCGGCGATGGACAAATATGCCGTGCTCGTCTTCCACGACCAGGACATCACAGACGAGCAGCAACTGGCCTTTGCGCTGAACTTCGGCGAGCGCGAGAACGCGCGCGGCGGCACCGTGACCAAGAAGGAGGACTATCGCCTCGCCTCCGGGCTGAACGATGTCAGCAACCTTGGCAAGGACGGCAAGCCGCTGCCCAAGGATCACCGCACCCACCTGTTCAATCTCGGCAACTGCCTGTGGCATTCCGACAGCTCGTTCCGGCCGATCCCGGCGAAATTCTCGCTGTTGTCGGCGCGGGTGGTGAACCCGAAGGGCGGCAATACCGAGTTCGCCGACATGCGTGCGGCCTATGACGCGCTTGACGACGAGACCAAGGCTGACATCGAGGACCTGATCTGCGAGCACTCGCTGATGTATTCGCGCGGCTCGCTCGGCTTCCTCGACTATACCGACGAGGAGAAGGAGATGTTCAAGCCGGTGCTGCAGCGCCTGGTGCGGACCCATCCGGTGCATCGCCGCAAATCGCTCTATCTCTCATCGCATGCGGGCGCGGTGCGCGGCATGAGCATGCCGGAGGGCCGGCTCTTGCTGCGCGACCTGACCGAGCACGCGACCCAGCCGGAATTCGTCTATGTCCACAAGTGGAAGGTCCATGACCTCGTGATGTGGGACAATCGCCAGACCATGCATCGCGTCCGCCGCTACGACCAGTCGCAGCCGCGCGACATGCGCCGCGCCACCGTAGCCGGCACCGAGCCGACCGTCGCGCAGCAGGCGGCGGAGTAAATCGTGCTCGCACGCACGTCCGCTGTCATCGTCCGGCTTGACCGGACGATCCAGCATTCCAGAAACGGCGGTGAATTGAGCGGACAGGCTGCTGCTTACTGGATGCCCCGCCTTCGCGGGGCATGACAAGGACCTACGCGTGCCCGGCTTCGTTTGAGAGCATACCGACGTCGATGCCGATCTTGCGCAGGGCGCGCGAGTATTTGTCCTCGACGTCGTCGCCGAAGATCAGGTCCGGATCGGCGTCGCAATGCAGCCAGCCATTGTGCTGGATCTCGTTTTCCAACTGCCCCGGGGCCCACCCGGCATAGCCCAATGCCAGGATCGCATGCCTGGGGCCGGAGCCCTTGGCGATCGCCTTCAGGATATCGACGGTCGCGGTCAGGCAGATGTCGTCGTCGATATTCAGTGTCGCGTCCTGGATGAAGAAATCGCTGGAATGCAGCACGAAGCCGCGGCCGGTATCGACCGGACCGCCCTTCATCACCTTCATGGTCTCGGCATTTTCCGGCAGCTTGATCTGGTCGGCCTTCTGGATGATGTCGAGTTGCACCAAGAGCCCTGGGAAGTCGATGCTTCCGGCCGGACGATTAACGATGATGCCCATTGCCCCCTCGGCGGAATGCGCGCACATGTAGATGACGGAGCGCTCGAAGCGGGGGTCGCTCATAACCGGCATGGCGATCAGGATCTGGCCGTCGAGATAACCGCTGCCCGACGAATTGTCGCCGGTGACGGCAGCCTTGCCGCGGGCGGACTTTGGTGCTTTGCCTTCAGGAGTCATCTGAAAGGCCTCCATGCTGATTTGACATCCTGATATTGGGTGAGGCTTCTGTCAATCAAGCACAACGCCGCATTCGCGCCATCCATCACACGCAATTCAATGGTTTACGAAAGCACCAGCCGGTAAAGACGTCCCATGATCGCCATAGTTCCCATGCGGGTTGCTCTCGGCTTGCTAGCCACTCTCTCAGCCGTCTGGTCTGCAACCGAGCTGCACGCCGAGGATTCCTCGCCCTGGCAGCGGGACGCGCATTCCGCGGTGCGGCTGCTCGCGGGCTCGCGCAGCGGCGCGGTTTTGCTTGGAGGTATCGCCATCCAACTCGAGCCAGGTTGGAAAACCTATTGGCGTACCCCCGGCGATTCGGGCGTTCCGCCGCGTTTCGATTTCTCCAAGTCGGAAAATGTCGACGCGGTGACGGTGCTGTGGCCAGCGCCGATGAAATTCGACGACGGCGCCGGCGGCACCTCGCTCGGCTACAAGCACCAGGTCGTGCTGCCGCTCCGGATCGTCGCCAAGAACGCCGACAAGCCGCTGACGCTGCGCGCCAACATCAACTACGCGGTGTGCGAGAAACTCTGCATTCCCGTCGAGACCAGCGTCGAGCTTGCCTTTGCGAGCGTCGCATCCACCGAGGACGGCGCGCTGTCGTCGGCGCTCGACACCGTGCCGAAGCCGGCCAATATCGGCGATCCCAATCCGGTCACCATCCGCGACGTCAAGCGCAGCGGCAAGTCGACCGTGCTGGTCGATGTCGTCGCGCCCGAGAGCAAGGACGTCAGCCTGTTCGTCGAGGGGCCGACACCGGACTGGGCCCTGCCGGTGCCGAAGCCCGAGCCGAACCCGCCACCCGGGGTGAAGCGGTTCTCCTTCGAGCTCGACGGCCTGCCGCCGGGCGCCAATCCGGACGGCGCCGCGCTGAAATTTACCCTGGTCGGCGGCGACCGTGCCTACGAGTTCAACACCAATCTGGAGTGATGATGCATTCGTAGCCCGGGTGAAGCGCAGCGCAACCCGGGAACAGTCGTGCCCGCGGAAAGGCCGGCCCCAAATAGCGCGGAGCCTGTCATCGGGTGCGCGTCGCGCGACCCGTTGGCTCCATCCGGGCTACTTTCACCGCTATCCACCCAACCCATTCTTAACGTTTCGTTGATAGTTCAGGAGCCCTGTCGCAAACGCGCGGCATTTCCGGGAAATTTCCGCCTTGGCCGTGATGGACGCCCAATCCGCAACCGCTTCGCCCACGGGCATGATGGCGCGCCTGCGCGGGCTCCTTGGCGGCTCGGGCGAAGCGTCGGTCACGCGGCGGCTGGCGGGGACGATCTTCGTCATCCGCGTCGTCAGCGCCGTCGTCGCCTATCTCTCGCAGATCCTGCTCGCGCGCTGGATGGGGAGCTCGGATTACGGCGTCTATGTCTATGTCTGGACCTGGGTGCTGCTGCTCGGCAGCATGATGGATTTCGGCATTTCGGCCTCCGCGCAGAAGCTGATCCCGGAATACCGCACGGCAGGCGAGCACGCGCTGCTGCGCGGGTTTCTCTCCGGCAGCCGCTGGCTGACTTTTGCGGTGTCGACCATGGTTTCGCTGCTGCTCGCCGGCCTCGTAAAACTGCTGTCGCCATGGATCGACGCCGAAACGATCGTGCCGCTCTATATCGGCTGCCTGACGCTGCCGGCTTTCGTGGTCGCCAATACCCAGGACGGCATCGCCCGTTCGCATGACTGGATGCGGCTCGGGCTGATGCCGCAATTCATCGTGCGCCAGGCGCTGATCATCGGCTTCACCGCCGGTGCCGTCGTGCTCGGCTTCCGTCTCGGCGCCACCGCCGCGATGCTCGCCAGCGCGGCGGCGGTGTGGATCGCCATGATCGGCCAGATGCTGGTACTCAATCACAGGCTCGCGGCTCATGTCGAGCCGGGCGAGAGCGCCTACGATGTCAGCGGCTGGCTTGCGGTCTCGCTGCCGATCCTGCTGGTCGAGAGTTTTTATCTGCTGCTGTCCTACACCGACGTGCTGGTGCTGCAGCAGTTCCGTTCCTCCGAGGAGGTCGGCGTCTATTTCGCCGTGGTGAAGACGCTGGCGCTGGTGTCATTCATCCACTACGCAATGTCGGCGACGACGGCGCATCGCTTCGCCGAATACAACGCGCTCGGCGACAAGGCACGGCTGTCGGCCTATGTCGCGCATGCGATCCAGTGGACATTCTGGCCGTCGCTCGCCGCGACCATCCTGCTGCTTATCTTCGGCAAGCCCCTGCTCTGGCTGTTCGGGCCGCAATTTGTTGTCGGCTATGACATCATGTTCCTGGCCGCCATCGGGCTTGTGGTGCGCGCTGCGATCGGCCCGGTCGAGCGGCTGCTCAACATGCTCGGCCACCAGAAGATCTGCGCGCTCGCCTATGCGCTCGCCTTCGTCATGAACCTGGTGCTATGCGTCGCGCTGGTACCACGCTTCGGCGGCCACGGCGCCGCTGCCGCGATGTCGATCGCGCTGACGTTCGAGACCGTGCTGTTGTTCTGGATCGTCCGCCGGCGGCTCGGGCTGCACGTGCTGGCGTTCGGCAACAAGGCGGCCTAGTCCTGCAGCGCGGGCGCCGCCGGATCCGTCACCAGGAGCGCATCGAGCATCTTGCGGCCCGACGTGTCCGCCTGCATCAAGGGATCGGACTTGAACGTCGCCTTGAGAAAGCCCGAGACGGCGCGGATGCGTGGCACAAATTGCAGATCGCTGTGCACGTTGATCCATACCTCGCGCGACGTCGACAGCTTGTCGTGAAGCACCGCGATGAGGTCATCGCGGCCGGCGACGGCGAAGCTCGGCAACAGCACCAGCCCCAGTCCGCCGGCGGCGGCGTTCATCTGCGCAATCATGCTGTTGGAATGAAAGCTGACTGTAGGGCTCCTGATGATGTCGTCGAGCCAGCGCACGGAGTCGAGCTGAATCAGGTCGTCGATATAGGTGACGAAGCTGTGGCGCGACAGCTCGGCCGGCTTCTCCGGCATCCCTTCGCGCTCCAAGTAGCTCCGCGAGCCATACAGGCCGAGCTGAAAGCAACCGATCCGCTCCGACACCATCCCCTGACCTCTCGGCTGGAAGAAGGACAGGAAGAGATCGGCTTCGCGACGGTTCACGGAAACCGCCTGCGGCGAGGTCAGGAGTTCGACCGTCAGGCCGGGGTGCTGCCGTCTGAGGGCGGAAAAACGGGACGCCAGATAGAGCGACGCGATACCTTCCATCGTTCCCAACCGCACCCGTCCGGCGGTACGGCCACCGCCGGATTGCACCTCTTCCCGCATCGCGATGACGGCGCTTTCGATCCGGTCCGCGTGGCAGAGCAGGCGCTCGCCGACCTCGTTGACCCGCAGGCCCGATGGCGAGCGCTCGAACAGCGCCGCGCCGAGCGTACTTTCGAGATGCGCGATGCGGCGGCTGATGGTCGATTGGTCGACACGAAGCCGCTTGGCCGCGCTGCCGAGGCTGCCGCCGCGGGCCGCCTGCAGGAACACCTTGAGGTCATCCCAGTCGAGCGAATTGAACTCGTGCATGATGGCTTCATACGCAAGAGCTGTGCCAGCTCGTGCAGAAGGGCAGTTCAGCACAGCCCGAGGTGAGGCGGATTGTCGCCACCTGCAAGGCGTCTTGCAGGATTGCCTATATCCAGGCCGAACGGAAGCCAATTAGCCTGTCCAAAACAAAGGACAGGCCGATGCTTCCCCACTTCAAGGCCGCCGCCATCCATGCGGCGCCGGTATTTCTCGACCGACAGGCGACCACCAAAAAGGCGATTTCGCTCATTCGCGAGGCAGCCGGCGCCGGCGCCGAGATTGTGGCGTTTTCCGAAACTTTCATCCCGGCATTTCCGGTGTGGGCTGCGCTATCGGCCCCGATCGACAATCACGATCTGTTCGTCCGCATGGCGGATCAATCGGTGCTGATCGACGGCCCGGAGGTCAAGGCGATCCGTGACGAGGCGCGCGCGCTCGGCATCATGGTGTCGATCGGCATCAGCGAGAAAACGCCCGCAAGCGTCGGCGCGATCTGGAACTCGAATCTCCTGATCGGCGAAGACGGCGAAATCCTCAACCACCACCGCAAGCTGGTACCGACCTTCTACGAGAAGTTGATCTGGGCCAATGGCGACGGCGCCGGCCTGCGGGTGGTCGACACCAGGCTCGGCAAGATCGGGCAATTGATCTGCGGCGAGAACACCAACCCCCTTGCCCGCTATTCCTTGATGGCGCAGGGCGAGCAGCTACACATTTCGAGCTGGCCGCCGGTATGGCCGACGCGGCGCCCGGCCATCGGAGGCAACTACCACATCGCATCCGCGGCGCGGATTCGCGCCAGCGCGCATTGTTTCGAAGCCAAGGTGTTCGGCATCGTCACAGCCGGCGTGCTCGACAAGGCGGCCCGCGACATGCTGGTCGAGCGCGATCCCTCGGCCGCGGCAGTGCTCGACGCCACTCCGCGCGCGGAAAGCTTCTTCCTTGATCCGACCGGCGAGCAGATCGGCGACGTCCTGCGCGACGATGAAGGCATTCTCTATGCCGACATCGACCTCAACCGTTGCGTCGAGCCGAAGCAGTTTCACGACGTGGTCGGCTACTACAATCGCTTCGACATTTTCGACCTCAGCGTCAACCGTCGCCGTCTCAGCCCCGTCTCGTTCACGGAAGCCGCGCCTTCGATGGAGGCGGCCGGGGTTCCCGCTCGCGTTGATGAAGTGCGACCGAACCCAGCGCATACGGGATGCTGATGCCAATTCGCAGCGCCACCGCCGATACAGCGGTGATGAACAGGGAAGGTGTGTGATGAAGTTCGATCGTCGTCAGCTTTTGCTCGGAGGCGCCGGCGCCGCGGCCGGTCTCATGCTGCCAGGCGCCGGCGCGCTGGCGCAGTCGCCGGCCAGCATCGGCACGTTCCCCGATGGCGTTTCGGCGGATTCGGTCTTCGTCGGATTGACCATTCCGCTCACCGGCGTGTTCTCCGGCGACGGCGGCGATCTCAAGCTCGGATATGAACTGGCGATCGCGCAGATCAATGCCGGCGGCGAGGCTGCGCAGAAATGGGGACTGTCCGGCAAGGGCGTGCTCGGCCGCCAGATTCGCTACAAGGTGTCGGATACCGAAGGCAAGCCCAATCTGGACGTGCAGAGCGCGACACAGTTCATCCAACGCGACAAGGCGATCATGCTGGCAGGCTCGGTCTCGAGCGCGAGTGCGATCGCACTTGAGGAGCTAGGTTCCCGAGAAAAGGTTCTCTACATGGTCGGCATTGCCGGCTCCAATGATATCACCGGCAAGAACTGCCAGCGCTACGGCTTCCGCTCGCAGCAGAACGCCTACATGGCGGCAAAGGCGCTCGCGCCGGTGGTCGCAAAAGCGCTCGGCAAGAACATCAAGACCGCCTATCTCGTGCCCGACTATACCTACGGCCACACCGTCTATGACAGCTTTGCCAAGTTCTCCAAGGAGCAGGGCTGGCAGCAGGTCGCCAAGGAGGTCGTTCCTCTCGGCACCACCGATTACAGCTCGGCCCTGCTCAACATCGCCAACAGCGGTGCAGACGTGTTCGTCAACATCGCGTTCGGCGCCGATGCGGTCGCCTCGACCAAGCAGGCCGAACAGTTCGGCGTGCTCAAGCGCATGAAGCTGGTCGTCCCCAACCTGTCGTCGTTCCAGGACAAGGAACTCGGCGCCGAGATCATGCAGGGCGTCTACGGTAGCTGCGATTTCTGGTGGACGCTGCAGGATCGCTATCCGCTGGCGAAAACTTTCGTCGAGGCCTTCGTGGCACAGAACAAGTATCATCCGCGCTGGGGCGCCCATATCGGCTACATGCAGACCTATCTTTGGGCGCTCACCGTGGAGCGCGCCAAGACGTTCCATCCGGTCGAAGTCATCAAGGCGATGGAGAACTCGAAATCGCAGCCTTATGACACCACGATAGGAAAGGTCTATTTCCGCGCCGAGGATCACCAGATGGTGCGCCCGATTCCGATCCTGCGCGGCAAGGCGCCGGCCGAAATGAAGAACCCCGAAGACTTTTATGAGATCGTCGACGTCGCCGACGGCGAAAGTGCGATGAACCCGCCGGAATTCTTCGGCTGCAAGCTCGGCCCCTATACCTGAGCCGCGACGATGCCGAGCTGGCCAGCCCTCATCTCGCAGGCTTTCAACGGCCTGGCTCTCGGATCGCTGCTGGCGCTCGTCAGCAGCGGGCTGACGATCATCCTGGGTACGCTCGGCGTCCTGAACTTCGCCCATGGCGCGCTGTTTGCGGTGGGCGCCTACGCCGCCTTCGTGATGCTGCAATACACGCACTCATTCGTGCTGACTGTCGTCGTCGGCTGCGGCTTCATGCTGGCGCTCGGCGTCCTGCTCGAGCGCACCATCATCCGCCTGTTCTACAACCGTCCGCATGAAGACCAGATCCTCGTCACTTACGGCATCGGCATCGTGCTGGTGGAGTGCGTCCGCGCGATCTTCGGCGGCAACGCACAGCGCGTGCCGACGCCATCCTGGGGCCAAGGCGCCACCCAGCTCGGATTCCTGATCTACCCGACCTACCGCCTGCAGTTGATTGCGATCGTCGCCATGCTGCTGCTCAGCCTCTATCTCGTGCTCTATCGCACCTCGATGGGCCTCGTTGTCCGGGCGGGCATCGAGAACCCCGGCATGGTCGGCATTCTCGGCATCAACCTTCGGCGCACCTTCCTCTTGGTGTTCGCCATCGGCGTGGTGGCGGTGGGACTCGCGGGGATGCTCTACGCGCCGGTCGTGGCGGTGACGCCCGACATGGGCGCGAATTTCATGGCGCAATCATTCGTTGTCATCGTGCTCGGCGGCCTCGGCTCGTTTCCCGGTGCCGTCATCGGCGGCCTGATCGCCGGCGAGATCATCAGCCTGACCAGCGCGTTCAACTCCTCCTATTCCGAAGTGATGCTCTATGCGCTGATGGCGCTGCTGCTAGTGCTGCGACCGCAGGGGCTGTTCGGCTCGGAAGGCCGGGTATGAAAGCTGTTCGATCGGGCGAAGCGCGGAAGTACCTTCCGGAGCTTTCTGTTCTTGTCCTGCTGTTGGCGGCGCCGGTCGCGTTGCCGCATCTCGGCTTTTCCACCGACCTGCTGACGCGGGTGCTGAACTGGGGCTTGATCGGCCTTGGCTTCGACATCCTGTTCGGGCTCACCGGGCTGCTGTCGTTCGGACAGGCCGCATTCTTCGGCGTCGGCGGTTTTGTCACGGCCTATCTCTTGGTTTCAGGCACATTGAGCAGCGTGTGGCTGGCGCTCGCCGCCGGCACTGTGGCAGCGGGGCTGTTTGGTCTTGTCGTCGGCTGGCTCGCGGTGCGTCGGATCGGCATTTACTTCACGATGATCACGCTGGCCTTCGGCCAGATGGCCTATTTCATCGAGAATTCGCCGTTGTCGAACTATACCGGCGGCGAGAACGGCATTCCGGGCGTGCCGGTGCCGACGCTCGGCTTCGGCGAACATGCCATCCGCATCAGCGCTGGTCTGCCGATGTACGCGCTGTTTGCCGTCATCTTCTTCGCCGGTTACGTGCTCGCGCGGCGTATTGTCCATTCGCCGGTCGGTGCGATATTGCGCGCGATCAAGGAGAATACCGGTCGCGTTGCGATGCTCGGCCACAACGTGGCGGCCTACAAGCTGACCGCGTTCGTCATCGCCGCACTCTATGCCGGGCTCGCCGGCGGCCTGCTCGGCTCGTTCCAGAGCTACATGCCGCCGGACGCCTTCTCGCTGGAGACGTCAGGACAACTGGTGGTGCAAACCATTGTCGGCGGCGCCGGCACGCTGATCGGGCCGCTCATCGGAGCCGCAGTTTGGATGTGGCTGCGCGACAATCTGCAACTCATTCCAGCCTTCGCCACGCTGTGGAAGCTCGTGCTCGGCATTGCCTTTATCGTGCTGGTGATCGGCCTGCGCCGCGGCATCTGCGGGGAGATCGCCCATTGGTGGACCGAGCGGCGCGATACTGCGGCGCTGCGTGCCGCCGAAGCCGCGACACTGGCGATCGAGGCGTCGGGCGATGCCGTCACGATAACTCTGGCGAGCCACGCACGAGACATCGTGTTGCCATTGCCGGCGCCCAAGAGAAGCGAAAGTAGAGGCGAAAGCGAGATTGCGCTCGAAGCACGTTCGCTGGCGCGCCACTATGGCGGATTGAAAGCGGTCGACGGCGTTTCCTTCAAGGTGCGCTGCGGCACCATTCACGCCGTGATCGGCCCCAATGGCGCCGGCAAGAGCACGTTGTTCAAGATGCTCCTGGACGAGGTCAGCCCGACCTCCGGGGACGTGCTGCTGTTCGGAACAAGGATCACCGGGTCGGGTGTCAGCCAGGCCGCCCAGCTCGGCATCGCCAAGAGCAACCAGCTCAACCAGCTATTCCCGAACCTGTCCGTACGCGAGAACCTGCGCATCGCGGCGCTGGGACGCCGCCGTGGCCCGATGCGCATCGATCTGTTGCGGTCTGCGGACAGCCTGCCGGACGCCGAACAACAGGTCGACTCGGTGCTGGCGCTGCTCGACCTTATCGAGCGCGCCGAGACGCCGGCGCACATTCTGGCCTATGGTGAAAAACGGCGGCTCGAAATCGGCATGGCGCTCGCCACCAGCCCGAACGTTCTGCTGCTCGATGAGCCGCTCGCGGGCATGAGCCCCTCGGAACGCGCCGCCACCTGTGCGCTGATCCGTGACATCGCGCGCGCATGCACGATCGTGATCGTCGAGCACGACCTCAATGCGATCTTCGGACTGGCCGAGCAGATCACGGTTCTCTACGAGGGGCGTTTGCTGGCAGACGGGCCGCCCGACGAGATCCGCAGGAATCGGCAGGTTCAGGATGCTTACCTTGGAGGATTGCACGCGCATGAGCCTGCTTGAGGTCGACCGCATCAACACGCTGTACGGCGATTCCCACGTCCTGTTCGACGTTTCGATCCGGGTCGAGGAAGGCGAAGTGGTGGCTTTGCTCGGCCGCAACGGCGCCGGCAAGACCACCACGCTGCGGTCGATCATGGGTGTGCTGGCGCCGCAGAGCGGCCAAATCCGACTCGATGGCAAGCCGATCGCCGGCCTCCCGCCATCCGCCATCGCCAACCTCGGCGTACAGCTCGTTCCCGAGGAGCGCGCGATTTTCGGCGGCCTCACCGTGGAAGAAAACTTGCGCATCGCCGCGCTGACCGCGCCGAACGCCTGGTCATTCGAGCGGATCTACGCGATGTTTCCGCGGCTGAAGGAGCGCCGCAGGTCATTGGGGCGAACGTTATCCGGTGGCGAGCAGCAGATGCTGGCGATTGCCCGCGCCTTGATCCGCGATGCCCGCATCATCCTGCTCGACGAGCCATTCGAGGGGCTCGCGCCATTGATCGTGCGCGACCTCGTCACGGTGGCGCGCAATCTCGCCGCCGAAGGCCGCACCATGATCGTCGTGGAGCAGAATGTCACGGCAGCCCTCAGCTTCGCCCACCGCGTTTACGGCCTCAACAACGGCCACGTCGTGTTCGAAGGCACCTCGGCCGATCTCGACGCCAATCCCGACCTGGCGCGCGACTTTCTCGGCATTGCGGCGTAAGCTACGCTCCGGCGCCACCATCTTGATGGGCCATGGCATTTCCGGCCGGGGTGGCATATAATTTCGCGATGACCGCAGCAGACCTCAAAAATCTTTTGGAACGTGTTCAGGCGTGGCCGGAAGCCGCGCAAGATGAACTTGTCGCCGTCGCAGAGCAAATCGAGAGTGAATTGCGGAGCGACGAGTATGTCGCAACGCGTGAGGAACTGCTGGCGATTGATGCCGCGACAGCCTCGATCGATGCTGGCGAAGTTGCGACCGAGCGTGAGGTTGAGGCTGCCTTTGCGAAGTTCCGCGCGAAATGAAGCTTGTTTGGTCTCGGCGAGCGCTCGCTGATCTCACCGAAATCGCGACTTACTATTCTACCAACGCCAGTCCGACCATAGCCAGATCCATCGAGGACCGATTTCTGGTTGTGTGAGACCGCATTCGCCGCGCACCCGAGTCAGCGCCACGGGTCTCCCAGCGCTCATCCATCCGCGTCGTCGCGGTCGTCCGCTATCCATTCCGGATATTTTATCGCGTTCGCGGCGACGCCATTGACGTCCTGCACATCCGCCACACCTCACGGCGTCCCTTCCTCCAGCCAAGTTAAAGTAACGGCATCACGTCCCTCCCGACTGCAGCCGAGAGGGACACACGAGAATGGCCCTACTCCGCGGTCCAGCCGCCGTCGATCGAGTAATTGGAGCCGGTGATCTGCGCAGCGTCGTCGCTGCACAGGAACAGCGCGAGCGAGGCGACCTGATCGGCGGTTACGAATTCCTTGGTCGGCTGGGCCTCCAGCAGCACGTCGCGGATGACCTGCTCCTTGGTCATGTTGCGCGCCTTCATGGTCTCCGGAATCTGGTGCTCGACCAGCGGCGTCCAGACATAGCCCGGGCTGATGCAGTTGCAGGTGATCTTGAAAGTCGCAAGCTCCAGCGCCACCGTCTTGGTGAGGCCGGCGATGCCGTGCTTCGCCGAGACATAGGCCGATTTGAACGGCGAGGCGACCAGCGAATGCGCGGAAGCGGTGTTGATGATGCGGCCCCAGCCGCGCTTCTTCATCCCCGGCACCGCGGCGCGGATGCCGTGAAACGCCGACGACAGGTTGATCGCGATGATCGCATCCCACTTCTCGATCGGAAACTCCTCGATCGGGGAGACGAACTGGATGCCGGCATTGTTGACGAGGATGTCGACCGAGCCGAAGGTCTTCTCGCCGAGCGCGATCATCTCGGCGATCTCGGCAGGCTTGGTCATATCGGCCGGCGAATAGGCGGCCTTGACCTTGAAATCAGTCTCGATGCCGGAGCGCTCCCGCTCGATATCGGCCGGCACGCCCATGCCATTGATGACGACATTGGCACCGGCACTGGCGAATTTGCGCGCAATCGCCAATCCGATACCGCTGGTCGAGCCGGTCACGACGGCAGTCTTGCCTGTCAACGTAGCCATATCTGCTTCACTCCTTCTTGCCTGCGGGGAACGGATCGACGTCCCCCGTGAGATCGTAGGTCACCATGGTTTCCCCGGACTGCGGCCGTTCTAGCCATTCTTTGTGACGCATCGACAAATGCACGTCGCGGACACCGGCGTCCCAATGCTCGACCATGGCAACGTGGGAGAAGTCGTAGTCCTTCGACGATGTCTCGTAATTCTTGCTGCGGTAGATCAGGTGCACCACCGTGACCGTGTTCTCCTTCGAGGCCTGCCGTAGCAATTCCACGGAGGGATCGTTCTTCAGGTAGTCCGGCAGCTTGCCGATGAGGTCGCGCACCGCCATCCGCGCATTGTGAATCTGCCTGTTCTTGTCGGTGTTCATCCGGGTGCGGCTGGAATAGCGGATATCCTTTTCGCGCTCGGCGGCTTCCAGCAACGATACCGGCAGCGGCCCACGGGCGCTGAACAGGTCAACCTGGAAGATCAGGAGATCACGCTGGGTCTCCTCGTCCAGCACGAAATCGAGCGGGGTGTTGGAGGCGATGCCGCCGTCCCAGTAATGCTCGCCATCGATGAGCACCGAAGGAAAGCCCGGCGGCAACGCGCCTGAGGCCATGATGTGTTCGGGGCCGATCTTCTTGCCGAGCTTCTTGAATTCGTAATTGTCGAAATATCTGAAGTTGCCGGAGGTCACGCCGACAGCGCCGACGGACAGCCGGGTCTTGAGGTCGTTGATGCGGTCGAAATCGACCAGCCGCTCCAGTGTCTTCTTCAGCGGAGCGGTGTCGTAATAGCTTTGCGACTCCGGTCTGCCGGTGGGCCAGAACGGCGCCGGCGGAATCCGCGGCGTGAAGAAGCCGGGGACACCGAATGTGGCGATGATGGCGGCACTGGTTTCGTTGAACAACGTGCGGGCGCGATCACCCGGCGTTACCGGATTCCAGGACACCGGCGCCGATACCATCTCCCAGAATTCCTTCAAGCGCGGCACGCGCTTTTCCGCCTCGTTGCCGGCGATGATCGCGGCATTGATGGCGCCGATCGAGATGCCGGCGATCCATTCAGGTTCGAAGCCGGAGCGACACAGCGCTTCAAAGGCGCCGGCCTGATACGAGCCAAGGGCGCCGCCGCCCTGCAGGACCAATACGCGTTGCGCCTTCGCGGGCGTCGTGGCGGGCGCCGGATCGGAAGTATCCATCGTGACCGTCAATCAGTGAAACATAATGGCGCTCACCGTGGCGGCAGTTGGCGACCACGTCAATCGGCCCGATGGGCGCGTTCGATCACACAGAGGTTAGGTTGACGCCAGGATGAGCGTCCAGAACACCTTGTACTTGGTGCCCGGCGCATAGCTCGCCGCAATGCCCAATTTTGTGACACCGCCCTTGAGCATGTTGGCCCGGTGCGGGGGCGAATCCCGCCAGCCTGAAAATGCTTCCGCGAGCGTGTGATAGCCGGCGGAGACGTTTTCGACCGCCACCGTTGCCGGATAGCCGGAGCCTTCCAGCCGTTTCCCGAGCGGGGCCTTGACGTCATGATCCATCTTGTTGCGGGCGGCCATGGCCTGCGACTGCTGCTCGGCGACCTTCACGAGCGCAGGATCCACCACCACGGCGCCGAGGCCGTTGTTCTGGCGATATTGCGAGATCATGGTCGCGGCGGCCTGGGTGTCCAGGACGGCGCCGGGCGCGGCCATGTTGACATACATGGCCGGCTGTTCCGGAAGTGGAGTGTCTGTCGCGCAGCCGCCCAGCACCAGAAGCCCAAGAAGGGCGACGGTCGTCCGTTTCACTGAAAGGATTCCCCCAAGGTTGGTCTGCCGTTGTTGCATACCAACCGTGGCTGAATGGTGAACGGGGAATGATTTTTTGCCGGGGTGCAGCCGTCATTCCGGGGCGCGAAGCGAACCCGGAATCTCGAGATTCCGGGTTCGGTGCTTCGCACCGCCCCGGAATGACAACCATTATCAGGCCGCAAAAATACGGTAGCGGCGCGGCTCGAGCGAGATGATTTCGCCGGCCTGCAGTTCCCGGTCGCGCGGCGCATCGATCTCGATCACGGTCTTGCCTTCGCTGTCCGCAAGCGCGACCTCCGCTCGCTGGATCGGGCCGAAGGAGCGGACGCGGCGCACCGCCCCTTCCAGCGATCCGCCTCCCGCCGGGCCGATCTGCATGTCATGGCGGCGCACGAACAGTTTGGAGGCGCCGGGTGCCGCGCCGTTGGCGGCGATGTTGAGCGGCTTGCCGCCGAGCCGGACTGCGCCGTCGCTGACATCGACCGGCAGCACGATCGATTCGCCGATGAAGCCGTGGACGAAGGCCGTCGCCGGATTGTCATAAACCTCGCCGGGGGTGCCGATCTGCTCGATACGGCCCTTGTCCATGACCACCACGCGGTTGGCGACCTCGAGCGCCTCTTCCTGGTCGTGGGTGACGAAGATCGAGGTGACGTGGATCTCCTGATGCAGCGAGCGCAGCCACTGCCGGAGTTCCTTGCGCACCTTGGCATCGAGCGCGCCGAAGGGCTCATCGAGCAGCAGGATGCGAGGCTCGATGGCGAGCGCACGCGCAAGCGCGATGCGCTGGCGCTGGCCGCCGGAGAGCTGGCTGGGGTAGCGGTCCGACAGCCAGTCGAGCTGCACGAGGTCGAGCAACTCCTTGACGCGGGCGCGGATCGCCTGCTCGTCCTTGCGGATCGCGCGCGGCTGCACGCGCAGGCCGAAGGCGACGTTCTCGAACACCGTCATGTGGCGAAACAGCGCGTAGTGCTGGAACACGAAACCGACATGGCGCTCGCTGGCGCCGCGGCCAAGCGCATCCTCGCCGTCGATCGTGACTTCGCCCGCCTCAGGCCAGTCGAGGCCGGCAATGATCCGCAGCAGCGTGGTCTTGCCTGAGCCGGACGGCCCGAGCAGCGCCAACAGCTCACCGTCGCCGACCTTCAAGCTGACATTGTCGAGCGCTGTGAAATCGCCGAATTTCTTTACGATGTTTCTGACTTCAATCGTCACTGACAATCTGCCCTTCGTCCAGACGCCGCTCGAGGATCGTCTTCACAATCAGCGTGATCAGCGCCAGCATCGCAAGCAGCGACGCGATCGCGAATGACGCCACGAACTGATATTCATTATAGAGGATTTCGACCAGCAGCGGCATGGTGTTGGTCTCGCCGCGGATATGGCCAGACACCACCGACACCGCGCCGAACTCGCCCATCGCGCGCGCGTTGCACAACAGGACGCCGTACAGCAGGCCCCATTTGATGTTGGGCAAGGTGACGCGGAAAAAGGTCTGCAATCCTGACGCGCCCAGTGAGATCGCCGCTTCCTCTTCCTGCGTGCCCTGCTCCTGCATCAGCGGGATCAGCGAGCGTGCGACGAAGGGGAAGGTCACGAAGATGGTGGCGAGCGCAATGCCGGGCACCGCGAACAGGATGTGGATGTTGTGTGCCTGCAGCCACGTCCCGAAGAAGCCCTGCGCGCCGAACAGCAGCACGAAGACCAGGCCCGATATGACCGGGCTGACCGAGAACGGCAGGTCGATCAGCGTGATCAGAAAAGTCTTGCCGGCGAAATCGAATTTCGAAATTGCCCAGGCCGCGATCACGCCGAAGATCAGGTTGAGGCTGACCGAGATCGCCGCGATCAGCAGCGTCAACCTGATCGCCGAGAGCGCCTCCGGCTCGGAGAGCGCGGCGAAATAGGCCGTGATGCCGCGTGAAAACGCCGACGCGAACACCACGACCAGCGGCAGCACCACGAACACGGTAAGGAAGATCACCGCCAGCGCGATGATCAGGAAGCGGATCGGCCCGGGCTCGGTGCGCAGATCCCGCTGCGAGGCAGCCGCATGCGGGCGCGCTTTCTCCCGCTGCGATGGCGGCGAGGAGACATTGAGGTCGGCCGTCGGAGCATAGGCCCGCACCTGTGCGGTAGAGGAAGCCAGGTTCGATTGCGTCGGCATCGATCCGGCCTCTAATGGGTGGGAATGCGGGTCTGCGCCCAGCGCTGCAGGCGATTGACCGCGAAGATGATGACGAAGGAAGCCAGCAGCATGACCACCGCGATCGCGGTGGCATCCGCATAACGGAATTCGGAAAGCCGGATCACGATGAGCAGGGGCGCGATCTCGGACACATTAGGCAGATTGCCGGCAATGAAAATCACCGAGCCGTATTCGCCGACGGCGCGCGCAAAGGCGAGCGCAAAGCCGGTGAGCAGCGCGGGAATCAGGCTCGGCAGGATCACGCGAAACACCGTGTGCCAGCGATTGGCGCCAAGGCTTGCCGCGGCCTCCTCGATCTCGGGATCGAGATCGATCAGCACCGGCTGCACCGTCCGCACTACGAACGGAATGCCGATGAAGACCATCGCGACGAAAATGCCGATCGGCGTGAAGGCGACCTTGATGCCCAGTTCGGCGAGCGGCGCGCCCAGCCAGCCCTTCTGCGCAAAGAGCTGGGTCAGCGCGACGCCGGCGACCGCGGTCGGCAGCGCGAAGGGGATGTCGACGATCGCGTCGAACAGCCGCCTTCCCGGAAAACGGTAGCGCACCAGCGCCCAGACGATGATCGTGCCCATCACCAGATTGACGCAGGCCGCGGCAAAGGACAGCCCGAATGAAATCCTGAGCGCACTCAGGGTGCGGCGGCTGGTGATGATGCTCCAGAACTGGTCAAAGCTCAGGTCAAGTGTCTTGAGGAAGAGGCCGGCGAGCGGAATCAGGACGATAACGGAGAGCCATGTCAGGGTCAGTCCCATGGTGAGACCGAATCCCGGCAAGGTGCTGCGCCGTGCAACCGCTGTGCTCACCTATCCCCCTGCTTCTGCCCCCCAACGGGCGCAAGATTGGCGCATGATCTTGTCGGAAAACCGGTCCCCACTTTCCGGATCATGCGCACCAGATCAGTTCTTGTAGATCTGGTCGAAAATGCCGCCTTCGGCGAAGTGCTCCTTCTGCGCCTTGGCCCAACCACCAAAAACGTCGTCGATGGTGAAAAGTTCAACCTTGGCGAAGGATTTCTCGTATTCCTTGGCGATCTCCGGATCGCGCGGACGGTAGGAATTGCGCGCGGCGATTTCCTGACCCTCCCTGGTATACCAATATTTCAGGTAGGCCTCCGCGACCGGCTTGGTGCCCTTCTTGTCGGCGACCGCGTCGACGACCGCGATCGGCGGCTCGGCGAGGATGGACAGCGGCGGCGAGACAATCTCGAACTTGTCCTTGCCGAATTCGCGCTGCGCCAGAAATGCCTCGTTCTCCCAGGCGAGCAGCACGTCGCCGACGCCGCGCTCCACGAAAGTGACGGTCGAGCCACGCGCGCCGGTGTCGAGCACGGGCACGTTCTTGTAGAGGTCGGCAACAAACTGCCTGGCCTTGTCGACGGAGCCGAGCTTCTTCAGCGCGTAGCCCCAGGCCGCGAGATAATTCCAGCGCGCGCCGCCCGAGGTCTTCGGGTTGGGCGTGATGACACTGACGCCGGGCTTGATCAGATCGTCCCAATCCTTGATGCCCTTGGGATTACCCTTGCGCACCAGAAAGACGATGGTCGAGGTATAGGGCGCGGCATTCTGCGGCAGGCGCTTCTGCCAGTCCGACGGGATCAGGCCTTTGGCCGCGACTGCGTCGACGTCGTAGGCAAGCGCAAGCGTGACCACATCGGCCTGCAGGCCGTCGATCACGGCGCGCGCCTGCGAGCCGGAGCCGCCATGCGACTGCTTGATCTCGACGGTCTTGCCGGTCTCCTTCTGATAGGCCGCGGCAAACGCCTTGTTGAAATCGACATAGAGCTCACGCGTCGGATCATAGGACACGTTCAGCAGCGAGTAGTCGGCAGCGAAGGCCGAACCCGCCCACAGCAAGCCCGCGACGAGCGGCAGGATACGACGGACCATCTCTATCTCCATTCAAAGCGGATGAAGCAAACACCGGAGCACGCGGAACATAACTCGCGGCGGAGAGCGCTTTAGTCAACGGAACCGCATTTCATTGTTTGCGGCGGGGCAGCGTCATTGTCCTAAGAAGTCTTCATCGTATGAATGCCGCATTCTGTCTTGGCCCGGCCGCGCCAGCGGCCGGCGCGCGCGTCCTCATCGGGCGCGGTGCGGCTGGTGCAGGGCATGCAGCCGACCGACATATATCCGGAGGCGACAAGCGGATGTGGCGGCAACCTGCCGTCCCGGTAGATCGCTTCGATCTCTTCCCGCGTCGCATTGGCGAAGGGGTTGAATTTCAGCCGGCTGCCGTCTTCCTCGACCACGGGAATGTCGGCTCGGGTGCCGCCCTGGAAGCGCTTGCGCCCGTTGAGCCAGGCCGCGAACGGCGCCAGCGCGCGCGAAAGCGGCTCGACCTTGCGGATGCGGCAGCAGGCGTCGGGATCGGAGAACCAGAGATCGCGCTCGGGATCTTCGCGCCTCAAGGTCTCCTCGAGCGGCTTGATCGAGCGGACATCACGCAGGCCTAAGGCATCGATCAGCGTATCGCGGTAGGCGAGCGTTTCCGCGAACAGCCAGCCGGTATCGAGGAAAATCACGGGGATGGCCGGATCGACATCGGCCATCACCTTGAGCAGCGCCGCCGATTCCGTGCCGAAGGACGAGACCAGCGCAAGGCGCTCGCGGCCGACCGCCTTCAGCGCGGTCTCGATGATTTCGTGAGGCGTCGCCGCGCGCAGAGCGCGATCGAGCTCTTGCGCGGACGGCCGCGCCGCCGACGCCTCGATCGTGATGTCGGGCGCCAGCGTGTTCATGGGCTGGCGCTTTCGGAATGGCGCAATTGCGTGCGGCGGCTCAGCGCGGTGGCGCGACCATCGCCGGTGGGCTGATAGAACACCGTGTAGCGCTTCACCGTGTCGGCGAAGGCATCCGCATCCTTTTCTTTCTTCACGTCGAGCGCGTCGAAGCCGGCGCGCAGCATGAACACGAACTGGTCGCGCAATACCTGGCCGGTGGCGCGCAATTCCCCCCGGTAGCGATAACGCTCCCGGAGCAGCCGCGCCTGGCTATAGGCGCGGCCGTCGCGGAACGATGGAAACACCAGCGCGACCGCAGCAAGCCGATCGAGATAGGGCACGAGATCGTCGAGGTCGCGGTTGTTCGGCCAGAGCACGCCGACCTTGTCCGGACGCTTCAGCAGCGCCTCGGGATCTTCGAGGAAGCGCCCCGCCGGCACCAGGATGGCGCCGTTGGCGGGAATCTGCGCGTCATCGGCAACATGGACGTAGATGTCGGTTGCGATTTTTCCGTTCTTAACGAGTGGCATAGACCCGCTCCCTGAAAGGTTCGACGCCGAGCCGCTTGACCGTGTCGATGAAGAGTTCATCGGGGGAGTCGCGCAGCGCCAGATAGGCCTCTACGATGTCCTCGACCACGTCGGCGACCTCGGCATAGGGCACCGAAGGTCCGATCAGCGTGCCGAGCGCGGCACTCTCGTCGGCGCGGCCGCCGATCGTGATCTGGTAAAACTCCTCGCCGTTCTTCTCGACACCCAGAATGCCGATATGGCCGACATGGTGATGGCCGCAGGCATTGATGCAGCCGGAGATGTTGATGTGCAGCCGGCCGATCAGGCCCGCGGTGTCGTGATTGGCAAAGCGCCGTGTCAATTCCTGCGCGATCGGGATCGAGCGCGCATTCGCCAGCGAGCAGTAGTCGAGCCCCGGGCAGGCGATGATGTCGGAGACCAGATTCACGTTCGGCGTCGCGAGCCCGGCCTTGTCGAGCGCCTTCCACAGCGCCGGCAGGTCGCGCTTGGCGACATGCGGCAACGCCAGGTTCTGCTCATGGCCGACGCGGATCTCACCGAAGGAATAGCGGTCGGCGAGATCGGCGATCACATCCATCTGCTCGGCGGTGGCATCACCAGGCGGACCACCGACCGGCTTCAGCGACAGCGTCACGATCGAATAGCCCTGCACCTTGTGCGGAAACACCGAGTTCTTGCGCCAGCGCTCGAACACCGGATCATGCGCCGCCTGCTTCAGCTCGTCGGGCATATGCGGCAGCTTCTCGTAGGCCGGATAGGAAAAGCGCGAACGCACCTCCTCGATCGCGGCGTCATCGAGCGTCAGGGCGCTGTCGCGCAATTGCTGCCACTCTTCCTCGACTTCCTTGCCGAACTTCTCGATGCCGAGCTCGTGCACCAGGATCTTGATGCGCGCCTTGTAGATGTTGTCGCGGCGGCCGTACTGGTTGTAGACGCGCAGGATCGCCTCGACATAGCTCAGGATGTCGCGGCCGTGCACGAACGGCTTGATGGTCTTGGCGATGAAAGGCGTGCGGCCGAGCCCGCCGCCGACCAGCACCTCGAAGCCAGTCTCGCCATCGGCGTTCTTGTGCAACCGCAGGCCGATGTCGTGGATCTTGATCGCGGCGCGGTCGTGCTCGGAGGCCGTGATCGCGATCTTGAATTTGCGCGGCAGGAACGAGAATTCCGGATGCAGCGTGGTGTGCTGGCGCAACAGCTCCGACCAGATGCGGGGATCCTCGACTTCGCCGGGCGCAACACCGGCCCACTGGTCGGAGGTGACGTTGCGCATGTTGTTGCCGGAGGTCTGCATCGCATGGATGCCGACCTCGGCGAGATCGGCAAGCGCGTCCGGCAGTTCGGCAAGCTTGATCCAGTTGAACTGGATGTTCTGCCGCGTGGTGAAATGGCCATAGCCGCGGTCGTAGCGGCGCGCGACATGGGCAAGCGCACGTAGCTGCTTCGACGACAGCGTGCCGTAAGGGATCGCGACGCGGAACATATAGGCGTGGAGCTGCAGATACACGCCGTTCTGCAATCGCAGGATCTTGAATTCATCCTCGGTGAGTTCGCCGGAAAGGCGGCGCTTCACCTGGTCGCGGAATTCTTCGACACGTTCGTGAAGGAGCGTGCGGTCGAGTTCGTCATATGCGTACATGAGAGAGAACCTTAAGCCGAAACCGGAAGCTCGATGGTGAGGCCTTCCGACCGGATATGTTCGCGGAGATTGCCGGGTGCAATCACTCCATTGTCCTTGATTTCGACCGGCGCAATGTAGGCACCGATCGCGCCGACATCGTCGGCAACGGCTTCGGCCAGCAGCGCCCGCGCATCGTCGGATGTACGGACGATCGCGGCATCCGCAAGCTGGGCTGACCAGCCCTGCTGCGCCGTGCGATAAATCACCACGCCGTCGCGGGTGCGGTTGGCGGTCACTACCGAAGGCCCGGTAATTCTGATTTTTTTCTGTTCAAGCGGAGAGGTCATTCGGCAGCTTCCAAAAGGTCCGAGATCACTTGGTTGAGGTTGGCATGACGCCACGGCGCGGAGTGGGCGACCACGTCGCCGATGACGAGGATGGCGGGACCGCCGTCGATCTTCTCGACCAGCGACGGCAGATGCTCGAGCGTCCCGACCGCGGCCTTGGCATCCGGACGCGTCACCCGCGCGAACACGCCGACCGGCGTTTCCGCCGAGCGTCCGGCGGCGAGCAAACCGGCGCGGATTGTCGGCGCCGCCGTCATCCCCATATAGACGACGACGGTCATCTTCTTGTCTGTCAGCGCCGACCAGTCGACATTCTCGGCGTCGCGCGCCTTGTGCGCGGTAAGGAAGGTGATGCGCAGCGCTTCATGGCGGAAGGTGAGCGGCGTCTCGAATTGCGCGGCGGCACCTAGGCCGGCCGTGATGCCGGGGATCACCGAATAGGCGACGCCGGCCCGGCGCAGAGCCTCGATCTCCTCGCCGCCACGGCCGAAGATGAAGGGATCCCCGCCCTTCAGCCGCACCGCGCGCTGTCCTGATTTTGCCGCCTCGATCATCAGTCTGTTGATCGCGTCCTGGCCGATGCCGGGCTTGCCGACGCGGCGGCCGACCGGAATGCGCGAGGCATCGCGGCGCACGCGGTCGAGAATCTCCGGCGATACCAGCTCGTCGTAGAACACGACGTCGGCGTCCTGCAGCGCGCGCAGCGCCTTGATGGTGAGGAGATCCGGATCGCCAGGTCCGGCGCCGACCAGCGTCACGTGACCCTTGGCCCTGCCGAGCGCGGTCGCGCCCGCGAAGGCGGAGGGATCGGAAATCTGCAGCAAGGCCTTTTCTGCTTCGTCCCTGCGGCCGGCCAACACCAGCGCGCCGATCGGACCGTCGATGATTCGCTCCCAGAAGCGGCGGCGCAGCGCGAATTCGCCGATGCGCGCGTGAATCGCTTTGCGGAATTGGCCGATGAAGGACGCGAGATCGCCGATGCGCGCGGGCAGCACCGCCTCGATCCGCTCGCGCACGCGGCGCGCCACGACAGGCGAAGCGCCGCCGGTGCCGACGGCGACGACGACATCGCCGCGATCGATGATCGCCGGGAAGATGAAGGTGGAGTGGTCGAGATCGTCCATCACATTGACGGGCAGGCCGAGCGCCTTGGCGCGCGCCGCCATCGCAACACCGATATCGCCGGCGCCGGCGCAGAGCACCGCGATCACGCCGCGCAGGTCAGCGGCGAGCGGATCGCCCGTCGCCAGTTCGACGCGCGTCACATCGATGCCGCTGACATCATGATTGCCGTCGGTCGCAAACCAGCGAATGCGCGCGCCGGCGGCCGCGAGCAGACGCAGCTTCGCGCGCACAAGATCGCCGGCGCCGACCAACAGCACCACGCCCGTTTGCAGATCGAGGAACACCGGCAAGAACCGCATGCGCCACTCGCTTCCCTAACTTATGGGTTGACTGGAATTTTATTCTATATATGTCTCGACAAGTGCCCGCAAAGAGAAATTTATTTCTTCTCTATTGCGCCGCGACTATAGAATTTTCGCCTCCAAAGGCCAAGGCATAGAGATGCATCTTCTCGACAATGAATCCGGCAAAGCACGGTTGCGCGCTTCCGAGCCCCGAGGGGGAATAAAGGCGTCGCGCAAAATCCTCGTCGAAGAGCCTGTGACGGTCGCGTCGATGGATCATCTCGACGAACTCGAAGCGCAAAGCATCTACATCTTGCGCGAGGCGTTCGCACGGCTGAAGAAGCTCGCGCTGTTGTGGTCGCTCGGCAAGGACTCCAACGTGATGATCTGGCTGGCGCGCAAGGCCTTCTTCGGCCGCGTGCCCTTCCCTGCCATGCATGTCGATACCGGCAAGAAATTTCCGGAGATGTATGCCTTCCGCGATCGGTACGCGAAGGAATGGGACCTCGATCTGCGCGTCGAGCCCTGCCCGCCGATCGATAGTGTGGACCCCACGCTGCCGCCCGCCGCACGCTCCGCCGCGCGCAAGACCGAGGGCCTGAAGCTCGCACTGGTCAAGCACGGCTTTGACGGATTGATCGCCGGCATCCGCCGCGACGAGGAGGCCACGCGGGCAAAGGAGCGCGTGTTCTCGCCGCGCGGCCTCGAGGGCGAATGGGATGTGCGCGACCAGCCACCGGAATTCTGGGATCATTTCAACGCCTCGCCGCCGCAAGGCGCGCATTTGCGCATCCATCCGATCCTGCATTGGACCGAGGCCGACATCTGGGCCTACACCAGGCGCGAGAATATCCCGATCATCCCGCTTTATCTGGCCAAGGACGGCAAGCGCTATCGTTCGCTTGGCGACGCCGACATCACCTTCCCCGTCGCATCGACGGCGTCGAACATCGACGAAATTCTGGCCGAGCTCGAAGACACCAAGGTGCCGGAGCGCGCGGGCCGCGCGCTCGATCACGAGACCGAGGATGCATTCGAGCGGCTGCGTGTCGCCGGTTATCTCTGAGAAGCGAGTCAAGGCGTACTTCGATGAACATGGTTCTTCCCAGCGCGATCTCCGCGACCCCCAACGGCACCACGCGTCCGCAAGTCCGCATCGTCATCGTCGGCCACGTCGATCATGGCAAATCCACCCTGGTCGGCCGCCTGCTGCATGAGACCGGCAGCCTGCCCGACGGCAAGCTCGAAATGCTGAAAGCCGTCAGCGCCCGGCGCGGCATGCCCTTTGAATGGTCGTTCCTGCTGGACGCGCTGCAGACCGAGCGCGACCAGGGCATCACAATCGACACCACGCAGATCCGCTTCCGCACCCGCTCGCGCGACGTGGTGCTGATCGACGCGCCCGGCCACGCCGAATTCCTGCGCAACATGATCACCGGCGCCTCGCAGGCCGACGGCGCCGTGCTGATCATCGACGCGCTGGAAGGCGTGCGTGACCAGACGCGACGGCACGGCTATCTCCTGCATTTGCTCGGCATCAAGCAGGTCGCTGTCGTCGTCAACAAGATGGACCGCGTCGACTTCAGCGCCGAGCGCTTTGGCGAGATCAGCGACGAGATATCGGCGCACCTGACCGGCCTTGGCGTCAAGCCATCGGCCGTGATTCCGATTTCCGCGCGCGACGGCGATGGCGTCGCCGAGCACACGCCGCGGATCGGCTGGTACGAGGGGCCGAGCGTGGTCGAGGCGCTGGATGCGCTGGAGCCGGCACGGCCGGCGGAAACTTTGCCGCTGCGGCTGCCGGTGCAGGCGATCTACAAGTTCGACGACCGCCGCATCGTCGCGGGCCGCATCGAATCCGGCAGCCTGAAGGCCGGCGACGAAATCGTGATCATGCCCGCCGGCAAGATCGCCAGGATCAGGACCGTCGAGAGCTGGCCGGTCACGCCCCTTCAGGCGACGCAAACCGCCGGTCGCTCGGTCGGCATCACGCTCGACCGCGAGCTCTTCATCGAGCGCGGCGACGTCATCGGCCATGTCGGCCAGAGCCCGCGCGATACCCGCCGCATCCACGCCCGCATCTTCTGGCTGCACGACAAGCCGCTGTCGAAGGGCGACCAGATCCTGATCCGGCTCGGCACGCGCGAGACTCGCGCGACCGTCGTCGCGATCGACAAGGCGGTCGATCCCGGCGCGCTCTCCAACGAGGAAACGACTTCGATCGCACGCAACCATGTCGGCGAGATCGACATTTCGCTGGCGCAGCCGATCGCCGCCGATCCCTATCATGAAAGCCCGCGCACCGGGCGGCTGGTGATCGAGGTGAACGGCCGGATCGCCGGCGGTGGTCTCGTGCTGTCGGTCGATGCCGGCCAGCGTGCCGTGCCCGTCGACATCGTGCCGGTGGAATCGGCCTTGCGCGCCGACGAGCGTTCGGCCCGCTATCGTCACAGCGGTGCCGTGCTCTGGTTCACCGGGCTGCCCGGCTCCGGCAAATCGACGCTAGCGCTCGCATTGGAGCGACGGCTGTTCACCAACGGCGGCTCGCCGATCCTGCTTGATGGCGACACCTTGCGCGCCGGCCTCAACAGCGATCTCGGTTTCTCGCCGGCGGATCGCAGCGAAAACATCCGCCGTCTCGCCGAGATCGCCACGCATCTGGCGCGCAACGGCCATCTCGCGATCGTCGCCGCGGTCTCGCCCGCCGCATCCGACCGCGCCGCGGCGCGCCGCATTGCCGACAGCGCCTTCCGCGAGATCTATGTCGCAACGCCTGCGGAAATCTGCGAGAGCCGCGATCCCAAGGGCCATTATGCCAAGGCCCGGGCGGGCAGCCTGCCCTCCTTCACCGGCATCACCAATGATTACGAACCGCCGAGCGCGAGCGAACTGACGATCGATACCGCCAGTCGATCGGTCGCGGACGCCGTCGACGACATCGAGCGGATGCTGGCCCGGACCGGCATCCTGTTCGAGGAAGTCGCTGACCTCGCGGCGAATATCTAGAGTAATCCCTCTCCTCCCCGTCATCGCCCGGCTTGACCGGGCGATCCAGTATTCCAGAGACGACCGTAGTTGAGCCGAAAGGCCGCGGCGTACTGGATGCCCCGACGGAGCCTGTCATCGGGCTCGCCGAAGGCGAGACCCGGTGGCGGGCATGACGGGTGCAGCAAAAACGGCCCCACCGGGGGGCCTTCTCATGGCCGTGGCTTTAGCGCTAAAAGGGCGCTGAACCGCCCGCCTTTTGGCGCGTTTTTTGCTGTTTTCGTCCCGAAAACAGTCCGTAAACGCCATTTCTCTTGGAAAGCCCAACATGACGCGTGTCGAAGCCCACGGATTGAAGATCGCCCCTGTCCTGTTCGATTTCATCGCCAAGGAGGCGACCCCCAATACCGGGATCGCACCCGACGCGTTCTGGGCGGGCCTTGCCGCCATCATCGCAAAACTCGGGCCGAAGAACCGCGAGCTGCTCGCCTTCCGCGACACCCTGCAGGCCAGGATCGACGACTGGCATCGCGCTCACAAGGGCAAAAAGTTCGACCTCAGCGCCTATACCGCCTTCCTGAAGGAGATCGGCTATCTGCTCCCGGAGCCGCCGACCAAACCGGTCGAGACCGCCAATGTCGACGAGGAGATCGGCAAGATCTGCGGCCCCCAGCTGGTGGTGCCCTTGACCAATGCGCGCTACGCGCTGAACGCGGCGAATGCGCGCTGGGGCAGCCTCTATGACGCCTTCTACGGCACCGACGCGATTCCTCAGGATCCCAGCGAGAGCGGCAAAGGCTACAACAAGGCGCGCGGCGACAAGGTGATCGCGAAAGCCAAGGCCTTCCTGGATTCCGCTGCGCCGCTCGCGACCGGAAGCCACGCAGACGTGACCTCCTATAGCGTCAGCGGCACCCAGCTCGCAGTGAAACTGAAGGACGGCAGCACCACCGCGCTGAAATCAGCCGCGCAATTCGCGGGCTATCAGGGCGACGCAGCGGCCCCTGGCGCCGTGCTGCTCGTCAACAACGGCCTGCACATCGAGGTCAAGATCGACCGCAATCATCCGATCGGCAAGGACGATCCGGCCGGCGTCGCCGACGTGATCCTGGAAGCGGCGGTCTCCACCATCCTCGACATGGAAGACAGCGTCGCCGCCGTCGACGCCGAGGACAAGGTGCTGGTCTATCGCAATACGCTTGGTCTCATGACCGGCACGCTGTCGGCCGATTTCGAGAAGGGCGGCAAGACCCTGACGCGCTCGCTCAATCCCGACCGCGTCTACAAGACGCCTGATGGCAAGGATCTCACGCTGCACGGCCGCAGCCTGCTGTTGATGCGCAATGTCGGCCATCACATGTTCACCGACGCCGTGCTCGATGCGAACGGCGATGAGATCCCGGAAGGGATTCTCGATGCCGCGGTGTCCGGCCTGCTCGCGATCCATGATCTCAAGGACAAGTCGAAGATCAAGAACAGCCGGACCGGCTCGGTCTACATCGTCAAGCCGAAGATGCACGGGCCCGACGAGGTTGCGCTGACCTGCGAATTGTTCGGTGAGGTCGAGAAATTGCTCGCGCTGCCGGAGAACACGCTGAAGGTCGGCATCATGGACGAGGAGCGCCGCACCACGGTCAACCTCAAGGCCTGCATCCAGAATGCGGCCAAGCGCGTGATGTTCATCAACACCGGCTTCCTCGACCGCACCGGCGACGAGATCCACACCTCGATGGAAGCGGGTCCGATGATCCGCAAGAACGACATGAAGGCACAGCCCTGGATCAAGGCCTATGAGGACTGGAATGTCGACATCGGCCTGATCGACGGTCTGCCCGGCCACGCGCAGATCGGCAAGGGCATGTGGGCGGCGCCCGACAAGATGGCGGACATGCTGGCGCAGAAGATCGGCCATCCGCAGGCCGGCGCCACCACCGCCTGGGTGCCGTCGCCAACCGCAGCGACGCTGCACGCGCTGCATTATCATCAGGTCAACGTGATCGCGCGCCAGCAGGAACTCGCCAAAAGCGGCCCGCGTGCAAAGCTTTCCGACATCCTCACCATTCCGGTGTCGCAGTCGAACTGGGCGCCTGACGATGTGAAGCAGGAGATCGACAACAACTGCCAGGGCATCCTGGGCTATGTCGTGCGCTGGATCGATCAGGGCGTCGGCTGCTCCAAGGTGCCTGACATTCACGACGTAGGCCTGATGGAAGACCGCGCCACCTTGCGCATCTCGAGCCAGCATCTGGCGAACTGGCTGCACCAGGGCGTCATCACCAAAGACCAGGTGATGGAGTCGCTGAAGCGCATGGCGGTGGTCGTGGACGGCCAGAACAAGGGCGATCCGCTCTACAAGCCGATGGCGCCGTCCTTCGACGGTGTCGCCTTCAAGGCCGCCTGCGACCTGATCTTCAAGGGCCGCGAGCAGCCGAACGGCTACACCGAATTCATCCTCACCGCGCGCCGTCGCGAAGCAAAGGCCGCGGGCTGATCCGACGTAAGCTTACCCGTCACGATGCCGCACGATTCCCTGGGAACTCGTGCGGCATCAATCCGTTTGAAGGCCATCTCAACTGAAGCATTGGAGAGACGGCAATGGATTGGAACCGGATTGAGGGCAACTGGAAGCAGTTCAAGGGCGCGGCCAAGGAGAAATGGGGCAAGCTCACCGATGACGATCTCAACGTGATCGAAGGCCGCCGCGAGCAGCTCGAAGGCAAGCTGCAGCAGCGTTACGGCTTCGCCAAGGACCAGATCCGCAAGGACGTGGACGACTGGTTCCGAAGCCTGCGATAGGCTCTCCCCCGAACAAGCCGGCTGGACGGCGGGCTTTCGTTTGAAGAGGCTTAGAACACCGCGATGTATTTCAACAGCGAAATCACGCCAAGGATGATCACGACGACACGCGCGATCTGCTTGGCGCGGCCGTCGAGCGGCAGCAGGTTGATCAGATAGAGGACGAGGATAACGACCAGAAACGTGATGAGTATGCTGACGAGCATGCGGCCCCCAGGAACGTCGTGAACGGCGTGTTAATGTTTTCCTAACGACTGGGAGGCCGCGTAGTTCCTGGTGCGGAACCGAGTTTGCTTGCGAAAGCTCGGTTGCTGCAACGCCACCCGTAGATATACGGCGACAGCATTTCCGGAAGTTTTTACCGTTGTTGTTCCAAATGGCGACAGCTTTGGGGGAAGCCACATGCTGAATCGCCTTTCCGTATCCGCGTTGCTGAAGATCGTCATTCTAGCCACGGCATTCTGCGTCGTCGTCGGCTTCTTGCTGAACGCGTGGGATAGCTGGGGGCGGCTGCAGGTGGCGAGCCGGATTTCGGTGATCGCCGATGCCTCGGCCAACCTCTTCAAGGCGATGCATAACCTGCGGACCGATCGTGCCTCCACCAACCGCCTTCTGACCGGTGCGGCTCCCATGGACGCCGAGATCGAGAAATACCTGCGCGATCTCCGTGATACCGAAATGCCGGCGATGACGAACGGGCTCGCCCAGCTCAAGACCATGGACTTTGCCCAGCAGACCTTGGTGCCGGAGTTCGAAAGGCTGTTCTCGCTGCTGGCAGCCCAGCAGAAGGAATTCTGGCAGGAGATGGCCAAGCCGAAGGAGGCGCGCCGTGCCGAACTGGCGAAGGAGTATCTGGCAACGACCCAGGCGCTGCTCGACGTACTCGACAAATTGTCGGGAACGCTCGCCGCCGACGTCAATCACCAGGACGCGGTGATCGACCAGTTGCTCACCATCAAGCACACCGCCTGGCTGCTGCGCAACACCGCCGGCGAAGCCTCGCTGCTGGTGTCGAACGCGCTGGCTGCCGGCCGTGTCACGCCGGAAGCCCGCCATAGCTATACCAAATTCGTCGGTGGCATCGATGCCGCTTGGAAGGCGCTCGAGGTGGCAACCTCCGGCATGCGATTGCCGCCGAAGCTCGCGGCCGCGATCCCCGCCGCCAAGACCGCCTATTTCGACCCCGAATATCAAAGTCTGCGCGACCGCTTGATGACGACGCTGGCCAATGGCGAGAAGCCCGAGTTGACCGCGAACCAGTGGAGCCCGGTCACCGTGAGCCGGATGGGGACCGCAGTGGCGGTCGCGGAAGCGGCGTTCGATGCCGCCAAGGACCACGCCGCGACTCAGCATGGGCTGGCGCAGCGCTCGCTGATCATACAGCTTGCGCTGCTTGCCGGCGCGGTCGCGCTGACGGTCGGCGCCATGATCGCGATCGGTCGCCGTGTCATCGCGCCGCTGCACAACATGCGCGATGCCATGCTGAAGGTCGCTTCCGGCGATCTCGATGTCGATAGCGGCTGTGCCGGGCGCAAGGACGAGATCGGCGCGCTTGCCGGCGCGCTCGAAACCTTCAAGCAGCAGGCCAAGGACAAGCTTCGCATCGAAGCGCAGGAGCGCGAGCACAACGCTGGCGCGACCGCCCGCCAGCAGGCGATCGAGAACCATGTCGGCGAGTTCGAAGCTCTGGTGCGCCAGACGCTGGAGCATCTCGGCGATGCCTCCGGCAAGATGCGGGCGACGTCCGCCAACCTCTCGGCCGTGTCGCGCCAGACCAATGAACGGGTCGAGGTCGCCGAAAAGGCGTCGGGCGAGGCCTCGATGAGCGTGGAGACGGTGGCCGCAGCGTCCGAGGAATTGAGCGCCTCGATCAACGACATCAGCCAGCAGGCGGCGCATGCCGCCGGCATCGCCAGCCGCGCCGTCAACGAGGCCCGCAACACCGACGGCACCGTGCAGGGACTTGCGAAATCCGCGGGCCGCATCGGCGAGGTCGTCGGCCTCATCAACACCATCGCGGCGCAGACCAACCTGCTGGCGCTGAACGCCACCATCGAGGCCGCCCGCGCCGGCGAGGCCGGACGCGGCTTCGCTGTGGTCGCCTCCGAGGTCAAGTCGCTGGCGAGCCAGACCGCGAAGGCGACGGAAGAGATTTCCGATCAGATCGCCGACATCCAGAAGGTCGCAGGCGAAGCCATCGACGCCATCAAGGGTATCGGCAGCATCATCGGCGAGGTCAACGAAGTGGCGACCGCGATTGCCGCCGCCGTTCAGGAGCAGGGCGCCGCGACCCAGGAGATCACGCGCAGCACGCAATTCGCCGCGCAGGGCACCAAGAACGTGTCCGAGAACATCACCGGCGTGAAGGCCGATGCGGATACCGCGGCCGCCGCCGCTGACGACGTTCGCCTCGCCTCGGAGACGCTGGAAACGCAGAGCCGTGAACTGGGCGACCAGGTCACCGATTTCCTCGGCAAGATCCGCGCCGCCTAACCCTTACTCCCGCGCCATCACCGGCACGCGCTGATACTTGGCGCGGATGCGGTCGGGGGCGGGCGAGAACTGCAGCGAGGCGCCGCGTCTGTCGGGGCGACCCGCGACCATCAGCCCATTCTCACTGGCAACAATGTCGCCCTTCCGCAGGGTGGGATCGTCCTCGATCTTGACCTGCGCCAGTCCGCCGGGATCCCTGCCGTTGCAGGTGCAACCCGCCACGATCTCGTTTCGGAAACGGAACGCATTCGGCAGTTCTGAATACGCCTCTCCGTCCTCCGTCTCGGCGTCGTCGATGCTGCTGCCATAGACCAGCCTGGTCTCGCTCGCCGGACAGAAATTATTGCAGCTCTGCGCGCGACTGGCTTTGTCGGAGCCCGCGAGCGGGAAGTAACGGCCGTCGCAGGTGCGCACGCAAAACGCCTGGCCGCCGCCATAGGCCTGACCGCCGCTATGGGCGCGCGGGCGCTCGACTCGCTGCATGACGGGCGGGCCGTCATCGAACGGCGCCCGGATCATCGGAGGCCGGCCGAAGCCGCCGAACAGCAGCGAGAAAAAATCCTGCGCCTGCGCCGCGGGCGCGGCAACAGCGAGGAGAAGCGCCGTCGCGCCGAACACCCATCGCCTGTGCGGGATCAGGGCCATCTTCGCCTCAATTCACCGACGACACGTTCAGTCGCATCGCCTGCTGGCCCGGCGGCAGCGTGGTCGCCGCCGGGGCTTGCGGACGCGCCGGCGCCGGGCGCACGCTGATCGTGGTCCTGCTATCCGAACCGCGGGCGAGCACCGGCGCATTCACCGGCGTGTTCTTGGGCAGCACGACGACCTTGGTGCCGACATTGACGCGACCAAAGAGATCAGTGACGTCCTCATTGGTCAACCGGATGCAGCCGGAAGAGACGAACTTGCCGATGGTCGAGGGATCGTTGGTGCCGTGGATGCGGTATTGGCTCGAGCCCAGATACATCGCGCGCGCGCCGAGCGGATTGCCGGGACCGCCGGCGATGAAACGCGGCAGATAGGGCTGGCGCTTGATCATCTCGGCCGGCGGATACCAATCCGGCCATTCCGCCTTGCGGGTGATGGTCTCGACGCCCGACCAGGTGAAACCCTGGCGGCCGACGCCGACGCCGTAGCGGATCGCCCGGCCCTGCCCAAGCACGTAGTACAGTGCGGTGTTGCCGGTATCGATGATGATCGTGCCCGCCGCTTCGCTGGTCGCGAACGGCACCACCGTGCGACGCAGGCGCTCCGGCAGCACGCCCGCCTCCGCATCCCTCGCCTCGGGCGTCAATGCCTCGTCGGACGGAAAAGCGCTCTGCTGGGTGGAAGCGTAGCCTAGCGATTGGGCACCTGCCGGGGTGGAGAGAACGATTGGGATCACCAGCAGGCCGGTGGCGAAGACAAGCGCGTTCGCCGCGCGCGACGATCGGCGGAATAAGGCGGATGACGGTGTCATGTGCTGCCCCATTGGATACGCATCACGCTGATGCTGTGCCTGAACAAACGCGCGCTACAGCTTCGCGGTTCCGGCGTCGGCGTGGCACGACCGCATCAGTCAAGAACACAAACGCTCACGATCGCGCGATGGAACCCGCCAGCAGACCGGGAGTTGGCCCTCAAGAATTTCCGGTCATGGGACGCGCCTACCGCCGTGCGTCGCCTTGAATGCGCCCGTCGCGAGGAGAAGAACCAGCGTGCGTGTCCTTCCCAGTGAGCGTCTCCTGCCCAATGGCGCCGAAGGCACGCCCGTCCCCAACGGCCACGCCGAGCTGCCGCCGGTCATTCGCCGCACCGAGCTCGTCGCCCTGTCGCTGGTCGGGCTCCTGGTCATCGCCATCGTCACGGTGCTTTACCTGGCCAAGGCATTCTTCCTGCCGATCACGATGGCCTTCATCGTCGGCACCATGCTGTCGCCGGCGGCAAGCTTCCTGGAGCGCTATCGCGTGCCGCGCCCGGTCGGCGCGGTGCTGATCGTGGCCGCGGTCAGTACGGCCGCCACCTTCATTATCGGGCTCATCTCCTCGCCGGCGATCGAATGGAGCGCGCGGCTGCCGGAGCTCGCAGTTCGGCTGAAGGAAAAGATGCACATCTTCGACCGGCCGCTCGCGCTGTGGCAGGAATTGCAGAGCATGGTCGGCGGCTCGGAGACGCTTGCTCCGTTGCAATTGCCGAAGATCGAATGGGTGCAGCCGACGCTGGAATTCCTGTCGCCGACTTTTGCCGAATTCCTGCTGTTCGTCGCCACGCTGATCCTGTTCATCGCAAGCTGGAAGGATCTGCGGCGGGTGCTGGTCATGGCCTTCGGCGACCGCGACTCGCGGCTCCGCACCTTGCGGATCGTCAACGAGATCGAGGAGCATCTCGGCAACTACCTGCTGATGGTGACCATGATCAATATCGGCGTCGGGATCGGGACCGGGCTGATCTGTGCCGTCACCGGCATGCCCAGCCCGGCCGGCCTCGGCGCGCTCGCCGCCACGCTGAACTTCATCCCGATCATCGGGCCGGTGGCGATGTTCGTGGTGCTGGTGCTGGTCGGTCTCGTCAGCTTCCCGACCATCAGCGCCGGCTTGGTCGCGCCGGCCTGCTTCGCCGTGCTGACTTTCCTCGAAGGGCATTTCATCACCCCGACCATCGTCGGCCGGAGACTTGCCCTGAATGCGCTCGCAGTTTTCATCGTGCTGGCGTTCTGGACCTGGCTGTGGGGCCCGATGGGCGCATTCCTGGCCTCGCCGCTTTTGATCGTCGCGTTGATCCTCAAGGAGCATCTGATGCCAGTCGATTCGCCGCATCTGCCGGAGGAGTGAACCGAATTCGCCTCGGGAACTTCGCTCCTGACGCGGCGTTTTGCCAAGCAGCAACATTGAGTCGGGAGCCCTTCGATGGCGGCGACAAGCGATTTCGGATTGAAGAACATGACAGACAAAGCCACTTATGACCGCCTGCAGAAGGATGTCGCCGCCGTGAAGGACGACATCGCAGCGCTGACAGACCAGATCACCGAGGCGCTCAATTCGTTTGCCGGCAACGCGCGCAAGCAGGCGCGCCGCGGCTACGACCAGGCGCGCGACCGCGCCGAATCCGCAGTCGACGACGTTTCGGAGCGCGGCAGCGCCATGATGGACGCCGCGCAGGACGCGTACTCCTCGGTCGAGGAGACGCTGGAGGACGTCATCACCCAGCGGCCGCTGGCGACCGTCGGCCTGGCGCTCGGCCTCGGCTTCCTGCTCGGCATGGTCTGGCGAAGGTAGGGCCGGCAGGAACCCCATGCTGCAGCGACTGGTTCATGACGTCAGAGAGCAGGCCGGCAATGCCATGCGGCTGACGTCGCTTGCGCTCGTGATGGCCGTGACCGCGCTCATCGCGCTCGCCTTCCTGTGTGCGGCATTCTTTGTCTGGGTGCAGCAGAACTATGGACCGATATGGGCGTGCCTTGCCTGCGCCGCCATCTTCGTGGTCGTGGCGCTGATCGCCGCCGGCATGTATGTCGCGCGCAAGCGGCAGATGCGGCTGCGCGCCGAGGAGATGGCGCGGGCCGCACGCCAATCCCTGCTCAGCAATCCCGCGATGATCGCAACCGGCCTGCAGCTCGTCCGCGCCATCGGCGTGAAACGGCTGGTCCCGATTTTGGCGGTCGGCGGGCTGGCGCTGGGACTGATGGCGAGCCGGAGCGCGGCGAACAATACGCCACCGGACGAGTGATCCCGCAGCCGCGGGACCAGGTCAAACCACATTGGAATCGCGAGGCTAATTCGTGCAGCCGACTATGGCAGGCGCGAAGCGCGCCAGGAGGCGCGCCGCGGAATTGCGTACAAGGAGGATCAGCTCAGGTGATGCAGCGGCCGGGCTGCAGGCGCTTTGCCACTTCCGTCAGCACGCTCACCACCGGCTCGCAGGCGGTCATCCTCCGCTCGCCGGACTTGGTCATTTCCGGCGGCTTCGGGCGGCTGCGCGCTTCGTCCCTGACGACCGGAACGCGTATGACGACCGAGGTCTCGGCCAGGCTGTCGAGCTTCAGCGAGACGGTTTCGGTTCTGACGCCGGCCGCCGGAACTGCCGCTCGGTCCGCCTTCGCGGTACGGTTGACGTCGTGCTCCGCCTTGGTGGGGGTGATGATGCTTTGGCCTCCGACAAGGTCATGCCCGGAGGCAAACTGCACTGCGCCGAACGTCAAAGAAACGGCGAGCGTACCTAAAATTCCCTTCAATATCTGTGACATGGCGATTCATCCCTCGCCCCATTGGCGATCACGAACACAACTCGAACGAAACGGCCTCAGTTCGTATGTCTGCGGATCACTTAACCGTGTTCAAAATTATTTTCGAAACGTCGGAACGTTTTTTCGCGCTCCGCGTCGTTGTGGCAGCCGGTTATTCCCCCTGCCCCATTGACCGGCGACGTAGGGCGCGACCGTGGTGATGCCGGTCGCGCTCTACTTTTTCGTCCCGCAGCCTGCGCAGACGCCGCGTCCGCCGCCTGGTGCTGCACGGTGTCCCTCGTTTTCGGTGGGCACCGGAGTGCTGATGTCGTCGCGCGTGCCGAGCACGTCGCGTGGCCCGATCAGAGCAGACGTCTGCGATAACAATCGGCTCGCCACGCCCGCACCTTCGAGGAACCTTCAATCTCACGGCAGGTTGGTCGGGCGGAGGAGGACGACACATCGCGTCCTTCAGATGCATGCCTACACGGGAGGACCCATGGCCAAGCGAGCAAAGAAAAAACGAGCGACGTCACGGCGGACACGCCCACCGCAGAAGAAGCTGAGCGATCTTTTCCACGAGACGCTCAAGGACATCTATTTCGCCGAGAACAAGATCATCAAGACCCTGCCGAAGATGGCCAAGGCCGCGCAATCCAAGGATTTGGCCAACGCCTTCAACAAGCATCTGCGCGAGACCCAGGGCCAGGTGAAGCGGCTGGACCAGGTATTCCGCATGATCGGCAAGCCGGCCCGCGGCAAGACTTGCGACGCGATCAACGGCATCGCCGACGAGGGCGCCGAGATCATGCGGGAATTCAAGGGGATGCCGGCACTCGATGCCGGACTGCTGGCGGCAGCCCAGGCGGTCGAGCACTATGAGATCTCGCGTTACGGGACGCTTCGCACCTGGGCGGAGGAGCTCGGCATGCCGGATGCGGCAAAGCTCCTGCAGGCGACGCTCGAGGAGGAAGAGGCGACCGATCATACGCTGACGGAGCTCGCGACATCCGTCATTAACCTCGAAGCCGAGCAGGACGAAGTCGCGGAGGCAGCGTGAGCTGAGGCGCGGTAAAGCCCTGGTCCCGCCCGGATCAGGGCTTTCCCCGACGCCTTCTTGCGCGACACGGCTGTCGTCAGGTCTTCTGCAGCGCCAGTGTCACACCACCAAGCGTCAGCGCCATGGCGGCGATTTCCCTCATGCCCAGCGGCTCGCCGAGAATTGCGGCCGCCGCGACCACGGCAAGCACGGGGACGAGCAGCATGCCGGTCGAAGCCGAGACCGGCGGCAAGCGGCGCAGGGTCTCGAACCAGGTGAGATAGCACACGCCCATTGGCACCAGCGTCATGTAGGCAAAGGAGGCAATTCCGCCCGGCGATATCGCCGCATAGTTCGGGCGCTCGAACAGGATGCCGAGGATCAGCATCGCAAGGCACCCAAGACCGACCTGCCAGGCGACGACCGCGAGCGGAGGCATCGGCAGCGGCTTGCGGTTGAGGACATTGCCGAGTGCGAACAGGATTGCGCAGGACAGGGAAAGCGCGATCCCGATCAGCTTGCCGCGATCGAAGGCGTAACCATTGGCGCCAAGAAGCAGGGCGACGCCGGCCACGCCCAGCACGAGCGCGGCGATATCTCGGATGGTCGGTCGCTGCTGCAGGAACGGCCAGGCGAACAACATGGCCCAGATCGGCATCGTGTAGATGATCAGCGCGCCCTCGCCGACGGTGACGAATTTCATGGCGATGGTACCAAACCCCATCCAGGCGAACACATTGGTGAAGGACGCGAACAACAGCCGGGGCACGGCTTCGCGCGGAATCCTGAGCGATTGCCCGCCGGCAAAGGCGATGAGACCAAGGATGAGCGAGGCGCAGACGCCCGCAAGACCTCGGGCGAACAGTGGCGGCCATTGCTGCAGCAGCAGCTTGATGAGCGGCCAGTTGATTGCCCATCCGGCCGCTGTCACGGCGAGGCAGAGAAAGCCGATTTGTCGGTCGCGCCGCACAGCGTCCATGCTTTCGCTTAACAGCTACGAAGCGGCGGTTCCACCTCATCCGGGGCAGGGTTCACATGAAAGGCGAATACCTGACCCGAAAAAAAACGGCGCGCCCTACGGCGCGCCGGATCGGTCGATCTAACTCTGCACTCGCTTTACGCCGATGCGGCGCGCGGCGCGCGGTTACGCGAATTCCGCTGGAAGAACAGCGCCTGGCTCGCGACCGCCGAGACCATCGCGGGCTGGAACGGCTTTGAGATCAGGAACGCCGGCTCCGGGCGCTCGCCGGTCAGGAAGCGTTCGGGATAGGCGGTGATGAACACCACCGGCACCTCGAACACGCGCAAGAGCTCATTGACCGCGTCCAGGCCCGACGAGCCGTCGGCGAGCTGGATGTCGGCGAGGATCAGGCCGGGCTTCTTGTTCTTGGCGAGCGCCACCGCATCCGAATGGGTGCGGGCGACGCCGATCACGTTATGGCCGAGATTTCGCACGAGGCTTTCCAGATCCATCGCGATGAAGGTCTCGTCCTCGATGATCAGGACATCAGTCGCAATCTCGGCCGCCATCTCGCGGCCGGCGACGTCCGTGAGCTTCCGCGTCTCGGCGATGTCGGTGTCGAGGATGTAGGCCACCTCCTCTTCCGAGAAGCCCTCCAGCGACAGCAGGAGGAAGGCCTGCCGCGGCAGCGGCGTGATGTTGGAAAGCCGGCGCTCCGGCGGCAACGCCAACGTTGCCACGTCGGCATTGTCGTTGATGGAGACCGAATTCCAGATTTGTGTGAACAGCCGGAACAGGCCGGCACGCGGCCCGTGCGTTTCGTCCAGAAGCGAGGGGTCCTGAAGCAGGGCCTCAAGCATGGCCGCGACATAGGCGTCGCCCGACGCCTGGTTTCCGGTCAGCGCGCGGGCGTAGCGCCGCAACAATGGCAAGTGTTCAGCAACGAGCTGCGATCGGGACATTCCCACTCCATCCTTGTGTTTGAGGCAACTGCCTGAAACGCCTTCATCTGTCGGGTCGGCACATCCGTCCGTGGAGCGACCCGCCTCCCCGGGGGTGTTACGCCGGACTACGCCTGAGCGCGGATAAAGTTCCACAAAAAGTTCCGGACGCTCGGAACTTTCCGTCGAACTTCGAATTAGCGTACGACCGACAGCAAACGCGGCCAAGACCGAAATTTCGAGGAAACTGCTTGAAACACAGGGACTTAACCTCTCGGGGAAATGTGGATCAGATCATGAAGGAAACCAAGAAGCAGGGCGGTCTCAACGCTGAGATCCAATCGAGAATCGGCCACCAGCTTCGCGCCATGTACGATGACGTGGTGCGGCAGGGGGTGCCGGACCGCTTTGCGGAGCTTATCCGCAAGCTCGATGATCCTGCGGAGGCCGCCAAGCATTTGGCCGAAACTGACGAGCAGCAAGCAGCAAAAAATGACGGGAGGGACTGATGCCTCTCACCGACCAACTTCGCGACGACATTTTGGCGTCGGTGCCAAGCCTACGCGCGTTCGCGATTTCGCTTTCCGGCAATGGCGACCGCGCCGACGATCTGGTGCAGGAGACCTTGTTGCGCGCAATCGCCAACATCGATTCTTTCCAGCCCGGTTCGAACCTGCCGGCCTGGCTGTTCACCATCCTGCGTAACCTGTTTCGCTCCGACTATCGCAAGCGGCGGCGGGAGGTTGAGGATGCCGAGGGCAACTATGCCAAGACGCTGAAGACCCAGCCTGCGCAGAATGCGCATCTGGAGTTCGAGGAGTTTCGCGCAGCGCTCGACAAGCTGCCGCAAGACCAGCGTGAAGCCCTGATCCTGGTCGGCGCTTCCGGCTTCTCGTACGAGGACGCTGCTGCGATCTGCGGCTGCGCCGTCGGCACCATCAAGAGCCGCGTCAACCGCGCACGATCGAAACTGAGCGCATTGCTCTATGTCGAAGGCGCGGAAGATTTCGGCCCTGATGACACCGTGCGCGCCGTGATCGGCGGCAATGGCGGCTGATGCTCGCCAACTCTTGACCGTCATGCGCGGGCTCGACCCGCGCATCCATCCCGGAAAAGAGATTTTCTGAGGAATGATGGATTGCCGGGTCAAGCCCGGCAATGACGGCGAGAGCGGTGTGCAGGGTGGGAAAGCGAAGCGTGCCCAACTTCTCTTGCACCGACCGCGGATAGTGGGCGCGACGCGACAGACGCGCTTTGCTCGCGCTGCGCCACTAACACGATACCCACCCGTCCATCATTGCGGGTTCAGCGCGCCGGTCTGACGGGCGCTGAAAACTTCTCGGTGCGGTCGCGCTCGTTCATGTCGACGACGGTTTCCATCGGCGCGGTCAGCTCGTAGACGTAGCTGATGTCGGTGAAGTAGCGCTTGGCCGTGCCACCGAGCGCTTCGGGCGCGACGCGGTCGAGCAGGATCAGGCCGAAATCGGAATCGGGGCGGCGGGTGGCTTCGCTGGTGTTGAACTCCTCCCAGCGGAAATGAAAGATCGCTTCCGGCACCTTGCCGTTCACTTCCCAGTTCGCGACGATGTGCGGATGCTTGCCGACCAGGGACAAGCCCTCGTCGGAATGCGACGCCAGCTCGAAGAACAACAGCGACAGCGATTGCGCGGCGCGCGCTGAGACCGCGATGTCGGGCCCAGAGATCGCGATGCGCTCGGCATGCGGGATCGCGCGGGCCTCGAACAATCCCTTCAGCTTCACGCCCTGCCACTGGCTCTCGCTGAGCAGCGTGACCACGTTCGACATCGCATGGATGCGGCCGATCAGAAGATCGCGGGCAGCATCGATGTCCGAGCCATGGCGCAGCGTGCGGGTGACGATCGACTGGATCACGGCCAGGATATTCTTGACGCGGTGGTTGAGCTCGTCGATCACGGCGGTCAGCCGCCGCTCGAACCCGATCCTCACCTCGATCTCGCGGCTGAGCCGAAGGTTGTTGTAGGCGACGTAGCCGAACAGGCCACAGACGATGCCGGTCAGCGCCAGGCCGATCGCGGCCACGATCGCCGCGGTCTGGTTCGCACGCGCGGCGGCGGAGGTCTTGGCGTAATAGGCGAGCGACCAGTCGCGGCCGCCGAACGTCACCGTCCGCACCATCGAGGGCGCCGGCCCATCCGGCCGCACCGCGCGCGAGGTGATGACGCCCTGGTCGTTGGCGACCAGCTCATCGTTGGAATCGCGGGGGTCCTTCAGCACCACCGAGAACAGCGACAAATCGTCATTCGTCAGCATCAACGGCCCGAGCTCATACGAAAATGTGACGAAGCCCGCGGGCTCGGAGGCCCCCTGCTGAAACACCGGCGCGGCGAGCGCGACCCCGATCGGCCCGTCCTGGCGCAACAGCGGGATCGGATCCGAGGCCACCGGCTTGCCGTCCGCCATCGCCTGCGCCAGCATCGGTCCGATCACGGAATGATGGTCGAAGCTGCGGCCCGGCAGCAGGATGGTCTCCGGCGTCCGCGGCTCCAGGTCCATCAACACGTTGATGGGCTTGTCGATCGCGTTGATGTCGAGCGGCTGGTCGTCGAAATCGCGGATGTTCGGATTGGGGAAGCCGGCCTTTTTCAATTCCTGCTGTGCCGCATTGAGCTCATCGGGCCTAAGTCGTGCGATCCAGGCCGCCACCACGAAGTCGGTCTTGAAGGCATAGATCGAGGAGCGCAGCGGCTGCAGCATGTCGGCCTTCACCACCGACGGCGCGCGAAACAGGCCAGAGGAGACACGGGCAAGCAATTCGCGCTCGGTAAGCCGGTCCTGCACCAGGCTGGCATGGACGTCGATCGCCCGCGCCAGCGCAATGCCGTCGAGCGTCAGCTCCTGCTCGTGCACGCGATAGGCCGCGAGACCGGAGAGCAGCACCCCGATCAGAGCAATGAAGGCGATAATAAAACCCAGCCGGACCACGCTGTTACTCGGAGACGGCGGGTTGGCGAAGATGAACAGCAAACATCTGACGTCTGCAGGCGCGGCAACGATTGGAAACGAGGTGAACGCCAACCGCGGCGAAATATGGAGTGGAGATCATCGGTACGCAACGGAAGGCCGTAATTAACGTGAACGACGGCTGGCGCCGGCGGGCGAGAGCAGCGTCAGAGTTGGCTAATGGGAGTGGCTGGATTTTGTTCCCATTGCGGCATGGAATATTTCGTCGCACCCGCCTGCGAGTAGCGCACCCGGGTCGACCGGGGCGACAGGACGTTGCGTTTGGCCGCTGTCAGAATATTAACGAACCGGATATCATATTAACAAATCGTTCAGCCTGCCTTGGCTCGCGCCTTGGCCTTCGCAGAGGCTTGCGGGCGCAGGCCGCCTTTGGCCTCGATGAAGGCAATGATGCGGTCCAGCCCGTCGCTCTTCTTGAGGTTGGTCATGACGAAGGGACGCTCACCGCGCATCCGCTTCGCATCGGTCTCCATCTTCTCAAGCGACGCGCCGACATACGGCGCGAGGTCGATCTTGTTGATCACGAGCAGGTCCGAGCGGGTGATGCCGGGGCCGCCCTTGGACGGGATCTTGTCGCCGGCGGCGACGTCGATGACGTAGATGGTGAGGTCGGCAAGCTCGGGCGAAAAAGTTGCGGCCAGGTTGTCGCCGCCGGACTCGATCAGCACGAGATCGAGGCCCGGGAATTTGGCGCGCATGTCGGCGACCGCGGCGAGATTCATCGAGGCGTCCTCGCGGATCGCGGTGTGTGGACAGCCGCCCGTCTCGACGCCGGCGATGCGGTCCGGCGTCAGCGAGCCTGAACGCACCAGGAACTCGGCATCCCATTTGGTGTAGATGTCGTTGGTGATCGCCGCGATGTCGTAACGTTCGCGCATCGATTTGCAGAGCAAGTCCATCAGCGCGGTCTTGCCGGATCCGACCGGACCACCGACACCGACGCGAAGCGGGCCGTGAGAAGATGTCATGTGAGCCAATCCTCTTGATCGTCGTCCCGGCGAAGGCCGGGACCCATACCGCGTGATCTCTCGATAAGGCGAGCTAGCCGCCTCCCTTCACAAGAACGAACGAGGCGTTGCCCTCTCCCCGTCATTGCGAGCGTAGCGAAGCAATCCATGCCTCAGCAAGCGGCGCGATGGATTGCTTCGCTCCGCTCGCAATGACGGCGGAACATGGGGACGAGAAAGCCCGTCATGACCGGAACAGCCTCGTATATTGCGTCTCGTGGCGCAGGCTTGCGAGATCGGCGCGGAAGGTAGCGCTGCCGAGCTCATCCAGCGAAGCGGCAGCCGAGCGCGCTGCGGTCGCGCTGACCACGGGCTCGAGAGCGGCGAGCAGTCGCTGGCTGTCGGTCTGGCCGAGCGGGACCAGGCGGGCGCCGGCGGAGATCCAGTTCGAGACCACCGCATGGAAGAACGCGTGCAGCACCGGCGGAAGCGGAATGTCATGCGCGGCGCTGACGAGCCCGACCGCGACGGGATAGACGATGGCGCCCACGCAGGCGGCCATCATCTCGTCGAGCCCGGGCGAAGGCCAGGCGGCGCGCGCGGTGTCGATGAAGGCGCGGCCCTGCGTCGTGGTCTCGAGCTGGCGCTCGCGCGACGGCACGAAGGCGGCGGCAAGCTCGGCGATCTCGCGCAATCTTGCAAGGTCGCGCGCCACTGTGGCCTGGTGCGTCTGGACGAGGAACACGCCGTCGCAGAAGCCGCTGCCCTCACTGAGCATTGCGGCGAGCCAATCGCGCAGCGAGGCGGCATCCCTGATGTCGCCTGCCTCCACCGCCCATTCGATGCCGCTGGAATAGGAGAAGGCCCCGACCGGGAAGGACGGCGACAGCCAGGTCATCAGGCGGTAGAGCGAGGCGGCCTCGCTCTCCGTCATCCCGCCCCACGCCTCGCCTCGCGGCGGCTCATTTGTGGTCATGAGCATGGGAATGGTCGTGATGGTGGTGATGATCGTGGTCGCAATGCTCGTCATGGTGATGGTGATCGCCATGATGGTGATGATCATCATGACTGTGGCCGTGATCATGCGCATGGTCATGGCCGGTGTGGTGATGCGCGGCCGCCTCGCCTTCATGGGCATGGCCGGCATAGGCGCCGCCTTCGGGATCGAACGGCGCCTCGATCTCGATCACGCGCGCACCCAATCCTTTCACCATCGCCTCGATGACGTGATCGCGGCGGATACGCAGGCCCTTCTTCATGATCTGTGTCGGCAGATGGCGGTTGCCGAGGTGCCAGGCGACGCGGATCAGATGGTGCGGGTCGGCGCCGCGGATCTCCAGCAGCGGCTCGGGCGCGGCGACCACCTCGATCAGCCGCCCATCCTCCAGCACCAGCGCGTCGCCGCCGCGCAGCGCTGTTGCGTTCTCGAGATCGAGCAGGAATTCCAATCCGCGCGTGCCCGTCATCGCCATCCGCCGGCGGTGGCGGTCGTCGAAATCGAGCACGACGGTATCGGCCGGCTGCTCGTTCCAGCGATGCTGCGGCTTGACGGACGTCGCGCGGATCATGCGGGGCTGCTCTCTCTTAGTTCGACCATGATCTCTTCGGAAAACCGGTTCCCACTTTTCCGGATCATGCTCTAGCGGACTTCGACCTTCTCGGGTGTGATGACCTCGATCTTCGGCGGCGCCGAGAAGCACTTCACCGCAACCCTGCCGAAGGTCTTCATGTGCTCGGCGGTGCGGTGCGGCACCAGCGCCTCGGCATTTTCCCACTGCTCGACGAACACCATCTTGGTCGGATCGGTGACGCTCTCGTGCAGGTCATAGGCGATATTGCCGGGCTCCTTCCGCGTCTCCTTGATGCAGGCGGTGGCGGCCGCAATGAATTCGGCGCGCGTTTCAGGTTTCACGGTCAGCGTGGCAACGACGTAAATCACGGAATTTCCTCCCGGTTTTGGTTCTGGGCATATTTGCCTGGGGAGGTTTTAGAACATGAAATAGCGCTGCGCCAGCGGCAGCACCTCCGCCGGCGCGCAGGTCAGAAGCTCGCCGTCGGCGCGCACCTCGTAGGTCTCCGGATCGACCTCGATCTTCGGGGTCGCGTCATTGTGGATCATGCTCTTCTTGGAGATCTTGCCGCGGGTATTCTGGACCGCATAGAGCTTTTTGCTGATACCAAGCTTCCGCGCCAGCCCGCCGGCGACCGCCGCCTTGGACGTGAAGACCACCGAGGATGCGGTGAGCGATTTTCCGTAGGCCGCAAACATCGGCTGGTAGTGCACCGGCTGCGGGGTCGGGATCGAGGCGTTGGGATCGCCCATCGGGGCGGCCACGATCGAGCCGCCCTTGATGATCAGGTCCGGCTTGGCGCCAAAGAAGGCTGGCGACCACAGCACGAGATCGGCGAGCTTGCCCTTCTCCACCGAGCCGATCAGCTTTGAGACGCCATGCGCGATGGCGGGATTGATGGTGTATTTGGCGATGTAGCGCTTGACGCGGAAATTGTCGTTGTTGCCCTTCTCTTGCGGCAGCGAGCCGCGCTGCTTCTTCATCTTGTCCGCGGTCTGCCAGGTGCGGATGATGACCTCCCCCAGCCGCCCCATGGCTTGCGAATCCGAGGACATCATCGAGAGCGCACCGAGGTCGTGCAGAATGTCCTCGGCTGCGATCGTTTCTTTCCGGATGCGGCTTTCGGCAAACGCAAGATCTTCGGCGATCGAGGGATCGAGATGGTGGCACACCATCAGCATGTCCAGATGCTCGTCGATGGTGTTGCGCGTGAACGGCCGCGTCGGGGTGGTCGAGGACGGCAGCACGTTCTTCAGGCCCGCGATCTTGATGATGTCGGGGGCGTGGCCGCCGCCTGCGCCCTCGGTGTGGAAGGCGTGGATGGTGCGGCCCTTGAACGCCTTTACGGTGTCCTCGACAAAGCCGGATTCGTTCAGCGTGTCGGTGTGGATCATCACCTGGACGTCATGATCGTCGGCGACCGCAAGGCAGTTGTCGATCGCCGCCGGCGTCGTGCCCCAGTCCTCATGCAGCTTCAGCGCACAGGCTCCACCCTTGATCATCTCGACCAGCGCCGCCGGACGCGAGGCATTGCCCTTGCCGGAAATGCCGAGATTGACCGGGAATGCATCGAACGACTGGATCATCCGACCCATGTGCCATGGCCCCGGCGTGCAGGTCGTCGCAAAGGTGCCGTGCGAGGGGCCAGTGCCGCCGCCTAACATCGAGGTGACGCCGGACATCAGCGCGTGCTCGATCTGCTGCGGGCAGATGAAATGGATGTGGCTGTCGAAGCCGCCTGCGGTGAGGATCTTGCCTTCGCCGGCGATCACGTCGGTGCCGGGGCCGATGATGATGTCCACATTGGGCTGGATGTCGGGATTGCCGGCCTTGCCGATCGCCGAGATCATGCCCTCCTTGATCGCGACGTCCGCCTTCACGATCCCCCAGTGATCGACGATCAGCGCATTGGTGATGACCGTATCCGCCGCTCCTTGCGCGTTGGTGACCTGCGACTGCCCCATGCCGTCGCGGATCACCTTGCCGCCGCCGAACTTCACCTCCTCGCCATAGGTGGTGAAATCCTTCTCCACCTCGATGATGAGATCGGTGTCGGCGAGCCGCACACGATCGCCGGTGGTGGGCCCGAACATGTCGGCATAGACGGAACGTTTGATCTTCACGGACACCGCAGGCCCCCCATTTCACTTGCCTTCAAACACGCTTTTCGCTGCTTTGACGGCTTCATCGAATTCTGCATCGAGTATCGGATTGACGCCCCGGCATCCCGCGACAACTTTTTCCGCCCATATGACGTAAGCAGCAAGGTCCTCGCACTCGTCGCTGGACAGATTCGGCCCGATGCGCGCGCGGGTATTGCTGATCTTGTCGGCGATCTTGATCATCTTGGCATCAGGCGATTTGTGCGGGGCGTCCTCGATCTGCTTTTGCCGACGCTTTTTCTTGGACAGCGACATGTCGTCGGTCACCTCGACCGCGAGCGCGGCGACACGCTCGCTGAATTTCTGCGCCAGCTCCTCGCGCGTGGTGTCGGTGTCTTCGACGGTGTCGTGCAGCCAGCCGGCCGCCACGAGTTCGGCGTCTGCGCCGTCAGTCGCGAGCGCGAGCAGATTCGCGACCTCGGCGAGGTGGTTGATGTAGGGCTCGCTGCCGCGGCCCTTGCGGGCCATGCCGTTGTGGCGGTGGGCAGCGAACTCGGCGGCTTCGGAAACGAGGCGGATTGGCTGCAGCATGGCGAAAAACTCCTTTTTTGCCTCAACCGCGCCGCCATGCACTCCGTTCCTGTCCCGCGAAAGAGACAGCGGCCGGGCGGCAGCGATCGTGGCGCCAAGGATCACAGCTTGCCCTTCACCTCGCCGCGAAAGCCATAAATGACGCGCTTGCCCGCGAGGGCGACGAGCTGGACCTCGCGGGTCTGGCCGGGCTCGAAGCGCACGGCTGTGCCGGCTGCGATGTCGAGGCGCATGCCGCGGGCCTTCTTGCGGTCGAATTTGAGCGCCGGGTTGGTCTCGAAAAAATGGTAGTGCGAGCCGACCTGGATCGGGCGGTCGCCGGTGTTGGCAACCGTGAGCGTCACGGTCTTGCGGCCGGCATTGAGCTCGATCTCGCCGTCCTGGATGAAGGGTTCGCCGGGGATCATGTTTCTTCCTCCGTCATTCCGGGGCTCGCGAAGCGAGAACCCGGAATCTCGATCAACAATCTCTGGATTCCGGGTTCGGCCGCTACGCGGCCGCCCCGGAATGACGCTCACGTGGTTACCGGATCGGCTCGTGCACGGTGACGAGTTTTGTCCCGTCCGGAAACGTCGCCTCCACCTGGATGTCGTGGATCATCTCCGCAATCCCCTCCATCACCTGCGAACGGGTCAGGACCTGTGCGCCCGCCTGCATCAGGTCGGCGACGGTGCGGCCGTCACGCGCGCCCTCGACGATGAAGTCGGTGATCAGCGCGATAGCCTCGGGATGGTTCAGCTTGACGCCGCGCTCGAGCCTGCGGCGCGCCACCATGGCGGCCATCGAGACCAGGAGCTTGTCCTTTTCGCGGGGAGACAAATTCATGCGTGCACTCTGATGGTTTCGGGTGATCTAGTTGAGCCACAGCCTCGGCAGCGGGATGGCAGAGGCGCGGCCGAGCACCGTCATCATGTCGGCGCGCAGCCTCATCGCATCTTGGGCACAGAAGCGCGCCATTGCAAATCCATTCCAGCAGGAGATGCCGACTTCGCCACCGAAGGAGTCTTGCGCCTCACGTATCCGCTCCACGACTGCCTCATCGCCGGGCACGATCAGCGCGGTGCCGATGGCGACGCCGCCATTGGCGACCGCCGGCCGCGCCAGCTTCTCGCCGATATTGCCGTCGAGCCGGATGGTCTCGGCAAACACCAGCCTGCCGCCGCGACGCATCCGCCAGCGGTCGACAAATTCGCCATGGCGCATGGTCTCGCCCATGGCCGCGCGGCCGAACACCACGATTTCGCAGAGCAGGAGCGAAGCGCCCTCCGCGAGATCAATGTCGATCCGTCGTGCGATCCGGGCGCGGTCGAACAGGATGGTCTCCTGCGGCAGCCAGGAAAGATGCGAGCCCGCTTCGGCCTTCAGCGCGATGTTGAGCTGGGCCGCCGGCCCGGCCGCACGATAGACCTTCTCCGCGGCGGCTGTCGTCAGCGTCAGCCGCGCACCTTCACCGGCCGCGATATCGATGTCGAAGCGGTCGCCGCCGGCAACACCACCGGCGGTATTGACGAACACGGCCGACAGCCCCTCGTTCTCGGGAGACGGAAAGCGGACGCGCAGCGAGCCGGATTCATGCAGGCTTCCGCGGCGGGTGACGCCGTCCTTGAGGTGCACGCCGAATCTCACCGCGCCACGGGCGCGGTTGGCCGCAAAGGTCGCTGCATCAGCGCGTGCATTCTCGGTGCGCATCCGTCCCCCACGAACGGCGGTGGCCGTTGCCAGTCTTTATAGCGCCATTTGGCGGGAGATTTCAGCGGGATCGAGATTGGAGCGGTCGCAGGCATATTTCACCGCGCCGCGGTCCAGCACCGCAAAGCTGTCGCCGAGCTCGCAGGCGAAATCGAGATATTGCTCGACCAGCACGATCGCGATGTTGCCGAGATTGCGCAAATAGGAGATGGCGCGGCCGATATCCTTGATGATCGAGGGCTGGATGCCCTCGGTCGGCTCGTCGAGCAGCAACAGTTTCGGACGCATCACCAGCGCCCGACCGATCGCCAATTGCTGTTGCTGTCCGCCGGAGAGATCGCCGCCGCGGCGGCCGAGCATCGATTGCAGCACCGGGAACAGCGAGAACACGTCGTCCGGAATGAATCGGTTCTCGCGCTTCAGCGGTCCGAAGCCGGTCTTGAGGTTCTCCTCCACTGTCAGCAGCGGGAAGATCTCACGGCCCTGCGGCACGAAACCGATGCCGCGCCGCGCGCGCTCATACGGCTTCAGGGCAGTGATATCGCTGCCGTCGAACTCGATCGCGCCCGACGCGATCGGATACTGGCCGACCATGGCGCGAAGCAGCGAAGTCTTGCCGACGCCGTTGCGCCCGAGCACGCAGGTGACCTTGCCGGGCTCCGCCGACAGCGAGACGCCGCGCAGCGCCTGCGCCGCGCCGTAGAAGAGATTGATGTTATCGACCTTCAGCATCGCCTACCGCCCCAGATACACTTCGACGACCCGCTCGTTCGACGAGACCTGATCGATGCTCCCCTCCGCCAGCACCGTGCCTTCGTGCAGGCAGGTCACCTTGACGCCGAGCTCGCGGACGAAGGTCATGTCGTGCTCGACCACCATGATGGTGTGATCCCTGTTGATCGCCTTCAGCAGCTCCGCGGTCTGGTGCGTCTCGACGTCGGTCATTCCGGCCACGGGCTCGTCGACCAGCAGCAGTTTCGGATCCTGCGCCAGCAGCATGCCGATCTCGAGCCACTGCTTCTGGCCGTGGCTGAGGCTGCCGGCGAGCCGGTTGCGCGCGTCGGTCAGGCGGATGGTCTCCAGCACTTTCTGGATGCGCTCGGTCTCGGCCTTGCTCTCGCGCCAGAACAGCGTGCCCCTGACGCTGTGATCGACATTGAGCGCGAGCAGCAGATTGTCCTGCACGGTCTGGCTCTCGAACACCGTCGGCTTCTGGAATTTGCGGCCGATGCCGAGCTCGGCGATGCGAGTCTCATCCAGCCGGGTCAGGTCGGTGACGCCGTCGAACAGCACGGTGCCTTCGTCCGGCTTGGTCTTGCCGGTGATGATGTCCATCATCGTGGTCTTGCCGGCGCCGTTCGGGCCGATGATGGCGCGCATCTCGCCCGGCTCGAGCGCGAGCGAGAGGTTGTTGATGGCGTGGAAACCGTCGAAGGAGACGTGCACGCCGTCGAGATACAGCATCGCGGAGGTTGCGCGGGTGTCCATCACGTTCATTGCACCTACTCCGCCGGATTGGGTTCGCTGATGCCGTCTTCGCGCGCCGCGCTTGCCGTGCTCGCCGAGACGCGCTGCGCCTTCCACGGCTCCCACCAGGCATTGAAGGTGCCGACGATGCCTTTGGGCAGCAGCAGCGTCACCAGGATGAACAGCGCGCCGAGCATGAACAGCCAGTACGGCGCGAGCGGCCCCGAGGTGAAGAACGTCTTGGCATAGTTGACGACGACGGCGCCGAGCGCCGCGCCCACCAGCGTGCCGCGGCCGCCGACCGCGACCCAGATCACCGCTTCAATGGAGTTGCCCGGCGCGAATTCGCTCGGATTGATGATGCCGACCTGCGGCACATAGAGCGCGCCGGCGACGCCGGCCATGCAGGCCGACAGCGTGAACACGAACAGCTTGTAGGATTCCACCCGATAGCCGAGGAAGCGGGTGCGGCTTTCAGCGTCGCGCACCGCGATCAGCACCTTGCCGAGTTTCGAGGTCACGATCGCCCGGCAGATCAGGAAACCGGTGATCAGCGCCAGACAGCTCAGCGCGAACAACGCAGCGCGGGTGCCGTCGGCCTGGACGTTGAAGCCAAGGATGTCCTTGAAATCGGTCAGGCCGTTATTGCCGCCGAAGCCGAAATCGTTGCGGAAGAAGGCCAGCAGCAACGCATAGGTCATCGCCTGGGTGATGATCGACAGATACACGCCGGTGACGCGGGAACGGAAGGCGAGCCAGCCGAAGCAGAAGGCGAGCAGACCCGGCACCAGCAGCACCATCAAGGCGGCGAACCAGAACATATCGAAGCCGTACCAGTACCAGGGCAGCTTGTCCCAGTTCAGGAACACCATGAAATCAGGCAGGATCGGATTGCCGTAGACGCCGCGGCTGCCGATCTGGCGCATCAGGTACATGCCCATGGCGTAGCCGCCGAGCGCGAAGAACGCGCCGTGGCCGAGCGAAAGGATGCCGCAGTAGCCCCAGATCAAATCGATCGAGAGCGCCAGGATGGCGTAGCAGACATATTTGCCCCAGAGCGCGACCAGATAGGTCGGCACCTGCAGGAACGAGCCCTGCGGCAGCAGGAGGTTCGACAGCGGGATCAGGATGCCGACCGCCGCGACGATCAGGACGAAGGCGGTCGCGGCGCGGTCCAGCGAGCGGGTGAGAATATGCGCGCTCATGCTTCCACCGCCCGCCCTTTCAGCGCGAACAGGCCGCGCGGCCGCTTCTGGATGAACAGGATGATCAGCACCAGGATGGCGATCTTGCCGAGCACGGCGCCCGCGACCGGCTCCAGGAATTTGTTGGCGATGCCGAGCGTGAAGGCGCCGACCAGCGTGCCCCAGAGATTGCCGACGCCGCCGAACACGACCACCATGAAACTGTCGATGATGTAGCTCTGGCCGAGATTGGGGCTGACATTGTCGATCTGCGACAGCGCCACGCCGGCGATGCCGGCGATCCCCGAACCGAGGCCGAAGGTCAGCGCGTCGACGCGCGAGGTGGCGATACCCATCGAGGCCGCCATGCGGCGGTTCTGCGTCACCGCGCGCATTTCGAGGCCGAGCGCGGTGTAGCGCAGCATCGCCAGCAGGATCGCGAAGACCGCGAGCGTGAAGCAGAGGATCCAGAGCCGGTTATAGGTGATAGTGATCTGGCCGAGTTCGAACGCCCCGCTCATCCAGGAGGGATTGCCGACCTCGCGGTTGGTCGGGCCGAACACGGTGCGCACCGCCTGCTGCAGCACCAGCGACAGGCCCCAGGTCGCCAGCAACGTTTCCAGCGGGCGGCCGTAGAGGAATCGGATAATGCTGCGCTCGATCAAAACGCCGATCCCGCCCGCGACCAGGAAGGCGAGCGGCACGGCAATCAGCAGCGAATAATCGAACAGGCCGGGATAGCGCGAGCGGATCACCTCCTGCACCACGAACGTGGTGTAGGCACCCAGCATCACCATTTCGCCATGGGCCATGTTGATGACGCCCATCACGCCGAAGGTGATGGCAAGCCCGATCGCCGCGAGCAGCAGCACCGAGCCGAGCGACAGTCCGTACCAGGCGTTCTGCACCGCCGACCACATCGCCAGATTGCTCTGGATCGAGGCGATCGCGCCCGTTATCGCCTGCGCCACCAGCGGCGGCTGGTCGGGGCCGGCGCTGGTGAGCAGCGCCAGCGCCTCCTGGTCGCCGTGCGACTTGATCACCGAAACGGCGTCGAGCTTGTCGTTGTCGGAGGCGTCGGACTTGAACAGGATGATCGCCGCACGGGCCTCGGTGAACGCCTGCTTCGCCGCCCTGTCCGTCTCCTTGGCGAGCGCGCCCTCGACCACCGACAGCGAATTCTCGTCATGGCTCTTGAAGACGGATTGCGCGGCCGCGACCCGCTTGGCGGGATCCGGCGAGAGCAGGGTCAGGCTGCCGAGCGCAGCCTCCACCGTGCGGCGCAGGCGGTTGTTGAGGCGGACGGGGGCAGCATTGTCCGGCAGCTTGTCGACGGCAGCACCGGTGGCGGCATCGATGATCTTGCCATCCGCCTGCGTGATGAAAACTTTCTTGCTCTCGGGATCGGCCGACAGCCGCTCTTCCTGCAGCGCCGAGATGATCGGAAAGGCGAGCGGATTGCCCGAGCTTGCGACCGCTTCGATCGCCGCTTCGGTGTCGGAGAATTCGTCATTGGCGAATTTGGCGACCGCGTCCTCGAACGTTCCAGCGAACGCCGGCAGCGCGAAGGAAGCAATCAGCACTACTGAAAGGAACAGCGCGCGAAAGCGATCAAGAAAATGGCCAGACACGTGACGACCCCGGCAGGAGTGGTGAGGAGAAGGCGGCGAACGCCGCCGCCCTCTCCAGTCTCTTGGAAGGCTTCTTGAATGGACGTGTCAGGAGCCCTGACCGCCGCACTTGTTGGTCTTGGTGTTCCAGTTGCCGCACTTCTTGCCGACCCAGTCGCCGATCAGGTCCTTGGAGCCCTCCAGCTCCTTCGACCAGGCATCGCCCGCGACGAGGCCGGGGGTCTTCCACACCACATCGAACTGGCCGTTGCCCTTGATCTCGCCGATGAACACCGGCTTGGTGATGTGGTGGTTCGGCAGCATCTTCGAGACACCGCCGGTCAGGTTCGGCGCTTCGATGCCGGGCAGCGCGTCGATCACCTTGTCCGGATCGGTCGACTTCGCCTTCTCGACCGCCTTCACCCACATGTTGAAGCCGATGTAGTGCGCTTCCATCGGGTCGTTGGTCACGCGCTTCGGATTCTTGGTGTAGGCCTGCCAGTCCTTGATGAACTTCTCGTTGGCCGGCGTCTTGATCGACTCGAAGTAGTTCCAGGCGGCGAGATGGCCGACCAGCGGCTTGGTGTCGATGCCGGCGAGTTCTTCCTCACCAACCGAGAACGCGACTACGGGGATGTCGGTCGCCTTGATGCCCTGGTTGCCGAGTTCCTTGTAGAAGGGAACGTTGGCGTCGCCGTTGATGGTGGAGACCACCGCCGTCTTCTTGCCGGCCGAGCCGAACTTCTTGATGTCGGCCACGATCGTCTGCCAGTCAGAATGACCGAACGGCGTGTAGTTGATCATGATGTCTTCCTGCTTGACGCCCTTCGACTTCAAGTAGGCTTCCAGGATCTTGTTGGTGGTGCGCGGATAGACGTAGTCGGTGCCCGCCAGCACCCAGCGCTTCACCTTCTCGTCCTTCATCAGATAGTCGACCGCAGGGATCGCCTGCTGGTTTGGAGCCGCGCCGGTGTAGAACACGTTGCGCTCGGACTCCTCGCCCTCATACTGCACGGGGTAGAACAGGATGTTGTTCAGCTCCTTGAACACCGGGAGCACGGATTTGCGCGACACCGAGGTCCAGCAGCCGAACACGACCGCGACCTTGTCCTTGGTGATGAGCTCGCGCGCCTTTTCCGCAAACAGCGGCCAGTTCGATGCCGGATCGACGACGACGGCCTCGAGCTTCTTGCCGAGCACGCCGCCTTTCTTGTTCTGCTCGTCGATCAGGAAGAGGATCGTATCCTTCAGCGTGGTCTCGCTGATGGCCATGGTGCCGGAGAGGGAATGCAGGACGCCGACCTTGATGGTGTCGTCAGCGGCTTTGGCCGGAGAAAATGGCGAGGACGCCAGGCCCAAAACCAGGCCCGCAGCGGCCGCGAGCCAGCCGCGGCGGCTCAGCGTCGCTCTATCGTGAGTAAGCTGTGTAAGCATGAAATGTCATCTCCCTGACGCAGGCGTGAACGCATGCGAAACGGCCCCACGGCCGCCTGCGGCCTGAGGAATCGCAAGAACCATGCCACGGTCGCAGCACCACTTAAGCCGCTGCAGGCGCAGGGAAATCTGGCGTTCACGGAAGAAATGGCGAGAATGGTCGCCCAATCCTTGAGCACAGAAAATGTACGCTAAAGCGGCAACCAGTCTGTTTTTTAAGCAAACTGGCTGATCTGGCTAAATTTCCGGCACGAATTGTGACGCGCTCGCGACGCCGGGCCCGTACTTGCTGAATTAGTGACTTCGCCACGAAAACTGGCTCGCCCGAGCAGAGTTTACCTTGAAAGAGCCGCGTTCCTGTTCCATATGGGTGTTATGACCCGCGCGAATCGCTGGGTCGGCGCAAGCTTGCGTGTTCTAAGCCGCCTTGGTTCCAGCCTCGGCGGGTTCTGGCTTGCCTTTGATCAGCCAACAGCACCGATGCCCCAAACACGCGGGTATCACTGATGCCCTCACGCGCCCGGCCGACATCGCCGGCGCGCTTGACGCTTTGATGGAAAGACCTCCCTTTTGACCTCCTTTCAGGATTTCGGCCTTGCCGATCCCATCGCCCGCGCGCTTCGGGAAGAGAACTACATCACCCCCACTCCCATCCAGGCCCAGACCATCCCGCTCGCGCTCCAAGGCCGCGACGTGATCGGCATTGCGCAGACCGGAACCGGCAAGACAGCCTCCTTTGCGCTGCCAATCCTCAACCGGCTGCTGCAGAACCGCACCAAGGTGCAACCGAAGTCATGCCGCGTGCTGGTGCTCTCGCCCACCCGTGAACTGTCCGGCCAGATCCTCGACAGCTTCAACGCCTATGGCCGCCACATCCGCCTCACCTCCGCGCTCGCGATCGGCGGCGTGCCGATGGGCCGCCAGGTTCGCTCGGTGATGCAGGGCGTCGAAGTCATGGTCGCGACCCCGGGTCGCCTGCTCGATCTCGTCCAGAGCAACGGCCTGAAGCTCAACCAGGTCGAGTTCCTGGTGCTCGATGAAGCCGACCGCATGCTCGACATGGGCTTCATCAACGACATCAGGAAAATCGTCGCCAAGCTGCCGACCAGGCGGCAGACGCTGTTCTTCTCCGCGACGATGCCAAAGGACATCGCCGAACTCGCGGAAGCGATGCTGCGCGATCCCGCCCGTGTGGCCGTGACACCGGTGTCCTCGACCGCCGAGCGCGTCAGCCAGCGCATCATCCAGGTCGATTTCACCGCCAAGCCGGCCGTGCTGGCGCAACTTTTGAAGCAGGAGCCGGTCGACCGCGCGCTGGTGTTCACCCGCACCAAGCACGGCGCCGACAAAGTGGTGAAGGGGCTGGAGAAGGCCGGCATCGCGGCCAACGCGATCCACGGCAACAAGTCGCAAAACCATCGTGAACGCACATTGGCGGCATTTCGTTCCGGCGAAATCCGCACTTTGGTCGCGACCGACATCGCCGCGCGCGGCATCGACGTCGACGGCATCAGCCATGTCGTCAATTACGACCTGCCGAACGTGCCGGAGACCTATGTGCACCGCATCGGCCGCACCGCACGCGCCGGCGCCGATGGCGTCGCGATCTCGCTCGTCGCGGGCGCGGAAGAGATGGGATACTTGCGCGATATCGAGCGTTTGATCCGCATGGCGCTGCAGCGGGAAGACCGCCGCACGCCGGGCAGCCGCGAACAGGCGCCTGCCGCCGCTCAGCACCGGGCTGGACGATCGGCTTCGCGCGCCCATAAGGCCAGGGGAAATGATTCGCCGCCGGCTGCAAAAGGGCCTCGCCGCCGCCGCCGTCGAGGTGGTAATAGTGGCGCGCCGCAGGCGAGCCGGGGCGAGTCGCCGTGTTCGCCGCAGATCGGCAAGAGCGAGGGCAAGCAGAGCGGCATTCAAGGCGTCGCTTTCTTGCATCGCGAAAGCCGGGCCAAACCGCAACCCAACCGCAACAACCAAACGCAGCACTAGCCGTCATCGATTCTGGAGAACCACATGGCTAAGGAAGAGCTGATCCAGTTCGAAGGGCTGGTGACCGAAATCCTTCCCGACGCGCGCTACCGCGTGCAACTCGACACCGGACACGAGATTGTCGCCTACACGGCCGGCAAGATGAAGAAGAACCGCATCAAGACGCTGGCCGGCGATCGGGTCACGATCGAAATGTCGCCCTATGACCTGGAGAAGGGACGGCTGATTTTCCGTCACAAGGACGAGCGCCCGAGCTCGCCCGGCGGCCCGCCGCGTGGCCAGGCCCCGCGGGGCGGCCAGTTCCGCCGCCGCTGACGTGTTCCCAAGGGATCCGGACTCGCGCACGACAGCTCATGTCTTGCGCGATTGCGGTGCTTTTTGCGTTCGAGCGAAATCCGCGCACGTCAGGATTGTTTTGGGGCCGTTTTTCGCATAATATCGCGTCAATCGATTTTCGGCCGGACGACATTAGCCATCCACCGGTATCCCGGTTCGGCGCTGACGACCCTTCCAAAATTCGATCCACCAGCCTGCGAGAGTGGGCTTTGACTTGTCTATCTGAGAAGGGACTATCCCGTGAGCATGGGAACCGTAAAGTGGTTTAACGCAACCAAGGGCTACGGCTTCATTCAGCCCGATGACGGCGGCAATGACGTGTTCGTGCACATCAGCGCCGTCGAACGCGCCGGTCTGGGCACGCTGCGCGAAGGCCAGAAGATCTCCTACGAGATCGTGGCCGATCGCCGTTCCGGCAAATCCGCCGCCGACAATCTGCGCGCGGCGAACTGACCAGCCGCGGGCCCGCATACGCGGTGCTCGCGACTGATCAACAGCTCCGAAGCCAGAGCACCGAATAAAAAGAAGCCGCGCTCATCGCGCGGCTTCTTGTTTTAGCCCATGCGTGCAGTTCGCGTGTCAGGAAACCGGCGTGCAGCTACTGCTCGAGCTGTTGGGCGGCGGATAGTCGACGCAAAGCGACTGTCTCGGCCGCGTGTAGGCCTCGTCTTTCATCTTAATATCGGTCTTGAGCACATAGCCGACCGTCGGCGTGTAGGTGTAACTGACCTCGCTCCAGATCAGCCAGGTGTTTGGTACCAATAATCCTCCTGGAACCGTCACCGTATCCTTCGGCTTACGCGGCGAAGCTGTAAGCGTTGCCTGCGGCGAGCCGCCAACCATTGCGACCGTAGCCGACTGGCTCCACTGGATCTTCGCGATCTTGTTGCTGTCGATGAACACTTCCGAGACGGTCGCATTCAACGGTGTGAGCGAATAGGGCAGCAGGATTGCTCCGCTGGCAGCGAAGGCATTCTGCATGCCCGTAGTGTTGATGCTGTCCAGCGATTGCGAGGTCAAGTCCGACACTCCGCGTCCCACCAGGGTCAGCTTACGCTTGATCGCGATAGCCGAGCTGAGCTCGACCGTTCCGAAGAACAGCACCAGCATGATGGGCACGATCATCGCGAATTCAGTCGCCGCGACGCCGCGACAATCGTGCACGAGAGCGCTGACCTGGCGGCGCACGGGCCACATCGAAGAAGGCAACCCCATTTTCAATGTCTCGCTCATGAGCACGTCATCCCGTTAACCAGGAAAGGCTCGTTCTTGAAGACTGCTACCGCCGACAACAGCCGTTTGCTGCCACTCAGATTGGAGAGGTCATATTGGAGGTCGTATCCGACATTGAGCATTTTGATGACGATGACCGGCCACTGATAGAACAGCCTGACCACGACGATATCGCCGTCGCGGCCAGGACAATATTTCATATCATTGATGAAGGTGCTGCCCGGACCGATCTGGTTGGGGATTTTGACCACGGTAGCCTGGGGATAGCTGCGAACGTCGACACCGATGGCGTTGCAGTCGAACACGAAACTGAGCTTGTGAGCGCAGACCGCCTTGTGGAAGTCGTCCTGACTGAGTGAACCGCTTTGCGCCTGGCCGGTCAGGACCAAACGCGCGGAATCCTGGGCGATCGTCTCGAGGATCTGGCTGGTGAAGAACACCATGGCCGTCTCGATGATCGCGAACAACAGCACAAAGAAGATCGGCGCGACCAGGGCGAATTCGACGGCTGTTACGCCGCGACGATCGCGGCGAAACCGGTACAACGATTTCCGCAAAGAGCCTAAAGGCTTTGGCATCGAAAGGAGTCTCGCGACGGAATGGTCCGTAACGACTACCTGAAATTGATTGTCGAAATGTTTCCTCGGATCGAGACAGGGTAACCCGTTCCGTTAGGCCGGCGTTAAGCATGGGCGCCGGCGCAACGTCGCCGTGCCGGCAGCCTCCGCATTTTTAACATCAGTTGGAGGACTTGCCGCCGCTCTGCCCGCTTGCCTGGCTGCTGAGCGAGCCCGCCTGATCGATCGTGGACTTGAAATAGGTCTCGCCATCGCCGAGCGTCACGCGGCGCTGGCAGATCGGCATGCAGCTATAGGATTCCCGTTCGATGCCGCGATAGACGGTGACGAGCTGGTCGCTCGGACCCTGGACCTGGATCTGACGGTCGACCAGGATCTGGCCGTTGCGGTCCATGGCGATGAAATTGGTGGCGCCATAACCCTTGCCGGTGACGACCACGACGCCGCCGGTCTGCAGCGTCACGTCGGCGATCATGGGATTGCCGACCACGATAGTGGCGATGCCAGTCGGGAGCTTGACGAGCTTGGCCTGGTCAACGTTGACTTCGATCCGATCCGGATCAGCCGCGGCAAAGCTTCTAGAAGGCCATGCTGTGACGGCGGCTGCGAGAAGGCTGAAGGCAAGGCCCGCCAATACGCGGATACGCTCTGACTTGAACGACATACTCTACCCCGGGGCATTGACAAGCCGGCAACAGCGATACGCAGCGGAAGCGGTGCCCGACAGGGCTAAACTGACGACAATTCATGAACGAAGTGCAAAAAGCGCGTCGGCAAATTCACGCATATTTCCGGAGCAGAGAGACGAATGGCGCGACGATCTCGCTCGCCGAAGCGACGCCTGCGCGACAAAGATCAGCCGGCAAGACGGCTCGGGCGCGATCCTGCACTCTTGGCCCGGCACTCGCGTACCGAGAAGCGCACGACCCCAATCTCATCGAACCCGAAAGATTTCGATTTTACTGATTGTCTTAAGCCCGCATTGACTCTGCGCCGGAACTGTCAAATTTGGGGCGATCTTTCTGCAATCGAATTAACTGCTGCGCAATTGTCGCACCCCTACGGTCGCGCACATGGTCACGGTGCTGAGAACGCCGGGGAGACCAAAACGCTAAGTTCGACCAGCCACGTGCACACCAGGAGTAATCTATGAAGAACCTCGTTTCGCGTTTCATTAAGGACGAATCCGGTGCGACCGCCATCGAGTACGGTCTGATCGCCGCCCTCATTGCCGTTGCGATCATTGGCGGCCTTCGGGCCGTCGGCGGCAGTCTCACCACGACGCTCACCGGCATTTCGACCGCCTTGAACGGAGCGCAGCCGCAGTAATCAGCTCTCGCGGCCGGCAACAGAGGCCCCGGCGATCCGGGGCCTTTGTCTCATTCGTTGAGTTGGACGGCGATGGTATGCGTAGATCAACCCTTCCGCGCCTCGCGGCGACAAAGGCCTCCTTGCGGGCCGGTCATCTGAACGACGCATCCGCAGAGATCATCTGCGTCGCCCTGGTACTGGCAGTTATCACGCTCGCCTGGCGCATTGCGGCAGTCTGGTGACATGCCGGCCTTCCCCGATTGTTCATCTCTCGCGGCTAGATTCGAGGCGCCACTCATCCTAACCGCACGAACTCGCGTAATCACATGATCCTCGACATTCTTCGCCTGCTGCTGTTTCCCGCACTGATGGCGTTCGCGGCTGCAAGCGACCTTGTCAGCATGACGATTTCAAACCGCGTATCGCTGGCGCTCGTGGCGGGCTTCGTCGTGCTCGCACTCGCAAGTGGGATGGGCCTCCATGAGATGCTTTCGCATGCCGGTGCTGGCGCCGTCGTGCTCGTGGCCGGATTTGCCTTCTTTGCGTTCGGCTGGATTGGCGGCGGGGACGCGAAAGTTGCAGCTGGCGCGGCGCTCTGGCTCGGGTTCGACCATCTGCTGCCCTACCTCCTCTACGCGTCCGTGTTCGGCGGCGCGCTGACGCTGCTTCTGCTCCAGTTCCGACAATGGCCGCTGCCCTACCCGCTGCTGGGCCAGGCCTGGCTGCTGCGGCTCCATGCCAAGGAAACCGGCATTCCCTACGGCATCGCGCTCGCGCTTGGCGCGCTCGTGATCTATCCCGAGACTGAATGGATGAAGGCGGTCGACTTCGCGCATTTCGCAATGCGTTGAACGGGCGGGAGTAACGGGCCGTTAAGCCGATTTAGATACGCCTCATTAACCATGCTTTGACGAATAGCTGGTCAACTGCCGATCACGGCGGCGGAACCGTCGCGTCGTCCTGTGGAAAGTGAAGCGTAATGAACACCGCGCGCATCGTGGTCCTGGCTATCGCCGGCTGTGCCGGCCTCGCGGCCCTGTATCTGGCGAGCGGAAGCAATGACCAGCCCGCTCCGGCGAAACAGCCGGTTGCGCAAATGCCGACCGTCGACATCCTCGTCGCAAAGTCCGATATCGGTCTCGGCCAGTCGGTCAAGCCCGAAGACCTGCAGTGGCAGACCTGGCCGGCATCGACAGCGAGCAGCTCCTTCATGCGGCGGGACAACAAACCGGAAGCCATGAAGGACGTCATCGGCTCGATCGCGCGTACTCCCTTCATCGCCGGCGAGCCGATCCGCGAGCAGAAGCTGGTGAAGGCCGATGGCAGCGGCTTCATGGCCGCGATCCTGCCGTCCGGCATGCGCGCGATATCGACCGAAATCTCGCCGGAGACCGCCGCCGGCGGCTTCATCCTGCCGAATGACCGGGTCGACGTCATTCTTTCCAGGCGCGAGAAGAATCCCGACAGCAATGGTCCCGATCTCGTCAATTCGGAGATCATCCTGAGCAATGTCCGCGTGCTGGCGATCGACCAGGCGCCGAAGGAGAAAGACGGCACCAGCGCATTGATCGGCAAGACCGTGACGCTCGAGCTCAAGCCCGAGCAGGCCGAGACGCTGGCGCGGGCACGCCAGAGCGGCACGCTGACGCTGGCGTTGCGCAGCATCGCCGACGTCAATGTCGTCGAGGCCAACGCCGACAGCGCGGCGGGAAAGCGCGGCAGCATCAACGTCGTCCGCTACGGCATCGCCAGTCCGCACACGGTGCAGAAGTGAGGAAGGGGCGCGGGGAATGAAAGGCTGGGGGAATCGATCGATAATGCGGGCTTTCGTCGTTCGCGCCCTGTCGTTTTCGGCCGCCGTTGCGTTCACGCTCAACCCGGTGCTCAGGCCGGTGGTGGCGAGCGACTACCGCGTCGCGCCGCCGCCGGTGGCCGATGGCCAGGCCAATGCGCGCTTCCTGTCACTCGGCGTCGGCAAATCGGTCGTGATCGACCTGCCGCGCGATATCAAGGACGTACTGGTCGCCGATCCCAAGATCGCCAATGCCGTGATCCGCTCGGCGCAGCGCGCCTATATCATCGGCGCCGCTGTCGGCCAGACCAATATCGTGTTCTTCGATTCCTCCGGCGCGCAGATCGCCGCCTATGACATCGCCGTGAAGCGCGATCTCAACGGCGTGCGCGCCGCACTCCGCCAGTCGCTGCCGAATGCCGACATTCAGATCGACGGCGTCGGCGACGGCGTGGTGCTGACCGGTACGGTCTCGAGCCCGATCGAGGCGCAGCAGGCCGGCGATCTCGCCGCGCGGCTTGCCGGCGGCCCCGAAAAGGTGGTCAATTCGATCGTGGTCCGCGGCCGCGACCAGGTGATGCTCAAGGTCACCGTCGCCGAGGTGGCCCGCAATATCATCAAACAGCTCGGCATCGACCTCACCGCCAACCTGAACTACGGCACGGCGGTGGTGAGTTTCAGGAATGCCAATCCCTTCACCGCCTTTGGCCGCCCGCTGGTCCCCGACAACACGGCCACCGCCTCGTTCGGCGCTACCCCCTCGGTATCGGCGACGCTGCGCGCGATGGAAAGCGCCGGCGTGGTGCGAACGCTGGCCGAGCCGAATCTCACGGCAATCTCCGGCGAATCGGCCACGTTCATCGCGGGCGGCGAATTCCCGATTCCAGCAGGCTATTCCTGCGACCCGGTCACCCATATCTGTACGACCCAGATCCAGTACAAGAAATTCGGCATCTCGCTGAACTTCACGCCTGTCGTGCTGACCGAAGGCCGTATCAGCCTGCGGGTGATGACGGAAGTATCAGAACTGTCGAACGACAATTCGATCACGATCGCGCAATCCGTCACCGCCAATCAGGTGAACTCGCTCACCATTCCCTCGATCAGGACCCGCCGCGCGGAAACGACACTGGAAATCCCCTCCGGCGGCGCAATGGCGATGGCTGGCCTGATCCAGGAACAGACTAAGCAGGCCATCAACGGATTTCCCGGTCTTGCCCAACTGCCGATCCTCGGCATGCTGTTCCGCAGCCGCGACTTCGTCAACAACCAGACCGAGTTGATGGTGCTGGTGACGCCGTATGTGGTGCGCGCCGTGGCCCAGAAGGATCTGTCGCGGCCGGACGATGGCTTTGCCAATGCGTCCGACCCGCAGGCCGATTTCCTCGGCAGCGTCACCCGCATCTACGGCGTGCCGGGCCGTACCGAGCCGGCGCGAAATTACCGTGGCACCTACGGCTTCATTACCGACTGAGGCGGGACGATGACACCCAAGCTGACATCCAAACGATCCGCCGATCGCAGCCGCGCCCTCGTTCGCCTCGGGGCGCTGATCGGCATTGCGGTGGCGCTCGGTGCCTGCAAGCACAGCGATGATTCCCCGCTCGCGAGCTTTCCCGACGATTATCGCCTGCGCCATCCGATCGCGGTCCAGGAAGCCGACCGCTCCATCGTGGTGTTCGTCGGCAGCGGCCGTGGCGGCCTGACCGCCGAGCAGCGCGCCGACGTGATGGGCCTGGCGCAGACCTGGCTGCGCGAAGGCACGGGCGCGATCAGCATCGACACCCCGGTGGGCACGCCGAATGCGCGCGCTGCCGCCGATTCCTTGCGTGAGATCCAGGCGACGTTCGCGGCCGCCGGCGTGCCGCCGCGCGCGGTCGCCGTGCGCCAGTATCATCCAGAGGATCCGCGTCACTTCGCGGCGATCCGGATCAACTATGCGCGGATCTCGGCGGTGGCCGGTCCCTGCGGCACCTGGCCGGAAGATCTCGGGCCGTCGATCAACAACAAGAGCTATTTCGACAACAAGCCCTATTACAATTTCGGCTGCGCCTACCAGCGCAACATGGCCGCCATGGTCGCCAATCCGAGCGATCTCGTGCAGCCGCGCCCGGAGACACCGCCTTACACGCGGCGACGTGACATCGCCTTCGACAAATACCGCAAGGGTCTCGCGACGACGACGACCTATCCCGAGGCCGACGTGGCCAAATTGAGCAATGTCGGCAAATGATCAGCTACGCGCGCCAGAACTCAGACGCCCAGCCTGACGCCCCGCCACAGGTGGAGGAACATATCGCGCCGGCGCCGCGCGTATCGGTGCAGGCGTTCTGCGACACCGTGGAGACCGCCGCCGCGGTGCAGTCGGCAGGCGAGGACCGCAGGCTCGCCAAGGCGCATCTGAAGATCCAGATGGGCGGTATGGCCGCCGCCATCGAGGCCTACCGCTCGGCGCCGACGCCAAACGTCATCATCCTGGAAACGGGTGGCAATGGCGACATCCTCGGCGGTCTCGACCAGCTCGCCACGGTCTGCGACGCCGGCACACGGGTGATCGTGATTGGGCGCCTCAACGACGTCGCGCTCTATCGCGAGCTGGTCCGTCGTGGCGTCAGCGACTACCTGATCGCGCCGATCGTCACGATCGACGTGGTGCGGTCGGTCTGCAACCTGTTTTCGGCGCCCGAGGCCAAGGCAGTCGGACGCATCGTCGCCGTGGTCGGCGCCAAGGGTGGCGTCGGCGCGTCCACCGTGGCGCACAACGTCGCCTGGGCGATCGCGCGCGACCTGGCGCTGGATTCCGTCGTTGCCGATCTCGACCTCGCCTTCGGCACCGCCGGCCTCGACTACAACCAGGATCCGCCGCAGGGCATCGCCGAGGCGGTGTTCTCGCCTGACCGCGTCGATACCGCTTTCATCGACCGCCTGCTGTCGAAATGCACCGATCACCTCAGCCTGCTCGCGGCGCCGGCGACGCTCGACCGCGTCTACGATTTCGGTGCCGAGGCCTTCGATGCGATCTTCGACACGCTTCGCACGACCATGCCGTGCACCGTGCTCGACGTTCCCCACCAATGGTCGGGCTGGACCAAGCGGGCGCTGATCGCCGCCGACGACATCCTGGTGGTCGCCGTCCCCGACCTTGCCAACCTGCGCAACACCAAGAACCTGGTCGACCTCTTGAAGGCGTCGCGGCCGAACGACCGCGCGCCGCTCTATTGCCTCAACCAGGTCGGCGTGCCGAAGCGCCCCGAGATCAACACCGCCGAGTTCGCCAAGGCGATCGAGGCCGAGCCGATCGCGGCAATTCCGTTCGATCCGCAGATCTTCGGCTCGGCCGCCAATAACGGTCAGATGATCGCGGAGATCTCCGCCAATCATCGCACCATCGAGATGTTCCTGCAGATCGCGCAGCGGCTGACCGGCCGCGGCGAGACCAAGAAACCCAGGGGATCGTTCCTGTCGCCCCTGCTGGAGAAGCTGCGGGCGAAATAGTCGGTCTGGAGTCGAGTCGTGTTTGGTAAGCGTAGCGCAAATGACAGTGAAGTGCGGGGACTGAGGCCCGCCGTTCACGCGCCGGAGCCTTCCGCCGCAGCCGCGCCGGCGCGCGAGATCGCGGCTCCGACCATGCCTTCGCCGCCGATCGCCCCGCCCAAGCCGGCGCCGGCACCGACCGTCGACACCCGCCGGTCCGACACCTACTACCAGGTCAAGGCGACCATTTTCGGCGCGCTGATCGAGGCGATCGACCTCGCCCAGCTCGCCAAGCTGGACGGCGATTCCGCGCGCGAGGAAATCCGCGACATCGTCAACGAGATCATCGCGATCAAGAACATCGTAATGTCGATCGCCGAGCAGGAAGACCTGCTCGACGACATCTGCAACGACGTGCTCGGCTACGGCCCGCTGGAGCCACTGTTGTCGCGCGACGACATCGCCGACATCATGGTCAACGGCGCCGGCACGGTTTACATCGAGGTCGGCGGCAAGATCCAGCGCACCGGCATCCGTTTCCGCGACAACCAGCAGCTTCTCAACATCTGCCAGCGCATCGTCAGCCAGGTCGGTCGCCGTGTCGATGAATCGTCGCCGATCTGCGACGCGCGCCTCGCCGACGGCTCGCGTGTCAACGCCATCGTTCCGCCGCTCGCGATCGACGGCCCTGCGCTCACCATCCGCAAATTCAAGCGGGACAAGCTGACGCTGGAGCAGCTCGTCAAGTTCGGCGCGATCACGCCGGAGGGCGCGACCATCCTGCAGATCATCGGCCGCGTCCGCTGCAACGTGCTGATCTCGGGCGGCACCGGCTCCGGCAAGACCACGCTGCTGAACTGTCTCACCAATTATATCGAGCACGACGAACGCATCATCACCTGCGAGGACGCCGCGGAACTGCAACTGCAGCAACCGCATGTGGTCCGGCTGGAAACCCGCCCGCCCAACATCGAAGGCGAAGGCCAGATCACGATGCGCGACCTGGTCCGCAACTGCCTGCGTATGCGTCCCGAGCGCATCATCGTCGGCGAAGTCCGCGGACCCGAGGCGTTCGACCTGCTGCAGGCGATGAACACCGGCCATGACGGCTCGATGGGCACGCTGCACGCCAACAATCCGCGCGAGGCGCTGTCGCGCTGCGAATCCATGATCACCATGGGAGGCTTCTCGCTGCCCTCGCGTACGATCCGCGAGATGATCTGTGCCTCGATCGACGTCATCATCCAGGCCGCGCGCCTGCGCGACGGCTCCCGCCGCATCACCCACATCACCGAGGTGATGGGCATGGAAGGCGACACCATCATCACCCAGGATATCTTCCTGTACGACATCGTCGGTGAGGACGCCAACGGCAAGATCATCGGCCGCCATCGCTCGACCGGCATCGGCCGTCCGAAATTCTGGGAGCGCGCGCGCTACTATAACGAGGAGAACCGCCTCGCCGCCGCGCTCGACGCCGCCGAAGCGCCGCCGCCGACGTAAGGGAGCCGATGATGAACCTGCAATCGCTCGCCCTCGCCTTTCTCGCCGCGACCACCATCGGCGGGCTCGGCTGGGTCTTCCTCTATCCACTCCTGTCAGGTGAGAAGAAGGCCGAAACGCGTCGCGCCTCGATCGCTCGCTCCGAATCCGCGGCCGTGCGTCAGACCGAGCGGACCCAGCGTTCGCGCCGAGAGCAGGTCGAAGGAACCTTGCGCGAGCTTGACGCGCGCCGGCAAAAGGAAGCGAAGCTCCCGCTGAGCAAGCGCCTGACGCAAGCCGGCCTTGACTGGACACCTCAGAAGTTCTGGATCATCTCGGGCATCCTTGCGGCTGTCGGCTTCGCGCTCACCTACATGACCAGCGGCGGGCTGCTGGGCGCGGTCGGTTTTGGTTTCGCCGCCGGCTTCGGACTGCCGCGCTGGCTGCTTGGCTACCTGAAGAAGCGCCGCGAGGCGGCCTTCCTGAAGGCACTCCCCGACGCGGTCGACGTCATCGTGCGCGGCATTAAGGCCGGTCTTCCGCTGTTCGAGTCGCTCAAGGTCGTCGCCAACGACTCGCCTGAGCCGCTCAAAAGCGAGTTCAAGGCAATCATCGAAACCCAGACGATCGGGATGCCGCTCGGCGAGGCCTGCGCCCGGCTCTATGAGAGCATGCCGGTGCCTGAAGCGAACTTCTTCGGCATCGTCATCTCGATCCAGCAGAAATCCGGCGGCAATCTTTCGGAAGCGCTTGGCAACCTCTCCAGGGTGCTGCGCGACCGCAAGAAGATGAAAGATAAGATCCAGGCGATGTCGATGGAAGCCAAGGCTTCGGCGGGCATCATTGGCGCGCTGCCGCCGACGGTCATGATCCTCACCTACATCACGGCGCCCGAGTACATCTCCCTGCTCTGGACCCATTCAACCGGCCAACTCATGCTCGTTGTCTGTCTGGTCTGGATGAGCATCGGCGTTTTCGTCATGAAGAGAATGATCAATTTCGATTTCTGACGGGTGAAGCATGATTGACTTCCTGGCCGACAAGCTCCACGACGTCAGGTTCATGACGATGCTGCTCGCGGCGATCGCCGTGAGCGCAACCTGCTATTCGCTGCTCATGCCGTTGTTCGCCGGTGAGAACCTGCAGAAGCGGATGAAGGCGGTGGCGAGCGAGCGCGAGCGTATCCGGCAGCGCGAGCGCGAGCGGCTGGCCAAATCGGAGAAGGTATCGCTGCGGCAGGCGCCGAAGCAGATCGTCTCCAAGGTCGTGGAAGACTTCAACCTGAGCAAATGGGTGGCGCAGGAGAGTGCCCGCGACAAGCTTGTCATGGCAGGCTATCGCGGCAACGCCCCCTATATCACTTTTCTGTTCTTCCGCGCTCTGGCGCCGATCGCCATGCTGGTCGGCACCGCACTGTACATTTTCGTCATTGCGCAACTGGAGACGTCGCTGCTGGTGAATATCGGCATCTGCATCGGCGCGGCCTATCTCGGGCTGCAGGCGCCCATGCTCTTCCTGAAGAACGCGATCACCAAGCGCCAGCTTTCGATCAGGCGCGCCTTCCCCGATGCGCTCGATCTGCTCTTGATCTGCGTCGAATCCGGCATGTCCGTCGAGGTCGCTTTCAGGAAAGTCGCGACCGAGATCGCCGGGCAATCGGTAGCGCTGTCAGAGGAATTCACGCTCACCACGGCAGAGCTCTCCTATCTGCAGGACCGCAAGACGGCTTATGAAAACCTCGCCGCCCGCACCGGGCTGGAGGGTGTGAAGTCGGTCTGCCTGGCGCTGCAGCAGTCCGAGCGCTACGGCACGCCGCTCGGCCAGAGCCTGCGCGTGATGGCGCAGGAGAATCGCGACATGCGCATGAACGAGGCCGAGAAGAAAGCTGCCGCGCTGCCGCCGAAACTGACAGTGCCGATGATCCTGTTCTTCCTGCCCTGCCTTTTCATCGTCATTCTCGGCCCGGCCTACATCAAGGTCATGGCGACGATCCACTGAACCCGGTTGGGTGGCCCGCAAGAAGATCCTGGGCTACAACGCCCGAGACGGATCAGTCGTCCCGCGCGACAACCGGCACCGGCTTCGCGGCCGCGGTCCGCGGATTATCCCGGCCTTTCAGCATATCGCGGAGGTAGGCGACGTTGGCGGCAGCTTCGTCGGCCGGCATGTCGGCCTTGACGATGGTCTCGGCTTCCGCGAACCGGCCCTGCAGGCCGACCACCAGGGCAAGGTTCTGCCGCACCCTGGTGTCGGCACGGCCGCTGGCATAGGCGCGGCGCAGATTTTCTTCGGCCTTGGGCAGGTCGCGGCTCAGCATGTAGGATAGGCCGAGATTGGACAGCACCGACGGCTCGTCCGGAGCGATCCGCAGCGCACTCGCATAATAGCGGCGCGCCTCCTCGTGCCGGCCGAGCCTGTCGAGCGTGGTTCCCTGCACCGACAGGATGCGCCAATCGGGATTGTCGGGCGAGTGCGCGCGGCTCAGGACATCGAACGCCGCCTGCGCATTGCCGTTGTCGGCAAGTGCCCGGCCATAGGCCGCCAGCAGCGGCCGGTTGCCGGGATTGCCGATCGTGGCCTGTTCCAGCATCGCGACCGCCTGCGCCCGCTGTCCGGTCGTCCGCAGCGCTTGGCCGTAGCCGATCGCGGCCTCGACATCCTTCGGATTGACACGATAGCGCTCGCCATAGAATTCGACAGCGCGGCGCGGGTCATCCGGCGCGGCTGCGGCGGTCTTCGTCCGTGTTGTTGTCAGCGATCCCGCGACATCGGAGAGCGTCTGGCAGCCGCCGAGGCCTGCCGCCAGCAGCGCCGAGAGGGCAGCCGACGCGAGCGCGCGGGCAAGACTGGACTGTCGACGCATAGCGCTTTAACTCACAATTTCGGGCGAAAAGTTTACGCCGAATGTGCCAGCAATAGACTGTTAACCCTAACGTCTGGTTAACTAGAGCATTTTCGAGCGAAGTGGACACCGGTTCGCGTGAAGAAAACGCGTCAAAACAAGAATCTAGAGCTTCGGTTCTGATTTAATCAGAACCGAAAATGCTCTAGGCGTGATCCGGAAAAGTGGAGACCGGTTTTCCGAGAAGATCACGCCGAAACAAGAATCAATGCCCCTGCCATTTGATCGAGAGCCGCATGCCGCCCATCTTCGAAACCGCCTCCGCTTCGAACGCCGTTCCCATCAGCTTCGTCACCAAATCGAATTGGGAGCAGATCCGCGAGACGCTTCCCGCTCATGCGCGGCAGTTCGCGCAGGCCAATGGCTTTGCGGCCAAGCCCGGCAAATATCTCGCATTGCCGGCGCCCGACGGCTCGCTCGCACAGGTGCTGTTCGGACTGGAGGATCAAGGAAGCACGTCGCGCGATCCGTTCCGACCCGGCAGCCTGCCGGGGCTGCTGCCGCCTGGCGTCTACCGCTTCGCCAATGCGCCGCATGATACGCGGCTCGCCGCACTCGCCTTTGCGCTCGGCAGCTACCGCTTCGGCCGCTATCGCAAGGCCGAAGCACCCGATGTGCGGCTGGTGCCGCCGGACGGCGTCGACACGGCAGAGCTCTCGCGCATCGCGGAGGCCGCATATCTGGCGCGCGACCTCATCAACACGCCCTCGAACGACATGGGACCGCAAGAGCTGGCACAGGCGGCGGAACAAGTGGCGTCGCGGTTCGGCGCCGCCTTCAACTGCATCACGGGCGACGAGCTCGTGCGGCGGAATTTTCCGCTGATCCACGCCGTCGGCATGGCCTCGAGCCGCGCGCCGCGCCTGATCGATTTCACCTGGGGCAACCCCGATCATCCCAAGGTGACGCTGGTCGGCAAGGGCGTCTGCTTCGATACCGGCGGGCTCGATCTGAAACCGTCGAGCGGCATGCTTATCATGAAGAAGGACATGGGCGGCGCCGCCAATGTGCTCGCACTGGCGCAGATGGTGATGGACGCCAAGCTCAAGGTGCGGCTGCGCGTGCTGATCCCCGCGGTCGAGAACGCGGTCGCGGGCAACGCCTTCCGCCCGCTCGACATCTTCACCTCGCGCAAGGGGCTGACGGTCGAGATCGGCAACACCGATGCCGAGGGACGGCTGGTGCTAGCCGATGCTCTGGCGTTCGCCGACGAGGAGAAGCCGGATCTCCTGGTTGACCTTGGCACGCTGACCGGCGCCGCGCGCGTGGCGCTGGGACCGGATCTGCCGCCCTTTTACACGCAGGATGACACGCTGGCCGCCGAAGTCGCGGCTCACGCCAAAGCGGAGCACGATCCGTTGTGGCGCATGCCGTTATGGCCTGCCTACGATGCCTGGCTGGATTCGAAGACCGCGGATATCACCAACGCGCCGTCAGGCACGTTCGCCGGTTCGATCACCTGCGCGCTGTTCCTGCAACGCTTTGTCGAGCAGGCCAAACGCTGGCTGCATGTCGATATCTACGGCTGGACCCCCAGCGCAAAGCCGGCGCGGCCCGAGGGCGGCGAATGCCAGGCAGCGCGCGCGATCTACAGACTGTTGAGCCAGCGCTATGGATGATCCGCGCCTGACGCCCGCCCGCGGCGACATCGCCGCGAAATATCTCGAAGGCAAGGTGCGCGCGCAGCGCTTCGTCGCCGGCGAGGAGTTCGAGATTGTGCACGCCCTCGCACCGCTCTGCGAAGCGCCGCGCTCCGATGCCGCGTTGCTGACGCAGGCGCTGAAGGGCGAGCGCGTCACGGTCTATGATCGCAACGGCGAAGGGTTCGCCTGGGGCCAGCTTGGGAGCGACGGCTATGTCGGCTGGCTGCCTGACGCCGCGCTGGCAAAGCCTTCCGCCACGCCGACGCACAAGGTGACGGCACTGCGGACCTTCGCCTTCCCCGGCCCCTCGATCAAGTTGCCGCCGGTCGAGACGCTGCCGCTTGGCGCCAGGCTGAACGTCACGCGCGAGGACGGCGTGTTCGCGGTGACGCGCGAAGGCTGGCACCTGCCACGCCGCCATGTCGGCAGCATCGACGCGATCGAGAACGATTTCGTCACTGTTGCCGAACGTTTCATCGGCACGCCGTATCTCTGGGGCGGCAAGAGCAGCCTCGGCATCGACTGCTCGGGCCTGGTGCAGGTCGCGCTGACCGCAGCCGGCACCGGCTGTCCACGCGACAGCGACATGCAGCAGGAAGGCCTCGGGCGCGAACTGAGCGCAGCGGAAGCCAAGAAACTGCAGCGCGGCGACCTGATCTTCTGGAAGGGCCATGTCGCCGTCGTGCGCGATGCGACGACGATCGCGCATGCCAATGCGCATCACATGGCAACCGTGATCGAGAACATCACCGACGCCATCGCCCGCATCAAGGCCGCCGGCAGCGACATCATCGCGATCAAGCGGCTTTGATAGTTCGTAGCCCGGGTGAAGCGCAGCGCAACCCGGGACACCTGCATCAACACCCACCACCGCCCCCGGGTTACGGTGACGCTCCACCCGGGCTACGACTCAAATGCGCTGCGAGCACTGTGGCCTCATCCTTCGAGACGCCGCTTTCGCGGTTCCTCAGGATGAGGGGAGAGATGCGGTTGCGGGACGATTGGATGTTGCGGCAGCCTGCATTGCCAGACTCTCATGGTGAGGAGGCGCGCAGCGCCGTCTCGAACCATGAGGTCACGGACGCCACCTACGTCGCCACCGCACCATTATCCGCCGTCTCCAGGCGGAAGGCGGCGGCGAAGAGGGCGCGGGTGTAGTCGCTCTTCGGATTCTTGAACAGTTCGGAGGCCGGCCCCTCCTCCTCGACCTTGCCGGATTTCATCACGATCAGATGGCTGGCGAGTGAAGCCACCACGCGCAGATCGTGCGAGATGAACATGTAAGTGAGGTCGCGCTTGCGCTGCAACTCGCGCAGCAGGTCGACCATCTGCGCCTGGAACAGCATGTCGAGCGCGCTGGTCGGCTCGTCCAGCACGACGAAATTCGGCTCCAGCACCACCGCGCGCGCGATCGAGATGCGCTGGCGCTGGCCGCCGGAAAATTCGTGCGGATAGCGGAAGCGCCATTCCGGCTTGAGGCCGACATCCCTCAGTGCCTTGATGACCCGCGCCTCGCGCTCTTCCGCCGACAGATGTTGCTGATGGACGCTCAAGCCTTCCGCCACGATATCGCTGACCGACATGCGCGGGCTCAGCGCGCCGAACGGATCCTGGAATACGATCTGCATGTCGCGCCGGAACGGCCGCATCTGCTTGAAGCGCAGGCCCTGGATGTTGCTCCCCAGGAATACGATCGGTCCGTCGGAGGAGATCAGCCGCAGCAGCGCGAGCCCGAGCGTGGTCTTGCCGGAGCCGGATTCGCCGACCACGCCGAGCGTCTCGCCCTTGCGCACGGCAATACTGACTCCGTCGACCGCCTTGATGTGACCGACGGTCGACCGCAGCAATCCGCGCTTGATCGGGAACCAGACCTTCAGATTATCCGCCGAAATCACCACCGGCTCCTCCGGGCGCGGCGGCGCCGGATCTGGCTTCGGCTCCGCGGCGAGGAGATCGCGCGTATAGGGATGCTTGGGCGCGGTGAACACCTGCTCGACCGGGCCGTGCTCGACGATCTTGCCGCCATTCATGACACAGACGGTATCGGCAATGCGGCGGACGATGCCAAGATCATGGGTGATGAACAGCATGCTCATGCCGAGCCGGGTGCGGATTTCGGCCAGCAGCGCCAGGATCTGTGCCTGCACGGTGACGTCGAGCGCCGTCGTCGGCTCGTCGGCGATCAGGAGGTCCGGCTCGTTGGCGAGCGCCATCGCGATCATGACGCGCTGGCGCTGGCCGCCGGAGAGCTGATGCGGATAACTCTGCAGCCGCGTCTCGGGCTCGGGAATGCCGACTTGGGTCAGCAGTTCGATGATGCGCGCCCGCGCCGCCGCGCCGCGCACGCCGCTATGCAGCGACAGGATCTCGCCGATCTGGGCCTCGATGGTGTGGAGCGGATTGAGCGAGGTCATCGGCTCCTGGAAAATGATCGAGATGTCGTTGCCCCTGATCTCGCGCATCTCATTTTCGGATGCGGTGAGGAGATCACGGCCCTTGAAACGGATCGAGCCGGACGGGTGCGAGGCCGGCGGATAGGGCAACAGCCTCAGGATCGACAGCGCGCTGACGGATTTGCCCGAGCCGGATTCGCCGACCAGCGCGACGCATTCGCCGCGCTTGATCGAGAACGAGACATGGTCGACCGCGATGGACGAGCCGAAGGCGACCGAGAGGTCACGAACATCGAGCAGCGGCTGGTTGATGGCGTCCATGATGCTGCCCTCTACCTGAACGTCTTGCGGGGGTCGAACGCGTCGCGCGCGGCCTCGCCGATGAAGATCAGGAGCGAGAGCATGATCGCGACCGAGAAGAATCCGGTGAAGCCGAGCCACGGCGCCTGCACATTGGCCTTCCCTTGCGCCAGCAATTCGCCGAGCGACGGCGAGCCCGGCGGCAGGCCAAACCCCAGGAAGTCCAGCGCGGTCAACGTCATCACCGAGGACGAGACGATGAACGGCAGGAAGGTCATGGTCGCCACCATCGCGTTCGGCAACAGGTGGCGGAACATGATCACGGCATTGGAGACGCCGAGCGCGCGCGCCGCCTGGATGTATTCGAAATTGCGCCCGCGCAAAAATTCCGCGCGCACCAGGCCGACCAGCGACACCCAGGAGAACAACAGGAGGATGCCGAGCAGGATGAAGAAGCCCGGCGGCAACACCGCGGAGATGATCAGAAGCAGATAGAGCGAGGGGATCGCGGTCCAGACCTCGATCAGGCGCTGGAAGGTGAGATCGATCCAGCCGCCGAAATAACCCTGCACGCCGCCGGCGGCGACGCCGATGATCGAGGACAGGATGGTCAGTGTGAGGCCGAACAGCACCGAGATCCGGAAGCCATAGATCAGGCGCGCGAGCACGTCGCGGCCCTGGTCGTCGGTGCCGAGCCAGTTGTATTCGAGATCGCGGCAGCCGCTGAGGTGCTTCCTCTCGACCACCTCCTTGCACTGCTCTTCGGTCAAAAGCCAGGTCGGCTTCGACGGCGCCGGTGTCGGCAGGTCGAGATTGTGGGTGTCGTAGGAATAGCGGATCGGGGGCCAGATGATGCTGCCGCCCTTGCCCGCGATCTGCTTCTGCAGATAAGGATCGCGATAGTCAGCCGTGGTCTCGAAGTCGCCGCCGAACGTGGTCTCCGCATAGTTGAAGAGCACCGGCCAATAGAGCCGGCCGTCATACCGGATCATCAGCGGACGATCGTTCGCGATGAAATTGGCGAACAGCGAGACCACGAACAGCACCAGGAAGATCCAGAACGACCAGTAGCCCCGGCGGTTAGCTTTGAAATTCTGCCAGCGGCGCTTGTTGAGCGGCGACGGCTCGAAAGCATGCCGCGTCGCAGGCACGGCTTCGCCGAGCGGCGATTGCGCGGTGGTTTCGACCGGCTGGGGCGCGAGCATCGTCATCAGACTTCCCTCGCCTCGAAATCGATCCGTGGATCGATCCACATGTAAGCGAGATCGGAGATCAGGTTCACGACCAAGCCGACCAGCGAAAAGATGAACAACGTGCCGAACACGACAGGATAGTCGCGGTTCAGCACGCTCTCGAAACCGAGCAGGCCGAGCCCGTCGAGCGAGAAGATGGTCTCGATCAGCAGCGAGCCGGAGAAGAAGGCGTGGATGAACGCGCTCGGGAAGCCGGCGATCACGATCAGCATCGCATTGCGGAAGATGTGGCCGTACAGCACCTGCGTCTCGCTGCAGCCCTTGGCGCGCGCGGTCATGACATATTGCTTGCGGATCTCGTCCAGGAACGAGTTCTTGGTGAGCAGCGTCATGGTCGCAAACGCCCCGAGCGCCATCGAGATCAAGGGCAGCGTGATGTGCCAGAAATAGTCGATGATCTTCCAGTACCAGGGGAATTGCGACCAGCCATCCGAGGTCAGGCCGCGCAACGGGAACCAGTTGAAGAACGAGCCGCCGGCAAACAGGATGATGAGCAGGATCGCGAACAGGAAGCCGGGAATCGCAAACCCGACGATGATCACCGCCGAGGTCCAGGTGTCGAACCGCGAACCGTCCTGCACGGCTTTGCGGATGCCGAGCGGGATCGAGATCAGGTAGGTCAGCAGCGTCATCCAGATGCCGAGCGACATCGAGACCGGCAATTTCTCCTTGATCAACTGGATCACGCTGACATCACGGAAATAGCTCTTGCCGAAATCGAAGCGGGCGAAGTTCCACACCATCAGCAGGAAACGCTCGGGCGCCGGCTTGTCGAACCCGAACTGCTTTTCAAGATTCTTGATGAAGGCGGGATCGAGACCCTGGGCGCCGCGGTATTTCGAGTTGACGGCATCGCCCGAGACGCCGCCCGGCGCGCGCGCGGCAAAGTCGCCGCCGGAGGAGCCCGAAACTCGCGAGCTGCCGCCGGTATCGGCGCCGGAGAGCTGCGCCAGCACGCGCTCGACCGGGCCGCCCGGCGCAAACTGCACGACCACGAAGGAGACGAAAAGGATGCCGAGCAGCGTCGGCACCATCAACAGAATGCGGCGGGCGATATAGGCAGTCATATCTTACTTCGCCTGTTCGGCGTTGCCGGCCTTGGCCGGATCGGCCCACCAATTGTCCGGTGCTCCCACCCCTTGTGCGTAGCGCGCCGGTTTCGGCGGGTGGGCGAAGACGTCCCAGTAGGCCACGCGATGCGTGTTGGCGTACCATTGCGGCACCCAATAGCGCCCAGCGCGGAACACGCGATCAAAGGCACGGCAGGCAGTGGTCAGTTCCGCCCTGGTCTCGGCGGCGATGATCTTCTCGATCAGCGCATCGACCACCGGGCTGGAAATGCCGGCGAGATTATACGAACCCTTGGTGGTGGCGGATTGCGACGAAAAGAACGCACGCATGCTGTCGCCCGGCGTCGCCGACATCGAGAAGCGCTGGATCGTCATGTCGAAGTCGAAATCCTCCAGCCGCGCGCGATACTGTACGGCGTCGATCAGCCGGAACGTGGCCTCGATGCCGAGCGTGGCGAGGTTCTTGATGTAGGGCCCGTGATGGGGCTGGATCGAGGCTTCGTCGTTGAGGAATTCGATCGTGAACGGCTCGCCGTTCGGCAGCAGCCGCTTGCCGTCCTTGACGACGCAGCCGGCATCGCTCAGCAGTTGCGCCGCCTTGCGCAGCAGCGACCGGTCCTGCCCCGAGCCGTCGGACACCGGCGGCACGAAGGGTTTGCCGAACACCTCGTCCGGCACCTGCCCACGGAACGGTTCGAGCAGCACCAGCTCTTCCGGCGATGGCGGGCCTGACACCATCATGTCCGAATTCTGGAACGGCGAATGGGTGCGCGCATAGGCGCCATACATGATGGTCTTGTTGGTCCACTCGAAATCGAAGGCATAGATCAGCGCCTCGCGCACGCGCGGGTCCTTGAACTTGTCGCGGCGCAGGTTGATGAACCAGCCCTGCGCGCCCGATGGCGTCTCGTCCGGCAACAGCTCGCGCTTGACGCGGCCTTCCTTGATCGCGGGGAAATCATAGCGCGTCGCCCAGATACGCGCAGTGAGCTCCTCGCGGTAGAGATAGTTCCTGCCGGTGAAGCCCTCGAAGGCAACGTCGCGATCGCGATAGAATTCGTAGCGCACGGTGTCGAAATTGTAGCTGCCGCGGCACACCGGAAGATCAGCCGCCCACCAGTCCTTCACGCGATCATATTCGATGAAGCGGTTGACCTCGAAGCGGCCGACCTTGTACGGCCCCGAGCCGAGCGGCGTATCGAGCGTCGATTCCTCGAACGGACGGTTGGCGTAATAGGCCTTCGAGAAGATCGGCAGGCTCGCGACATAAAGCGGCACGTCGCGCGCACGGTTCGGCGCGAAGCTGACGACGACGGTGGCATCGTCGAGCGCCTCGGCTTTGACGAAATCGCGGAGCTGCACGATGATCAGCGGATGCCCCTTCTCCTTCAGGATGTTGAGCGAGAAGGCGACGTCCTGCGCCGTCAGCTTCGAGCCATCGTGAAACCGCGCCTCGGGGCGGATCGTGAAAGCGTAGGTGAGCTTGTCGGGCGAAATCCGCACCGACTTCGCCGCCAGCCCATACATCGCATCGGGCTCGTCACCGGCGCGCGCCATCAGCGCCGTGAACGTCATGTCCATGCCCTGCGCGCCCTCGCCTTTGAGGACGTAGGCGTTGAGCGAATTGAACGTGAAGTAGGACTGGTTATAGGCGCGGACGGAAGGAATCAGCGAGAACATGCCGCCCTTCGGCGCGTTCACGTTGACATAGTCGAAATGGTGGAAGTCGGCGGGATATTTCAGATCGCCGAACGCCGACATGCCGTGCATCTCGACGCCGTTGTCGGCGGCTGCCGGACCAAGCCGCGTCGCGCAGAGCGCACCGATACCGAGGCCGAGCGCGTGCCGACGGGTGAATAGCGCCATGCGGGAGATATCCTTCAAGATCGTTTCGCGATCCGGTTCGCCTTGTCAGCGTCGTACCACCACAGCGTCGGCAGACCCGAACGCGCATATTTCGGCAGCTCGGCATGGCCAAAGCGATCCCAGCGCGCGTAGCGCGCGTAGGGATAGCTGAACTGCGGCACCACGTAGAAATTCCACAACAGCACGCGATCGAGTGCCTTGGTCGCGGCAACGAGGCCGGCGCGGTCCTTGGCGAAGATCACCCTGTCGATCAGCGCATCCACCGCAGGATTCTTGATGCCGATCGTGTTCTTCGACCCCTGCTGATCGGCGGCTTGCGAGCCCCAGAATTCACGCTGCTCGTTGCCGGGCGAGAGCGACTGGCCCCAGACGTCGGTGATGACGTCGTAATCGAAACTGCGGATCCGGTTCTCGTACTGCACGTCGTCGACGACGCGGATCGAGGTGGTGACGCCGATCCGCTCCAGCGACGGCTTGAAGAACAGCGCGATCCGCTCGGAAGAAGGATCCTGCACCAGGATCTCCACCGTCACCGGCTTGCCCGTGGGATCGACCAGCTTGCGCTCGCGCACCTCGAAACCGGCCTCCTTCAGCAGCTTCATGGCCTCGCGCAGATTGGCGCGCACCGCTTCGGGATTGCCGCCGACCGGATTGGTGTAAGGCGTCGTGAAAACCTCCGGAGGCACCTTGTCGCGCACGGTCTGCAGGATTTCGAGTTCCTCTCCCTCCGGCAGGCCCGAAGAAGCCAACTCCGTGCCGTAGAAATAGCTGTCGATGCGCTTGTACTGGTTATAGAAGAGCTGCTTGTTCATCTCCTCGAAATCGAAAGCGAAGTTGAACGCGCGCCGGAGGCGGGCGTCCTTGAACTGCTCGCGCCGCAGGTTGAGCACAAAGCCCTGCATGCGGCCGAGATCGTTGATCGGAAACTCCTCCTTGACCACGCGCTTGTCGGTCACGGCCGGGAAATCATAAGCGGTCGCCCACTGTTTCGCCGAGTTCTCGATGATCCAGTCGGCCTGGTCGGCCTTGAAGGCCTCGAGCGCGACGTTGTTGTCACGGAAATATTCGGAACGCAGCTCGTCGAAATTGTTCTGGCCGATCCGCACTGGAAGATTGGCGCCCCAGTAATCCTTCACCCGTTCGAGCCGGACTGAACGACCGGCGACGAAGTCGGCGATCCGGTACGGACCCGAGCCGAGCGGCTTTTCCAGCGTGGTCGCCGAGATATCGCGCTTGCGGCCCTGGTCGTCGGTGCCCTCCCAATAATGCTTGGGCAGCACCAGCAGTTGGCCGACGATGTGCGGCAATTCGCGATTGCCGGGCACATCGAAACTGAATTTGACGTCCCGCTCGCCGCTCTTCTCGGCCTTGACCACGTGCCGGTAATAGGCTCCGTAGAACGGGCTTTGCTTCTTGAGCGTCTCCATCGAGAAGATCACGTCCTCCGGCGTCACCGGCTTGCCGTCGTGCCAGCGCGCCTCCTTGCGCAGCCGGTAGATCACCCAACTGAAATCGTCGGGGTGGGCCGCGCTCTCGGCGAGCAGGCCATATTCGGTCGAGACCTCGTCCTGCGAAGCCGACATCAATGTCTCGTAGATCGCCGTCGCGGCCTGCGCGATCGAGCCCTTCACGCCCATCACCGCGACGTTGAAGTTGTCGAAGGTACCGAGCGAGATGGTCCGCGCGATGCCGCCCTTCGGCGCATCGGGATTGACGTAGTCGAAACGTTGGAAGCCGGCCGGATATTTGACGTCGCCGAACAGCGACAGCGCGTGGCGCCAGGTCAATCCATCGGGCCCGCTATCGGCAAGCGCGGGAGAGATCGATGCTGCGCCCGGGATAAGCCCGAGCACCGGGGTGAGCGCGGCCACCGCGCCGGTCTGCAAGAGGTGTCGTCGGGTAATGGCCAAAGGGAGCTTCCTGTCGTGAACCGGGGTAACGCACTAAGTGCGTAATATAGGGCAAGGTTTCGGCCGATTATGTTGCTTTTTCCTCATCTTGGAAGCCCGGGACCCTTCACACGTGCGGCGAAACGTCCCGCTGACAAGCAGGCGATCCATACGGAAACGGCCAGGCGATGCCTGGCCGTTCCGATTGAATCCATGAAGGAAATGCTATTTCTGCGCGGTCGGCAGCGGCTGCGGATGATCCGACAGCGAGTTCAGGTAGGCGATCACGTCTGCGCGTTCGCTGTCCTTCGGAATACCGGCAAAGCCCATCGCGGTGCCCGGGATGAAACCCTTGGGGTTGGCGAGGAACTTGTTGAGATCGTCGAAGGTCCAGGTGCCACCCTTGGCCTTCATCGCGGCCGAGAAGTTGAACCCGCGTCCTTCGCCGCGCGGCTCACCGACGATGCCGAAGAGATTCGGGCCGACGCGGTTCGGACCGCCCTTCTCGAAGGTGTGGCAGGCCGCGCACTTCTTGGCGGCCGCGGAGCCCTTTTCCACCGACGCAGTCTGCAGCAGTTTCTCGATCGGCTCGGACGGTGCGGCGGCTTCAGCGGGCCCGCCCTTGCTCACTTCTTTCACGGCGATCTCGAAACCGGGCTTGTCCAGCGGCTTCGGGGTGAACACCGCCTGCGCGGCAAAGCTCGTCACCAGGACAATGAGGCAGGTGGCGAGGATCGCACCGAGAATCTTGTTGAGTTCGAAGGAGTCCATTTCGGATCAGGCTCCAGGCCTAAAATGTCGACTTCAGGCGGGCCGAACGGCCGCGGGGGTGAGCCTCGGAATCAGCCCATTCGCGCCGCACCCCGAGCAAGGTTGAGATATCGGTTTGCCTGCGCTCTGGCAACCCGTATAAACGCGCCGACTTTGCCCCATCCCCACCCTGATTCCTGCCGCCGGCAGGGCTTCTGAACGATGGCTGACCCGCGGATTTTGGTGCTGATTCCCGCCCGCATGGCGGCCACGAGGCTGCCGGGCAAGCCGCTCCTCGACATTGCCGGCGAGCCGATGGTCGTCCACGTGCTGCGGCGGGCGATCGAGGCCGATATCGGGAACGTTGCGGTCGCAACCGACGCGGCGGAGATCGCAGCGGCGGTCACAGCAGCCGGCGGCAAGGCGGTGATGACCCGCCCCGATCACCCCTCCGGCTCCGACCGCATCTTCGAGGCCGCAACCACGCTCGACCCGCACCGCAAGGCCGAGATCGTGGTCAACCTGCAGGGCGATTTCCCCACCATCACGCCGGACACGATCCGCGCCGTGCTGCCGCCGCTCGACGATCCCGCAGTCGATATCGCCACTTTGGCCTCGGAGATCCACACCGAGGAGGAAAGCCTCAATCCAAACGTGGTGAAGGCGGTCGGCTCGCCGATCACGTCGCAGCGGCTGCGCGCGCTCTATTTCACCCGCGCCACCGCGCCGTTCGGCGACGGCCCGCGCTACCACCATATCGGCCTCTACGCCTATCGCCGCGCCGCGCTGGAGCGCTTCGTGCGGCTGCCGCCCTCTCCGCTGGAACAGCAGGAGAAGCTGGAGCAGCTCCGCGCGCTGGAGGCCGGGATGCGGATCGACGTCACCATCGTTGGGGCCGTGCCGCGCGGCGTCGACACCCCGGCCGACCTCGAAACCGCCCGGCGCATACTGGCAAAAAGCTGAACCGCTGCTAAAAGGCCGCCAGGAACACACCATGACCAAGAAGCTGAAAATCGCCTTCCAGGGTGAGCCCGGAGCCAATTCCCACATCGCGATCGTCGAGGCCTATCCCGACGCCGAGCCGATGCCGTGCGCGACCTTCGAGGACGCGCTGTCGGCGATTTCCTCGGGCGAGGCCGATCTCGGCATGATCCCGATCGAGAACTCGGTCGCGGGCCGGGTCGCCGACATCCACCATCTGCTGCCGGCCTCGGGCCTGTTCATCGTCGGCGAATGGTTCCTGCCGGTCCGGCATCAGTTGATGGCAGTGAAGGGCGCGAAGCTGTCGGACATCAAGAGCGTGGAGAGCCATGTGCACGCGCTCGGCCAGTGCCGGCGCATCATCCGCAAGCTCGGCATCAAGCCGATCGTCGCCGCCGACACCGCAGGCAGTGCGCGCGACATTTCCGAACGCGGCGACAAGAGCGTCGCCGCCATCGCCTCGCGCCTTGCCGCCGACATCTACGGCCTCGACATCCTCTCCGAGGACATCGAGGACGAGGCCCACAACACCACCCGCTTCGTGGTGCTGGCGCGCGAGGCGAAATGGGCCGAGCAGGGCTCGGGCCCGCTGGTCACCACGTTTGTTTTCCGGGTGCGCAATTTGCCGGCCGCGCTCTACAAGGCGCTCGGCGGTTTCGCCACCAACGGCGTCAACATGACCAAGCTCGAAAGCTACATGGTCGACGGCAATTTCTTCGCCACGCAATTTTACGCCGACGTCGACGGCCACCCTTACGACCGTGGCCTCGCCTTCGCACTGGAGGAGCTGAAATTCTTCTCCCGCGAATTCCGCATCGTGGGCGTCTATCCCGCCCACCCCTTCCGCGCGACCTTCAGCGAAAAGGCGGATTGAGCGTCCCGCGTCATTCCGGGGCGATGCCCAGCATCGAACCCGGAATCTCGAGATTCCGGGTTCACGCTTCGCGTGCCCCGGAATGACGGCGTGTCAGCTTACGCCGCCGCTTTCTTCGCAAGTCCGAACGCATCCGCCAGCAGGCTGTACGACTTTTTCCGCGCCTCATGATCATACACCGCGGTGATGATCATCAGCTCATCCGCCTCGGTTGCCGCGATCAGCGGCTGCAGTTTTTCCATCACCGTCGCCGGACTGCCGACGAAGAAGCGCGAACGGTTGCGGGCGATCGAAGCGCGCTCAGCGTCGGTATACGGATAGGCCAGCGCCTCCTCCACGCTCGGCAGCGGCAGATATTGGCCGCGATCGCGGCGCAGCCGGTTGAGATCCATCGACAGCGCCAGCTTCTCCGCTTCCTCATCGGTCTCGGCCGCCACCGCCGCGACCGCCAGGATCGCATACGGCGTCTGGCGCCAGCTTGACGGCTTGAAATGCGCCCGATAATTCGTCATCGCATCGACCGCGCCATGGGTTGCGAAATGATGCGCGAAGGAAAAGCCCATGCCGACCTGCGCCGCGAGCTCGGACGAATAGCCGCTGGAGCCGAGCAGCCAGATCGGCGGCAGCGGCGAATCATCGGGCATCGCCACCACATTGTTGAAGGGATGGCCGGGCGGAAAATCGCGCGTCTCCCACAGCGTCAATTCGTGCAGCCGCTCCAGGAAATCATCGCCCTCGCGGCGGTCGAGCCGGCTCCGCAGTGCGTAAGCGGTGGCCCCGTCGGTGCCGGGCGCGCGCCCGAGGCCGAGATCGATGCGGCCGGGGAACAGCGCCTCCAGCATCTTGAAGCGCTCCGCGACCACCAGCGGCGCGTGATTCGGCAGCATCACGCCGCCGGAGCCGACGCGGATGTGCTTGGTGACAGCAGCGATCTGCCCGATCATCAGGTCCGGCGCGGGGCTCGCGACCGAAGCGAGGTTGTGGTGCTCGGCAAGCCAGTATCTGACATAGCCGAGCCCATCGACATGGCGCGCCAGATCGATGCTGTTGCGCAGCGCTGTGGCGGGCTTTGTGGCTGTGGTGACGACCGAAAGGTCCAGAACGGAAAGCGGGATCATCGCGCTAAGCTAGGGTGATCAATTGAAACCACAAAGCCCGTCCCGGTGCAGATCAGCTCCGCGACGCTTCTGAGCCCATATGTCGGGCATTCAGATGCTAGTGGGACAAAATGTCATTAATCCACAACAATTCTTCTCTGCCCACATGAAAGGAGAGAGCCGACTTAACTCGAGAATCGCACCAACAGCCTTTATTTTCCTGGGATTTTGGGACTAGATCGAATATTATGCTGCTAGCCCACCTCGCATTAACGTTGCCATGGCTATCCAGGATATTTGCCTAAAGTGGGCAAATTCCCATTCCTGATGGGCTGTTTGACCAGCCCGCTTTGCCCTATCTTACCGTCTCGACTGCCGCGCTTGGCGTCGATTGTCCCGTGGAGCTTGTGAGAGCCATGACCGAGGTTGCCGCCCCGCCGCTCAGGACTCCCGCCATTTCTTTCGAGTTCTTCCCGCCGAAGACCGAAGACATGGAGCGCAATCTTTGGGACACCATCAACCGCCTGGCCCCGCTGTCGCCGACCTTCGTCTCCGTGACCTATGGCGCCGGAGGCTCGACCCGCGAGCGCACCCATTCAACCATCGCCCGCATCTTGAAAGAGACCGCGCTGTTGCCGGCGGCGCATCTGACCTGCGTCGGCGCCGCGTGCGGAGAGATCGACGAGATCGTCGACCGTTATCATGAGGTCGGCGTCCGCCACATCGTGGCGCTGCGCGGCGACCCGCCCAATGGCATCGGCACGCCTTATTTCACGCATCCGGACGGCTACCAGAGTTCGCCTGAGCTCGTCGCCGGCATCAAGAAGCGTCATCCCGACATCGAGATTTCGGTCTCGGCCTATCCGGAGAAACATCCGGAGAGCCCGAATTTCGACGTCGATATCGACACGCTGAAGGCCAAGGTCGACGCCGGCGCCACGCGCGCCATCACCCAGGTGTTTTTCGACAACGATCTCTACTTCCGCTACCTCGATCGCGTGCGGGCGCGCGGCATCGAAATCCCGATCGTGCCGGGCATCATGCCGATGCACAATTTCAAGCAGGCCCGCAATTTCGTCACCCGCGCCGGCACCACGGTGCCGGACTGGTTCGCCGCGAAATTCGAGGGCCTCGATGACGACCCCGAGACCCGCAAACTGGTGGCGGCCACGGTTGCTGCCGGCCAGGTGCAGAAGCTCGCAAAGCACGGCGTCGACACCTTCCACTTCTACACCATGAACCGCGCCGACCTCGTGTTCGCGATCAGCCATCTGCTCGGCATCCGTCCGAACGGCGCCAAGAAAGCTGCCTGAGTAAAATGACCGTGCCTGTTTCTCCGAAGCGTACCGCCCTGATCGCCGCCGCGCGCGAGCGCATCCTCGTGCTCGATGGCGCCATGGGCACGATGATCCAGGGCCTTCAATTCGATGAAGCCGCCTTCCGCGGCGAACGCTTCAAGGATTTCCACCGCGACATCAGGGGCAACAATGACGTCCTGATCCTGACCCAGCCGAAGGCGATCGAGGAGATCCACGCCGCTTACCTGCGCGCCGGCGCCGACATCGTCGCGACCAACACCTTCTCCTCGACCTCGATCGCGCAGGCCGACTACGACATGTCGGATCTCGCCTATGAGCTCAACCGCGAGGGCGCCAGGCTTGCGCGCGCCGCTGCCGAGAAGGTGAGTGCCGAAGATGGCAGGCCGCGGTTTGTCGCGGGCGCGCTGGGTCCGACCAACCGCACCGCCTCGATCTCGCCCGACGTCTCCAATCCCGGCTATCGCGCGGTCACGTTCGACGATCTGCGCAAGGCCTATGGCGAGCAGATCAACGGCCTGCTCGACGGCGGCGCCGACCTGCTATTGGTCGAAACCATCTTCGACACGCTGAATGCCAAGGCCGCGCTTTATGCGATCTCCGAGATCACGGAAGAACGCGGCATCGACGTGCCCGTGATGATCTCGGGCACCATCACCGACAAGTCCGGCCGCCTGCTCTCGGGCCAGTTGCCGGAGGCGTTCTGGAATTCGGTGCGCCACGCCAAGCCGATCACGATCGGCTTCAACTGCGCGCTCGGCGCGGAGGACCTGCGCAGTCACATCGCCGACATCGGCCGCGTCGCCGACACCCTCGTCTGCGCTTACCCGAATGCCGGCCTGCCCAATGAGTTCGGCCAATACGATGAGACGCCGGACTATATGGCGCGGCTGATCGGCGAGTTCGCGGCAGCCGGCCTCGTCAACATCGTCGGCGGCTGCTGCGGCACCACGCCAGACCATATCGCCGCGATCGCCGCGGCTGTCGCACCGCACAAGCCGCGCATCGTGCCTGAGATCGAGCCACGCCTGCGGCTGTCAGGCCTGGAGCCGTTCGCGCTGACCGACGCGATTCCTTTTGTGAATATCGGCGAGCGCACCAATGTCACGGGATCGGCGCGCTTCCGCAAATTGATCACCGCGGGCGATTACACGGCAGCGCTGCAGGTTGCGCGCGACCAGGTCGAGAACGGCGCGCAGATCATCGACGTCAACATGGACGAGGGCCTTCTGGATTCGGAGAAGGCAATGGTGACGTTCCTTAACCTCGTCGCCGCCGAACCTGACATCGCCCGCGTGCCTGTCATGGTCGATTCCTCGAAATTCGCCGTGATCGAGGCCGGGCTGAAATGCATCCAGGGCAAGCCGGTGGTGAACTCGATCTCGATGAAGGAAGGAGAGGAGAAATTCATCCACGAGGCCAGGATCGCCAAGCGCCACGGCGCGGCCGTCGTGGTGATGGCGTTCGACGAGACCGGACAGGCCGACACGTTTGCGCGTAAGACCGAGATCTGCAAGCGCGCCTACGACATCCTGGTCAACCGGCTCGACTTCCCACCGGAAGACATCATCTTCGATCCCAACATCTTCGCGATCGCGACCGGCATCGAGGAACACAACAATTACGGCGTCGACTTCATCGAGGCCGCGCGCTGGATCCGCCAGAACCTGCCCGGCGCGCATATTTCCGGCGGCGTCTCCAATCTTTCGTTCTCGTTCCGCGGCAACGAGCCGGTGCGCGAGGCCATGCACTCCGTGTTCCTCTACCATGCCATCAAGGCCGGCATGGACATGGGCATCGTCAATGCCGGGCAGATGATCGTCTATGACGACATCGATCCCGAACTGCGGCAGGTGTGTGAGGATGTCATCCTCAATCGCGATCCCGGCGCCTCCGAACGGCTGCTGGCGCTCGCCGAGAAATTCCGCGGCAAGGAGAAGCAGAGCAAGGAGGCCGATCTCGCCTGGCGCGAATGGCCGGTCGAGAAGCGGCTCAGCCACGCGCTGGTGCACGGCATCACCGAATTCATCGAAGAGGATACCGAGCAGGCGCGGCAGGCGTCGCAGCGTCCGCTCGACGTCATCGAGGGTCCGTTGATGGCCGGCATGAACGTCATCGGCGACCTCTTCGGCGACGGCAAGATGTTCCTGCCGCAGGTGGTGAAGTCGGCGCGCGTGATGAAGCAGGCGGTCGCCTATCTGATGCCGTTCATGGAAGAGGAAAAGGCGCGCAATCTCGCCAATGGCGTAACCGGCGACGGCCGCAACGCCGCCGGCAAGATCGTGCTCGCGACCGTGAAGGGCGACGTCCACGACATCGGCAAGAACATCGTCGGCATCGTGCTGCAATGTAATAATTTCGAGGTCATCGACCTCGGCGTGATGGTGCCGGCGGCAAAAATCATCGAGACGGCGAAGGCCGAAGGCGCCGATATCATCGGCCTCTCCGGCCTGATCACCCCCTCGCTCGACGAGATGAGCTTTCTCGCCGGCGAGCTGGAGCGCGAGGGCCTGAACCTGCCGCTCCTGATCGGCGGCGCCACCACCAGCCGCGTCCATACGGCCGTGAAGATCGACCCGAACTATCCGGGCGGGCCGGTGGTGCATGTCAACGACGCCAGCCGTGCCGTCGGCGTCGCCTCCTCGCTGCTCTCGCCCGAGAAGCGCGTGGCCTATGCCGCCGATATCCGCGCCGAATACGCAAAAATCTCCGCGGCGCACTTCCGCGCGCAAGCGGACAAGAAACGGCTGAAGCTCGCGGACGCCCGCGCCAATGGCGTCAGAATCGATTTCGCCAAGGCGCCGCCGAAGAAGCCGACCTTCTTCGGCCTGAGGAGCTTTGACGCCTACGATCTGGCGGAACTGGCAAAATACATCGACTGGACGCCGTTCTTCCAGACCTGGGAACTGACCGGACGCTTCCCGGCGATCCTCGACGATCCCAAGATCGGCGACGTCGCACGCTCGCTCTACGACGATGCGCAGAAGATGCTCGAGCGCATCATCGCGGAGAAGTGGTTCAAGGCCCGCGCCACCATCGGTTTCTGGCCGGCCAATGCGGAGGGCGACGACATTGCCGTCTATGCCGACGAGACGCGCAAGAAGAAGATCGCGACCTTCCACACGCTGCGCCAGCAGCTCGAGAAGCGCGAGGGCCGCTTCAACGCCGCGCTGTCGGATTTCATCGCGCCAGCATCCTCAGGCGTGCCCGACTATATCGGCGGCTTCGTCGTCACCGCAGGCATCGGCGAGGACGCCGTCGCCGACCGCTTCAAGAATGCCAATGACGATTACTCCTCGATCCTGTGCAAGGCGCTGGCCGACCGCCTCGCCGAAGCCTTTGCCGAGCGCATGCACCAGCGCGTGCGCAAGGAGTTCTGGGGCTACGCGCCCGACGAGGCGTTCTCCTCGGACGAGTTGATCCTGGAGAAATACCAGGGCATCCGCCCGGCGCCCGGCTATCCCGCGCAGCCCGACCACACCGAGAAGGCGACGCTGTTTGCGCTGCTCGACGCCGAGAACACCGCCGGCGTGACGCTGACGGAGAGCTTTGCGATGTGGCCAGGCTCGTCGGTCTCCGGCCTCTATTTCAGCCATCCCGAAAGCTTCTATTTCGGCGTCGGCAAGATCGAGCGCGACCAGGTCGAGGACTACGCCAGGCGCAAGGACATGACGGTCGCGGAAGTGGAGCGCTGGCTGGCGCCCGTGCTGAACTACATCCCTTCCCAGGAAGCGAAGCAGCCGACGCCTGCGCCCGCCGTCACTCCCGCCAACGACGTCACCTCGCACCCACCCGGCTGCACCTGCGCCGTCCACCTCGCCTGGCGCAAGAAAGCCGTCGGCGCGGGTTAGTACCGCAGCCCCCTACCTCCCTCCGCCGTCATTCCAGGGCGCGCGCAGCGCGAGCCCGGAATCCATCGGGCCACATGCGCAAGCGGAGAAATGGATTCCGGGCTCGTCCTTCGGACGCCCCGGAATGACGGCGGGACGCATTGCGCAACCCTCTCCTCCGTCATGGCCGGGCTTGACCCGGCCATCCACGTCTCTCCCCTCCACGAAGGCAAAGGACGTGGATGCCCGGGACAAGCCCGGGCATGACGGCATCGTATCATTCGCGCGATTTTCCCTAATCCAATCAACGTGATTTGCGCCGTCCAGCCCTACCGCGAAAAACATTCCGCTTCCGTCGTCGGGCAAATCAGCACTATTAATCCGCGCGTCTCACCCGAATGAGGGGCGGCTCGCGATCGTCACGAACGTTGCGGTGAGATGCGGTGGACGTGATGGGCGTGACTGACGAGCGCGCGCATCACGGACGGCGAAGTCGTGTGGTTCTGGCGCCCCGACGCTGGCGCTAAGTTCGCGGAGATGATCTGCGGGCGACGGTGGCAAAAAAGCCCGGTCACCGGGAAGAGCGCGAAATAAGCCGTAAACCACTGCGCAGGGAAAGCCGGAGTTGCTTCGGTTGACCTGTGGCCCTACCCCCGTGCTTTTTGTTGCACGGGGCCCACGGGTGCAACCGGCACCCGGCTTTCCCTGCGCCCTCACTTCGATGAGAGGGTGAAACGAGATGCAAACCTCGGACGCAATGCGCCGCGAGAACGCGAACTCCTGTCTCACCACACTCCACCGTCATGCCCGCGAAGGCGGGCATCCAGTACCCGGCGGCCTCTCGGCTCAAGCACCGCCGCCTCTGGAATACTGGATCGTCCGGTCAAGCCGGACGATGACCGCGGAAAGCTGTTTGACATTCGAATCAGAACCTCCCCTTCGCCAGGACGACAGTAGGATGCGTAGAGCGCAGCGAACCCCATCATCGCGCCGCTTGCTCCATCGCGATGGGTTTCGCTGCGCTCTACCCCTCCGACGGGGATCTCGCATCATATTGACTCCGCCGGCGATCGTTATAAGGTATAACTATTCTGGGAAGGAAACAAAAAGGCCATGGGCAACCCCGCCTCCGCCGCGACCGAGGATCGCGCGGCGCTGCTGAAGATCGAGAACAACGGCGCGGTCCTGACCGTGGGTCTCAACCGGCCGGCCAAGCGCAATGCGCTGAACGACGGCATCATGCTGGCAATCCAGGACTGCTTTTCCGACATTCCTGATGGCGTCGGCGCCATTGTCATCCACGGTGTCGGCGACCATTTCTCCTCCGGCCTTGATCTCTCCGAACTCTCCGAGCGCGACGCGACCGAGGGGCTCGTGCATTCGCAGATGTGGCACCGGGTGTTCGACCGCATCCAGTATAGCCGCGTGCCCGTGATCGCCGCGCTGAAGGGCGCGGTGATCGGCGGCGGGCTCGAGCTTGCCTGCGCCGCGCATATCCGCGTCGCCGAACCTTCAGCCTATTTCGCGCTACCGGAAGGCCAGCGCGGCATCTTTGTCGGCGGCGGAGGATCGGTGCGGCTGCCGCGCCTGATCGGCGTGCCCCGCATGATCGACATGATGCTGACCGGAAGGGTCTATTCCGCGACCGAAGGCGCGGCCTACGGCTTCGCACAATATCTGAGCGACGCAGACGGCGCACTGCCGAAGGCGATCGAGCTCGCCGGACGCATCGCCAGGAATGCGCCGCTGACGAACTTCGCCGTGCTGCAGGCGCTGCCGATGATCGCAGAAGCCAACCCGCAGACCGGGCTGCTCATGGAATCGCTGATGGCGACGGTGGCGCAGAGCGACAAGGAGGCCAAGCGCCGGATCCGCGAATTCCTCGAGCACAAGACTGCAAAAGTGAAGCCGACCTGAGATGAGCGCGAGGGCCGACATGTCAGCGCCAGTCAAAGATGCCGCCGCGCATCCGCTGCGCGCGATATCGTTCGGCAATCCCGAGGTCACGATCGAGCGGCGCGACGACGGCACGATCTATCTTCGGCCGCGCAGCAAGCTCCTCGACTATCCGCAGCGGATCACCGATCGGCTGCATCATTGGGCGGAGATCGAACCCAACCGCGTCTTCATGGCGGAGCGGGCAGCAGGCGGCGCCTGGCGCGAGGTCACCTACGCGCAACTGCTCGATGCCGCGAGGCACATCGCCTCCGCGCTGATCGCACGCGGGCTGTCGGCGGAAAAGCCTGTTGTCATCCTCTCCGGCAATTCGATCGACCACGCACTGCTCGCGTTCGGCGCGCTCTATGCCGGCGTGCCGTTCTGCCCGGTCTCGCCAGCCTATTCGCTGGTGTCGCGCGATTTCGGCAAGCTCGGTTTTGTCATCAAGCTGCTGACGCCCGGCCTGGTCTTTGCCGATGACGCCGACAAATTCGCCGAAGCGCTGTCCGCGAATGTTCCACAACAGACCGAGATCGTCGCCACGCGCGGCAACCTTCCCGGCCGGGTCGCGACAAGACTTTCCGAACTGCTGGCAACGCCGGAGCATCCGCTTCTCGACGCCACGCATGAGGCCATCGCGCCGGATACGATCGCGAAATTCCTGCTGACCTCCGGCTCGACCGGCAGTCCCAAGGCTGTGATCAACACCCAGCGCATGCTTTGCGCCAACCAGGTGATGCTGCGCGAGACGCTGGCGTTCCTGAAGGACGAGCCGCCTGTCATCGTCGACTGGCTGCCCTGGAATCACACCTTTGGCGGCAACCACAATATCGGGCTGACCTTGTTCAACGGCGGCTCGATGTATCTCGATGAAGGCAAGCCGATGCCCGGCGGCATCGAGGACACCGTGAAGAATCTCCGCGAGATTTCGCCGACGGTCTATTTCAACGTGCCCAAGGGCTATGAATCGCTGCTGCCCTATCTGCGCGACGATGCCGGCCTGCGCGCGAAATTCTTTGGCCGGCTGCACGCGATGTTCTTCTCCGGCGCGGCGCTGTCGCCCTATGTCTGGAACAGCCTCGACGAGCTTGCGGTGCGCGAGACCGGCTCTCGCGTACCGATGCTGACGGGACTCGGTGCCACCGAGACCGCGCCGTTCTTCATGTCGGTGCGGCCCGACACCAGCCGTTCCGGCCATGTCGGCCTTCCCGTAGCAGGCAACGAAGCCAAGCTGTTGCCGAACAACGGCAAGCTCGAAGTACGCGCCAGGGGACCGAACGTCACGCCGGGCTATTGGCGCCAGCCGGAATTGACCGCCGCTGCCTTCGACGAAGAGGGTTTCTACAAATTCGGTGACGCGCTGAAGCCGGCCGATCCCGACAATCTCGATGCAGGTTTCGATTTCGATGGCCGTATCGCCGAGGATTTCAAGCTCGCCAGCGGCACCTGGGTCAGTGTCGGCCCGCTCCGCGCGCGCTTCATCGCCGCCTGCGCGCCGCTGGTGCGCGACGTCGTCATTGCCGGCATCAACCGCGACGAGATTTCCGCGATCGTGATCCTGGATCTCGACGGTTGCCGCATCATCAACCCGGCGCTGTCAGCCAACGATATCGCGGCGGCGGCGGCCGATACCCTCGTCCGCGCCGCCTTCCGCGAGCGCTTCGCCCGCTTCCTCGCCGGCGCGACCGGATCGTCGACCCGGATCACCCGCGCGATCCTGCTCGATGCGCCGCTCTCGATCGACCGCGGCGAGGTTACCGACAAGGGCTCGATCAACCAGCGCGCGGTGCTGGAGCATCGCGCAGCGCTGATCGAGGCGCTTTATGCCGAAATGCCGCCGCCGCACGTCATCACATTGAGCTGAACTGTCGAAGGAGTGGACCATGCAGTTGAAGGATCAGGCCGCTATCGTCACCGGCGGCGCATCGGGACTGGGCGCCGCCACCGCGCGCCGGCTCGCCGCGCAGGGCGCCAAGGTTGCGGTGTGCGACGTCAACGCAAAGCTTGCCGAAAGCGTCGCGGCCGAGATTGGCGGCGTTGCCGCGATCTGCGACGTGTCGGATGCCGCCTCCGCCGAAGCCGCGGTCGCGCAGGCCGCGAAAGCACACGGCCCGGCACGCATCCTGGTCAATTGTGCCGGCATCGGCGTGGCAAAACGCGTGATCGGGCGCGACGGTCCGATGCCGCTTGGCGATTTCGACAAGGTGATCAAGGTCAACCTGCTCGGCTCCTTCAACATGCTGCGGCTGGCGACCGCGGCGATGACGAAGCTCGAACCGCTGTCGACCGGCGAGCGCGGTGTCGTGATCTCGACCGCATCCATTGCCGCCTATGACGGCCAGATCGGCCAGGCCGCCTATTCGGCTTCCAAGGGCGGCATCGTCGGCATGACGCTGCCGATCGCGCGCGAGCTCGCGCAGTTCGGCATCCGTGTGCTGGCGATCGCGCCCGGCCTGTTCCTGACCCCACTGCTCGCGGGTCTGCCGCAGGAAGCCCAGGACTCGCTCGCCGCCTCGATCCCGTTCCCGCACCGGCTCGGCGACGCTGACGAGTTCGCTTCACTCGCACTGCACATGATCGATAACCCCTACCTCAACGGCGAGGTGGTGCGGCTCGATGCCGCGCTCCGCATGGCGCCGCGCTGAGGTTGATTGATTCATGTTCGTGCACCGCCGCGATGTGCAGATCCAGTGGGGCGATTGCGACCCCGCCAACATCGTCTACTATCCGCGCTATTTCGCGATGTTCGACGATTCAACCTCGATCATGTTCGAAGCGGCCGGTTTCTCGAAACAGGACCTCGTCCGCATCTACGGGCTCGTCGGCATTCCCATGGTCGACACGCGGGCGAAGTTCTACATCCCGTCGACCCATGGCGACTGGATTACAATTGAAACGAGGGTGGAAAGCATCAAGCGTTCCAGTTTCGAAGTGACACACAAGGTGTTCAAGGGCGAGGCGCTGGCGATCGAAGCTTTCGAGACCCGCGTCCTCGTCGGCCGTGATCCGAACGACCCCTCAAAATTGAAATCGGCGCCGTTTCCGCAGGAGATCATCGACCGCTTCATGAAGGACTGATTTGAGGGCCGCCGCCATATTGATCTAAAGAAGGGGCTGGATCGGCCCGCGATGTTGCTTACACCGCCAAGAATAATTTCAAGGGAGGAATGAATGAGGAAGGCTTATCTCGCCGCTGCCGTGCTGGCTGCGGCGCTGGCACTGCCGGGCTCGCCGGCCCTGGCGCAGAGTAACGAGATCGTCATCGGCATCTCGATCTCGACCACCGGCCCTGCCGCGGCGCTCGGCATCCCCGAACGCAATTCGCTCGATTTCGTGCCGAAGGAAATCGGCGGCGTGCCGCTGAAGGTGATCGTGCTGGATGATGGCGGCGATCCGACCGCGGCCACCACCAATGCCCGGCGCTTCGTCACGGAATCGAAGGCCGACATCATCATGGGCTCCTCCACTACCCCGCCGTCGATCGCGGTCTCCACGGTCGCCAACGAGGCCGGCATTCCGCATTTCGGACTGGCGCCGTTTCCGATCAACGAGGCGCGCGCGAAATGGTCGGTCGACATGCCGCAGTCGATCCCGATCATGGGCAAGGTCCTGTACGAGCACATGAAGGCGCACGGCATCAAGACCGTCGGCTATATCGGCTATTCCGATTCCTACGGCGATCTCTGGGTCAACGATTTCAAGGCCCAGGCGGTGCCGATGGGCCTGACCATGATCGACGAAGAGCGCTTTGCGCGGCCCGATACCTCGGTCGCAGGCCAGGTGCTGAAGCTCGTCGCGGCCAATCCGGATGCGATCCTGGTCGGCGCCTCCGGCACGGCGGCGGCGCTGCCGCAGACCACCTTGCGCGAGCGCGGCTACAAGGGCCTGATCTACCAGACCCACGGCGCCGCCAGCATGGATTTCATCCGCATCGCCGGCGCCGCGGCCGAGGGCGTCATCATGGCATCGGGCCCGGTGATGTCGCCGGAGAGCCAGCCGGACAGCGCGCTGACCAAGAAGCCGGGGCTGGCGCTCAACACCGCCTACGAGGCCAAATATGGCGCCAACAGCCGCAGCCAGTTTGCCGGCCACTCCTATGACGCCTTCGAAGTGTTGAAGCGCGTCATTCCGGTGGCGCTGAAGGCCGGCAAGCCGGGTACCGCGGAATTCCGCGAAGGTATCCGCCAGGCGCTGATCAGCGAGAAGGAAATCGTCGCCACGCAGGGCGTCTACAACTGGACTGAAAAGGACCGTTACGGCCTCGACGACCGTTCGCGAATCCTGCTCACGGTGAAGGACGGGAAATACGTTCCGGCGATGTGACGAGACCCGGCGGGAGCGCGGGTCAAACCGCGCTCCCGCCTTCATGCTGGAAGCCGAGATAGCTCGCCGCGACGCGCTGGTTGCTGGCGATGTCCCTGGCGGCTCCGCTGAGTACGAATTCGCCGAGCTCCATCACATAGGCGCGGTCGGCGATCTGCAGCGCAGCCTGGGCGTTCTGCTCGACCAGCAGCACCGACACGCCGGCCGCGCGCAGCTCGCCGATGGTGCGAAAGATGTCGGCGACGATGATTGGCGCCAGCCCGAGGCTCGGCTCGTCCAGCATCAGCAGTTTCGGCGCCCCCATCAGCGCCCGCCCCATCGCCAGCATTTGCTGCTCGCCGCCGGACAGCGTGCCGGCGAGCTGTTTGCGCCGCTCCTTCAGGCGCGGAAACAGGCTGTAGACGCGCTCGAAGGAATTTGCCGCGGTCGCCTTCGGAATCCGAAACGCGCCGAGCTGCAGATTGTCCTCGACATTCATGGTCGCGAACAATTCGCGGTGCTCCGGCACGAGGCTCAGGCCCGCCGCGACGCGGTCCTCGATATCGAGCGTGGCCATGTCCTCACTCGCGAACACGGTGCGGCCCTGCAGCGGCAGGATGCCCATGACGGCGTTGAGCAACGTGGTCTTGCCGGCCCCGTTGGCGCCGATGATGGTGACGATCTCGTTCGTACCAACCTCCAGCGAGACGCCGCGGACCGCCTCGACCTTGCCGTAGGCGATATGCACCTCGGCGACCGATAGCAATGCGCTCATGCCGCCGCTCCGAGATAGGCCTTGATGACCTCGGGGTTCTTCTTGATCGCGTCGGGCGTACCTTCCGCAATCTTGGTGCCGAAATCGAGCACGACGATGCGGTCAGCGAGGTCCATGACAAAGCCCATGTCGTGCTCGACCAGCAGCACCGACATGCCGCCGTCGCGCAATTGCCGCAGCAGCGCCGCGAGCCGCTGCTTCTCCATATGCCGCAGCCCGGCGGCAGGCTCGTCGAGCAGGAGCAGCATCGGGTCGACGCAGAGCGCCCGGGCGATCTCGACGATGCGCTGCTGGCCGAGCGAGAGCGAGCCCGCGAGCTGGTCGATCTGGTCGGTGAGCCCGACACGCTCGATCTGCCGTGCCGCTTCCGCAAGCAGCTTCGCCTCATCGGCGCGATCGAGCCGGAACATGCTCGCAACCGCGCCGGAATGTCCTCGCAGATGCGCGCCGATCGCGACATTCTCCAGCACGGTCATATCGGGCACCAGCTTGACGTGCTGGAAGGTGCGGGCGACGCCGAGCTTCACCACCTCCTGCGGCGGCGCGTCCTCGACGTCCTTGCCGAGCACGGCAATCTTGCCGCCGGTTGCGGTCAGCACGCCCGTGATCAGGTTGAAGGTGGTGCTTTTGCCGGCGCCGTTCGGGCCTATCAACGCTACGATCTCGCGGGCCTTGACGTCGAAGCTAACGTCGTTGACCGCAGTGACGCCGCCGAACTGCTTGCGCGCCCTGTCGAGCTGCAGGAGCGCAGCAGATGTCGTCGGTGCGCGCTCGCGGGCCGGCAGCGTCAGCGAAGTGTCCGGCCTCTTGCGGGCCGCCTTCAACGGCAGCCACGCCATCAGCCATGGCCAGACGCCGGATGGCGCGAGCTGCAGCAGCATCACCAGGAGGATGCCGAACACGATGGTCTCGAGCTGGCTCTGGCCGCCGAAGATGTAAGGCAGATAGCTCTGCAGCACTTCCTTCAGGATCACGACGATGCCGGCGCCGAGCACCGCGCCCCAGACATAGCCGGCACCGCCGACGACGGCGATGAAGAGATATTCGATGCCGGCCTGCGGACCGAATGGCGTCGGATTCGCCGCTCGCTGGAAATGGGCATAGAGCCAGCCCGACAGCCCCGCCAGCACCGCGGCGTAGATAAACACCAGGAGTTTGGCGCGCGGCGTGTGCACGCCAAACGCCTCAGCCGCAATATGGCCGCGGCGCAGCGCACGGATGGCGCGGCCGGTACGGGAATCGAGCAGGTTCATCGTCAGCAGGGCGGATATCAAGACCGCAATCCAGATCGCGCAGTAGATCGCGCCAGGGCTCAGCATCTTGTAGGAGCCGATCGCAAGGGGCGGAATGCCGGAGATGCCGTCATTGCGGCCGAGGAATTCGAGCTTGCTGAAGAGATAGAACAGGCCGATGCCCCAGGCGATGGTGCCGAGCGGCAGATAGTGGCCGGACAGCCGCACCGTGACGATGCCGAGCAGCACCGCGGCGATGCCACTGACCAGCAGCGAGAGCGGCAGCGTCAGCCATGGCGAGACGCCATAGGCGGTGGTCAGCACCGCCGTGGTGTAGGCGCCGAAGCCGCAGAACGCCGCCTGCCCGAACGAGGTGAGGCCGCCGACGCCGGTGAGCAGCACCAACCCCATCGCCACCAGCGCAGCAAGGCCGATATTGTCGAGCAGCACGATCCAGAATGGCGGGATGCCCGGCACCAGCGGGATCAGCGCCATCACGAGGGCGAAGACGATGAGAGGCAATCGCTGCGTCATCGCGCTCAATCCTTCTCTTCTTCCACCGCCGGAGCTGCGAGCGAGCGCAGCACCAGGACGGGCAGGATCAGCGTGAAGACGATGACTTCCTTGAAGTTGCTGGCATAGAACGAGGAGAACGCCTCGACGACGCCGACGAGAATGGCTGCGACAGCCGTGAGCGGATAGCTGACGAGGCCGCCGATGATCGCCGCGATGAAACCTTTCAGCCCGATCAGGAACCCGGTGTCGTAATAGAGCGTCGTGATCGGCACGATCAGGATTCCCGAGATCGCGCCGATCAGCGAGGCAAGGAGGAATGCGATCTGGCCCGACAGTGTGGTGCGGATGCCGACGAGACGAGCGCCGAGGCGGTTGACGGCGGTGGCGCGCAGCGCCTTGCCCGTCAGCGAATAGCCGAAGAACAGCCAGAGCGCGACGATGAAGGCGATGGCGAGACCGTAGACCGCGAGGCTCTGGCCGGTGAAACGGAGCGACCCCGCGGTCAGCGCGACGCTGGAGAGCGCCGGGCCACGCAGGCCTTCGGCGCCGAAGAAGACGAGACCCAGGCCCTGCAGCGCGAGATGGCAGCCGACGGAAGCGATCAGCAGGACCAGCACCGACGTATGTGCGATCGGCTGGAACGCGATGCGGTAGAGGAACAGTCCGATCGCCGCCACGATCAGAAGCGCAAGCGCGATGTTGACGGCGATCGGTGTCTTCGGCCCGGCAAGCGCGTAGGTCAACAGGCAGACCGCGAGCGGGAAGACGATGTCGACCGCGACGGCGCGCGCCACCAGGCGTGAATGCAGCGACTTCCGCGCAGAGAACAGGTCGAGGCCGAACGCCACCAGGCCCATCGCGACCGCGAGCTTCGCGGTGCCGGGCACCTGGCCGGTCGCCAGCATGGCGTAGCTCAATGCGCCATAGGTGACGAACTCGCCCTGCGGAATCAGGATCACGCGCGTGACCGCGAACACCAGGACCAGGGCCAGCCCAAGCAAGGCGTAAATCGCGCCATTGGTGATGCCGTCCTGCAGCAGAAACAGCAAGATCGTCGTGTTCAAGGCCGAGCGCTCCCCCTCACGCGGCCGGCCGGTCGCCACGCCACGTGGCCCGATCGCCCGCTATCGGCTGTTGAAACCAGCCGGTATTTGATATAGCGAATAACAATTATCGCATATAATCTCAAGAGCCCGACTTTCGACCAGACCTTATCTCATCGGGATTGCGAGCCTCGAGCGATGACTGTTTCCAAGACCGCCGCCGATCCCCTCAAGGTTTCCCGGGCCGTCGCCAAGCAGGATTTTGACGCTTCGAGCGACGACAGCCTGCTCCACCTCGGAGAGCTGTCCGGTCTATTGGGCTATTCGCTGAAGCGCGCGCAGCTCAGGGTATTCGAGGATTTTCTGCGCTGCGTCGCGCCCTTGCAACTCACGCCGGCGCAATTCTCGGTGCTTCTGCTGCTCGACCAGAATCCCGGCCGCAACCAGACCGAGATCGCGAACACGCTCGGCATCCTCCGGCCGAATTTCGTGGCGATGCTCGATGGGCTCGAGAGCCGCGAACTCTGCGCGCGCATGCGCTCCGCAAGCGACCGCCGCTCGCACATCCTCGTCCTGACCGACAAGGGCCGCGCCGTGCTGACGCGCGCCAAGAAGCTCGTCGCCAACAAGCACGAGGCGCGGCTGATCGAACTGCTGGGGCCCGAGAACCATGCGGCGCTGCTCGATATGCTGGCAAAGATCGCGCACGAGTTTTGAGAGGCGAGCTGCGTAGGATGGCCCTCATCCCGAGGAGCGGAGTCTTCGCCGCGTCTCGAAGATGAGGCCCTCCTGTGGCCTCGCACTTCGAGACGGTCGCAACGCGACCTCCTCAGCGTGAGGGGATAGGTTGGAATGCGCCGCACTCTCAACATCATTGCAAGCGCAGCGATGAGCCCGGAACGACAAAGAGATCCTGGCGTCAGTCCACCAGGATGACGCGGACGTCGTTGACGTTGGTGAGCGTCGGGCCGGTCTGGAGCAGGTCGCCGGTTTGAGCGAAGAAGCCGCTGGCGTCGTTGTTCTCGAGATAGGCCCTCGGATCGAGGCCCTGCGATGCCATCTTCACGAACGTCGTGTGGTCGATGACGGCGCCGGCCGGGTCGCTGGCGCTGCCCGCGCCGCCGTCGGCGCCATCGGTGTCCGCCGCCAGCGCCGAGATGTCGGTCATGCCCTTGAGCAGGTCGGCGAGCGCCAGCGCATATTCCTGGTTGGGCCCACCGCGGCCATTGCCGCGCACGGTCACGGTCAGTTCGCCGCCGGACAGGATCGCGACGCGCCTGCCCTCGCCGCGGGCCTGTAGCGCGAGCTCGGCGTGCGCGGCGGCGACCTCGCGCGCTTCGCCTTCGAGATCGGCGCCAAGATCGATGGTTGCATAACCCGCCTCGCGCGCGATCTTGATGGCGGCCTCGATCGAGGCCTTCGGCTTCGCGATCAACTCGAACGTCGCGCGCGCAAAAGCAGGGTCGCCCGGCTTGCAACTTTCGTTATTGGAATCGTCGAGCGCACGGCGAACGGCATCGTCGACGGCAAGATTGTATTTGGCGACGATGGCGCGCGCATCCGCAAGCGTGGTCGGATCTGCGACCGTGGGACCGGACGCGATGGCGGAGGGATCGTCATGCGGCACGTCGGAAATCGCCAGCGTCACGATCTCGGCGCGCTGGCCTGCCCGCGCCAGGCGGCCGCCCTTGATCCGCGACAGATGTTTCCGCACGGTGTTCACTTCGCCGATCGGCGCGCCCGAGCGGAGCAGCGCCCGGTTCACCTGCTGCTTCTGCGCAAAACCGGCGCCGTCCACCGGCGCGATCCAGTTGGCCGAGCCGCCGCCGGAGAGCAGCACCAGCAAGAGATCATCCGCAGTCGCGCTGGCTGCCAGCCGCAGCGTGTCATCGGCGGCCTTCAGCCCGGCCTCGTCGGGCACGGGATGGCCGGCCTCGACCACCCTGATCCGGCGGGTCGGCACGCCATGTCCGTGGCGGGTGGTTGCAATCCCCGTCAAAAGCGCCGGATCGAGCTCGAGCGCGTCGAGATAGTGTCGCTCGGCTGCCGCCGCCATGGCGGCGGCGCCCTTGCCCGCGGCAAGCACGATCACCCTCCCCTTCGGCACCGGACGCAAATGCGGCGCCAGCACGACATCCGGATGGGCGGCAGCTACCGCCGCATCGAAGATTGCGCGCAGGAGAGGGCGTCGATCCGTCATCAATTGCCGGCGATCTCGCCGCTGATGACTTCGCCGAACAGCTGCCAGCGTTCACCCTTGAACTGCATCAATTGCAACTGCTCGATCGGCATGTAATCGGTCGCGCTCGTGGTCAGCGTCACGCCCGGTAACAGTCCGCCCTGCGCGAATTGCTTCAGGCTTTGCGCCTGCTTCATGACATTCTCCCGGGTCAGGTTATCGCCGCAGCGGCGCAGCACCTCTACCATGGTAGTCGCAAGGTTGTAACCGGTCATCGCCGAAGAGTCGATGCGATTCATCTCGGGAAGATATTTCGCGAGCAGATCGTCGAACGCCTTGATGCCGGCGTCGCTGGCCCACTGGGGATCGCTGACGTCCTTGGCGTAGGCCGCCGAAATCACGCCCTGCGAGTTCTCGATCCCCGCCGGCTTCATCACGGCCGCGGTCGAGGCGCTGACGTTGGAGACGATCGTGACCGGCTTCCAGTTCATCTCGCCGAGCTTCTTGATCGCCTGCGCGCCGAACTTCGGCGTGGTGTAAAGCAGCAGAACGTCGGGATTGGCTGATTTTATCTTCACCACGTGCGAATCGACGGTCGGTTCCGAGACCTCGTAGCTCTCTTCCGCGACGATCCGCGAAGCGTCTGCGCCGAACCCGTCCTTCAGGCCTTTCAGGTAGTCCTTGCCCATATCGTCATTCTGATAGAGCACGGCCACCTTGGCGCCCGGCTTCTCCTTGCTCAGGTATTTCGCGTAGATGCGCGATTCGCTCTGGTAGCTCGGCAGCCAGCCCATGGTCCAGGGGAAGGTCTTCGGCTCGTTCCACTTGGTTGCACCGGTGGCGACGAAGAGCTGCGGCACCTTCTTGCTGTTGAGGTATTTCTGGATCGCGGTGTTCGGCGCGGTGCCCAGCGTTCCGACCAGCAAGAGGACCTCGTCGCTCTCGACCAGCTTGCGCGCCTGCTCAACCGTCTTCGGCGGGCTATAGCCATCGTCATAGGAGATGAAGTTGATCTTGCGGCCGTTGATGCCGCCCTCGTCGTTGACCTTCTTGAATACCGCGGCCATCGCCTTGCCGACGCTTCCGTAAGCCGAGGCCGGCCCGCTATAGGGCACGATGTTGCCGATCTTGATCTCGGTGTCCGTCGCACCGGTGTCATATTGCTTCTGCGCGAGTGCGGCGGAGGCAGTCGTGGCGGCTACGGCAAAGCCGAGGAATGCGGATGCAAGGCGGCGTCGGGTCGACATGGGTATAAAGACTCCTTCGGAGCAAGAGCTCCCCGTTCTGGTGCACCGCATTCATAGCGTGGAAAAGAATGTTCGCAACAAAAAGCCCCTGCGATCCTGTCGCAGGGGCTTTGCGTGCTTAACTTCAGGTAACTGCTAGAGGGCTTCTAGAGCTTCGGTTCTGATGGAATCAAAACCGAAGCTCCAGATTTTTGTTTTGACGCGTTTTCTTCACGCGAACCGGTATCCGCTTCGCTTGAAGATGCTCTAGCCGCCGACATCAGCGCTGATGACGTCGCCGAACAGCTCCCACTTGTCACCCTTGAACTTCATGAGCTGAAGCGAGCTGATCGGAGCAAAATCGTTTGGTCCGGTGTTGATCTTGATGCCAGGCAGCAGGACTTCGGTACGGAAATCCTTCAGGCTCGCCGCCTGCTTCATGACATTCTCGCGCGTCAGGTTGTCGCCACACTGCTTCAGCACCTGAACCAGGGTCTGCGCCACGCCGTACCCGACCACGGTACCGCCGTCGAGCTTGTCGCCTTCCGGAAAATCCTTGGCCATGAAGGCATAGAATTCCTTCATGCCGGGATCGTTGTCCCACTGCTTGTCGGAGGCGTCCTTGAGATAGGCGGCGGAGATGATGTCCTGGGCGTTCTCGAAGCCGGCCGGCTTGAGCACGCTGCCGACGGACGCCGAGACGTTGTTGAGGAAGTGCAGCGGCTTCCAGCCGATCTCGGCGTTCTTCTTGATCGCCTGCGCGGCGAACTTCGGCGTCGTGATGTTGATGAAGATGTCGGCGCCGGTGGCCTTGAGCTTGACCATATGGGAATCGATGGTCGGCTCGGAGGTCTCGTAGCTTTCCTCGGCGACGATCATGCTCGAGGCCTTGGCGCCGAGCCCGTCCTTCAGGCCTTTCAGATAATCCTTGCCGTAATCGTCGTTCTGGTAGAGCACCGCGATTTTGGCGTTCGGATGGCTCTTGAGGATGTACTTGGCGTAGATCTGGGTTTCGCTCTGGTAGCTGGGCTGCCAGCCCATGGTCCAGGGGAAATTCTGCGGATCGTTCCACTTGGTGGCGCCGGTGGCAACGAAGAGCTGCGGCACCTTCTTCGAGTTCATGTATTTCTGGATCGCGGTGTTCGGCGGCGTGCCGAGCGAGTTGAAGATGAACAGCACCTCGTCGCTTTCGACCAGCTTGCGAGCCTGCTCCACCGTCTTCGGCGGAGAATAGGCGTCATCATAGGAGACGAAATTGATCTTGCGGCCGTTGACGCCGCCGGCTTCGTTGATCTTCTTGAAGTAGGCGGCCTCGGTGCGTCCGATCACGCCGTAGGCGGAGGCCGGTCCGCTGTAGGGCATGATGTTGCCGATCTTGATTTCGGTATCCGAGGCACCGGGGTCGTACTTCTTCTGTGCCGATGCAGTGCCGGCGGACGTCGCAAGCAAGCCGAAGGCGGCTGAAAGAATCGCAAGTTTTTTGATAACGGACATTCCGTCTCTCTCCCTTTTGTAATGACATCGATGCTGTGTCATGGCTTTCTTGATCTGAAAGCTCTTGGTGTTAACGGTATCGATTAGCATTTTGCCGGCAGGGCCTCAACAGAAAGCCCCTGCGGCAAAGCCGCAGGGGCTGCTTCTTTAGTAGTCAGTTGAGTGCAGCGCAGCGGCTAGAGCATCTCTAGCCGCCAACGTCGCCGCTCAGGATTTCGCCAAAGCGTTCCCAGGTGTCGCCCTTGAATCTCATGAGCTGCAGTTGCGCGAGCGGCGCGAAATCGGTTGGTGAGGTGTTAACCTTGATGCCCGGCAAAAGCCCGCCGATCTCGAGGTCGCGGATGCTGGCGGCCTGCTTCATGACGTTCTCGCGGGTGAGATTGTCGCCGCAAGCCTTCAGCACATGCACGATACCCTGCGCCACGATGTAGCCGTACATGACGGCGGAGTCGGAGCGGTTGGCTTCGGGATAATGCTTATCCAGGAATTCATTCCAGGCGATCATACCCGGATCGTCCTTCCATTGCCGATCGGTCGGATCCTTCAGGTAGTTCGAGGAGATGATATCCTGCGCATTCTCCATGCCGGCAGGCTTGATCACGCTGCCAATCGAGGATGAGACGTTGTTCAGGAAGTGAAGCGGCTTCCAGCCGATTTCGGCGTTCTTCTTGATCGCTTGCGCCGCGAATTTCGGCGTGGTGATGTTGAAGAAGACGTCGGCACCCGTCGCCTTCAGTTTGACGATGTGGGTGTCGATGGTGGGTTCGGAGACCTCGTAGCTTTCCTCGATCACGATCATCGATGCCGCCTTGGCGCCGAGACCATCCTTGAAGCCCTTCAGATAATCCTTGCCGTAGTCATCGTTCTGATAGAGCACCGCGATCTTCGCGTTTGGATGGTTCTTCAGGATGTACCTGGCGTAGATGATCGACTCGATCTGGTAATTGGGCTGCCAGCCCATGGTCCAGGGGAAATTCTGCGGATCATTCCATTTGGTGGCCCCGGTGGCGACGAAGAGTTGCGGCACCTTCTTCTGGTTCATGTATTTCTGGATCGCCGTGTTCGGCGGCGTGCCGAGCGAGTTGAAGATCAGGAGCACCTCGTCGCTCTCGACCAGCTTGCGGGCCTGCTCCACCGTCTTCGGCGGGCTGTAAGCATCGTCGTAAGTCACGAAATTGATCTTGCGGCCGTTGATGCCGCCCTCGGCATTGATCTTGTTGAAATAGGCCGCCTCGGTCTTGCCGATCACGCCATAGGCGGAAGCCGGTCCGCTGTAGGGCATGATGTTGCCGATCTTGATCTCGGTGTCAGACGCGCCGACGTCATATTTCTTCTGGGCGAGTGCGTGGCCGCTGCTCACGGCCAGCAATGCGAGGGCGGCCGCAAAGGCCCCCAGCCGCAAATGGATGGCAGACATTGTGATCTCCTTGGGATCATGGTGGATGTGTCACGTTTTTTGGATTGGGAGCGCTTTCCGGCTCCTGTCGGCATTGAATACCTTTCGCCTGGTCCCGGCAACAAAAAGCCCCCGCGATGGTTCGCGGGGGCTTTGGGCGGCCGGCGGATGCCGCCGCGGCTCCATCAATGGTTGAGGTCGCTGCTCATGACGCTGCCGAACAACTCCCACTTGTCTCCCTTGAAGCGCATCATCTGGAGTTGCTCGATCGGCGCGAAGTCGCTCGGCGACGTGTTGATGCTGACGCCGGGCAGCAGCGTGTCGGGCACAAACTCCTTCAGGCTCGCCGCCTGCTTCATGATGTTGGCGCGGGTGAGATCGTCGCCGCACATCTCGAGTACCTTCACCATGGTCTGCGCCGCCCCATAGCCATAGACCACCGCGCCATCGCGGCGATCGGCCTCCGGATAATATTGTTGCAGGAACGCCAGGAATCGCTTCATACCGGGATCGTTGTCCCATTGGTGGTCGGCGCCGTCCTTGGCATAGGCCGCCGACAGGATACCCTGCACATTCTCCAGGCCGGCCGGCTTCATCACACCGCCGACCGAAGCGGAAACATTGGACACGATCTGCAGCGGCTTCCAGTTGAGCTCCGCGATCTTCTTGATCGCCTGAGCTGCAAATTTCGGCATGGTTATGCTGATGAAGACGTCGACGCCGGCGGCCTTCAGCCTGGCGATGTGGCCCTCCATCGACGGCTCTGACGTCTCGTAGCTCTCTTCGGCGACAATCATCGGCGCCTTCTCGCCGAATCCTTCCCTCAAGCCTCTCAGGTAATCCTTGCCGAAATCGTCGTTCTGATAGAGCACGCCGACCTTGGCGTCCGGCTTCTCCTTCATGATGTATTTGGCATAGATGCGCGCCTCGCTCCGGTAGCTCGGCTGCCACCCCATGGTCCACGGAAACTCTTTTGGCTGGTCCCACTTGCTGGCGCCGGAGGCGACGAAGAGCTGCGGCACTCCCTTGCCGTTCATGTATTTCTGGATCGCAAGGTTGGTGACCGTGCCGAGCGAGTTGAAGATCAGGAGCACGTCATCGCTCTCGACCAGCTTGCGCGCCTGCTCAACCGTCTTCGACGGATTGTAGCCGTCGTCATAGCTGATGAATTTGATCTTGCGCCCGTTGATGCCGCCCTCGGCATTGATCTTGTTGAAATAGGCCGCTTCGGTCTGGCCGATCACGCCATAACCGGATGCGGGTCCGCTGTAGGGCATGATGTTGCCTATTCTGATCTCGGTATCGCTCGCGCCAGTATCGTACTTCTTCTGGGCGAGTGCATTGCCCGTGGTGACAGCGATCAGGGCAAGCATGGCGGAGAGGGCAGTCAATCGCAAACGCACGGCAGTCATTCGTTCCCTTCACCTTGAGTGGATGCGTTTCTTGGAACTCCCATGGTGGGCATTGAATGCGGTTCTCGCATCGTCAGTCAACAGAAAGCCCCGCGGCTCGCGCCGCGGGGCTTTTCGCTGTTTTCTTGCACTGCAACCTTTGACTAGAGCATTTTCGGTTCTGATTGAATCAGAACCGAAGCTCTAGATTCTTGTTTTGACGCGTTTTCTTCACGCGAACCGGTATCCACTTCGGACATTGTCTCTCCCAAAGTCTCTTTTCTTGGTCTTCAGTTCCTCTTGAGTTTCGCCGTCAATTGCTGGGCAACGAGGGCGACCTGCCGGGCGCCGTGCGGCACCAGGTAGATGACGAGGAACAGCAGCACGCCGAACACGGCGCCGGAGAGACCCTTGGAAATGCCTTCCGCAATATTCGGCACGAAGATGATGAAGGCGGAACCGACGATCGAACCCGGCAGCCAGCCGACCCCGCCGACCACCATGCCGACGAACAGCGAGATCGCGAGCGTGATGGTGTAACCGTCGGGCGCCACGAACTGCACCGCGATCGCGCCCAGGCCGCCGGCGATGCCGGTGATTCCGGCGCTGACGCCGAATGCCAGCGTCTTGTACAGGGCGACGTTGACGCCCATGGCGGACGCCGCGATCTCGTTGTCGCGGATCGACATCAGGGCGCGGCCCGAGCGCGAGCGCAACAGGTTCACCGAGGCGATGTAGATTCCGATCGAGACCGCCAGCGTGAAGTAATAGAGCCACATGTCCTGCGACAGCGGCAGGCCGAATGGCGCGTCCGGCTTGGTCACGACCAGGCCCTGCACGCCGCCGGTCCAGTGCTCGAGGAAGCCGAGCTTGAGGAGCTGCGGCATGGCCAGCGCCAGAGCAAAGGTCGCCAGAGCAAGGTAGATGCCCGACAGCCGCAGCGCCGGCTGGCCGAACAGGAAGCCGGCGCCAAAGCAGATGACGCCCGCGACCGGCAGCGTCAGCGCGTAGTTGACGTTGAAGTGCTCCATCAGGATCGCCGTGGTATAGGCGCCGATGGCGTAGAACGCACTCTGGCCGAGCGAGAACTGCCCGCTGCCGCCGGTCAGGATGTTCAGCGCCAGCACCGCGAGCCCGTAGATCAGGAGCATCGTCATCTGGAAGATGACGAAATTCTTGACGAACAGAGGCGTCAGGATCAGCGCCGCCAGCACCACCAGCGAGGTGCCGTAGCCGAGCGTCATGGCACGCTTCGGAACCGCCTCAACGGCCGGGGCTTCCGTTACAACTTCTTCGGCCGCGCTCATGATCAGACTCGCTTCACGATGGGCCGGCCAAACAGCCCAGCCGGTTTGACGACCAACACGGTGATGATCAGCGCAAGCGCGATCGGGAGCTTCAGCTCGTTGCCGACGCCGGGGATGTAGGTGCCGGCGAGATTCTCGAACACGCCGACCAGGAAGCCGCCGATCACCGCGCCGAGCGGCGAGGACAGGCCGCCGAGCACCGCGGAGGCGAAGCCATAAATCAGCACGCCGCCCATCATGTTCGGCTCCAGGAACACCACCGGCGCAATCAGCATGCCGGCGATGGCGCCGATCGCGGACGCCATGCCCCAGCCGAGCGCAATCATCCAAGATGTATTGATGCCGACCAGGCGCGCCGATTCAGGCAATGAGGCGGCCGCCCGCATCGCAAGGCCGATGCGGGTGAACTGGAAGAAGAAATAGAGCCCGGCGAGCAGCAGCACGGTGACGCCGACCATGCCCGCCTGATGGGTCGAGATCAGCTGGCTGCCGAGGAAGGGCGAGGAGCCGAACGGCGTCGGATATTGCTTGATGGTGAAATCCCAGATCAGGCCGGCGACGGAATTCACGATCGCAAACAGCGCGATGAAGCCGGCGACGTTGGTCAGCACCGGCGCCTTCGCCAAGGGCTTGAACAGCAGCCGCTCGATCAGGATGCCACCGATGAAGGAGAGGATGACAGTGAGAATGAACGCCCACCAATAGGGCACGCCCCACTGCATCATCTGCCAGGACATGAAGGTCGAGAACATCGCCATTTCGCCCTGCGCGAAATTGAGATGATCGATCGCCTGGTAGATCATCACGACGGCGAGCGCCATGCAGGCGTAGATCGCGCCGGTGGCGATGCCGGCCAGGACTTGGTTGGCAAAAAGCTCCATGGTCCCCGCTCCCTCAGTAACCCAGATAGGATTTGCGGACGTCTTCGTTGTTGGCGACGTCCTTGGCATTGCCGGACATCACGATGCGTCCGGTTTCGATCACATAGGCATGGTCGGCGAGCTCGAGCGCGAGCTGCGCGTTCTGCTCGACCACCAGGATGGTGACCTTGTCCTCGCGGTTGATCTTGCTGAAGATGCGAAACAGATCGCGCACCACCAGCGGCGCCAGGCCGAACGACGGCTCGTCCAGCAGCATCAGCCGCGGCCGCAGCATCAGCGCGCGCGCCACCGCGAGCATCTGCTGCTCGCCGCCCGACAGCGTGCCGGCCTGCTGGGTGTAGCGCTGCTTCAGCACCGGGAAGTGGTCGTACATGCGCTCGATGTCGGCGACGATGTTCTTCTTGTCGCCGCGCGTGATGGCCCCCAGCTGCAGATTCTCCTCCACCGTCATGTTGGTGAAGGTGCCGCGGCCCTGCGGCACATGGGCGATGCCAAGGCGGACGACGTTTTCCGTCGAACGATTGCCGATCGGCTTGCCCTCGAACTCGATCGCGCCGGTCGAGCGCACCATGTTGCAGATCGCCCGCAGCGTCGTGGTCTTGCCGGCGCCGTTGGCCCCGAGCAGCGTGGTCAGCGAGCCCTCGTTGAGCGAGAAGCTGAGGCCGTGAAGCGCCTGCACCTGGCCGTAATAGGCGCGCAGGTCCTTGATGTTGAGCATCGCCGTCATTGGTCCTTGCTCCCGAGATAGGCCTTGATGACGTCGGGGTCGGCCTGGACCTGGCTGGGGGTGCCCTCCGCGAGCTTGCGGCCGAAATTGAGCGCGACGACGTGGTCGGCGGTCGACATCACCATGCCCATGTGGTGCTCGACCAGCAGCACGGTGATCCTGCGCTCGTCGCGGATCTTGCGGACGAGATCGCCGAGCACATAGACCTCTTCATGGTTGAGGCCGCCGGCCGGCTCGTCCAGGAGCAGGATCTTCGGATCGGCCGCGAGCGCACGCGCCAATTCGACGCGCTTCTGGGTGCCGAAGGGCAGCCCCGAAACGATGCTGTGCGCAACGTCCTCGAGGTCGAGGTAATCCAGGATCTCGTGCACCTTCTTGTTGACCGAGGCTTCGGTGCGCCTGATCCAGGCGAGCTTGAGCGAGTCGCTGATGATGTCGCTGGAAGTGCGCGCGTGGGTGCCGACGCGGACGTTGTCGAGCACGGAAAGATTGGGAAACAGCGCGACGTTCTGGAAGGTGCGGCCGATGCCGATCTCGGCGATCTTGTGCGGCGGGCGCGTCAGGATGCTGACGCCTTCCATCAGGATGTCGCCGGAGCTCGGCTGATAGAGCCGTGACAGGCAATTGAAGAGCGTGGTCTTGCCGGCGCCGTTCGGTCCGATCAACCCCAGGATCTGGCCCTGATGCATGTCGAAGGAGACGCCGTTCAACGCAATGATGCCGCCGAACACGACGCTGACGTCGCGAACCGCAAGCAGGGGCGCATGACCCTGCGCGAGTTGTGCCTGCGTCATCTCGTCTCGCCCGCCCGCTTGAGAGGGCGGAGAGCGCCGCGCGACCGATCGCGCCGGCGATGAAGAAGGCGATTAGATGCCCTCGGCCACACGTGCAACTTTCCCTCCTGATCTCGACTTTTTGCTTTCGACTTTTCTGGATTGCGGCGCCACCCCACCGAGCGCCTGCTCGATGTTCCTTACCATCGCGACAAGGCGAGGTCCAATATCGTTGAGCAACCGGTCTTCCGTAAAGCGGAATGCCGGCGCGCCGCAATTGAAAGCATAAGGACCGGTTCCGTCATTGAGCTGTAATGCCACGCCGACAGCGTGAACATCGTCCTGCCATTCACCAGCAGAAATTGCAAAACCGTGCTTCGCCACCAACTCGCCCGAGCGTTCGATGCCGTCGCGCATCTTCGGCCAGCGGCTGGCATAATGGTCGCGAAGCTCGCGCAGCAAGGCGGTGCGCTCGTCGTCCGGCAGCGCCCAGATATAGGCGCGCCCCATCGCGGTGGTCGCTATTGGTATCCGCGAACCGACATCGAGCTGAACGCCGAGCGTCAAACCGTTCCGGCTCTGTCCGAAATAGATCATGCTGAGCCGGTCGCGCCCGCCGACTGCGACCGCGCCGCCGGTGGCACGCATGACCTCCTCGCGATAGGGCTCGGACAGATGCCGCACGCCGAGATTGGCGAGCGCGGCATAACCCAGCGCCATGGCAGACGGCGCAAGCTGGTACTTCTCGAAACGAGGCACGGGTGTAAGGTAGCCGAGCTTGGTCAACGTGTAGGTCAACCGCGAGATGGTTGGCTTCGGCAGATTGGTGCGGGCCGCAATCTCCTGATTGCCGAGAAGCCCGTCATTGGGACGGAATGCGCGCAGGACTTCCAATCCACGGGAAAGCGCGACCACAAAATTGCGATCGGTCGCCGCCTTCTTTCCTGAACGCTTCATTCCCTGCCACTTTGTCGATCTCGTTGACAAGGGACGTGCTTCAAAATAACCCTCCCTGTCAAGATGTGGAATTTAATTTCGCAGTGCGAAACTAGCCACTAAACGCAAGAACTGCAAGAACACCCTGCAAAAGAACACACTGCAAAGAACACAAAGGCATCCAAGGAGAGTCTCGTGAGCGAAGTCGTAAAACTCGAGCGGCATGACATCATTGGCATCGTCACGGTTAACAATCCTCCGGTCAATGCGCTGAGTGCCGCAGTGCGCGGCGGCATCCTGGAATGCATCAAGAGTGCGATCGCAGATGCCGAAGTGAAGGCGATCGTGTTGACCTGCGCTGGCCGCACCTTCATCGCCGGCGCTGACATCACCGAATTCGGCAAGCCGCCGAAGCCGCCCGGCCTCAACGAGGTGCTGGAGGTGATGGAGAATTCGCCGAAGCCGATCGTCGCCGCGATCCACGGCACTGCACTCGGCGGCGGCCTCGAGGTCGCTCTGGCATGCCACTATCGCGTGGCGACCAAGGATGCCCGGCTCGGCCTGCCCGAAGTCAAGCTCGGCCTGTTGCCCGGCGCCGGCGGCACTCAGCGCCTGCCGCGCGCGGTCGGACCGGAGCTTGCGGTCAAGATGATCGTCGGCGGCGATCCGATCGGCGCCGCGGAAGCGCTCAAGAACGGCTTGATCGAGGAAATCGTCGAGGGACCGGCCGCCGGCGGCGAAGCTTTCGCGCGCAAGCTGCTGGCCGAGAAGCGCCCGTTGCGCAGGTTGCGCGACGACGACTCCAAGCTCGCCGCAGCCAAGGCCGACCGTTCGATCTTCACCAATGCGGTCGCCGCACTGACCAAACGCGCACGCGGCCTGGAAGCGCCGTTCGCCGCCGCCGACGCGGTCGGCGCCGCGATCGACCTGCCGTTCGATGAAGGCCTGAAGAAGGAGCGCGAGACCTTCCTGAAGCTGGTCGCCAGCGACCAGTCCAAGGCGCAGCGCTACGCCTTCTTCGCCGAGCGCGAGGCGAACAAGATCGCTGGTGTACCAGATGGCACGAAGCCACGCCCGGTCGAGCGCGTCGCCATCATCGGCGCCGGCACCATGGGCGGCGGCATCGCGATGTCCTTTGCCAATGCCGGCATTCCCGTGACGCTGATCGAGACCGGCGAGGAGCAGCTCAAGCGCGGCCTCGGCGTGATGCAGAAGAACTATGAGGCGACCGCCGCCCGCGGCGGCATCCCGGCGGATGCGCCCGCCAAGCGGATGGCGCTGATCAATGGCGTCGTCGGCCTCGAGAACGTCAAGGACGCCGACCTCGTCATCGAGGCGGTGTTCGAGACCATGGCGGTGAAGAAGGAAGTGTTCGGCAAGCTCGATCAATATGCCAAGCCGGGCGCCGTGCTCGCTTCCAACACGTCCTATCTGAACATCGACGAGATTGCGAAGGAGACCAAGCGGCCGCAGGACGTGCTCGGCATGCACTTCTTCTCGCCCGCGAACGTCATGAAGCTCTGCGAGATCGTGCGCGCCGAGAAGACCGCGCCCGATGCACTCGTGACCGCGGTCTCGATCGCGCGCAAGATCGCGAAAGTGCCGGCGGTGGTCGGCGTCTGCGACGGCTTCGTCGGCAACCGCATGCTGGCGCAGCGCGGCAAGCAGGCGGAAAAGCTGCTGTTCGAAGGCGCACTGCCGCAGCAGGTCGACGCGATCGTGACCAAATTCGGCATGCCGATGGGTCCGTTCGCGATGGGCGACCTCGCCGGCCTCGACATCGGCTGGCGCTCGCGCAAGGACCGCGGCATCAAGTCGGAGATCGCGGACGCGCTGTGCGAGGCCGGCCGCTTCGGCCAGAAGACCGGCAAGGGCTATTACAAGTATGAAGCCGGCTCGCGCGCGGCGCTGCCCGACCCCGAAGTCGAGAAGCTGATCGACGAGACGCTCGCGCGCCTCGGCCGCAAGAAGCGCGTCGTCAGCGACGACGAGATCCTCGAGCGCATGATGTACCCGATGATCAATGAGGGCGCGCGCATCCTGGAAGAGGGCATCGCGGCGCGGCCTTCCGACATCGACGTGGTCTGGCTCTATGGCTATGGCTGGCCGATCTATCGCGGCGGCCCGATGTTCTGGGCCGACACGGTCGGCCTGAAGCACATCGCCGATCGCCTTTCCTTCTACGCCAAGGAGACCAACGATCCCTCGCTCGAGCCGGCGCCGCTGCTCAAGCGCCTCGCCGATGAAGGCAAGACGTTTGCCTCGCTGGCGACGCCGTCGAAGGCGGCTTGATGGGCTGGTGCGCTCTTTCTGCGTCGTTCCGGGGCGCGCATAACGCGAACCCGGAACCTCGAGATTCCGGGTTCGCGACTTCGTCGCGCCCCGGAATGACGGCGTATCTGGCTGGAGCATCATGACCCATCCCGGCGAGCAGTATTATCCGAAGGGCGTGCATTGGGACGACCCGATCGCACGCGGCACGTTGCCTGATTTGCTGTCGACCGCAGCCGCGGCCTATGGCCCGCGGACGGTGATCGAATTTCGCGACCGGCCCATCACCTATGCGGAGCTGGAAGCGCTGGTTGAGACCGCGGCTTCCGCGTTCCTGCGAGCCGGTTACGGCAGGGACACCTCGGTGGCGCTGTTCCTCGGCAATACGCCCGACCATCCCATCAACTTCTTCGGCGCGCTCAAGGCCGGTGCCCGCGTCGTGCATCTCTCGCCGCTCGACGGCGAGATCGCGTTGTCGCACAAGCTCTCCGATTCCGGCGCGCGCATCCTCGTCACCAGCAACCTCTCGGCGCTGCTGCCGACCGCGCTCAAATTCCTCGACAAGGGCCTGCTCGACCGGCTGATCGTCTGCGAGGACGATCATTGGGGCAAGGTCGGTACGCCGCAAGCCGCCCTGCCCGACAATCCCGCTGTCATCACCTATCGCCAGTTCATTGACGGCGCGATCAAGCCCGCCAAATGGCCGGAGGGCAGCGCCGACGACGTCGCGCTGCTGCAATATACCGGCGGCACCACGGGCCTGCCGAAAGGCGCGATGCTGAGCCACGGCAATCTGACCGCGGCGGTATCGATCTATGAGGTCTGGGGCAAGGCGGCCCGCGCCGAGCGCGATGCAATCGAGCGCGTGATCTGCGTGCTGCCGCTGTTCCATATCTATGCGCTGACGGTCGTGCTGTTGTCTTCGATCCGGCACGGCCATCTGATCTCGCTGCACCAGCGGTTCGACGTCCAGGCCGTAATGCGCGACATCGAGGAGAAGCGCGCGACCGTGTTCCCCGGCGTACCCACGATGTGGATCGCGATCGCCGCCCTGCCCGATCTCGACAAGCGCGATCTGTCGTCGCTGGTGAGCTGCGGCTCCGGCGGCGCGCCGCTGCCGGTGGAAGTGGCAAAGATCTTCGAACGCCGGGTCGGTATGAAGCTCCGCAGCGGATGGGGCATGACCGAGACCTGCTCGCCGGGCACGGGCCACGTGAAGGAAGGGCCGGACAAGCCCGGCTCGATCGGACTGATGCTGCCGGGCATCGAGCTCGATGTGGTCTCGCTGGAGGATCCGAAGCAGGTCCTGCCCGTTGGTGAAGTTGGCGAGATCCGGATTCGCGGGCCGAATGTGACGAAGGGCTACTGGAACCGGCCGAAGGAAACCGCGGAGGCCTTTGTCGGCGACCGCTTCCTGACCGGCGACATTGGCTACATGGATGCGGATGGCTATTTCTACCTGGTCGATCGCAAGAAGGACATGATCATCTCCGGCGGCTTCAACGTCTATCCGCAAATGATTGAGCAGGCGATCTATACGCATCCGTCGGTGCAAGAAGTGATCGTGATCGGCATCCCCGACGACTACCGGGGAGAGGCTGCGAAAGCCTTCATCAAGCTGCGCGATGGCTCCGCGCCGTTCACGATCGATGAGCTCCGCGCCTTCCTCACCGGCAAGCTCGGCAAGCACGAACTGCCGGCCGCGCTCGAATTCGTCGAGGAACTGCCGCGAACGCCGGTTGGAAAGCTCTCCCGCCACGAATTACGCCAACAGCAACCAAAGACCGCGCAAGCCCAGCCGCAGGTCGCAACAGGAGGTCGTTCATGACCGACGCCGTTATCGTCTCCACCGCCCGCACGCCGATCGGCAAGGCCTATCGCGGCGCGCTCAACGTCACCGAAGGCGCGACCCTGCTCGGGCACGCCATCGGCGAGGCGGTCGCCCGCGCCAAGGTCGATCCGAAGGAGATCGAGGACGTGGTGATGGGCGCCGCCCTGCAGCAGGGCTCAACCGGCGGCAACATCGCCCGCAAGGCGCTGCTCCGCGCCGGACTTCCGGTCACTGTTGCCGGCACTACCATCGACCGGCAATGCGCCTCCGGCCTGCAGGCAATCGCGCTTGCGGCACGCTCGGTGCTGTTTGACGGGGTCGAGATCGCGGTCGGCGGCGGCGGCGAATCGATCAGCCTGGTGCAGAACGACAAGATCAATACCTTCCACGCGCAGGACCCGGCCCTGCTGAAGATCAAGGGCGAGGTCTACATGCCCATGATCGACACGGCCGAAGTGGTTGCCAAGCGCTACAACATCTCGCGCGAGAAGCAGGACGAATATTCGCTGGAGAGCCAGCGCCGCACCGCGGCGGCCCAGCAGGGCGGCAAGTTCAAGGACGAACTGGCGCCGATCACGACCAGGATGGCCGTCACCGACAAGGCAACCGGCGAAGTCTCCTACAAGGACGTGACGCTGTCGCAGGATGAAGGCCCGCGGCCGGACACCACCGCCGAAGGCCTGGCCGGCCTGAAGCCGGTGCGCGGCGAAGGTTTCACGATCACCGCCGGCAATGCCAGCCAGCTTTCCGACGGCGCCAGCGCGACCGTGATCATGAGCGACAAGGAAGCGGCCAGGCGCGGCTTGAAGCCGCTCGGCATCTTCCGCGGTTTCGTCTCCGCCGGCTGCGAGCCCGACGAGATGGGCATCGGCCCGGTCTTCGCCGTGCCGCGCCTTCTGAAGCGTCATGGCCTGAAGGTCGAGGACATCGACCTCTGGGAGCTGAACGAGGCCTTTGCGGTTCAGGTGCTCTATTGCCGCGAGAAGCTCGGCATCGACCCTGAAAAGCTCAACGTCAATGGCGGCGCGATCGCGGTCGGCCATCCCTACGGCATGTCGGGCGCGCGGCTGACCGGCCACGCCTTGATCGAGGGACGCCGCCGCAAGGCGAAGTATGCGGTCGTCACCATGTGCGTCGGCGGCGGCATGGGCGCGGCCGGCTTGTTCGAAGTGGTGCACTAAGGCTCATTGCGTCATTCCGGACGGGCGCGAAGCGCCCGATCCGGAATCTGGAAGTTTGTTGCTTCGAGATTCCGGGTTCGCGCTGACGCGCGCCCCGGAATGACAGGGAAAACCAGCAAGGTCCGCTTAAACGGGCTTTCATCACAGGAGGATCCGATGGATCTCGCTTTCACCAAGGAAGAAGTGGCGTTTCGCGAGGAAGTGCGGGCGTTCTTCAGGGACAACGTGCCGCCGGACACGCGGCGCAAGATGCAGGAGGGCCGGCATCTCTCCAAGGACGAGATGGTCACCTGGTGGCGCATCCTGAACAAGAAGGGCTGGGGCGTCTCGCACTGGCCGAAGGAATATGGCGGCACTGGCTGGACGTCCGTGCAGCATTACATCTTCAACGAGGAGCTGCAGGCCTATCCGGCGCCGCAGCCGCTCGCCTTCGGCGTCAGCATGGTCGGCCCGGTGATCTACACCTTCGGCAACGAGGCGCAGAAGAAGCAATATCTGCCGCGCATCGCCAATGTCGACGACTGGTGGTGCCAGGGCTTCTCGGAGCCGGGCTCGGGCTCGGACCTCGCTTCGCTCCGCACCAAGGCCGAGCGCAAGGGCGACAAGTGGATCATCAACGGCCAGAAGACCTGGACCACGCTGGCGCAGCATGCCGACATGATCTTCTGCCTGTGCCGCACCGATCCCAGCGCCAAGAAGCAGATGGGCATCTCCTTCATCGTGTTCAGCATGAAGTCGAAGGGCGTCACGGTCCGGCCGATCCAGACCATCGACGGCGGCCATGAGGTCAACGAAGTATTCTTCGACAATGTCGAGGTCCCGATCGAAAACCTGATCGGCGAGGAGAACAAGGGCTGGGATTACGCGAAATTCCTGCTCGGCAACGAGCGCACCGGCATCGCGCGGGTCGGCGTCTCCAAGGAGCGCATCCGCCGCATCAAGGAACTCGCCTCGAAGGTCGAATCCGGCGGCCGGCCGGTGATCGAGGATCCCGCGTTCCGCGAAAAACTCTCGGCCTGCGAGATCGAGCTGAAGGCGCTGGAATTGACCCAGCTCCGCGTCGTCGCCGACGAAGGCAAGCATGGCAAGGGCAAGCCCAACCCGGCATCGTCGGTGCTCAAGATCAAGGGCTCGGAGATCCAGCAGACTACGACCGAACTCCTGATGGAAGTGATCGGCCCGTTCGCTGCGCCCTATGACGTGCATGGCGACGACGGCTCGAACGAGGCCATGGACTGGACCGCGCAGATCGCGCCGAGCTACTTCAACAACCGCAAGGTCTCGATCTACGGCGGCTCCAACGAGATCCAGCGCAACATCATCGCCAAGGCGGTGCTGGGGCTTTGAGGCCGCACTCGACTGTCGTCCCCCGCGCAGGTGGGGGACTCAGTACGCCGCGGCAGTCGTGACTCACCATGGCTGCCGGTGAGTACTGGATCCCCGCCTTCGCGGGGATGACGATGGGAGATCAGGGCAGAAACGATGCCCGCGTGATTTTGGAGAAACGGTAACATGGATTTTGATTTGTCCGAGGAGCAGCGCCTGCTGAAGGAAAGCGTCGACGGTCTTTTGACCGACGCCTATGATTTCGAACAGCGCAAGAAATACATGAAGGAGAAGGGCGGCTGGAGCAAAGCCGTCTGGAGCAAGCTCGCCGAGCAGGGCCTGCTCGGCCTGCCCTTTGCGGAAGCCGACGGCGGGTTCGGAGCCGGCGGCGTCGAGACCATGATCGTGATGGAGGCACTCGGCAAGGCGCTGGTGCTCGAGCCCTATCTCGCGACCGTGGTGATCGGCGGCGGCTTCCTGCGCCATGGCGGTTCGGCCGAACAGAAGGCCGCGCACATTCCCGGCATCATCGACGGCAGCAAGACGCTTGCGTTCGCGCAGCTCGAGAAGAACTCGCGCTACGACCTGTTCGACGTCACCACGACCGCCAAGAAGAAGGGCGACGGCTGGGTGATCGACGGCGAGAAGTTCGTCGTCCTCAACGGGGAGAATGCCGACACGCTGATCGTGACCGCGCGCACCAAGGGCGAGCGGCGCGATAAGAACGGCATCGGCGTGTTCCTGGTGCCCGCCAACGCTAAGGGCATCAGCAAGAAGGGCTATCCGACCCAGGACGGCCTCTACGCCGCCGACATCAGCTTCACCGGCGTGGAAGTGGGCAGCGATGCCGCGATCGGCAACCCGGAGGACGCCCTTGCCCTGATCGAGCGCGTGGTCGACGAAGCCCGCGTCGCGCTGTGCGCGGAGGCGGTCGGCGCGATGGATGAATCACTCAAGGAGACGGTCGAGTACATCAAGACGCGCAAGCAGTTCGGCGTCGCGATCGGCTCGTTCCAGAGCCTGCAGCACCGCGCCTCCGACATGTTCGTCGCGGCCGAGCAGGCTCGCTCGATGTCGATGTTCGCAACCATGGCAACCGACTTCGAGGACGCCAAGGAGCGCGCCAACGCGATCGCGGCGGCCAAGGTGCAGATCGGAAAGTCGCTGAAGTTCGTCGGCCAGCAGGCGATCCAGCTCCATGGCGGCATCGGCATGACCATGGAGGCCAAGATCGGCCACTACTTCAAGCGCCTGACCATGATCGAGAACACCTTTGGCGACACAGAGTATCACCTGCGCCGCGTCGCCGACGCGGGCGGGCTGATCTGACACTCGTCATTCCGGGGCGCGCGAAGCGCGAACCCGGAATCTCGCGCCGCGACTTCTGGATTCCGGGTTCACGCGCTCTCGCGCGTGCCCGGAATGACAATCAAGAATTGAGGGAGAAAACAACAATGAAAAGCACCCCGTTCGATCTCACCGGAAAGGTCGCCGTCATCACAGGCTCGAGCCGCGGCATCGGCCGCGCTTCCGCCGAATTGCTCGCGAGGCTCGGCGCCAAGGTGGTGATCTCCTCGCGCAAGGCCGATGCCTGCAAGGAAGTGGCCGACGGCATCAACAAGGCCGGCGGCGACGCCCATGTGATCCCCTGCAACATCTCGCGCCGCGAGGAGGTGGAAGCGCTGATCTCGGGCGCGACCAAACATTACGGCAAGATCGACATCCTCGTCTGCAACGCCGCGGTGAACCCCTATTACGGCCCGCTGCTCGACATCAAGGACGAGGCATTCGACAAGATCATGGGCTCCAACGTCAAGAGCAACATCTGGCTCTGCGCGCTGGCGATCCCGCAGATGGCCGAGCGCGGCAATGGCTCGGTCGTGATCATCTCCTCGATCGGCGGATTGCGCGGCTCGACGGTGATCGGCGCCTACGGCATCTCCAAGGCCGCCGACTTCGCGCTCTGCCGGAGCCTCGCCGGCGAATGGGGGCCGAAGGGCGTGCGCGTCAATTGCGTCGCGCCTGGCCTGGTCAAGACCGATTTCGCCCGCGCGCTCTGGGAAGACGCGGAGCTGTTGAAACGGCGTACCGCCACCACCCCGCTCCGCCGCATCGGCGAGCCCGACGAGATCGCCGGCGCTGTCGCCTATCTCGCCTCCGACGCCTCCACCTTCATGACCGGCCAGACCATCGTCATCGATGGCGGCGTCACGACCGCGGCGGTGTAGTTACGACGCGACACTCCATCCCCACGTCGTCCCGGCGAACGCCGGGACCGATACCGCGCTGTGCTATCGGCGCAAGCGGGGTGGTAGACGTTGGGGCCACCCAACTGAAGCCTGTGGTTATGGGTCCCGGCTCAAGGCCGGGACGACAGCGAGGTTGTGTGGACAGCGAGAGGATATTGACCTTGCCGCGCCAATCCGCTCCCTTGGCGCAGCAAGCAATCACGTCCGGGAAGGAGCGCCATGTCCTTTGTGCTGGCCATCGATCAGGGCACCACGTCCTCGCGCGCCATCGTGTTCCGCAGCGATATCTCGATCGCGGCGGTGGCGCAGCAGGAGTTCCCGCAGCATTTCCCCGCCTCCGGCTGGGTCGAGCATGAGCCGGAAGATATCTGGACCTCGACGATTGCCACCTGCCGCAACGCGCTGGAGAAGGCTGGTCTCAACGCGAAAGACATCGCGGCGATCGGCATCACCAACCAGCGCGAGACCACTGTCGTGTGGGACCGCGCCACCGGCAAGGCGGTGCACCGCGCCATTGTCTGGCAGGACCGCCGCACCGCCGATTTCTGCGCCAAACTGAAGGCCGAAGGCCATGAGCCTGTGATCTCGGCCAAGACCGGGCTCATCATCGACCCCTATTTCTCCGGCACCAAGGTCGCCTGGATGCTCGAGAGCGTGCCGGGTGCGCGGGAGCGCGCCGAGCGCGGCGAGCTGCTGTTCGGCACCGTCGATTGCTATCTGCTGTGGCGGCTCACCGGCGGCAAGGTGCACGCGACCGACGCCACCAACGCCTCCCGCACCCTGCTCTTCAACATCCACACCGGCGCATGGGACGACGAACTCTTGAAGATCCTCGGCGTGCCGCGCTCGATGCTGCCGGAGGTGAAGGATTCCTCCGCCAAATTCGGCGACAGCGTGCCCGACTTGTTCGGCGGCAGCATCGCCATCGCAGGGATCGCCGGCGACCAGCAGGCTGCGACCATCGGGCAGGCCTGCTTCGAGCCCGGCATGATCAAGTCGACCTATGGCACCGGCTGCTTCGCGCTGCTCAACACCGGCACCACGCCGGTGAAGTCGAAGAACAAGCTGCTGACCACGATCGCCTACCAGCTCGCCGGCAAGCGCACCTACGCGCTGGAAGGTTCGATCTTCGTCGCCGGAAGCGCGGTGCAATGGCTGCGCGATGGGCTCGGCATCATCAAGCAGGCCGCAGAGACCGGCCCGCTTGCGGACAAGTCCGATTCGATGCAGAGCGTCTATCTGGTGCCGGCCTTCGTCGGCATGGGCGCGCCCTATTGGAATCCGCGCGTGCGCGGCGCGCTGTTCGGCCTCACGCGCAACACCGGTCCGGCCGAGCTCGCGCATGCGGCGCTGGAAAGCGTCTGCTACCAGACCTACGACCTCTGGGCCGCGATGCGCGCCGATTGGCCGGATGCGACGGCGGCCAACATCGTGCTCCGCGTCGACGGCGGCATGACCGCCTCCGACTGGACCATGCAGCGCTTGGCCGACCTGCTCGATGCGCCGGTTGATCGTCCCATGATCCAGGAGACCACGGCGCTGGGCGCCGCCTATCTCGCCGGGCTACAGGCGGGCGTCTATCCCGAGCCGACAAAATTCGCCGACAACTGGCGATTGGAGCACCGCTTCAGGCCCGCGATGAGCCAGGCGACGCGCGAGCGCAAGCTGGCCGGCTGGGCAAGGGCGGTGAAGGGCGTGCTGGCGAGTGATGAGGGGGAGTGACCATGATCCTGATCGGCCAATACGACTCCCCGTTCGTCCGCCGCACCGCGATCGCGCTGCGGCTTTATGGCCTCACCTTCGAGCATCGGCCGTGGTCGACCTTTGGTGATGGGGACAAGATCGCGGCCTATAATCCGCTCCGGCGGGTGCCGACGCTGGTGCTCGACGACGGCGAGGCGCTGATCGAGAGCTCGGCGATTCTGGACTATCTCGATGAACTGGTCGGACCGCAAAAGGCGATGATGCCCGCGAAGGGACCCGAGCGGCGCCAGCATTTACGCATCTGCGCACTTGCCACCGGGCTCGGGGACAAGGCGGTCAGCCTGATCTACGAGCGCGTGCTGCGCAAGGAACAGCTCAAGCTCTGGGTCGAACGCTGCGAGGCGCAGATCGGCGGCGTCCTCGATGTGCTGGAAAAGGAACGCGCCGCGGTCAACACGCCCTGGTGGTTCGGCGAGCGCATCGCGCATGCCGACATCGCGGTCGCCTGCGTGCTGCGCTTCACCGGCGAGGCGCACCCTGCCCTGTTGGGCGAGCGATATCCGGCGCTGAAGGCCCATGCGGCGGCCTGCGAGGCGCTGCCGCCGTTCCAGGAGATCGTGCAGCCGCTGGCGCCGCCGAGTGGCTGACAGGCCAATCCGTTCACAATACCTGATGCACGTCGATCACCACGCGATCAGTGTGGCGGGCGGCGGACGCGACGAAGATGTGCTCCATCAGCCAACTGTACTTCTCGGCGCCGGTCTCGAATTTCGGCACCGTGCGGAAATAGATCAGCCTGGGATCGACCGCCTCGCCCCGCTTGAGTTTCTGGAGGAGATCGACCGGCCCAAAGCGGATGCCGCGGTTTTCGACATAGATCACCGCGCCGTCGTCGGTCTCGAAGGCGTACTTGGCCTCTAGCTCGATCAGCTCGTTTGGGCGAATGATCTGGAAATCGGCTCCGAACGGCAGGACCTTGCCGTTGACGTCTCCCTTCACCTCGCCGCCGATGATCGGGATAATGCGGCGTTCGCCTATGCCGATGCCGCCGGCCGAGGTCACCTCGCCGATGCAGGCGGTGATGGTGAAGACGTATCTGGTTTCGATCACGGGCGGCATCAATTGGCCATCATGCGTTGCGGCAGCCAGGTGGCAAGCAGGGGGAAAGCAATGAGGATCACGAGGCGGATCAGGTCGGTGATCACGAAGGGGATCACGCCCTTGAAGATCGTGGAGAAGGAGACGTCCTTCACCACGCTCTTTATCACGAACACGTTCATGCCGACAGGCGGATGGATCAGGCCAAGTTCGACCGTCATCACGATGATGACGCCGAACCAGATCGGATCGAAGCCAAGATGCATGATGACCGGGAAGATGATCGGCACGGTCAGGATGATCATCGCCATGGCGTCCATCAGGCAGCCGAGCACGAGATACATCAGCATGATGACGGCGAGGATGCCGTAGCTGCCCAGCCCGAGGCCGGTGAGGAATTCGGTGACCTTCTGTGGCGTCTGCGTCACGGTCAGGAAATAGCCGAAGATCAACGCGCCGATCAGCACGGTGAACACCGCGGCCGCTGTGCGCGTCGCTTGCAACAGCGAAGTGAGGATCTTCTCCCTGTCCAACCGTCCGGTGAGGACGCCGATCAGGAACGCGCCGGTGGCGCCGACGCCGCCGGCCTCCGTCGGCGTGAAACGCGGCAGGAACGGCAAACCGTAGAGGCCGCCGATGACGAAGATGAACAGCAGCACCGGCGCCCAGATGTCGCGCAGGCCGGCGAACCGCTCGCGCCAGGGAATCCGTTTGCCCGTCGGCAGGAAACCCGGCCTGACATAGCCGATCAGCGCGATCGTGACCATGTACATGGTCATCGCGAGCAGGCCCGGGATGATGCCGGCGATGAAGAGTTTTCCGATGTCCTGCTCGGTGATGATGCCGTAGACCGCGAGCACGGTCGATGGCGGCAGCATCGCGCCCAACGTGCCGCCCGCCGCGATCACACCAGTGGCAAAGGATTGCGGATAGCCGAAGCGGCGCATCTCCGGATAGGCCACCGCCGAGAAGGTCGCGGCGGTCGCGACCGAGGAGCCGCAGATCGCTGCGAAGCCGCCGCAGGCGGCGACGGTGGCAATGCCGAGTCCGCCGCGCAGATGGCCGAGAAAGCCGTTGGCAGCGCGGAACAATTCGCGGCTCATGCCGGAATTGCTGACGAAGGTCCCCATCAACAGGAACATCGGGATCACGCCAAAGGTGTAGTCGGTCACCGTGCGCATCGAGGTCTGGCCGACCAGTTTCAGCGCCGGCGTGGCGCCGACCAGATAGCTGAAACCGCAGACGCCGACGAGGCCCATCGCCATGCCGACCGGCACGCGGAGCAGCATCAGCGCGAAAAGCGCGACAAAGCCGAGGATGGCGACGGCATCGGTGCTCATCGGCGTTTACTCCGTCGCCTTGATCTTGGGATCGTGCATCTCTTCGGGATGGAAGATCAGCCTGTAGGTGCGGATCGCGATCAAGAGCACGGCGGAGACGTCGCCGATCCAGGCGATCGCGAAGAACGGCCAGGTCGGCATATGCAGGTCGAAGGTCTGGACATTATCGTTATAGGTGCCGCGCACCTTGTCGAACAACGTCCAGGTCTGCACGCTGACCACGAACAGCAGCACCAGCGTCGCAAAGACGTCGATGATGCGCTGGTATTTCGGCCCGACATTGGCCCAGACCAGATCGACGGTGATGTGGGTGCCACGATAGGAGGTCGCGGCGATGCCCCAGAAAATCAGGATGCCGAGCAGCATCCGCCCGATGTCGAAGGAATCGGGAATCGAGTAGTTCAACGTGTTCCGCAGGAGCACCGCGAGGAAGATATTGGCGGCGACGATGCCGACGAATCCGGCCGCGATCCATTCGATGGCGTCGATGAAACGGTCCATGTACGCGCGTTTCATGAGGGGAAGTCCTATGGCTCGATATCGATCGGCTATCCGCAAGCTCGGGTCATCTCTCCCGCTTGCGGCAGAGGTCGGCGTTAACGCCCGGTGAGAGCTCTCTCCCCACGGACGGTCCCATTGCGGAGACACCCTCTCCCCGCTCCCTCTCCCGCAAGCGGGAGAGGGAGCGGGGAACTACTGCGCGAACGCGTTGTACTTGGTGAGCGAAGCCTTGAGGTCGGTCATCGCGGCATCCGGATCGACGCCGGTCTTCTTGACGTTGTCGGACCAGGTCTTGACCAGCGGCTCGGCGGCCTTCTTCCACAGCGCGGTCTGCTCCGGCGTCAGCTTGTAGACCTCGTGACCGGACTCGGCCTTCACCTTGTCGATACCGGCGTCCTCGAACTTGCCCCAGTGCTCGCCGACGATACCCGCCATCTCGGTCGAGCAGTTCTTGTCGATCGCCGCCTTCTGACGGTCGGACATCGCGTTGTACTTGTCCTTGTTGATGACGAACACGAAGGTCGTGACATAGAGCGGCGCCTCCATGTCGTATTTCGTCACCTTGTCGATGCCGAACAGCACCAGCGAGCCCCAGGGAAAGGTGACGCCGTCGGCCACGCCGCGTTCAATGATGTCACGCACTTCTGGCGCGGAGGACTGCACATTGGTGCCGCCGAGCGAGGTGACGAAATTGGCCATGGTGGCATGGGCCGGGCGGATCTTCAGGCCCTTGACGTCCTCGGGCACCACGATCTTCTTGCTGCGCGAATGGAACGACGACGGCGAATGGACGAAGGCAAGGCAGTACTTGACGTCCTTCATCTCCTTCTCGGCATATTTGCGGTACCAGGCATCCAATCCCATCGAGCCGCCCTTGGCGTCCGAGATCAGGAACGGCAATTCGCCGGCGCCGACGATCGGGAAGCGGCCGGGCTGGTAGCCCGGATTGACATAGGTGACGTCGGCGATACCGTCGCGCGCCATGTCGTAATGGTCGAAGGCCTTGCCGAGCTGCTGCGCCGGGAACACCTTGCCCTTGACGGTGCCGCCGGAATCCTTTTCGACCGCCGCGGCCCAATCCTCCAGCGACTTCTGCAGCGGATGGGACGCCGGCACCCAGTGCGAGATCTTCAGGTCGAAATTCTTCTCCTGCCCGAACGCAGGGGTCACGCTGGCGGCCAGCAGCAACGCCAGAACCGTCTTCCTCATCGGCATCGTCTCCCTCTTTACGGGCCTTTGGTGGCCCTTTGCGATTATTGTTATATGATATAATTACCATTGCAAGCTGACGACAGCGAGCCGCCAGCCGGTATAAACTGAAGCCTACAGTATCGGGAGGAGCACGTATTGCGGTCAAAGGTAGCAATCATAGGCGCAGGTCCGGCAGGATTGTTGCTTGGGCAACTACTTCACGCCTGCGGCATCGACAACGTCATCCTGGAGCGGCAGACCGCCGACTATGTGCTGGGGCGGATCCGCGCCGGCCTCCTGGAAGAGGGCACGGTCGGTCTGCTCGACGAAGTCGGCGCAGGCCAGCGCGCCCATCGCGAGGGCCTGATCCATCATGGGCTGGAGCTTGCCTTCGGCGGCGCCCGCCATCGCATCGACATGCACGCGGCGACCGGCAAGACGGTGATGATCTACGGCCAGACCGAGGTGACGCTGGATCTGATGAACGCGCGGCAGCAGGCCGGGCTCACCACCATCTACCAGGCCGCCGACGTCCAGCCGCATGATTTCGACACCGACCATCCGCGCGTCTCTTACGTGAAGGACGGCAAAGCGGGCGAGATCACCTGTGACTTCATCGCGGGCTGCGACGGTTTCCACGGCGTCAGCCGCGCCAGCGTGCCGGCTCAAGCGATCAAGATGTTCGAGCGGGTCTATCCATTCGGCTGGCTCGGCATCCTCTCCGATACGCCTCCGGTCTCGCACGAGCTGATCTACAACAACCATGAACGGGGTTTCGCGCTGTGCACGATGCGTTCGATGCACCGCAGCCGCTATTACGTGCAGTGCTCTCTCGACGATCACATCGACCAATGGCCGGATGAGCGTTTCTGGGACGAGCTGAAGCGCCGGCTCGACCAGAAGGCGGCGGACGAACTCATCACCGGTCCCTCGATCGAAAAGAGCATCGCGCCTCTGCGCAGCTTCGTCGCCGAGCCGATGCGCTTCGGCAGGATGTTCCTGGCCGGCGACGCCTCGCATATCGTGCCGCCGACCGGCGCCAAGGGACTGAACCTCGCCGCCAGCGATGTGCACTATCTGTCTCAGGCGCTACGTGAATATTACGACGAGAAATCCTCAGCCGGTATCGACAATTATTCCGCAAGGGCACTGGCGCGGGTCTGGAAGGCGGTGCGCTTCTCCTGGTGGATGACCTCGATGCTGCACAAATTCCCTGACCAGGGCGAGTTCGGCGCGAGGATCCAACTCGCCGAGTTGGACTATCTCGTCAGTTCCAAGGCGGCGTCGACGTCGCTGTCGGAGAATTACGTCGGATTGCCGTTGTGACGCTGCAATGTGGGCAAAGCGCAGCGTGCCCACCTTCTCTTGCACCAACCGTGAATGGTGGGCACGCTTCGCTTTGCCCACCCTACGGATCTCGACCCTCATGGTGAGGAGCGGCGACTTCGCCGCGTCTCGAACCATGAGGCCCCTATCTCACCCGCGGCCCATCCTTCGAGACGCCGCTGCGCGGCTCCTCAGGATGAGGCGACACTTGTGATGACCACGCATTTCAAACACCCGCGCAGGTGCCGTTTAAAACTTTGTATGCGGTGAAACTGTCATCGACATCGCGTTCAATGGCTCGGAGATCACCAAACCCACGAGCCGACCATGAGCACCGATGCTTCCGTCATTGCCGACATTCCCGAAGGCTTCGAGCCTCACTTCCGCAAGAGCCCGCTCACCGATCCCTGGGAGCCGCTCTATTCGAAGCGCACTGACAGGGCGGTGATCATGGGGCTGAGGCTCGCAAAGCCGCACACCAACTCGCGCGGTCTGATCCATGGCGGATTGATCGCAGCACTCGCCGACAATGCAATGGGCTATAGCTGCGCCCAGGTGATGGGCTGGACATCCTCGCTGGTGACGGTCTCGCTTGCGGTCGATTTCATCGGCACGGCGGAGATCGGACAGTGGCTCGCGGTCGAGACCGACGTGATCAAGACCGGCAGCACCATCTGCTTTGCCCAGAGCCTGGTGAAGGCGGACGATGTCATCATCGCGCGGGCGAATGGGACGTTTCGGGTGATGCCGAAGAAGCAGTGACCGTCATTCCAAGCTGGTGTCAGCGCTCCGGAATGATGACTTCAGGTAAATTGCCAATCCGCGGTCTCGGTCACCAGATCGATGAAGGTGCGCACTTTGGCCGAGAGCAGGCGCGAGGTCGGATAGACGATGTGGATCGGCAGCGGCGGCTGCTCGAATTTCGCCAGCACGATTCTGAGCCGTCCTGCCTTCAGCGAGGCGGCCGCTTGATAGGCGAGCACCCGCGTCAGACCGCCGCCGGCTTCGGCATATTGAATCGCAGCATCGGCGCTGTTGGATGAAAAGCGCGGGTTCGGCGAAACGCGGACCTCCTGCCCGTCCTCGACGAAGCGCCAATCCGGCGCCGCGGTCATGGCGCCAAACTGAATGGTGTCATGCGCTGATATGTCCGAAGGCCGCTTCGGCTCGCCGCGGGCGTTCAGATACTCCTTCGAGGCCACCACGATGCGCCGCATCTCGCCGACATGGCGTGCAACGAGCGTCGAATCCGGCAGATGCCCGATCCTGACGGCAAGGTCGACGCCCTCCTCCACCAGGTTGATCATGCGGTCGGAGAGCCTGAGGTCCGTGCCGACCTCGGGATAGCGCTTCAGATAGGCCATCACCATCGGGCTGACATGCAGGCGGCCGAAACCGACCGGCGCCGAGATCACCAGCCGCCCGGCGGGACGAGTCCGCTCGCCCTCGATCGCCTCCTCGGCCTCCTCGAGATCGGCGAGAATGCGCCTGATACGCTCCAGATAGCGCGAGCCGGCATCGCTCAGGGTCACGGACCTCGTGGTTCGCTGCAGCAGCCGCGCGCCGAGTCGCTCCTCCAGCGCCGCGATCAGCCGGGTCACGGCCGATGGCGACAGCCCAAGCTTTCGCGCCGCAGGGGCGAAGCCCTGCAGATCGGCCACGGCAACGAAGGCCTGCATGGCATCAATACGGTCCATCGTATTATTGCATAGTCTGCAACAGTGAACTGTCAACGGCCTTGATTGTTTAACTCCGGGAACTGACCCATGTTGGACGCGAAACGATGCTTTGGCGCTCCAAGCCAGGAGGCTCAGATGTCCGATGTCCAGACCTATGCCAGCGACGTCGCCTTCACACCGGCGGTGAAGGCGATCCAGGCGCGCAAGGGTTCGCGCGAAGCCTATGCCCAGGTCGAACAGCGCGGCTGGCGCACCGAGATCGACATGAACCTGGCGGCCTTCCTCGCCAACGCCAACAGTTTCTATTTCGCGACCGCCTCGGCCGATGGCCAGCCCTATATCCAGCACCGCGGCGGGCCGAAGGGCTTCATCAAGATCCTGGACGCCAGCACCATTGCGTTCGCCGACTTCAGCGGCAACCGGCAGTACATCACCCAGGGCAACCTGTCCGAGAATCCGAAGGCGTATATCTTCGTGATGGATTACGCGTATCGCAGACGCGTCAAGCTCTGGGGGGAAGCGCGCGTGGTCGACGACGACCCGGCGCTGACGCAATCGCTGATGCCGAAAGGCTACAAGGCGCGGCCTGAGCAGGTGATCCTGTTCAAGATAACGGCCTGGGACACCAACTGCCCGCAGCACATTCCGCAGAAGGTCGACGCCGCCGATGTCGCGGCGGCGCTCGTCGCGCGTGATGCACGCATTACCGAGCTCGAGGCCGAGCTGGCCGCATTGAAGGGCCAGCCGCAGGCCGCGACATCATCTTAGACGACCTGATCCTAGGCCGCTTCACGGACAGGGGACCAGCCGAACTCCGGATAATACTGCCCCATCATCCGGTCGACATAGTCGGCGAGATTCCGGAATTTCTCGGTCCGCGCGCGCAGCGGCGAATCGAAGAACGGCGTCAAGATTCCCGCAAGCGCACCGAACGCGGTGGCATCGGTGCCGCACGGCGTGTCACCCATCAAATACCGCTTGTCGCCGAGCTGCACGGACAGCGCGAACAATGACCGGATGGCGAGGTCGATGTCCTCATCGGGCGCATGGCGGCCGAGGCCGGACAGCAGATAGTTCTCGGCGACACGGAATTGCGCATCCTCCCGCAGTTTCTCGCGCATATGCTCCGGCGCGCCGTCGAAGAAATGGGCCGGCCCCTTGGCGAAATTGGTTTCATCGACCCAGCGCGCGCCGACCAGAGCCCAATAGACGTGGTGCTCGATCATCCGCTCGAACGCCCAGGCCTGTGCGCGCGCCTGGAGGCTCAACGGCGCATCGAAGTCGAAGCCGTATTTGCCCTCGATATGCGCGCGGATGAAGGTCGAATCGGCGATCGTCTCCGCCTCGTCCCGGATGTAAGGCAGTTGCCCTTTGGGCGAACTCGGCGGCATCGCCTTTTCCTTGCAGTAGGCAAGCCCGGCCATCTTCAACTGGACCTCGGTCTTGGTCACGAAGGGGCTGATTTCCGGCAGGCCGAAGCCCGGACCGAAGCCATGGAGAATGATCATCTGGAGCCTCCCAAATTCCCAAAAAAAAGCTGAGCCTAGCGGCCCCCTGCTGCCACCATGGTGTCAGCAGGGGTAAAATGGGTCGCCAAACGAACCCGTTTCACGAGACGGCGGCTGCGGAAAACCAGGTGCTTCCCGGCGGCCGTCAACAGGGCGGCGATCGAACGCAGGGCCAGCTCGATGAGCGCCCAGCGAAGGTCGGAGGAGACGCTGTGGATCGTGACGAGCTGTTCCAGTGCAAAGGTTTGGGCTCGCCTGAACCTGCCAAGACGGCTATCGAAGCCGCCGCTTCCAATATGATTCAGCATGGACAAATTCCCTTCAGTTGAGGTGTTGTCCTGTTATAGCCACCCCCTGCTGCCAACATCCTGTCAGCAGCAGCGGGGCCGACCGCGGGAAAATTGACGACCCCGGAACAGACGAACCAAAGAGACCTGCTAAAGAGACCGACCATGAGACGCGCCGACCGGCTGTTTCAGATCATCCAGGTGCTTCGGCGTACCCGCAAACCGCTGACCGCGGACGCGATCGCCGCCGAACTCGAGACATCCAAGCGCACGATCTATCGCGACATCGCGACCCTGATCGAACAGCGTGTACCGATTCGCGGCGAGGCCGGCATGGGCTACATCCTGGAAAAGGGATTCGACCTGCCGCCCTTGATGCTCACGCCCGATGAGATCGAGGCTTGCGTGCTTGGCGCAAGCTGGGTCACGGGCCATGCCGATCCTGCGCTGGCGCGTGCCGCGCAAGACCTAATGGCGAAGATCGCCGATACCGTCCCTGAGCGCTTGCGGCCGTTCGTGCTCGAACCGGCAAGCCGAGCCCGCTGGGCGCGGAACCAGGAACCCGACCGTATCGACATGGTGCGGACACGCTCGCAGATCCACGACGGCAAGAAGATCACGCTTAATTATCGCGACGAACATGGTCGCGACACCGAACGCACGATCTGGCCGATCGCGGTCGGCTATCACGAGGCGGTGCGTATCCTGGCGGCATGGTGCGAGCTGCGAAAAGATTTCCGCAGTTTCCGCACCGACCGCGTGCTCGGCGCGATCTATCATGACGAGAAATATCCTGAGAGGCGCGACCTGTTGCGCGCGCGCTGGCGCCGCAGCCTGGTCTGGGAAGCACCGAAGGACGTCTGATGTCGATCGAAAATCCCTGCCAGGCCTGCGGCGCGTGCTGCTGGTATTCGGAGAACTGGCCCCGCTTCAGCACGGAGGACGAGGCGGAGCTTGACCTGATCCCGCAGCAATACGTCAATGCAAGGCAATCCGGCATGCGCTGCGACGGCGACCGCTGCTCGGCACTGTCAGGCGACATCGGCGTTGCCACGAGCTGCGCGATCTATGCGATGCGGCCCGAGGTCTGCCGCACCTGCATGCCCGGCGATGCCGAATGCGCGATGGCGCGACGCCGGCACGGGCTGCCGGTGCTGGCAGTCGAACCGTAGCCCGGATACGGTCGGAAGACCCTCATGGTGAGGAGCGCGTCTTCGCGCGTCTCGAAACCCATGAGGCCCTGATCTCGCCCGCGGCCCATGCCTCGAGACGCCGCTTTGCGGCTCCTCGGGATGAGGGAGAGTTCGTGGTCCGCTAAGAGGCTTAGACCGTCACGGTCTCCGCAGCCTCTTCCTCGTCGAGATCGTCGATGATCGGCGCGAAGGTCGCCAGCGGCTTGGTCGAGAGCGTGATCGGCTTGCGGCCGCCATGCGAGGGCGTGGTGACGCGGGCTGGCTGGCGGGACAGTTTGTAAAGCGTGTTGCCGACGTGGCCGCCGAAGAAAGCGAGCTCGCGCTCGCTGCAGCTTGCGGCGATCGCCAGCGCCAATGAATGCAGATGATGGCGGCGATAGCAGAACAACGCCAGCATGGCCCGGACATCGGACGAGACGCTCTCGACCAGGGCCTGAAGGCCGGCCGGGTTGGCGCGGTACATCTGTCCGAGCAGCTCGTCGCGGACCGGGCAAACGTCGTTCTCGAAGGCGTTGCGGCTTGAAAACATTGCAGTTCTCCCTGATCCGCAAGATGCCGTGCAATTCTCTAACGAAGGGTTAACCACGGGCGCCAGTAGTCATCCGGGTGGATTGCCAGCTTTGAGCGAATCAGAAAGCGGCGTTCTTTACCGCTGTCGCCAACGGAGCCGTCGCTGCGCCAGGAGGGCATTTGTCGTTCAGGGGGATGAGAGCATCGAGCCCCGGAATGATGGGGCGAAGGACGCAACTCAGTTCACGGCCATGAAGATCGCAAGGCCGAAGCCAGTCAGATGATGCAGTGCCTGATCGACGCCGATCAGTGACCAGAACCAGGGATGCTCGGTGGTGACGCCGAAGGTCGAGGTGGTGATTCCCTTGGCACGATCCACCGCAAGGTGGATGAAGAAATCGATGAAGGCGACGAACCAGAATCGTGGCGCGATCACCAGGATCAGGAGCAGCGAGGTCGCAAGATGAACGAGACAATGCGCAAACAAGGGCAGCGCCCAGCCGCTCTTCTGATCCTTGCCGATCGCCATCCAGGAATTCTGCAGAAGGAAATCCGCCACGATGTGCTTGGCGGTCAGCAGCAGCATCCATCCTACCAGCGCTGCAACCGGGACCGACGACGACATGGATGGAAACGACAAAGCTGACGCCCTTCGTTGCGACTAGTGGGAAATGATGGAGAAAAACCGGACCTGGGTGTCAGCGCAACTTTTTCTTAAACCCGCAATATTCAAAACTTGCGGCCATTTATGGCATCTCCTGCGCCCGAATGCACGTCTCGGTCCTCCGAAATTCATATGGTGTGGCTCTGCGGCGATAGTGCTGCGGCATCGCCGCACAGACGATCAAGCTTAACACCATAGCCGACTGCGATTTGTAGTCGAGACAGGGCGCGGACATCGTCCAGACGCATAGGATTGTTCGCTCAAGAAAACCATCTCGACCAAAAAATATGTAAAAACAAATAGATACGTCACACAAACAGATCGAATGAACGGCCACCTCAAGAAGCCTTCACACGGCTATGCGAGCCTCGCCGCTGCGTCGCAGTGTAGCGACCGGCTGCAAATGCGGAGCGTAGCCACTCCCGCTCGACCACCGTTACACTACCTCCAAGCGTACGTGATACCAAGAGCAACCTGGGGCCAGGCCGGGCCGCATCATTCGATGGCGTCGAGCTGCCGGCCTTCGCGCTCCATATGCAGATAGTTGGCGTTGAACAGGCCGGCATCCATCAGGCGGCGAAGATCGGGCACGACAAGCGTCTTGCCCTTCAACACGATCAGGTTCGCCGAGCGCAGCTCCTGCAGGGTGCGGTTGACATGCACCTTGGACAGCCCGCTGGCGTCCGCGAGATCGGCTTGCGTCAGAGGGAAGTCGCAACTGTCGCCGCTAGTGAGGCCGGCAAGGCGTAGCCGGAAGAACAGCTCGCACAAGAGATGCGCCATGCGCTCCAGCGCCGTGCGCTGGCCAAGGTTCAGCGTCCATTCGCGCTGGATCGCGGCATCGACCAGGCTTTCCCACCACAGCGCCGTCACGACGCGCGGATATCCACCGCTGATCTCCTCGAAGAATTCGCGCGAGAGGTCGGCGATGGCGACATCCGTGATCGAGCCGATCGAATGGTCCATCTCGCGCAGGATGAAAACATTGAGATCGCAGATATCGCCCGGCAGGAAGAAGGACACCACCTGCCGCCGCCCGTCTTCCAACTGCTTGTAGCGGCACGCCCAGCCGGCAACGACCAACTGCACGTCCTTGGGTCTCTCACCTTCGCGCACGATATCGACGCGGGGACCGAACTTGCGCAGTCGCTCCGATGCCGCGCGGTTGAGAAACGCGCGATCGGCCGACGACAGCCGCACAAACTGCTCAAGCTTACGAACGAGTGGACTCAACGGAACGGTCTCCCCGCGAATAAGTCGAGTACGAATCGGTCCAGTTCAATAACGTATGTTATTCACTCTCAAGTAGCTATTACTATATCATACTCTAACAGGTTGCGAACGCTGGGGCCCAAAATGCAAGTTTCTTCAAGCACACCCACCACATGTTAATGCGCAGGCGAAACCCTGTCTGTGACGATCTGCAGCGGTGCAGTCGGGGAAATGTGATGCAGGAATACCGGGCCTATCTGTTGGGAATCGACGGCCACATTCGCGAGCGGATGGAGTTGGAAAGCGAGACGGACGAAGACGCGGTCGCAAAGGCGCGCCATCACTTCAATGGCGGCGCGATCGAGGTCTGGCAGGGGATTCGCATCGTCGCCAAACTGGACGGTGGCTCCGAATAGGTGACGGATTCGCGTCAGCCCTCGTGCCGCAGGGCCGCAGCAAACTGATGCAACGTCTTTGCTATCCAGTCGGCGCGTCGCCGCTATCGTCGGGGCCCATTCCCGAACCCGGCGTCTTGTTGTCGTCGGTGAGTTTGGGATCGCGCGTCGCTTCCTTCGAAGTGGAATGGTTCGGATCCGTCTTGTGCGCGGTCTGGGCGCGCCGCTTGTCGGCAGGCTGCTCCTCGCCCTTCTTGTCCCTGACGATGCCTTGGCTGGAACGTGTCATCGGCTGCTTCCCTGATGCCCTCGACGGCCCCGGCGACCTTTTCGCCGGGGCTTATCACCGGAGTGCTTCCGCCATCCTCCGGGGACGGATGGCGGAAGCAACAGGCTTACGCTCGGCCGCGGCAAACGTTCCAGTCGCCCAAGATTTGCATCTTTGGTTTGACCGGCTTTCATAGGTTAAGGACGCTGTCGAGGCTGCAGATTAGCTTCGCTTCCAGATCGGAGGCGGCATGAAGAAGAAGCGAAACAGATCGCGGCCGACCGAGCCATTCGAGGTCCGTTTGCAGAAATTCGCCCGCGATGCACGCGCCGCCGCGCGCCGGCTCCCGCTCGGGCGCGAGCGCGATGCATTGATGAAAAAGGCCAAGCAGACCGAGAATGTGCTCGATGTCAGCGCCATGCTGACCATCCGCCATGCAGTGAGTGAGAGGAGAGATCAGGGAGGGGCAAAATGATCGAGGCAAAATTTGATTCGAAGACCCTGGCGACCATGAACGCCGCGTTGGATCGGATCTGCGAGCAAACGCAGCATGGCGAGCGGCATTCGGTTCGCAAGAGAATTGCCAGACAAATCATCAGATCCGCCGAGGGCGGCAAGACCACGCTGACGGAACTGATCGCCGCCGGGGAACGGGCGCTCAACGAACTGGCTCCCGCCGCGAAATAGCAGCCTTTGCAGGAACGCAAGACGTCTACCGGTTCTTGTTATCCAAACAAGGAAGGCAGCAACCATGCGCGTGGCGATCAGCCTTGTCTTGCTTGCGATTCTGGTGGCCGTTGGCGTGTTTGCCTACGAGGGATTGACATTGCCGGGTGCCGCAATGCCCGGCCAGGGCTATGCGGCCATGGCGATCGGCATCATGTTTTCCGTGATCATCGGCGTCGGCCTGATGGCGCTGCTGTTCTACTCGAGCCGCCGCGGCTATGACGAACCGCCGAAGCTGAAGTCGCGCGAGGACCGCCAGCGATAATCAACCGGCCGCGGCGCTGGTGCCGGCCGGCAGGCGGGCGCGGATTTCAGCGATCTTGCGCTTCAGTGCCGCCTGCCGCGGATCGGGCATGGCGGCCGCGCGGGCTTCCGCAATCGCAGCGGCGAGGTCCGGCAAGGCAAGCACGCCATCGAAGGTGGGCTTGGCGAGGTCGTCGATGATGGTGTGCCAGTCGGCGAGCCCCTGGCGGTAGCTCGCACCATAGCCCTCGATCATCGTTGCCGTGCGGATGACCGCAAGCGTGGCTGCCGGCTGCTTGGCCAAGCTGCGGTTGATCATATGCAGCCAGCGCTCGACCCAGACCCGCTCCTTGGCATAGCGAACCGAGAACAACCGCCAGCGCTTGAGACCCGCCTCAAGCTTCAGGCGGCGGATGCTGAACCGGTTCTTGGTGGAGAAGCGGACCTTGACCGTCCTTCGTGCCCAGCCCAGCCACTCCAATAGATCGAGCACCGGCTCGGCGACGGCGGCCGGCAGCGAGCCGACCAATTCGTCGAACCGGAATCGCCTGATATCCACCGATCCGGCCTGCGGACCCTTTTCGGCAAGCTCGAGCAGTTTCAGTCGCGCGATCCGGATCGGGTCCTCATAGGCCATGCGCTGCGCCATCAACTGCGCGATCTCTGCCAGCATCGCCTCGTCGACATCGCGCCTGCCGACGAAGCGCCGCAGACGGTCGACGTAGAGCTGGGCGTAGCCAGCGCTCTGGTAATCGATCAGGAGGTTGATGGCCTCGCGGGCGACGGCCGCAACGCTTTCCGGCAATCCCTCGGGCAGGATTGGCGGCGCGCCGTCCTCATCGCCGAGGAAGTCGGCGAACAGGTAACGCAACGAGGACAGGATGCCGTCGTCGTCCGCCACGGTTGCACTCTCGCTCGTCATGCCGGCTTCGGCTCTACCGCCGTCACTTGCTGGGCCAGCCGCTGCTCCAGCGTATCGATATTCTGGAACAGCCGCGCGCTGGCAAGCCTGAGAAAGTAGAAGCCGAAGGCCGGGTTCTGCACATAGAGCTGCTCGACCTGATCGTAACTCACCGAAAGGATGACGCCGGCCTCGACGCACTCCAGCGTCTGCGTGCGCACATTCGACGGCGACAGCATGCCGAGCTCACCGACAATGGCGCCGACCGGCAGCTCGATGCCGGACTCGACCAGGCGGAAGCGGCCGCTGACGATGTAGAACATGCTGTCGGCCTTCTCGTCCTTGTAGAACAGGACTTCACCGGCGCTGCACTTTTGCTCGGTCATGAACGGCTTCAGCCATTCCATCGAAAGATCGCTGTTGACCGATTTCCTCACGTCGCGGACGAGCTGCAGCATCTGGTGCAGGCGATAGGAATTGACCAGCAGCATCACCACCTGCACCATGATAACCAGATAATTATGGATCGGGATCGCGGTGATGATCAGGACAATGTTCGCGAGGATGCCGAAAACGCGCAAAGGGATCATCGTCCGCATCGTCGTGGTGGCGATCACGAAGATCGAAGCGAACAAGGCGCCGGCAGTCCCTACGTGCTGAGCAAGATGTGAGGTATCCATAGGAAACCAACCAATTTTTAGGCAGTGAATGTCGTCGCGATCTCTTAATCCGGGGCTGCCCCGCACGGCAGCCTCTCCCTGATATACGGGAAATGTCGCTCTTTTGTTCGCCAATCTCACCACTTTGTCAGGCAAATCGGACGCTGACCAGGGCACCCGGCGTGCCCAAACAGGTGCGACCGAGGCGGAATGCAGCCATTTGCCAGCCGTCGTTGACGGGCCTGGCAGGGAAAGGCACCTTCCGGCGACGGGCGTGGATTACCACGTCCGCGAAGCAGCCAACAGGCCCGAACGTGCCGAGACGATCGACGGAAAGACCGAGCCCAGGCGGCGCGAGCTGGATAACCAATAATGGAGCAAACCATGTCTGACGCGGCAGAGACCGCAACCCCGCCGCAGCTCGAGATTTCGGGCGCCCGCGCCACCATCCGCCTCAACCGTCCGAAGCACATGAACAGGCTGCAGGCCGAAGATCTGGTCGAACTGACGAGATTATTCGACCGCGTCGAAGCCGATCCCGCCGTCCGCGTGCTGGTCCTGACCGGCACCGGCCGCGCCTTTTCCGCCGGCTACGATCTCAATTCGGTGGCGGCCCGCGCCAGCGCGACCAGCGAAGAGCCGAGCACCGGTTCCGCGTTCGAAGGCGTGGCGAACCGGCTTGAGGATCTGGGCGTGCCCACGATTTGCCGGATCAACGGCGGCGTCTATGGCGGCTCGACCGATCTGGCGCTCGCCTGCGATTTCCGCATTGGCGTCGACACCGCGGAAATGTTCATGCCTGCGGCAAAGCTCGGCCTCCATTATTACCCAAGCGGGATCAGGCGCTACGTGACGCGGCTCGGCTTCGACAACGCCAAGATGCTGTTCCTGACCGGGCAGAAGATCAGCGCGCCGGAGATGCTGCGGATCGGCTATCTCACCGCCATGGTGCCGGAGGAAGCGCTGGACGAGGAGGTCGACCGGCTCGCCGGCATCCTCGCCGCCAATGCGCCTCGTGCGATGGCCGGCATGAAACGGGCCATCAACGAATTCGCCCGCGGCAAGCTGGACGAGGAAGGCGCCGACCGCCGCCACCGCGAAAGCCTGCGCGGCCCGGAGATCCGGGAAGGCATCAAGGCCCGCGCCGAGAAGCGGCCTCCGAAGTTTTAGAAGGTGCTCACCCTCCCCTGAAAGGCGAGGGTGAGAGCCACCTGAAGAGGCTACTCGTCCAGAAACGTCACGGCGTCCGCGATCTTCGCGCGCGAGGTGCGATAGCTGTTCACCTTGTGGCCATGATCGGCGTAGCCGAACGAGATGCCGCAGACCACGCGGCGGTCGTCGGGCAGATTGAAGTGCCGGCGGATCAGGCCGGAATGGCGGGCAAGCGCGGCCTGCGGGATGGTGCCGAGCCCGAGCGCCTGGGCGGCCAGGATGAAATTGGAGACGTAGGCGCCGCAATCGATCGCACCATAGATGCCGAGCGGCTCGTTGGTGTGGATAATGGCGACATGCGGCGCGCCGAAGAAATTGTAATTCTCCAGCGCCTGTTTTGCGTAAGCGGCTTTGTCGCCGCGCGGGATACCGAGCGTGTTGTAGAGCTGGAAGCCGCTTTCGCGACGTCGCTCGAGATAGACGCCGACATACTCGCGCGGCGGCGCGAAATCATGGTCGTCCTTGGCGCCGGAAGCAGCTTCCGCATAGATCGATTTGCGGAAGCGTTCCTTGGCCTCGCCGCTCGCGATCAGGACCTGCCAGGGCTGGCTGTTGCACCAGGACGCGGTGCGCTGCGCCACGTTAAGCACATGCTCGATGATCTCCCGCGGCACTTCGCGCGGCAGGAAGGCGCGCACCGAGTAGCGCTCGTTCAAGAGCTCTTCGAGCACGCCGATGCGATCTTCCGTCGTGTAACGCGGGCTTGGCGTCTTTGCATCCATGGTCAGCGTCCTTTGGTTGGGATCTTGTTGAACGGCATGTCCTTGTCCACGCGGATGTCACCGGGCAGGCCAAGCACGCGTTCGGCGATGATGTTGCGCAGGATCTCATCGGTGCCGCCGGCGATCCGCATCGACGGCGAGGTCAGCAGCATCTGCTGGAACTGGCCATGCGCCGTTTCTTCCGAGGCACCCGTGAGCGCGCCGGCGGCGCCTTCCAGATCCATCGCGTAAGTCGCGATGTCCTGCAGCATGGTGCCGGCGACGAGCTTGCCGATCGAGTTCTCCGGCCCCGGCCGCTCGCCCTTGGAGAGCGATGAAATCGCGCGGTAGCTGGTGTATTTCAGCCCGCTCGCCTTCACGGCCCAATTCGCGAGCTTGGAACGCACGGCGGGATCGTCGATCGCAAGGCCGTCGTCCGTCATCAAATTCGCGCAGAACTCGAACATCTCGGGGAAGCCGGTCGCAAGCCGCGCGCCGATCGACATGCGCTCATTCATCAAGGTGGTCAGCGAGACGTTCCAGCCGTCGCCGACCGCGCCAAGCCGCTGGCTGTCCGGGATCACCACGTCGGTGAAATAGACCTCGTTGAACTCCTGCATGCTGTTGGCCTGCTTGATCGGCCGCACCTCGACGCTTTTGCTCTTCATGTCCAGGAAGAACATGGTGAGCCCCTTGTGCTTTGGCACGCTCGGATCGGTGCGCGTGATCAAAAGCCCGTAATCGGAATAGTGCGCGCCTGACGTCCAGATCTTCTGGCCGTTGATGATCCAGTTGTCGCCCTGCTTTTCCGCGCGCGTGCGCAGGCCTGCAACGTCAGAGCCGCCGGCCGGTTCGGAAAACAGCTGGCACCAGATCTCCTCGCCCGAGGCGAGTTTCGGCAGATAGCGGCGCTTGTGCTCCTCGCTGCCGAACGCCATCACGGTCGGCCCGCACATGCCCTCGCCGATCTGGAACGGCTGCGTGAGCTTGCCATAGACACCCTCCTCCTGCTGCCAGATCACCTTCTCGATCGGTGTCGCGCCGCGGCCGCCATATTCCTTCGGCCAGTGCAGACAGGCCCAGCCGCTCTCGGCCTTCTTCTTCTGCCAGGCCTTGCCGACCTCGACGATGTCGTGATTGGCAAGACGGATGCGGCCGAGCGAGGATTTCGAGAGCTCCGCCTCGAGTTCCTTCGGCGCATTGGCGTCGATCCATTTGCGCGCCGTGGCGCGGAATTCGGCCTCCTGCGGGGTATCGTCGAAATTCATTGGCGCACCTCTCAATCTCTATTCTTGCTCGTCACTCGCCCCTCATGGTGAGGAGGCGCGCAGCGCCGTCTCGAACCATGAGGCCCCAGCCCGGCCTGCATCCTTCGAGACGCCACGCTTCGCGCGGCTCCTCAGGATGAGGGTCTTCATACGCGGCCCTTGGTCGGTATCTGGTTGAACGGCACGTCCTTGTCGACTCTGATATCGCCGGGCAGGCCAAGCACGCGTTCGGCGATGATGTTGCGCATGATCTCGTCGGTGCCGCCCTCGACGCGGGTGCCGGGCGCGCGCAGCAGCATCGCCTGGAACTTGCCGGCGAGTTCCGCATCCTCCGGCCCGCTCAATACGCCGGCGGCGCCCTGCAGGTCGAGCGCGTACATCGCAACTTCCTGGATCATCGAGCCCGCCACCAACTTGCCGATGGAATTCTCCGGGCCCGGCCGCTCGCCTTTCGACAACGCCGAGATCGCGCGCATGCTGGTATATTTCAGCCCGCTCGCCTTGACGGCATAGTGGGCCAGCCTTGAACGAACGCTGCGGTCTTCAATCGCGGGGCCATCTTCCAGCATCAGATTGTTGCAGAAGTCGAACAGCTCGGGAAAGCCGGTTGCGACGCCGGCGCCGATCGACATGCGCTCGTTCATCAGCGTGGTCAGCGACACGTTCCAACCGTCATTGACCTCGCCGAGCCGCTGATGATCCGGGATTTTGACGTCGGTGAAATAGACTTCGTTGAAGTCGGACTGTCCGCTCGCCTGCTTGATCGGCCGCACCTCGACGCCCGGGCTCTTCATGTCCAGGAAGAACATGGTGAGGCCCTTGTGCTTGGGCACGGTCGGATCGGTGCGGGTCAGCAGGATGCCGTAGTCGGAATAATGCGCGCCTGAGGTCCAGATCTTCTGGCCGTTGATGATCCACTCGTCGCCCTTCTTCTCCGCGCGGGTGCGCAGGCCTGCGACATCGGAGCCGCCGGCCGGCTCGGAGAAGAGCTGGCACCAGATCTTCTCGCCGGAGGCCAGCGGCGGCAAATAGTGGCGCTTGTGCTCCTCGCGGGCGAACGCCATCATGGTCGGGCCGCACATGCCGTGGCCGATGATGAACATCGCGGAGAGCTTGCCGAACGCGCCCTCCTCCTGTTGCCAGATCACGCGCTCGATCGGCGAGGCGCCACGGCCGCCATAGTCCTTCGGCCAGTGCAGGCAGGCCCAGCCGGCATCCGCCTTCTTCTTCTGCCAGGCCTTTGCGACCTCGAGGATGTTGGCATCCTTGAGCTGGGTGCGACCGAGCGAGGATTTGCGCAGCTCTTCCTCATATTGCTTCGGCGCGTTCGCCGCGATCCAGGCTTTCGCCTCGGCGCGGAACGCGGCTTCCTGCGGAGTGTCGTCGAAGTTCATGGACGTGGTCCCTCGAGCTGCTCAAGCCGCGTTCTTCTTGCGCATGCGGTCGATCAGGGCATCCTCCCAATAGGAGAGGCTGCCGAGACCGAGCGCGGTGGCGTTGGCGCGCCGGTAATACATGTGGCAATCGAACTCCCAGGTGAAACCCATGCCACCATGGACCTGGATGTTGTTCTTGGCGCAATGCTGGAACGCCTGCGTCGCGCTGATCCGCGCGGCAGCCGCCGCCTCCGGCAATTCCGCGGCGTTGGTCGAGAGCGCCCAGGCGCCGTAATAACAATTCGAGCGCGCCAAGGTCGCCGAGACATACATGTCGGCGAGGATGTGCTTGACCGCCTGGAACGAGCCGATGGGACGGCCGAAGGCGATACGATCCAGCGCGTAATCGCGCCCCATCTCCAGCGCGCGGTCGGCGCCGCCGACCTGCTCGAACGCGAGCAGCACCGCGGCGCGGTCGAGCACTTGGGTGATGATGCCCCAGCCTTCACCAGTGGCGCCGAGCGGCTCGGCCTTGGCGTTGGTGAAGGTGAGTTCGGCCTGGCCGCGGGTCGGATCGATGTTGGTCAAGTCCTTGACCTCGACGCCGTTGGCCTTCAGATCGACCAGGAACAGCGAGATATCGGCGTCACGCCCGATCGAACCGGTGCGCGCGGCAACGACAGCGAAATCAGCAATGGCGCCATCCGGCACCGGCTTCTTGGTGCCGTTGAGCGCACCGCTGGATGCAGTCAGCTTGATCGCCTTTGGCGACGGATTGCCCTTGCCCTCGAACAGCGCCAGCGTGCCGATCGCTTCGCCGCTCGCGATCTTCGGCAACCATTTCTGCTTCTGCGCATCGCTGCCGGCGAGCATCAAGGCTTCGGCCGCGAGATAGACGGTCGAGGAGAACGGTACCGGCGCCAGCGCCCGGCCCATCTCCTCCGCGATCACGCAGAGTTCGAGATGGCCCGCGCCCGCGCCGCCGAACTGTTCGGGGATCGCGACGCCGAGGAAACCCATCTCGGCGAGGCCTTTCCAGAGGTCCTTGTCGTAAGCCGCCTTGCCGTCCAGCACAGTGCGCACCGCTTTCGGCGGGCATTGCTCGCTGAGGAATTTCCGCGCCTCGTCGCGCATCTGCTTCTGTTCGTCGGAGAAATCGAAATTCATGGCGGCTTACCCTTTTTCTGCAGTCATCTGTTTGCCGTCATTCCGGGGCGCGCGAAGCGCGAGCCCGGAATCCATCGCGGCGCGTGCGCGAGCGGAGAAATGGATTCCGGGCTCGATGCTAGCGCATCGCCCCGGAATGACGAGTGGAGAGGGTTGATTGTCATTGCAGTACGATCACATCTGCGTCGGGTGTGTCGGCATAGAGCTTCTCCACCAGCGCCGCGCGGCGCTCGAGGCCGGCACGCTGGTTGATGTAGCCCTTGTCGGTGAGTTCGTTGCCGTCGATCGAGGGCGGCTCGACCATCAGCATCGCGCGCGAGATGCGCCGGCTGCTGGCGCCGGCGACGGAAGCATTGTGCGCTTCGATCCCGCGCCTGAAACAGGCGATCACCTCCGGATGCTTCACAGCCTCTTCGAAGGTAGCGTTGGAATCGCCGATGAGCTGGCGGCAGGCGTGAAGATTGGGCCAGGCGAGCAGGCCGATGAACGGGCGATCCTGCCCGGCCACTAGGGCGTCATGCACCACAGGCGTCGCGGCGGCGATGGCGTCGGTGCGAAGTGAGCCGACATGCACGAAGGTGCCGGTGGTGAGCTTGAAATCCTCGACGACGCGTCCGGCGAAGATGATGCCCTGCACGGGATCCTCAGGGTCGACGAACACGCCGGCATCGCCGATGCAGTAAAACCCCTCCTCGTCGAACACCGATCTGGTGAGCTCGGGCTGGCCGAAATAGCCGGGTGTGACGTTGACGCCGCGCAGGCGCAATTCATATTTCGCGCCGCACGGCACCATCTTCAGTTCGACGCCGGGGAACGGCAGCCCGATCAGGCCGACGCGCTCGGTGTCCCAATAGGTGCCGGTCGAGGTCGGCGCCGTCTCGGTCGAGCCCCAACCGGTATAAAACACGATGCGCTCGCCGGTCGTGCGAACCGCGAGCGCCTGCATGCGGTCGTAGAGATCGTCAGGCAGCCGCGCGCCGCCATAGGCCATGACGGAGAGATTCCTGAAGAAGCTGCGGCACAGCACGTCATCCTTTTCCATCGCCGCCGCCAGCGCGGCGTAGCCGGCCGGGACGTTGGCGTAGTAGGTCGGCGAGATCTCACGCAGGTTACGGATGGTTTCGTCGAACTGGCCGGGCATCGGCCGGCCGTCGTCGATATAGAGCGTGCCGCCGTCGATCAGCACCGGATTGAACAGCGCGTTGCCGCCCATGGTGTGATTCCACGGCATCCAGTCGAGATAGGTTGCAAGCGGCCCGTTCGGATCACGCGGCCGCACTTGCATCATCATCGCAGCATTGGCGCACATCATCTCCTGGGTGTTGATGACGGCTTTGGGCATGCCGGTCGAACCCGAGGTGAACAGCAGCTTGCCAACCGTTTGCGGCGTGATCTGCGCGATCGAGGCTTCGACATCGTCGGTCACGGGCGTCGCCGCAAGCTCGGCGAAGCTGACGCTCTTGATGCCCTCGCAAGGGCGCGCGACGTGGATGACGGCGACGCCATCGAGATCGAGCGCGCGCAACGCCTTCTCGAAGGTCGGGCCGTCCTGCACCATCACCACGGCGGGCTTGATCAGGTCGAACAGATATTTGAGCTTGAGATGATCCTGGCTCATCAGCGAATAGGCCGGCGACACCGGCGCTGCCCGCAGCCGCGCCTGCATCGCTGCCTGCGTCATCAACGCATGCTCGATCGAATTGCCGGAGAGGATCGCGACCGGGCGGCCGGGATCGAGCTTCAGATTCAGCACTGCCTGGGTGAGCGCATCCACCGCGCGCTTGGCGTCGGCGTAGGACAGCTTTCGCCAATGTCGCTCCGGGCCGGTGCGCTGGGCGAGCCAGGTGCGCTCCGGCACCTCCCTCGCCCATTTCGCAAGCGACGCAGGAATGTGCGTCTCGTAGGGGCCGAGCGGAATACGCGACTTCAAAATGATCGCGCCATCCTCACGCCGCTCCACAGCGATGTCACGCGGCAGCCATTCGATCTTGCGAAAGCCGGGCTTTTCCAGCACCGCGGCTGCACTCCCACTCATTTTGCGTCTCCCGGAATTCTTGTCCTTTGCGGATCTTTCGTTGCTATCGCCTGATATACACAGGCTTTCGTTTTTCGAGAAAGGCCCTGATACCTTCTGCAAAATCTTCCGAGCGGCTGCACAGGACCTGGTTGCGGTCTTCCATCGCGATCACCGCTTCCAGCGAGGACGCATCGACGCTCATGTTGAGGCACTCCTTCGAGAGCCTCAAACCCACCGGAGAAGCCGTCAGCATCGCCTCGACGTAAGGCTCGGCCGCCACGTCAAGCGCGCCCTCTTCGACCACCTCCGAGACGAGCCCGACCGCAAGCGCGCGCTCCGCACCGATGAAGCGGCCGGTGAGGATCAGTTCTGATGCCACGGAGACGCCGACAAGGCGCGGCAAGAAGTAGCTGGTGCCGATATCGCAGCCGCCGAGGCCGAGCTTGATGAAGGCACAATTCATCCGCGCCGACTTGGTGGCAATGCGAATATCGGAAGCGAGCGCCAGCGCAAAGCCGCCGCCGGCGGCAGCGCCCTGGATCAGCGCGACGATCGGCTGCGGGCAGCGCCGCATCAGCATCACGATGTCGGCGATGCGCCGCTGCGAGTCCAGCGACTCGGTGACACCGGGCGGCTCCTGCTGTCCGGCGCGCCGCTGCATCGCGTGCTTGAGGTCAAGGCCGGCGCAGAAGTTCTGGCCGGCGCCTTTCAGCACGACGACGCGGGTGTCGCGGTTGCGCTGCAGGCTCTGGAAATAGACATTCAGCGCATCGATCAGCGACGGATCGAGCGCATTCAGGCTCTCGGGACGATTGAGCGTCACCCAATCGGCGCCGTCGTGATGTTCGATCAGAAGCGGTTGGGTCACGCGATGCTCCCTGCATCCGCCGATGCGATGCCGATTGCTGCGCCCTCTCCCCTTATGGGAGAGGGCTGCACCGGCTTTAACCGTGCATTCGATACGGTGAGGGGTTGCCAGCCGGAGAGAACCCCTCATCCGGCGCGGATTTCATCCGCGCCACCTTCTCCCACAAGGGGAGAAGGGAAGAGGCGATCGCCTTACCGCGGAGCCATGCGGATGGCGCCGTCGAGGCGGATGGTTTCCCCGTTGAGCATCGCGTTCTCGACGATATGCACCGCGAGCGCGCCATATTCATCGGGCTCACCGAGGCGGGCCGGATGTGGCACCTGCGCGCCGAGGCTCTTGCGCGCTTCCTCGTTCAGACCCATCAGGAGCGGCGTGAAGAAGATGCCGGGCGCAATGGTGTTGACGCGGATCTTGAGGCTGGCGAGGTCGCGCGCCGCAGGCAGCGTTAGACCGACGATGCCGCCCTTCGAGGCGGAATAGGCGATCTGTCCGATCTGGCCTTCATACGCCGCAACCGAAGCGGTGTTGACGACGACGCCGCGCTCCTCGCCGATCGGCTGCGCGGTGGCGAGCCGCTCCGCGAACAGGCGCAGCACGTTGAAGGTGCCGATCAGATTGACATTGATGATGCGCGTGAACTTCTCCAGCGGATAGACGCCGTCCTTGCCGACCACACGTTGCGAGCCGCCGATGCCGGCGCAGTTCATCAGCACGCGGGCAATGCCATGCGCGGCTTCCGCCTTGGCGATCGCGGCCTTGACCTGCTCCTCGCTGGTGACGTCGGCATGAAGCGCCACGCCCTTCACTTCGGCCGCAACCTTTTCGGCGTTCTCCTTGTTCTGGTCGAGCACACCGATCCTGGCGCCCTTCGCGGCCATGGCGCGCGCGGTGGCGGCGCCAAGGCCGGAGCCACCGCCGGTGATGAGAACGGCAACATCTTTCAACCGCATGGATACAACCTTTCCTTGGGCGTTTCTTTCTCTAGACTTGGAACTCGAGGCTTGGGACTTCCAGAACTCAGTTGGTCACTCGGCCGCAACACCTTTCTGGGTCGACGGATTGAGCATGCCGCCGAAGATCAGCGCTTCCATATGCTTGATGTATTCGCGGCAGACCTCGTCGGTGACCGGGCCGACGCCGGTTGCGCGCGACATCGCGTGGCGACCGAAGAACAGGTGGTCGCAGGCGCCGATCAGGCTGGTGTAGAACAGCACCGGATCGACCTCGCGGAATTCGCCGGCCCGCACGCCTTCGTCGAGCAGGCGGCGATGGAAATCCAAGAGCGGCGCGATGAAGAATTTCGACACCTCGTCGGCCGCCTCCGCGTTGCTCTCATGCAGCAAATAGTGGATCAGCCGGTTCATATAGGGGAACTGGTGATAGGCGCGGATGATGCCGGTGATGTGCAGGCGGAGCTTTGCGGTCGGCGAGATCGGCTGCGCCAGCAGATATTCGAGCTGCGACATCTCGGTTGCGGCATCGCGCGCGAGCAGCGCCAGCAGCAGGCCGTCCTTGTTGCCGAAGTGGTACTTCACCAGTGCGGCATTGACGCCGGACTTCTGCGCGATGTCGGACAGCGACACGTCGATCGAGGCGCGCTCGATCATCAACTCGCTCGCGGCAATCAGCAGCTTCTCCGCCGTCGGGTTCCTGCCCGCCGGAAGTCGCGTCGGTATGGTGGTGTTCAACTCTGATGCCATGAGCCTGCCAGGAAGGTCCGTCGGGCAGATAACCCGATGCCGCGCCCGACCTCAAGAGTTAATTGATTGATTGACTAAATCCATTGCCGCCCTTTTAATCCGGCCATCTTCGAAACGCCCATCCAGAACACTTAAGGGAGATAAGACATGGCCGAGGCCTATATCGTCGCCGCCGCTCGCACCGCCGGCGGCCGCAAGGGGGGGCGCCTTGCCGGCTGGCATCCGGCCGACCTGGCCGCGACCGTGCTCGACGCGCTGGTCGAGCGCTCCGGCGCCGATCCCGCGCAGATCGAGGACGTGATCATGGGCTGCGTGATGCAGGCCGGCGAGCAGTCCAACAACATCGCGCGCAACGCAGTGATGGCCTCGAAGCTGCCGGAAAGCGTGCCCGGCACCTCGATCGACCGGCAGTGCGGCTCCTCGCAGCAGGCTCTGCACTTTGCGGCTCAGGCCGTGATGTCCGGCTCGATGGACATCGTGATCGCCGCCGGCGTGGAGTCGATGACGCGGGTGCCGATGGGCCTTGCCTCGTCGCTGCCGCAGAAGAACGGCTTCGGCTACTACAAGAGCCCGAACATCGAGAAGCGCTACCCGAACATCATGTTCAGCCAGTTCACCGGCGCGGAGATGATGGCGGAGAAATACGGCCTCTCCAAAGACGAGCTCGATGAATATTCCTACAATAGCCACCAGCGCGCGATTGCCGCGACCCAGGCCGGCAACTTCAAGGACGAGATCGTGCCGGTGCAGATCACCCGCGCCGACGGCACCACCGACACCCATCACATCGACGAAGGCATCCGCTTCGACGTCAGCCGCGACGGCATCAGGGGCGTCAAGCTGATCGCCGAGAACGGCAAGCTGACGGCGGCGAGCTCGAGCCAGATCTGCGACGGCGCCTCCGGCGTGCTCGTCGTCAACGAGAAGGGGCTGAAGCAGCTCGGCGTCAAGCCGCTGGCGCGCATCCACCACATGAGTATGCTCGGCCATGATCCCGTGATCATGCTGGAGGCGCCGCTGCCCGCCACCGAACGGGCGCTGAAGAAGGCCGGCATGAAGATCGACGACATCGACCTGTTCGAGGTCAACGAGGCCTTCGCCTCGGTGCCGACAGCGTGGCTGAAAACCACCGGCGCCGATCCGGCCAGGCTCAACGTCAATGGCGGCGCGATCGCGCTCGGCCATCCGCTCGGCGGCTCCGGCACCAAGCTGATGACCACGCTCATCAACGCGCTGAAGCAGCGCGACAAGCGCTACGGCCTGCAGACCATGTGCGAAGGCGGCGGCATGGCGAATGTGACGATCGTCGAACGGCTGTAAGCGTTCGATCGTTCACCGTAGTCACCACACAAACGGTGTCGTCCCGGGCTTGACCCGGGACCCATAACCACAGGCTTTCGTGGTTATGCCCGGCTGGGGCTCCAGCCCAATTCCAAACCACGATCGGTGGTTATGGGTCCCGGCTCCCGGCTACGCCAAAGAGGCTTCGCCGCGGCACGCAAGGCCGGGACGACAGAAGAAATCTTTCAAGGAAACGCCTGTGACCCACCCCTCGATCCACGCGCGCACGCATCCGGACAAGATCGCCTACCGGATGGCCGGCACCGGCAAGGCGATCACCTATCGCGAGCTCGACGAGCTCTCGAACCAGGGCGCGCATCTGTTCCGCTCGCTCGGGCTGAAGGCCGGCGACCACATCGCCTTCCTGATGGAGAACCGGCTCGCCTTCATGGAGATCTGCTGGGCGGCGCAGCGCGCAGGCCTCTATTACACCGCGATTAGCCGCTACCTGAAGCAGGACGAGATCGCCTACATCATCAAGGACTGCGGCGCCAAGCTCTTCATCACCTCACCGAAATGCGCCGAGCAGGTGACGGGCCTGGTCAAGGGCGGGTCGGACGAACCGCTATGGTTCATGATGGATGAGCCGCTGCCCGGCTTCCGCTCGTTCGACAAGGAAGCGATCGTGCAGCCGACCACGCCGATCAAGGACGAGGTCGCGGGCTACGACATGCTCTATTCCTCCGGCACCACCGGACGGCCCAAGGGCATCAAGAAACAGTTCGAGGGCAATTCGATCGACGTGCCGAACCCGTTCCTACGGGTGCTGTGCGCCGAGATGTGCGGCATGAACGCGGACAGCATCTATCTGTCGCCGGCGCCGCTCTATCATGCCGCTCCCTTGCGCTTCAACATGATGGCGATCGTGCTCGGCGGCACCTCGATCATCATGGAATCCTTTGACGCCGAGGAATTCCTGAAGCTGGTCGAGAAGCACAAGGTGACGCAGTCCCAGCTCGTGCCGACCATGTTCGTGCGCATGCTGAAGCTGCCCGACGAAGTGCGCAGGCGCTATGACGTCTCCTCGCTGAAGGGCGCGATCCATGCGGCGGCACCCTGCCCGGTCGACGTGAAAGCGCAGATGATCGAGTGGTGGGGGCCGATCCTGATCGAGTACTACGCGGGCTCCGAAGGGAACGGCGTCACGGTGTCGACCTCGCAGCAATGGCTGGAGCACCGCGGCACGGTCGGCCGCGCTGTCGTCGGCAAGGTGAAGATCCTCGACGAGAACGACGAGGAGCTGCCGGTTGGCGAGATCGGCACGGTCTATTTCGCCGATGCACCGGCATTCACCTATCACAACGATCCGGAGAAGACGAAGCGCGCCTATAACACCAAGGGCTGGTCGACGCTCGGTGATGTCGGCTATCTCGACAAGGACGGCTTCCTTTATCTCACCGACCGCAAGAGCTACATGATCATCTCCGGCGGCGTGAACATCTATCCGCAGGAGACCGAGGACGTGCTGATCACGCATCCTGACGTCTCCGACGTCGCGGTGTTCGGCGTACCGAACGAGGAGATGGGCGAAGAGGTCAAGGCCGTGGTGCAGCCGCACGATATGGCGAAGGCCGGCAAGCAGCTCGAAGCCGAATTGATCGTCTTCTGCAAGTCGCGGCTGTCCGCGATCAAATGCCCGCGCTCGATCGATTTCGAGGCCGAACTCCCGCGCACGCCGACCGGCAAGCTGGTGAAGCGCCATCTGCGCGACCGCTATTGGCCGAAGCCGGCGAGAGCGTAACTTTCTTGTCGTCCCGGCGAATGCCGGGACCCATAACCACCGGCCCGCGTTGCTGCACGTACCGCCGCCACGGCTTTCCGCAACACGAACATTTGTGGTATGGGTCCCGGCTCCGCGCTTCGCTTGGCCGGGACGACAGCGAGTTTGTCGACGCCAGGCTTGTCCCGCGCATCCACATCTTTACAGTCGCGCGGCATCAAGAAGACGTGGATGAAAGCGCCATGAATACTCTCCCCGACATCCCGCTCCCCGCGGGCATTCGCTCCCGCTATGTCGACGATATCAACGGCCTGCGCATGCATGTGCTCGAGGCCGGTTTCGAAACCAGGGGACGGCCCTGTCTCCTGCTGCTGCACGGCTTTCCCGAACTGGCGTTCTCATGGCGCAAGGTGATGCCGGCACTGGCTGCGGCCGGCTATCACGTGATCGCGCCGGACCAGCGCGGTTATGGGCGCACGACTGGCTGGGATGGCGACTATGACGGCGATCTCGCGTCGTTCCGCCTCCCCAATCTGGTGCGCGATGCGCTGGGGCTGGTCTCGGCCTTCGGCTACAGAAGCGTCGATGCCGTGATCGGGCACGATTTCGGCTCTTCGGTCGCGGCCTGGTGCGCGCTGATCCGGCCGGATGTGTTCCGGGCGGTGACGATGATGAGCGCGCCGTTCGGCGGTCCGCCCTCGCTGCCGTTCAACACCGCGGACGCGCCCGCGACGCCTGCATCAGAGGACCCGGTGCATCGCGAGCTCGCCGCGCTGCCACGACCGCGCAAGCACTACCAATGGTACTATTCGACGCGTGAGGCCAATGCCGACATGCACCGCGCGCCGCAGGGCGTGCATGATTTCCTGCGCGCCTATTACCACCACAAGAGCGCGGACTGGAAAGACAACAAGCCCTATCCGCTGCAGTCCTGGTCCGCCGGCGACCTGGCGAAGCTGCCGACCTATTACATCATGGATCTCGCCGACGGCATGGCGGCCACTGTCGCGAAGGAAATGCCGTCGGCCGCCGAGATCGCCGCCAACAAATGGCTGCCGGATAACGAGCTTGCGTTCTACAGCGCCGAATACGCGCGCAACGGTTTTCAGGGCGGCTTGCAGTGGTATCGCTGCGGCACGTCAGGCGCATTCGTCCCGGAATTGCAGACATGGTCGGGCCGCACCATCGATGTGCCCTCCTGTTTCATCTCGGGCCGGCAGGATTGGGGCACCTACCAGCGCCCCGGCGTGTTCGAGGCGATGCAGTCGAAGGCCTGCACCAACATGATCGGCTGTCATCTGGTCGACGGCGCTGGCCATTGGGTGCAGCAGGAGCAGCCGGCAGAGGTCGGCCGGCTGCTGCTCACGTTTCTGCGAAACGCGCACGGCGGAAGGTGATTGACGCGGTAGCCAAGGCCTCCTATCTAGTTTAGAATAATTCTAAACTATGTTGGAAGGCGGCTCCGTGAAGAACTTTGCCGATCTGACCGAGCGCGAAGTGCTGGCGGTCGCGATCTCCTCCGAGGAGGAGGACAGCCGCATCTACATGACCTTCGCGGAGGACCTCGCCGAGCGTTATCCGGACTCCGCCAGGATCTTCGAGCAGATGGCCGAGGAGGAACGCGGCCACCGGCACCAGCTGCTCGAGCTCTATGAGCAGCGTTTCGGTCCGCATCTGCCGCCGATCCGCCGCGAGGACGTGAAGGGATTCTTGCGCCGGCGCCCGATCTGGCTGACCAAGAACCTGTCGCTCGACACCATCCGCAGAGAAGTCGAGACCATGGAGCTCGAGGCCGAGCGCTTCTACGCCAAGGCCGCCGAGCAGGCCGAGGACGTCGGCGTGCGCCGCCTGCTCGGCGATCTCGCCGAGGCGGAAAAGTACCACGAGAACCTCGCCGCCAAACTGACAGGCGATATCCTCAAGCCCGATGTGCGCGCCGAAGAGGACCGGACCCGCCGACGCATGTTCGTGCTGCAATATGTCCAGCCCGGACTCGCCGGGCTGATGGATGGCTCGGTCTCGACACTGGCACCGTTGTTCGCTGCCGCCTTTGCTACCCATCAGAACTGGCAGACTTTCCTGGTCGGCCTCGCCGCGTCGATCGGCGCCGGCATCAGCATGGGGTTTGCCGAGGCGCTATCCGATGACGGCTCGCTGACCGGGCGCGGCTCGCCATGGCTGCGCGGCCTCACCTGCGGATTGATGACGACGCTCGGCGGCCTCGGCCACACCGCGCCTTATCTGGTGCCAGACTCCTGGCCAAACGCGTTCTGGTTTGCCACCGCGATCGCCTGCATCGTGGTGTTCTTCGAATTGTGGGCGATCGCCTATATCCGCGCGCGCTACATGGACACGCCGTTCCTGCAGGCGGTATTCCAGATCGTGCTCGGCGGCGCCATCGTGCTCGGTGTCGGCATTTTGATCGGCACCGCCTAAGCGCAAATCCGATCAAGCGACAAGGCTGCATCCGAGGCATGAGGCATCGTGCTTGCGAGCCTCAATCAAACTGAGCATCATCAAAGCTGCGTCAGCCATCACATCGGGAGTCTGCCTTGGCCAAATCGCAATGGAGTTTCAAGACCGCGGTCGAGATATCGGCGGCACTCGCCGCAAAGCAGGTGTCCGCGGTCGAGCTGGCGCAGGATGCGATCGGCCGGATCGAGCGTCACGATGCGAAGATCAATGCAGTCTGCGTGCGCGATTTCGACCGCGCGCTGGCAGCGGCGCGAACCGCCGACGAAGCCCGCGCCCGTGGCGAACAAAAGCCGCTGCTCGGCATGCCCATGACTGTGAAGGAATCCTACAACATCGCCGGCCTGCCGACGACCTGGGGCATTCCCGAGCAGAAGAACTTCACGCCGACCGAGGATGCACTCTCGGTGGCGCGGGTCAAGGATGCCGGCGCAGTGATTCTCGGCAAGACCAACGTGCCGCTCGTCCTCGGCGACTGGCAGAGCTACAACGAGATCTACGGCACCACCAACAATCCTTACGATCTCGGCCGCACACCGGGCGGCTCGTCCGGCGGATCATCGGCCGCGCTCGCCGCCGGCTACGGCCCGCTCTCGCTCGGCTCGGATATCGGCGGCTCGCTGCGCGTGCCCGCATTCCATTGCGGCATCTACGCGCACAAGCCGACCTACGCGCTGGCGCCGTCGCGCGGCCACGTGCCGCCGCCCCTGCCCTCGCTGCCGTTCAACCGCGATCTGTCGGTGATCGGCCCGATGGCGCGCGGCGCGGCCGATCTGGCGTTGCTGCTCGATACGATCACGGGTCCCGATCCGCTCGAGGACGGCAAAGCCTACCGGCTCGAGCTGCCGGCGCCTCGCCATACGCGCCTGCAGGACTTTCGTGTGCTGGTGATCGATACCGATCCGGTGATGCCGACGGACTCTGTCGTACGTGGCTCGATCGAAAAGCTCGCCGCCAACCTCGCCAGGGCGGGCGTCAAGGTCGAACGCCAAAGCAAGCTGTTGCCGGACTTCGCCGCATCGAGCCGGCTCTACATGCGGATACTGATGTCGTTCCTCGCCGCTTCCTTCGCGCCCGACTTCTATGAGGGAGCCAAGCAAGCCGCGGCGGCGCTGCCGGACAGCGACACCAGCCTTGCTGCGGAACGGCTGCGCGGCATCGCGCTCAGCCATCGCGACTGGGTGATGGCCGACAACGGCCGCACCCGGCTGCGCGCGCAATGGCGCGAACTGTTCAAGACCTTCGACGCCGTGATCTGTCCGGTGATGCCGACGCCGGCCTATCCGCACGACCACTCGCCCGAACAGGAGAAGCGCCGCATCACGGTCGATGGCAAGGAGTATGTCTATCCCGACCAGCTCGCCTGGCCCGGCATCGCGACGCTGCCCGGCTTGCCGTCAACCGCGATCCCGACCGGCCTCGCGCCGGACGGACTGCCGGTCGGCGTGCAGATCGTCGGGCCCTGGCTGGAGGATCGCACGCCGCTCAAGCTGGCCGAACTGATCGAGCGAGAATTCGGCGGCTTCGTGCCGCCGAAGATGTTTGATGACTGATAATGAAGACGGCGGGTACCGTCTTCGCCGTCATTGCGAGGAGCGAAGCGACGAAGCAATCCATGCATCCGCGAGCATGGAGAGATGGATTGCTTCGCTTCGCTCGCAATGACGGGTGGCGAACATGGGAGGAAACACAAATGCCCAACGACATCGACGAGCTCACCGCGCTCAATCGCGACTATGTCGCCTCGGTGCAGAATTCCGACGTCAGGCGCTTCGATGAAATCCTGGCGGCGGAGTTCTATTGCTCAAATCCCGACAAGTCGCTGGTCGACCGCGCCGCCTTCCTTGAGCAGACCGCAAAGCCCGTGGCGATCAAGAACCTGCAGGCGCATGATGTGAAGATCCGCATCTTGGGCGATTTCGCCATCATCCACGCGGCAACCAGCTACACCACGCCGGACGGGCAGCAGGCGCACGGGCGATACACCGATTGCTGGGCAAGGCAGAACGGAAAATGGCTCGCGGTGTCAGCGCATGTGACGCGGTGAAAGGGGTTTCGTTATTCCGGACGATCTAACCGCGAAGTCACCTCCGCAAGCGGGAGAGGGAGCGTACCTTTCGTATTGTGACCGAGCGAAATCAGCTATCGAACACCACCACGCTGCGCAGCGTCTTGCCGGCTTTCATGTTGGCGAAGCCGTCATTGATCTCGGATAGTTTCAATTTCGCCGAGATCCAGTCCTCCAGGTGCAATTTGCCGCGCATGTAGAACTCGACCAGCCGCGGCATGTCGACACGGAAATGATTGGAGCCCATCGACGAGCCCTGGATCCGGCGCTCCCTGAGGAAATCAAAGCCGTGCAGCTCGATCTTCTGGCCGAACGGGATCATGCCGACAATGGTCGCGGTGCCGCCGGGGGCCAGCATGCCGAAGGCCTGCTCGGCGGTCTCCTTGCGGCCCAGCACCTCGAACGAGTGATGCACGCCGCCACCGGTGAGTTCACGCACCTGCTGCACCACGTCGCCATTCCTGGGATCGATGATGTCGGTGGCGCCGAGCTTGGTCGCAAGTTGCAGTTTCGCAGGATTGGTGTCGATGGCGATGATGCGGCCGGCGCCGGCGATCTCGGCGCCGTTGATCGCGGCCATGCCGACGCCGCCGCAGCCGATCACCGCCACCGTCTCGCCGGCCTGCACCTTCGCTGTGTTCACGACAGCGCCATAGCCCGTGATGACGCCGCAGCCGATCAGGGCGGCGAGTTCGAGCGGCATGTCCTTGCGGATCTTCACGATCGCATTCTCGTGCACCAGCATCTGCTCGGCAAAGGACGAGAGATTGAGGAACTGGTTCAATTTCTCCGGCCTGTTCCAGGACAACCGGTTGGACGCGCCCGGCAGCATCTTCACGGTGGTGTCAGTGCACAGCACGGTGCGGCCCGTGGTGCAATTGTCGCAGGTGCCGCAGAACACCGAAAGGCAGGTCACAACATGATCGCCGGGCTTCACATAGTTCACATCGGAGCCGACCTTCTCCACCACGCCAGCGGATTCGTGGCCGAGCACCGCAGGCAGCGGATGCGGATAGAGTCCTTCCATGAAGTGCAGGTCGGAATGACAGAGGCCGGCGACGGAGGTGCGGATCAGCACTTCGCGCGGGCCGGGATTTGGCAGGCTGACGTCCTCGATCACGAGCGGCTTGTTGACTTCGTACAGGACGGCGGCCTTCATCGGTGTTTCCCCTCTGTTGTTTATCGTTGCGTTCACCGCTCCCGAAGAGGGTGAAGCACGAGCCTACGCTGCGAGAAGCAGTTCGCCAACCTCGGCTATCCCGACGGCACGGTCGCCGAGCAGGCGATCGGTGATGGCGCGGGCCACGGTATTTTCCGTCAGCCGGAACGGATCGTGGGCGGCGACGCGATGGTCGATCACCAGCCGCGACAGCAAGAGCCGCCGCGCATCGCCGCGCATCTCATGGATGCGCCCGCCTTCCCAGGCGAGCGTCACCGCGCTTGCGACGTGGTAAAGCAGGCTGGTGGCGCGCCGTGCTTCGGCTTCATTATCCATCCGGCCGGCGACTTCGCGCGCAAAGCCGACGGCGCGGTCGGTCAGTTCATGCAGGCGGCTGCGCCAGGCCTGCGGTACATTGGCGCTGTCGTCGAGCCGTGCATGCAGGTCCGCCGCGAGTGCCGCGTCGGCGCCATGGCGGCCAACGGCGCGTTTCAAGGCATCGATCGCGACGATGTTGCCGGTGCCTTCCCAGATCGAACCGAGATGTGCATCGCGCAGCAGCCGCGCGGTCACGAATTCCTCGATGTAGCCGATGCCGCCGCGCATCTCCATGGCATCGCCGCAGACCTTTCGCGCATCGCGGGTGGCACGGAATTTCAAAGTCGGCGTCAGGATGCGCAGGAACGCCGCCGCGTCCTGGCTGCCGGCTTCAGCGCGGTCGAGCGCATCGGCGGTCAAGAAACTCATCGACAGCGCCTGCTCGGTCGCGAGCATGATCTTCATCAATTGCCGCCGCGCCAGCGGCAGGTCGATGATGCGGCTGCCGAACACGACGCGGCCCTTCGCCACCGTCATCGCATCATGATACGCGCGTCGCATCAGCGCAGTCGACTTGACGCCGTTGGAGAGCCGCGACGAGTTCACCATCTCGGCCATCTGCACGAAGCCGCGATCAAGCTTGCCGATCGCGTATGCGATCGCGCCTTCGAGCTTGATCTCGCCCGAAGCCATCGAGCGGGTGCCGAGCTTGTCCTTCAATCGCACGATCCGATAGTGATTTTGCGAACCGTCATCGAGGAAGCGCGGCATCAGGAACAGGCCGACGCCGCGCGTCCCAGGGCCCGCGCCCTCCGGCCGCGCCAGCAGCATCACGACCTTGGCGTCCGCATTCGAGCAGAACCATTTCTCGCCGTAGAGTCTCCAGTGGTCGCCGTCCTGCACCGCAGTCGTGGTCAGCGTGCCGACGTCGGAGCCGCCCTCCTTCTCGGTCATGAACTGGCCGCCTTGTGTCAGCTTCTCCATGTCGGTCTGGGTCAGGCCGTCGAGATATTTCGCCTTCAGCGCCTCGCTGCCGAAATTCGCCAGCAGCTTCGCGCAGCCGTCGGTGACGTTGATCGGGCAGCCCATGCCGAATTCGGTCTGGTTGAACAGGAAAGTGAAGGCATGCTTGGCGACGACGGGATATTTGTCCGGCCAGCCCAGAATGCCCTTGCGGATCGACATCGCGTGGATGCCGAACTCGCCGAAAGCGGCCTTCTCCAGTTCGCGATACGCCGGATGATATTCGACCCATTGCACGTCACGGCCGAACTTGTCGCGCTGGTGCAGCACCGGCACATGGCGGTCGGCCAGCCGCGCGCATTCGTCGAGGGTGCCGCCTGCGAGCGCCCCCAGCCGATCGAGATGCGGCTCGATATGGCGAAACAGCGCATCGGGCAGATGCAGCCGCAGCAGATCCTGAAGCGCCGGATCGGCTTGGTAGAAATTCATGCCCGACGTATCCGGCGCGAGCAGGCCCGGCTGGTTGGCGATATCGGCGTGGGAAGCGTGTTTCAGCGGCTGCATTGAAATCTCTGGTTCGTTTCCTCATCTGTTGGATGAGACTATCGCACATCGAATGCCGGGATGTCGCCCCATACGGTTGCGGCGGGAGAGTCAATTTCGCCGCAGCCTTCTTGCCACAGCAAAATCTTCTCCGGCAGCTCAAGGAAAGCTCATGGAAACCCCAAAATACAAGATCGCCCTGATCGTCGGTGTCGGTGAAGGCCTGAGCGCTTCGCTGGCGCGGCTATTTTCGCGCGAAGGAATTCGCGTGGCGCTGGCCGCACGCCAAATCGAAAAGCTCGGCGCGCTCTGCAGCGAGACCGGCGCGCGCGCCTTTGCCTGCAACGCAACCGACGCGGATGAGGTCGAACGTCTGTTCGGCCTGGTCGAGCGCGAGATCGGAACGCCCGACCTCGTGGTCTATAACGCCAGCGCGCGGGCACGCGGCCCGCTGGTCGACCTCGTGCCGGCCGATGTCGCCAACGCGATCGCAGTCTCAGCCTTCGGCGGCTTCCTGGTGGCGCAGCAGGCCGCGCGGCGCATGCTGCCGAACAAGCACGGCGCGATCCTGTTCACGGGCGCTTCGGCCAGCGTCAAGGGGTATGCGCAGTCATCGTCGTTTGCGATGGGCAAGTTTGCGCTGCGCGGCCTCGCGCAGAGCATGGCGCGCGAACTATCGCCACAGGGAATCCATATCGCGCATTTCGTCATCGACGGCGGCATCCGCAGCAAGACGCGCCCTGATCCCGAAGACCATCCGGATTCGCTGCTCGATCCGGACGCGATTGCGCTCAGCTATTGGAACGTGCTGCAGCAGCCGCGCAGCGCCTGGACGTGGGAAGTGGAGCTGCGCCCCTGGGTGGAGAAGTTCTAGAGCGTTTTCGAGCGAAGTGGATACCGGTTCGCGTGAAGAAAACGCGTCAAAACAAGAATCTAGAGCTTCGGTTCTGATTCAATCAGAACCGAAAATGCTCTAGCGCGCGCCGTCGTCCCGGGCTTGACCCGGGACGACGGTGGGACGGATCGAAGACAAAGAAAAAAGCCCGGTTCTGGGGCAACCAGAACCGGGCCAGTGATCAAACCGCAAGCGAGGAGAAAGCGGCCTTGCGGGCGGCGGCGAGCCGCCAGCTGGCACATGGGATATCTTGCGGTCCGATGTCGATGTGTTTCGCAAAGCGCACCAGCTTCCAGTCGCCGGGGCTGTTGGTGACGGCGTAGCCGGCCTTCTTCGCCAGCGCGATCATGGCATCGTTCGAACGCAGCGTGTCACCGAACAAATGCTCGGCGCCAAGCGCGGCGGCGCGACATTCGAGATTCTTCAGGAGCGCACGGCCGATGCCCTGGCCCTGCCAGCGGTCATCGATCGAGATGCCGAACTCGATGCTCGCATCCTCGGCATGGAAGGCATAGCGCGCTTCGCCGACGATGACCTCAAAGCCGTTGACCATCGCGGTGGCGACGACGCTGAACTGCTCGTGCTCGCCGACATGGATGAAATGTTCCAGCACGTCCTTGGGCAGTTCGCGCATCGCGCCGAGGAAACGATTGTAGCGGGAGCGGGTCGAGAGCGAGCGGAAATAGTTCTGCAGCTCCTCCGCATCGCTCGGCTCGACGAAGCGCACGGTGATCGTCTCACCGGTGCGCGAACGCAGCACGTCGGAATATTGCTTGAGATCGTCGAGACGCAGACTGCTCATGACACGCTCTCCGGAAAGAATTGGCCGGCGCCCCCGTGGGAGGGCAGCGCCAGCGTTGGCGTCACCTCATGCCCGCCAGAAGGGTTTTTCGGCCTCGTAAGCGATGTCGCTCCAGGACTTGCCGATGTCGTGGAGGTCGCGCTCGGACCATTGCGCCAACTCGCGGCGCGCCTCATACCGCTGGCGCCAGACGTGAAGCGTCTCGGTCAACTGGGGCAGCACCTGCGCGAACAGGCCCTGTCCATGATGATTTATCATCGATTCATGGGTGCAAGTGGACATGCGCAGCTCCTATGGCTAATCTACTGCACGGAATATCAGCGCTGATGCCGCTTTGCACAAACGACACTTTGTACCGTTTCACATGAGATAAAATCATGTGCTGGGAGAAACGGGGGAGATGACCGCCAGGCTGCCTTCGCTGAACGGTTTGCGGGCCTTCGAGGCCGCGGCGCGGCACCTGAGCTTCACCCAGGCCGCCGCCGAGCTGAACGTGACGCAGACTGCGATCAGCCATCAGATCAAGCGGCTGGAGCAGGAGCTCGGTGTCAGATTGTTCGTGCGGCAGAACCGGGCGCTGACGCTGACGCCGAAGGCCGCGGAATATCTCCCGGGCGTCCGCGCCGCCTTCAACGATTTGAAGCTGGCTACCGACCGGCTGCTGCGGCGCGAGGACGACCACGTGCTGACGGTGTCGACGCTGGCCTCGCTGGCGGCGAAATGGCTGCTGCCACGGCTCTCCACGTTCCAGGAGGCGCATCCCGGCATCGACGTGCGCATCACCACCTCGACCAGCCTGGTCGATTTCCAGCGCGACAATGTCGATGCCGCGATCCGCTACGGTCGCGGCCAATGGCAGGGATTGCGCGCCGATTGGCTGATGGCGGACGAGTTGTTTCCGGTCTGCAGCCCGTCTCTGCTCAAGGGCGAGAAGCCGCTGAAATGCCCTGAAGACCTTCGCGACCACGTGCTCCTGCATACCAGCAACATCAACAGCGACGACTGGCGCCTGTGGCTGACGGCGGCTGGGCTGCCGCCCGACCTCTCGAAACAGCCGGGCGTCACCTTCGACCTGATCTTCGTGACCATTCAGGCCGCGATCGACGGCATCGGCGTCGCCATGGGCAGGACATCGTACGTCCAGGACGACATCGCCAAGGGGCGGCTGGTGGTTCCCTTCAAGATCACGCTCCCCGCCGACGCCGGCTTCTACCTGGTCTCGCCACAGGCCAGGGCCGATGCGCCGAAGCTTGCGGCGTTCCGGCAGTGGGTGGTGTCCTCGGCCCAGGGCAAGGCCTGAGCCCCGACGAATCCTGAAGATTCAGGGTGGCCACCGCGTTTTGCGGGTTGGTCGCGCCAGCCGGCTGTGCCAAATTGCCGCAGAGCTGAACCCTGCGGCGAGGCGCCGCAGCACGACAACAGGGAGAGGACGCGCATGGCGCCGACGAACACGGCAGAGATACCGCAGATCAAATCGCGCATCGGCGCCATCTTGCGCGCGACCAGCGGCAATTTTCTCGAGCAGTTCGATTTCTTCCTGTTCGGCTTCTATGCCAGCGCAATCGGCAAAGCGTTCTTCCCTTCCGACAACGAGACCGCCTCGCTGCTCAACACCTTCGGCGTATTCTGGCTGGGCGCACTGATGCGCCCGGTCGGCGCCATCGTGCTGGGGGCCTATATCGATCGGATCGGACGCCGCAAGGGCTTGATCGTCACGCTGGCGATCATGGCGATGGGCACGGTGGTCATCGCGATCTGCCCGAGCTATTCGACCATCGGCATCGCTGCGCCCGTCATCGTGCTGCTCGGCCGGCTGCTGCAGGGCTTTTCCGCCGGCGTCGAGCTCGGCGGCGTCTCGGTGTATCTGTCGGAGATCGCAACTCCCGGCAACCGCGGCTTCTACACCTCGTTCCAGTCGGCGAGCCAGCAGGTCGCGATCTTCGTCGCCGCGATCGTCGGCTTTGTCCTGAGCGAGATGATCTCGCCGGCGACCGTGTCGGCCTGGGGCTGGCGCATCCCGTTCTTCATCGGCTGCCTGATCATCCCCTTCATCTTCGTGCTGCGGCGGACGCTCGAGGAGACGCCGGCGTTCCTCGCCATGAAGCGGCATCCGACCGCCTCCGAAGTGTTTGCTTCCGCGATCGCGAACTGGCGCATCGTGATCCTCGGCATGATGATCGCGATCCTGACCACGACCACATTCTACTTTGTCACCGTCTACACGCCGACCTTCGGCAAGAACGTGCTGAAACTGTCGACGCAGGACGCGCTGCTGGTCACGCTATTGGTGGCGGTGACCAACTTCATCTGGAATCCGGTCGGCGGCGCCGTCTCCGACCGCATCGGCCGCAAGCCGGTGCTGCTGACGATCGCAGGACTCGCCTTCATCACCGCCTATCCTGCGCTGCACTGGCTGGTGGCCGCGCCGAGCTTCGGCAAGATGCTGGCGGTCGAGATGATGTTCTCGTTCTATTTCGGCGTCTACAGCGGCACCATGCTCGGCTGCCTGGTCGAGATCGTGCCGGCGCATGTGCGCACCACCTGCTTCTCGCTGGCTTTCGCATTGGCGGCGGCACTGTTCGGCACGTTCACGCCGTTCGCCTCGACCTGGCTGATCGACCACACCGGCGACAAGGCCTCGCCGGGCTTCTGGCTGATGTTCGCGGCAACGCTCGGCATCATCGCGACCGTCACGGTCTATCGCGGCGGCCAAACGATCGAGGCGCGTGAAGCGGTCGCCGCGTGACACTGCCGGCCTCTGACCACCGTCGTCATTCCGGGCGATGCGCAGCAGCGAACCCCGAATCCATCGGGCGGCAAGTGCAAGCGGTGAAATGGCTTCCGGGCTCGCGCTGCGCGCGCCCCGGAATGACAGTGGATTACAAATCCACCACCACGTAGTCGCTTTCCACCGAGACCGCGATGGTCTCCGCAACATACGGGCCCTTCACCAGAGCCGTGCCCGGCTCGATATTGACCGGATAGGCCCGCGCGCGGAAGCGCTTCGGGTCGCAGTAGGACTGACCGGTGCGGATATCGAACTCCCAGCCGTGCCAGGGGCAGCGGATGATCTCGCCGAGCTTCGTGTATTCGATCTCGCCCGGATCGGACGATTGCGCGAGACCGATCAGCGGTCCCTCGCACAGCGAGGCGCCCTGATGCGGGCAGCGATTCAAGAGACCGAAGAATTCGCCTTTCACGTTGAAGACTGCGATGGGCCGGCCATCGATCTCCAGGAACTTCCTTGTGCCCGGCGGCAGTTCATTCACCGGGGCAACCACGTGCTTCGCCATCAAGAAAGTCCGTACAGCTTGCACGCATTGTCGAGATAGAACGCCTGCTTATTGACGTCGCTGACGCCGGCCGGCAGCACGCGCGAGGGTTCGTCATAGTCCCAATGCGGGTAGTCGGTCGCGAACAACAGTCTGTCCCAGCCGATCCATTCGATGGTCTGGAACAGATGCTCGCGGCTTTCCGGATCCTCCATCGGCTGCGTGGTCCACCAGATGTGGTCGCGGATATAATCCGATGGCTTGCGCTTCAGATGCGGCACCTCGGCATGCAGGCGCTCGAACACCTTATCGAGCCGCCAGGCCAGCGATGGCGCCCAGCCGAAGCCGGCTTCGACCATCACCATCTTCAGTTTCGGAAAGCGCTCGAACACGCCTTCCAGAACAAGACTCGCCAGCGCGGTCTGCTGGCACTGCGAGTGGCCGACCATCTCCTCGATGTAGAAGCTCGGCCAGCCCGAGGCGGTGATGGGATTGCCACCGAAGCCGAAGGCGTGCACGCCGACCGGAAGCCCGGCCTCCTCCGCCGCCTGATAGATCGGCCAATAGCGGCGCTGGCCGAGCGGCTCGACATTGCGGCTGAGCAGCAGCACCTGCACGAAGTTCGCATCACCGGCGCGCTTGCGGATTTCGGCGGCCGCCGCCTGTCCGTCCTCATTGGCGACGACAACCGAGCCTTTCAGGCGCGGGTCCTTGCTGGTCCATTTCTCGATCTGCCAGTCATTGATCGCCGAGCAAATCGCGGCCGCGAGATCCTGATTGCGGATGCCCTGCCCGGTATTGAGCGGATTGAGCACGCCGAGCGCGACGTTGTTCGGATCGAGATGCTGTTGCTGCATGAAGGAAAGCGACGAGCCCTGCGGTCCGCCTTCCGGCGGATAGGCGTCGCGGCGCGAGGCGTTCGGCTGCGCCTTGGGATAGGGTGGGCCGCCCATCATGCCCTGATAAGCGTGGACGCCGAAGGTTTCGAGATGCGCATGCCAACGCTTGGCGAGGAATGGATAGAGCTCGGCTGGGGTGGCGCGCGCCGGATGGATGTCGCAATCGGCGATCGCGGTCTTGATGCTGGCGGAAAGTGTCGCCTCCGGACGTTCACGAATCTGGACATTCATGGCGTCGTCTCCTCTCACTTGGGCATGATCTTGTCCGAAAACCGGACGCCACTTTTCTGGATCACGCCGTCGCAGGTAACTTCAGGCGGCCATAGGTCGCGAGCGGATTGTCGATCATGATCTTGCGGACCAGTTCGGGTGGAATCCCTTTCGGCAGCACCTCGTCGCCGTCGAATTGCCAGTGCGGGTAGTCGGTCGAGAATAGGAGCAATTCGTCCGACTGCATATGCTCGAACAATCGGTTCAGCGTCTCCGGCTCCGGCGGCGCATCGACCGGCTGCAGCGAGAAGCGGATGTTGCTGCGCACAATCTCGAGTGGCGCGCGATCGACCCACGGTGTTTCCATGCGGACGCCGCGCCAGAACTTGTGCAAGCGCCAGAGAAACGGCGGCAGCCAGGTGAAGCCGCTTTCGAGCATCACCATTTTGAGATTCGGATGGCGGGCAAACACGCCTTCGACGATCAGGCTGGTCAATTGCGTCTGGAACGCCTGGGCCTGCGCGACATAATCCTCGATGTGATAGGAACCCCAGCCGACCGAGGTCGGCGGATTGTGATAGGCGCTGCCGGCGTGCACGCCGATCGGCAGGCCCAGACGCTCCGCCGCGGCATAGATCGGCCAGTAGTGCCGTTTGCCGAGCGGCATGTCGCCCATCACGAGCATCAGCACCTGCACGAAGCGCGGATCCCTGGCACAGCGCTCGATCTCCTTCACGGATTTCTCGATGCTCTGCACCGGGATCACGATCGAGCCGCGCAGACGCTCGTCCTTGTCCAGCCACTCCCTGGCGAGCCAGTCGTTCAGCGCGCTGCAGAACGTATCAGCCATGTCCTCGCTGAACACCATCTGCACGCCATAGAGCGGATTGCAGATGCCGTAGGCGACCGCGAACTTGTCCAGCACCTGGCGCTGCATGTCGGCGAGACTGGAGCCCGGCTTGCCCTGCGCCGGCCGCCAATCCGGTCGCGCCGAGATCGGCGAATTGACCGGATAGGATTGCGACAGCAGATCCGTCATGCCGCGCGTCGTCACCTGGTCGCGCCAATAGTCGTTCATGTACGGCAACAGGCTGGTCAGATGAGGCACGGCGGGATGCAGGTCGCAATCCACGCCGTCGGCGATCGGCGACGTCATGACGTTTCCTCGTTTGAGCGCGTGCGCGCCGCGCCCATTGATTGATCGGCATTCAAGCAGGCCTGCCTTGAGCCCGCAACTCGGCAGAAGCCGAACTGGTGTGCTAGGAAGGCAGGACGCCCCAGAGAATTTTCATGGCAAACAACAAGAGAGGCGGCCGATGAACGAGTTGGTGTCGATTGCGGAAAACATTGCGGCCAGGCTGATCGAGCGGAAGCAGACCATCGCAGTGGCGGAATCCTCGACCGGCGGCCTGATCTCGGCCGCACTGCTCGCCGTGCCCGGCGCGTCCGCCTATTTCATCGGCGGCGGCGTGATCTACACCCGCGATGCGCGGCGCGTGCTGATGGACATTCCCAATGAGACGATGAAGGGCATCCGCTCCGCGTCGGAACCTTACGCCAAGCTGCTCGCAAGCCAGATCCGCGCGCGCCTTGCAACCGACTGGGGCCTGTCCGAAACCGGCGCCGCGGGCCCCACCGGGAACCGCTATGGCGACGCGGCGGGCCATAGCTGCATGGCGGTGGCGGGGCCTGTGGAAGCCGTGATCGCGCTCGAGACCGGCGGCAGCGACCGGCAAGCGAACATGCAGGCGTTCGCGAAGGCGGCGCTGAATTTGCTTTTGGAGAATTTATCGCGGTGATGAGGCGCGCGCGGGCTGAAGCCGTGGCCTCATGGTTCGAGACGCCGCTTCGCGGCTCCTCACCATGAGGGGCGGGGCCCATCCTGATGAAGAGCAGGCCGGTCCTGTCGTTCAGGCCTATCCCCTCATCCTGAGGAGCCGCGCAGCGGCGTCTCGAAGGATGAGGCCCCACTGCACAACAAGATCACTTCTCCCGGAACGAGCGCATGAACTGGTCGCTCAGGGGCTTCATCAGATAGGACATCATGGTGCGGTCGCCGGTCTGGACGAACGCCTCGACCGGCATGCCCGGAATGATCTTGACGTCGCCGAGCCGCTTGACCTCGTCCGGCGGCATCGAGACGCGGATGGTGTAGAAGCTCTGTCCGGTGCGCTGGTCGGCGGTGACGTCGGCCGACACGCGGGTGACGACGCCGCTGATCTCCGGCGTGGTGCGCTGGTTGAAGGCGGACAGGCGCAGCAGCGTCTTCTGGCCGATCTGCAGCTTGTCGATATCCTGCGGATTGACCTTGGCTTCCACCGAGAGATCGTCGGCCTGCGGCACGATCATCATGATGGCGTCGCCCGCCGTGATCACCCCGCCGACGGTATGCACCGTCGACTGCAGCACCATGCCGTCCTGCGGCGCGCGGATGTCGATGCGGCGAAGCTGGTCTTCGGCCGTCACCTTGCGCTCGACGAACTCGCCGATCTTGTCGTTGGTCTCGCGGAGATCCTTGGAGACCTCGGACAGCATGTCCTTGTCGACCTGGATGATCTGCAGCTCGGTCTCGGTGATCTTGCCCTTGGCCTGCGCGCGGGCGGCGATGTATTGCGCGCGCTCGCCGGCCAGCCGCGCAGCGTCGCGCTCGAGGGTGGTCAGCCGTGTGAGCTGCACCAGATGCTGGTCAAAGAGCTGACGGACGCCGACCAGCTCTTTCTGCACCAGCTCGATCTCCTTGTCCTTGGCGACCTCCTGCGCTCTGAGGCCGGCGATCTCCTCGTTGAGCTGGGTGACGCGCTCGCGCAATTGCGCCTTCTGGCCGGTGCGGCCGTTGACGCGGACCTCGAACAGCTTGGTTTCGCTCGCCAGGATGTCGCGGACGTCGGGATCGTCGGCCCGGTCGGTCAGGGCCTTCGGAAACGCGATCTTGTCGCGGCCCTGCTGCTCGGCCTCCAGACGCGCGGCGCGCGCGTTGAGCCCGTTGAGCGTCTTGACCACGATCGCAAGGCTCGCCTTCACGACCGTCTCATCCAGCCGCACCACGATATCGCCGGTCTTGACGAGGTCGCCATCGCGCACGCGTACCTCGCCGACCACGCCGCCGGTCGGGTGCTGCACCTTCTTGACGTTGGAATCGACCACCACCGACCCCGGCGCAATCAGGGCGCCCGAGATCGGCACGGTGGAGGCCCAGCCGCCGAAGCCGCCGGCCACCACCAGCACCACCACAAGACCGATGATCAGATGCAGCCGGATCGAGCGCTGCGCCCCGCGCCATTCCTCGCTCATGATTTGGCTCCCGCCTCGGAGACGATCTTGACCGGCGGCGTCGGGGCGACGCGCGGCTGCAGCACCTGCGCCAGCACGGTTTCCTTCGGCCCAAAGGTCTGCATGCGGCCATCCTTCAGCACCAGGATGTGGTCGACGCCCTCGATCCCGATCGGCCGGTGCGCCACCACGACGACGATCGCGCCGCGCTGGCGCACCGAGCGCACCGCTCGCGTCAGCGCCTCGTCGCCCTCGCTGTCGAGATTGGAGTTCGGCTCGTCCAGCACGATCAGGAACGGATTGCCATAGAGCGCGCGCGCCAGCGCGATCCGCTGCGCCTGGCCGGCCGACAGCGCTGTGCCCTGCTCGCCGACCTGGGTGTCGTAACCCTCGCGCATCTTGATGATCGTGTCGTGCACGCCGGCCTCTTTGGCGGCGGCGATGATATCGTCCGACTTCGCTTCCGCATCGAAACGGGAGATATTCTGCGCCACAGAGCCCGCAAACAGTTCGACGTCCTGCGGCAGATAGCCAATGTGGCGGCCGAGCACGTCAGGCGACCATTGGTCGAGCGCGGCACCGTCGAGCCGCACCTTGCCGCGGAACGGCATCCAGACGCCGACCAGCGCGCGCACCAGCGACGATTTGCCTGAACCGCTGGGACCGATGATGCCGACGCCGCTGCCGGCTTCGAGCGCAAACGTCACCTCCTGCACGATCACCCGCTGCTCGCCGGGCGGCGCGAGCGCGACGGCCTCGACCGACAGCCGCCTGGTCGGCGCCTGCAGCAACGTCTGAGTTTCGGCCTGCGGCATCTGCTGCAAGAGCCGGTTGAGACGTTGCCAGCTCTGCCGCGCCGCGACAAATCCTTTCCAGTGCGCGATCGCGAGATCGACCGGCGCCAGCGCGCGGGCGCTCAGGATCGAACCCGCGATGATGATGCCGCCGGTCGCCTCCTGGTGGATCACCAGATAGGCACCGACCGCGAGCACCGCGGACTGCAACATCATGCGCAGCACCTTGGCGACCGCGCCGAGCCCGCCGGCGACGTCGCTCGCGCGCTGGTTGCCCGCGAGATAATTCTCGTTGGCCTCGCTCCAGCGCCGCCTCAGTCGCCCGGACATCCCCATCGCCACCAGCACTTCGGCATTGCGGCGGCTAGCCGCTGCAAGATCATTTCGACGGGCGGCGAGCGTCATCGCCTCCTTGGCGGGGCTGCGCGACATGAATTCGGTGATCAGCGTCAGCACGATCAGGACGATCGCGCCGGCCAGTGCGGTGACGCCAAGCAGCCAGTGGAAGGCGAAGCAGATCGCCATATAGAGCGGCAGCCACGGCAGGTCGAAGAACGCGCCCGGCCCCTGGCTGCCGAGGAACGACCTGACATTGTCCAGATCGCGCAGCGGCTGCAGCCCCTCGGTGCGATTGCCCATCACGAGCGGCAGGCGCACGATGGTCTCGAACACGCGCGCATTGATCGCCTCGTCCAGCGAGGTCCCGATCCGCCCCAGGATCCGCCCGCGCAGGAGATCAAGCACGCCCTGCGCGATGTAAAGGCCGGCGGCGAGCACGACCAGGCCGACCAGGGTCGGCACGCTGCGGCTCGGCAGCACGCGGTCGTAGACCTCCAGCATGAAGATGGAGCCGGTCAGATAGAGAACGTTGATCACGCAGCTCATCAGGCCGACGCCGATGAACGCGGCCCGGCAGGCGCGCAGCGCATCGCCGAGTTCGGAACGCCGGACGCCGGGAGCGGCTGCCATCAATTCTGATCTCTGCAAAAAGGGTTACGTAATCAGTTCAGTTTTACCGTTGTTTGCGGCCAGCGTCCATTTGTGACGCCGCAACATTCATGAGGTTGCGTTAACCTCGTCGCCGTTCCGCACAGGCAACCGGCAAGTCCAGAAAGTTAACGACGGCGACCGCCCCGGCCGAACTTCGTAGCCCGGTGGAGCGCCAGCGTAACCTGGGGCCGTTAGACGCTGATGCAGGTGTCCCGGGTTACGCGTTCCGCTCCACCCGGGCTACGATACGGGAATCTGGCGAAGTTTTCCTGACGCCGAGGTGACGGCGCCGGCGGTGTTACGTGGCGGCAACAGCCGGCTCGGCCAGGACGCACCGGGCGATGCGGTCCGGCGCCACCTGCACGGCCGGCGGCAAGTGTTCGCTGCAGCGCGGCTGCGCCAGGCTGCAGCGCGGCGCGAAGGAGCAACTGGTCGGCGCACGATCCAGCGAGGGCGGCGTGCCCGGGATCGTCTCGAGCCGCTCGCCGCGCTTGGCGCCATGGATGGTCGAGGCCAGCAATCCCTTCGCGTAGGGGTGGACCGGGGCACGCACGATGCCACGGAGACTGCCCTGCTCGACGATCTGGCCGGCATACATGACCGCGACGCGGTCGCAGATTTCGATCGCGACGCCAATGTCGTGGGTCACGAAGATCACGGACATACCGAACTCGCGCTGCAACTCGCGCAGCAGCAGCAGGATCTGGATCTGGACCGTGGCATCGAGTGCCGTGGTCGGCTCGTCCGCGAGCAGGATTTTCGGCTTGCAGGCAAGCGCCAGCGCGATCATCGCGCGCTGGCGCATGCCGCCCGACATTTCGTGCGGATAGGAGTCGAGCCGGCGTTTGGCGGAGGGAATGCGCACCACCTCCAGCATCTCGAGCGCGCGCGCCATTGCGTCGCGCTCGCCCTTGCCCTCGTGGCGCATCACCGTTTCCGCGATCTGGCGGCCGATGGTGTAGACCGGGTCGAGCGCCAGCGCCGGCTCCTGGAAGATCATCGAGACGGTCTGTCCGCGAAAATTCGACAGCGCCTCGTCGTCCATCGCCAGCACGTCCTGTCCCAATACCTTGACGCTGCCCGAGATCAGCGTCCGCTTCTTCGGCAACAGCCGCATCAGCGCGCGCAGCGTGACGCTCTTGCCGGAACCGGATTCGCCGAGCAGGCCGAGCACCTCGCCCTCGCCGAGCGAGAGGCTCAGATCATTGACGGCGTGCACCGTGCGTTCGCCGGTGAAGCGGATGTTGAGATCTCGGACTTCGACAAGATTGGTCATGCGAGCTTCGGCACCTTCGCGTGGAAATCGGTGGCCCGCTGGAACCCCGCGCCGATGCGGAGCAGCGTGGCTTCCTCGAACGAGCGGCCGATCAATTGCATGCCGACCGGCAGCCCTGCGCGGGTGAACCCGGAGGGAACCACCAGCGACGGCACGCCGAGATAGTTGACCGGGCGGGTGAAGCGCGTCAGCCGCTGGATCACCGCTTCGGCGCCCGGGCCGTTGCCGACGTCGCTCTCGGCGATGGTCGGCGCAGGCACCGGCGCTGCCGGCGCGATCACCGCGTCCACGCCGCTGACCGCGGCATTGTAGGCGGCAAGCGCCGGACCGCGCCAGCGCATCGCCTCGAGATAGCTGACGGCGGGAACTGCGAGCCCGTTCTGCAGCCGCATCAAGACCTGCGGGCCGTAGTCCTGCGGACGCTCGATCATCCAACGCTTGTGGAAGGCGGCCGCCTCTGCGGCGAGCACGATCTGGGACGCCGAGCTGAGCTGCCGCTGGTCGGGCAGTTCGACCTTGACGATCTCGGCGCCCTCGCGCTTGAGGACGGCGATGGTCTCATCGAGAATGCGCGCCACCTCGGAATCGAGGTCGTCGACATAGAAGGCGGTGGGCACGCCGATCTTGAGACCTTTCAGCGAGCCTTTGGTGGCTTCCAGATAATCCGGCACCGGCAACGTCGAAGCGGTCGGGTCCTCGGGGTCCGCACCGGCCATCAAGCCGAGCAGCAGCGCGCAATCTCCGGCGGTCTGCGCCAGTGGTCCGACGGTGTCGAGCGATTGCGACAGCGGCATTGCGCCGGCCCGGCTGACGCGGCCGACGGTCGTCTTGAGCCCGGTGACGCCGCAGAAATGCGCGGGCATCCGGACCGAGCCGCCGGTATCCGATCCGAGCGCCGCAGAGGTCAAGCGTGCGGCCACCGCCGAGCCGGAGCCGGATGACGAGCCGCCGGTGATGTGATAGACATTCCAGGGGTTGCGGACCGGCCCATAATGCACGTTATGCCCGGTCGGGCCGTAGGCGAACTCGACCATCTGCAACGAGCCGAGCCGGATCGAGCCGGCATCCTTCAGCCGCTGCAGCGCGGTCGCGGTGGTCTTGGCAACGAAGTCGCGGCGGATCAGCGAGCCGCAGGTCACGACCTTGCCGGCCTCGTAATACATGTCCTTGTGCGCGAGCGGCACGCCGTGCAGGACGCCGCGGCTCCTGCCCTTCGCGAGTTCCGCATCGGCTTCATCAGCGGCGGCAAGCGCCTGCTCGGATTCGATTGCCATGAAGGCGTTGAGCTTGGGCTGCCACTCCGCGATGCGGTGCAGCAAGGCTCGCGTCACTTCGTGCGAGGAAACTTTCTTCTCGGCGATCGCTTGCGCAACCGCCGTCAGCGACATCAAGGCAAGTTCGCTGCTCATTTCGACACCTTCGCGGTCTGCGCCAGCAGGAAGCTCGCAGGCTCGAGATCGAACGGCAGCGTGCCGGCGACTGGCGCAAAGCCTGTGAAGGCCGGGCTGATCGAATTGGAAATGCGCGCGGCGATTTCGCCGTCGATGGGCACGCCTGCGACGTCGGCCATCGCCAGCGCTTCCTTTGGACTGGGTTTCGTCATGCCGCCTTTTCCTCCCTTGCCGGTGCGCGGCTGTGCCCCGAGCCTGGGATGGCCATGTAGCACGCCGCCTGATGACCCGTACTATCGAGCGTGGTCAGTTGTGGAGTGGCTTTTGCGCAGAGCGGCTCCGCAAACGGGCAGCGGGTGTGAAACCGGCAGCCCGGCGGCGGATCGATCGGGTTCGGCGGATCGCCCGAGATCGGCGGCACCTCGGTGCGCTTGTCCGGATCGGAGGACGGCATCGCCGCCAGCAGCGCGCGCGTATAGGGATGCGCAGGCTCGTCCCAGACCTTGTCGACCGGGCCGAGCTCGACGACTTCGCCGAGATACATCACCAGCACGCGGTCGGAGATGTAGCGGACGACGTTGAGGTCGTGGCTGATGAAGAGATAGGTCAGCCCGAATTCGCGCTTCAAGTCCGCGAGCAGGTTGAGCACCTGCGCCTCGACCGATTTGTCGAGCGCCGACACAGCCTCATCGAGGATCACGAGCCGCGGCGACAACGCCAGCGCACGCGCGATATTGACGCGCTGGCGCTGGCCGCCGGAGATCTCATGCGGATAGCGGTTGGCGAAGTTTTCCGGCCGCAGACCCACCTTGCCGAGCAGCTCGCGCGCCAGCGTGCGTGCGGCGCTATCTGCCATGCCGTGCACCTTCGGGCCGAAGGCGATGGATTCCTCGATGGTGAGGCGCGGATTGAGCGAGGCGTAGCTGTCCTGGAACACCATCTGCATGCCCCGGCGCAATTCGCGCAGCGACAACGCGCGGCCGACCTGCATGCCGTCATAGATGATGTCGCCTGTGTCGCGCTTCATCAGGTGCATCAGGAGCCGCGCGGTGGTCGACTTGCCGCAGCCGGACTCACCGACAATGCCGACGGTCTCGCCCTTGGCGATCGCGAAGGAGACGTTGTCGACTGCGCGCACGGTCTTGCGCTTGCCGAACAGCTCGCCGCGTACCGGGAAGTGCTTGGTCAGGCCCTTCACCTGAAGCAGCGGCTGCGCGGCGCCGCCGACGTCCTCGACGGGGGCAAGCATGTCAACGGGTTCAGTCATCTGGCTCATGCCTCAGTTCCTGATGTCCATGGCGCTACGCATGCCGTCGCTCAAAAGATTGAAGCAGATCGAAACGGCGAAGATCATCACGCCCGGCAGCGCCGCAACCCAGGGATTGACGTAGATCGCGGTGCGCAGCGTGTTGAGCATCAGCCCCCATTCCGGCTCCGGCGGCTTGGTGCCGAGACCGAGGAACGAAAGGCCGGCGGCGAGGATCATCGACACCGAGATCAGGCCGGTGGCGTAAACGAAGATCGGGCCGAGCACGTTGCCGAGCATGTGCACGCGCATGATAGTGAGCGGCCCCGCGCCGGAGGCGCGCGCGGCCTCGACGAAGTCCATGTTGCGCACGCCGGTCGTCACGCTTTCGGCGACGCGGGTGATCTGCGGCACGAACACGACCGTGAGCGACACGATGGAGTTGACGATGCCGGCGCCCAGCGCGCCGGAGATCGCGATCGCGAGCAGCACCGAGGGGAAGGCATAGAACACGTCGATGGTGCGCATGATCGCGGTATTGAGCTTGCCGCCGACATAACCTGCGACCAGCCCGAGCCCGGTGCCGATCACGAAGGCAAAGATGACAGGCAGGATGCCGATGATCAGCGACAGCCGCCCGCCATAGACGAGACGCGACAGCATATCGCGACCGAGCTCATCGGTGCCGAGCAGATACCCGGGCGTGCCGATATGGCGCAGGCGGCGGATCATCGAGCCCTGGTAGGGATCGGCGAGCCCGAGCCATGGCGCGAAGAGTGCCGAGGCAAAGATCAGGATCAGAATCAGCGCGCAGGCCATGCTGACCTTGTCACGCATGATGCGGCGGCCGACGGTTGCCCAATAGCCGCGCGCCTTCGTTGCGGGAGCGGCTTGCAGTGCGAGATCGGTGATCGTGCTCATTTCACCTCTCCCCACGGACAGTCTCGTCGCGGAGACGACACGCTCACCCCAACCCTCTCCCGCAAGCGGGACAGGGAGCGCAGTTCCGTCTTGGTTGCTACTCGATCCATTGTCATCACGCGCTAGCCTCGCTTGATCCGCGGATCGATCGCAGCCTGCGCGATGTCGACCAGGAGGTTGAGAGCCACGAAGAACAGCGCCAGCACCAGGATCGTGCCCTGCAGCAGCGGCAGATCGCGCTGGAAGATCGCGGAGTTCAACAGCAGCCCCGAGCCCGGCCAGGAGAACACGGTCTCGATCAGGATCGAGCCGCCGAGCATGTAGCCGAGCTGCAATCCCATCACCGCGAGCGCGGTGGGCGCTGCGTTCTTGACGACGTGGCGAAACACGTTGGTCTCGCGCAGGCCCTTGGCGCGCAACGCCTCGACGAAATCCTGCGACAGGATATCGCCGGTCAGGGCGCGCACGGTGCGGGTGACGATGCCCATCGGAATAACCGAGCTCGTGACCGCGGGCAGGATCAGATAGCGAAAGTGATCCCAGTCCCATGCCCACGCGCCGGAACCGCCGGGTCCGGCGCCGACCGCGGGCAGCCAGTTGAGCTGCACCGAGAAGATGATCACCAGCACCATGCCGAGCCAGTAATGCGGCACCGAGACGCCGGCGATCGCAAACGACGTCGCCAGCTTGTCGATCCAGCTGTCGCGGAAATAGCCGGCGATCAGCCCGAACAACAGCCCGAGCGTGAAGCCGATCATCGCGGCGAAGATCGCGAGCGTCACGGTGTTGCCGACGGCGCGCATCACCTCCGACAGCACGGGCCGGCCGGTCGCGATGGAATGGCCGAGATCGCCATGCACCGCGCGCCACAGCCACAGCCCGAACTGCACCGGCAACGGACGGTCGAAGCCGTAAGCCGTGCGCAATTGCTGCGCCAGCTCCTGCGAGGCGTCGGCCGGCAGCACCGCGACCAGGGGATCACCGGGCGTGATGTGCACGAGCAGGAAACACACCAGCGCGACGCTGATGACGATCGGGATCACATAGACGATACGTCTGGCGATATAGGAAAACACGAGTCACTCGCTTCTTCCCTTCTCCCCTTGTGGAAGAAGGTGGCACGCATGAGATGCGCGCCGGATGAGGGTTCTGTCCGCGGATATTGTGGTCGTTGAAGGAAAGGGGCGTGTCCGCGGAAACAGACCCCTCACCCGGCTTCGCTTTCGCAAAGCACCCTCTCCCACGAGGGGAGACGGCGAGCAGCACATTGGGCTTACTGTGTCATCGAGATCGGCGAGAAATCGACGAACCAGCTCTTCGGCTGCACGAAGCCCTTGACCTTCGGGCTCATCGCGCGCGGCGAGACGTCGTGGGCGACGTAAAGGAACGCCGCGTCGTCGACGGAGGCCGCATGCAGTTCGGCGAGCGCCGCATCGCGCGCGGCGGGATCGAAGCTCTGGCGGGCCTTGGTCACCAGTTCATCGAATTTGGGGTTGTTGATATAGCCCCAATTGTTCGACACCGGCGGCGCCATCGACGACTGCAGGAAGCGCACCAGCGCGAAGAACGGATCCATCGCCGCATAGGTGACGTTGGTGGCGTTGGAGCCATTGGCGGTCGGATCCTTGGCGCCGCGCCGCCAATTGGTGAACAGCGTGTTCCATTCGATCACATCGAGCTGCACGTCGAAATAGCATTCGGCGAGCGCCTGCTGCAGATATTCGTTCATCGGCAGAGGCAGCATCTGGCCGGAGCCCGAAGCCGACGTCTGGATCTTCACCGTCAGCTTCTTGCTCGGGCTGTAGCCCGCCTCCTGCATCAGCTTCTGCGCGGCCGGCTTGTCATACTTGATCTGGAAGGTCGGATTGCCACGCCAGGGATGGCCCTGCTCGAACGTGCCGGTTGCCGGCACCATCAGCCCGGCAAGCAGGCCGTCGCGCAGACCTTCGCGATCGACGCAGAGATTGGCCGCTTTCCGGACACGGATGTCATTCCAGGGCGAGCCCTCGATGCGGGAGAACTGCCAGGGCCAGACGTGCGGCGATTCATTGGAGTAGAGCACGAAGCCGCGCTGCTTGATCTCGGGCAGCGCATCCGGCGCCGGCGCCTCGACCCAATCGACCTGGCCGGAGAGCAGCGCCGCGGTGCGCGCATTGGCTTCCGGCATCGGCAGCAGCACCATCTTGTCGACCTTCGGAACGCGCGCCTTGTCCCAATAGGCAGCGTTCTTGGCGAGTTCGAGCCGCTCGCGCGGGGTGAATTTCGTCATCTTCCACGGGCCGGTGCCGGAGGCGTCCCTGGCGAAAGCGGCCCAGGCGGCCTGCGATTTCGCCTTGGCGTCGGCGCCTTCGGCGGTGTCATAGAATTTCTGCCACTTCGCCGGGCTCGCCATGAACAGATTGGTCAGGTTGATCGGCAGGAAGCTGTCCGGCTCTTTGGTGGTGAGTTCGACCGTCAGGTCGTCGATCTTGCGGGCCGAGGCCAGTGTCGGCATGCGCGAGGCGGTGACGCCGACCTGGCTGGCATCGAACTGCGGTGCATCCTGCTTGAGCACCTTGTCGACATTCCAGACCACGGCATCGGCATTGAACGGCGAACCGTCATGGAAGGTGACGCCGGGACGCAGCTTGAAGGTCCATTTCTTCTTGTCGGCATCGTCGACCTTCCACTCGGTCGCAAGGCCGGGAATGACGACGCTCGCCTTGTCGGCCGACGACAGGTCCCACATCGTCAGCGCGTCATACATCGTCAGACCGGTGAAGCGGTTGCCTTCGAAGCCCTGATCGGGCTGCCCGAGCGTGCGCGGAATGTCGGCAGCGGTCATGCCGATGCGCAGCACCGTTTCGGCGCCAGCTGCCCGCGGCAGGCCCGCCAGCGCAATCGCCAGCGCCGCGGCCAGCGCCATTGTTTTGGTTTTCTTAGTACGCATCGCAAAGGTCCCTTCTTCAACTTCGGGTGATTAATTGTTGGGCAATCGTATGCAATGCCTGTGCCAAGGGGAATAGTTCAGCGAGAAATCGCCCCTAGATGCGTCGTTTCTTCTCAGTCCGTGCCGCGACGCGGAAAGATGTGCCTATTCTGGCATCAAGCTTGCTTGGTTGGCATCCGGTATTCGGAATACGTCAACGGAGCTTCAGTACATGCGCACCCGACATTCGATTCTCGTAGCTGCTTTAGCGCTTGCCATCGGCGCAGGCTGGAGCGCTAAGCCGGCGCAGGCCGAAACCGTGGTGCGCTACGGAATCTCGATGGCGGATATCCCGCTCACGACGGGTCAGCCCGATCGCGGCGCAGGTGCCTATCAATTCACCGCCTACACGATCTACGATCCCCTGGTCGCCTGGGAGATGGATGTCGCCGACCGGCCCGGCAAACTGGTGCCCGGCCTCGCCACAGAATGGAAGGTCGACGACAAGGACAAGACCAAGTGGCGCTTCACGCTGCGCCGAGGCGTCAAGTTCCATGACGGCAGCGACTTCAACGCCGACGCGGTGATCTGGAATCTGGACAAGGTGCTGAACGACAAGGCGCCGCAATTCGACAAGCGGCAGAGCGCGCAGGTGAAGACCCGCCTGCCCTCGGTGGCGAGCTACGCCAAGATCGACGATTTCACCGTGGAGATCACCACCAAGACGGTCGACTCCTTCTTTCCCTACCAGATGCTCTGGTTCCTGGTCTCGAGCCCCGCGCAATATGAAAAGCTCGGCAAGGACTGGGACAAGTTCGCAAGCCAGCCGTCCGGCACCGGCCCGTTCAAGCTGACCAAGCTCGTGCCGCGCGAGCTCGCCGAGCTCACCAGGAACGAGGACTACTGGAACAAGAAGCGGCTGCCCAAGGTCGACAAGATGGTGCTGATCCCGATGCCGGAGGCATTGACGCGCACCAACGCGCTGCTTGCGGGCCAGGTCGACCTGATCGAGACGCCAGCGCCGGACGCGGTGCCGCAGCTCAAGGCCGCCGGCATGAAGATCGTCGACAACGTCACCCCGCATGTCTGGAACTATCACCTGAGCGTGCTGCCGGGCTCGCCCTGGACCGACATCCGCCTGCGCAAGGCGCTCAACCTGGCGATCGATCGCGATGCCGTGGTCGGGCTGATGAACGGACTGGCAAAACCTGCCAAGGGACAGGTGGACCCGTCGAGCCCGTGGTTCGGCAAGCCGACCTTCGACATCAAATATGATCTCGCCGCGGCCAGGAAGCTGGTGCAGGAAGCCGGCTACTCCAAGGAGAAGCCGCTGAAGACGACTTTCATCATCGCCCAGGGCGGCACCGGACAGATGCTGTCGCTGCCGATGAACGAATTCCTGCAGCAGAGCTTCAAGGAGATCGGCATCGACGTCGAGTTCAAGGTGGTCGAGCTCGAGACTTTATATACGCACTGGCGCAAGGGCGCGGCCGACGAGATGAACGCCGGCATCACCGCCAACAACATCGCCTATGTGACCTCGGACCCGCTCTACGCGATCGTGCGCTTCTTCCATTCCGGCCAGATCGCGCCTGTCGGCGTCAACTGGGGCGGCTACAAGAACCCGAAGGTCGACGCGCTGATCGACGAGGCCAAGCAGACCTTCGACACCACCAAGCAGGACGAACTGCTGGCGCAGGCGCATGCGCAGATCGTCGACGACGCCGTGCTGGTGTGGGTGGTGCACGACACCAACCCGCATGCGCTGTCGCCCAAGGTCAAGACCTTCGTCCAGGCGCAGCACTGGTTCCAGGACCTGACGCAGATCGGGCTGCAGTGAGTCCGACGTAGATACCGTTGCCATTCCGGGGCGCGCCTCTTGGCGCGAACCCGGTATCCATCGGACCGCAGGCGATGGCGGAAAAATGGATTCCGGGTTCGATGCTTCGCATCGCCCCGGAATGACGACGCCGGGTCGTAGGGTAGGCAAAGCGCAGCGTGCGCACCCTATGTCTACTGTAACAACGCACACCGATGTCGTCCCCGCGAAAGCGGGGCCCCATAATCACAGGGCGCAGTTGTTGAGACGAGCCTGTAGTTCCTTTGCACCACAAAACTACGGCCTGTGGTTATGGGTCCCGGGTAAAGCCCGGGACGACGAGCTACTTCGTGAGTAACGCGAAGGCGCCGTTCCAGTCCTCCGGTGGCGGGCTCTCCATGAAATGGCGGATGCGCGCTTCATAGAGATTGTACAGCCGTTCCAGCACATGACCCTCGTCGGTCTTGCGGCCGCGTTCGATCGTCGCCAGCGCGCCTTGCCAATCGCGGTTGCGGTAGCAGGACAGCATCTCGATCGTGAGATTGCGCAGACGCTGGAATCGGCCGGACTGCGCGACATCGCCGCGGCCGGCGATCGCGTAAATCACCTCCGGCTCCTTCTTGCCCTTGACCATGATGAAGTCGAGCTCAAGGATCGCGAACTTCTCCTTCGCAGCGAGCGCGGTCTTCGACCCGACGATGATCGGGAAGCCATATTCCTTGGACTGCCCCTCGAGGCGCGAGGCAAGGTTGACGCTGTCGCCGAGCACCGAATAGTCGAAGCGCAGGTCGGAGCCCATATTGCCGACCACGCAGACGCCGGTGTTGAGGCCGATGCCGACATTGAGCGGGATATAGACGTGGCCGCCCGCGTCGGCCTCCTCCTTGCGTAATTTGTTGAGCTCGTCGATGCGATCGAGCATGTCGATCGCCGCCTCGCAGGCGTTGATCTCGTGCTCCTTGTCGTCGAGCGGCGCGTTCCAGAACGCCATGATCGCATCGCCCATATATTTGTCGATCGTTCCCTTGCGGGCAAGGATCGCGTTGGTGAGCGGCGTCAGGAAGCGGTTCATCAGCGCGGTCAACCCTTGCGGATCGCGCTTGTAGGATTCCGAGATCGTGGTGAAACCGCGGACGTCGGAGAACATGATGGTCATCTCGCGCTCCTCGCCGCCGAGCACAAGCTTCTCCGGCGATTGCGCGAGCTGCTCGACCAGCGCGGGCGACATGTATTGCGCGAAAGCGCCGCGGATCTGCTTCCGTTGCTGCTGCTCGCGGACGAAACTCGAGAAGATCAGCGTCAGATAAATCGCCGTGGTCGACATCAGGGGATAGGTGAAATCGATCAGCAGGTGGTGCTGCGTGTAGAAGTACCAGGACGCGCCAATCAGCGCGGTCGCGAACACCGCGCCCAGGCCGACCAGCGTGATCGGCCCGAACAGCGGAGCGAACGCGATCACCAGCAGGCCGAACACCAGCGCGGCCGCGAATTCGAACGCGACGGCGTAGTTCGGCCGGGATACGCTGGCGCCGGACAGCGCGCTCTCCAGCACCTGGGCATGAATTTCCACGCCCGGCATCGCCGGGGTAACCGCCGTGGTCTTGATGTCGTTGAGCCCGACTGAAGACGTGCCGATCAGGACCAGTTTGCCCTGGATCTTCTCCGCCGGCACGCGTCCATGCAGCACGTCGGCTGCCGAGACGTAGATCGAGGGGTCGGCCTGGGCGAAGTGCACCCAGAGCTGGCCGTTGCGGTCGGTCGGGATCCGCAAGCCGCGGAGCGCGAGGCTCTTGATGCCGGCCTTGTCAGTATCGATCAGCACGGTGCCGGACCCGGTCGCCACCCGCAGCACCTCGAAGCTCAGCGACGGCATGGTGGCGCCCTGGGCCACCATGATCATCGGCACACGGCGGACGATGCCGTCGCGCTCCGGCTTGATCGTGAACAGGCCGCGGCCGGCGGCGGCCTGCTCCAGCACCTGGACGTTGCGGAGCAAACCGGGGAAATCGAACATGAAAGGCTGCGGCTCCTCGCCTTTCATCGCAAGCGGCGTCAGCGGCAGCGACTTGTCGAATTCGGCGACCACGAAGGGCAGGCCGGAGGCGCCCAGCACCACGCGCGACTTGGCCATCGCATCCGCCAGGATCTGGTCGTTGCTCGGCAGCGCCCGCAGCTTCGCCTTCATCTCCTCGTCGAGATTGCGGATCGTATCGGCGGCGGCATCCGGATTGAGCCGGTCCGGCTCGGAGAACACGATGTCGAAGGCGATCACGACCGCGCCAAGCCGGGTCAGGTTGGTGACGAGATCGGCGACCCGCGTGCGCGGCCAGGGAAACTGGCCGAGCTCGGACAGGCTCTTTTCGTCGATATCGACGATGGTGACCGGCCTGATCGTCTTGACCCGCGGCTCGATGAGCTGAAAACCGTCAAAGGTCCTGACCCGAAGTTCCTCGATTGCCGGCGGATCGAACACCCTGAGCGCGGCGAAGCCGATCAACAGCGCAAGGCAGGCAAGCCGCGCGTAGCCGAAGCGCCGCTTGAACCACCTTTGCAATGCCTTCAGCCGCCTCATGCCGTCTCGATATCACGCCCGCGTCGATTGATCACGCCGAGAGTTTTGGGGTGCAGTGCACCCAGGCGGACCGACCGGCGCGCTCAGACACTGCCCGGCGGCAGGATGAAATCGTTGGCATGCAGACTGGCGAGCGCCACGTTCTTCAAGAGGATCGTGTTGTGCCCGTTGCCGTCGAGGTCGATCAGCACGTTGCCGTTCTCGACAGTCGCGTGGCTTTCGAGCCAATGGTCGAAATCGTTCTGACCATTGGGACCGAAGGCCACGTAATCCAGCTCGATCCTGTCCTGGCCCGCCACGAAGTCGCTGATCGTGTCGTAGCCGATGCCGCCGGCGTTCTGCTTGAAGACGAATGTGTCGTTGCCGGCACCGCCGAACAGGATGTTGTTATGGCCGTCACCGGTCAGCGTGTCGTTGAACGCCGTGCCGCGCAAATTCTCGATCGATGAGAAGAGATCGCCTTCGGCCGCCGTGCCCGTGGTGGCGCCGGTGAGCAGGTTGACGCAGATCGGGCCGCTTGCATGCGAGTAATCGACGGTGTCGCTGCCCGGATCGGACGGGCCGAGCGGGCCGCCGAGGCCGTTGAAGACATCGGGATGATCGCTGGCCAGGAATACATCAGGGCCGGTGCTGCCGACGTAGTTGAAAGCAACTGCGGAGAAGTCGAACGCGTCGAGTCCCGTAGACGGGACCACTGGATCGAGCGGAGCATCTTGACCGGTAGAATTGACGACGGCCTGGACGATGATGTTCCAGCCATGGGTGCTGACCAACAGATTCGCCGGCGTAGCCTGGGCCGGGTCGGTCGTGCCGAAAATATCGATCTCGTTGATGAGGTTGGTGAAGGAGTTCGTCTCTGGATCGTGGCTGTAGCCGCTTCCGACCATCTCGAAAATGATCTCTTTGTCGGCATTGACGACAAAGGCGTGATTGCCGTTCTCGTCAGCCGTCGCGAACTGGCTCGCCGCCAAATCGTCATAGAACGTGCTGAAGTCGTAACCGGCGGGCGAATGCACGGTGACCGCAACCGGCGTGATCGCCGAGCTATCGCAGTCCAGCGTCAGGTTTGCGGTCGAACTCGCACTGAGCGCCCCGTCGGAGACGGTGTAGGCGAAGCTGAACGGGCCGGCATGTCCCGGAGCCGGCGTGTAGGTCCATGTGCCATTTTGATTGGGGACAAGGTAGCCGCCACCACTCGCGATGCTGAGAGCGGTGATCGAAAGCTGCTGGCTATCGATATCGCTGGCGCCGGCCAGGAGAGCGGAGGCACAAACGATGTAAGGCGCATCTTCGGTGCCGTTCGCCAATGTCACTGGTATTGCGACGGGCGCATCATTGGTGCCGGTGATCGTCCAGGAGGCCGAAGCCGGCGTGACGAGTGTGCCGTCGGAGACGCCATAGTGGACGGTCACCGTCGTTGGCTCGCCGGCCGCAAGATGCTGGTAGGCGCTGGCGCTGGGATCGAGCGTGAATGCATGCGAGTTCGCGTCATACGATACGCCGGGCGGAAGCTGGCTCGGAACGTCCACGACCGTCAATGCATGCTGGTCGACATCGGATGCGTTGGCGAGTGCATCCAGAATGCTGGCCGCGCCATCTTCCGTCGCCGATCCGATCACGGCACCGGAGACGACCGGCGCATGATTGTCGGGCTCGTTCAGCGTAACGGAGACAGTCTGCGTGAACGTTCCGCCATGTCCGTCGCTGATCACGACGTTGAAGGTTTCGACCTTGCTGTGGTTCGGCAGCCCGCCGAGCGCAGCGCGCACATCCGCAGGATCGGCGGTGTAGGTCCAGACGAATTGCCCGCCTGTACCAGTACCCGTGGTGTCGGCCTGCTTGACCAGAGTCAGGGTTCCGAGCGGCTGGTCGGAACCGACATAGGTTACACTAAGGACGTTGTGAGTATCGGTAAGGTCGGGATCAGAGAAATTGATCGTGCCGGTCGTCGTCAGGGACGATGAGATGACGTCACCGTTCCGCACTTCGAACTGGTCGACACCGTCGATGCCCGTATTGCCGTCCGTCCCCGAAAGATCGAGCAGTGCAGATTGGTTTCCGGATTGCGGCAGCTCGTAATAGTGCGTGCCGTCGCCGGCCGAATAGCCGATACGCGCCGGGATTCCGCCGAGGCCGCCAGAGCCGCCGCTTGCCCCACCCGTCGTCCACTGAATATCGCCGTAGCGATACTGGATGTCGAAATTCCCGTTGCCCTGGTCAATCAGCACCAGTTGGAATGAATTGAGCTTGTCCGTTCCATATGAGTAGTATCCAACGCGGTCCCACGTGATGGTCATCACGCCGTTGATTTCATCCAGATCGTAATAGACCGCTCCGCCGCCACGCGTGTCGACGTCGGCCCAGAACACCGCGATGATCGGATTGTACAGACCTGCATTGATCGCGCTCGGCGTGTAAGTGGCCGTCGGCGAACCGAACGTGATGTTGCCGTTGTTGTTGATGTAAAGCGAGGTGTAGTAGTGGCCAAAGAAATTGATGCCCTGCGCGCCGAACACCGAGGTGACATTGATCGCGACGGATGAGTTGTCGTCGCCCGGAGCAAGCGCCGCTGCTCCATAAGCGGAACCTCCGGGAAGATCACTAATCAACCCTGGCGCGTTAAGCCGAGCAGCGAGTTCCGGACTGACGCGATCGTTGCCGGAAGTGGAAGCGGTCACCACGATCGTGCGATCTGCAACCGTTCCGGACGCCACCGTCGGTATATCGTTCGAACCGGTGACCGTGACGTCGATGACCCGCGGGGTGCCGTCTGCCGACATCACCGTCAGCGTGTCGTGCACGACCTGCCCTTCCGCGAGTTGGTTCGCCACCTCATGGACCAGTGTATAAGTCCATGCGCCGGTGTTCGCGTCGAACGTGAAGTTGCCATAACGACCGGCCAGCGCCGAGGATGGCACTGGCTGGAAGATTTGCGCGCCGTTGACGTTTTGCACCGCCAGCGTGCCGGTTACGATCGTCGCCTGATCCTCAACTACGCTGCCCGCGGCACTGCCGTTAATCTGCTGCTGCTCCGGCGGCTGCGGCGGAAGGCCCGCGTCCTGCAGGAAGCTCGTGCTTCCTTCCGTACCCACGTTACCTATCTTGACGATAAAGGTCTTGGTGCCGGTGCCGGTCGTATCAACGCTGCCACTGCCGAACACCGAAACGAATTCGGTGCCCGGCGAATCGGCGCCCGTGGAGCTGCCGTACGATGCATATCTCGTCTGCGGATCGGCGTTGTTCTCGGTGTGCTGCGGCAGGTTCGGGTCGATCGCCTTCCGGATGTCATAGGTATTGAGCACCGCCTGGAAGGTCGCGAATTCCTGCGCAACCTGCGCCAGTGTCTTGGCGCTCTCCCGCGCGATCAGCTCGAAAGCCGCGGTCGGCGTCAGGTTCAGGATGCTGCCATTGCTGGTCACCGTGCCGATCAAAACGCCGCGCGTGTTGAACACCTGCACCGCGTGGACCTGATTGTCCTGCTGGTCGATGACCGAAATCGACACCGAGCCGTCGACTGTCGAGATGTCGAGAATGACCGCGGTGCCGCGGATGCCCATGGTCGCGATCGGCGTCGCCACCTTCATGTCACCGGACTTGGCCACCTGGCCGGCGACGAAGCTGGCGGCGCCCTGCACCAGCGTTATCAGCGACGAGTTCGAACTGCTGCTGGCGTCATAGGTGAGCTCGTTCAACATCAGCCGCGCATTGGCGTTGAGATTGAACGTGGTGCCATCGTTCAGGACGAGACCGAGTGTGGAGCCGCTACCGGTCTGCACCAGATCGTTCTGATACACCGCGTCGCCATTCTGCAGTTCGAGGGTGACGCCGCTGCGCACCACGCTGGCGCTGCCGGTCATCTTGGCGATATGGCCGACCAGATCTGCGGCCGGCGGCGTTCCCGCCTGGGCGTAAACCGTGTGTCCGGTCAGCGCGTCGACGACCTTCGGATCCAGCGACGCCCCTTCGGGGGAAAGCAGTATCGGGTGCTTGTCGCCATGGAAGTAATTCGGCACCACCACGCGATGCAGGTCGTCGGAAATGACGAGATCATTGCCGGATTTGTGGAAGTTGCCGGAGAACAGAAGATGCGCGTCAGGAACGGTAAAGCTGTCCGCGTGGTCAGCGCGGAATGAAAACGAATCGAGATCGGCATGTGCGCTGGAAAGAGACCCCACCCCACTCGACCCAAACTTGCCGGCGTAATTCAATGCCGTCACCAGAAACAGTTAATAAAAATGCAAATTTCCTAAGACGAACCTACACATATCATTAGGAGAAACCACGCGAAAGCACGCACGCCGAGTGCGAGTCCTATTGGCGGCGTGATCGAGAAGTCTTCGCCCGGCCCGGCGCGAAGCAGATTTGATCCGACGCATGTTGTTGCCTGAAAAGTGCATGGAGCTTCCATTCAACTTGCGGAAAATAGAAGTAAATTCAATTACTTCTTGGGATGGAAGGATGATTTCGACTGCCGGCCGTCCGCCCCGCCAGGCCAGCGTACACTGCCGTTCGGCTGCCCAATGTGATCTAGATTACTAATCAAATGGACCGCCGCCCCGTTAGCCATATGTGCAGAAAGCTCGGCCGCCTGATGCGTCCGACGACATCGGATGCCGTTGCGCCAGCCTCGCCCAGGAACGAGCGCCGGTTAAGCAGACATCAAGCATAAGACATCGTGACCCCCCAGAAGGTTCGACCACGGGTTAGCAAGATCGATAAAATTTTCGACGGTTTGGCGAGACCGGCTTCAGCCTCTTCCGCATTTCCGCGGCCGAGCCGCCCTCCTTAAACCAGATCGCAAGCGCTCCCACGCAATCCTCTGCCCGCGAAACGATCCGGTCACGCGCGGGCGAATGCCGCCGATGCCCGGACAGGGGGTGTCACATGGGAATGTTCGGTTATTCGGGCGCGCTGCGCGCGCTCATGCTCGCCTGCGGCCTGCTTTGGCTTGCACCGGCGGCGCAGGTCAGCGCCGGGACGCCGCTGTCGCCGGCTGGCGCAGTCCTGATCAAGAAATCAATCGAGCCGTTCGGACGTGCGACCGCCCTCCTCTCGGACGGCGGGTTGCGCGACAAATGGCTCGGCCTGCAGCGCCGGCTCGCCGACGATCTCGTACAGCTCGCGCTGTGCGAGGGCGACCGCGAGGGCTGCGTCTCGCCGGCCGCGCTGAAATTCCTTGCTGTCGTCAACGACGCGAAGGCTAGAGACGGCCGCGCCCGGCTCGGCGAGATCAACCGCGCGATCAATCTCGCGATCAGGCCGGCGGACGATCTCGTGCAATATGGCGCGATCGATCTCTGGGCTTCGCCGCTGACGAGCTTTGCGAACGGCGCCGGCGATTGCGAGGACTACGCGATCGCCAAGTTCGTCGCGCTGCGTCTGGCCGGTATGGCACCGGAAGACCTGCGGATCGTGATCATGCACGACACGCTGCGCGGCGAGGATCATGCGGTGGCCGCGGCCCGGCTCGACGGCCAGTGGCTGACACTGGACAACCGCCGCATGATGATGGTCGCCGATACGGACGTCAGGAACTACCGGCCGACCTTCGTGGTCGATGAGGCCGGCGTCCGGCGCTACACGGACATTCCACTCGTGGCCGAGGCCACGCTGCAGTAGCCAACGCAACCAACGCTATTCGTCATTGCGAGGAGCGCAGCCACGAAGCAATCCATCTCTCCGCGTGGGGCGACATGGATTGCTTCGCTTCGCTCGCAATGACGGCGCGTGTATGCTCTCTCAGAACGACAGGCTGTCCTTCATCAGCACCCAACGGCCGTTCTTGATCTGCTGCACCTGGGTGATGGTGTTGGCGAGGTGGTCAGTCTTGGAGAACTTGGTCGGCGGCGAATTGAAAATGTCGAGGAATTTTTCGCCCGACTCAAGCGAATCCAGCATCTTCTGGCCGGTCAGATCCTTGCCGGCCTTCTGCGCGTAGAAGGCAAACGTCGTCACCGCGTTGTAGCCGATCATCGCCTGCGTATTGGCGTCGGTGCCGAACATCTTCTTGTAGTTGAGGAGCCAATCCTTCACCTTGCCCTTGGCGGTGTCCTCATAGGGAATCTCGAAGCCTGACGCCGCATAGAGGCCCTCCACCGCTTCCTTGCCGAGCGCCGGCACTTCGAGCACGTTGGTCGGCGTCGAGCCGAGGAAGGTCACGTCCCAGCCGAGCTTCTTGGCTTCGCTCATCGCGCCGATGGTCTCGCGGATCACGGTGCCGAGCACGACGAGGTCGCAGCCATCGGACTTCATCTTGGCGACCTGGGCGCTGAAGTCGGAGGCGCCGCGCTTGTAGCTGGTGATCGAGGCCGGCTGCAGCTTCATCGCCGCGACCTGCTGGGTGAAGCCGTCGAGCACGTTTTTGCCGTACTCGTCATCCTGATACATGATGCAGGGCTTCTTCGGGTTCTTCTGCTCCACCATGTATTTGAGCGCGGCGCGCGTGCTCTCGACATAGGGCAGCAGGTTGTTGAACTTGAGCCGCTCCTGCGGCTTGTTCGGATCGAACTTGAAGGTGAATTCGGCCGCCGTCAGCGGGAAGAGCTGGAGCACGCCGGCATCGAACAGCACGTCCTGCGCGGCCAGCACGGTCGGCGACCCCATCGGGCCGATCATCGCGAAGATCTTGTCGCGTTCGACCATCTTCTGCGAAGCCAGCACCGCCTTCTTCGGATCGTAACCGCTGTCCTCCAGGATCATCTTGATCTTGCGGCCGGTGATGCCGCCGGCGGCGTTGATCTCCTCCACCGCCATCTTCATGCCGTTGGAAACCGGCACGCCCCAGACCTTGATCGGCCCGGACAAATCCTGATGGGTGCCGATGACGATCTCGTTCGCCGAGATGCCTTCGTTGGTGACCTTGGTTTGCGCTGACGCCGGCAGGTGGGTCAGCGCCAGCGCACCCACCGCAAGGCCCAATGCCCTGAACGCTTTCGACATAATGATCCTCCTCTCCATGGCCCATATCGAGCGAAGGATCGGGCCTGTCTGGGCTCCTTCGCCTTTCTCTTGACCTCGTCTGCGCACCTCTCCTCGCAAGGACGGCGAGACGGAGAAAACCGTCGCGCCTAGGCGACCGCGCGCTCGCCGTACATCGCCTCGATCTCGGCCGCGTAACGCTTGTTCACGAAGCTGCGCTTCAGCTTCATGGTCGGCGTCAATTCCTCGTCCTCCGGCGTGAGCTGGCGCTCGATCAGATAGAATTTCTTGATGGTCTCGACGCGGGCGAAATTGGCGTTCACCGCCTCGATCTCGCGGTGGATCAGATCCTGGATCTCCGCCGCGCGGCACAGGCTTGCGTAGTTGGTGAAGGGGATGTCGTGGTCCTGGGCGTATTTCTCGACATTCTCCTGGTCGATCATCACGAGACAGGTGAGGTAAGGCCGCTTGTCGCCGATCACCACCGCGTCCGAAACATAGGGGGAGAATTTGAGCTGGTTCTCGATCTCCGACGGCGTGATGTTCTTGCCGCCTGATGTGATGATGATGTCCTTCATCCGGTCCGTGATCTTGACGTAGCCCTCGTTGTCGATCGCGCCGACATCACCGGTATGCAGCCAGCCCCTGGCGTCGATGGTCTCGGCAGTCCTCTCCGGCTGGTTCAGATAACCCATGAACAGGAAGTCGCCGCGGATGAGGATCTCGCCCCTCGGGCAGATCATCACCTCGCCCCAGGGCGCGGCCTTGCCGACCGAGCCGAGCTTGATGCGTTCGGTCGGCATGATGGTGGCGACGCCGCAATTCTCGGTCTGGCCATAGACCTCGCGCATGTCGATGCCGAGCGCGAGGTACCAGCGGATCAGGTCGGGCGCGATCGGCGCGGCGCCGGTGAACGCGATCCGGCAGCGGTCGAGCCCGAGCATGCGGCGGATGTTGCGGAACACCAGCCAATAGGCCAGCCGGTTGGCAAAGCGCAGCGGCAGCGCCGGCTGCTCGCCTTCCAGCCGGCAGTCGGTGATGCGATAGCCGATCGCCATCGCGCGGCGATAAACCCAGTTCTGGAGCGGGGTCGCATCCTTCAGCGCAATGGTGATGCCGGAATAGAATTTCTCCCAGACTCTGGGCACGGCGAGGAAGGCGGTCGGCTGCACCTCGCGCAGATTGTCCGGCACGGTCTCAGGGCTTTCGGCGAAATTCATCACCGATCCCAGCGCGACCGAGATGTAATAACCGCCGACGCGCTCGGCGACATGGCAGAGCGGCAGGAACACCAGCCGCTCCTCGTGATCGGTCGACGGGAACAGGTCGTTGGCGTGGCGCATCTGGTGCGTCACGCTGCGGTTGGCGTGCATCGCGCCCTTCGGCGGACCTGTGGTGCCCGAGGTGTAGACGAGGATCGCAAGATCGGAGCTCGTCCGGCTTCCGATCATCTGGTCCCACAGCGCCTCTCTGCCCTGGGCATGATTGCGGCCGAGCGCGGTGAATTCGGCAAGCGACATCACCATGGGATCGGAGAAGCCGCTCAGACCCTCCATGTCGAACACGACGATCCGCTCCAGCGTCGGGCAGCGCGAGCGGCAGGTGAGCAGCTTGTCGAGCTGCTCCTCGTCTTCCGCGAAGACCACGCGGGTGCGCGAATCGTTGATGAGATATTCGACCTGGACCCACGAGTCCGTCGGGTAGATGCCGGACGAGACGCCGCCGGCGCAGAGAATGCCCATATCGGCATAGACCCATTCCGGCACCGCGTTGGCGATGATGGAGGCGACATCGCCAGGACGGAAGCCGATGGCATGCAGGCCGTAGGCGATATCCCTGGAGATCTGCAGCCACTCGCGCCAGCTCGTCGGCTGCCAGATGCCGAACTTCTTCTCGCGGATCGCGGGCCTGTCGCCGCGCGTCTCCACCGCCAGAAGAAAACTCCTCGCGATCGTGTCGGCGACCGTCAGCACCGCCGCTCCGGCCATGCCCGTTCCCTCCTCTCCTCGCCCGTCGCGACCGCCGGCTTTTGCGCCGATCTTTCCGCGACAGGCCTTCAATCTATCGTCAAGTCCCTCTCAACGCCATGTTTTCTTCTTTTTCCAGCGCCGCTCCCCCCGCGCACCCGCCTCCTTGGCGCCGAGATAGAACTCCTGGATATCCTTTGAATGCATCAGCCGCTCGCAGGTGTCGTTCATCACGATACGGCCGATCTCCAGCACATAGCCGTAATGCGCGGTCTCCAGCGCAACCTTGGCGTTCTGCTCGACCAGGAGGATCGACATGCCCTGCTCTTCATTGACCCGGCGGATGATGGTGAAGATCTCCTTCACCAGGATCGGCGACAGCCCCAGCGACGGCTCGTCCAGCAGCAGCAGCGTCGGCCGGTTCATCAGCGCCCGCCCGATCGCGAGCATCTGCTGCTCGCCGCCGGAGAGCTGGCCGGCCGGCTGGTCGATCCGCTCCTTCAGCCGCGGGAAATAGCCATAGACGCGGTCAAGATCCTCGGCGACGCCGTCGCGGTCGCTGCGCGGATAGGCGCCCATCATCAGGTTCTCGCGCACCGACAGGAACGGAAACACCTCCCGCCCTTCCGGCACATGACTCAGACCGAGCCGCACGATCTTGTCGGCTTCCATGCGCTGGATCGGTTTGCCAAGAAACTCGATCGAGCCCTTTTGCGGATCGAGGATGCCGGAAATCGTCTTCAACACCGTGGTCTTGCCGGCGCCGTTGGCGCCCAGCAGCGTGACGATCCTGCCGCGCGGCACCTCCAGGCTGATGCCGCGGATGGCCATGATCGGCCCGTAATAGCTCTCGATATTGCTGAGCTTCAGGATGGTCTCGGGCATGACCGCGGCAATCATGGCATCAAGCTCCGAGATAGGCCGCGACGACGTCGGGATGCTGCTGCACGTCCGCAGGCGAGCCCATCGCCAGCACTCGGCCGTAGTTCAGCGCGATGACGCGGTCGGAGACGCGGTTCACCAGCGTCATGTCGTGCTCGACCATCAGGACGGTGATGCCGAGCTCGGACCTCATGTCGCGGATCCAGAACGACATGTCGTCGGTTTCTTCCACATTCAGCCCCGACGACGGCTCGTCCAGCAGGATCAGCTTCGGCTCCGAGCACAGCGCGCGGGCCAGCTCGATCACCTTGCGCACGCCGTAAGGAAGGCCGGAGATCAGCTTGTCGCGGTAAGGTTCGAGATCGAGGAACTCGATCACCTGCTCGACGCGGCGGCGATGCACCTTCTCGGTGGCGCGCACACTCGGCAGGAACAATAATTCCTGCCAGAGCTGCGTGGTGGAATGGCGATGGCGGCCGACCAGCAGATTGGAAAGCACGGTCGCATTCTCGAACAGTTCGATGTTCTGAAAGGTGCGGGCAATGCCGAGCTTGGCGATATCGTAGGCCGGCTGCTCGGTGATGTCCTGATCCTCGAAGAAGATCTTTCCCGAGGTCGGCGGATAGATGCGCGAGATCAGGTTGAAGATCGAGCTTTTGCCTGCGCCGTTCGGCCCGATGATCGAGAGGATCTCGCCCTTCTCGACCGCGAAGCTCACCGCATCGACGGCCTTGAGGCCGCCGAAGTGAAGCGAGAGATTTTCGGCGCGGAAATAGCTCATCGATTCCGCTCCGACTTCACATAGATCTTCTGCCGCTTGAAGGTGGCGCGCTTGTAGAGCGGGAATAGCTGGAAGAAGAGCTTGATCTTCAGCCAGCGGCCATAAAGGCCGAGCGGCTCGAACAGCACGAACAGCACGATGATGATGCCGTAGATCGCGCCCTTCAGGCCGTTGGCCGAGGCAAAGGCTGCAACCGCGTCCTGGATACGTGCGGCGCGCTCGGCGCCGGCACCAAGCGTCGCGGCGGCGCCTGCGATCACGCCGGGCATGTCGTCTTTCAGGTAGGTCAGGAATGGATCGATCATGACAAGGAAGATCGCCCCCAGCACCGCACCATGCAGGCTGAACGTGCCGCCGATCAGGATCACGATGATGAACTCGATCGAGAGCTGCAGCGTGAACATTTCCGGGCTGATGAAGGAGAGCTTGTGCGCGAACAGCACGCCGGCGAGGCCGGTGATGGCGGCGCTGATCGCAAACGACTTCACCTTGTAGAGCGAGACGTTGATGCCCATGCTGCGGGCCGCGGTCTCGCTGTCGCGGATCGCGACGAAGGCGCGGCCGGTCGGCGAGCGCAGCAGGTTCAGCGAGCCGACGATGGTCAGCACCAGCACCGCGAGACATAGATAGTAAAAGGTCGGTCCATCCCGCGGCACCGCGGTGCCGAGGAAATAGAGCGTCTTGACCCGCATGCCCTCATTGCCATGGGTCACACTCTCCCAGCGCGCCAGGATTTCCTCGACGATGAAGGCGAACGAGATGGTGGCGATAACGAGATAGATGCCCTGCAGTCGCAGCGCCGGAAATCCGACAAGTGCGCCGACCACGCCGGTCAATACCCCTGCGGCGAGGAAATAGACCGGAAAGGGTACGTTGAACTGCTGCAGATAGGCTGCGGTATAGGCGCCGATCGCGAGAAACGCCGCGTGTCCGAGCGACGCCTGCCCGGTGAATCCGGTGAGGATCAAGAGCCCGACGCCAACGATCGCATAGATGCAGACGAAGACGAGCTGGCTCATCAGATAGCTCGAGAGCACGTGGGGCGCGATCAGGAGCAATGCCAGCAGCAAGCCATAGGAGAAGACATAACCCGAATGCGGGAACAGCTTGATGTCGTCTTCGTAGTCGGTCTTGAACAGGAAGCGCATGCTGCTCAAACCTTCTTGCGCACGTGAAGACCGAACAGGCCTTCGGGCTTCAGCAGCAGCACCGCGAGCAGCACGATGTAGGGTGCGACGTCCTTCCACCCCTGCGGCAGGTAGAAGCCCGCCATGCTCTCGATCACCCCGATCAGCACGCCGCCGACCACAGCGCCAGGGATCGACCCGAAGCCGCCGAGGACGGCGGCCGGGAATGCCTTCAGTCCCAGCACAAGGCCGACATTGGAATGGATGAAGGTGATCGGCGCCAGCAGCACGCCGGCGCAGGTGGCGACCGCCGCCGAGATCGCCCAGACGATCGAGACCACGCGCTTGACCGGGATGCCCATGTAATAGGCGGCCAGCATGTTCTCCGAACTCGCCCGCATCGCGGTGCCGAGCGTGGTGCGGTTGAAGAACAGATAGAGCAGCGCGCACAGGATGATGGTCGCCGCGATCACCGACAGCTTGTCGTAGGCGAGCACCAGGCTGCCGATGCGCAGGACGCCCTGGCTGAACGGCGTCTCGATCTTGAAATCGTCGGTGCCCCAGATGATGCCGGCGACGGAGCGCAGGAAATAGCCGAGGCCGATTGTCGCCATGATGATGGAGAACTGCGGGTAGCCGAGGATCGGCCGCACCACCACCCGCTCCGCCAGCATGCCGAACAGCGCCATCGCCGCCACCGCGCCGGCAAAGCCGAGCCAGTAATTGAGGCCGAGCATGCCGATGAACGTGAAGGCGAAGAAGCCGCCCAGCATCATCAGATCGCCCTGGGCGAAATTGACGACCTCGGTTGCCTTGTAAACAAGCACGAAGCCGAGCGCGATCAGGCCGTAGACGCAGCCAAGCGCAATGCCGCTGACGAGCTGCTGAACAAAGTCCAGCATCACTTTCCCTCCCCGATGCACGGCAATTCTTGTCGATCGCTCGTTGCATCCCGCTTCCGCCCTCCTCTGTTCGGGAGCGCTGGAAGCTGCCTATGTCCGGCGGCGATTTGAGCGCAAAGCGGGAAGCGCTGTCAACAAAGCGCTGCAGCCCTCGCCTGGCATAATGGCGCAGAGATGCCGCAGCCCGTAGTTCTCCGGCATTGCCGGCGATTTGCGGCCTTCGATTCACCGCGCCTAAACGCCTTTCGCCTCATGGTCCGTAACCAGAAATCAACTCCGGACCGTCCCCACATCATGCCATCAGATCCGCCAGCACTCGAAGTGCGAGGGTTAACCAAGCGTTTTGACCGGCCGGCGGTCGACGCGCTCGATCTCACCGTGCGCCCTGGCGAGTTCTACGCGCTGCTCGGGCCAAACGGCGCCGGCAAGACCACGACGCTGCGGATGGTCGCCGGCCTGCTCAAGCCCGACGCCGGCTCGGTATCGATCTTCGGCATCGATGCGCTGTCCGATCCGATCGCCGCCAAGCAGATCATGGCCTGGGTGTCGGATGAACCGATGATCTACGACAAGCTCACTCCCCTTGAATATCTCGAATTCGTCTCCGGCCTCTGGGGCACCGATCCCCGCCTTTCCGAACGGTCAGCCCAGGATCTCCTGGTCTCGCTCGGGCTCGAGCCGCATCTGCGCGAGCGCTGCGAGGGATTTTCCAAGGGCATGCGCCAGAAGGTGGCGCTGGCCGGCGCGCTGGTCCACGATCCCCGCCTGATCATCCTCGACGAACCCCTGACCGGCCTCGACGCGCTCTCCGCCCGCCACGTCAAGGGGCTATTGCAGGAGCGCGTACGGGCGGGATCAACCGTGATCATGACCACGCACATCCTTGAAGTCGCCGAGCGCATGGCCGACCGCATCGGCGTCATCGCCAAGGGCAGGCTCATGGCCGAGGGCACGCTGACGGAACTGCGCCAGCAGAATGGCCGGGGCGACACCAGCCTCGAAGACGTCTTCATCGCCCTCGTCGAGACTGAAGCGGCGGCCGCATGAGTTCGGCCACCGACCTCACCTGGTTCGCCCGGCACGAGATCCGGCTGGCCTGGCGCGAGTGGCTCGCCATGATGACTGGCGGCCGGCGCCGGCCGAAGCGCGCGGTGATCGGCCTGCTCATTTTCGCTGCCATCCTGCATCTGCCGGCCTATGCAGTCGTCGGCCGTTTTGCGGGCCTGACGCTGCCGCTCGACAAGTCGGCGCTGATCGTGATGTCGTCGACGATCTTCCTCGCCTGGGCGCTCATCCTCTCGCAGGCGGTTGAGTCCGTGACGCGGGTGTTTTACGCCCGTGCCGACCTTGATCTGATCATGTCGTCCCCGATCAAGCTGACCAACATCTTCTCGGTCCGCATTGCCGCGATCGCCTTGCAGGTCACCGGCATGGCGCTGTTGTTCTCGACGCCCTTCGTCGACGTGCTCGTGATCGGCGGCGGACCACGCTGGCTTGCCGCCTTCGGCGTCGTCGTCGCGATCGGCCTTTCGGCGGCGGCGGTCGCAACCGCCCTCACGGTGGCGCTGTTCCGCCTGATCGGCCCGCGCCGCACCCGCCTGGTGGCACAAGTGCTGGCCGCGATCATCGGCGCCGGCTTCGTCATCGCGCTGCAGATCGTCGCGATCCTCTCTTACGGCACCCTCTCGCGCTTCGCCGTGCTGACCTCCGATACCGCGGCGGACTTCGTGCCTGACACCGGCAGCATGCTGTGGTGGCCGGCCCGCGCCGTGCTCGGCGACACCGAGGCGCTGCTGCTCCTGCTCGCCTTCAGCCTTGCCCTGCTCGGCGTCGTGATCGCGGTGTTCTCGCCGCGCTTCGCCGACACCATCATCAGCATCTCGGCGAACCCGGCGATGGCCGGCCGAAAGGCCAGGGTGCGGACATTCCAGCGCGGCTCGCGCCAGCAGGCGTTGCGCTGGAAAGAGTTCGTGCTGCTGCGGCGTGATCCCTGGCTCTTGTCGCAAAGCCTGATGCAATTGCTCTACCTCGTGCCGCCGGCGTTGATGCTGTGGCGGAGCTTTTCCGATGGCTCCACAGGCCTGATGCTGATCACGCCTGTGATCGTGATGGCAGCGGGCCAACTCGCCGGCGGCCTCGCCTGGCTGACGATATCGGGCGAGGACGCCGCCGACCTGGTCGCCACGGCGCCGCTTTCGCCGTCCCAGGTGATCCGCGCCAAGATCGAGGTGGTGCTGCTTTCGTTCGCGCTGGTGGTCGCGCCATTCGTCATCGCGCTGGCCTTCGCCTCGGCGCTGCAGGCGGTCGTCACGGCGATCGGCGTGACCATCGCCACGATCTCGGCCGCGGCGATCCAGCTCTGGTTCCGCGTGCAGGCCAGGCGCAGCCAGTTCCGCCGCCGCCAGACCTCCTCGCGCGTCGCCACCTTCGCGGAAGCCTTCTGCTCGATCGGCTGGGCGGCCACATCTGTGCTCGCGCTGGCGATGCCGGTCGCGGCTGTCATGACCACCGCCATGACGCTGGCGGTCCTGGCCATAACCTGGAAGATCAGCCCGCGGCGGGACTGATCTACTGACGGCCGCCGGATTAGACGGTAGAGTGGCAAGGACGTCACCGCTGACGGACCTTGCCCATGTTGCGATCGATCCTCGCCGCCTTTGCCCTGCTCGGCTTCCTCAGCATCGCGGCCCATGGGCAGGATGCCCAGCGCAGCGAATGCCTGGCGATGGCAGGCGCGCCGCCGCGCGCCACGCCGGTCAGCCTGCGGCGCGTCGCCAAGGCCGACGAGGTCGCGATCACCTATGCCGGGCACTCCACCTATTACATCGATACCCCCGGCGGCATCCGGATCGCGACCGACTACAACGGCGTCTACCGCACCGGCCGCCTGCCCGATGTCGTTACCATGAACCGGGCGCACAGCACGCATTACACGCTGTTTCCCGACCCGAAGATTCCGCATGTGCTGCATGGCTGGGGCGAGAACGGACAGCCCGCCCATCACGCCACGCGGATCGGCGACGTCTTCGTCCGCAACGTCACCACCGACATCCGCCGCTACTACGGCGACGATTCCGCGGGCGAGATGATCAAGGACGGCAATTCGATCTTCATCTTCGAGGTCGCCGGCCTCTGCATCGGCCATCTCGGCCATTTGCACCACAAGCTCGACGAGAGCCATTTCGCGGCGATCGGCCGGCTCGACATCGTGATGGTGCCGATCGACGGCACCTACACCATGTCGCTCACCGGCGTCTCCGAAATCACCAAGCGGCTGCGCGCCGCCGTCGTGCTGCCGATGCACCGCTTTGCGACCCCGCTCGACGAGTTCATGCGCCTGATCGGCCAGCAGTTCGAGATCGACCAGCGCAGCGAGCGCAGCTTGCGGATTTCGCGCGACACGCTGCCATCGACACCGACCGTGATCATGCTCGACGGCGTCTGACAGCCTCTCCCTTACGCCCACTCGCCCTTGCGGAAGACGGGCACGCGGCTGCCGTCGGTCCTGACGCCGTCGATATCGGTCTGGTCCGAGCCGATCATCCAGTCGATATGGATCAGGCTCTGGTTGCCGCCTTGCGCCGCGATCTGCTGCGGCGTCAGCTTGTCGCCGCCGATGAAGCATTTCGAGTAGCACTGGCCGAGCGCGATGTGGGAGGCAGCGTTCTCGTCGAACAGCGTGTTGAAGAACAGCAAGCCGCTCCTGGAGATCGGCGAGGAGTGCGGCACCAGCGCGACCTCGCCGAGCCGGCGCGCGCCCTCGTCGGTATCGAGCACCTTCCTCAAGACTTCCTCGCCGCAGGAGGCCTTGGCTTCGATGATCCGCCCTTCCTCGAACTTGACCTGGATGTTGTCGATCAAGGTGCCCTGGTAGGACAGCGGCTTCGAGCTCACGACATGGCCGCTGACGCGGCGGCAATGCGGGGTGGTGAACACCTCCTCGGTGGGGATGTTGGCGTTGCAGGTGATGCCGTTCTTGGCGACCGAGGCGCCGCCTTCCCATTCATGGCCGTCGGCGAGCCCGATCGTGAGATCGGTGCCCGGTCCGGTATAGTGCAGCGCGTGGAAGCGCTGGCCGTTCAGCCATTGTGTCCGTTCGCGCAGCACCGCGTTATGCTTCTCCCAGGCGGCGACCGCACCGTCCTGGTCGACACGGGAAGCCGCAAAGATCGCATCCGCGAGCTTTGCCACCGCGGTCTCCAGCGGATCGTCGGGAAAAACCTGCTTGGCCCATGACGCGCTCGGATAGGCGATGATGTTCCAGTTGACCTCGAAATTGACGATCTTCTCCAGCGCCGGCTGGTAGGCAACCGAATTGGCCTTGCTGGCGCGCGCGACCTTGGTCGGATCCTCGCCCGACAGCAGCATCGGGTTGTCGCCGACCACCGCGAGCCGCGCGGTGTTGGCGGAGAACGCCTCCGCCATGCCGGCATAGAGCCAGTTCGCCGCGCGATCGAAGCTTTGGTTATGGCCATGGCGATAGCGCGCCAGCGTCACCTCCTCATCCGACAGGATCGGCGTGACCAGGCCGGCGCCGGCCTTGTAGGCATGCACCGCCAGCCGGCGCACCAGCGGCAGCGCCGACGACGGCGCGGTCAGCAGCAGGTCCTGTCCCGGCTGCAATCCGAGCCCGACCCTGATGGCGACTTCGGCGAGGCGGTCGAGCTTGTCGGGATCGATTGCGGCGGAAAGGTTGCGTTGCGATGCGGTCATGCTGGGTCCTTGATTAGGTCGCTACCGTAGAGATAGGCCAGCGACGCGGGCTCTTCAACGTTTCACCGAGGACAGCACCCGGTCCACCATTTGGGGGGCAAGACCGAGATAATTTTTCGGTAATGTGAGCCGCTCGATCGTCCCCCGATCGATGCGGTTCGAGACCCGCGGATCAGCCGAGAGCGCGTCCGCCAAAGTCATGCTCTTTTCGTTGGCGACGCGGCAGGCGTCATAGACGACGTCGTGCGCTTCCTGCCGGCCGATCTCCGGCGCGAGCCCCATCATCACGGCCTCCGCGACAATGAGCCCACGGCTGATGTCGAGATTGTCGGCCATTTTCTTCTCATCGACAATCAGTCCGCCAAGCGCGAATTTCGCCTGGTGCAGGCTGCCTGCGGTCAGTACGAAACTCTCGGGGATCGCGATCCATTCGGCATGCCAGGGTCCGGTGGCGCGCTCGAAATCCTGCACCATTGCATCCAGCATGAGCCCTGCATGCTGGCGCACCGCCTTCGCGGCCGCCAGCATCAGCTCCGAGGAGATCGGGTTGCGCTTCTGCGGCATGGTCGAAGACGCGCCGCGACCCTTGACGAATGGCTCGTAGACTTCGGCGAATTCGGTCGAGGCCATGATCATGATGTCGAGCGCGATCTTGCCGAGGGAACCGGTGACGAGCGCCAGGAAGTTCACGGCTTCCGCAAATCCGTCGCGCGCGACATGCCAGGTGGCAACGGGAACGTCGAGGCCGAGTTCCTCGCATAGCGCCTGTTGCACCTCGAAGCCCTTGCCGCCGAGCGAGGCGAGCGTGCCGGCGGCACCGGCGAACTGGCCGACCAGCACCCGCGGCTTGAGCTGCGCCAGCCGTTCGGCGTGGCGGTCGAAGGCGGCAAGCCAGATCGCGGCCTTGTAGCCGAAGGTGACGGGAAGCGCCTGCTGCAGATGGGTGCGGCCCGCCATCGGCGTGTCGCGATAGCGGCGGGAGAGATCGGCCAGGATGCCGCGCAAGGCGGCAATGTCGTCTTCGATGATCTTCAGGCCGTCGCGCAATTGCAGGACCACGGCCGTGTCCATGATGTCCTGCGTGGTCGCGCCCCAATGCACGTAACGGCCGGCTTCGCCGCATTGCCTGGCGAGCTGATGCACCAGCGGCAGGATCGGATAGCCGACGATGTCAGTCTCCTGCCGCAACAGGTCGAAATCGAGCGCCGAGACGTTGGTGCGTGTTGCGATCTCTTCCGCAGCCCGCGCCGGGATGACGCCACAGCGCGCCTCGGCCTTCGCCAGCGCAACCTCGACCTCCGCATAACGCGCGATCAGGCGCAGGTCGGAAAACACCTCGCGCATCGCCGACGTGCCGAAGGCGTCGCGGAACAGAACGGAATCGAGGACGGTGGTCGCAGCGGGAAAGACGGACATGGCGGGCGTTTCGCTTTGTGTTGTGGTTTGGCGAAGGCAGCGTAGCGCAATATTGCCGTGGGGGTTAGGATGTTGGCGCAAGGCTGAAACAACGTAGCTTCGGTGTCAGACCCTCAAGGTGAGGAGCGCGTAGCGCGTCTCGAACCATGGGGCCCGCCGGTGGCCTCGCCCTTCGAGACGACCGCTGTGCGGTCTCCTCAGGGTGAGGAGATAGGTCCGACGACGTCGCTCTATCCCCGTCATTGCGAGAGCGGCGAAGCAATCCCAAATGGCGCGAAGGATGGATGTGAATCCGCGTTCTCGCGGCGCATGGCGTCCGAGGTTTGCGTCTCGTTTCGCCCTCTCCTCATACAGAGGGCGCAGGGAAAGCCGGGTGCCGGTTGCACCCGTGGGCCCCGTGCAACAAAGAGCACGGGGGTAGGACCACAGGTCAACCGAAGCAACTCCGGCTTTCCCTGCGCGATGGTTTACGGCTTACTTCGCGCTCTTCCCGGTGACCGGGCTTTCTTGCCACCGTCGCCCGCAGATTATCTCCGCGAACTTAGCGCCAGCGTCGGGGCGCCAGAACCACACGACTTCGCCGTCCGCTGATAGCTGCGTTCGTCGTTCGCAACATCCGCGTCCACCGCATCCCACCGCAACGTTCGTGACGATCGCGACCCGCCCCTCATTCGCCGTGAGACGCGCGGAGTCATAGTGCTGATTTGCCCGACGACGGAAGCGGAATATTTTTAGTGAGAGGGATGGACAGACTTTTGGCCTGATTTGCCCGTCGGGTTGATTTGTCGCGCCCCCAGCAATCACTTCGTCATTGCGTGGCGCTTTCCTGCGCGGCGAATCGATCCCGTTGGCAGCCGGATCTGATCACGGCACGACGCTGCTGCGGGCAAATTGCTTCGTGACCGGCCGTTCGGCGTGCGGCGAACCCAGCGCCGTCCAGATCGCGGCGGCGATCGCCAGGGCGGTCAGGATGTAGGACGCAGCGTTTGGGCTTCTGCTCTTCATTCATATCATCCGGCGAGAGAGCGCGTGTGCATGCCGACCAGGCTCGAACCGCATCTTCGTTTCCAAGCGTGCTCCGCTGCACGAATACTTTGTCGGTATTAGGACGGCGCCCCAACTTGGCCACTAAAAAGTAATTGATTGGGATCGCGCAACCGTGCATGCCATCACCCACAATGACGGATTGATGACACGGGGACCTTGTGTGACTGCCCAACCTCCAAGACTTCACGAAAGCAGCAAACATCGCAAATCGGCACAGGAAGAGGTAGCCCGTTCGCTGGAGCGCGAACTGGGCCTTCTGACCGAGGAGCGGAAGGAGCGCGCCCGGCTGCTTGGACTGGATCCAACACTAGCCGCGCCGGAGGTCAAGCAGCCCGGCGAGTAGCGAAGGACCCCGATACGTTAGAGCGGGATGACGTTTCTTTGGATCGTCATCCCGCTCTTTTTTTGTTTGAGCATGGATGCTTTCGAGGCTGGAATGGAACCCGGGGCTGCGAGTGCAATTACGATAGCACAACCAAAGGTTTAGAGCGCAGGCAAAGCGGCTCTTCGGTCCACGCCCCGACATCAGCTCCAAACCTGCCACAGGCCGTTGCAATTGCGGTGAAGTACTGCGCGGTGGTCGCGGACGACCGCCGCGTGGATGCGGCTTCAGATTCCTTCGAAACCTTGTCCTGGCGCAAATCGCGCGCGGCCGCGGAACGCTAAGGCTCGACGTACCCACGCCCAACAAGGTTTCCAGGAGATTAATATGCGCAAGAGCATACCTCTTGGGGGGTAGCAGCCATGCTGGCCATGACCGGCCTCCTGGATCGCCGGCCGCATCGCGATCCTGCTCTCGGCATCGATCGGATGGGTGCTGGCTGCCGTGATCGTCACCGCCGCGCTCGCACGCATTTGCGCATCCGTCGAACCGGAGCACACGATGGCGCTGCTGACGGTGGCCGCCGCCGCCTGGGCGATCGCCTTCTCGGCTCGTTGCGTTCTACGGGCCCGCGCTGTGCTCGCCGCAAAAGGCGTGACTTTTGGACACGGATTTGCGCTGTCTGAAGAGGTGATCGACCACATCGGGAAGCAACTGCGTCCGGATCCCGTTAGGTTCAATTTCACCAATTCGCATTAATCCTTTCGGAACCATCGGCGGCCGAAGCCGCCGGAAGCTCCAGAATAGGTGTGCGATGCTCGGCAATCTCAGGATTTCCTCCAAGCTGATGATCATGGTCGGACTTTCGGTGCTCGGCATTGTGGCCGTCGCCTTTGTCGGCCTGCAGGCGCTCAGGAACAACCTGCTCGAGGATCGCAAGGCCAAGCTGCAGGATCTGGTGCTGCTCGCGAAGCAGACGGTGGAGCGGGACTACGAGGCGGCCAAGAAGGCCGGCCTGTCCGACACGCAAGTGCTCGAACGCAGCAAGGCGCTGCTGCGCACGCTGCACTTCGGCAAGGACGACTATTTCTATGCGCTCGGCAAACAAGGCGTGGTCGAGTCGCATCCGAACCCGAAGGTCGAGGGCAAGAACCTGATGGATACGCCCGACTCGGACGGCGTGTTCTTCACCCGCCGGCAGATCGAGCTGGCGCCGCAGGGCGGTTTCGTGCTGTACCGCTTTTCCCGCGCGGCCGGCGGCGAGCCGCTGCCGAAAATCTCCTATGCGACCGAATTCAAGCCCTATGGCTGGGCCGTCGCCGGCGGCATCTATCTCGACGACATCGATGCGATCTTCTGGTCGGAGGCGCGCTGGATCGGCTCGATCCTCGCTGTCGCGCTGCTGCTCGTCGCCGGCATGTGCTTCCTGATCGGCCGCAGCATCGTCGGCCCGATCACCGGCATGACCGCTGCCATGCGCAAAATCGCCGACGGCGCGACCGATACCGTGATCCCCGCACAGGAACGCCGCGACGAGGTCGGCGCGATGGCGCAATCGGTCCAGGTATTCAAGAACAACATGATCGATGCGGCGCGGCTGCGCGGCGAGCAGGACGAATTGAAGAAGCAGGCCGAAGCCGAGCGGATCAGCCTGCTCGGCAAGATGGCCGACGAATTCGAGAACAGCGTCCGCAGCTCGCTCGACGCGCTGGCGGGCGCCGCGGTCGAATTGCGCACCACCTCGAACAGCATGTCGGGCGCGGCTTCCGAAGCGAGCCGCCAGGCGACGACGGTCGCCGCCGTTGCCGAACAGGCGTCCGCCAATGTGCAGACTGTCGCCGCGGCGACGGAAGAATTGTCGTCTTCGGTCTCCGAGATCGGACGCCAGGTCGCGGAATCGACCCGGGTCGCGCAGCAGGCGGTGGAAGAGGCCAACCGCACCAATGTGACGGTGCAGGGCCTCTCGGCAGCGGCGCAGAAGATCGGCGACGTCATCAAGCTCATCAGCGACATCGCGAGCCAGACCAATCTCTTGGCGCTGAACGCCACGATCGAAGCGGCGCGGGCCGGCGAAGCCGGGCGCGGCTTTGCGGTGGTGGCGAGCGAGGTCAAGTCGCTGGCGAGCCAGACCGCGAAGGCGACCGAGGAGATTTCCGCGCAGGTCGCGGCGATGCAGGGCGCGACGACGGAGGCTGTGCAGGCGATCGAAGGCATCGGCGGCACGATCGGCGGCATCAACGAGATCACCACGATGATCGCGGCCGCGGTCGAGCAGCAGGGCTCGGCCACCAGGGAGATCGCCCGCAACGTGCAGGAAGCCGCGCACGGCACCAGCGAAGTCTCCGGCAATATCGGCGGCGTCACCCGCGCCGCGGGCGAGACCGGCACGGCAGCGGGCAAGGTGCTGGCGTCAGCCGAAGAGCTCAACAAGCAGGCCGCGATGCTGCGAAGCAAGGTCGACGGCTTCCTCGCCAATATCCGCGCGGCATAGAATCTAGCTCGGCTCCAGCACCGTTGGCGTGTCGACCAATCGCGGTCGCAGCTCGAGATTGTCAAGCTGCGGCTGATCCTCGATCACTCCGGAACGCCACGCGGACAAGCGGGACGGCGCGCGCCGCACCAGCCGATAGACGGAGGCCGGCGGCAGGTTGTTCATGGTGCGCCCGACCAGCGTGGCCTTCAGCCCGAGCCGATCGAGGATCGGCCGCGGGATCGGCGGCCTCGGTCCGTAGGTGAACTGATAGAACGCGCCGTTCGGACGCACGTAGCGAAACGCGCCGCTCAGGATCGATAGCACCTTGCGCGGCGACATCGTGAGCAACGGCAACCCGCTGACGACAGCCCCGACCGATCCGTCGTCGGCGAGCTTCACCGTGCCGAGCCGTTGCGCGTCCATCCACAGCACGCGCGCGCCCGGAAAGCGCAGTTGCAGGATCTGGACGAACTCAGAACCGTATTCGACGATCGTGAGATCCTGCTGCCGAATTCCCTTCTGCAGGAGCTTGTAGGTGAAGACGCCGGTGCCGGCGCCGAGCTCGATGATGGGGCCGGATGACGGCGTGATTTCCCGCGTGATCAGCTCGGCCAGCGCGTTGCCGGATGGGGCGACCGCGCCGACCCGGCGCGGGTTGAACAGCCAGGAAAGAAAAAACGATGTGGCATCGTGAGACATGAGTCCATGACCTTGCAATGGTGAGCAATTATCTCGCGCCACGCCGCAAGCCCCTGATGCGATGCGGACGCAAGACGCGCTCACCATCCACGCTCGGCATTGCGAGAGCATTGCGTGACGTGAAGAGATGGATGCGTTCGTGGCCTCGCCCTTCGAGACGCCTCCTTCGCAGGCTCCGCAGGGTGAGGGGATGGATTTGAGTTTGCTGTCGCGAGCTTCCGCAGCCCGGGTGGAGCGTCAGTGTCACACGGGAACGGTCGTCGATGTCGATGCAGATGTCCCGGGGTTGCGCTTCGCTTCGCCCGGGCTACGGGCTCGCTAGAGCATTTTCGGTTCTGATTGAATCAGAACCGAAGCTCTAGATTCTTGTTTTGACGCGTTTTCTTCACGCGAACCGGTATCCGCTTCGCTCGAAAACGCTCTAGCCCACGGCGAAGGCGGGGAGCGCGATCGGGGGAAGCGAGATGCGGAAACAGGCGCCGTGGCCGGTCCGTTCGGTGACGCTCACCTGGCCGCGGTGCAGATGGACGATCTCGCGCACGAGGTTGAGGCCAAGGCCGGCGCCGCGGGTCTGCGGCTGCAGGCGATGGAACGGCTCGAAGATGCGCTCGCGCTCGGAAGCGGGAATGCCGGGTCCCTGGTCGCGGACCTCGATCGTCGCCGGCGCGCTCACGACAACGACGATGGCGCCGCGATGGCCGCCGTGCTGGATCGCATTCTGCACCAGATTGACGACGGCGCGTTCGAGCGCGCCGCGATCGCCCCACACCTCGATGTGATCGTCGTCATGCTGCAACGAAATCTCATAGCCGGCCGCGATCGCGAGCGGCGCGAGATCCGCGATCACCTGCGCGCAGAGACCGGCAAGATCGATCGCCGACGATTGCGCCAGCCGCTGCTCGAGCCGCTGCAGATCGAGCAATTGTTCTGTCAGCGTCGACAGCCGCGAGACATCCTCGATCAGGCGCGCCTTCTCACTGCTCTGCGGCAGGCCTTCGAGGCGCGTGGTGAGGATCGCGATCGGCGTCCGCAGTTCGTGTGCGGCATCGGCGAGAAAGCGCCGGTGCCGCTCGTAACCTTCGTCGAGCCGCCCGAGCGCGTCGTTGACGGCGCTCACCAGCGGCGCGATCTCTGTGGGGACGGCGCTGACCGGCAGCCTGGCGCCGCGCTTGTCGATGTCGATCTCGCCGGCCTGATGCGCGGCCTCGTCGAGGCCCGCGAGCGCGTTGCGCACCACGAGCGGGGTCGCAACCAGCGTCGCAAGCGCCATCAGCGCAAGGCCGGGCAGCGTGAGCCCGAAGAAGGCCACCGCGATCTGCAGCAGCGATTTCGCGTCCGAGATCCTGGTCTCGCTGGTGGCGATGATCTCCACCGGGCCGGCCGCGGTCTCGACCACTTTCATCTGCCCGCTGAGATGACGCGATTCATCATGGGTGCGGTCCCAGCCGAACTTGGCATGACCGATATCGCCGAGCGTTCCGCCAAGACGGGCAAACACGGCCGGCACATCGCCCTCGGAGAGCGAATGGCCGGCCTTGTCGTTGATCACGAACCACAGATCCGGCGTATCCTCGCGCAGTTCCTTGAGTGCGGCGGTCTCGCGCAGGAACAGCGTTCCGTCGGCATTGCGCGCCACCGCCTCGCGCAGCACGTGGATGCCACGTCCCTCGTCGCGCCGATACACGCAGCCGGACGCCCACAGACTTCCAATGACCAGAACGACAAGCGCAATGAGCAGCACCGCCTGCAGCGAGATCAGGCGGCGAACTAGCCGCGACCGCAGCGACGCCGTGTTCATCGCCGTCATGATGCCGCTCGCAGGAGATAGCCGACGCCGCGGATGCCGTGGATCTCGACGCCGGCACCGGCCTCGGTGAGCTTGCGGCGCAGCCGCGAGACATGCGTATCGAGCGCATTCGACTGCACCTCTTCGTCGAGCGAATAGACGGCAGCCTCCAGCGAAGAGCGGACCACCGTGCGGCCCATCCGCCGCATCAGGGTTTGCAGCACCAGCAGTTCGCGGCGCGGCAATTCCAGAAGCTGTCCATCGACCTCGGCCTCGCAGTGATTGAGATTGAAGCTCAGCCGTCCGAGCCTGACGATATCGGGCTGCAGATCGGCGGCCCGCCGCCACACCGCGCGCAGCCGCGCCAACAGCTCCTCGACCGCGAACGGCTTGGCCAGATAGTCATCGGCGCCGGTGTCGAGGCCGGTGACGCGGTCCGACAATTGGCCCCGTGCCGTCAGCACGATGACAGGGGTCGGGATCGCCTTGGCCCGGAGCTTCGGGATCAGGCTGATGCCGTCGCCATCGGGAAGGTTGCGGTCGAGCAGGATCGCATCATAGGCGCCCGCGAGCATGATTTCCGCGGCCTCCATGAGCGAGGTCGCCCGGTCGGCCAGCATGTCGTAGCTCTTCAGGACCGCCGACAAGGCGGACGCCATCTCGTCTTCGTCCTCAACCAGAAGTATTCGCACTACCTGACCCAGTAAATCAAGCTGACTGGGTTCCATAGAGCCGTTGGATTGCGGCTACATTGCGTGTTGGCCGGCTATGGAGGCGTCAAACGGCGGCTCGAAAGGCCGATCCCCGCATCAGGACCTTGCTCAATTCACGCAGCCACAAGACCGAGCTTGCGACGGCGGCACAGAACAGCCAGTCCCCGGCGCTCAGGCTGACGGTCGAGAACGCGACCTGCAGGAAGGGCGCATAGATCACGAGTGCGTGTAGCAGGAGCGAGAGCACCACGGCCGCCCAGAGCCAGCCATTGGCTAAGAATCCGCGGAACGCGCTGAGGTGGTCGGAACGCGCATTGAAGACGTTGAAGAGCTGGAACAGCACCAGCGTCGTGAAAGCCATGGTTCGTCCATAGGCAATCGTGCCGGAGCCTTCGATTAGGCCGCCCGGAAGCGAGGCGTCCAGCACCAGCAATGTGCCCGATGCCATGATGATCCCGACGAGGAAAATGCCGCCCCACATCGTCAGTGTCATGACGCCCTCATCGCGCGGGCGCGGCGGGCGCTGCATGATGGCCGGGTCCGCCGGATCGACCGCGACGGCAAGCGCGGGCGCGCCGTCGGTGACGAGGTTGATCCAGAGGATCTGCGTCGCCAGCAGCGGAAGCACGACGACACCGCCAGTTGCGGAAAGTCCGATCATGTCCGCCAGCACGACGCCGAAGAACATCGTCATCACCTCTCCGATATTCGACGACAGCAGATAGCGCAGGAATTTGCGGATATTGGCGAAGATCGCGCGGCCCTCCTCGACCGCGGCGACGATGGTCGCAAAGTTGTCGTCGGCGAGCACCATGTCGGCCGCCTCCTTGGAGACGTCGGTGCCGGTGATGCCCATGGCGACGCCGATGTCGGCCGCCTTCAGCGCCGGTGCATCGTTGACACCGTCCCCGGTCATCGCCACGGTTTCCCCTGCCCGCTGCAGCGCCTTCACGATCCGGAGCTTGTGACTGGGATTGACGCGGGCATAGACCGAGACCTCCTGCACGGTCCCCTCGAGTTCCTGCTCCGTCATGGCTTCCAGCTCGGCGCCGGAAACCGCGCGCTGCCCCGACGTGATGATGCCGAGCTCGGCGGCGATGATCGCCGCGGTCTTGGGATGATCGCCGGTGATCATGATCGGGCGGATGCCAGCGGCCCGTGCACGGGCGACCGCATCGCGCGCTTCCCGGCGCGGCGGATCGATCATGCCGATCAGGCCGAGGAAGACGAGGTCGTGCTCCACATCCTCGCCGAATGCATCGCGCGGCTGCCGATCCGCCGGCAGCGAGCGGAACGCGACGCCAAGCGTCCGCAATGCTTCCGCGGCCAGGGCTTCGTTGCTCGCCATGATCTCGGCCCGGCGCGCGCCGGTGAGCGCCACTGCGTCTTGTCCGACGAGTTCATGGCTGCAGCGCGCGAGCAGCACATCGGGCGCGCCCTTGGTCACGGCGATCAGACGGTCACGCCGCTCCGCATCGGTATGCACCGTACTCATCAACTTGCGCTCGGACGAGAACGGAATCTCGCCGATCCGCGCGAAACGCTCGTCGAGCGCGTCGGGGCGCAGGCCGGCCTTGCATGCCGCGACGATCAATGCGCCCTCGGTCGGATCGCCCTGCACGATCCAGCCGCCGTCGCGTTCTTCCAGTATCGCGTTGTTGGCGCGTTCGGCCGCAGTCAGGGTGCGCTCAAGCTCGAACTGCAGCGCGCTCTTGTCCGAGATATCGCCGACAAGATCCACGTCTCCCTCCGGCGCATAGCCTGTGCCGGACAGACGCGTGCAGCCGCTGGCCGTCACGACCTGGCGCACGGTCATCTCGTTCCTGGTCAACGTGCCGGTCTTGTCGGATGCGATGACGGTCGCCGAACCCAGCGCTTCGACCGCGGCGAGGCGGCGGATGATCGCATTCTTCTTCGCCATCCGCTGCATGCCGATCGACAAGACGGCGGTGACCACCGCCGGCAGACCTTCCGGTACTGCCGCGACCGCCAGCGCCACGCCGAGCAGCAGCACCGCGAAAACTTCCGAGAAGCTCTTGATGTCGCTGACGAGAAAGATCGTGCCGATCATGGTCACCGCAATCAGCACGACCGTGATCGCAAGCGCCTTGCCGACCCGCGCGAGCTCGCGCTGCAGCGGCGTGGTCTCGCCCGGCGCCTCCCGCAGCATCCCGGCGATCCGGCCCATCTGCGTCCGCATCCCGGTTGCGGTGACCACCGCGCGGCCATGCCCATAGACTGCGGTGGTGCCGCTGAAGATCATGTTGTGCCGGTCGCCGAGCTCGGCCTCCCGCATCACCGGGGCGATCTGCTTGCTCACCGGCAGGCTTTCGCCGGTGAGCGCTGCCTCCGCCGTCTGCAGCGCGGTGGATTCGATCAGCCGGGCGTCGGCCGGAATGGTGTCGCCTTCCGCGATGATGATAATGTCGCCCGGCACCAGGTCGGCCGCCGGAATGTTGCGCCGCTCGCCATCGCGGACCACGTTGGCATGCGCGGCGGACATTTCACGCAAGGCGGCCGCGGCGCGCTCGGCGCGGGCCTCCTGGACATAGCCCATCAGCGCGTTGAGCAGCACGATGGCGAGGATCGCAATCGCCTCATAGGGCAGCGCGGTGTCGCGCTCGTTCAGCCAGATCGCGATCGAGATGATCGCCGCCGCGATCAGCAGCAGCACCAGCACGTCGGTGAACTGATCGAGGAATTTCAGCCATTGGGAACGCGGCGGCGCGGCATCCAGCTCGTTTCTGCCATCACGCGCCAGGCGCCGCGCCGCCTCCGCGCTACTCAGGCCGCGCCCGGCGTCCGTTTGCAGCGCGGCCACCGTCTCCGCCGCCGTCTGCCGGTGAGCTTCGTGCATCGTCGGATCGGAGGATTTTTCGTCCATGCCGGGAAGATACGCCTGGGTGATCTCTTCTGTTATCGAGGATCGCACCGATCGGCATGATCCACCTCAAGCGTGGAACCCGGCGGCCGGTTCCATGACACACCGCCGCCATCTGCCTCACCCAAACAGGTGACGCCGCAACATGCCGCGATTTGCTACCCTCGCCGCCAGCGCGGCGCTCCGGCCCATTCCTTGCACGCCCATCATTCCGGCGAGAGAACACATTTCGAGCAGCGGTCCGGCATTCGATAATTGGCAAAGCATTTGAGATATCGCGGGTGAACCGATGAGGAGCGCAGGCGAACTTCCCGAACGGCTGTTGGACCTGATCTACGACGCGGCGACCGATGATGAGCTCTGGACGCCGATCTTTCGCGAAATCTCCGAACTCACCAACAGCGTCGGCGGCGTGCTGCTCGGCCAATCGCAAAAGCCGCGATTGCTGCATTTCGCGCGGCACTACAATACCGACCCGAGCAGCCTTCGCGCCTTGAGCGAACGGCATGTGGTGAACCCCTGGACGCTTCACATGCAGACCCGATATCCGGCCGGGGCTGTCGTCACGTCTGACAGCTTCCTGCCGTTCTCGGATCTGCGCCGCACCAGTTTCTTCGACGAGGTCCTGCGGCCGCAGGACCTCGGCCACGCCGCGATGATCGGACTTTCCCAACAGCCGGATCTCGGCGTCGGTTTCTGCCTGAACCGCGGACCGCGCCAGGGGCCCTATGGCGACGACGAGCGGCACCTTCTGCAACGGCTCACACCGCACATGATGCGATCCGTGCGCTTCGGGTTTCAGATCGGCGTCTACAGGAGCCTGCAGCGGGCAGAATTCTGCGCGCTCGACCGCATCAGCGTCGGCGTCGCGCTGCTCGATCGCACCGGCAGCGTGCTCTACGCCAATGAAGCGCTGCGCGCGATGACGATCGGCGGCGCGCTCACTTTGCGTCACCAGAAACTGTCCAGCTCTTCTCCCCGCCACCTACGGCGGCTGGAGCAACTGATCGATGCCGCATCCCGCGGCGCGCCCGGCGGCACCATGGGCATCCCGCATCCGACCGACGGCCGCCTCGTGACGCTGCTGGTCTCGTCGGTGCGAAGCCGGGATCGTGACCGGTTTGCAAGCATCGACCTGCGCGATCCCGCCGCGATGGTATTCGCACTCGACCCGGCCGCGCCAACCACGATTCCCACGGCATGGATCATGGACGCCTATGGCCTGACGCTCGCCGAAGCACGGGTGGCGCTGCAGGCGTCGCACGGACACTCGGTCGGCGAGATCGGTATGCGGCTGAACATCTCGCCGAACACGGTGAAGACCCATCTGCGCCACGTCTACGCCAAGACCGAAGTCCGCGGCCAGGTCGAGCTTGCTGCGCTGATCGCCTCGCTCAAGGTAATGGCCGGTGGCAACAGCGCGAATTAGGTCGTGTACATCCGGAAGGCCGCGGCAAATCGGGCGATGTCGGCCCGTGTCACCGCCGTGACCACGACTAGAGCATTTTCGGTTCTGATTGAATCAGAACCGAAGCTCCAGATTCTTGTTTTGACGCGTTTTCTTCACGCGAACCGGTGTCCACTTCGCTCGAAAACGCTCTATTTTGTCACTATCCGCCGGGCTGGCCTCACGGTGCTGGTCGGCGCCATTGGCGAGATCGAGAACGTCAGCCACGTATTCCAGCCGGCCGGGCGATTCTCCGCGGCAAATTCGCCATATCCCTTTAGATTCAAAAATCCCTGCATGTCGCCAACAGGAAATAGAAAGCCGATCTGTGGACCGACTCCCAACACGCGGGACCGGAAGCCTCCCAGGACCGGGTGCGCGCCGAAATCATCGGTGATCTGCTGATAGGCATATCCCACCAGACCAACGAAAAGCTGCTTCGACAGAAACTGAGAGGCACCCCAATCCACGTGGAAGTCTATGCCGTTCTGATACTGCGTATCCTGATTCTTGAAATTGTAGGTGAAGCCCGCGACAGCAGAAAATTCATGCCCCGTCTGCGGATTGAAATAGGTATAGCCGCCGCCGGCATCAACGGCGGCATGACCGATGCCGAGATTGGCGAGCCGGGTCGGACTGTACGCCCCAACGGGAATATCTCCCGTCACATAGGCCATGAAATTATGCGCCCCGGCGTTCCACTTGAGAGTTGCCAGCGGGTAAAGATCGCCGACTGACGTGATCGAATCGGCGATACTTCCCGTGCGCGTCATCGCCAACGGGCCAATTGCCGCCGTCAGAGTTCCGTCAAGATTTGCGCTCGAACGCCCGAACAGACCGATTACGCCGATGGCAAGTTGCCCGCCCAGCACCGGGGTAGCAAACGTGTAGGTGGGATCGAGCAGCACGAGATCGGCCTGCGCATTCAGGCGCAGGTTCAGATCGACATTCACCGTAGCGGGAATCCTGCCGGCCTGGATTTCCCTGGCGGCCGCCGTACGGCCGAAGGCGCTTACGCCGGTGTGATAGTAGACCTCAGCCATCGACCAGCCCGGCACCTGAGGAGTGGCTGCAAGGCTGCTGAAGCGGCCGGGAAGCCAATATGAAACGCCACCCTCATCGGCGTGGACAGTTGTGTACGGAATGGATGTCGCCATTGCCATGGCGATGACGGAGTTTCTGAACCAGAAACGGACCCCCGGCTTTGTCTTGTCTCGCCTGTTGGACGGTCGCTTTCTCCGAAGACCAAGAAGCCACATATCACACCCCCGCCCGTCATGCGTATCGCGCAACGATCATTGCTGCCCGCGTGATTTCTGGTGGCGGCACAGCGCAAAGCCTGAACACGTCGGCTCAAGCCGGCCCCGTTGGGGCCGGCATAAGGTCAAGTTCTCAAGCCCCGACCTTCCTGGCGGCAGGAACAGTCCACGTTCCGTTGATGATGGAGGGGTCCGTTTCCTGCGGCCAGTACATGCGCAGCATGAGTATGAAATCGCCCTCGGGGGCAGGAAGCCAGTTTGACTCCTTGTCTTTGCCCGGGGAGTCCTTCTGAATGTAGAGATCGACCGAGCCGTCCGCGTTTTCCTTCAGATCTTCACGAGCGCTGATCGAGTAGCGGTCGATCGGATTCTTCACGAAGAAGTAGGCGCTATCGTACATCGTGAGCGACCAAAATCCCTCCGCCGGAGGCAGGTGGCCCTTGGGAAACCGCATGACATACTTGTTCGCGCCATTGTATTTGTGGCCGTTCGCATCCTTTTGCGAAACTGGGTACACCGCATCCTGCGGCCGATTGGCACCGAGTCCGATCGCGGTCACCAGGGCCCGCATCAGATAATCAGTGCCATAGATGCCGGTCTTCGTTGTGAAGGCAAAGCCATTCTCGTCCCTGATGGCCTTGTTGATCTTGAACTGAAGCATGATCCTGTCGAACGATACCTCCGGCACGCGCTTCAGGAAGTCGGCCTTGAGCTTGCTCTCATCAAAATCCCGTCCGGGGACGATGCCGATTTGGGCAAATTTGGCGAGCTGAGGCGCGTCTGCTTGGTATGGCGGATTGGCTTTCATGAGCTCGCAGAGCAGCTTGAAATACGAGACCGCGTCCATGCGATTGACCTGTTCGCGGACCGCGGTCTTCATGTCGATCGAGGGATCGACCTTTCCCGGAGGTGGCGTGTACGACTTGCCGTAAGCACTGAGCGGCACGAGCTTGCACTCGTCCTGCAGCTTGTGGACGGCGGCGTAATCCTCCGGCGTGCCGGTGCAATAGATGCGGCCAAGCAGCCAAACGATATTGGTGGGCGATTTGTACTCCTTCACTCCGGCCGGCAGCGCGCCTTTCCACCCGGGTCCGGTGATCGCGTAAGTCTGTGCCCCGGTGCCGGTGGTGCGCTTCCCCGGGACTTGAAACACCGTCGTCCAGCCGTCCAGCATTGGCATCAGGAAATAGCGCCCCTTCATGTCCGGGATGCTGAGGATCCACGGTTCTGCCCCGACGTCGAAGAAGGAGGTTGTGTAGAGAGTGTCCGCGTTCGGCGCGGTGACATCTCTGAACGAGGCGTCCGGATACTGGCGCAGCTTGATGAGATGGCCCATCGGCCCCCGCGTTCCGACGGGTTCGGCAACATTGGTGATGACCCGGCGAGTCATCTCCATCGTCACCAACGGATAGCCGAAAATGTAGGCGTCGCTCGCGAGCCAGAAATCCTCCAGTCCCTGACCCACTCCGAGGAACGAGTCCTGGGCAAGGACCGATCGTGTTGCGGCCGTGCCTGCCAGCAGCCCCATTCCACCAAACGCGAGGGCTCGACGGGTAATGTTCATCGTTATCTCCTGCCTGAAAACAAATACAAACGACGGCTGACGATTTCGGATGTCGCTCTCATGCCATGAGGCTGATAGCGACCGACTAAATGACGAAGCGGTCGGGACGAATTGCGCGGCGGCAGCTACGATGCCGCCGGTCGGCGCAGCTCAATAGCAAGGCGGATAAGGATAGTAGCCGCATCGGGGCGCGTAGTACGGATAGGCCGCGGCTCCGGCCACTGCGGCCGCTCCGGCGAAGGCCGCGCCTCGATAGAAGGCACCGCGCCACGCCGTTCGGCGGGCGACGCCCGCAAACGACAGCGGAGTGAACGGGCGGCCGATGATGTCGATAAAGACCGATGCCGGTCCATCAGCTCCCGCGAGATCGCCTTCGAGAATATCGACATCGAAAGTCAGCTTGTCGCCCTCAAGCTTGGGCGATTTCAGTACGACGACGGCGTCGAGCACCGACGATCCATCTTTCTTGAAGCCGGAAATCGTGGCGTTCGGAGGATCCTTGGCGAAGTTGTCGCTGCCGTTGCCCCAATCCTCAACGATTCGCGTCGTGAGATCGTGACCGGCCGCCCGAACGGGTCGATCGGCGAACACGATCGCATTCGGCGAAATTCCCGTCAGCACAAGCTTGCCGTCCTTCAAGCTCGCACCGCGCGAATTGAGGACGAAGAGCGATGGCACGACCTCCGGCTTTGCCTGGCCTATGGATTTCTCAAGCGGAATATGCGGCTTGGGTTCGGGTGCCGTTTGAGCAGAAAGTTCTTGGGGGCAGACCAGCAATCCGCCGGCGCAAAATGCGAATAAAGCAGCACGAAGCGTCATGGTTATTCTCTCCGTTGAAAGAGGACTGGTTCTTTTTCGGCCGGCTCCTGTGGCTTTCAAAAATCGTACGGCGCATCGTCTTCCGCGCCTTCAAAAGGTGGCAGCTTCGCTAAGCATTTCGCGCCAATTCAGACCGCGTGTCTTGCCATTTCGCGCCAATCGTCGGCGCTTGGTTCAGCAGTCGATCGCATGAGTTCGTATACGATGGCGTGCCCGCTCCTGCTTACGGGCAAGTTGCTGCTGTCTGTAAACAACGGGTTGAACTTTCATCAAACGCGCGAAAGAGCGGCTGAAGCTGCTTGCGTTGGTATAGCCGAGGCACTTTGCGATATCGGACAGGCGCTTGCTCGAGTCCACGAGCAAGCGGCAAGCGACATTCACGCGAATCTCCGCCAGCAGTGCGCTGTGGCTTGTGCCCATGCGACCGAGATGACGCTGCAATGTGCGTGTGCTGATGTTGCAGGCGCGAGCGGTGCTATCGAGGGTTGCGTCACCGTGTCGCAGCGACGCGATAATGGCCGCGCGGACCGCCCGAGATGAAGGCAAACGGACAGCTCTCATCGGTTTGTGTGAGCCGTGAAGCCCATGTTCCTTCAAGAGAAAACCGATGCTTCCAGGTTACACGCATTTTCAGGACCGATCTGGCCATCAGCCGCCAAAATTCTCGTCAAATGGAAATATTCGAGCACCTCGCGCGCAACGCCAGGCGCGGCGCGACAATCGACAAGGCAAGAAAGTCAGCAGCCTGCTAGTCTTCGACCACGGCGGACTTCCTGGGCAGGTAGTAATGACCGATATTCCATTGACTCGTTGTCAATTTGTCATGCCATTTGCTGAAATTCATTCAGAGATCGGCGGACCCACTGCAGCGCTTCTCGCCAAGTTTGGGCTGCCTACGTCCCTGGAAGAGAAAGCGGATCACTACGTGCCACTGCTGCCGGCCGTTCGCTTTGCGACGGCGGCCCAGGACAAGCAGGGGCTGTCCGAGATCGCCTTTCGCGCCGCCCAGAGGCTCTCATTCGACCATTTGAGCGATGCCATGCGAATTCGAATCCGGCATGCGCCAACTCTGCTGGTTGCTCTTCAGCAGATGTGCAAGTGGGCGCCGGTCGAAGATACAAATTTGCGTCTATGGCTGGAGCCATCCGGCGAAAGCGTGAAAATTTGCAGCAGGCTCATTGGAACGGAAGGTATCCCCCGTCTTGAGATGTCCCAATGGCTTCAGAACATATTCGTCCTGCACATCGTCCGTCAGTTCGCCGGCGCGTCCTGGACTCCAAGGATAATCGCGTTTGAAGCAAAATATACGCCGGACATGGACGTTCAATCGCATTGGCCGGGCACACGCTTCATGTCAGGTCAGAAGGCCTCGTGGATCGAAGTGCCGCTGCAGTTCTTGAGCTACCCCAATCGCGCGGATATCGTCCGGTCGAATTTGCCTGAGGCAGAGCGGCGGCCTTTCAGAAACGACGTCGTCAGCATTCTCAAGCTGACTTTGCCGTCATATCTCGATGAGGGGGGCCCGACGATCATGCAGGCAGCCGAAATGGTCGGACTGAGCGTCAGGAGTCTTCAGCGAAAGCTCTCGCTGGCCGGGTTGACATATTCGGGCCTGCTTGAGCAGGTCCGCTTCAACAATGCGATGCAGCTTCTCCGCGACGCCGACAACAAGATCATCGACGTAGCATTCTCATCGGGCTATGCAGACCCCGCCCACTTCACTCGCGCTTTCCGGCGGATTTCCGGATTCACCCCGCGAGAGTTTCGGGAGAGGTTGAGGAGCAGACAAGTTGAGATCAACCGCCCCTCCTCCCAATCTGATGATGATCGTCCCTAGAGAAGATTTGCGCCTTGGGTGCTCCTCCATGTAGCAGCCTAGAATTTTCGGCTTTCAGGCTGGTCTTGAAAGCTGGACTGCGCACAACGTTGATCCTCTCCGCAGGGACAGCCTTTGCCGCAAATGATGATGACGGCGCTACCGGCGCGTCGATACCGGCCGTCTACCTCGACCTGAGGACGATCTACGCGCAGGTGCCGGCGGGATCGCTGGCATTCGGCTTTGGCCATCCAACTCTATTCAACGCGTTGCAAGCGCTCCCAACATTGAACCGCGCGGCGTTTCGGACCGGGCTGCCAGCGGCGAAATCTCTCAACGTGGATTTTCCATTAACGGTGGACGTCACCGACAGCGTCTCGCTGTACGGCGGTGTCTCCGGCAATTCGACAGAGTTCGGAGGAAGCGGCTGGTCGTCCTTTCAGGTTACAAGCTGGAACATCGGCCTCCAGGCGGATCTCTACCAGCAGAACGGCGGGACCTTTCCCACCGTGACGCTGCAGTCGACCATCACACAATCGATCCCCAATGGTCCGCTGACCACAACTTCCTTCAACAACATTCTCGAATTCGGCTATGCACTTGATGCCGATGAGACCAAAGGCTTGCTCGCCGGGTTCCAGGACACGCGCACCGACGTCGGCACGACGCTCGTGAAGATCAACCCGAACACGATCGCCTATGTCGGCGGCTACTATCAATGGTCGAGTAATTGGAAATTCACTGGCCGTGTGGGCGTGCAGTCCTTCGAAGGGGCGCGTCTTCTAACCCTTCCGCCCATTCAGCCTTTCACACAACCGATCGTGCGGCTTGATCTCGATCGCATGGACGATAACGACAATCGGCTGTTTGGCATCACCGCCGAGATCATGTGGCTGCCGAAACCCGCCTATCAACTGACGGTCAGAACGCCTCTGTACGCAGTCCGCAACTAGAGTGGCTCTGATGGAATCAGAACCGAAGCTCTAAGAATTGCCGGCCGTCCACAGGACGAGCTCTCGCGCCAGCGCATCGAAGGCCGCATTGAAAGCCTTTGCGGCCGGCCCCGGAGCCAGCGTTTCGATCGGCGCTTCCTGGTGGAAGACGCGTGCGGCGCGCAGATGTCCCGCGCTATCCAGGAGTTTTGCGGACAGCGCGATTGCCGCGTGCGGCTGCGGGGTTGTGATGATCTCGAACTGGCGCAGGTCGAGCAACAGGCGGGACGAGCCTTCCGGCGCGGCGTCGGGCCGGAACGGCGGATGGGCGATGTCGTAGTTCTCGAAACTCTGCAGCAGTTTCGCCTGCACCAGTTGCGGCAGGGCGTCGCTCCATTGCGCGTCAGGAAAATCCTGAGCGTCATCGCCCGCGAACAGGAAGCGCTGGGTCTGCAGGGCGGTGATCGCCGTCGGCTCAGCAATTGAAAGCGTTCCCTTGATGGGACGGATCGGCGCATCAAACCGGCTGGCGGGGCTGAGGTCGTAAGTTGCCTTGCGGGCGGGCGCGCCGCTGCCCATGGTCCGATCGAGACCGGCGATGATATTGTCCAGGCGCGGGGTGTTGCGCGCGAGCCCTTCCGCAAAGGTGCCGATGTTGCCGATCGCATCATGCAGCGGTCCGGAATTTTCGCTGAGCACCGTGTCGACCTTGCGCAGCGCATCGCGAGCGGCCTGGGTCATGCTCTGCCCTGCCCCTTTCTCGGCGATCAGCGGTCCCTGCACGCGCGGCGCGTCGATCCGCTCGCCGCCTTCCAGCGCCACCACCGGCACGCCGGTCAGTCCCTGGAAATCGAGGCCGACCTTGGTATCGGCGCGGACCGGCGTGTGCTCGAGCACGGCGATGGTGGCATGGACGTCGCGCGGACGATCCGGGACGAATTCGAGCGAAGTGACTTCACCGACGCGGATGCCGTTGAACAGCACGGCGGCGCCCACGAGCAAGCCGGGCACCGGACCATTGAAGACGACCTGATAGGTCTCACGCTTGCCGATGCCGCCGGAATTGTTAAGCCAATAGACGAAGCCGAACGCGGCGACGATCGCCGCCAGGACGAAGGCGCCGACAACGATAAAGGGTGCGCGCGTTTCCATTGATGTGGTTCCGTTAAGCGTTGAGATGAAGCATTTGCGCTCGCGCGCCGTGGAAATAGGCTCTCACCCAAGGATGCTCGGATTCCAGCACGGATTTCAGCGGACCGATCGCGGCGATCTTGCCGTCGGCCAGCGCCGCCACGCGATCGCAGACCGCATAGAGGGTGTTGAGATCGTGGGTGACCATAAAGACGGTGAAGCCGAGCGTCCGCTGCAGCGTCTTGATCAGGGAATCGAATTCGCCGGCGGCGATCGGGTCGAGCCCCGACGTCGGCTCATCCAGGAACAGAAGCGCGGGATCGAGCGCGAGTGCGCGGGCCAGCGCCACGCGCTTGACCATGCCGCCGGAGAGTTCGGAGGGAAACTTGTCGCCATCGTCGACGGTGAGGCCGACCATCTCGAGCTTCGCATTGGCGATCTCGTCGAGCAGCGATGGCGACAGATGCGCGGCCTCGCGCAGCGGAAACTGCACATTCTGCCGCGCGTTCAGCGCCGAGAACAGCGCGCCCTGCTGGAACAATACGCCGCTCCGGCCGCCATGGTCGGCGAGATCGATGGTGCCGCCGCGCTTCGGCAGCAATCCGATGATCGTGCGCATCAGCACGGATTTGCCGCCGCCGGAGGCGCCGACGAGACCGAGGATCTCGCCGGCGCGGACGTCGAGGCTGAGATGATCGAGCACGATCTTGCGACCGAAGCCGACGACGAGGTCCTGTACGTGAATCGCAATGCGTTCTTCGGTCACGGCTACATTCCGATCGAGGCAAAGAACACCGCGAACAGGCCGTCGAGCACGATGACCAGGAAGATCGACTTGACGACGGAGGACGTGGTCTGCTGCCCCAGCGACTCCGCGCTGCCCTTGACGCGAAGCCCTTCGCTGGCCGCGATCAGCCCGATGACCAGCGCCATGAACGGCGCCTTGATCATGCCGACCTCGAAGCTGTTGATCGAGACCGCCTCGCGCAGCCGCGCGATGAAGATGGCCGGACTCATGCCGCCATAGAGCCAGGCCACGAGTCCTCCGCCATAGAGCGCCGCCATCGAGCCCAGGAAAGTGAGGATCGGCAGCGCGATCACCAGCGCAAGCACGCGCGGCAGGATCAGGACCTCGACGGGATTGAGGCCCATGGTCGTGAGCGCATCGATCTCCTCGCGCATCTTCATCGAGCCGATCTCGGCGGTGTAGGCGCTGCCCGAACGTCCGGCCACCATGATCGCGACGATCAGGACGCCGAGCTCGCGCAGCACCAGGATGCCGACCATGTCGACGACATAGGAATCTGCGCCGAACTTGCGGAAATGAAAAATGCCCTGCTGCGCGATGATGGCGCCGATCAGGAACGTGATCAGCGCCATGATCGGAATCGCGCGCCAGCCGACCTGGCCGAGCTGATAGACGGTGGAGGTGAAACGAAACGATCGCGGATGCCGCAGCGTGCGGAACAGCGCAATGCCAATGCTGCCGAGCATATCGAGGAAAACGATGGTCTCGGCGATGATGCCGCGTCCGAACCGCTCGAGCAGGTCGGCCAATGCGTTGGTGCGTCGCGGAGCCGCCTGCGGCCTGCGGTTCAGTTTCCGCACCTCGCCGATCAGCCCGGAATAGTCGGCGGAGAGGCCGGTCATCTCGGCCTCCGTCGCTTGCGCAGGCCCGCCGCGCGCCAGCTTCTCGATCAGCCAGGCGCCGACCGTGTCCAATGCAGTGATGCCGCTCAGGTCGATCCTGCGCATGCCATGCGCAAGCCGCGGCTGGATGCCGGCGCACAGCCGCTCCAGAATCTCGACATTGGCAACCGTCCACGCGCCGCGCGGATGCAGCGAGCGGACCTCGCCATCATCCACGGTCAGGTCAGGGGCACTGTTCAAGATGATACCTCCGGAAGTCCGGAGGCGACCCTAGCCGCGTGGGTGGGCAATCGTTTGACACAGCGCAATAAAATGCCTTGCTGGCCGGAACCTTGAGAAGTGGGTAGGAGATCCGACCCTTTCCTGCCGAACCAGGGACGGAGGGGACGCCGGAGGCGCGGATCAGCGCTTCCGTTTTGCGGTGCTCTTCCGCCAGCGCCAACGGGCTGGTGTCGGCGTGAAGGATGCTCGTATAGGCGAGCAGCTTCACGGCCGCCGCTTTCTATGCCGCAGCCTTTCCCGGCTGGCCGCGCATCGAGATGACCATCAGGATAGCGACAATCATGACGACGCCCAGCACGTAGAACGTATCGGAAAACGCCATGATCAGGGATTGCTGCGCGACGAGATTGCCGAGCAGGATTTCTGCCTGATGATAAGCCCGTGCGGGATCCGGAAACCCGTGCTGCAGGAAATAATGCTGCAGGTTGGTGAGGAAGGACTGGTCGGTGGTGCTGTAGGGCGTCACCGACTGGCCGATGATGTTCGAGTGGAACTGCTCGCGTTTGGTAATGATGGTCTGCAGCGCGGCCGTTCCGATCGCGCCGCCGAGGCTGCGCATCATGTTGAAGACGCCGGAGGCGGCGGCGGATTCCGAAGGCTTGATATCGACCATCGCGATGCCGACCAGTGGCGAGATCATGATCGCCTGGCCGAGCGCCCTGACGATATTGGTCATCCGGAGCTGGTCACCGCCGTCGTTGAAGCTGAGCGTGGTGTTGAGGAAACAACTCAGCGCGAAGATCGCCAGCCCGGTGCAGACCAGAATGCGAGCATCGAAGCGCTTGAGCAGGGCCGGTACCAGCGGAACGACCAGGAGCTGCGGCAGGCCCACCCACGCCAGCACCAGCCCGATCTGCTCCGCATTGTAGCCCTGCACCTCGTCGAGATAGGCCGGCAGGATGTAGACCGAGCCGAACAGCGCGAACCCGACCAGCGCATTGGCGGCGGTGCCGAGCGCGAAATTCCGTCCCGCCAGCAGGCGGAGCTGTACCGCGGGCGCCGTGCTTCGCAGCTCAATGACGACAAACGCCCCCAGCATCACGGCCGCAGCGATCGATAGATGCACGATGTAGGGCGAACCGAACCAGTCGTCCTGGTTGCCTTCGTCCAGCACCGTCTGCAGGCAGGCGAGTCCGATCGCCATCGTCGCGATGCCGTACCAGTCGCCCTCTTTCAGGAGACCGAGCCGCATCGGCTCGCGATCGAGCGTCGGATAGAGCAGCGCCAGCATCACGACGCCGGGCACCAGGTTGACGAAGAAGATGTATTGCCAGCCGTAATGTTCGGTGAGGTAGCCGCCGATCGTCGGCCCGATCGAGGGGCCGAACGTTGCGGTGACGGCAAAAGCGGCGATGCCGATCGGCTGCTGCCGCCGCGGCAGCTTGGTCAGCACCATCGTGAAAGCCATCGGGATCATGACGCCGCCGCAAAAACCCTGCAGCGCCCGCATCGCGATCATGTCGCCGAGATTGCGCGCGAACGCGCATCCGACCGAGAACATCAGGAACAGCATCACGTTGGTGAGCAGGAAGCGGCGGAAGCCGAACACTCGGCTGAGATAGTCGGTCAGCGGGATCATGATGATCTCGCCGATCAGATAGGAAGTGGATATCCACGTTCCATTGTCGACGCCCGTCCCGATGCCGCCTTCGATGTTGGGAAGCGAGGAATTGACGATCTGGATGTCGAGCACGGCGATCAGCGCACCGAGCATGCAGCCGATCACCGCGACCCAGGTTCGGGCCGAGACGGCTTCGCTTGCCGCCTCGATCGGACCGGCGACGACGGCGTCGCTCGTGCTCATGGCTTCGCGGCCGCGTGCGCCCGGTCGCCGCGCGATCCCTTGGTGTTGATCGTGCTGACGACCGACATCCCGGGCCGCAGCAGGCCGGCCAGGGGATCGGTATGGTCGAGCGTGATCTTGACCGGAATGCGCTGCACGATCTTGGTGAAGTTGCCGGTCGCGTTGTCGGGCGGCAGCAGGGCGAACTCCTGGCCGCTCGCCGGCGCGAGGCTGTTGACGAAGGCCCGGACCGTGACGCCGGGAAACGTGTCGACGGAGAGCCGTACGGGCTGTCCGGGCCGGACATCGGCGAGCTGCGTCTCCTTGAAGTTGGCCACGACATAGGCCTGCGCCAGCGGCACGATCGCAAGCAGTTCAGTGCCGGGCTGGACATATTCGCCGAGGCGGATGCTGCGGGCGCCGATCACGCCGTCGACGGGCGCTGTGATGGTGGTGTAGCCGAGATTGATCTCCGCCTGTTTGAGCACGGCTTCATTGTGGACGACCGAGGCCTTGGCCTGTTCGAGCTGCGCGGCAAGCGTCGTCGCCTGCTTCTGGGCGGCGTCGAGCGCTGCCTGATCCTTGGCGATCGTGGCCTTGGCGCTGGCGATCGCCGAGGCGGCCTGCTGCGCGTTCTGGACCGAGCCGTAGCCTTCGTTGGCCAGGGTGCCGTAACGCGCGTTGTTCTGCTCGGCATAGGTCTCGGCGGCCTTGTCGACGTTGATGGTCGCCTCGGCCTCGTTGATGACGGCTTTCTGCTGCGCGATCTGCGCAGCCGTACTGGCAACAACCGCGCGCGCCTGCTCGACATCCGCCTTGGCCTGCTCGACGGCGGCCTTGTAGGTACGCTGATCGATGATCGCCATCACTTGGCCGGCCTTGACGGCCTGGTTGTCAGTGATGAAGAGCTGGCTGATATCGCCGGAAACCTGCGGCGCGATGCCGACGACATCGGCCTGGACATAGGCATCGTCGGTCGACACCTCGAACCGCCAGGTCGTCCAGTATCGCCATCCCACATAGGCCGCGCCGCTGATCGCGGTGACGACGAGGACGTAGAACGCCACATGGCGCAAGGGTGCGCTGAGTCTGAAGCCGTGATGAACGACGGCACTGCTCGCAGCTGCCGCGCTGGAGACGTGATCCGTCGGCACGGGCTGGTTCTCCGCCCTTGCCGGATCGCTGTCGATCTTGACTGGAGCATTCATGTTTGCCGCCCGCAATCGAATGAATCTGCGGGAAGCATGTCGAAGCGGCGATCCGGCTTCTTTCCAAAGGGCACGCCGTATTTCGCGAATGCAGTTGCGGCTTATGGCACTTTGGCATGATTGAGATTATCGGACTGATCTGCCGCAGGAGCGTGCGGCAGACATCACTGTTGATGAACGTTGAAAACACTTCGAATAGCTGGTCTAGAGCGTTTTCGGTTCTGATTGAATCAGAACCGAAGCTCTAGATTCTTGGTTTTGACGCGTTTTCTTCACGCGAACCGGTGTCCACTTCGCTCGAAAACGCTCTAGCGCGCAAGCGCTGCCGCGACGGAATGCGCCATCGGTGTCGTCGGATGGCCGATGAGTCCGCTCAATTGCCTGGAGTCGTCGTAGAGCGCGCCTTTTGCCGCGTTGGCGTCGCTATCGGCCAGGAGCGCCGCGAAGGCTTCCGGCAGGCCGATCGATTCCAGCGCGGCCTTGTACTCGGCCTCCGGCAGGTCCTTGTATACGATGGGCTTGCCAGACTGCCTGGAGATCTCGGCGGCATAGTCGGCGAGCGTATAGCCATTGTCGCCGGCGAGTTCGCAGATTCGGCCCGCCTGGGTCTCGCGGCTTGCGAGCACGGCCGCGGCGGCCGCGGCGTAGTCGGCACGTGCGGCGAGAGAGATGCGACCGTGGCCTGCGGCACCCAGCACGGCGCCGTGCTGGATGGCAGCGGCGACGTTGCCCGTATAGTTCTCGGTGTACCAGCCGTTACGCAGCAGCACGAAGGGCACGCCGGATGCACGGATCAGCGCTTCCGTCCCGCGGTGCTCTTCCGCGAGCGCGAGCGGGCTCGTATCGGCATGGAGGATGCTGGTGTAGGCGAGCAGCTTCACGGCCGCCGCCTTCGCCGCATCGATGACATTTCCGTGCTGCCGGACGCGCTGCCCGATCTCGCTCGAGGAAATCAGAAGCACCTTGTCGGCGCCCGCGAGTGCGGCCTTGATCGCGTCGGGATCGTCATAATTGGCGGTGCGGAGCTCGACGCCGCGCTCCGCAAGGTCCTTGGCGGCGGAGGCGTTGCGGACGATGCCGATCAGATGGGCGGCAGGGGCGATCCGCAAGAGCTCGGCGATGACGAGGCGGCCCAATTGGCCGGTGGCCCCGGTGATGGCGATACGTTCGGAAATTGTCACGTTCCTTCTCCTGGTCTAGAATGTAGACCAAGCCTAGATACGAGGCCGGCGATGATCGCGGAAGGAGGCAGTTTTTGGTGACAGGGTTACGCGCAAATAACCTCCCGTCAGCCCATGAGTGCCTGGCGCAGCGCTTCAAGACCTGGAGCAGCGGCGAGTTCGACCTCACGCTTTGCCCGGTGCGAGGCATCCTGGATCGCCTCGGCGACAAATGGACCACGCTGATCGTGATCGTGCTCGCGCAACGGCCGCATCGCTTCAGCGAGATCGGGCGAGCGATCCCCGACATCTCCAAGCGCATGCTGACGCAGACGCTGCGCGATCTCGAACGCGACGGGATGATCACGCGCCGCGTGTTTCCGACCAAGCCGCCGAGCGTGGAGTACGGGCTGACGGAGCTCGGCGAATCCCTGCTCGAACCGCTGGCCCATCTCGTCACATGGGCGGAGAACAGCCAACCGAAGATCGCGACGGCGAGATCGGCGTTCGATGCGGCGGAAACCTCGCCGAGCTAGGGACATTGTCAACAACCGGCTGCGGTGCTACTTCCCGCCGTGAGCCATCCGAGGCAAGCAGCGGCGCGGACCGACGCCGTCAGCGATACTGGCGCCCCATGGATGCGCTGTACGACCGCAGGTTCCCCGGGGACTCAATGGAGCAGCGGCGCAGCCATACGGAGAGTTTTGTGATCGAGGCGGAATTCTGGCGGGGCCGCCGCATCTTCCTGACAGGACACACCGGCTTCAAGGGAGCCTGGGCATCCATGCTCCTGCATGTCATGGGAGCCCGTGTCTTCGGCCTCGCGCTGCCTCCGGAACATCGCGATGGCGTGTTCGTCGCGAGCGAAGTCGAACAAGACGAGAATGACGGCCGCATCCAGGGCTATCGCGAGACGGATCCGGTCGGCGGGCATGATCCGTACAGCAACAGCAAGGGATGCGCCGAACTGGTCACCAGTGCGTATCGCCGAAGCTTCTTCTACCGGGCCGACGATGCGGCCATCGTGGCGGTTCTGACCCACCTCGCCTTCGATGGCACGGCGTTCCAGACAAGGTGGTTTTCCAACGTTCTTGGGGCCGTCGCTTCAAGAAGTGAAACAGAATGCGCGATCGCGCCTTTGGCTTGATCTTGATCTGGGAGTGAACTTGAAGGTCCTGCACTTCTTCAAAACGTATGTCCCGGACTCCTATGGAGGCGTTGAACAGTTCATCTTTCAACTCGCTCATGGCAGCAGTCAGCGCGGCGTCGACGTCGAAGTGCTGTCCCTGAGTCCGGATGTCGTTGACGAAACCGCCCGGTTTGACAACCACATCAGCCACCGCATCAAGCGCGATTTCGAAATCAGCTCGACGAGCTTCTCGTTCAGGGCGTTCGCAAAGTTCTCAACGCTCGCCCGGCAGGCCGACATCATCCATCTTCATTTCCCGTGGCCGTTCGCCGATGTCGTCTACTTTGCGACGCGCGTGTCAAAGCCTGTCGCACTGACGTATCACTCGGATATCATCCGGCAGCGCCTGCTGCTGAAGGTCTATGCGCCCTTGATGCGGCGGCTTCTCGGCAGCGTCGACCGGATCGTGGCGACATCTCCAAATTATCTGGAGACCAGCACAACGCTGGCCGATTTCCGCAAGAAGACCGACGTCATTCCAATCGGCCTGGATCGCTCAACCTATCCCGAGTACGACCCGTTGCTTGCCGCAAAGTGGCCGAGCCTGGCCGGCAAGCGCTTTTTTCTGTTCGTGGGAGTCCTGCGATACTACAAAGGGCTCCACATCCTTCTCGACGCCCTGCGCGGCACCGACTATCCGGTCGCCATTGCGGGAGCGGGGCCGATCGAAGGAGAACTGCGCCAGCATGCCCTCGATCTGAACCTGACGAACGTGCATTTCGTGGGAGCACCGAACGATCGGGAGAAGGTCGCATTGTTGAACCTCTGCCATGCGGCGATTTTTCCTTCTCACCTTCGCTCGGAAGCATTTGGCATCTCGCTCCTGGAAGCCGCGATGTATGGCAAGCCGCTCATCTCCAGCGAGGTCGGGACCGGCACCAGCTACGTCAACATCCACGGCGAAACCGGCCTTGTCGTTCCGCCCGGCGATCCGACCGCTCTCAGGGAAGCAATGCAAGCTCTGTTCGAGAACAACGAATTGGCCGCGCAGATGGGCGAGCGAGCCAAACAGAGATATGAAAACCACTTCACTGCCAGCCAGATGGTGGATCGTCATCTGGAGCTCTACAGAGAGATCCTGGCAAAGCGCTCCGAACAGACTTGATGCCGGCCTGCTCCCACCGACGCAGGATAACGATTGGAAAAGGTCGCCTGCCCCTTAAGCCGCAGGCTTTGAAACAGCCGTGGGCTTTGAAACAGATTCAGGAATGTAATCGACCCGATCCGACGAAATGCGATCGAGCAGGGTGATGTATTCGTCCACGACGTTGCTCCATGATCGTTTCGTCAATTGACCGTAAAGCGCCCGCTGCTTTTGCAATAGATCCGCCCTGTTGCAAAGCGCCCACTCGATCTTACCCGCCATGTCCTTCCAGCTGTAGGGATCGAACAGCATCAGATCGCGCAGCTCGGGATCGCTGATCACCTCCTCCGTGACGGCAATACGGGCCATCACGACTGGCGTGTCGACTGATAGAGCTTCCGTGAAGGTAAATGGGCAACCACCCTCACTCAGACTTGGATTCACTGCCAAAGCAGCCAGCCGATAGCAAGCCGCGAGTTCCTGATCCGACAACCCATGCAAGCAGAGCACATCATTATTGAGATTCTGCTTCTGAATAAATCTGGCAATTTCGGGCAAGGCGTCGGGGTGTCCGGTCAAAATCAACTTGTGAGGTAGATAGCGCTGCTTGAGCAGATGATTGTAGGCGCGAAGAAGCGTAAGAACGTTTTTGTTCGGACGGAACTGGCTCGCGTAAAAAATAAACTGGATTCCGTTGTTTGCAAATCTAGACGGATCTGATGTCCTTACCGCCTTTTGCAAGGCAGTAGCGAACAGATTGGCGCAAAACGCGTTAGTCGCATCGTTCTCATTCGAGAGGCCTGAAATTCTTATCAGATCGTCAAGCCTGTTAGCACCATGCAGTATTACATCTATTGCCTCTGGTGGCACTCCATAGCGTTCGACCAGCGTGCGTTGTTTGACATCAAGGCTGTATGTCACAAAATGACTTCCGCCCTTGATTGCCTGTTCGACCAACCTGAATGTCTCGTGAAATCGCTCCTCGTTGACCGCCGAAAACGCCACCGGAAAGTCCGCAAGCACAACGTCCGGCACGCAGATCAATCGAGGCGCCTTGATGTCGTTGAAATGGGGCCAGAAGGCAGTCGGAGCGAACCAGGCTGAAATCTCCTTGCGCTTTTCGATCTCGACGGAGAGCAGCTTGGCTTCCGCCGTCTCCATGTAGCGATACAGTCGCAGAGTGAACCCATTATCCTGCGGACGCGCGACCAGCCTGCCCATGTTTGGCGCGAACTGGGAACGGTAACGTCGAACAAGAGCTCGATATATTCTCCGGCTAGGCACACTCCGATTGATCAAGCGAACGGCGTAATAGATTAGAAGCACAGGAGAAGCAATCAATCCTATGAATGCCAACGCGACTGTGCTGCGCGTAGTCGCGGCGGTGCGCGCCACGTAAGCAACGAGTGATCCGCAGACGGATCTCACTTTCGACATGTAGTCGCGGACCTTCTTCTTTCGGAGCCGGTACGCTCTGTATGTCTGATACGCTTCGTAGAAGCGGAGCAATGTCGGGACCTTCTCGGGTCCAATCACTTCGAAAGCGTCGGGTTGTAGGCCGACAGATCGGCTCCATTCTTTGAGCGAGTCCCGCATCCAGCTAGGACACGCAATCACAAATCTCACATCGGCGCGGACCTTCGCTTCCTTCAGAAATTCCGCGAGATAGCGTCCCAGCCCCTGACCTCGCAGATCGACCTTGGGGGGATAACAAAGATAGATGCCGAAGGTCTTCATACAAACTCTTGGATGACTTGCCAGTACGCACCGGCCGACCGATCGAGACAATGCCGCGCGAAAGCTTCCGGACGCGGCGTGCTGTGCTGCACCGTTTCCATCTGCTTCAGCTTGCCCGCCATGTCTACCGGGTCAACCGCTTCAGACCAGATCAGGCCTAACTCGAATTGGCGGTCGATCTCCCTCATCGCTGGATAGTTGCTTGAAAGCGCCGGAACGCCAAACGACGCAGCTTCTACAACGGAAAACGTACCATTGTCGATTAGTCCCGGGTGCCAGAGAAAGGCAGCGTCACGGAGTTTTCGGCGATAGATGGAATCGGGCAGATCGCCTTCCATCTTCAAGTTCGCTTTGACCGCCCTGCTGGCACTGTAGACCTCTCGTGCCGCCACTAGGTGGGGACTGTTACGCGCGAACAGCTTGTCCGTGTCCACCCCGGTCACATGACATTCGAATCGACCGTCATATTCTTCGTAGTAGATCCGGAGTGCCTCCAAAGCATTACGATGATTCTTGTGAGGAGCAAGGTTAGTCGTCCAAATGAAGTACGCTGATGATGGAGGTCCACCTCCTCTGGTCAAACTGTCCCCCGAGCCGAATGTAGGCACAAGAAGCGGAACTTTCCTTACTTTGCTGGCTGGCAGCCCGGCAAACTGGCGTGCGTCATTCGCCGTGAATTCGGTCGTAACTAGGACAGCTTCGGCAGCGTGGGCCCGATCGATGAGCTGCTGATTTGCTTTCTCATCCATGATTGGGACGTAGCGCTGCAGGTAGTCGTAGATCATCAGCAGGTGGGGACGAACGGGAAGGACGGGAAACTGCAACCGGTCGGAGACAAATATCCATAGATCGCAATCGAAGAACTGATTAATTCCGTCATCGGGAACAGCATAAGTCGCATGTGTTAGCGTCCCCTCCCCGCCTGCATAGGCGCAAGCTCGAAGTGCTTCTCCCTGGGACAGAGTTCTCCACTGATAAGCCCGCCGCTCGATATGGCCGGGCAGATCGTCAAATTCCCTGTCGGGATAAGAAGTCGGATCGTCTAAATGTCCGAAGATAACGTCCACCGGCGAGCCGAACTGTTGACTACCAATCGCGACAGCGCTCGCCAGCAACTTTGCTCCTCTGAGGCTGCCTCCGCGATAGGCGACGGGAAGGATGACGGCGATCCTCTTCTTCCGGATTATCGGAGCTGTGGAGCGCTCTTCGGTCCTCTTCAGGATCAGTTCGATCGCCGAGCGCCACCTCGGTGCGCAGTGCTCTACGTTCATTGTATCAAGCAGGACCGCTTGCGATGCCCTGATCTGACCAATCAGTTGCTTGTCGCCTGCCAGTATTCGCTCGATCTTTCTTCTTGCCTCCTCGGAGGTCTTGCATCGTCCGGGCAATCCGAGGCCGCCCAGCCTATCAAGCAAGCCGCCGCCCATGAAGACTAGCGGCATCCCAGCTCGAACGGCTTCAAAGGGGTGATAGTGGACGTGGTTTGGCTCGGAACTATGATAGTACATTACAGCAAATGAACGCAGGTTCTGGAGATGCTCCTCGCTCGAGACATAGCCAAGAACGTGATCATCCTGAATCCGGATCGGTTGAGCGCCAGCTACGGCGTAAGGAAGACCTCCGAATGTCTGCTCAAACCGACGGTAGATCTCTCTATAGTACTCGCTGAGTCCGAGATCGGGGCAGACAAACAGTATTCGACGGTCGCGACCAGTCCAATCGTCCCGAATGTTCGTGTCTTGTAGGCCAGCCGGCAAATAGATGGCTCGCTCAGCCAGCCAAGGTGGCTCGATCTCGGCGAGATGATTGTATGCTTGGCCAAACCAGACAGACTTTGCCGCACGCGGCGACAAAATTGGTCCTTCGCGCCACTCAAGCATAGATAGTATTCGACCGTAGCTTTGTTGCCGGCCTAAGAGGCCGTATGTCCGCCAAACCTTAGCTCCGTCGAAATGGCGCACCATTGATCGGAAGAAGCGAGCTTTCAGAACTATAAAAAAGAGCAAATGGAAATGCTTGTTTGCGATCCGCCAAGCGTCGACGCCGGGGTCATCGTACCAGTCGGCTGCATTCAGGATCGCTAGGTCTTCCTTCGGAATTGTCAGCTTCTCATCTTCCGACCAGTCGACAGAACCTGACCGGAATGAGGGATCTGACGGAATCTTCTTGGGTAGGAATATCTCCTGTATCCCGACGCGCTTCAGCATGGGGACTTCGAAATTCCGAGCGGTCGTATGATTGAGCAACCACATCGCGCGTAGAGGACGGCCGTTCACTTACGTACTCCGGGCTTTCGATCTCTAAGCCAAGCCGTTGACACGTTTGTACTGGGCAATCGATGCTTCAACGCCTCCGTCGAAAACGATCTCGCCCCGATGAAAAACCAGCCCTCGATCGCAGATCGATTTGAGCGAGGCAAAGTCGTGAGATGCCAGGACCAGAATCTCGGATTTTTCGATCAACGCGCGGATGCGATTTTGAGCCTTCACGATGAACGCCGCATCGCCCGCCCCGATGACCTCATCGAGCAGGAGCACATCACCTTCCACCGCCGTCGACACTGCGAAAGCCAATCTCACCTGCATGCCTGCCGAATAGGTCTTGATCGGATAGTCGATGAACTCGCCAAGGTCGGCGAATCGCACCACCTCGTCTTCGATCTCGCGCATCTTCTTTGGCGACATGCCAAGCAGCAGACCGCGATAGAGGATATTCTCGCGACCCGATGCATCGGGCTCGAAGCCAAGGCTGAGATCGAACAGAGATCTGATCCTGCCCTCGACAATCCGCTCTCCGCCCGAGATCGGATAGAGGCCGGCGACCATCTTGAGGAACGTTGACTTGCCGGCGCCGTTGTGTCCGAGCAATCCGACCCTCTCGCCGGCCTTGATCTCGACGCTGATACCTTTCAGCGCATGAATGTGGTGGATCTGTCCCTGCCGGACCTTCTTTCCCGTCACCACGCCTGCCAGGAGGCTCTTCAGTGAGCGCTCCTTGAAAGCCGCGGAATGATAATGGAGATCGACGTTATTCAGCGATATCCGGTTCATAGATAGTAGATGACCTTCTTTTCCGCGGAGCGGCCGACCAGAACGGCCAGCAAGATCAGCCCTGCGATCAGGCCGAAGCTGAAGCCGTAATTCTGCCAGGTCGGCCACTCGCCTTGCAGCAGCGGAGCGCGAACGATCTGAAGCAAATGATAGATTGGATTCGCGTCCACCAACAAGTGCAGCCCCCCACCTCGAAACACCTTTGGTTCGAGGTAGATCGGCGAAATGAACCACAGCGCCTGCAGCACAAGGCCAAGCGCATGCGGCAGATCCCTGAACCGCGCACCGATATAGCCGAGCAAGGTCGCGAGCGGCCAGGCAATAAGCACGAGGAGCGGAACGACGGTTGGCACCGCGAGCCATGCCCAACCGAAATTCTGGGGTCGCCAGATCAGCACCCAGACGAGCAGGCTCGTGCTCGCGCACAGAAACACGATCAGGTTGGTCAGAACCGTCCTCAGGCTATAGATCGCGAGAGGATGTCTGCATTGCTTGATGTAGGCGTCGGCCTGCACGAAGGTGAGTGAGCCACCCACGGCGGACGCGATCACGAAGTCCCACAGGATCATTCCCGACAATATGAAAGGCGCATAGTCGGTGATGTCGCTGTGGAAGATCTTCCCGAACACGAAAGAGAGGAGCAGGGTCAGCCCCAGCGGCTGGATAATGGTCCAAAAGATGCCGAAAAAGGACCGTCGCCATCTGGAGCGAAGGTCCGACAGTGAGAGGTGCATCCAGAAATGGCGTGCCGCCCAGATGCCGCGGATATAGTTCAGCCCGGACAGGTCGGATGCAGACGGCGGTGTGATCTTGGCGGGCTCGTGGAACCGATCTTCCGAGCTGTACGACGCTATGGCCATCTTGAACCCCAATCGAGCTCGTTCAGAGCGGATACCGGAAGGACTTTCGCCTCGAGCGCAGAAGGCGTCCCTGCGAGGGATCGTGGACCCGCCCCGCGAGTCCTGAAACATCCGCATTATAGGCCGGATCTTGCTCCTGGCGATGCCAGCCCACAACCTTTCCCGAACCGCAGAACGGCTGATTATTCATGATATTAGCCGGCGAGTTCCAATGGAACCGTAACTTCCTGCGACGTCATGGACGTGCCTATGAACTGAATAAGACTTTTGTTCGTCACGGCGAGTTCCGGGCGCCGTTCGGTTGGCGCCAGATCGCGGCACAGCCCTCACGTTTTCATTCATCATGAAGGACCCGTTACCCTGCCGCTTCCGCTTTCGCCTCGGCGAGGTCGCTCGCGACCATTTCCTTCACGAGCTGGGCAAAGCTGGTCTTCGGCTTCCAGCCGAGTTTCTCGCGGGCCTTGCTGGCATCGCCGATCAGAAGATCGACCTCGGTGGGGCGGAAATAGGTCGGATCGATGCGGACCACGGTCTTGCCAGATTTTGTGTCGACACCGGTCTCGTCGATGCCCTCGCCGCGCCATGCAATCCGGCGGCCGACTTCGGCAAACGCCAGTTCCACGAATTCGCGAACCGAGCGCGTCTCGCCGGTCGCCAGCACGAAATCATCAGGAGCATCCGCCTGCAGGATCCTGTGCATGCCCTCGATGTAGTCCCGCGCATGACCCCAGTCGCGCTTGGCCTCAAGATTGCCGAGATAGAGCGTCTCCTCGAGCCCGACCTCGATGCGGGCGACGCCGCGGGTGATCTTGCGGGTGACGAAGGTCTCGCCGCGGATCGGGCTCTCATGGTTGAACAGGATGCCGTTGGAGGCGTACATGCCGTAGGCCTCGCGGTAGTTCACCGTGATCCAGTAACCATAGAGCTTGGCGACGCCATAGGGCGAGCGCGGATAGAACGGCGTGGTCTCCTTCTGCGGCACCTCCTGCACCAGGCCGTACAGCTCCGAGGTGGAGGCCTGATAGAACCGCGTCTCCTTTTCCATGCCGAGGATGCGGATCGCCTCCAGGAGGCGCAGCACGCCGACGGCATCGGCATTGGCGGTGTATTCTGGGCTCTCGAAGCTGACCCCGACATGGCTTTGGGCGGCGAGATTATAGATCTCGGTCGGCCTGATCTGCTGCACCAGCCGGATCAGGTTGGTCGAGTCGGTCATGTCGCCGTAATGCAACAGGAACGGCACGTTGCCGACGTGGCGATCCTGATAGAGATGATCGACGCGCGCCGTGTTGAACGACGACGAGCGGCGCTTGATGCCGTGCACGGTGTAGCCAAGCCCGAGCAGATATTCAGCGAGATAGGCGCCGTCCTGACCGGTGACGCCCGTGATCAGCGCGACGCGCCGCTTCGAATTTTCAACATGCATGAGAAATCATAGTTTTGGCTGGTTCCCACCCATGCGCTCGCAGCCAATGGCCGCGACAACGAGTTTCCCCTCGGTGGCGCTCCCTTGTATTTTCAATTGATTGTTGTAGCAATAGCCAATATGGCGCGAGCAAGGATGGGACGAACGTCATGAGGGACACCCTGCGAACCGACGAAGGTGCAGGTCCTGCCAATATAGCAGGCCCGCAAACGCGGTCGCAAGTAGCCTATGTGAATCCGATCAGCTCGCCGAGAGGCGCGCCTAGCGCGTGGATCCCGCTATACAGACCTTATCTCTGTGGAAAAGAGAAAGAGTACGTCAATCAGTGCCTGGATTCGTCGTGGATATCCTCGCGCGGCGCTTTCGTTGAGCGCTTCGAGGCGAAATTCGCCTCGTTGACCGGAGCTGCTCACGTCACCAGCGTTTGCAATGGCACCGTTGCACTTCATCTGGCGCTCGAGACTCTCGGATTCGCTGCGGGCGATGAAATCATCGTACCGACGTTGACCTATGTGGCCTCCGTGAACACCATCATTCAGGCGGGCGCGACGCCGGTCTTCGTGGATTCACGTGAGGACACCTGGCAGATCGATCCGGACGATGTGCGTCGCAAAATTACGCCGCAGACAAAGGCCGTGATGGCTGTGCATCTATACGGACAAGCGTGCGAGATGGACGCGCTGGTTAACATATGTGAAGAATTCGATCTGTGGCTGATCGAGGACTGCGCGGAAGCTTTCGGCACTTACTACAAGGGCCAGCACGTCGGAACCTTCGGGGATTTCGCGACCTTCAGCTTTTTCGGAAACAAGACCATCACCACGGGTGAAGGCGGCATGGTGGTCGCCAAGAACAAGGATCACCTGGATCGCGCGTACCACCTCAAGACCCAGGCTGTGTCGCCAGATCGCGAATACTGGCATGACGCAGTCGGATACAACTATCGGATGACCAACATCTGTGCGGCGATCGGCCTGGCTCAGCTCGAAAATGCGAGCTCGATTCTCGAGAAGAAGCGCCAGATCGCCGCATGGTACCAGCAAGGCCTCGAAGGACTTCCGCTGAGATTGCTGGGAGAATTCCCCGACACCACCAATTCATATTGGATGTGTTCGATCGTGGTTGACGATCCGGATGTTCGGCAACCGCTCAGGGATTGGCTGAAAGCGGCGAATATCGAAACGCGCCCTGTGTTCTATCCGTGTCACACGCTTCCGCACTGCAAAGCCGAAGGGACGCACCCCGTGGCGCAGTCCTTGAGTGCAAGGGGCTTGAACCTTCCGAGCTTTCCGGAACTCTCGCTGGAAAGCGTCACTGCGGTCTGCACGGTGATTCGTTCCTTCTTCCGGTCGGGAGCCAATGAAAGGTGACAGCGGGCTCCTGATACTGGGATTCGGAGGACACGCCCGAAGCGTCGCCGCAGTTGCGATCGCAAATGGCGTGCGGTCGCTCCTGTTCGTGGATGAAAATGCAAGAGATGATGAGTCCTTCCTCGGCTTTCAGGTAAGGCGCGAGCTCCCCGAGACGATGCCGCCGGGATGGTCGTGCATCCCCGGGGTCGGCGACAACGCCAAGCGGAAGCGGCAAGTTGAATTCGCGCAATCGGCGGGGTGGGATTTGGCAAAAATTATCTCGAGCCATGCAACAGTGGATGTGGGCGCCTCGATATCGCCCGGATGCTTTGTGGGACATCACGCCCATATTGGTCCCATGGCGCGAGTCGGGCAGGGTTGCATCATCAACACCGGCGCAATCGTCGAGCACGAATCCGAAGTGGGCGATTTTTCGCACATCTCGGTAAATTCAGTGGTGGCAGGACGGAGCCGTGTCGGCAACTTCGTTTTCCTCGGGACAGGCGCGACCGTGATCGATGGCATCAGCGTCGGCGACAACATCACGATCGGTGCCGGCGCAGCGGTGATCAAATCCTTGAACGCGCCCGGGACCTATGTCGGCTGCCCGGCAAGACCTCTCTCGACAGGCGGCCGCACCGTCTACTGAGCTTTGACTTGAGGACGAAGATCCGAGCCGGCCCCATCCCAATCCTTGGCTTCCCATGCAGTATGCTGACCGGTCTTTTCCACGTCGATGGCATTTCGAGCTGACCGGATCCAGCGAACTGGCTGCTCTGGCGCTGCTCGCGGTCTATCTGGTGATCGTCGTGACATCGTTGACCGCGGTGGAGCTTGCTGCAGGGGTCGCTCTCAGCCCGTCGTGGACCGCCGTGCTTGGTACGGCAATATCGCTATGCCTGTTGCCGCTGTTCGCCTTCGCGAACTTCAGCTTCGGATATTCGGTGGGCGTGGCATTCTTCGGAATGGTTACCGGCTTTGTCTGGCTCAGCTACTTCACCTCCTCCCGCTATGACCCCGTCATCGCGCGCTGGTCGGTGCTTGCATCTTTAGTGGCATTCCTGATGCCGGCTCTGCTTCAGAGCCGGCCGGCGCCACGAATGTTCAGACTCAAGGCGAAGACAATGGATCTCTGCGTCAAGATCCTGCTCATCATCGCGGCGCTGATTCTGCTGCTGAACTTCCGCTACGGCTTCGCCCTTGTAGGATTGCGCGCGGCGGAACAGCTACGCGCCGGCATAGCGCGGCCAACTCTTCTGAACTATGCGACCAACAATGTCATTTATGCCGTGCTGCCGTTTGCATTCGCCTTCTACGCGCAGCGCGGATCGCGCCTGCTCGCCGCGGTCAGCCTGCTGCTGATACCATGCTTCTACCCGACATTACTGAACAAGACAGTTCTGTTCGCTGCAGTATGGCTTCCCTTCGTCTTTCTGATCTTTCGATCCTTCGAGCCGAAGCAGGCGGCCGTCATCTCCCTCGGCACCCCGCTCGCGTTCGGATTACTCGTTCACGCGATCCTGCCCGCGGAGAATCCGATCGCCCATTTCGTGTTCGGCTACACGAACGAGCGAATGTTTGCGATCCCTTCGATCGCAATCGACTATTATGCCGATTTCTTTGCCGCGCATCCGAAGACTTACTTCTGCCAGATCAATATCGTCAGAATGATCTCCGGCTGCCATTATTCGGAGCAGCTCAGCGTCATTTTCGCCAATCAGTACGGCGTCGGAAACCTGAATGCTTCATTGTTCGCGACCGAGGGCATCGCCTCGGTCGGCTTGATCTGGTTGCCCCTGGTGATGTTCGTGTGCGGATTGGTGCTCTCCATCGGCAACAGCTGCTCGCGGCATCTCTCGCCCTTGATGATCGCAACGTCATCCACACTTGCCCTGCTGGCGCTGCTCAACGTTCCCTTGAGCACGGCCCTGCTGACCAACGGACTGATGCTGCTGTTCCTTCTCTGGTACGTCTGTCCTGACGAGCGAGACCGGAGCCGCAATTATTCGGAACGGCCCAGTGGCTCATCGGCGGACTTCCGTGCCGATTGCATCATGGAGGGCGGGCCTGTTCACTTCCGCCGCGATGGCGTCAGCGACGCGATCGTCGATGGCCGGGTTGTGGTGTTCGAGAGGTGGGTGCGCTTCTTCAAGTTTCTTCGCGGATAGCGTGCTGCATCCTGCGTTCTCAGAACAGCAGCACGCCGTCGTCAAGCACCTCCGCTTCGGGCCGGTGCGGCGCGGACTTCGACATCAAGCCGAGGCGCTGCATAACGTCGCGATGCACCTGCCGCTCCCGTTCCATCGTGTATTGCGCAAACAGATCGTCCAGCACCGCCTGATCGCTTGATGTCAGCGACAGCTTTACCGCGATTGCGCTCGATGCCTCGAGGCGCGCGGCAGCAGCCGGAAGCGACGTCGACGCCTCGCCGAGTGCAGTCATCAGATCTCGTGCACCGCCCATCAGGGCCTCGAATTCGGCGCCCTCACGGACGAGCCGGTCCATCAGCCGGCCGAGCCGCGCGTTGCCGGCCTCGCTCTCCTGCAGCGTCTGCAGGATCGAAGGCTCGAGCCTGGTCAATTGCGCGGGATTTCCATGATCGCGCAGTTCCTTGAGATCGGCGGCCGCGCGTTCGATGCGGTCGAGGATCGGCTTCAGCCTGGAAGCGCCGGCGGAGACCTGATCCGCGGTCACCTTGAGCTCGTTGGCGATCACGACAAACGCGTTGCCCTTGACGCCGAGATGGCCGGCCTTGAGGCTGGCGTTCATGCCGATCAGGATGATGTCGACGACGGCCTCGCCAAGCCCCGCGATCGCCAGACGAAACTTGCCGAGCGTATCTTCGACGACAGAGAGGGCGGCATCGACTGATTTGCCCGAACTCTCGCAGGTCGCGATCAGTTCGGAGGCCTGCGCCAAGGTTTGCTTGATGACTGCAAGGAACGACTGCGCCTCGCCGTCGCGGCCGCCATAGACTGAGCGCCCTTGCGCGACCACGCCGGTCGCATCACCAAGAATGGCATTCAGCGAACGGACGATCGCGCCGATGTCATCGCCGAATTCGCGCTCCGCATCCTTCAGTTGCGCGGCCTGAAGCTGACGGATGATTTGGGCCCTTTGCGCGCCGGCATCCGCTTCATGACCTGGAACGATGCTCGCCGCCCTCCCGGCAACGCGCCGCAAGCCGCTGCAGACATGCTCCAGACGTTGCCGCGTGCTGTCGCCGGACTGCAGCGAGATGATCGCGCTGCCGACGGCATCGGCGATCTTCCTGGTACTGCTGCCCGCCAGCTCGACGAGATGGACGCTCTTGTCCTGCTGCTCGCGCATCCCCGTATAGGCCGAGATCAGACCGGCGCTCGCCGAGAGAAGCTGTTCGCGATAGAGCTTCTCGAATTCCTTCTGCCGATTGAGCGCGGTTTCGACCGCCACCGACAGCAGCTTCTGATCGCGCGCGCAGCTCTCGATCGAATGCTGGACCGATTGCCCGAGCTCGAAGGCCTCCTTGGTGAAATCAAGGAAACTGTCGCGATCGCCATCCAGCGAAGCCGCCTCGATGCGAGCGCTCCGTGCAATGATCGAGATCATCTGGATGTGTTTGAACAGTGGCGCGATCTGCGCCGATGCCGCCTCGGCATCCTCGCCGATCCGGCCAAGAAGCGCGCTTTCCGCCGGCAGCGCCTCGGCAAGCGCGGTCAGCCGGCCGGCAATGTCCTGCAGTGCTGCCGACGTGCCTTCGATTTCCGCACCCGACATTTCGCGCGAGAGTTCGGTGAGCGCACCTTCGAGCTCCTTGAACAGAGCGTGGCCGCGACCGAGATGATTGCCGACCCTGGCAAAACTATCCTCGATGCGGGACGACACGTCCTCGATGGTCGCAACCGCCGCGGCAACCGTGTCGGTCTGGTCGTCTAAGGGGATCATTGCATCATTCCGTCAGGGCAGGTTGTCCGGCCTGGTGCCAGAGCATGATTTCTCGTGGAATCTGGCTGAGCGAGACCACCTTCTCCACGGCGCCGTGCGCGATCGCCTCCTTCGGCATTCCGAACACCACGCAACTCTCTTCATCCTGCGCGCGCGTCGCAGCGCCAAGCTTGCGCATCTCCAACAGGCCTCTCGCGCCGTCGTCGCCCATTCCCGTCATGATGATCCCGAGCGCATTGCGGCCGGCATACTGGGCGGCCGAACGAAACAGGACGTCGGCCGAGGGCCGATGCCGCGACACCGGCGGACCGTCCTTGATCGCGATGCTGTAACGCAGGCCGGTCCGCTGCAGCAGCATGTGGCGCGCGCCCGGCGCGATATAGGCGCAGCCCGGCTGCACCGGCTCGCCATCCTCCGCCTCTTTCACCGCGATCTGGCACGCGCCGTCGAGACGCCTCGCAAATGCGGCGGTGAAGCCCTGCGGCATGTGCTGGACGATCAGGATCCCCGGACCGTTCGGCGGCAGCGCCTCCAGCACGTCGAGCAGCGCTTCGGTGCCGCCGGTCGAGACGCCGATGCAGACGATGCGTTCGGTGGTCGGCCGCGAACGTCCCTGGATCGGTGGCGGGATGATGGCATCCGCAGTCAGCTTCTTCTCGACGATGCGCCGTTGCAGGCGTGGACGCACGCGCGCACGCGCCGCCGATTTCACGGCTTCGCGCAGCCGGGTCGAACATTCCAGCAGCGCCTGCCGGGTATCGATCCGCGGCTTGGGAACGATATCGACTGCGCCGGCTTCGAAGGCTTCGAACATCTGATCGGAGCCCTCTTCGGTGAGCGAAGAGCAGATGATCACCGGGATCGGGCGCTGCGCCATGATCTTGCGGAGGAACGTGATGCCATCCATGCGCGGCATCTCGATGTCGAGGATGATCACGTCGGGCAATTCGTTCTGCAGCCGGCGTGCCGCGGCGAACGGATCGGATGCGGTCGCCATCACCTCGATCTCGGGATCCTCGCTCAGGATGGTCGTGAGGATTTGGCGCACGGACGCCGAATCGTCCACGATCAGCACGCGAAGTTTCTGCCTGGGCATTGCCGTGCGCTCCACGTTGCTACACTCTAAAGATGGTTGGCTGAACCTGCTTCAATGCCGGCACCGTATTGTGGATCATCGATTCGGAATGTCCCACCATCAGATAGCCTCCCGGCCGCAGATGGGAGCAAAGCTGATCGACCACCTTGCGCTGCGTCTGCCGGTCGAAATAGATCAGGACGTTCCGGCAGAAGATGATGTCGACGTCACGGTCCACGGGATAGCTTGAATCCATCAAATTCATCCGCATGAAATTCGTCAGTCGCCGCAGTTCCGGCACCACGCGCACCTCGTTGCGCGAGCGGTCTTTCGACGACAGGAAGTAGCGCTTCACGAACTCGGAAGGGACCGGTGCGATAACGTCGCGCGTATAGATCGCAGTCTTGGCAAGCCGCAGGACCGCGGTCGAGATATCGGTGCCGAGGATACGAAACTGGAATCTGGTGCCGGATCTCGTCATGTCGTCGAGAACCATTGCGGTCGTATAGGCTTCCATGCCGGTCGAGCAGGCCGCGCTCCATATCTTCAGGCCGTGCGATCCGCGGCCGCGAGGCTTCAAGAGCACCGGTACCGCGACCTCCTTCAGGAACGTGAAATGCGCCGGCTCGCGGAAGAAATCCGTCTTGTTGGTCGTGACCACATCAATCAGATGTGTGAGCTCGTTGTCAGGCAGGTTTTTGTCGAACAGTTGCTCCACATATTCGTTGAGCCCGGAATAATTGAGCGCGCGGACGCGCTTGTGCAGCCGCCCTTCCAGCATCAGGCGCTTGCCGGCAGGCAGCTTGATGCCCACCTGCCCCTCGATCAATTCAGCGATCGTGCGGAATTGACGATCGGATAGATGTATCCCGGCCCCCAGCATCGCCGATTTCGCAAGCTTAAGCTGCGGCCGATGCGTCGATCCCGACTTCCTCGGCGGGCACTTCCGCATCGGCCATCAATCGCGCGAGGTCGAAGATGATGACGAACTTTTCTCCCTTGCGTCCGATGCCCGCGATGTAGTCGGATTGCCAGCGTCCGCCGACCGAGGGCACGGGACCAATCGAATCCTCGTCGATGTCGGTGACCTCGAACACGCAATCCGCCACGAAGCCGACGCCGACCAGGCGGTCTTTCATCGGCACGTCCAGGATGATGATGCGGGTCGCCTCCGTTGCCGGCACGCTCGGCAGATCGAGCTTCAGCCTGAGGTCGACAATCGGATAGCCACTCCCACGCACGTCGATCATGCCGAGCATGAAATGCGGCGCGTGCGGCAGACGCGAAATCGGGCGCATGTCGAGGATTTCACGAACGTTGCAGATGCTGATGCCGAAGGTCTCCCCGGCGAGACCGAGCGTCAGATATTGAGCCGTGCTGGCCATGTTCCGTCCTTCCGGTCAGAGATCGCAGGGACCGGCCTTGAAGAACCGGTCCCGCGTGTTCCGTTTCTGAGCATGTTCTTTTCGGAAAACCGGTTCCCGTTTCTCAGGATCATGCTCTAGCGCTGAAAATCCGCGTCGCGATCATCCTCGCCGTCTTCCATCGCGAAGGCGAAGCCGCCGCCGCCGGCGGCGGCCGCCTTGTGCGCGCGCACCGGCTTGGCGGCTGGCTTCTTGCCGTTGCGGTCAACGGCCGCCATGGTCGCGGCTTTGGCGCGGAGCTGGCCGACGGCCCTGTCGATCGGCATCGCCGCTGCGGGCCTGTCCTTTGCCTGGTCGATACGGAAATAGGCGATCGTCGACTGCAACTGCTCGGCCTGGGAGGCGAGCTCTTCCGAGGTCGAGGAAACCTGCTCGGATGCGCTGGCGTTCTGCTGGCCGACCTTGTCGAGCTGCTGGATCGCCTGGTTGATCTGCGCCGAGCCGACATCCTGTTCGCGGCAGGCCGCGGTGATCTCCTCCACCAGCTCCGCCGTCTTCTTGATGTCAGGCACCAGCTTGGCCAGCATGCCGCCGGCTTCCTGCGCCACCTTCACGCTCTCCGCCGAAAGCGTGCCGATCTCGGCTGCCGCCGCCTGGCTGCGCTCGGCGAGCTTGCGGACTTCGGACGCGACCACCGCAAAGCCCTTGCCGTGTTCGCCGGCACGGGCTGCCTCGACGGCGGCGTTCAGCGCCAGGAGGTCGGTCTGGCGCGCGATCTCCTGCACGATGGTGATCTTTTCCGCGATCGTCTGCATCGCCTGGACGGCGCGGCCGACCGCACCACCGCTCGCTTCCGCATCCTTGGCCGACTGCGCCGCGATCTTCTCGGTCTGGTTGGCGTTCTCGGCGTTCTGCTTCACATTGGCCGCCATTTCTTCCATCGAGGAGGACGCTTCTTCGGCCGAGGACGCCTGCTCGGTGGCGCCTTGCGAGAGCTGTTCGGCGCTGGCCGAGAGTTCCTGGCTGCCGGCCGAGACGTTCTGCGCCGCCGTCAGCGCTTCGGCGACGATCATGCGCAGCTTCTCGACCATGCGCTCGAGAGCCATGCCGAGCGTGTCCTTGTCCGACAGGCGCTTGGCGTCGACGGTGAGATTACCTTGCGCGATCTCGTTGGCGATGGCTGCCGTTCCGTTCAGGTTGACCGTCATCGCATTCAGCGCCTTGACGAGATCGCCGATCTCGTCATTGCTGACGACGTCGATCTTCTGGCTGAGGTCGCCGATCGCAACCGCATCGGCGAGATTCACGGCTCGGCTGAGCCCGCGGCTGATGTTAAGCGCAATCCAGGTCGCCGCCGCCACGGCGATCACGAACGAGGTGATCACCAGGATGATCAGCAGCATTTCGGCGCGCGCTCCATCCTGCCTTGCCTGCTCGGTCTGCTCGGCCATGGCCTGCTTCACGAGAGAGATGTAAGCATTTGCGGCCGCCAGTGCGTCAGACACGACCTTGCGGCCATCGTTCATCGAACGGTCGGTCGCCGCCAGCTTGTCGACCTTGGCGAGGCGAACCGTCTCGTCCTGATAGGCATTCATCTTGACGTAGGCGGCCGAAAAGCCATCGATCAGCTTTTTGCCTCTGTCGGTCGCTCCGGCATAGATCTCGTCTCTGGTCTTGAACAGCGGCTCGCGAATCTTCGCCAACTCGGCGACGAACTGATCGTAGTCCTTTTCCGGAGCGATGATGGCGTTCTTCTCCGCCCGCACCTGAAGCAGGATGCCCTTTTCAAGCTCGGCAGCCTTGTCCATGCGTCCGGCCCGCGAAACGAGAGTCTCGGCGGTGCTGACCATGTCGCCGAGCTTGATGTAGCCGACCGCGCCCGCGACCATGGACAACAGGATGACAAGGCCAAAGGCGCCGGCCAGCTTTGCTTTGACGGTAAGTCTCATTTCAGCCCCCAAAAGAAATGCTCGAATTATCGGTCGGACCGCGAACGATCCGGCCTGCTAACCCCCTAACTCACGCTTCACCCTTTAGCGCTGAAAGTCAGCGTCGCGATCGTCCTCATCCTCGTCCAATGCGAAGGCGAAACCGCCGCCATTCGCAACCTTGAGCGCGCGACGGGCTTGCGGCTTCGTTTCAGCAACCGGCGGCTTCCTGGCGCCGCGATCGGCAGCCGCCATCGTCGCGGCCTTGGCCCGCAACTGGCTGACGGCCTTGTCGATCGGCGCGGTGGCCGCCTTGCGGCCATGGTCGATGCGGAAGAAGGCGATCGTCGACTGCAACTGCTCGGCCTGCGAGGCGAGTTCTTCCGAGGTCGAGGAAACCTGCTCGGACGCGCTGGCGTTCTGCTGGCCCACCTTGTCGAGTTGCTGGATCGCCTGGTTGATCTGCGCCGAGCCGACGTCCTGCTCGCGGCAGGCCGCGGTGATTTCCTGGACCAGGTCCGCCGTCTTCTTGATGTCCGGCACCAGTTTGGTGAGCATGCCGCCGGCTTCCTGGGCGACCTTGGCGGTCTCCGCCGAGAGCATGCCGATCTCGGCTGCCGCCGCCTGGCTGCGTTCGGCAAGCTTGCGGACTTCGGACGCCACCACCGCAAAGCCCTTGCCGTGCTCGCCGGCGCGCGCGGCCTCGACCGCGGCGTTCAGGGCGAGCAGATCGGTCTGACGCGCGATCTCCTGCACGATGGTGATCTTTTCCGCGATCGTCTGCATCGCCTCGACCGCACGACGCACGGCGGCGCCGCTTGCCTCCGCATCCTTCGCCGATTGCGCCGCGATCTTCTCGGTCTGGTTGGCGTTCTCGGCGTTCTGCTTCACATTGGCCGCCATTTCTTCCATCGAGGAGGAGGCCTCCTCGCCTGCCGAGGCCTGCTCGGTGGCGCCTTGCGACAACTGCTCGGCGCTGGCGGAGAGTTCCTGGCTGCCGGCCGAGACGTTCTGCGCCGCGGTCAGCGCTTCCGACACGATCTGGCGCAGCTTTTCCACCATCGCGTTCAGCGACTTCACGAGATCGCCGATTTCGTCGTTGCTGGAGACATTGATGGTCTGGCTGAGATCGCCCCCGGCGACGGCGCCGGCCAGGCCGACCGCACGGCCCAGCGAGCGGCTGATGCTGATCGAAATCCAGAGCGCCGCCGCGACGCCGATAACGAGCGAGACGAGAACCAGGCTGATCAGGATCATGCTGGCGCGGCGGCCGTCCTCCCTCGCCTGCTCGACCTGCTCCGTCATCGCTTTCTTCGCGTAGGCGATATAGGCGTCGGCCGCCTCCATGGTTTCGCGGACCGCCTCGCGGACGATGGTCATCGACCGCTCGGCGGCCTTTGGCCGGTCCGTTCTCGCGAGCTTGAGCGTCTCGTCCTGGACCGAATTCACTTTTGCGTAGCTGGTAGAAAAGTTCTCGATCAGCCGCTTGCCTTGCTCGCTGGCTGTCGCGTGGATCTCGTCCTTTGTCTTCAGCATGGATTCGCGGATCCTGCCGATCTCGGTCGAAAACCGCTCCATGTCGCTCTCGGGCGCCATGATCATGTTCTTCTCGGCCCTGACCTGCAGCAGCATGCTCTTTTCGAGCTCGGCCGCCTTTTCCATCCGGCCGGCGCGGGCCACCAGACTCTCCGTCGTCGCCGTCAGCTCGTTGAGCTTCATATAGGCCACGGCGCCGCTCGCCGCGGACAGCAGGATGATCGCGCCGAAGGCACTGGCCAACTTCGCCTTGACAGTGAATCTCATTTTCAGCCCCTCAAGTCTCGCCCCCGAGACTTCCTCAATTCAGGATACGTTCCATGTTCGGTACGATGACGAACTCTTCACGCCACTTGGTGATGAAGCGGATGAATTCCGGCTTCCAATGCATGCCCACGCGCGGCGTCTGCTGCACGTCGGTCCGCGAGATCTCGGTGACCTCGTAGACCTTGTCGGCGGTGACGCCGAGCAGAACCGGCTCGTTGTCGATGCCGACCTCGATCACCACGATCCGCGTGTCCGCGGAGTCTTCGGTCTGCGGCATTCCGAAACGGATGCGCAGGTCGGCCAGCGGAATGACGTTGCCGCGCACATTGATGACGCTCGGCACGAACGACCGCGCGCCCGCCACTTTCGTTGCAGGGACCGGATCGATGATCTCGCGCACCAAACCGGCATCGAGCGCGAATTTTTCGCCGCCGAGCCCGATCATGACCACCTGCATCGAGCCGTCTTGGACGGTCTCGGTGCCTTGCTGCCGATCCGCTGCCATCTATGCCGCCTCGTTCATCTGCTGCTTTTCCGCGCGCAACTGCGCCAACCCGACGAGCTGCACCACGTCGAGAATGAGCGCCGCGCTGCCGTCGCCCAGGATGGTCGCGCCGGAAAAGATCGTGACGTCCGAATGCAGCTTCGAAAGCGACTTGATGACGGTCTGGTGATTGCCGATGATCTGGTCGGCAACCAGCCCGACCCGCGTCTCGCCGGTCGAGATGATGATCGTCTTCTGATGCTGTCCGGGCGAACCTGATACGTCGAGAATCTCGCGCAGCCTGAGGAAGGGCACGAGGTTGCCGCGCACGTTGAGGAAATTGCGCCCGCGCGAGCGTTCGTCCTCCGCCGTGAGCTCGACGCATTCCTCGACCGCCGGCAGCGGAATGATGTAGCGCCCCTCGCCGACCCGGATCAGCAGTCCCTCGATGATCGCAAGGGTCAGCGGCAGGCGCAGTGTGACGCACGTTCCCTCGCCGGCCTTGGTCGACAGATCGATCGAACCGCGCATGTTCTCGATGGTGCGCTTGACCACATCCATGCCGACGCCGCGGCCGGACAGCGCCGAGATGGTCTGCGCGGTCGAAAACCCCGGATGGAACAGGAATTGATGGATCTCGTGATCCGACATCGCCGCGCCGGGCGCGATCAATCCTTGCTCTTCCGCCTTGGCGCGAATGCGCGCGGTGTTGAGACCGCCGCCGTTGTCCCTGACGGTGACGAGCACCTGTGCGCCGGAATGGATCGCTTGCAGTTCGATCCGCCCCTTCTCGGTCTTGCCGGCTGTCGCGCGCGTCTCGGAATCCTCGATGCCGTGATCGATCGCGTTGCGGATCAGGTGCACGAGCGGATCGGCGAGACATTCGATCATGGTCTTGTCGAGCTCGGTATCCTCGCCCGAGGTGACGAACTCGACCGGCTTGCCAAGGTCGCGGGACAGGTCATGCACCAGCCTTCGGAAGCGCCCGAACAGCGAGCCGATCGGGACCATCCGCGCGCCCATGGTGGTGTCGCGCAGGCTCGCCGCCAGACGCTCGATCTCCTCCGCGATCATCTTGATCGAGAGATCGGAGCCGGCCGCGGCCAACTGGCTGAGCCGTGCCTGGGCAATGACGAGCTCGCCGACGCGATCCATCAGCTCGTCGAGCCGTTCGGCCTGCACGCGGACGGTGGCGATGCCGCGCTCTTCGGCGCGCTTCGGCTCCTCGCGCTTCCGCTCCGGAGGAGTCGACGGCTCTGCCGCAGCCGGGCTCACGGCGGCGGCCGGAGCTGGGGCCGGAGGCGCCGCCGGCTCAACTTCCGCAACGGGCATTGCAAGCGCCGGCGCTGCGCGCTCGACCTGCGCCAGCGGCACCAACGTCAGCTTCATCTCGTCCTGCACGAACATGAAGACGTCGTCGATGGCGGCCTTGTCGCAGCCGCTATGCAGCGTGACGTCCCATTTCAGGTAGCAATCCTCCGGCTCCAGCTCGTCCAACAGCGGCACGCCATCGGTGAGCGGCACGACGAAGCAGGGGCCGAGCTTGCAGAGATCATCCAGGAGGTCGAGCGGATTGGAGCCGTTGCGCAGAATATGCGACTCAAATTCGAGGCGCAGTTGCCAGCCCGCCGGCCGGCTCTCGCTGACCACCGGTGTTTCGACGCCGGGTTCGGCCGGCAGGACTGGACCGAGGGGTGAAACGAAGCGCTTCAGATCATCCAGGATGGCGTCGCCGATGATCGGGTCGGCGCTATCGGGCGCTTCGATCAGGGCGCGGATGTAATCCTTTGCGGCCAGCGCGACCGCGATCAGTTCCTGCGTCGGCTTGATCTCGCCCTTGCGGACCAGTTCGAAGGCCGTCTCGAACTCGTGGGTGAACGCGGCGACCTTGTCGAAGCCGAACATCGCGCCGGAGCCCTTGATGGTGTGCAGGGCGCGGAACGCCGAATCGACCAGCTCGCGGTCATCGGGACGCAGGCCGAGATCCAGCAAGGCCCCTTCGAGGGTTTCGAAGAGTTCGCTCGCCTCCTGACGGAATATCTCCGTCGGGTCCATGCTGCTCACGACCGCACCAGCTTGTTGACCACCGCGAGCAATTGCTCGGGCTTGAAAGGCTTGGTGATCCACCCGGTGGCGCCGGCGCTCTTGGCTTCCTGCTTCAGCGCGTCGTTGGACTCGGTGGTGAGGAAGACGATCGGCAGGCCGACCTGCGACGGCAGCTTGCGTAGCGCCCGTATCAGTTCGAGGCCGTTCATGACAGGCATGTTCAGGTCGGTGATCACGAGATCAAGCTTGCCCGCCTGCGCCTTCGCCAGGCCCTGCGCGCCGTCACCGGCCTCGATCACGTTATGACCGGCCGGCTCGAGCACGACCTTGATCATCTGGCGGATGCTGGGGGAATCGTCGACCGTCAGGACTGTAGCCATCACACGCCGTCTTTCTTGTGAAAATGCTGGTCGATCATCGCCTCGCTGGAGAAGCCGGCGCGGCGAAGGGTGTTGCGAAGGCTTTGCGAGAACGCGGTCAGCACCACCGGCCGGCCCTGCGCCTTGCCGGTCTCCGCGGTGGAAAGCAGAAGCTGGATCGAGGTGACGTCGGCCTTGTCGACGGCGGAGCAGTCGATCTCCAGCCGATCATTGCGGCTGAAGGCCTCTCGGATCGTTTCATAGACCTGGCGGATCGACGCGATGCTGCAGTCCGGTGGCAATTGTAGCCACCGTTTGGGCTCTGTCACTTCAGCCATTCGCCGTCCCCCGCATTCCCAGTGATTCGCTTTAGTGCGGAATGCGAATCTCTTTCGGCTGAAGTATCGGCAGAGATGGTGATTAAGATGTTAATCAACCACGATCTCGATTTCAGGCAAGACGCCCGTACGAATACGGTGCCAAGGATTTGATGGGTAGTCTGGTACGATTCACGCCGCGCTTTTGCGCGCATCGAGAGGGCTGCGCAATTGACGATTGTCGCGCTTAGGTCGACGTTAAGAGCCGGCGCAGTAGCTAATTCTCTCGTACAACCGACCGTTGCGTACCCGGACACCGATGCTTACACAAGCGCTTCTCGTTGACGACAGCCGCTCTGTCCTCGACTTCCTCACGCGGCTCCTGGAAGCCGATGGCGCCGTTCAGGTCACGGCGTACACCGATCCGCTGCAGGCGATGACGTCGGCAATGCAACGGCAATATGACATCGTGCTGGTGGACTATGAGATGCCGAGGATGGACGGGGTCGCGTTCATCCGCGAGCTTCGCGCGCTGCAGAACTTCGCCAACATTCCGGTCGTGATGATCACCTCGATCCAGACCGACGAGGTGCGGATGAAGGCGCTCGAGGCCGGCGCCACCGATTTCCTGCCGAAGCATCCGCAAACCCTGGAGACAAGGGTTCGGCTGAGAAATCTCGTCCGGCTCGGCATTGCCGTTCGGCAATTGAACGACCGCGCCGCCGACCTCGCAAGGGAAGTCGCCAGCGCCACGCAGAAGCTGCAGGAGCGCGAGGAGGAGATCATCCTGCGTGTGGCGCTCGCGGTCGAATATCGGGACAACGACACCGGAGAGCACACGCTTCGGGTAGCAAAATACAGCCGCATCATTGCCGAAGAACTCGGCCTGCCATCCCGACTCATCCGCGACATTTATCTCGCGGCCCCCCTGCACGATGTCGGCAAGGTCGCGATACCGGATAGCATCCTGCTCAAGCCGGGCCGACTGAACGCGGAGGAAATCGCGATCATACGCACCCACGCCGCGATCGGCGGACGCATCCTTGCCGACAGTCATTGCGAGCTGATCCAGCTCGGAGCCGAGATCGCCGCCGCTCATCACGAGCGCTGGGACGGCAGCGGCTATCCGAGCGGGCTCAACGGGACCGACATTCCGATCGCGGCGCGCGTCGTTGCGGTCGCCGACGTCTTCGATGCGCTGACGATGAAGCGCCCGTACAAGGACCCGATGCCGCTTGTGGACGCGCGTCGTTACCTCGAGGAAAACAAGGCACGCCAATTCGACCCGGCCTGCGTCGACGCCTTCCTGTCACGCTGGAACGAAGTCATGGCGATCGCGACCGCGCAACATGGAATGGCGCGGTGGCAGGCGGAAATGCGCACACTTTCGGGCGGCTCGTTTCAGTTGCAATCAAGCTCGGTTACGTAACATCGCCGCGAGCGAGCATCTCCTGCCCGCAACATCCTCACGCATGCGCTCACGCGCCATTGAGCGAACGTGAGGAGATTCCCTCTTTAAACCGCGCGTTGCGATCCGCACTTGCCGTGGGGAGCCACCCATCATCGGCTTCGCTTCCTGATGGAGAATACCAATGTCAAAAATCAAATTCCTGTCGATCGCGCTGGTCGCTGCGGCGACACTTGCGACTCCCGCGATGGCTCGCGAACACACGCGGCACGTCGCGCGCGCCGCTGCCGTCGTCGCGGCGCCGGAGCAGGTCTATGTCGGCGGACCGGGCTGCATTCCTGCCCCGCGCGTCGGCGCATTCGCGTCGCAGCCCTGGACCGACGGCAACGTTCCCTGTGAACCCGGCACCGGCTACGGCTATTACGGCTACGGCTCTTATTGATCCGGTCGCCTTGCGCCACCGTCGAACGTTGGCCAGCACTGGCCCGGGATCGAGTATCCTGTCGCTCACGCTGACAGTTGAAACTGAAGAGGCCGGACCGCTTGCGCGGTCCCGGCCGCTTTTTCTTTATTCATAGTCTCGCCGATTCAAGCGATTAGCGCTGCGCTATTGCTGCGCGCCTCGCAGGGGCTGCGCGCAAATTTAAAGTGATATCCGGCTGCATTCCTAAAGACGAATTTAGTGGATGCGCGGTCGAACGCGCCTACGTTTCAATCCGTCGGAGAACTCGGCCGGCTCGCTGTCTGGCGCCGTCGATGCCGGCGCTTCATTCACGGAGTGAAGTGTCATGATGAGACGATGGACAGTGATCTCGGCGACAGCCCTCCTTCCTGCGTTGTTCGCGGGCCATGCCGCCGTCGCGCAAGTGACGGGCATGGCGACGCCGACGCCGACACTCGAAGCAACCTCGCCGCTGGGAAGCGCGACGGGTTCACCGATCTCACCCACGGGAATTCCGCTGGGTGCGACTGAGCTCTCATCTCCAGGCCTCAGTCCGCTCGCGGCACCTGCGACGGGCACGATCGCCATTCCAAGCAGCGGCACGGTCTGCTCCACCGTTGGAACAGCGCCCGCGCAAATGTTCGGATCATCCGCCACGTTCGACGGGGCTGGAATGGCGGTCGGGGCGAACGCGCCTGCGACCGCGGCAATGGCGGGCAACACGGCGCTAACGCCGGGCATGTCATCAGCGATATCAGCGACATCCGGAGTATCGACAACTTCAGGCACGCTCGAGAGCTCCGGCATGGCGACGGCATCCGGCATCATCGACACATCGGGGACGTCTGGGATGTGCGGCTCTGGCTCGACCAGCGTTACCGCATCATCAACGCCGTCATCGACTTCGCCCACGACATCGGGCGGTGTAGCTCGAACCGGCATTCCTCTCGACTCGTCCGAGATCAGCAATCTCGGCGTCAGCTCGGCAGCGCCGGTGCCGACGCCCGGCGTATCGCCCACCCTGGGCATCGTCGGACCGGCTGCAGCGCTGCCGACAGTGCCGACGATTCTCATGCCCGCTCCAACCGCCTCCACGATGGCAGGCAGCGCCTGCTCAACCCTCCTGACGGGCACTGTCACCTCAAGCGCAGTCATTCCGGGTTGCTAACCAACCCTCTCAGCGAAGCCAAGCCATGAAAAAGAAAGTCGTTGTTGCTGCCGTCGTGCTGACCGCCGCCGTAGCGACCGGCGGCCTGCTCTATGCCATGCATGACTTTCCGTTCGAGACGGCCGCTGCCGCGCCGGCTCCGCCGGCCCCGGTGCCGATCGTCGCCGGTACGGTCACCCAGCATGACGTGCCGATCTATCTGACCGGCGTCGGCACCGTGATCGCCTACAACACCGACGTGGTGCGCGCACAGATCCAGGGCCAGATCTTCACCATCAACTTCACCGAAGGCCAGCATGTGCATGCCGGTGACCTGCTGGCGCAGATCGATCCGCGGCCCTATCAGGCGCTGATCGATCAGTACCAGGGCGCCCTGGAGCGCGATCAGGCGCAGCTCGCCAATGCCAACGCCAATCTCGTTCGCTACAGCCAGTTGGGAGCCAAGGGCTGGGCGACGCCTCAACTGATCGAAACCCAAAAAGCACAGGTCGGGCAGTTGCAGGGCGCGATCAGAACCGACCAGGCGCTGATCGATGCCGCAAAGGTGCAGCTCAGTTTTACGCGCCTCACCTCACCGATCGACGGCGTGGTCGGAATCCGCCAGATCGACGTCGGCAACATCATCAGCCCGTCGAGCACGAACGGTCTCTGCGTCGTCACCCAGCTCGATCCGATTTCGCTGATCTTCACGCTTCCGGAGACGGTGCTGCCGCAGATCCAGAAACAACAGCAGATCACCAAGGCGCCGCTGACTGTCATCGCCTATAACCAGGATGACACGATTGAACTCGGTCAGGGCCAGCTTGGCCTCGTCAACAACGAGATCCTGCAGACCACGGGCTCGATCCAGCTCAAGGCCAATTTCTCCAACAAGGAGAACAGGCTCTGGCCGGGTGAACTGGTTAACGCGCGGCTGCTGCTCGACACCAGGCACAACGGTCTCACCGTGCCCGCGGCGGTCGTCCAGCAAGGTCCGAACGGAGCCTATGCGTGGGTCGTCAATCCCGACAACACCGTTGCGATCCGCCAGGTCAAGGTGGCGCAAATAAGCGACGGAAAGGCGCTGATCGATTCCGGCCTCTCGGCAAATGAGCGCGTGGTCGTCGACGGCCAGTATAAGCTGCAGCCTGGTGCGCATGTCATCGCGCTGCGTGGCAAGGCGGCGGAGGAAGCAGCCGCGCAGGACGCAATGCAGACGCCAATCCCATGAATATTTCCGCACCGTTCATCCGACGGCCGATCGCGACCGCCCTGCTGATGGTGGGGTTGCTGGTAGGCGGCCTGGTCGCCTATCCGCTGATGCCGGTGGCGGCGCTGCCGAACGTCAATTATCCCACGCTGACGGTGACCGCGCAGTTGCCGGGCGCCGACCCGCAGACCATGGCGTCTTCGGTGGCATCGCCGCTCGAGCTGCAGTTCGGCGAAATCCCCGGGCTGACCCAGATGACCTCGGCGAGCGCGCTGGGCTACACCCAGATCACGCTGCAGTTCGACCTCAGCCGTCAGATTGACGGCGCGGTGAGCGACACGCTGTCGGCCATCAACGCCGCGTCGCCTTACCTGCCGACGGGCCTGCCGTATCCGCCGACGATACGCAAGGTCAATCCCGCCGACACGCCGATCCTGGTGCTCGGCATCACTTCGGACAGCCTGCCGCTGACCACCGTCGACGCCTATGCCGAGAACATCCTGCTGCAGAAGATCTCACAGATTTCCGGCGTCGGCCTCGTCGGCGTCGGCGGCCAGCAGAAGGCTTCCGTCCGCATACAGGTCGACCCTGAGGCCTTGGCCGCACGCGGCATCAATCTCGAGGATCTTCGAACCGTGCTGGGCCAGGCCAATGTCGATCTGGCAAAAGGCACGCTCAACAGCCCGCGCCAGACCTATACGCTCAACACCAACGATCAACTGTTCAAGCCCGACCAATATGCCGACCTCGTCGTCGCCTATCGCAATGGATCGCCGGTCCGTATCCGCGACATCGGACGGGCGATCAGCGCGCCGGAAAACGATCTGATCGCCGGCTGGTACAACAACCAGCGGGCGATCATCCTGGCGATCCAGCGCCAGCCTGGCGCCAATGTCATCGATACGGTCGCACGCATCAAGGCGATGATGCCGGTACTGCAGGCTTCGATTCCCGCCGGCATCAAGATCAACGTCATTTCCGACCGCACCGATACCATCCGCGCATCGATATCGGACGTGCAGTTCACGCTGCTGTTGACGGTCGGGCTCGTCGTCATGGTGATCTTCATCTTCCTGCGCAGCTTCTGGGCGACCATCATTCCCGCCGTCACTGTGCCGCTGTCGCTGATCGGCACTTTCGCGATCCTGTACGAAATGGGCTACAGCCTCGACAATTTGTCGCTGATGGCCCTGTCAATCGCGGTCGGGTTCGTCGTGGACGACGCCGTGGTCGAAATCGAGAATATCACGCGGCATATCGAGGAAGGCCTCTCGCCCTATGACGCGGCGATGAAGGGATCCGGCGAGATCGGCTTCACCGTCATGGCGATCACGTTCTCACTGATCGCCGTGTTCATTCCCCTGTTCCTGATGAGCGGCTATGTCGGGCTGCTGTTCCGCGAGTTCGCGATAACGGTGAGCGTGGCGCTCGTTCTCTCGCTGGTGATCTCGCGCACGCTCACGCCGATGATGTGCGCCTACCTGCTCAAGCCCGAGGCCAAGTCGCACGGCCGGCTCTACCGATTGTCCGAGCGCGGCTTCGACGGCTTGCTTGGCCTCTATGAGGCCGGTCTCAAGATCGTGCTGCGTCACCGCTTCATCACGCTGATGGTGATGCTCGGCACCATCGTACTGACCGCCTATCTCTACGTCATCATTCCCAAGGGCTTCTTTCCGGAGCAGGACACCGGGCTGATCCTCGGTCAATCGGAAGCGTCGCAGGACATTTCCTTCCAGGCGATGGCTCAGCGCCAGCAGGCCCTGCTTGACGTCGTCATGCGAGATCCGGCCGTCAGCGCAGTCGGGGCGGCGGTCGGCGCCGGCGGCGGCGTCTACACCGTCAATGACGGACGCGTCTACATCCAGCTCAAGCCTGCCGATCAGCGTGATCCGATCGACAAGGTGATCGCGCGGTTGCGGACCAGCCTCGCCAGGGTCCAGGGCGTCACGCTGTACATGCAACCTGCCCAGGACATCACGGTCGGGGCCCGGCTGAACAAGACTCAATTTCAGTACACGATGAACGACGCCGATCCGGGCGAGCTGACCCGCTGGGCGGCGCTGTTCCTCGACAAGATCAGGACGATCCCGTCGATCACCGATGTCACCACCGATCAGCTCAATGCCGGTCCGCTGCTCGACATCACCATCAAGCGCGAAGTCGCCTCGAGCTACGGCATCCTGCCCTTCACCATCGACAACACGCTCGACGATGCTTTCGGTCAGCGCATCGTCTCGACGATCTACACCACGCTGCAGCAATATCATGTGGTCATGGAGGTCAACCCGAAGTTCCAGTATTCGCCTGATGCGCTCAACGGCATCTATGTGAAATCCTCGAGCGGGCAGCAGGTGCCGTTGTCGACATTGGTCGATTCGGTCGTGAAGGTCTCGCCACTCGTCGTCAACCACCAGGGGCAGTTCCCCTCAGTGACGATCTCGTTCAACCTTGCGCCGGGTGCCGCGATCGGCCAAGCCGTCAGCGCCATCCAGGCGGTCGAGAAGGAGCTGCATCCGCCGCTCTCGCTGCAGACCAGCTTCCAGGGCAACGCCCAGGCCTTCGGCGCCTCGCTGTCAAGCACGCCGATCCTGATCCTCGCCTCGCTGTTCGTGATCTACCTGATCCTCGGCATTCTCTATGAAAGCACGATCCATCCGATCACGATCATCTCGACCCTGCCATCGGCCGGTGTCGGCGCGCTGCTCTTGCTGATGGCGGCGCATCTCGATCTCACTGTGATCGCAATCGTCGGTCTCATCCTGCTCATCGGCATCGTCAAGAAGAACGGCATCATGCTGGTCGACTTCGCGATACATGCCGAACAGAATGAAGGACTCAGCACCGAAGAAGCGATCTATCAGGCCTGCATCAAGCGGTTCAGGCCGATCATGATGACGACGATGGCGGCAATGCTCGGCGCCGTGCCGATGATGGTGGGCACGGGCGCAGGCTCGGAGATCAGGCAGCCGCTCGGCTATGCCATTGTCGGCGGCCTCGCGCTGTCGCAGATCCTTACGCTGTACACGACGCCAGTGGTCTATCTCTATCTCGATCGGCTGCAGATCTGGCTGTTCGGGGAGAGGGAGGCGGCAACGTCCTCCGTCCATCCCCAGGCAACGCCGGCGGAATGAGGAAACGGCATATTTCCCGTCGGCACGACGAGTTCCAAAACGAACGACCGAGCAAGCGGAAAGCGTATCGTTCCAGTACAGACGGTCCGCTCCCGACCTTGTGAACTCGCGATCGTGCGCCGCGCACCTACATAGCTGTTTGAAACTACGAGTTGCGGAGCAGAGAAATGCTGAGCAAGGAATATTCGAGCACAGCGCAGACCTTGCGCCGGGTCGCCCAAAGCATGAGTGATCCGGCGATCGCCGATCGTCTCAAGGTTCTCGCCGAGAGTTATGAGCGGCGGGCTGAAATAGCGTCTCACCCTGAGTCCGCCAAGGATTAGGGTGAGATCGCCGATTGCTGCCGAGCCCGAGGAGCGATCAGGCGCGCCCGCGAATGCCAATGGGCTATCTGAAGAAGCAGGCCGGTGGTGACACGCGGCCCACGTCCGCGTTTGGGCCACTTACGGTCGCTTGGAACGGCAAAGCTGAAGGAAAGAGGAGATGGCAGCGGAAGCCAGGGCAGCAAGAACGTGACGGCTGCTTATTCTAGTTTCTCTTGAAGCAAACGGTGGAAGGTATCCGCGAAAGCGGAAAAGGAAATCGTTTAACCTATCAATGCAATGCAGCGTCGCACGAGATTCGTGCGACGCTACATTGCATTCGTGTCACGACTTTCAAGTAAAGCCCGATCAGATGCGGCTTTCACTTAGTTGTAGCCGCTGGTGCCCGGCGACGAGCCGCCGAACTGGGAATCACCGGTACCGCTCAGCGTGGTCGGACCATCCGGATCTCCATTCGGATTGCCGTAGTTCGGATGCAAGACGACCGGCGGAGCAGCATCCCTGTACATGGAATAGCTCCTGACCATCGGCTCATGTCGCGGCGTATTGGCAAACGCATATGTGCTCGAGAGCATGGACGCAGCGACCAACGCTATCATTGAGACTTTCATGGCTTTATCCTTTCGGGTGCTTACAAGGAACGTTAGACAAAGAACAAGGTGGGCTGCTTTCTCGCCAACCCCACTAAATTCGCGTTTAGAGAGTCGCCGGCCACTGGCATGGCGCACGAAAACGCTCTGCATGCTCCGCACATGTCTGCGCTTCGTGACGATGGTGTCACGCCACGAATTCTGCTGACGCTCGCTCGCGCTACGCCGTCAACTCGAGTTGAGAATCGTAAAGCAGAATTTAATGGGATGCGCTCGCAGGCCGCTTAGATCTTGAATCGAAAGGTCCGAGCATTCGGACACCCCCAACACGAAAAACTCGCGTTCGACGGCGTGCACCTCCCGACGGTGCGTCGTGCGGAGTCGCGCGCCGATCGAGCTTTCGTATCGATCGATGGAGAATTTCGATGACCTCACTCAAGATCCTCGCGGCCGCCGCGCTGCTATCGGCGACAGCCGCAACCCCGGTATTCGCTCAGGCCGCCATCCAGGAGCCCGGACTGTACGCGTTCTATCATCCCAATGCGGATATCCTGAACGGCGGCGCGCCCACGCCCGCAGCCAGGCTGGCAGCAGAGCCGCCGTCTGTCCTGCAAACCTATAACGAAGAGGCCAGCGGCATCGGCACCTGCGCGCAGCGCCACCGCTCATACAATCCCGCGACTGCCACATTCCTTGGCCGTGACGGTCACCGCTATCGCTGCGAGTGACGCGAGCTGAAGGATGGACTTCTTCTGCGGCCCGGTGAGACGCTTTGACGCCTTGCCGGGCCGCACGCAGATCAAAGCTGGAGCCGCTGCGTGATTGTAATGGCTATCAATTGGCGGTAGATAGATACGCTGGCACACATCTGTAGAAGAGAGAGCATGGCGCGCAACATTCTGATCCTCGGAGCCTCGTACGGCTCTTTGCTTGCGACGAAGCTGCTGATGGCCGGTCACAACGTGACGCTGGTTTGTCGAAAGAAAACGGCAGAGCTCATCAATCGCGACGGCACCGAAGTTCGCATCAAGCTCCGTGACGAGCCGACGCATCGGGCGATCTTTTCGCGCGATCTGCCCGGGACCCTGGACGCGACACCGCCCGCGGACGTCGACCTTTCCCGTTACGATCTGGTTGGTCTTGCCATGCAGGAGCCGCAATACACCAACCATACGATCCGGGTTCTGATGATCAAGATCGCCGAGGCGAAGCTGCCTTGCCTTTCGATCATGAACATGCCGCCCCTGCCCTATCTCAAACGGATCCCGGCGCTGGCGGACATGGATCTCGAAGAAGCCTATACCAATGCCCAGGTGTGGGAGCGGTTCAAGCCGGAGCTGGTGTCGCTCTGCTCGCCCGATCCGCAGGCCTTCCGCCCACCGGACGAGGCGGCGAATGTGCTTCATGTCGGCCTGCCGACAAACTTCAAGGCGGCGGCATTCGCAGACGAGACGCACAACCGCCTGCTTCGCGAGCTGGAAGCGGACATCGACGCGGTGAAGCTGGACGGCCAGGACGTTCCGGTGAAGCTCAAGGTGTTCGACTCGCTGTTCGTCCCCCTAGCCAAATGGTCAATGCTGTTGACCGGCAATTACCGCTGCATCACGCCGCAGGATCCGCAGTCGATCCGCGACGCGGTGCACGCCGATCTGAAGCGCTCGCAGTCGATCTACGAGCACGTCGATGCAATCGCTCGGCGCCTGGGAGCCGATCCGAAGGATCAGGTGCCATTCGAGAAATACGCCAAGGCGGCCGAAAGCCTTCTCAAGCCCTCATCGGCGGCGCGCGCTGTGGCCAGCGGGGCGCCCTTCATCGAGCGGGTCGACCTGCTGGTGAAGTTGATATCGCATCAGCTTGGCGTGCCCAATGCCGAGATCGACCGTACGGTCCAGATCGTCGATCAGAAGCTCAACGAGAAGATCGTGGAGGGCGGATCCGGCGCGCTGTGACGCGCGCCGAGACCCCTCATCGCCTGATTGCCTGACGTCGTAGCCCGATTTGCCGGGCCGGCGCAGGCGCCACGAGACATCATCCGATTTCACGCCAGCGATCCCCGTTCGGGATCGAAGCAATGGCGCATGACCGGCCATCGCATCGACCCGGTAGCGTGTTTTCACCCGGCAACGGCGCGGCGCGCGGATCAACTGGCTCGGCAACATCGAACTCGTGCGATCCAGAAATCTTTCGGCATCATGGTCGACTATCTTCACGACCACTAAGGCAGACAGCCACGAGGCCTTCGTGCGCGGCATCACCGATGAGCGTTCACCCGACATCGAGGCGCCGATGCAGGGATCTGCTTGAGACCGCGCAGCCATTCTGCGCCATCAAGATGATCCCTTTCGTGATCAAAGGAAGCGACACCACCATGATGAACCGACGAGTTTTTTCGACCGCTCTGCTTGCCGGCGCAGCAGCCTCGCTGATCTCCAGTCGCGGCATGGCCGCAAACGCAACGCCGCCGAAGGCACGCAACGTCGTGCTCGTGCACGGGCTGTTCGCCGATGGCTCGTGCTGGTCCGAAGTGATCGCGCGATTGCAGAAGGCCGGCCTCAATGCGACCTCTGTGCAAAATCCGCTGACCACATTGCCCGAAGCGGTCGCGTCAGCCGAGCGCGTGCTGGCTCGGCAAGACGGCCCGACGGTTCTGGTCGGCCATTCCTTCTCCGGCATGATCGTCACCGAAGCCGGCGTGCATCCGAACGTCTCGGCGCTCGTCTATGTCGCGGCGCGCGCGCCGGATGCCGGCGAGGACTACACGGCGCTCGCAAAGACCTATCCGACCCCGCCGGCGACGGCCGGCATCCTGTTCGACGGCGATGAGGGACGGCTTTCCGAGGAGGCTTTCCTGCGTGACTTCGCGGGCGACCTGCCGGCGGCGAAGGCCAAGGTGCTCTATGCGGTCCAGCAGCCGTTTCACAAGGCGCTGCTCGCCGGCAAGACCACGAACGCGGCCTGGCGATCAAAGCCGAGCTATTACGCGGTCTCGACCGAGGACCGCACGATCAATCCGGACCTCGAGCGATTCATGGCCAAGCGCATGGGAGCCAAGACCATTGAAGTCAAAGCGAGTCACCTGTCGCTGATCTCTCAACCTGATGCAATCACGCAATTGATCCTGGAGGCTGCAGGCCAACGCCCGTGAGGGTGAACGCCGTTTGCACGGCCGCACGGACGGCGCTGCCGCCCTCATAGTGGCGGCATGCACAACACGAGAGGATAGAGAACGATGAAACGTTTCGGATCCGCCGCCTGGAACGGCAGCCTGCGTGAGGGCAAGGGTTCGGTCTCGACCGAGAGCCACGCGCTGGAGAACCATCCCTACACCTTCTTCAGCCGCTACGGCGAGAAACCGGGCACCAATCCCGAGGAGCTGTTAGGGGCGGCGCATGCCGCATGCTTCACCATGTCATTCGTCAGGCAGCTCGGTATGGCGAATTTCGTACCGGAGCAGGTCGACAGCAAGTCAGAAGTCACCATCGAGAAGGACGGGGACGGCTTTTCGATCACCTCGGTGCATCTCACCACCACAGCGAAGATACCGGGCATCGACCACGACACGTTCCAGAGGATCGCCGAGAGCGCAAAGGCCGGCTGCCCCGTTTCCAAACTGATGAAGGTCGAGGTTCATTTCAGCGCCACGCTCACTTCGTGAGGCTGCATAAAAGGGGCGCAACGACTTCGCGAGCAGCTTTTCCTCGGACAGGGGCGATCACGGGCATTGCGAGGACCGCAATCCGGTTTCATACTCTCGCCTAGCCCGGAGGCGCACCTCAGCCGGCTAACGTGACGGTGCGACCAACCCCAAAAATGCAAGAGACAATGCCGGGTTACTGGAAAGCGGAGAGACAGCGATGCTGTTTCGTCTCGCGTTTGCGCTTGTATCGATGACGGCGCTGTTGGTTGATCCCATTGACGCCGTGTCGCAGGACATGCTGCGCAGCGTCGACCTCAACAGCTCCGAAATGTCGACATCCGAGATGACGCGGGCCGAGGTCGAGACGCTGCTCAAGGCGGCGCCTCAAGACGCCGCGGACCAGAGCTCTGCGGATTTGCAAGGAAAGCGGCTGTCGCACCTCGATCTCTCGGGGCTCGATTTCTCCGGCAGCAATCTCCGCCTCGTCAAGCTCAACCGGACTAGCCTGAAAGGCGCACGCTTCGATCGTGCCATCCTCAACCAGGCTTGGCTGATCGACGCGGATCTGACCGGGGCGTCTCTCGTAAAGGCATCACTCCTCGGCACGCAGATGCAGCGCGCCAACCTTGGCGGCGCCGATTTGAACAGCGCTCGCATAACCGCGGATCTTTCTGGTGCCAGCTTGATCGGGGCCAAGCTTGCCGGCGCCGATTTGAGCGCTGATATGCGCAACCAATCGATGGGCCTGATGCGTGGCGTGCTCAAATCCGCCGATCTCAGGAATGCCGATCTGAACGGCGCCAATCTCGCGCGCGCCGATCTCCAATTCGCGCAGCTGCAGAACGCCAATCTGGCGAATTGCAATCTTAGCCGTGCCGACCTTTCGGGAGCCGACTTGTCCAACACCAATCTCGCAGGCGCCGATTTCACCGAGACGGACCTCGCGTCGGCCCTCTTGCCGAGCCCAGCCGCGCTGGAAAAGGCCCGCAATCTGGACAAGGCCAGAAACTTGAACCTGGCGCGGCGCCTGCCTTAGTGATCGCAGCGATCCGAAACCCGGCATTTCAGCCAACAACTGAAGCGATCTGCGTACCGGCGCCAATGCGGTGGTGCCAACAGCCCTCACATAAAGAACAACGGTTTGAACTGGCTGGCCGAGACCGAATGGCGCGCCCGGAACGATTCGAACGTCCGACCCTCAGATTCGTAGTCTGATGCTCTATCCAGCTGAGCTACGGGCGCGTTTTCGCGTGAGGGGCTTGAGGGCCCGGGTCTGTCCGAGAGGGCTCGGAAGCACCAGCGAAAGAGCGCTCTAGCTACAGGCTCCCGGTCCCGTTGGCAAGGTCTGGGATGGGGTTCTCGGGGTTGATTTGGGGGCGGAAAGTGCGCCCTGGGGCGGTCAAAGTCCGGGATTTCCGCTTGTTCCAGGGCGCCTCATGCCCGTGCGCGCTCGGTGCGGACGATCTGGAGTTCCACGGGCCGGTCGGGAATAGCGATGCGGAAGGTGGCGCCGATGGTGCCCTCGACGAGGTTGATCTCGCCGTCATGGGCGCGGATCAGCTCGGCGGCGATCGCAAGGCCAAGCCCGCTGCCACCGGGTCGGCCGGAACTCTGGAACGCCTCGAACAGGTGATCGCGAGTCTTCTGGGGAACGCCGGGGCCGGTGTCGGAGACCTCGATGATCGCAACCGTCCCCTCGCGGCGACCGGTGATCCGGATCTGCTGCGCGCCGCCATCGCTCGCCGGACGGCTCTCCAGCGCCTGCGCGGCGTTGCGCACCAGGTTGAGCAGTACGCGAAACAGCTGGTCCGGATCGGCGTCGATCGCAAGCCCGCGCTCGATCGCGCTGATCCAGGTGATGGAGGCATCCGACGCAAGCCCTGCCGATTCGCGCACCTCGGCAACGACAGGCTCGACCAGGATCATCCGGCGGTCGGGCGCGGCCTCCTGGGCGCGGCCATATGACAGGGTCGACTGGCAGAAGGCGATGGCGCGTTCGAGCGAGCGCAGCAATTTCGGCGCGAAGCGCTGCACCCTTGGATCGGGGACGCTTGCGAGCTGATCGGACAGCAGTTGCGAGGAAGCGAGCAGGTTGCGCAGATCGTGGTTGATCTTGGAAACGGCCAGTCCCAGCGCGGCGAGCCGGCTCTTCTGATGCAGCATCGAGACCAGGTCGCGCTGCATGTCGGAGAGCTCGCGCTCGGCGACGCCGATCTCGTCGCCGCGCTGGCTCGGCACGATGATTCGCGCCGAACTTTCGGGGTTCTCATGGAAACCGATCAGGCTCGCGGTCAGCCGCCGCATCGGACGCACGAACAGATAGTGGAGGGCGAGATAGACCAGGCCGGCGGTGAAGCCGGCGATCAAGAGTGCAACGATCAGGACGTTGCGCGAGAAGCGGTACATCGCCTGCCGCAGCGGCTTCTCGTCGATCACGACCTCGATGAACTGCGCCTGGCCCGGCGCCGGCCCGACCACGCGGATGGTCTGGTCGCCGTGCTCCAGCATCATCTCGAACGCATCGACGATCGCCGACCACACCGAAATCTCGCGCATGTCGACGTCATGGTCGATCGCAGCCGGCAGATCGGCACTGGCAAGCAGCCGCCGCTGCTGGCCCATCTTGATCGCCACCGCGCGGGCGCCGATGCTGGTCAGGATTTGGCGCGCCAGCGATTCCGGGACGTAGCCAGACGGCGCGGCGTCCAGCACCAGCGCCGCGGTGTTCGCCGCAGCCAGCCGGTCGTTCAGCCGGTTGATCCGGAAGTTGGCGATCGCGGGCACAAAGATCAGCATCCCGGCAATCATCACCAGGGGAATCGTGAGCAGCAGAAGCTTGCCGGACAGCCCAAGCCGGTGCGCCGGCTGCGCCCGAGACTTCTCCGTCGTCGGCTGATCGTCGGTCACTGACACGATATAGGCCTTCTATGGCGCACATTCAGCATGCTGCCGTGCACCATCGCCGGTCAAATTACGGATCGCTAATGTAAGCAGGTTCCATGAGCCCGCGCGGACGCGGCTCAAGCCGGTCCACACATCCAACAACCCCACAGAATCAGGACTATTTCGCCGATTGCGACCTTTCGAACAACCGTTTTTGACGCACCGCGCGACATTGACGAAATGGAGGCGCTCCCGTATAAGCCGCGCCAATTGTCCGCGATGGCCCGGTTTGCCGGGGGCGGCTCATTTGGGGCCGCGAGTGGCCCATTTTGGGCCAGCCAGCATTACCGGACACCCTATCTCAATTCATCGGCAGATTGCCTGTTCAGCGGAGAACGACCCGTGAAGCGGACTTATCAACCCAGCAAACTGGTGCGCAAGCGCCGCCACGGCTTCCGCGCCCGTCTCGCCACGGCCGGTGGCCGCAAGGTCCTCGCTGCGCGCCGCGCGCGTGGCCGCAAGCGTCTGAGCGCCTGAGCCCGGGCGTCTTCCGGAGATTCTAAATGGATCGGCTAAGGCAGCGGGCGGACTTCGTCGCCGTTGCCAATGGTGCGCGGGCGACCAGCCCGGCCTTTGTGCTGCAGGGCCGCGCCCGCGACGATGACGGCCCGATCCGCGTCGGCTTCACCGTCACCAAGAAGAACGGTACCGCCACCGAGCGCAACCGCATCCGGCGCAGGCTTCGCGCGCTGGTGCAGCGGCTCGACGTCATACCGATGCGACCACACCATGATTATGTGTTAGTCGGCCGCCGGGATGCACTGAGCCGCGATTTCGCGGCCATGCTCGACGACCTGCGCGCGGCGCTCCGCCGCCTCGACCGGCAACCGGCCCCACGCGGCGGCAGCCACAATAATATAAAGAGCGGCGGCAACCGGAATTGAATGACGAGACCTTGAAGAGATGACCGACAACCGCAACACCATCATCGCCGTCATTCTGTCCGGCCTCGTGCTGATCGCCTGGCAATATTTCTACAACGTGCCGCAGATGGAGAAGCAGCGCGCACAGCAGCAGGTGCAGTCCGAGTTGCAGAAGCCGACGCCGCAAGCAACCCCGGGCACGGCACCGCAGCAGCCGGGATCGGCGCCCACACCATCGGCCACGCAGCCCGCCTCCGGCACGCCGGTCGTCAGCCGTGAAGCCGCCATCGAAGGCAGCGCGCGCGTCAAGATCAACACACCCACATTGTCCGGCAGCATCTCGCTGAAGGGCGCGCGGATCGACGACTTGTCGCTGGAGAAATACCGCGAGACGGTCGACCCGAAGTCGCCGCCGATCGTGCTGTTCTCGCCGTCGCAGACGGCGGCGCCCTATTACGCGGAATTCGGCTGGGTGCCCGGGACCGGCGCCACGTTGCGGATGCCGGATGCGACCACGGTGTGGCAGCAGGAAGGTTCCGGCGCGCTGACGCCGACGACCCCGGTGACGCTGAAATATGACAACGGCGAGGGCCTGACCTTCCGCCGGACGATTGCGATCGACGATCGCTATCTCTTCACTATCAAGGATGAAGTCACCAATACGGGCAGCGCGCCGGTGACGCTCTATCCCTTCGCGCTGATCTCGCGCCACGGCACGCCGCAGGTCTCCGGCTATTACATCCTGCATGAGGGCCTGATCGGCTATCTCGGCGACCAGGGCCTGCAGGAATACAGCTACAAGAAGATCGATGACGCCAAGACGGTGAATTTCAACGTCACCGACGGCTGGCTGGGCATCACAGACAAATACTGGGCGTCCGCGCTGCTGCCGGAGACCACCGCCAAGCTGCAGGCGCGCTTTTCGTCCAACCTCGTCGGCACGACCAGGACCTATCAGACCGACTACCTGCAGGAGCCGCAGACGCTCGCGGCCGGCGGCACCATCAGCAACAATACGCGGCTGTTCGCCGGCGCCAAGGAAGCCGGCGTAGTCGGCATCAATTTCCCGCTGGTCGGCTTTGGCGGCTACAACAAGGAGCTCGGCCTCAACCATTTCGATCTCTTGATCGACTGGGGCTGGTTCTATTTCATCACCAAGCCGATGTTCCTGGCGCTCGACTGGTTCTTCCGCCTGTTCGGCAATTTCGGCGTCTCGATCCTCTTGGTGACGGTGATCGTGAAGCTGTTGTTCTTCCCGCTGGCCAACAAGTCCTACGCCTCCATGGCGAAGATGAAGTCGATCCAGCCGCAACTGGCCGCGCTGAAGGAGCGCTATCCGGACGACCGGGTGAAGCAGCAGCAGGAGATGATGGAGATCTACAAGAAGGAGAAGATAAACCCGATCGCGGGCTGCCTTCCCATCGCGCTGCAGATCCCGGTGTTCTTCTCGCTCTACAAGGTGCTGTTCGTCACCATCGAAATGCGGCATGCACCGTTCTTCGGCTGGATCAAGGACCTGTCGGCGCCGGATCCGACCAATCTGTTCAACCTGTTCGGCCTGATCCCGTTTGACCCCACCACGATCCCGGTGTTCGGCCATTATCTCTGGCTCGGCATCTGGCCCATCTTCATGGGCATCACGATGTGGGTGCAGATGAAGCTCAATCCGACGCCACCCGATCCGACGCAGAAGATGATCTTCGACTGGATGCCGTTGATCTTCACCTTCATGCTGGCCGGCTTCCCGGCGGGCCTCGTGATCTACTGGGCCTGGAACAACCTGCTCTCGGTGGCGCAGCAGAGCTACATCATGCACCGCAACGGGGTGAAGGTGGAATTATTCGACAACCTCAAGGCCACCTTCACGCCGAAGAAGGCAACGTAGCCACCTGAGCTCTCATCCTGAGGAGCGGCCTTCAGGCCGCGTCTCGAAGGATGGCCACAAGCACCGGGGCCTCATGGTTCGAGACGCCGCTCGCGCGGCTCCTCACCATGAGGGGCAATAGGCGCACCTTCTCGTCGTGACGGACTACCGTCAGGGTTTCCCACATGACCGCCGAAACCGATGCGGAGCTGATCGAAGCGGGGCGAAAACTGTTCGCCGGCGACTGGCACTTCATCTGGGCTGCGCCGTCGATCGAGACGCTGCCGCCGATGGCGGGGCTAGAGGTTGCCTTCGCCGGACGCTCCAATGTCGGCAAGTCGAGCCTGATCAACGCGCTCACCGGCCGCAGCACGCTGGCGCGCACCTCGCACACGCCGGGCCGCACGCAGGAACTGATCTTCTTCGAAGGTCCGGAGAAAGCCGGCTTCCGTCTGGTCGACATGCCCGGCTATGGCTATGCCTCCGCGCCCAAGGCCAAGGTCGCGTCCTGGACCGCGCTGATCCATAAATTCCTGCAGGGCCGCGCCACCCTGGCGCGGGTCTATGTGCTGATCGACGCCCGCCACGGCATCAAGGACGTCGATCTCGACGTCCTGAAGACGCTCGACAAGTCAGCCGTCAGCTACCAGGTGGTGCTGACCAAGGCGGATCAGGTGAAGGCCTCCGAACTCACGACGCGTATCGAACAGACCGCGGCGGCGCTGGCGAAACACCCGGCCGCCTTTCCGGATGTATTGGCGACCTCTTCGCGCACCGGCGCCGGCATGCCGGAGCTGCGCGCCGCGATGGTACGTCTGCTCGAGGAACGCCGCGGATGAGCAGCCTGCATCGGATCCTGCTGGTCCTGGCCGGCATCATGGGCGCCTGTGGCGTGATGCTGGCCGCTGGCTCCGCCCATCTTCCCGACGCGACGCGGCTTGCGGCGGCGTCGTCGATGCTGCTGTTTCATGCCAGTGCCGTGCTCGGAGCGATCGCCCTCGTTGATCGCGGCCTGCTGAACCGTTCAATCGGGAGTGTTGCGGCAATCGGGCTTGTCATCGGCCCGTCATTGTTCGCCGGCGATCTCAGCCTGCGCCAATATGCCGGCCACGGCCTGTTTCCGATGGCCGCGCCGACTGGCGGAACGCTGTTGATCGCGAGCTGGCTGGTACTGGCGGTCGCGGCGATATGGCCGCGGCGGGACAAGGCGTGAGACGCGCTTTGCGCCTTGCCCGCCAATCAGATAGAACCGCGACCGACGCCGCCTTCTGGGAATAGCGAGACCCGCTCCATGACCGACACACCGATCAGCCCGCTCGATCAGGCCCGCATCCTGTCCGAGGCGCTGCCGCATATGCAGGAATATGACGAGGAAACCATCGTCATCAAATATGGCGGCCATGCCATGGGCGCGGAGGAGACCGCGAAGGCTTTTGCACGCGACATTGTCCTGCTCGAGCAGACCGCGATCAATCCGGTGGTCGTGCATGGTGGCGGCCCGCAGATCGCGACCATGCTCAAGCGGCTCGGCATCCAGTCGGAATTCGCGGCCGGCCTGCGCATCACCGATGCGGCGACGATCGAGATCGTCGAGATGGTGCTGGCCGGCTCCGTCAACAAGCAGCTCGTCGGGTATATCAACGAGGCCGGCGGCAAGGCGGTGGGCCTCTCCGGCAAGGACGGCAACATGGTGAAGGCGTCGAAGACGACGCGCACCATGATCGATCCCGATTCCAACATCGAGAAGGCGATCGATCTCGGCTTCGTCGGCGAGCCCGAGAAGGTCGACCTCACGCTGCTCAACCAGCTCATCGGCTATGAGCTGATTCCGGTGCTGGCGCCGCTGGCGACCTCCAAAAACGGCCAGACGCTGAACATCAACGCCGACACCTTTGCCGGCGCAGTCGCGGGCGCCTTGAAGGCCAAGCGCCTGCTGCTGCTCACCGATGTCCCCGGCGTGCTCGACAAGTCCAAGAAGCTGATCCCCGAACTGTCGGTGAAGGACGCGCGCAAGCTGATCGCCGACGGCACCATTTCCGGCGGCATGATCCCGAAGGTCGAGACCTGCATCTATGCCCTGGAGCAGGGTGTGCAGGGCGTCGTCATCATCGACGGCAAGACGCAGCACGCGGTCTTGCTGGAGTTGTTCACCGATCAGGGTACGGGCACGCTGATCCATAAGTGATGGCACGAGCGGTCGAGCAAGCGAGGGCCGTGCGCGCCGGATTTGTTCCGGCCATGCACGTCCCGTTTGCCGGTGGTGCGAAGGGAACGAAAGCGCGGACCAGGTCCCGGCACGACAAGGCAAGAACACCTCGCTCGGTGCTCGCGCGGGTCTTGACGGCGCTACCGGCCGCCACTTTCTCGTTCTTGTTTTCCTCCGAGCCGGCGCTGGCCGACCTCAAGCTCTGCAACCGCATGAGTTACGTGGTCGAGGCCGCGATCGGCATCGACGACAAAGCGGCGACCGCGACGCGGGGCTGGTTCCGCATCGACCCCGCCGCCTGCCGCGTGGTGGTGCAGGGCGCGCTGTCCGCCGACCGCGTGCTCTTGAATGCGCGTGCGCTCGGCGTCTACGGCTCCTCGCCGATCCCGCAAAACGGCACGGATACGCTCTGTGTCGCGCAGGACAATTTCGTCATCGCCGCCGCCCGCCAGTGCCGCAGCGGCCAGACGCCGGCGCAATTCACGCAGATAGCGCCGACCCAGACCGAGGACGGCAACCTCATAGCCTATCTTGCCGAAGGCTCGGAATATGACGAGGAGCAGGCACGGCTGGCCGGCATCCAGCGTCTGCTCGTCATCGCCGGCTACGATGCCGCGCCGATCGACGGCGTCGACGGGCCGAAGACACAATCGGCGCTGGCGGCGTTCCTCAAGAGCCGCGGCCTCTCCAGCGACGTCGTGCAATCGCCGAATTTCTTCACCACCATGATCGATGCCGTGCAGAAGCCATCCGCGACCGGACTGACCTGGTGCAACGACACGCCGCACAAGATCATGGCGGCGGTGGCGACCGACGACGGCAAGTCCGTCACCAGCCGCGGCTGGTATCGCATCGATCCCGGCAAATGCCTGCATCCCGACGTCGCCGGTCAGCCGAAACAGATTTTCTCCTTTGCCGAAGCCGTCGATGCCGAGAACCGCACGATCCGGGTCAGGGACAAGCCGCTCAACTGGGGCGGCGCGACGCAGTTCTGCACCCGCGAGAGCAAGTTCGAGATCGCCGAGCAGGGCGATTGCGCCACGCGCGGTCTTGCCGCGATCGGCTTTGCGCCGGTCGACATGACCAGCGGCGGCAAGACGCTGCGCTTTGCGATGCCGTGATGATGATTTCATGGACCCGCACCCGCGCATTCAGGCGTCGTCACCCGCGAAAGCGGGTGACGCAGTATTCCTCAGCGCCTGTCGTATCCCTCGTCGGCCGCCGTGTACTGGATGCCCGCCGGAGCCTGGCATCGGGCGGCGCTGCGCGCCGATCCGGTGGCGGGCATGACGGAGAGTAGGCATCATGGCTTCCCGCACCTTCGACCATATCGACACTTGGGTGTTCGACCTCGACAACACCCTGTATCCGCATCACGTCAATCTGTGGCAGCAGGTCGATGCGCGGATCGGCGAGTTCGTGAGCAACTGGCTGGGCGTCACGGCGGAGGAAGCCCGTCGCATCCAGAAGGACTATTATCTGCGCTATGGCACCACCATGCGCGGCATGATGACCGAGCACGGCGTGCGCGCGGACGATTACCTCGCCTATGTCCACCAGATCGATCACTCGCCGCTGGAGCCGAACCCTGCGATGGGGGCTGCGATCGCGATGCTACCCGGCCGCAAGCTGATCCTGACCAATGGCTCGACCGACCATGTCGACGCGGTGCTGGCGCGCCTCGGCATCGGTGAGCATTTCGAGGCGGTGTTCGACATCATCGCTGCCGAGCTCGAACCGAAACCGGCGCCGCAGACCTATCAGCGCTTCCTGGCGCTGCACGATGTCGATCCCACCAAGGCCGCGATGTTCGAAGACCTCGCGCGCAACCTGATCGTGCCGCATCAGCTCGGCATGACCACGGTGCTGGTGGTGCCCGACGGGACCCAGGACGTGGTGCGCGAGGACTGGGAGCTCGAGGGCCGCGACGCAGCGCATGTCGACCATGTCACGGACGATCTGACCGGGTTTTTGGAGAAGCTGCCTCAGCGAACTTAAGCCGTCATACCCCGCGAAGGCGGGGTATCCAGTAATCGCCGGCATCTCGACCAATTACATCCGCCGCGGCTTACTGGGTCACCCGCCTTCGCGGGTGACGACAGACAGCGAGTTTGCCTTGACTCTCCTGCCCCGAATCCCGAAAAAGCCCCAAATACCTCCCCGCCCGAAGGAATCGCCCTGATGTCGCTGTCTGCCCTCGAGTCCATCGTCAACGCCGCGTTCGAAACCCGCGACGGCATTTCGACCTCGACCACGGGCGAGGTGCGCGAGGCCGTGGATTACGCGCTCGAACTGCTCGACAAGGGCGAGGTGCGCGTTGCCGAACGCGAGACGAGCGGCAAATGGAAGGTGAACCAATGGCTGAAGAAGGCGGTGCTGCTGTCGTTCCGCCTCAATGACATGGGCCAGATTCCCGGCGGTCCCGGCAAGGCATCGTGGTGGGACAAGGTGCCGTCGAAGTTCGACGGCTGGGGCGAGAACCGGTTTCGCGACGCCGGCTTTCGCGCGGTGCCGGGCGCGATCGTGCGCCGCTCCGCCTTCATCGCCCGCAATGTCGTGCTGATGCCGTCATTCGTCAATCTCGGTGCCTATGTCGATGAAGCGACCATGGTCGACACCTGGTCGACCGTCGGCTCCTGCGCGCAGATCGGCAAGCGCGTGCATATCTCTGGCGGCGTCGGCATCGGCGGCGTGCTGGAGCCGCTGCAGGCCGAGCCCGTGATCATCGAGGACGATTGCTTCATCGGCGCCCGCAGCGAGGTCGCCGAAGGCGTGATCGTGCGCAAGGGTGCGGTGCTGTCGATGGGCGTGTTCCTGGGGGCGTCGACCAAGATCGTCGATCGCGACACCGGCGAGACCTTCGTCGGCGAAGTGCCGGAATATGCCGTCGTCGTGCCGGGCACGCTGCCGCCCAAGCCGATGAAGAACGGCCAGCCGGGACCGGCCACCGCTTGCGCCGTGATCGTCAAACGCGTCGACGAGCGCACCCGCGCCAAGACCAGCATCAACGAACTGCTGCGGGACTAGAGCTGACCTCACGCGAGCGGCACCGCGCCGCACGGGCAACACGAAATCGTGGCGCACAAGGCTGGCCCGCCGCGGCATCGGCGTGGTAAGTCCGTGGCATGACCGATGCCGTCTCCATCACGCGCGACCTTGTCCGCTGCCCTTCCGTCACTCCCGCCGACGCCGGCGCGCTCGGCGTGCTCGAGAACATCCTGAAAGCTGCCGGCTTCGAGGTGCACCGCGTCGTCTTCAGCGAGCCCGGCACCGCCGATATCGACAATCTCTATGCGCGTATCGGGGATCAGGCGCCGCACATCACCTTTGCCGGCCATACCGACGTGGTACCGCCGGGCGATGAGTCCGCCTGGACGCATGGCCCGTTCTCCGGCGAGGTGAAGGACGGCTTCCTCTACGGCCGCGGCGCCGTCGACATGAAGGGCGGCATCGCCTGCAGCGTCGCCGCCGTGCTGGACTATCTGAAAGATCATGACGGCAAGCCCAAAGGCTCGATCTCGTTCCTGATCACGGGCGACGAGGAGGACATCTCCGTCAACGGCACGATCAAGCTGTTGAAGTGGGCGGCGGAGCGCGGCGAAAAGTTCGATCATTGCGTGCTCGGCGAGCCTTCCAATGTCGAGGTGCTCGGCGACACCATCAAGGTCGGCCGCCGCGGCTCGCAATCCGGCACGCTCTATGTCGAGGGCGTGCAGGGCCATGTCGCCTATCCGCACCGCGCTTCCAATCCTGTGCCGGATATTTCGCGATTGATCGTGGCGCTCAGTGACGAGCCGCTCGATCATGGCAGCGCGCAATTCCAGGCTTCCAACCTCGAATTCACCTCTGTCGACGTCGGCAATGCCGCAAGCAACGTCATCCCCGGCCAGGCGCGGGCGAAATTCAACATCCGCTACAACGACAACCATACCCAGGAGAGCCTGCGTAGCCTGGTCGAAGAGCGCCTGGTAAAAGCCTGCGGCAACCGCATCCGCGCCCGCATCGTCTGGGAGCCGTCGAACTCGAACGTGTTCGTGACCAAGCCGGGCCCGTTCACCGACCTTGCGGTGGCAGCGATCGAGGCGGTCACGGGACGCAAGCCGGAGCTTTCGACCTCGGGCGGCACCTCGGATGCGCGCTTCATCTCCAGCTATTGCCCGGTGATCGAGTTCGGCCTGGTCGGCCAGACCATGCACCAGATCAACGAACGAGCGCCGGTCGCCGATCTGGAAAAACTGACGCAAGTCTATCGCGGCGTGCTGGACAGGTATTTTGGGTAAGTGCTGGGGCTTTCCTCAGCCATCGCTACCCACTCCGCCGTCATCGTCCGCGAAGGCGGACGATCCAGTAAATGCCGGCATCTCGGTCGAACCACAGGTGCCGCGGAGTACTGGATACCCCGCCTTCGCGGGGTATGACGGGAAGAGTGTGGCAAATCCTACGGAGCGCCGGCAATTCCCGGATACAGGTCGTCCCAGTTCGGGTTGTGCTCTTCGATCAGGCGTATCTTCCACGTCCGATTCCATTTCTTCAATCGCTTTTCGCGCTTGATTGCATTCTCGGGATCATCGAACTGTTCGAAGTACACCAACCGTGCGACATCATATTTCTCGGTGAAGCCTTCCACGACCTTCAAGCGATGTTCGGCGACACGCCTGATAAGATCGTTTGTCACTCCGATGTAGAGTGTCCCGCCGATTTTGCTTGCAAGAATATAAACGTAGAAGTTTCGCGACGGCATTATGGAAGTCTCGGCTGACCGCTGCATTTGGTCAAGCTCAACTGACAGTCACGCACTCTCGCTGTCATCGTCCGCGAAGGCGGACGATCCAGTAAACGCCGGCGTCTCGGTCAAACAACAGACGCCGCCGTTTACTGGATACCCCGCCTTCGCGGGGTATGACGAGGGAGAGTTGTCCCTCAATACTCCACCCGCACCAGATACAGTCCCTCGGGCGGCGCCACCGGGCCGCAGGCGGCGCGGTTGCGGGCGGCGAGTGCTGCGGCGAGGTCGTCGGCGGTCCAGCGGCCTTCGCCGACCCAGACCAGCGAGCCGACCATCGAGCGCACCTGGCTGTGCAGGAATGAGCGCGCCGAGGTGATGATGCTGACCGCATCGCCATTGCGCGTGACGTCGAGCTGGTCGAGCGTTTTCACCGGCGACTTGGCCTGGCATTCGGTGTCGCGGAAGGTCGTGAAATCGTGCTTGCCGATCAGGCGCTGTGCGGCTTCGTGCATCGCGTCCGTATCGAGATGGCGCGGCATGCGCCAGACGCGGCCGATATCGAGCGCGAGGTTCGCACGTGTGTTCCTGATGCGATAGAGATAATGGCGCTTCTTCGCGGAGAAGCGCGCCTCGAAATCATCAGGCACGATCTCGGCCGCGAGCACCGCGACCGGGTTTGGACGCAGATGAGCGTTGAGGCCATCGCGCAGGCGATCCGGCCGAAATGGTTTTGCGATGTCGCAATGCGCGACCTGTCCGAGTGCATGCACGCCGGCGTCGGTGCGGCCGGAGCCATGGACGCGCACGTCCTCGCCGCACATCGCCTTCACCGCGGCCTCCAGCGCGCCCTGCACGGTCGGCGCATTGTCCTGGACCTGCCAGCCGGAGAACGGCGTCCCGTCATATTCGATGGTGAGCTTGTAACGGGGCATGGCCGCTCACGTGAACCGCGCGCCGGCCTGCAGCGGCGTGCCGCGCAGGAAGTCGGCCGACTTCATGCGCGCCTTGCCCTCGCGCTGCAGTTCAAGGACGCGGATGGCGCCCTCGCCGCAGGCGATCGCGAGATTATCGTCGAGAACGGTGCCTGGCGCGCCCGAGCCGTTCGCCAGTTCGCAGCGAAGAATCTTGATGCGCGCCGGCTCTCCATCGCCTGACAATTCGGCCCAGGCGCCGGGGAATGGCGACAGGCCGTGGATATGCCGCAGCACGGCGGGCGCAGGCTTGCTCCAATCGATCCGCGCCTCGGCCTTCTCGATCTTGGCGGCATAGGTGACGCCATCTTCGCGCTGCCTGGTCAGTTGCAGCCCGCCGCGTTCCAGCGCGGCCACCGCCCGCACCATCAGGTCGGCACCGAGCGGCGCCAGCGCATCGTGCAGGTCGGCGGCCGTCATCCGGTCTGATATCGCAAGCCGCTCGGCCATCGCGATATCGCCGGTGTCGAGGCCGACATCCATCTTCATCACCATCACGCCGGTCTCGGTATCGCCGGCCATGATGGCGCGGTTGATCGGCGCGGCGCCGCGCCAGCGCGGCAAGAGCGAAGCATGCAGATTGTAGCAACCGAGCCGTGGCGCATCGAGGATCGCCTGCGGCAGGATCATGCCATAGGCAACCACGACGGCCGCGTCCGCCTGATGCGCGCGGAATTGTTCCAGCGCTTCCGGCGTTTTCAATGTCTTCGGCGTCAGCACGGCCATGCCGAGCCGCCGTGCCTCCTGCTCGACCGGCGTCGGCTGCAGTTGCAGGCCGCGCCGCCCGCCCGGCTTCGGCGCGCGGGTATAGACGGCCGCGATCTCGTGGCCGTGGCCGGCCAGTTCGAGCAGCGTCGGCACGGCGAAAGCGGGCGTACCCATGAAGATCAGGCGGAGGGGCATGGGTCAGATTACCTTGGCTGAAGGCAGCGCAGGCGTCCGGCGAAATCGGCTCCCGGCGCTGAGGGCGGAGCAGGCGCTATTCTACTCCGCCGCGCGCTTGGCGGCCTTGGCGAATTTCTTCAGCACGCGGTCGCGTTTCAGCTTCGACAGATAGTCCACGAACAGAATGCCGTTCAGATGGTCGATCTCGTGCTGGATACAGGTGGCGAAGAGGCCCTCGGCGTCCTCTTCATGCACCTTGCCGTCGAGGTCGGTGAAGCGCACGCGCACCCGCGCCGGCCGCTCGACCTCCTCGTAATATTCGGGGATCGACAGGCAGCCCTCCTCGTAGACCGACTTCTCCTCGGACGCCGAGATGATCTCCGGGTTGATGAAGACGCGCGGTTTCGGCGTGGTCTCGCCGTTCTCGTCCTTCTTGGCGAGATCCATGGTGACCAGGCGCAGCGGCTGCGCGACCTGGATCGCGGCCAGCCCGATGCCGGGCGCCGCATACATGGTCTCGAACATGTCGTCGACCAGCTTGCGGATTTCGGGCGTGATCTTTTCCACGCGCTTGGAAACGAGCCGCAACTGCTTGTCCGGCAGGATGATGATTTCTCTTAAGGCCATGGCGGGCGATTTAAGCGCTTGATTTGCCGGGGTCAATCGATCCGGAACTGGTTAAGACGACCTTAACCGTGATTTCTTCGGTCATTGTTAACCATGAAACTTCACCACTTGTTAACCATAAATGTTCCACTTTCGTTCGCTCCCGTCGGCGAATCGGCTATAGCGCTTGCATGAACGAGATTCTCTTCACGGTCGGCGACTGGCCGGTCCGCATCGCCGACGCGCTGGTTGCGTTCGGCGTGCTCGCGCTCGCGTTGCTGCTGACGATCGCCATCGTGATCGCGCGGTCCTCCCGGCGCGGTGCGGAACTGGCGATGGCCCAGACCATCCGCGCCGATGAGCTGGAAGAGCGGCTGAGCGAGGTGCTGCGCGCCCAGAGCGAGGCAAGCGGCCGGGTCGATGCGATGACGCAGGCGCTCGCCGGCCGTCAGGCCGAGATGGCGCGCGCCGTCAACGAGCGGCTGGATTCGGTCACCCACCGCGTCGGCCAATCCATGGAACAGACCACACGCCACACCATGGACAGCCTGCGGCATCTGCATGAGCGGCTCGGCATCATCGACAACGCGCACAAGAACCTCACCGACCTGACGACGCAGGTGACGACACTGCGCGACGTGCTCGCCAACAAGCAGTCGCGCGGCGCCTTCGGCCAGGCGCGGATGGAAGCGATCGTGCAGGACGGACTGCCGAAGGATTCTTACGAATTCCAGTTCACGCTCTCATCCGGCAAGCGGCCGGATTGCGTGGTGTTCCTGCCGGACCAGCGTCCGCTCTGCATCGACGCGAAATTCCCGCTGGAGGCGATGACGGCGCTGCACGACGCGCGCAGCGACGAGGAGCGCAAGATCGCCAGCCAGCGCCTGCGCAACGACGTGATGAAGCATGTCAGCGACATCGCGGAAAAATACCTGATCGCCGGCGAGACCCAGGACACCGCGCTGATGTTCGTGCCGTCGGAGTCGGTCTATGCCGAAATTCATGACGGCTTCGACGACGTGATCCAGAAGGCCTACCGCGCCCGCGTGGTGCTGGTGTCACCCTCGCTATTGATGCTCGCGATCCAGGTGATGCAGCAGATCATGAAGGACGCGCGGATGCGCGACGCCGCCGACCAGATCCGCACCGAGGTGATCAAGCTCGGCGACGATCTGTCACGCTTACGCGACCGCGTGCTGAAGCTGCAGAACCATTTCTCGCAGGTGAACGAGGACGTGCGCCAGATCCTGATCTCCGCCGACAAGATCGAGAAGCGGGCCGGCCGGATCGAGGAACTCGATTTCAGCAAGTCCGACGCGCCTGTGGAACTGCCACGGATCGTCACCGGCGGCAGGCCGGAGCTGTTTCCCGCCCCACCCAAGCTGCAGGCTGGGGAGTAGGCAGAGCGCAGCGAAACCCATCAATTGTGGCGGCGATGCAAGGTTGATGGGTTTCGCTTCGCTCTACCATCCTACAATCGCCACGCTTCCGGGGCGGATTTTCCCGTCGAATCTGCTAACAGGGCGGCATGACCGCGCCCGAGGCGACCGCCGCCACAACGGAGAAGACCGAACCCGCCACCTCCTGGCGCGACGGCCTCGCCGTCTATCTGCAACCGCGGGTGCTGATCGTGCTGATGCTGGGCTTTTCGTCGGGCCTGCCGCTGGCACTGTCGGGATCGACGCTGCTGGTGTGGATGACCGAGTCCGGGGTCGATCTCGGCACCATCGGCCTGTTTGCGCTGGTCGGCACCCCCTATACGCTGAAGTTCCTGTGGGCGCCGCTGGTCGATGCGCTGCATGTGCCGTTCTTCACCCGCGCCTTCGGCCGCAGGCGGGGCTGGCTGGTGTTCTCGCAACTGCTCTTGATCGGCGCGATCCTGCTGCTGGCCGTGACCGATCCCGCACGCTCGCCGTTGTTCGTCGCGCTGGGCGCGCTGTTGGTAGCGACCATGTCGTCGACCCAGGACATCGTGGTCGATGCGTTCCGCGTCGAGAGCCTGCCCGAGGATGAACAGGCCGCCGGCATGGCGTCCTATGTGGCCGCCTACCGCATCGGCATGCTGGTCTCCACCGCGGGCGCGCTGTTCATCGTCAGCGGCTTTGAGAGCAGCGGATTCCCGCGCGGCGCCGCGTGGATGTGGGGCTATGTGGTGATGGCCGCGCTTGTGCTGATCGGCACGGTCACTGCGCTCGCCGCCACCGAGCCGAAGCAATCCGCGCGCGCCGAAGCCGCCACGCAGGCGGACAGCGCGTTGATGCGGGTGTTCCATGCCGCGTTGGGTGCGTTCTGGGACTTTCTCGGGCGCAAGGACGCATGGGCGGCGCTTGCTTTCGTCGTGCTGTTCAAATTCACCGACGCGTTTTCCGGCAACATGACCGTGCCGTTCGTGATCGACATCGGCTTCACCCGCAACGACTATGCCGTGATCGTCAAGGGCGTTGGGGTTGTGGCGACCCTGCTCGGCGGTTTTGCCGGCGGCTACGTGGCGCGGCGCTATTCGCTTGCCACGAGCCTGTGGATCGGCGGCGTGGTGCAGGCCATCTCCAATGTATCGTTTTCGTGGCTCGCCCTGGTCGGCGTCAATGAATGGGCGCTGGCGATCGCGATCTCGTCCGACAATTTCTGCAACGCCATCGGCACCGTGATCTTCGTCGCCTATCTGTCGGCGCTGTGCCAGAACCCGCTGCACACCGCGACCCAGTATGCGCTGCTGACGGCGCTGGCCGCCGTGGCGCGAACTTATCTGTCTTCAAGCGCGGGCTATGTGGCGAAAGCGACGGGCTGGCCGATGTTCTTCGCCATCTCCGTTGTGGTCGCAATCCCGAGCCTGATCCTGCTTGCCTGGCTGCAGCGCCGCAAGCATTTCGACGAACTCGGGCCGGTCAAGGTTTAGGCTTCCGCTCGTCATCACCCGCGAAGCCGGGTGATCCAGTATCGCACTGCCATTCGAGATCAATGGCGAAGCCGCCGCATACTGGATCGCCCGGTCAAGCCGCGCTACCGCTGACAATAGCGTTATCTGCATCAAGAGCCGCTACGACGCATCAGTGCTTCGTCACCACGCTCCATTTGGTGACCACCGCCTCGCTCATCTGCCCCGCTTCCTGCGCGCAGGCCACTTCATCCACCTTCACCGAGATTTCCTTGCCGACAAAAGGCCTGAGCTGCGCGGCCTGGGCGTCGTTGGCGGGGACGAGCTGGAACGTCTCCGGACCGGTCTCGAGATCACAGAGTCCATTTGGCGGCGGCAGGCGGCGCGGTTCGCTGGTGAGCTGATAGGTGGCGACGCGCTTGCCCTTCTTGGCGTCACGGATGCGCAGGGCGTTCAGCTCGCCCGACAGCACGTCGCCGGCATGGATCGGCTTGCCCGGCTTCGGCGAAGACTCCTCCTCCTGGGCCATCGCGGCGGGCGCGGCAAGTGCGGCCGCCAGCATGATCGCAAAGCACAGGCGAATGCCGAATCGGTGTTTCGTCATCTCGTTCAGTTCCGTTGATGTCTAGTTAGAAGAGCGTTCGCTGCCGCATGGCTGCGGATAGCGTACCTTCATCGAGGTAATCAAGCTCCCCGCCGACCGGCACGCCGTGTGCCAGCCGCGTCACCCGGACATTGGCCTCTTGAAGCAGATCGGTGATGTAGTGCGCCGTGGTCTGGCCATCCACGGTTGCATTCAGCGCCAGGATGATCTCGTTCACCTGCGAATCATGCGCGCGCGCCACGAGCTGGTCGATGGTGAGATCCTGCGGGCCGACGCCGTCCAGCGGCGACAGCGTCGCGCCGAGCACGTGATAGCGGCCATTGGTCGCGTTCGCCCGTTCCAGGGCCCAGAGATCGGCGACGTCGGCGACCACGACGATGATGGAAGGATCGCGTCGCGGATCGGTGCAGACCGTGCAGGGATTCTGCGTATCGATATTGCCGCAGGTCTTGCAGACCTGGATCTTGTCGATCGCCACCTGCAGCGCCGAGGCGAGCGGAGTCATCAGCGCTTCGCGCTTCTTGATCAGGTGCAGCGCCGCGCGCCGGGCCGAGCGTGGACCAAGGCCCGGCAGCCGCGCAAGAAGCTGGATCAGGCGCTCGATCTCAGGGCCGGCGACGCTTGCGGCCATTTCAGGTGAGACCGAGTCCGGGCGGCAGGCCGAGTCCGCCGGTGAGCGCCTGCATCTTCTCCTGCACCGCCAGTTCCGCCTTGCGTCGCGCATCATTATGCGCGGTGACCAGGAGGTCTTCGAGGATCTCGCGTTCCTCCGGCTTCATCAGCGACGGATCGATGCTGACGCCCTTCACTTCCATCTTCGCGCTCATGCGCACGGCGACGAGGCCGCCGCCGGAAATGCCTTCGACCTCGACATTGCCGAGCTCTTCCTGCATCGCCTGCATCTTGGATTGCAGTTGCGCCGCCTGCTTCATCATGCCGAGAAAATCAGCCATCGGTGGTCCCTCAATTTGTTCGAGCACGATTCCGGATCACGCTAATCGTCGCCGTCGCCGCTCTCGATGGGGTCTTCACCGACAATATCGGTTTCCGCCGGCTCGGCGGCAAGCCTGCGCACCTCGACGACCTTGGCGCCGGGGAAGCGGGCCAGGACCTCCTTCACCCGCGGATCGGCTTCCGCCGCCCGCTCACGCTGGCTCTTCTCGGCGAGATTTTGCGAGCGAATGGTCGGCTGCCCGGCCTCATTGGAGACGATCACGGTCCAGCGGCGGCCGGTCCATTGTTCCAGCTTGCGCGAGAGATCGGTGACGAGGCCGCGCGAGGCCTGCGGCTCCAGCGCGATCTCAAGCCGTCCGTCCTCGATCCGCACCAGGCGTACATCCGCTTCGAGCGCGCCCTTGGTCATCAAATCGCGCTTCTCGCCGGCCAGCGCGAGGAGCTGCATGAAGCTGGTGATGCGCAGCGCCGGCGCCGACTGCGTTTGGGGCGCTGCGGCCTGCGGTCGCAGCGAGGGCTCCGCACTGCCCCGCGGCGCTGCTGCAGAACCACGCACCGGCGACGACGCGATCGAAGAGACGGGCGCTGATGGCGCAGCCCGTGATGCGGTTGCGCCACCCGAAACCGCCGGCGACGCGGCGCCGCCGTTCTGATCCAGCATCCGGATCGCTTCATCCGGTGTCGGCAGGTCGGCGACGTAGGCGATCCGCACCAGCACCATCTCGGCGGCGGCGGCCGGTCGGGTGGCGGTCTGCACTTCGGCGATGCCCTTGAGCAGCATCTGCCACATCCGCGACAGCACCCGCATCGACAGCTTGGTGGCAAACTCGCGGGCGCGGACGCGCTCGGTCTCGCCGAACGCCACGTTGTCGGCGGTGGCCGGCACGATCTTCACACGGGTAACGAAATTGACGAATTCGGCGAGGTCGGACAGCACCACGACCGGATCGGCGCCGACGTCGTACTGCGCACGAAATTCCGTAAAGGCAGCCGCGATGTCGCCGCGTGCCAGCGAATCAAAAAGGTCGATCACCCGCGTGCGGTCGGCAAGCCCGAGCATTTGCCGCACTTCCTCCGCGCGCACGGTTCCGGCCGCATGCGCGATCGCCTGGTCGAACAGCGACAGCGAATCGCGCACCGAGCCCTCCGCAGCGCGCGCGATGATGCCGAGCGCTTCCGGTTCGACCTCGACGCCTTCCTTGGCCGCGATGTTACCGAGATGCTTCATCAGCACGTCGGCCTCGACCCGACGCAGGTCGAAGCGCTGGCAGCGCGACAGCACCGTGACCGGGACTTTGCGGATCTCAGTGGTGGCGAAGACGAACTTGGCGTGCTCCGGCGGTTCTTCCAGCGTCTTCAGGAACGCGTTGAAGGCCGCGGTCGAGAGCATGTGGACTTCGTCGATAATGTAGACCTTGTAGCGGGCGCTCGCGGGCGCATAGCGTACGCTGTCATTGATCTGACGGACGTCGTCGACGCCAGTATGGGACGCGGCGTCCATCTCCAGGACGTCCATGTGCCGGCTTTCCATGATCGCCTGGCAGTGCAGGCCCAGCGTCGGCATCTGGATGCTCGGCCCCTTCACCGAACCGTCGGGCAATTCATAGTTCAGCGCGCGGGCGAGGATGCGGGCGGTGGTGGTCTTGCCGACCCCGCGCACCCCCGTCAGGATCCAGGCCTGCGGGATTCGTCCGGTCTCGAACGCGTTCGAGACTGTGCGGACCATGGCCTCCTGGCCGATCAGGTCGTCAAAGCTGGAGGGGCGGTATTTACGCGCCAGCACCCGGTAGGGTCGGGCCGCCGCGGGCGCGCCACCGGTCTGGCCGGCGCCGTCAGCCTGATTTGGGGGAGCGCCAGCGTCGTTCATTGGTCGATCCGCAATTGAATGTCTCTCGGGCCGGCTTTGCGGAACGGAGCGGAATCAGACGCAAACCGCGGGAACAGGCCGCCTTGTGCATGATTCGCTCGGAAAAACAGGTAGGAGACTGACGAGCGACCCGATCCGGACCTCGTTAGGGCTGCTTCCTTCCGGACCTGACCCGGTTGGCGAGTGGCTCGTCCACCGCCAATCTCCCGGTCCCTATTTGGGGCCAAAAGGGCCGGAAAGCAAGCCGCTCTTGTCCGGTCATACCCCGCCACCGGGTCTCGCCTTCGGCGAGCCCGATGACCGGCTCCGGCGGGGTATCCAGTACGCCGCGCCCTCACGGCTCGAGCACCGCTACCCAGGAATACTGGATCATCCGCTTTCGCGGATGATGACACCTTGATATCGCGCTAAGGCCGGTGTCCATTTCAGGTCACTTTCAGCCCGAAGCCGTCGGAACAGCGACGCCCGCACTGGAACCCACATGCCCTCTGACACCGCCGCCTGGTCGCTGCACGCCCGGCTCAAGGAAGACACGATCGACATCGGCGACCTGCCGCTGAGCCGGGTGCTGGTCATCAAGGACGCCAATTATCCTTGGCTGTTGCTGGTGCCGCGCCGCGCCGGCGCGGTGGAGATCATCGACCTCGAGGAGGTCGAGCAGGCGCAGTTGATGACCGAGATTTCCCGCGTCGCGCGCGCCCTGAAGGAAATCACCAAGTGCGACAAGCTGAACATCGCAGCGCTTGGCAATGCGGTGCCGCAGCTTCATGTTCACATCATCGCGCGCCGCACCAGCGACGCCGCCTGGCCGCGTCCGGTGTGGGGCGTGGCGCCGCCGCTGGCGCATGATGCCCAAGAAGTGCAGAATTTCATCAGCGCGCTTCGCCGCAAGATCTGGTTGGGTTGAGAATAGATGTCAGCATTCGATAGTTTTCCGCTGGGGCAGCCGGCCTTCGTCACCAATATTCTCGACCGCGCCGCGCATCTGCGCACCAACGAAGAGAAGCTGTTCGCGCTGGAGGGCCGCCGCGACGCTCGCGCCTACGTGATCTATCGCGACTCGCTGGTGGTAAAGCAGGGGGAAAATGGTCCGCAAGCGCTGCTTTCGGTCGAGGAAGCGCTGAAATTCGGCGCCAATCCGGGCACGGTCTTCCTGGGCCTGCGCGATGGCGCGCCGGTATTCGGCATGGGCATTGCGCCGCAGGCTGCGGAAAAGCTGGTTGGCCGCAGCGATGTCGCGGTCACCGAGCTGCGCGGCATGGCGATGCAGGGCACGGTCCCACCCGACCAGCTCTCGGCGATCGCAATGGCGAAATCTATGGTGACCTGGCATCAGCGCCACGGCTTTTGCGCCAATTGCGGCGCCCGCACCGCGATGAAGGAGGGCGGCTGGAAGCGCGAATGCCCGAGCTGCAAGGCCGAGCATTTTCCGCGCACCGATCCGGTCGTCATCATGCTGGTCACCTACGGCGACAGATGCCTGCTCGGCCGCCAGAAGCAGTTTCCGCCGGGGATGTATTCCTGCCTTGCGGGTTTCGTTGAAGCCGCCGAGACCATCGAGGACGCGGTTCGCCGCGAAATCTTCGAAGAGTCGGGAATCCGCTGCACGGATGTCAATTATTACATGACACAGCCCTGGCCCTATCCGTCATCCCTGATGATCGGATGCACCGCGCGCGCGACCAATGACGAAATCGTCGTCGACCGCACCGAGCTCGAAGATGCGCGCTGGTTCGACCGCGCGGAGGCAATCCTGATGCTCAAGCGCCAACATCCGGATGGCTTGGCCGGCCCGCATCCCTTTGCCATTGCCCATCATTTGGTCGGACGTTGGCTGCATGGGGATGAGGTCGCGGGCGCATAGCAGGAACTGGTCCATGCACCAATCTATTACGGCAGATTGGCTCCGGTCGGGTCCGGGGTCATGACCATGGACCACGGAATGAATTTCCACGCTGCCGCGCCAAAAATTCCGCCGCGCATCCTCTGCATCGGAATCCCGGTGCGCGACTTGACCTTTCGCGTGAGCGGCGTCCCCGGCCGCGGATCCAAGGAAAACGCCACCCATTTCGAGGAGATCTGCGGCGGTAATGCGCTGAACGCCGCGATTGCGATCGTGCGACTCGGCGGCCGCGCCTCGATCTGCGGACCGATCGGCGATGCGCGCGAGACGTCGTCGAAATACATGTTCGAAAAGCTGGCCCATGAGGGCATCGAGGCCAAGCACATCGTGCATATGCCGGGCCTGCTGACGCCGATCTCGACCATCATGATCGACCCGACCGGCGAGCGCACCATCGTCACCTTCCGCGATCCGGAATTGTGGAAGGTCCGCCTGCCCCGCCCCGAAATCCTGCTGCACGATTGCGCGGCCGTCCTGACCGAGAGCCGCTGCGCCGAGTTCTGCACCGACCTTTGCGCCGAGGCGAGGAAACGCGACATCCCGGTCATCGTCGACGTCGATCGTGCGATGTCGCTCAGGGAGGGGCTGCTCACGGCCTCCTCCCATCTCGTGTTCTCGAGCGAGCCATTACAGGAGACGGCCGACGTCACCGATGACGGCCAGGCGCTGAAGAAAATCGCCAGGCTGACGCCGTCGTTCCTGGCCGGAACGCGAGGGCCGCGCGGCACGATCTGGCTGAACGAACAGGGTGAACTGGAGGAGACGCCGGCCTTCCCCGTGCACACCGTCGACACGCTCGGGGCCGGCGACGTTTTCCATGGCGCGTTCGCGCTCGCCATCGCCGAAAAGCGGGAGCTGCGGGACGCCCTCCAGTTTGCCTCAGCCGCGGCCGCGCTGAAATGCACCCGTTTTGGCGGCGCTTTCGCCGCCCCGCAACGTACTGAAGTTGAAGAGCTTTTGGGCCAAGACCAGAACCGGGATAACGGCGCCCGCCCGGCCGAGAGCAGCCAATAGGCTTGCTTTAGAAGATTTTTCTCTATATGAGGGATTTAGCCTCTTCATATGGAACTTTCTTCTCATGACCGAGCTCGCCGTTCCGCTGCATGACGCCAACCGCCGGCTTGACGCCATCGATCGCAAAATCCTGACCGTATTGCAGGAGGATGCCTCCCTTTCCGTCGCCGAGATCGGCGACCGGGTCGGCCTGTCCTCCACCCCCTGCTGGAAGCGCATTCAGCGGCTCGAGGCCGATGGCGTGATCCTGCGCCGGGTCGCGCTGGTCGATCAGAACAAGATCGGGCTCGGCATCACGGTTTTCGTGTCGGTCGAGAGCGCCGACCATTCGGAGGCCTGGCTGCGCAAATTCGCCGACGCGGTGAGCGCCATGCCGGAAGTGATGGAGTTCTACCGGATGGCCGGCGACGTCGACTACATGCTGCGCGTCGTAGTCGCGGACATGTCGAGCTATGACATCTTCTACAAGAAGCTGATCAGCGCCGTGCCGCTGAAGAACGTCACCTCGCGCTTTGCGATGGAGAAGATCAAGTCGGTGACCGCGCTGCCGGTGCCGGCGGCGTAAGTCCCTGCACTGTCATCGCCCGGCTTGACCGGGCGATCCAGTATTCCAGAGACATTCGGTTTTCGATGGAGAGGCTGCCGCGTACTGGATACCCCGCATGCGCGGGGTATGACAGCGGGCGCGGCAAGCATCTCAATCAAATCTTCTGATTGTACTCGCCGACCTCCGGATGGGTGCGCAGCACGCTATCCACGGTCTCGAACATGTCGTGCATGCGCTGCTCGCTGACCGGGCTTTCGACCACCACCACGAGCTCCGGCTTGTTGGAGGAGGCGCGCACCAGGCCCCAGCTGCCGTCCTCCACGGTGACGCGCACGCCGTTGACGGTGACGAGATCGCGGATCGCCTGGCCGCCGATCCTGGCGCCCTTCTTTTGCAAATCCTCGAAGTGCTTCACCACGGCGTCGACCACGCCGTATTTGGCCTCATCGGCGCAGTGCGGCGACATCGTCGGCGACGACCAGGTCTTCGGCAGCGCATTCTTCAAATCGGCCATCGACTTGCCGGGCGCGCGATCGAGCATCTCGCAGATCGCGATCGCCGAGACCAGGCCGTCGTCGTAGCCGCGGCCGAACGGCTTGTTGAAGAAGAAATGCCCGGACTTCTCGAAGCCGGCGAGCGCGCCGAGCTCGTTGGTGCGGCGCTTCATGTAGGAGTGGCCGGTCTTCCAGTATGCGGTCTTGGCGCCCTGCTTCTGCAGCACCGGATCGGTGACGAACAGCCCGGTCGATTTCACGTCGACCACGAACTGCGCGTTACTGTGGATCGCCGACATGTCGCGCGCCAGCATCACGCCGACCTTGTCGGCGAAGATCTCCTCGCCGGTGTTGTCGACCACGCCGCAGCGGTCGCCGTCGCCATCGAACCCGAGGCCGACATCGGCCTTGTGCTGCAAGACCGCGTCGCGGATCGCGTGCAGCATCTCCATGTCTTCCGGGTTCGGGTTGTATTTCGGGAAGGTGTGGTCGAGCTCGGTGTCGAGCGGGATCACCTCGCAGCCGATCTTCTCCAGCACCTGCGGGGCGAACGCGCCGGCGGTGCCGTTGCCGCAGGCCGCCACCACCTTGAGCTTGCGCTTCAGCTTCGGACGGTCGGTGAGGTCGGCGATGTAGCGCGCCGGAAAGTTCTCGTGGAATTGATAGGCGCCGCCGGCCTTGTTGCTGAAGCTGGCGCCGAGCACGATCTCCTTGAGTCGCGTCATCTCGTCGGGCCCGAAGGTGAGGGGGCGGTTGGCGCCCATCTTGACCCCGGTCCAGCCATTGTCGTTGTGGGAGGCGGTGACCATGGCGACGCAGGGCACGTCGAGATCGAACTGCGCGAAATAGGCCATCGGCGTCACCGCCAGCCCGATGTCGTGCACCTTGCAGCCCGCCGCCATCAGGCCGGAGATCAACGCATATTTGATCGAGGCGGAATAGCCGCGGAAATCGTGGCCGGTAACGATCTCCGGCTTGACGCCGAGTTCCGCGATCAGCGCGCCGAGGCCCATGCCGAGCGCTTGCACCCCCATCAGATTGATTTCCTTGCCGAACAGCCAGCGCGCGTCATATTCGCGAAACCCGGTCGGCTTCACCATCGGTTCGGATTCGTAGGCGTAGGTGTTCGGAACCAGAACGGGCTTGGGCTTTGGAAACATCTTGCAGCAGCCTCGCGAGCATGAAGGGCAACGCAGCAGCCAATAGCCAAAGGCGGACTGCGGCGAAAGGTGGGATCGGCTGCTATTGGCCGACAATTGCGGCGGATTTGTTGGCCGGGAAATGCCCACTCAGAAGGCATAAATCGCGTCAGCGATCACTGGCGATCTCGATCGCGGCAGCAAGCAAGCTATCTTACTGCTCCAGCACCAGCCTGCCGTTGGCATATTCGAAGCGCTTCAGCTTCGACAGGAAGGACAAGCCGAGCAGGTTCTCCGAGAGCGCTTCGTCCGGCAGCACCATGGCATCGACGTCGCGGACGATGAGGCCGCCGAGATCGATCATGGCAAGGCGGGCGCGCGCGGCCTTGATGGTGCCGTTGGCGGTGGTGACGATCGCGGTGTAGTCACCGCGCGATGGGCGCAGGCCGAAACGCGCGGCGGATTTTTCGTTCAGGGCGACGACCGACGCGCCGGTATCGACCATGAAGGCGATGCGCTGGCCGTCGATGCGGCCGTCAGTGGCAAAATGTCCGCGGGAGTCGCGGGAAATGCTCAGCGTGCGGCCGCCCTGCGCGACGGTTTGCACGGGGATATTCTTCGAAGTGGTGGTGGCGGAAGCGGAGGCCGGCGTCATCTTGTCCGCCATCTGCGCCATGAAGCTGCCGAGGCCGATCAGGATGGCGGCGAAGATCATTATGTTACGCATGACGCCACGCACATTTCCGGGAACTGGCCGATTTCACCACGCCATCCGCCACGTCGCGACCGGCGGCGGCAATGGAGCCTGCCATTTTCGCGAAAAGGATGAGTGAAGCGTTAACGGCAACGCGGTCATACGCGGGCTTGACCCGCGTATTCATCGATCTTCAGAAAAGCTTCTTGGGATGGATTGCCGGGTCAAGCCCGGCAATGACGAAGCGAGGACTACGTTCCCCGCGGCTTGGCCCGGCGCGTCGGGGCGGCATGGGCCGGGTCCTCCGGCCAGGGGTGTTTCGGGTAGCGCCCACGCAGATCGGCGCGGACCGCGGCGTAGCTGCCGCGCCAGAAGCCCGGCAGATCCCGCGTCACCTGCACCGGGCGCTGTGCCGGCGACAGCAATTCCAGCACCAGCGGCACCGCACCCCTGGCGATCGACGGATGGGTGTTGAGCCCGAACAATTCCTGGAGCCGGACCGCGATGGTCGGCCCTTGCTCGGCCTCGTAGTCGATCGCAAGCTGGCTGCCGGTCGGGGCCTCGAAATGGGTCGGCGCTTCCTGCTCCAGCCGGGCACGCAGATTCCAGGGCAGCAGCGCCATCAATGCATCCGAGAGATCGCCGGCCGAGAGCTCCTTCAGCGAGGTCTTGTCGTAGAGAACAGGCACCAGCCACGCCTCGCGCTCCTGCGCCAGCGCCGCGTCCGACACGTCCGGCCAGCTATCGCCTTCGGCCTTGCGCAGGAACATCACGCGGTCACGCCATTGCTTCAGGTTTTTCGACCACGGCAGCTTGTCGAGGCCTGCGGCAGCCAGCCCGTCGGCGAGCACGCGCGCGGTGTCCGCGGACGGTGACAGCGCCATTGGCGCCTCCGAGAGCGTGATCGCATGCAGCGTCCGCTTGCGCCGCGCGCGCAGCGCCATCGCACTGCGGTCGAAGGAGATCTCTTCCGTGATCTCGATCTCACCCGCGAAACGCAGTTCGATCTCTTCCAGTGTGATCGGCGCCGCCAACAGGATCCGGCCGCTTGCGGCGGTGCCGGTCAATTCTCCGACCGCGATATAGGGTGAACGCGCAAGTGACGACGTCTGCTCGACGCTGGCGCCGCGGCCATTGGCGAGTACAAAGCTGCCATTGCCGCGGTTGCGCGCGACGCGATCGGGGAAGGCGAAGGCCAGCATCGTGCCGGTGGAGAGCTCGCCGTTGACATCGGAAGCCTTCGACGAAGCGACCTGCGAGGCCCAGCGCTGCGCAAGGCTGCGCGCGCTGGAAGCGCGCTGCGAACGGTCGCGGCGGAACTGGTCGAGCCTGACATCGAGGTCGACGCTGTCGCCACCGAGCCCGCGCTCGGTCAGCACTGCCGCGATCTCCGCGGCCGCTGCCGCCGCGCCAAACCGGGCCGAATCCACGATCATGCGGGCGAGCCGTGGCGACAGCGCCAGCGCGCGCAGGCTGTTGCCTTCCGCCGTGATCCGGCCGTCGGCATCGAGCGCGCCGAGTTCGTGCAGGAGCACGCTCGCTTCGTTCCAGGCCGGCGCCGGCGGCGGATCGAGGAAAGCAAGGCCGGAGGCGTCACTGACGCCCCATTGCGCGAGGTCGAGCACCAGCGAGGAGAGATCGGCGGAAAGGATTTCCGGCTGGGTATAGGGGGCGAGCGAAGCGGTCTGCGGCTCGTCCCACAGCCGGTAGCAGATACCCGGCTCGGTGCGGCCGGCGCGGCCGCGGCGCTGATCAACCGCGGCCCGCGAGGCGCGCACGGTCTCCAGGCGAGTCAAGCCTATGTCGGGCTCATAGCGCGGAACGCGCGCCATGCCGGAATCCACGACAATGCGGACACCCTCGATGGTCAGCGAGGTCTCCGCGATCGAGGTCGCCAACACCACCTTGCGGTGACCTTTGGGCGCCGGCGCGATGGCACGATCCTGAACGCTAGCGTCGAGCGCGCCGAACAGCGGCACGATCTCGATCGCAGCATCATGGATGCGCTCTTGAAGGAAATTCTGCGTGCGCCGGATCTCGGCGGCGCCCGGCAGGAACGCCAGCACCGAGCCGGGATCAGCGCGAAGCGCTGTTGCGATCGCCTCCGCCATCTGCCGCTCCAGCGGCACGTCCACCTTGCGGCCGAGATAGCGCGTCTCGACCGGAAAGACGCGGCCTTCGCTCTCCACGACGGCAGCGTCACCGAGCAGCGTTGCGACACGGGCGCCGTCGAGCGTCGCCGACATCACGAGCAGGCGAAGATCCTCGCGCAGGCCCTGCTGCGCGTCGCGCGCCAGCGCAAGCCCCAGATCGGCATCGAGCGAGCGCTCGTGGAACTCGTCGAACAGGACGGCGGCGATGCCTGACAGTTCGGGATCATCGAGGATCTGCCGCGAGAAGATGCCTTCGGTGACGACCTCGATGCGGGTTGCGCGCGACACTTTCGAGCCGAAGCGAACGCGGTAGCCGACGGTCTCGCCGACGCGCTCGCCAAGCGTCTGCGCCATCCGCTCGGCGCTGGCGCGCGCCGCGATCCGTCGCGGCTCCAGTACGATGATCTTCTTGTCCCTGACCCACGGCTCGTCGAGCAGCGCCAGCGGCACGCGCGTGGTCTTGCCGGCGCCGGGCGGCGCAACCAGCACGGCCGTGTTCTTCGCCGCAAGCGTCACCGCGAGCTCGGGGAGCACTGCATCGATCGGAAGCGGCGTGTCGAAATGACGGGGCAATATCTCGAATCCGTCATCACCCGCCGCATGCGCAGTTGCGCAACGGAAGCGGATGACCCAGTAAACTCAGACGAGACCGATCACCAAGATCGGCCGTACTGGATACCCTGCGCAGGGTATGACAACAACAGCGATCTCAGACCGGCGGTTCAGATGCGCGGCCGACGCTTTCATAGCTGAAGCCGTGCGCGGCCATGTCCTCAGGGCGGTAGATATTCCTGAGGTCGACCACGACCGGCTGCCGCAACAGGTTCTTCAGCCGCTCCAGGTCGAGCGTGCGGTACTGGACCCACTCGGTGACGACGACCATGGCGTCGGCGCCGGTCACGCATTCATAGGGATCATCGCAGTACTGGATCTCCGGCAGCTCCTTGCGTGCCTGCTCCATGCCAACGGGATCATGCGCCCGTACTTTCGCGCCCATGTCCAAGAGGCCGGTGACGATCGGGATCGAGGGCGCCTCCCGCATGTCGTCGGTCTCGGGCTTGAAGGTGAGGCCGAGCACGGCCACCGTCTTGCCGCGCAGATTGCCGGCGAGGCCCGCAACCTTGCGCGCCATCGCGCGCTTGCGGTTGTCGTTGACGCCGAGCACGGCCTCCACGATGCGCAGATTCACGTCGTGATCCTGCGCGATCTTGATCAGCGCGCGGGTGTCTTTGGGGAAGCAGGAGCCGCCGAAACCGGGGCCTGCGTGCAGGAACTTGGAGCCGATGCGGTTGTCGAGCCCGATGCCACGCGCGACTTCCTGAACGTCGGCGCCGACCTTTTCGGAGAGATCGGCGATCTCGTTGATGAAGGTGATCTTGGTCGCAAGGAATGCGTTCGCAGCGTATTTGATCAGCTCCGCCGTGCGGCGCGCCGTGTACATCAGCGGCGCCTGATTGAGCGACAACGGGCGGTAGATATCGCCGAGCACCTTTCGGGCCCGCTCGTCCGACGTGCCGACCACGATACGGTCCGGAAACTTGAAGTCGCGGATCGCCGCGCCCTCGCGGAGGAATTCCGGATTCGAGGCGACGGCGACATCGGCGGCCGGGTTGGCTTCGCGGATCAGGCGCTCGACCTCGTCGCCGGTGCCGACCGGCACGGTCGATTTGGTTACCACCACGGTGAAGCCCTTGAGCGCGCCGGCGATCTCGCCGGCGGCAGCGTAAACATAAGAGAGATCGGCATGACCATCGCCGCGGCGCGACGGCGTGCCGACCGCGATAAAGACCGCGTCGGCTTCGGCGACCGGGTCCTTTAGATCGGTGGTGAAGTCGAGCCGCCTCGCCTTCACATTGGCGGCAACCAGCGCGTCCAGTCCCGGCTCGAAGATCGGGATTTCGCCGCGGCGGAGGGCGTTGATCTTCTCGACATCCTTGTCCACGCAGGTGACGTGATGTCCGAAATCCGCAAAACACGCGCCGGACACCAATCCCACATAACCCGTGCCAATCATGGCGATGCGCATGAAACCACCCGCTTGCTATCGTTAACGATTCCGTACTCGGATCAGCGTCTTAGAACATTTGCCAGCCACGAGGAAACGGCAAAAAGCAGGCAGGCGCGGCATGTCATTTGTATGAATAAAGGGGATAGCAACCGATCCGGCCGAAGATGCGCCAAATGCGCGCCGAAACAGGACAGCCATGACCACAAACGGCACAGCCTCCGCGAGCCTACGTTCTTCCGCATCACCGGAGGCGCGCGTCGATTGGGTGGATTACGCCAAGGGCATCTGCATCGTCATGGTCGTGATGATGCATTCGGTGCTGGGGGTGGAAGCCGCCGCCGGCGAGACCGGCTTCATGCATGCGTTCGTGATGTTCGCAAAGCCGTTCCGGATGCCGGATTTCTTCCTGATTTCGGGCTTGTTCCTCTCGCTCGTGATCGGCCGTGACTGGCGGACCTATCTCGATCGCAAGGTCGTCCACTTCGCCTATTTCTATGTGCTGTGGGTGACGATCCAGTTCGCGTTCAAGGCGCCGGCCTTCGCCGCCGAGACCAGTTGGAGCCACACCGGCTATCTCTATCTCGAGTCCTTCATCGAGCCGTTTGGCACGCTGTGGTTCATCTATTTGCTGCCGATCTTCTTCGTCGTCACAAAACTGACACGCAATGTCCCGCCGCTCGCGATTCTGGCGCTGGGCGCCGGACTCGAGATGGCGCATATCGTGACCGGCTGGACCGTGATCGACGAATTCTGCTCGCGCTTCGTCTATTTCTATGCCGGCTATCTCTGCGCGCCTCACGTCTTCAAGCTGTCGGACCGTGCGCGTTCCGCGCCGCTATCCGCGCTGGTCGGGCTCGCATTGTGGGCGCTGGTCAATGGCGGATTGGTGATCGCCGGAGTGAGCGAATGGCCGCTCATCTCACTGGCGCTGGGATTTGCCGGCGCCTTTGCCATCGTCGTGACGGGCACGTTGCTGGCGCGGATGAAGTGGCTCACTGCCTTGCGCTTCTGCGGCGAGCATTCGATCGTGATCTATCTCGCCTTCTTCCTGCCGATGGTGATCGCACGCGTCGGCCTGCTGCGTAGCGGCGTGATCCACGACATCGGCCTGATCTCGCTGCTCGTCACCATCGCGGGCCTCATCGGCTCGCTGGTGATCTGGCGTCTGGCGCTCGCATTGCGCGCCAACTTCCTGTTCGAGCGCCCCGCCGCGTTCTGGATCGCGCCGAAGAAAGCGGCCGTGCTGCAGCCGGCGGAATAATCTCCCCGTCGTCCCGGGTCGCGCTTCGCTTGCCCGGGACGACAAATTCGGTGTGCGGTTCGCCAAGATTCCTGCACCTCAAGGCTGTCATTTCCTACAAAAATCCCTAAATTTCGGCCATGCCGAAAACAGCCTCCAAGACTTCAGCCAAGACAGAACCCAAAGCCGCGCCCAAGCCCGCTGCCGCCAAGGCTCCGGCCAGGGGCGACCATGTGTTCCTGGTCGACGGTTCCTCCTACATTTTCCGCGCCTACCACGCGCTGCCGCCGCTGAACCGCAAATCCGACGGGCTGCAGGTCAATGCCGTGCTCGGCTTCTGCAACATGCTGTGGAAGCTGTTGCGCGACATGCCCGAGGACAACCGGCCGACCCATCTCGCCATCGTTTTCGACAAGTCCGAGATCACCTTTCGCAACAAGATCTATCCCGACTACAAGGCGCACCGGCCGCCTGCGCCTGATGACCTGATCCCGCAATTTGCCCTGATCCGCGAGGCGGTGCGCGCCTTCGACCTGCCCTGCCTGGAACAGGTCGGCTTTGAGGCCGATGACCTGATTGCCACCTATGTCCGGATCGCCTGCGAGCGCGGCGCAAGCGCGACGATCGTGTCCTCCGACAAGGACCTGATGCAGCTCGTGACCGATTGCGTCACCATGTACGACACCATGAAGGATCGCCGCATCGGCATAGCAGAGGTGATCGAGAAGTTCGGCGTGCCGCCGGAAAAAGTGGTCGAGGTCCAGGCCCTGGCCGGCGATTCCACGGACAACGTGCCTGGCGTTCCCGGCATCGGCGTCAAGACCGCGGCGCAACTGATCACCGAATATGGCGATCTCGAATCGCTGCTCAACCGCGCCGGCGAGATCAAGCAGCCGAAGCGACGCGATGCGCTGATCGAAAATGCCGAGAAGGCGCGGATCTCGCGCCAGCTCGTGCTGCTCGACGACAAGGTCGAGCTCGAAGTGCCGCTCGGCGACCTTGCCGTGCACGAGCCCGATCCGCGCCGGCTGATCGCCTTCCTGAAGGCGATGGAGTTTTCGACGCTGACCCGTCGCGTCGCCGAATATTCCCAGATCGATCCTTCCGATATCGAGCCCGATCCCGGCAACAAGAGCGGCGCGAGCGTGTTCACGCCATTGCCGCCTTCCGGCGTCGAGCCCGCGCCTGGTCCCGGCACGTCCGCACAGCCCGCGCCCGCCGCCAAGGAGCGCAACAAGCCCGCCGGCAAGGAGGACAAGGCCTCCAGTCTCAAGGGCACGCCGATCGCGCTGGCGGAAGCGCGCGTGGAGGCGGCACGCAAAACCAAGATCGATCGCAGCAAGTACCCAACCATCAAGAGCCTCGATCAGCTCAGCGCGTTCATCGCGCGGATTCACGATACCGGCCATGTCGCGGTCCAGGCGAAGGCGAATTCGATCGATCCGATGCAGGCGGAGATTTCCGGCATCGCGCTGGCGCTCGGCCCCAATGACGCCGCCTACATCCCACTCGCCCACAAGCAGGCGGGCGGCGGCAGTGGGCTGTTCGACGCCGGGCTTGCCCCGGACCAGATCAAGTTCGACCAGGCGATCGAAGCCTTGCGGCCGATCCTGGAATCGCGGGGCATCCTGAAGGTCGGCTTCGACGTCAAGTTCAACGCGGTGATGCTGGCGCAGGCCGGCATCACGCTGCGCAACTTTGACGACGCGCAGTTGATCTCCTACGTGCTCGACGCCGGCCGTGGCTCGCATGCACTCGAATCGCTTTCCGAGCGCTGGCTCGGGCACGCGGTGATCGCCGAAAACGACCTGACCGGCAGCGGCAAGAACAAGCTGACGTTTGACCAGGTTTCAATCGACAAGGCGACCGAACATTGCGCCGAGAGCGCCGACGTGATCCTGAGGCTGTGGCGCGTATTGAAGCCGCGTCTGGTCGCGGAGCGGATGACGACGGTCTATGAGACGCTGGAGCGGCCGCTGGTCTCGGTGCTCGCACGGATGGAGCGGCGTGGCATCTCGATCGACCGCCAGGTGCTGTCGCGGCTATCAGGGGATTTCGCCCAGACGGCGGCGCGCGTCGAGGCCGAGATCCAGGAGATCGCGGGCGAGCCGATCAATGTCGGCAGCCCGAAGCAGATCGGCGACATCCTGTTCGGCAAGATGGGATTGCCGGGCGGCACCAAGACCAAGACCGGCGCCTGGTCGACGACCGCGCAGGTGCTGGACGAGCTCGCCGAGCAGGGCCACGAATTCCCCAAAAAGATCCTGGAATGGCGGCAGGTCTCGAAGCTGAAATCGACCTATACCGACGCGCTGCCGACCTACGTCAATCCGCAGACCCATCGCGTCCACACCACCTATGCCCTGGCGGCAACCACGACGGGGCGGCTGTCGTCGAACGAGCCGAACCTGCAGAACATCCCCGTGCGCACCGAGGACGGCAGGAAGATCCGCCGCGCCTTTGTCGCGACGCCCGGCCATAAGCTGGTATCGGCTGATTATTCGCAGATCGAACTGCGCCTGCTCGCGGAAATCGCCGACATCCCCGTGCTGAAGCAGGCGTTCCGCGACGGCCTCGATATTCACGCCATGACGGCGTCCGAAATGTTCGGCGTGCCGATCAAGGACATGCCGAGCGAGGTGCGCCGCCGCGCCAAGGCGATCAATTTCGGCATCATCTACGGCATCTCGGCGTTCGGCCTCGCCAACCAGCTCGGCATCGCGCGCGAGGAGGCTTCCGCCTACATCAGGAAGTATTTCGAGCGCTTCCCGGGCATCCGCGCCTATATGGACGAGACCAAGGATTTCTGCCGCCGCAATGGCTACGTCACCACGCTGTTCGGCCGCAAATGCTACTACCCTGACATCAAGGCCAGTAACGCCTCGGTCCGCGCCTTCAACGAGCGCGCCGCGATCAACGCGCGCCTGCAGGGCTCGGCCGCCGACATCATCCGCCGCGCCATGATCCGCATCGAGGATGCGCTCACCGAAAAGAAGCTATCGGCGCAGATGCTGTTGCAGGTGCATGACGAACTGATCTTCGAGGTCCCCGACGAGGAAGTCGCCGCGACGTTGCCGGTGGTGCAGCACGTGATGCAGGATGCGCCGTTTCCGGCCGTGATCCTGTCGCTGCCGCTGCAGGTCGACGCCCGCGCCGCCAACAATTGGGACGAAGCGCACTAAGCCCCCTCGCCCCGCCGACAGCGAAAATGCTCTCGGAGCAATTGCGTCATGGCCTTGCAGCTCGTCGCACGTTAGAAACGTGCAACCTGCCGCGAGTCCTCCATGACCCACACCTCCGCTTTGCTCGGTTTTGCACTTCTTTCCTTCGGCATGGTGCTGACGCCCGGGCCGAACATGATCTACCTGATTTCACGCTCGATCACGCAGGGGCCGGCGGCGGGGATCGTGTCGCTCGGCGGGGTGGCACTCGGCTTCGTGTTCTACATGCTGTGCGCGGCGTTCGGCATCACCGCGCTGTTGTTTGCCATTCCCTATGCCTATGACGCACTGCGCTTTGCCGGCGCGGCGTATCTGTTGTGGCTGGCCTGGCAGGCGCTGAAGCCCGGCGGACGATCGCCGTTCCAGGTGAAAAAGCTGCAGGTCGACAGCCCCCGTAAGCTGTTTGCGATGGGATTTGTCACCAACCTGCTGAACCCGAAGATCGCGATGCTTTATCTGGCGCTGCTGCCGCAGTTCATCGATCCTGCGGAGAGCGTACTCATGCAGTCGCTCGCGCTCGGCGCGATCCAGATCGCTATCAGCGTCAGCGTGAACGCGATGATCGCGCTCGCGGCGGGCTCGATCGCGCTGTTCCTCGGTACCCGGCCAACCTGGCTCTTGCTGCAGCGCTGGCTGATGGGCACCGTGCTGGCGGGACTTGCGGTGAAGATGGCGTTCGAGGCGCGACGGGCGTGAGTCTGTCATGCCCCGCCACCGGGTCTCGCCTGCCGCGAGCCCGATGACAGGCTCCGGCGGGGCATCCAGTATTCGGCGGCGTTCCCGCTCAAGCACAAACGTCTCTGGAATACTGGATCGCCCGCCCGCGCGGGCGATGACGGCACCCCGTCAATCCAGCTTCGCTTCCATGCCGCGCTTCACACCGGGCCGGGCCATCAGCTTGTTGTACCAGCGCTCGACATTGGGGAAATCGCCGAGATTGACCTTGTGCCGCGGGTGGCGCCAGGCCCAGCCAAGGATGGCGAAATCGGCAACCGACAGATCGCCGGGGACGAAGTCGCGACCCTCGAGCCGCCGGTTCAGCACGCCGTAGAGGCGGAGCGTTTCGGTCATGAAGCGCTTCAGGCCGTAGGCGCGGTCATGCTCATTCTCGAGCGCGATGAAATGATGCACCTGGCCCGGCATCGGCCCGAAACCGCCCATCTGCCACATCAGCCATTCATAGACCGGGATGCGCTCGATCAAGGGCTGGGGCAGGAACTTTCCGGTCTTCTCGCCGAGATAGAGCAGGATCGCGCCCGATTCGAACACGCTGACCCGCTTGCCGCCGGGTCCGTCCGGGTCGACGATCGCGGGGATTTTGTTGTTCGGGCTGATTTCGAGGAAGGCGGGCGCCATCTGCTCGCCCTTGGTGATGTTTACCGGGATGACCTTGTAGGGCAGCCCCATCTCCTCCAGCGCAACCGAGATCTTGCGGCCGTTCGGCGTGTTCCAGGTGTGCAGCTCGATGGTCATTTTCGCTTCCCCCACAATCATTTGAGGCTTCCCTACCGCGGAAACGGACGTGGTTACAACCAGCCTTTGCGAATATGGGTCCGCGCGACATGCGACGCGGGGCGCTGTTGACGGGGAGCTTTCGGCGCTGGAATCTCGGCATGACCGTCGATAGATTGCGCGCCACCGTAAAACGACCCGGAAAGCCGCCTTGTCCAAATCAGCCTCCCGCGCCCGCCTCGCCGAGATCATCCGCAAGCGCTCCTTCGGGCGCGGCGAGATCACGTTGGCCTCGGGCCGCAAGAGCGATTTCTACTTCAACCTCAAGCCGACGATGCTGGACCCCGAGGGCGCCACATTGCTCGCCGAGCTCACTTATGAGGCGCTGAAGGACGACAATCTCGATTTCGTCGGCGGCCTGGAGATGGGTGCCGTGCCGCTCGCCGGCGCGATCGCGCAGCTCTCCTGGATCAAGGGCCATCCGATCGCGGCATTCTTCGTGCGCAAGAAGCCGAAAGAGCATGGCGCGAAACTTGCGGTCGAGGGCCTTGCCAAAGGCGAGGCGCTGCAAGGCAAGCGCATCGTGATCGTCGAGGATGTCACCACCACCGGCGGCTCGGCGATGAAGGCGGTGGAAGCGGTGCGCGAGGCCGGCGGCGATGTCGTGCTCGTCTTCACCATGATCGACCGCGAGGAAGGCGCGACGGAAACGTTCGCGCAAGCCGGCTTGCCGTTCCGCTCGCTGTACCGAGCGGGCGAGTTCCTGAAGAGTTAGAGCTGTTTCGAGCGAAGTACGCCGGTTCGCATAGCAATCAAGTCTACGCAGATTGCGTGGACGTCTCTGCGCAGAACACGCCTCAGAGCAGGAATCGAGAGCTTCGGCTCTGCTTCAATCGGAACTCAATAGTCTGCACTGTTGCCGCGCAGGCACACGGCGTCGAATTGCGCGCGCCTTCCATAGTTCTTCCGCAATCAACTGCTCGTTTACCATCCCGTCCTATGGTGTCTCGCGCAGAGACGACGTCTCGGCACCGTTGGCTATCTTGGGTGGAGTTGGCGTTGCGTATGGGCTTTACCGATCGGCGCGTGCGGCGCCACGTGACGCTTGCCGCCGCAATCCTTCTGGGCTCGCTGACGCTCGCGCCGGCGCAGGCCTCGGCGGAAGGGCTGTTCGATTTCTTCTTCGGCGGCGCGCAGAAGCAGCAGGCGCGACAGGGCCAGCCGCAACCCAATTTCTTCGATCCGTTCGGCCTCAACCAGCAGCAACAGCCGCAGCAAGCCGCGCCGGCGCCGCGCGTTGCGGGTTCCGGCCCTGCCTTTTGCGTCCGAAGCTGCGACGGCAAATATTTCCCGCTGATCTTGCGCGGCAGCGCGACGCCGGTTCAGCTCTGCCAGGCGTTCTGTCCGGCGAGCGCCACCAAGGTCTATTACGGTGGCAGCATCGATGGCGCGGCCTCCTCGACCGGCGAACGCTATGCCGACAGCGAGAACGCCTTCGCCTACCGCAAGTCGCTGCGCGCGGACTGCACCTGCAACGGCCGCGACCCCGCCGGCCTCGCGCCCGTCGACCTCGCGCTCGATACGTCGCTTCGCGCCGGCGACGTGGTCGCCACCACCGATGGCCTGGTTGCCTATACCGGCGTCCGGGTCGGCAACAACCAGAGCGCCGACTTCACGCCGGTCGCGTCCTACCCCGGCCTTACCGCCGAGCTCCGCGCTCGTCTCGGCGAGATGAAGGTGGCGCCGGTCGCAGCCGAGACGGTCGGCGAAGCGCCGCCTGCGGAGACCGGCAATGACGCAGCACCGCCCGTGACCGTCGCGCCGAAATCGTCTGCGCCGAAGGCGAAGCGGGCGGAGGTGAATTAGCCACCTGAGCCGTCATTCCGGGGCGCCTCGAAGAGGCGAACCCGGAATCTCGAGATTCCGGGTTCGATGCTTCGCATCGCCCCGGAATGACAGCGCGGATATTTAGCAATGACGGCGAACGTCACCGCCCGACGATCACCCCGATCACATTCGGCGCGGTGAGATATTTCTCCTCGATCGCCGCCCGCGCTGCAGCACGGTTCTCGGGCGTCAGCAGCCCGCGCTTCTCGGCGAGGATCATCCAGCAATAGCCCCACCAGTCCGTCAGCATGCCCTGGTCGTCGACGAGGTCATAACCCTGCTCGGCCGCGAAGATGCGCGCATGCGCCTCGTCGAGCGAATCGAGCCAGGCGTGATCCCCGGGTGAGAACAGATCGTCGCTGATGTCGTCGATGGTGTAGCCCCAGATCGACATGCAGACGGCGTTGAACTCACGGTCGATCTGGTCGTCATCGACCCATTGGCGGCGAGACGCCTGATGCAGGCGCGACAGCGAGCGCGCGAAGTCGGCGATGCGGGTGAGCGCGAATTGGTCAAAGGCAATGGTGGACATGTAGTCCTCGCGGGAACGGACAGGCCATAGATGTTGTGTCGGCAACACGCCGAATCACAATGATATATCAAGTACTTGCTAAATTGTTCTTAATTTGTTCCAGAATTTCCGCGCGTCCCGGCGAAGACCGGGACCCATAACCACTACCGCCTGATTTTGCGCGAGGTCGTGCAATCCATGAGTGCTGCAGGTGCCCGTTACGTCTACATCCTCGCGAGCCGCCGTCATGGCACGCTCTATATCGGCATCTGCAACGATCTCGCCAATCGGCTTACGCTACATCGTTCGGGACGCGGCTCGCAGTCGTCAAGAAATATGGCGTAACGCGCCTAGTCTCCGTGGAAACCTACATAACACCACAAGAAGCATTGCACGCGAGAAGCAATTGAAGACTTGGCGGCGTGACTGCTCATCGAAGAAAACAATCTTGAGTGGGCCGACCTCTCGCACCTACTCTAAATCCTGTGGTTATGGGTCCCGGCCTTCGCCGGGACGACGGAGATAGATCGCCCCGTCTCACATCGCCGACAGCATCTTGTCGCCACAATGGTTCGCGTAAAACTTGCCCCCACATTGCCGCCTGATGGCGGCGCAACGGGCAGCAGGGGAGGCGTTTTGCGGGATGCTGAAGCCACAGGTCAGGCCGTCGGCGCTGCGCCCGCTTTTGCCCATGGCGTAAGCGGCGCTGGTGACAGTGATGCAGACGATGAACAGCACGGCGGCTGCGATCTCGATCAGCAGTCTCATGGTGTCCCTCTCGATGATGTTGGTTGTGCCGCCTAACATCTAATCATACCACTGAAGCGCCCTGCCTCGAGGCGGCAAAATCGGCCCGGTCCTTGCATAAAATCATACCAGCGCGGTGCACAACAACCGGCTGGGCGGTTCCGATTGACGTGCAAGACGCGTATCATTTGTTATCCAGAGCATGATCCGGAAGTGGAGACCGCCTTTCCGAAAAGATCATGCTCAAACGAAGAGATTAGACCATGATCCGAGTCCGCTAATCGGATCATGGTCGAGTCCCCCAAGTTCAGGATTGCCGCGTTGCAAGAACAGTCTTTCCCAGGAAGCTATCCGGCGCTGAATCAGCCGATCGATGAATTGGCGCTGGCAGAGATCAAGGGCGCGATCCTCGCCAAGCTGAGGCTTGAGATCGGCAAGGACGCCAGCGTGGCGACCAGGCGCGATTGGTACAGGGCGGCGGCGCTCGTGCTGCGCGATCGCATCACCCATCGCTGGCTCACGGCGGAAAAGGAGAGCTACGACGCTGGCGCCAAGCGGGTCTATTATCTTTCGCTGGAATTCCTGATCGGCCGCCTGTTCACCGACGGGCTCAACAATATGGGCCTGTTGCAGGTGTTCGAAGCGGCGTTGGGCGACCTTGGTGTCGGCATCGATGAACTTCGCAAATGCGAGCCGGATGCCGCGTTGGGCAATGGTGGCCTCGGGCGGCTCGCGGCCTGCTTCATGGAGAGCATGGCGACGCTGGCGATCCCCGCCATCGGCTATGGCATCCGCTATGACTTCGGCCTGTTCCGCCAGATCATCAACCATGGCTGGCAGCAGGAATATCCGGACGAGTGGCTGGGCTTCGGCAACCCCTGGGAATTCCAGCGGCCGGAAGTCGTCTACAACATCCATTTCGGCGGTACCGTCGAGCATGTCGATGACCACGGCCGCGACCTCGCCATCTGGCACCCGGCGGAAACCGTGGAGGCGATGGCCTACGACACCCCGATCGTCGGCTGGCGCGGCCAGCGCGTCAACGCGCTCCGGCTCTGGTCGGCGCATGCGCCGGATCCGTTGAAACTCGACGTGTTCAACACCGGCGACTATGTCTCGGCCAGTGCGGAGCAGGCGCGCGCTGAGGCGATCTGCAAATTCCTTTATCCGAATGACGAAAGCGCCGCGGGACGCGAGCTGCGTCTGCGCCAGGAATTTTTCTTCGTCTCGGCCTCCCTGCAGGACCTGGTGAAACGGCACCTTTCGGCCGACGGCCAGCTCCGCAGCCTTGCGATGAAAGCGGCCGTGCAGCTCAACGACACTCATCCGAGCCTCGCCGTCACCGAGCTGATGCGGATCCTGGTCGACCTGCACCATTTCCGCTGGGATGAGGCGTGGAAGATCACGGTTGCGACGCTGTCCTACACCAACCACACGCTGCTGCCTGAGGCACTCGAGACCTGGCCGGTCGAACTGTTCGAGCGGCTATTGCCGCGGCATCTTGAAATCATCTACCGCATCAATGTGCAGCACCTTGCGCTCGCCGAAGAACGCTGCCCCGGCGACATCGAATTCCGTGCGTCGGTGTCGCTGATCGACGAGAAGTCGGGCCGCCGGGTGCGGATGGGGCAGCTCGCTTTCGTCGGCTCGCATCGCATCAACGGCGTCTCGGCGATGCATTCCGATCTGATGAAGGAGACCGTATTCCACGATCTCCACCATCTCTATCCCACGCGCATCACCAACAAGACCAACGGCATCACCTTCCGCCGCTGGCTGATGCTGGCCAATCCGAGACTGACCGGCCTGCTGCGCGACGTCTGCGGCGAGGCTGTGCTCGACGATTTCTCGCTGTTCGAGCGGCTCGAATCGCATGCCAGCGACAATGCGTTCCAGCAGCAATTCCGCGAGGTCAAGCGCCACAACAAGCTGGTGCTGGCGCGGTTGATCGGCGAGCGCAACCGCATCAAGGTCGACCCGTCGGCCCTGTTCGATGTGCAGATCAAGCGCATCCATGAATACAAGCGGCAGCTCTTGAACATCCTGGAAGCGGTCGCGCTGTACCAGGCGATCAAGGATGAGCCGCAACGCGATTGGGTGCCGCGCGTGAAGATCTTCGCCGGCAAGGCGGCTGCGAGCTACCGCTACGCCAAGCTGATCATCAAGCTGATCAACGACGTCGCCGAAGTCGTCAATAATGATCCCGCGATCAAGGGTCGGCTGAAGATCGCCTTCCTCGCCGACTACAATGTCAGCCTTGCCGAGGTGATCATTCCGGCCGCCGACCTGTCCGAGCAGATCTCGACCGCCGGCATGGAAGCCTCCGGCACCGGCAACATGAAGCTCGCGCTCAATGGCGCGCTGACCATCGGCACGCTCGACGGTGCCAATATCGAGATTCGCGACCAGGTCGGCGCCGAGAACATCGCGATCTTCGGCATGGAAGCTGGCGACGTGATGGTCCGCCGCAAGCAAGGGCTCGACGCCAGCGATATGATCGGCCGCTCGCCCCGACTGGCACGCGCCATCACTGCGATCGAGAGCGGCGCGTTCTCGCCCGGCGATCCGGGCCGCTTCGCCTCGATCGGCCATGCGCTGCGCTATCTCGACCATTACATGGTCAGCGCGGACTTCGAGTCCTATTACGACACCCAGCGTGCCATCGACGCGCGCTGGCAGGTGGTGCCGGCATGGACCCGGGCCTCGATCCTCAACGTGGCGCGGATGCCGTGGTTCTCGTCGGATCGCACCATCCGCGAATACGCCGAGGACATCTGGAACGTGCCGGTGCGGCCGCCCACGCCGCGTACGCTCAAGGAACAGGCGCAGTGGGGAGCAAAGCGCTAATCCCACGTGGCGGAAATCGATTACCTCCAACATCATTGAATTCCGCCGAACAGCCGCGATACTGCAGATGACGCGCGCCGTCATTGCGAGCCAACGGGTCGGCGCGAAGCGCCGCCCGATGACAGGCTCCGCGAAGCAATCCATCTCTCCACCCGCGCGGAAGGATGGATTGCTTCGTCGCTATCGCTCCTCGCAATGACGCTGTCGCTTGGGCTGCAGCTGAGGAACCACATGCTCACCAAAACCCCGCATTTGTTCGACGACGCCACCACGGTCACGGCCGGCGACAGCCGCTGGCAGGGCAAGACCAGTGATGACTATTGGGCGTTTGTCGGCCCGTTCGGCGGAGCCACCGCTGCGACCATCCTGCGGGCACTGATCGACCATCCGCAACGCGCCGGCGATCCGCTCGCGCTCACGGTCAATTATTGCGCTCCGGTCGCGCAAGGCGCCTTCGATCTCGATGTCCGCCTGGTGAAGGCCAACCGTTCGAGCCAGCACTGGTCCGTGGAGATGACGCAGGGCGGCGGAGACGTGGCAACGCTTGCGACCGCCGTGTTCGCCGAGCGTCGCCCCTCCTGGTCGCACCAGCAGGCGAAGTTTCCGGACGCAACGCCGTTCGAACAGACCCTGCCCTATCCCAAGACCGCCGCCTCGTGGGTCAAGCAATATGACTTCCGTTTCGTCGAGGGTGAGCCGAAATTCGGCGCGCCATCGAGCGCGGCGCCGGACGCTTATTCAAAGCTCTGGATCGCCGACCGCGTGCCACGCAAGATCGACGCGCTGTCGCTGATCGCGATGTCCGACGCCTTCTTCGGCCGCATCTTTCATGCCAAGCGCGAACTGGTGCCGTTCGGCACGGTGTCGCTGACGACCTATTTCCACGTCGACGCCGCCGACCTCGCCGCCGAGGATATCACCCGCGTGCTGGCGGAGGCCGATGCCAAGATCTTCCACAAGAGCTATGGCGATCAGAATGGCGAGTTGTGGTCGCCCTCCGGCCGCCTGCTCGCCACGACGACGCAGATCGCCTATTTCAAGGCGTAGGCGGGAAAGCGTAGAAATCGTAGGGTGGCACGCGACGTTTTGGCCACCCTGCGCACTGAGAGCACCGCCGCATGCCCGAAGCTGACAATTCAAGACCATCGCGCATTGCACTCCTCGGAGTTCCCATCGAGATCGGCGCCGCGCAGGCCGGCACCCTGATGGGGCCGGCGGCGCTGCGCACCGCCGGCATCGCGCGCGTGCTGGAGCAACTGGAGTTCGGCGTCGACGACCACGGCGATCTCGCCATCCCCGCGGGGGTTTCGGACGGGCCGGCGCCCGCGAATACGAAGTTCTATGATGAGGTGAAAACCTGGATCCGCCTGCTCTCCGAGCGCGCCTATTGGCTGGCGCAATCCGGCGCGGTGCCGATCTTCATGGGCGGCGACCATTCGCTCTCGATGGGATCGATCAATGGGGTTGCACGGTTCTGGCAGGAGAAGGGCCGGCCACTGTTCGCGCTGTGGGTCGACGCGCATGCCGACTACAACACGCCCGACACGACGATCACCGGCAACATGCACGGCATGTCTGCCGCCTTCCTCTGCGGCGAGCCCGGGCTCGAAAACCTGCTCGGCGGCCTGCCGCGCGCCTCGATTTCACCTGATCAGCTCGACCTGATCGGCACCCGCTCGATCGACCCGCTGGAACGCAAGCTGTTGCGCGAGCGTCGTGTCGCCATCGCCGACATGCGCGCCATCGACGAGTTTGGCGTCGCCGTGCTGATCCGCCGCGTGATCGAGCGCGTCAAGGCGAAGAATGGCGTGCTGCACGTCTCGTTCGACGTCGACTTCCTCGATCCCTCCGTCGCGCCCGGCGTCGGCACCACGGTGCCGGGCGGCGCCACCTACCGCGAGGCGCACCTGATCATGGAACTCTTGCACGATTCCGGATTGGTGCGCTCGGTCGACATCGTCGAGCTCAACCCGTTCCTCGACGAGCGTGGCCGCACCGCACGTGTTGTCGTGGAGCTGATCGGCAGCCTGTTCGGCCTGCAGATCACCGACCGCCCGACGCCGACCAACGCCGTGCTGCCGGATTAAGTATCCTGCGTCGCATTCCCCGTGATGAGCGATGTGTTGCCCGATACGGGATCGGTGATCACGTTCCTCACTTGCGCATTGCCTTGCGAGGTAAGGGTGAACTTGGTGTCGCCGATCCGAAACGAATTGTCCTTGATCAGCACCTGCTGGTACTGGACGGTCGTGCCGCTCTGGTATTTCACCTGGGCGCGGAAGCCGTTCACCTGCGAAATGCTGAACTGGAATTTCTGACCGTTCGAATGGGTGCCGTCCCAGGTGCCCTGATAGGCCGTCGGATCGACAGACATGTTTCGGAATAGAAAAGAGCGACCCGCGGGCCGCTCTTTTCGTCCAAGGAAATCTTAAGTCTATTCCGCCGCGAGTTTCACGTCCGGCGCAGCGGCGCGGACTTCGGCGTCGACCTTGCTCTCGAACTTGGCGAAGTTCTTCTGGAACATGCCGACCAAGGCGCGGGCGGTCTTGTCGAACTCGGCCTTGTCCTTCCAGGTGTTGACCGGATTGAGGATCTCGTTCGGCACGCCCGGCAGCGCAGTCGGCACCGCGAAGCCGAAATATTCGTCGGTGCGGAATTCGACATTGCGCAGGCTGCCGTCGAGCGCCGCGGTGAGCAGCGCGCGCGTGACCTTGATCGGCATGCGCGAGCCGACGCCATACTTGCCGCCGGTCCAGCCGGTGTTGACCAGCCAGCAATCGACATTGTGCTGGGCGATCAGGTCGCGCAGCATGTTGCCGTAGACGGACGGATCGAGCGGCAGGAACGGCGAGCCGAAGCAGGTGGAGAATTCCGGCTGCGGCTCCGAGCCGAGACCGCGCTCGGTGCCGGCGACCTTCGCGGTGTAGCCGGACAGGAAGTGATACATCGCCTGCGCCGGCGAAAGCTTCGCGATCGGCGGCAGCACACCGAAGGCATCCGCCGCCAGCATCACCACATTCTTCGGATGCGGCGCGCGGCCGGTGCGCGAGGCGTTCGGGATGAAATCGAGTGGATAGGCGGAACGGGTGTTCTCGGTCTTCGAGCCGTCGTCGAAATCCACCTCGCGGGTGTCCTCGTCGAGCACGCAGTTCTCGAGCACTGCGCCGAAGCGCTTGCTCGCGGCATAGATCTGCGGCTCGGCTTCCTTCGACAGCTTGATGCACTTGGCGTAGCAGCCGCCTTCGAAATTGAAGACGCCGTCCGGACCCCAGCCATGCTCGTCGTCGCCGATCAGCGTGCGGTTGGGATCGGCCGACAGCGTCGTCTTGCCGGTGCCGGAGAGGCCGAAGAAGATCGCGCTGTCGCCCTTCGGCCCGACATTGGCCGAGCAGTGCATCGGCATCACGCCGCGCGCGGGCAGATAATAGTTGAGCGTGGTGAACACCGACTTCTTCATCTCGCCGGCATAATAAGACCCGCCGATCAGGACGATCTTGCGGGCGAAATCGATCGCGACAACGTTCTCCGAGCGCACGCCGTGACGTTTGGGGTCGGCGCGGAAGCTCGGCATGTCGATGATGGTGAGCTCGGGCACGAAGCTCGAAAGCTCGATCGCCTCGGGACGGATCAGGAGCGTGCGGATGAACAGCGAGTGCCAGGCGAGCTCGGTGAACACGCGCGTCTTGATCCGATAGGTCGGATCGGCGCCGCCATAGAGATCCTGCGCGAACAGCGTCTTGCCTTCGGCGTGCTTGAGGAAATCCTGATGGAGCGCTTCGAACTGCTCTGACGTGATCGACTGATTGCCGGCCCACCACATGCTCTTGTCGGTGGTCGCGTCGCGAACGGTGAATTTGTCCTTCGGGCTGCGGCCGGTGAATTCGCCGGTGTCCGCACAGAGCGCACCATCGGCCGAGAGCACCGCCTCGCCTGCCGCAAGCGAATATTGATAGAGCTGCGGCGCGCGAAGATTCCAATGCACGCGCTTGAGATTTTTTAAGCCGAATTTGTCGGCGCCAAAGGCACCGTTGTACACGCCCGTGTTTTGCACGAAGAACCTCCTCGAACCCGCGTTTCCCATTGCGCGAATGTCGCTAAACGCGCTCAGTCGCGGTGACCTTTTCCAACAACAAATATAGCCCGAAGGCCCCGGTCCAGCGACCTCATAATGGGGCAATTCGAGCTTGCCAAGCTAGTCCCCGAATTTTGGTTTATTCCAAGGCATCCGCTCCCATGTGGTTCAAGCACTTGCTGCAGCGCAAGGTTGCAGCTTTCCTGCCCATGGATCGCGCGACGATCCGCCGCGATGAACACCACGGGGCATGTCATTGCGATGCACAATTGATGCCATTCGACACGCTGTGTCGTTGTCGATCAATGTGCAGAATACCGGATATGCAGTTTGGGGGAATTAAGACGTCGGTCTTGTTGCCGGCAATGCGGCTGCAGTTGGATCGCACCATCCGATCGGCGCTGAGAGTTGATTGCACGGCCTCACTCGACGTCAACAAGCCATCATCGAATTCGACGGCCCTTAAGAATGCGCTGCGTGCGAGAACGTTCCGCGCGATTGCGCATAAGCAGCATGATGCCAGTCGCGTTGACGACTGCGCTTCTGCGTGCGCTGCACGCTGCGACACGGCGCCCCTCGCGCCTATTCCTTTGCGCGGGCTTCGCCGGCGAGTTGGGCCAGCGCCTTCCGCAGCTCCGCAGCGTTTCGCACGCGCTCCGGAAATTCGAGCCGCAGCGTCCGGTTGCCAGCCTGCATATCCATTCCGTCAGGATCGAAGCCGGTGCAGCGCCAGTCGGCGCTTTCGGCCCCCAGCAGCCGCGTCGCATAAAGCTCCATGGCGTCGCGGTGCTCCTCGTTCATATGGTCGACGGCACCGGCGTCCACCTCCACGATCCCCTTCGCCCCGGCCAGATCAGTCAGGAACTGTTCCGGCCTGAGATCCACGATCCGCCCGAAGCCGGCGACGAGGTGGGTGGCGGAGGGGATGATCCGGAAGAAGGAGAAATCCTTAAAGTCTACAAAGGCTTCCGCGGAGGGATGGGCGGCGAGATAGCGGCGGCGCAACAGCGCTGCCGCCTCGCCTTCCGCCTCTTCCGCCCGGCCGGCCAGCATGATCCGGGAGCCCTCCAGGGAGTCGCCTTCGGCCCGCTCGTCCAGCATCAGCGATACCCGAGGATCGGCCAGCAGGTTCGTGGTATGGACCGCCAGCCGGGACAGCAGCAGGATCGGGGAACCGTCCGGGTGGCTTGCGACGTTGACCAGGGAACAATAGGGATCGCCGGTTCCCGGCATCAGCGTCGCCAGGGCCCCCTGCCGGCTCCTCCGGAGCAGGGAGCGGGCCAGCCTGGCGGGGTCGAAATCAGCGGTCGGTTGCATCGAAATTACCTAGCAATTCTCTGGCATGTGGTTGCACTTCGGGGCTTTTCTCGGGTAAACGGGCTCCAGACGGGTCGGACGCGTCGCAGGGGACGAGGCGTTCGGCGGAACTCGGTCACATTTCAGCCTACCTTGCATTGCTGGCTGACCGCGTCCGAAGCCCACTTATGCGGCGCATCACCGGAATGCTCGCCGTTTCAGCCAACTGCAAACTGAAAGCAGGCTCATGCCCACAATCGCCCTGGTCGACGACGACCGCAACATTCTCACCTCTGTCTCGATCGCGTTGGAAGCCGAAGGCTACCGCATCATGACATACACGGATGGTGCGTCGGCGCTTGACGGCTTCCGCACCTCGCCACCGGATCTGGCGATCCTCGACATCAAGATGCCGCGCATGGACGGCATGGAAACGCTGCGACGACTGAGGCAGAAATCCGATCTGCCCGTGATCTTCCTGACCTCCAAGGATGAAGAGATCGACGAATTGTTCGGCCTCAAGATGGGCGCCGACGATTTCATCCGCAAGCCGTTCTCGCAGCGCCTGCTGGTCGAACGCGTGAAGGCGGTGCTCCGTCGCGGTCAGCCCAAGGATCCGACAGCAGCGCCGAAGGAGCCGGATACGCGTGCGCTCGATCGCGGCCTGCTCAGAATGGACCCGGAGCGCCACACCTGCACCTGGAAGAACGAGCCGGTGACGCTGACGGTCACGGAATTTTTGATCCTGCAGGCGCTGGCGACACGGCCCGGCGTCGTGAAGAGCCGCAATGCGCTGATGGACGCCGCCTATGACGACCAGGTCTATGTCGATGATCGCACCATCGACAGCCACATCAAGCGGCTGCGCAAGAAGTTCAAGGTGGTCGACGAGGACTTCGAGATGATCGAAACCTTGTACGGCGTGGGGTATCGCTTCAAGGAAGCCTGATCTGCGGCCAACGCCCGCTTTGTTAACTGACACGGACTGCACCCATGGGGTAGGGTGCGGGCCCAGTAGCGTGCATGGTGAGACCCCTCGTCAACGAACCGGCAGTTCTGCCAGTGCTTGATCGAATACAGCTAGAGCCAGGCGAGACCGTCGAGGACGCGCACGCGCTTCTCGAGCAAGACCACGTTACCGACAAGGCGAAGGCAAGGCGCTGGCGGCCGCTGGACTGGCTGAGCCGCGCCGGGCAGTTCTTCTTCGCGCTGTCGTTCTCGAGCCTGACCCGCCGCATCGTCTCGCTCAATCTCGCGGGCCTGGTCGCGCTCGTCGCCAGCATCCTCTACCTCTCGCAATTCCGCGCCGGCCTGATCGATGCGCGCGCCCAGAGCCTTCTGGTGCAGGCCGAGATCATCGCCGGCGCCATCGCAGCCTCCGCCACCGTCGAGACCAACACCATCACCATCGATCCGGAGCGGCTGCTCGACCTCAAGCCCGGCGAAAGCTACGGCGTGCCGGACGAATATTCCGACTTCCCGATCAATCCCGAACGCGTCGCGCCGGTGCTGCGGCGGCTGATCTCGCCGACCAAGACGCGCGCCCGCATCTTCGATCGCGAGGGCGGATTGATCCTCGACAGCCGCAGCCTTTACGGCAAGGGCGATGTGTTCAGGATCGAGCTGCCGCCACCGACTGCCGAGAAGCCGGGATTCGCCGAGCGGACCACGATCGCGATCCGCACCTGGCTGAACCGCGGCGATCTCCCGCTCTACCGCGAGCTCGGCCCCGAGAACGGCACCGGCTATCAGGAGGTCGCACAGTCGCTCAACGGCCAGAAGAGCAGCATGGTGCGCGTCAACGATCGCGGCGAAGTGATCGTCTCGGTCGCCGTCCCCGTGCAGCGCTTCCGCGCCGTGCATGGCGCGCTGATGCTTTCCACCCAGGGCGACGACATCGACCAGATGGTGACCGCCGAGCGGCTCGCGATCCTTAAGGTCGGCGGTGTCGCCGCCGCCGTGATGATCGTGCTGTCGCTCTTGCTCGCCAGCACCATCGCCGGTCCGGTTCGTCGTCTCGCCGATGGCGCCGAACGCGTCCGCCGCCGCATCCAGACCCGCGTCGAGATTCCCGACTTCACCCGCCGCCGCGACGAGATCGGCCATCTCTCCGGCGCGCTGCGCGACATGACCAACGCGCTCTACAGCCGGATCGAGGCGATCGAGATGTTCGCCGCCGATGTCGCCCATGAGCTGAAGAACCCGCTGACGTCGCTGCGCTCGGCGGTGGAGACGCTGCCCCTGGCGCGCACCGAAAGCAGCCGCGCGCGCCTGCTCGCCGTGATCGAGCACGACGTCAGGCGGCTCGACCGGCTGATCTCCGACATCTCCGATGCGAGCCGGCTCGATGCCGAACTGCAGCGCCAGGACATGGCGCCGGTCGATCTGCGCCGCCTGCTGACGACGCTGACCTCGGTCGCCAATGAGACCAAGCTCGGCCACGACGTCGCGGTCGAAGCCCGCTTCGAGGGTCGCGGCCCGACCGATACCTTCGCGGTGCCCGGCCACGATTCGCGGCTCGGCCAGGTGATCTCCAACCTGCTCTCCAATGCGCAGTCGTTCTCGCAGCCAGGCGACAAGGTGCGCATCGTCTGCCGCCGCGTGCGCTCGGAGATCGAGATCGTCGTCGACGACGACGGCCCCGGCATCGGCCAGGACGCACTCGAGCGCATCTTCGAGCGCTTCTACACCGACCGGCCGCACCAGGGCTTCGGCCAGAATTCCGGACTGGGGCTGTCGATCTCCAAGCAGATCATCGAGGCGCATAACGGACGCATCTGGGCGGAGAACCGGCTCGGCCCTGCCGATGTCGACGGCAAGCCGACGATCGCGGGCGCGCGTTTCGTGGTCAGGCTGCCGGCGCTATGAGCCACAGCGCCAGCGTGCATGCGTCCGCGGTGCTGGTGGGAGAACGCGCGGTGCTGATCCGCGGACCGTCCGGCTCCGGCAAGTCGCGCCTTGCCTTCGATCTGATTCTCGCCGGGCGCTCAGGACAGCTTCCGCCCGCCATTTTGGTCGGCGATGACCGTGTCCATCTCGACACAGCCGGCAAAGAATTGCGGGTGCGCCCAGCCCCCGAATTGGCCGGGCTGATGGAGATTCGAGGGCTCGGCATCCGCCGCTGCGAGTTCACACATGAGGCGGTCGTGGGGCTGGTGGTCGATCTCGCCGCCGGCGACGCCGAGCGGATGCCGCCGCCGGAAGCCCTGCAGACCGAGATAAACGGTATTATTTTACCTCGAATCCCCATCGGTGAGGGCATTTCACCCCTGCTACTGGTTGTCGCAGCTTTGACGACAACTGAAAGTTCATGTTCCCGTAATGTCGCGGATGATTGCTTGGGGCAGATCGGTAACCATATCAGCCGCAATATAGCCACTGAATAGACCGGCAGACCCGTATTTCTCCGCCCCCAAATTCCGGGAAATTGCCAAGATGCCCTCTTGCGCGGGGCCTCTGGATGGTCAAAGTGGCGCGTTCGTGCGGTGCACCAAGAAGCACCCGCGAGGAGTTTCCGATGATTGGTCTAGTGCTTGTGACCCACGGGCGCCTTGCCGACGAGTTCAAGGCAGCGCTTGAACACGTGATGGGCCCACAAAAACAAATTGAAGCAATTACGATCGGAGCCGAAGACGACGCCGATCTGTGTCGCAGCGATATCATCGAAGCGGTCAACCGCGTCGATAGCGGCGATGGTGTTGCGATCCTGACCGACATGTTCGGCGGCACACCGTCGAACCTTGCGATCTCCTGCATGAGCCGGCCCAAGGTCGAGGTGCTCGCAGGCATCAATCTTCCGATGCTGGTGAAGCTTGCCAAGGTTCGCGAAGAGCGCTCGCTGCCCGATGCGATCGCGATGGCCCAGGAAGCGGGCCGCAAATACGTCACCATCGCCAGCCGCGTCCTTGCCGGCAAATGAGCGCCGAGGGCTCGGGCGAAAACGAAATCGGCCCGATCGTTCCTGCGGGCGCGATCTCCCGTGAACTCCAGATCGTCAACAAGCGCGGCCTGCACGCGCGCGCTTCCGCCAAATTCGTGCAGATGGTCGAGCGCTTCAACGCCGAGATCTGGGTGACGCGCGGCAGCGAAACCGTCGGCGGCACCTCGATCATGGGCCTGATGATGCTCGCCGCCGGCCCCGGCACCTCCGTCATCGTCTCCGCCACAGGTCCCGAAGCCGAAGCCGCTCTCGACGCCATCGCCGAACTCGTCGCCAGCAAGTTCAACGAAGAAGGCGTGTGAGGTGGCTAGAGCATTTTCGGTTCTGATTGAATCAGAACCGAAGCTCTAGATTCTTGTTTTGACGCGTTTTCTTCACGCGAACCGGTGTCCACTTCGCTCGAAAACGCTCTAGACCCTCATCCTGAGGAGCGGCGCAAGCCGGGTCTCGAAGGATGAGGCCCCGCCTGTAGCCTCGCCCTTCGAGACGACCGCTGCGCGGTCTCCTCAGGATGAGGGGATACGTCGGAGTAGGCGATAGGTCGGAGTACGTCGCTCTATCCCCGTTATTGCGAGCGCAGCGAAGCAATCCACTTCGCCGCTTGCGGAAGCATGGATTGCTTCGCTTTGCTCGCAATGACGGGGAGGCTTCTGATTCAAATGTCAAACAGCGCTCGCTGTCATCGTCCGCGAAAGCGGACGATCCAGTATTCCAGAGGCGGTCGTGCTTATGCCGAGAGGCCGCAGAGTACTGGATGCCCGCCTTCGCGGGCATGACGGTGGAGTGGATGTGAGTTCGCGTTCTCGCGGCGCATTGCGTCCGAGGTTTGTTTCACTTCCCACCCTCCTCGATATCAGAGGGCGCAGGGAAAGCCGGGTGCCGGTTGCACCCGTGGGCCCCGTGCAACAAAAAGCACGGGGGTGGGGCCACAGGTTCAACCGAAGCAACTCCGGCTTTCCCTGCGCGATGGTTTTACGGTTTACTTCGTACTCTCCCCGGTGACCGGGCTTTCTTGCCACCGTCGCCCGCGGCAGCTCTTGCTGCTCGCGCGCTTAGCGCCAGCGTCGGGGCGCCAGGACCATACGACTTCGCCGTCCGTGAATGCCACGCTCGTCAGTCGTGACACTCTCGTCCACCGCATCTCACCGCAACGTTCGTGACGATCGCGAGCCGCCCCTCATCCGCCGTGAGACGCGCGGAGTTAAATCACTGATTTGCCCGACGACGGAAGCGGAATATTTTTCGCTGATAGTCTGGACAGACTTTTGGCTGATTTGCCCGTCGGGTTGATTTGTCGCACCCAAAGTAGCCACATCGTCATTGCGAGCAGAGCGAAACAATCCATAGCGCCACGCGTGGAGACGTGGATTGCTTCGCTTCGCTCGCAATGACGGGAAGGTTGTCATTCCGGGGCATCGCGGAGCGATGAGCCCGGAATCCATCCAGCCGCAGCGTGTGCAGCACGATGGATTCCGGGCTCGCGCTGCGCGCGCCGCGGAATGACGACGGCGGAGTTTGGGGCGAGCGAATGGCGCCCATTGGACAGCGCAGGTGCGAGTGCCTACATCGAAGTATCTGTGACTGCCCTTGGAGTTCTCGCGATGCCCATTGACGACAGGCCCACGATCGCTGCGCCCGATGACGATCCCCATCTTTGGCTGGAGGAGATCGAAGGCGCGCGGGCGCTGGACTTCGTTGAGCGGCAGAACCACTTGACGCTGGAGAAATTCGCCGGCGCCTCCTTTGCCGCCGATCGCGACACGCTGGCGGCGATCTTCGACCGGCCGGACAACATTCCCTATGTCGGCCGGCGCGGCGGGCTGCTCTACAATCTCTGGAAGGACACAAACAATCCGCGCGGCCTGTGGCGGCGCACGACGCTCGACGAGTTCCGCAAGCCCGATCCCAACTGGGAAATCCTTCTTGATGTCGACCGGCTCGCCGCCGACGAAGGCCAGGATTGGCTGTTGAACTGGACGCATATGCGCGCGGGAAATGACCGGCGTGCGATCCTCTCACTGTCGCGCGGCGGCAGCGATGCAGTGACGCTGCGCGAATTCGACATGGACGCGAAGCGCTTCGTCACCGACGGCTTCGTGCTGCCGGAAGCCAAGGGCGGCGTCGATTGGATCGACGACAATACCCTGCTGCTGTCGAGCGCCTATGGCGATGGCATGGCAACCACGTCAGGCTATGCGCGAACCGTCAGGCTGTGGCGCCGCGGCGAGGCCGCTGAACAAGCGCCAGTGGTGTTTGAAGTGCCGCCCGAGCACATGAGCGCGTCGAGCCATGTCGACGATTCCGGACCGGTCCCTCGGATATGGTTCGTCGACCGGCTCGATTTCTTCAATCTGACTGCCTGGCTCGGCGACGGAACGGGTGCGAAGACCAGGCTCGATCTGCCGACCAGCATCTGGCTGCTCGCCTATCAGGACTGGTTTGTCGTCAAGCTCCGCGAGGCGTGGACGGTCGATGGCAAGACCTATGCGCCCGATACCGTGCTCGGCGCGTCGCTGTCGGCCTTCCTCGCAGGCAGCCGCGATTTCACCGTGGTGTTCGAGCCGCAGCCGCGGCGGGCACTGCAGAGCTTCTTCTGGACCGCGGGCCGGCTGGTGCTGTCGATCCTCGACGAACTTCAGCCGGTGTTCGAGATCTGCACGCCGTCAGCCGACGGCTGGGCGCGCGAGCGGCTCGAAGGGCTGCCCGAGATCGGCGTCGTCGATGTCTGGCGCCTCGACAGTCATATATCCGAAAGCCAGGGCGACCTGTTCGCCAACGTGCAGGACCCGCTGACGCCGTCCTCGCTGATGCTGATCGAGAAGGTCGGAGCGCCCACGGTGCTGAAGCAGGCGCCGCGGACGTTCAACGCCGATGGACTGGTCGTGACCCAGCACGAGGCGATCTCCATCGATGGCGAACGCATCCCCTATGTGCAGACCGGCCCCGCGACCGAGACCGGCGATGCACCGGTCCATCTGACCGCCTATGGCGGCTTCGGCCTGGCGATGAAGCCGTATTACAACCCCGCACTCGGCAAGCTGTGGCTGGAGCGCGGCGGCACCATCGTGCAGGCCAATATCCGCGGCGGCGGCGAGTTCGGCACGCGCTGGCATGATGCCGGCCGCTATGCGGGCAAGCGACTGGCGCATGACGACTTTGCCGCCGTCGCCGCCGATCTGGTGAAGCGCGGCGTCACGCGGCCCGAGCGGATCGCAGCCGAAGGCGGATCGAACGGCGGCATCCTGATCACCAACATGCTGGTGCGCTACCCTGAACGATTCGGCGCGCTGTTCTGCACCATCCCGCTGATCGACATGCGCCGCTACACCAGGCTGCTCGCCGGCGCGAGCTGGATCGCCGAATATGGCGATCCCGACAAGCCCGACGAATGGGCCTGGCTGCAAACCTACTCCGCCTATCACACGGCCAAGCCAGGCCAGAAATATCCACCGATCCTGATCGCGACCACGCGCCGCGACGACCGCGTGCATCCCGGCCACGCCCGCAAGATGACGGCCAAGCTGCAGGCGATGGGATATGAGGCCTATCTCTACGAGCCCGCGGCCGGCGGCCATGGCTATGGCAAGGACAACAAGGAGCGCGCCGCATTCACGGCGCTGGGGCTTGGGTTCTTGCGGGAGAAGATCGGTTGGGCAGATGATGCGTGATCGCACCGCTCACCGCCGTCATTCCGGGGCGCGCGTCAGCGCGAGCCCGGAATCCATTTCTCCGCTTGCGTATGCTGCGCCATGGATTCCGGGTTCACGCTTCGGGTGCCCCGGAATGACGAGAAGGAATCAGCCATGCGCGAATTCCAAAATCATGTTGTTCGCGGGCATTTCGAACGTCTCGCCAAGCGACAGGCCGACACGCGCGGCCAGCTTTTCGACGTCGGCGATGTCGCGCACACCCCAGTCGGGGTCCTCGTTGCGCAAGGACGTGTCGAACACCGCGTTGCTGAGCGCGGTGTGCTTGCCGTCGCGCTTGAAGGGGCCGTAGAGAAACAGCCGGCCGTCGTCGCGCAGGCGACGTGCGGCGCCTTCGAACAGGCCCTCGGCGACCCGCCAGGGCGCGATGTGGATCACATTGGCGCAGAATACCGCGAGCAGCTTTGGCAGCTCGCCGCCTTCAGGCGCAGCACCAGGCCAGGCGGGATCGGAGAGATCGATCCGCAGCGGCGGGCGGATGTTGGGAAGACCCGAGTGCGCGCGCCAGGCCGCGATGCTTTTCAGATGCGCCTCGTTGAGGTCGCTCGGCCACCAGGTGATGTCGGGGGTCCGCTCGGCGAAATACACCACATGCTGGCCGGTGCCGCTGCCGGCCTCCAGCACGTCGCCGGAACGCCTTGCGAGGAATTTTTCCAGCACCGCCCAGATCGGCTGATGGTTGCGATGAAAGGCAGCCGCATCCAGCCGGCCATCAGCCTCGACCCGTCCGCCGTCCTTGCCGAACTCCACTACGAACTCTGCCACGGTGTTCTCCTTCGCCTGTCGTACAAAACGCAACACCAGAACGATCGTGCTATTCCGTTCGCGTCGTCGCAATGCGCAATTTAGGCGCGGCTCCGTCATAATGGTTACGTTCGTAGCCCGAAGCGTAATACGGGGCGAGCGTACCCATTTCTCCGTTCGTCATTCCGGGATGCGCCGCCAGGCGCAGGCCCGGAATCCATCGCGCCGCGTGCGCCCGTGGAGAAATGGATTCCGGGTTCTCGCTTCGCGAGCCCCGGAATGACGAGCTGAGAGATGGATCGCTCGCTCGTTAAGCTACCGCGGGACGCGGTGCCGCCTCGCACCGACGAGGGGATGGAGTTATCGCGCCACCCGCTTCAACTCCTCGGTCAGCACATCGAGCGCGTCGGCGAGCATGACACCGCCACAGACGGTGAGACGATCGGGAAGCACGAGGCGCTTCTCGGGCGGATAGAAATGCTCCAGCGCGGGATGCAGCAGGAAGGCGCGGCCGTCATCTTCGGCGCGGTCGCCGGCCTCCGAGACCAGGATGAAATCCGGCTTCAGCTCGATGATCGCCTCCAGCGAGGCGTAGCCGCCGGCGGCGACGCCGAGGTCGGCGGCGGGATTGAAAAGGCCGGCCTCGGCCAAGAGCGACGACACCAGACTGTCGCTGCCGGACACCCAGCCGCGGCGCGACAGCGGCAGCACGCGATAGTGCCTGCCGGTCGCGGCCTGGCGCGCGCGGGCGATCGCGGCGTCGAGCCTCGCGATAGCGGCCTGCGCGCGGCCCGGATGCTGCACGACCTCGCCCATCTTGCGGATCTGGTCCTTCACCTCGTCCAGCGTGCGCGGCACGGTGAACTCGGCGAGATGGAGGCCGTTCGCCTTCAAGAGTTCGCGCGTGGCCCGCTTGTCGAACAGGCTGGCGACGACGATGTCGGGCTTCAGCACCAGCACGTCCTCCGCGCCACCCGACAGGATCGGGAAGCGCCGCGCCTTGTCGGCCGCAAAGGACTGCCAGGCGTCGCGGGAAAACCGGCTGAGGCCCAGGATCTGCTGGGGATCGGCGAGCGAGAGCAGGAGCTGATCGCTGCAGACATTCATCGAGACGATGCGCGGCGGGCTCGCCGCAAGCGCGGCTGTGGTGGACAAGGCGAATGCTGCAAGGAACGCAGCGGGCCGGCGGATCAGATTTCGGCCCACGGCACGATCACCGTCTCGCGCTGATATTCGGCGCGGAAGGCGCTGATGCGGAACACATCGGCCATCACGGCTTCCGACAACGCGTGTGCCGGCGCGCCCTGCGATGCGAGACGTCCCTGCGAAAGCACCAGCACGTGATCGGCAAAGCGCGCGGCAAGGCCGAGATCGTGCGTCACCACGATCACCAGCACGCCCTTGTCCGCTGCCGCGCGCAAACCCTTCATGACGTCGATCTGATGGCGTGGATCGAGCGAGGCGGTCGGCTCGTCCGCCAGGATGATCGGCGCCTCCACCGCGAACACGCGCGCGAGCGCGACGCGGCTGCGCTCGCCGCCGGAAAGCTCGGTGACGCGCCGCTCGGCGAACTCCATGACATCGGCCGCCTGCATCGCCCGCGCCACCGCCTCGGCGTCGCGCGGAGACAGCCGCGCCGGATCGGTCGCGCCATGCGGATAGCGGCCGAGCGCGACGATGTCGCGCGCCGGCAGCGGCCAATGCACCATGTGCCCTTGCGGAAGATAGCCGAAGCGTTTGGCGCGCTCGCGCAGTGACAGCACGGCGAGCGTCTCGCCATTGACCCTGATGATGCCCTCGGAGGGAATGAGGCCGGCGAGCGCACGCAGCAGCGTGGTCTTGCCGGCGCCGTTCGGACCGACCAGGGCGACGAGATGACCCGAAGAGAGCTGCAGCGAGACATCGCCGAGCACGCGGCGGCCGGCGAGCGCAACGTTGAGACGTTCTGTTGAGAGCGCCGTCATGCGACGCTCCCACCGAGTGCGCGGCGCTCGCGCATGATGAGATAGAGGAAGAACGGCACGCCGATGATCGAGGTCAGGACGCCGACCTTGATGTCGCTGGTCGACGGGATGATGCGCACCGCGATATCGGCCGCGAGCAACAGCGCCGAGCCGGCGAGCGCGCTCGGCACCAGAAGCCGCGCCGGGTCGTGGCTGATCACCGGCCGCATCAGGTGCGGCGCGACCAGGCCGATGAAGCCGATGGTGCCGGTGACCGCCACGGCCCCGCCGACACCGAGCGCGACGCCGCAGATCACGAACAGCCGCAGCCGGCCGACGTTGACGCCGAGGCTTTGCGCGGTCTCCTCGCCGAGCGTCAGCGCGCGGAAGGCGCTGGCCTGTGAAAGCAGGATCGCAGCACCCGCAACGATGAACGGCAGCGCCAGCGCGACATGCTGGAAGCTGCGGTCCTCCAGCGAGCCGAGCAGCCAGAACGCGATTTCGAGTACCAGGAAGGGATTGCTGGCGAGATTCATCACCAGCGCGGTCGCAGCGCCCGCCAGGCTCGAGATCGCAAGCCCGGCAAGGATCAGGATCAACAGCCCCGCATTGCGGCCGGCGATCGCAAGCAGCACGAACACCGAGCCGAACGCCGCGACGATGGCGGCGACCGGCAGCGCATAGGAGCGGACATCGGCAAGGCCCAGCGCGATCACCAGCACGGCGCCGAACGCCGCCGATTGCGGCGCGCCGAACAGCGAGGGCGAGGCCAGCGGATTGCGCAACAGGCCTTGCAGCGCCGCGCCCGACAGACCGAGGATGGCGCCGATCGCGAACGCCAGAATGGTGCGCGGCAGACGGATCTCGCGCACGATCACCTGCGACACGTCGCTGCCGCCACCGAACAGGGCCTCGATCACCGTCAGCGGCGACAGCCGCACCGGGCCGGTGCCGAGCGAGATCAGCATCAGCACGGCGACCAACGCCAACATCGCAACGGTCGCTCCCCACCGCCGCCGCGCGGCAAGACCGGCCGCTATCGTGAAATCCTGAACGCTCATCGCGCCCTGCTTGTTGCAGCGAATTGGGTGGCAGACAAGCGACACCAGAACAAAAAAGCGCGCGCGCCGCAGTTTCGCCGGGATTGACTCTGGCGACGTCAAAATCCTAGATGGCTGCGACGGTTCCTATCGGGATCAAAAGGGAATGCGGTACCGGGAAACTTCCCGTAAAGCCGCGGCTGCCCCCGCAACTGTAGGCGGTGAATCCTTCGTCTTATGCCACTGGGCGTCTCGGTCCTGGGAAGGCGACGAAGGGTAACGACCCGCGAGCCAGGAGACCTGCCGTCATACGTGGTCACACGCGACGATGTCGGTCGGGGAGTACAGGCATTAGCTTCACCTGAAGCGCAAGACGCGATGGTGAGCCTTGGTTCGCTGTGACGTGCCACTGACGTCATACCGAGGTCTCGCCGATGCTTTTCACTGTCACAGCCACCAAGCGGCGCCGGGCGCTCCTGCTCGCGTCGACCATGCTGGCGTCCGTGTTGCACGTCCCTGCCACGCAGGCGCAGCAGGCGGCTTCCGAGCAATTGCCGCCGGTCGAGATCAGGGCGCCGGTCGACCAGACACGGACGCGCGCCAGACCCACCTCCGACGACACCACCGGCCCGCGCCGCCCGGCGCCCGGCCAGGTGCCGACCAGCGCGCAGCCGGCCGGTGGTGCAGGTTCAGGCGGCGCCGCCACGACCGGAGCGTCATCCGGCGGCACTGGCGGCGGCCGGCAGTTCGCCGGCATCGTCGGAACGTCGGCGACCGTGATCACCGCCGACGACATCGCGCATTCGCCATCGCACACGCTGGCGGAGATCATCGCGCAGGCGCCCGGCGTGCAACTGCAATCGCTCTATGGCGGCGTCAACGGCGCCAAGACGTCGGTCGATCTGCGCGGCTTCGGCGCGTTCGCCACCGCCAACACGCTGTTCCTGCTCAACGGGCGGCGGCTCAACGACATCGACATGGCGCAGGTCGATCTGTCGACCATCCCGCTCGATTCGATCGAGCGCATCGAGATCACCCGCGGCAACAGCGGCGCCGTGCTCTACGGCGACAATGCGATCGGCGGCGTGATCAACATCGTCACCAAGACCGGCGCCGGCGGACCGCCGGTCTCGATCCGGGGCGAGGCCGGTTACGGTTCCTTCAACCAGCGCATGGCGGCGATCTCGACCGCGGTGAATTCCGGACCCTGGTCGGCATCGTTCTACGGCAACGGCATCAAGTCCGACGGCTACCGCGTGAACAATGCGCTCGACCAGCGCAACGGCGTCGGCAACCTCAACTACAACACGCCCGACCTGAAAGCATTCCTGACCGTGACCGGCGACGACCAGAAGCTGGGTTTTCCGGGCGGGCGGATCGTCGACCCCTCGATCGGAGTCAACGAACTCGTCACCAACCGCCGGGGCACCAGCACGCCGTTCGATTTCGGCAATCAGCAGGGCGCGAGCGCCACGGCCGGCTTCACCAAGACGCTCTTGAACGGCGTCGATCTGATCGTCGATGGCGGCTACCGCCAGAGGGACACGCAAAGCGGATTCTTCGGTGCCTCGCCGTTCATCAGCGCGGCCTCCACCTACAATGACGCCGCGCTGCAGACATGGTCGATCACGCCGCGGCTGAGCGTCAACAATTCGATCTTCGGGATTGCCTCGTCGATCCTGACCGGCATCGACTATTACGACGCGACATTCCACCAGTTGCGCGGCGCATTCCAGGGCGTGCCGCCGATCCACACCTACGACCTGTCGCAGCAGTCGCTCGCCGGCTACTGGCAGCACACCGTCGGGCTGTTGCCGACCACCGATTTCTCCTATGGCGCGCGGGTGCAGAACACCTGGCTCAGCGCGCGCGACCGGTACGATCCCAACGCGCCATTTGCCTTTGACGCGCAGGCGACGCCGCTCGACCAGAGCGAGACCAATTATGCACTGCATGTCGGCGTCGAGCATCGCTTCACCGATGTGTTCTCGGTGTTCGCCCGCGCCGCACACGCCTTCCGAACGCCCGATGTCGATGAGCGGGTGTCGACGGGACCTGCGTTCGATGCGGATTTCAATGCGCTGCCGCAGAATTTCCGGTTGAAGACCCAGACCTCGCACGACGTCGAGGGCGGCTTCCGCGTCAAGACCGGCCGCTTCCAGGTGCAGACCAGCATCTACAACATGGACCTCGAGAACGAGATCCATTTCAATCCGGTGCTGTTCTACAACGTCAACCTCGATCCGACCCGGCGCTACGGCTCCGAGACGCAGGCCTCGCTGCGCATCAGCGACACCGTGTCGTTGCGCGGCGGCATGGCTTACACGCGTGCTGTCTTTCGCGAGGGACAGTTCGCCGGCCACGACGTGCCGCTGGTGTCCCGCTATAGCGGCAATCTCGGCGTGACCTGGAATATCTGGCAGAACTATCTCGTGCTCGACGCCACGCTCCGCGCCTGGAGCTCGCGCATCATGGACAACGACCAGGCCAATACGCAGACCCGCATTCCGGGCGATGCGACGATCGACCTCAAGCTGAGCGGCGCCTATGAGCATTTCTTCTGGTCGGTCAGCGTCAACAACGTCTTGAACGCGCTCTACTACGACTACGCGATCGCCTCGACCTTCACGCCCGGCCGCTTCAACGCCTATCCGCTGCCGGGCCGGACCTTCCTGGTGAAGGCGGGCGCGACGTTCTGAAGCATTTGGCCGGTCCGCGCGATGCGCGCGGGTCGGCTTGTTCCGCCCGATTCAGCCACTATGTCGTGGTGGCGGGAGATTGCCATGGGCGGGATCTGGAAGAAAAACCAACCTCCGAAGCAGGAGGGCGGCAAACAGAAGCCGCCGCCTCAACCTGCGCCTCACGACGAGGACGACGACCACGAGGACGGCGACATCGCAACGCCGAAGCGCGACCGCTACGGCCCGGACGACGAGCCGTTGTGAGGCGCGCTCCGTCATTGCAAGCGTAAGCGAAGCAATCCATCGCGCCGCTTGCGGAGATATGGATTGCTTCGCTTCGCTCGCAATGACGGGGTCAGAGCATCGGCCGGCCAACAACGGCCGGTGGTTATGGGTCCCGGCCTTCGCCGGGACGACACAGCCCCGCGAAATCCTCGCGCTCGATCTTGCGGATGCTCTTGAGATCCAGCAGATGCGCGCCGAAGCCGCCGCGGGCGACCGTCCTTGCCAGTTTCGGCGAGACCAGCGTCAGGCCGGCGGTCATGGCCAGCGGCACCGCGCTGAGCCAATCGAGCTGCACCGGCGTCAGCTCCTCGGTGCTGGCGTTGTACGGCCCTGAGGTCTTCAGGAGATCGCTGCACTCGACCAAGATGTCCCGCCTAGTGCCGCCGCGGGAGGCGTGGCCGAGCAGCGCCTGCATCGCCAGGTGCGTGCGCACGCCCGTACGGCTTTCGGGCAAGGGCTGCGGCGTCTCGCCGAGCGACACGCGCAGCAAAAGATCGACCAGGTCAGTGCCGGCGCGGAAAGCATTGAGCGGCTCGACCAGGCGCGGATTGCAGTCGATCAAAAGCGGCACGGCGCTGTCGATCGGCACGACATAATCGACCGACAGCGCGCCGTGCCAGGCCAATGTTTGTCCGATTCTCTCCAGATAAGCGCGCACGTCCGGACGGCTGACGCTCTCCTTGATCGCCTCGCCGCCGCCCACTCCAGGGGCGATCTGCCGATAGGCATGGAAACCGACCAGCTTGCCAAAGCAAAACACCGACTGCGCCTTCTCCGTGGTGCCGGTGACGAGGTCCTGCACCAGAAGCTCGTCGGCGAAGGTGTCGGTCGTGCCGAGCTCGTACAGGGCGATGTTGAAATCGGCTTCGTCGCGCACAAACCAGATGCCGCGGCTGGCAGTGCCGACCGAGGTCTTGATCACGGAAGGGAAGCGGACGGCCTCGCGCAGCTCGCTCTCCGAGGTCACGATCCGCGTCGGCGGCTGCGGCAGGCCCAATTGCTCGAGCAGGCGGCTGAAGCCGGCCTTGCTGTGCACCTGGCGATAGCTGTCGAACCGCGGCAGCGCCAGGCCGACACGGCCCTTCAGCCGCGCTTCGGCGCGCGCGAACAGAAAACCCTGTTCATGCGTCGGCAGCAGCACATCGAAAGGTGTCTGCTTCAGGAGCCGGTCGATATAGCCGAGGAAGCCTTCGGGGTCGTGGCGCAATCCCGGGCAGCGATGGAATTTCCGTACAAAGCGCGAATAGCGCGACAGGCACCAGGGCGAGGGATCGCAGACTTCGACATGGTGCCCGGCAAGACCGAGGATCGTGATCGCCTCGCGCGCCGAGGTGCTCGCCCCCTCGGGGATCAGGATGCGCAGCTTTCTCGCCGGATCGACCATGCCAGATCATTGCTGCAACGCAGGTGCTTGTCTTGCCGCCTTAATGCCGCACGTCGCTAGGACGCGGTTTGCCGGGGCTGCCATGCAACGGCCTTCATGGACAAATAACGCCCAGCCGATATTTTCCGGCCAGATCAGGATCCGATCGGATCACGATCTGATCTTTTCTGTTTGAGCATGATCTTTTTGGAAAGCCGGTTCCCGCTTTTCCGGATCAGGCTTGAGGCCTTGCCGGGCGTCATGATTTTGATGGGCTTCTCACTGATATGGCTGATGTTCTCGCTGCGCCGCAGCAACTGAAGACCGACAGCGCGCTGCGCACGCTGACGGGGATTTCGATCGGGCATTGGGTCAGCCATTTCCATATCTTCGTGCTGCCGATGCTGTTCCCGTTCCTGAAGGAGCAACTCGGCGTCGGCTATATCGAGCTCGGCTTCGCGCTGACCGCGTTCGCGCTGGTCTCCGGCCTGACGCAGGCGCCGATCGGCTATCTCGCCGACCATATCGGCGCGCGAAAAATTCTGCTGATCGGGCTCTGCGTGGGCGGCCTTGCCCTGATCGGGCTCGGCGCGCATTTGAGCTATCCGGCGCTGATCATAAGCGCGATCGCGCTGGGGCTCGCCAACAGCGTCTATCATCCCGCCAATTATGCGATCCTGTCGGCGCATATGGAGGCGCGGATGGGTCGTGCGTTCGCGATCCACACGTTTGCCGGCTTTCTCGGCGGCGCGGTGGCGCCGGCGATCATGGCAGCCCTGATGGCATGGATCGGCGGGCTCGGCGCGCTGATGGTGGCCGGCGCCGTCGGGCCGCTGGTGGCGCTGTTGCTCGTCGTCATGGGCATTCCCGACGCCGGTGCCGCCAAGGACAGGCCCGAGGGCACTGAGAAGGTGCAAGCCAGCGTGATCACGCCGGCGATCATGGTGCTGACCGTGTTCTTCACGCTGCTCAGCCTGTCGACCGCGGGGATCAACAATTTCGGCCTGGTGGCGCTGATGGCCGGCTATGGGGTGTCGTTCTCATCGGCCAATATCGCGCTGACCGCGTTTCTCGGCGCCAGCGCCGTCGGCGTGCTGGCCGGCGGCTATCTCGCCGACCGCACCCGCCGGCATGGCCAGGTCGCGGCTGGCTGCTTTGCGGTCAATACAGCGATCGTGCTGCTCATTGCGCTGGTCAATCTGCCCTCGGCGGTGCTGACCGCGGCGATGGGCCTGGCCGGGTTCCTCGGCGGCGTGATCACACCCTCGCGCGACATGCTGGTCCTGAACGCAGCGCCGCCGGGCGCGGCCGGCCGCGCCTTCGGCATCGTCTCCACCGGCTTCAACTTCGGCGGCATCGCCAGCCCGCTATTGTTCGGCTGGATCATGGACCATCATCTGCCGCATTGGGTGTTCGGCGCATCCGCCGCCTTCATGGTGGCGACAGTGCTGCTCGCGCTCGTCACCGACCGCAAGCCGCAGGTATCGGAAGTCCGCGCGGCGGCCTGATACCCGGGCCACGTGCATTGCTGGGCTTCATCCGCGTTGGTTGACTGCATCGGGGGACAATCCATGATGCTGGCCAACAACAACACACCGGGATGAAGCGTCATGACCTCAGCGCCTGACATCGTGATCCGCGGCGGCACCCTTGCGGACGGCAGCGGCGGCGAACTCTATGAAGCCGATGTGGCGATCGCGGATGGCAAGATCACCGAGGTCGGCAAGGTCTCAGGCAAAGGCAAGGAAGAGATCGACGCGCGCGGCAAACTGGTGGCGCCGGGCTTCGTCGATGTTCACACCCACTATGACGGCCAGGTGACCTGGAGCCAGGATATCACGCCCTCCTCGCAGAACGGCGTCACCACCGCGATCATGGGCAATTGCGGCGTCGGCTTCGCGCCGTGCCGGCCGAGCGACCACACCAGGCTGATCCAGCTCATGGAAGGCGTCGAGGACATTCCCGAGCCGGTCTTGAGCGCAGGCATTCCCTGGGAATGGGAGAGCTTTCCCGACTACATGAACTGGCTGTCGAAGCGCAGTTTCGACGTCGACATCGGCGCGCAACTGCCGCATGCGGCGCTGCGCGTCTATGTGATGGGCGAGCGCGGCGCGCGCCGCGATCCCTCCACAGTGGAGGACAACAGGCAGATGGCGGCGCTGGCGGGCGATGCGGTGCGTGCCGGCGCGCTCGGCTTCTCCACCTCGCGCACGCTCAACCACCGCACCTCGACCGGCGACTTCACGCCGACCTTGAAGGCGGGCGAGGACGAACTGACCGCGATCGCCGGCGCGATGCATGGCGTCGGCCGCAGCGTGCTGCAATTCGTGCTCGATCTCTCCACCGTCCACGAAGACCTGCCGATGATGCTGCGGGTGGCGGAGAACACCAAATGCCCGATCTCGTTCTCGATCACCCAGAACGACAAGGCGCCGCGGCGCTGGCGCCAGACGCTCGACACCATCAGCGAGGCCACACGCCGCGGCCTGTCGATCACCGCGCAGATCGCCGCGCGTCCGGTCGGGCTGATGCTCGGACTGGAATTGTCGCGCAATCCGTTCCAGACGCATCCGAGCTACAAGGCGATCGCGCACCTGCCGCTCAAGGAGCGGGTGGCGCGGCTGCGCCAGGCCGAGACGCGCGCCACGATCCTTGCCGAGAATGCCAGCGACACCGACGATCCGCTGTTCTTCCGGCCGAACTACGACAAGATGTACCTGCTCGGAAATCCGCCCGATTACGAGCAGCCGCCGGAGAACACGCTGGGCGCGCAGGCGCGCCGACTCGGCAAGCGCCCCGAGGAACTCGCCTATGACGCGATGCTGACCGACGAGGGCCGCGGCATGCTCTATGTGCCGTTCCTCAACTATTCCGACGGCAATCTCGACGCAACGCGCGAGATGCTCTTGGACCCGAACTCAGTGCCCGGCCTCTCCGACGGCGGCGCGCATTGCGGCATCATCTGCGATGCCTCTTTCCCGACCTATCTGTTGACGCACTGGACCCGCGACCGCACCCGCGGCGAGAAGCTCTCGATCCCCTTCGTGATATCAGTGCAATCGCGCAAGACCGCGCTCTCATTCGGCCTCTCCGACCGCGGTCTGATCGCGCCCGGCTATAAGGCCGACGTCAACGTGATCGATTACGACCGCCTGCATCTGCATCCACCGAAGGTGCACTACGACCTCCCCGTCGGCGGCCGCCGCCTGTTGCAGCAGGTCGACGGCTACGACGCAACGATCGTCTCCGGCGTGGTGACGCAACGGGACGGCACGGCCACTGGCGCAAGGCCCGGCCGGTTGATCCGCGGCACGCAGGAAATGCATTAGTCTAGGCAGCGTAAGGTGGGCACGACGGCATCAACACCCCTTCGGTGTCGTCCCCGCGAAAGCGAGGATCCATAACCACCGGCAGTTGTTGTGGCGAGCAAGCGGTTGCGGCGGAGCACACCACAAGCGCCTGTGGTTATGGGTCCCGGCGCAAGACCGGGACGACATCGGCGCTACGTCGGCGACACCGCGCTCTTCAGTTCGCCCTGCTGCACCACTGTGCCGTGCAGCCGCGCGCGCTCGGTGTTTGGCCAGAGCAGGAGCAGTCCGAGCAAGCCGGATGCGATCATGATCGCGGCGTTGATGGTGAAGCCGGTCATGTAGCCGTCGAACAGACTCGCCGAGTGCTGGATCACGCTGCCCATGACGGCCGGCGCCACGATGCCGGCCAGCGTGTAGAGCGCGCCGTAGATCGCGATCGCGGCGCCGCGCTGCGACACCGGCGTGAACTCTCCGATCATCGGTGCGCAGACCACGTAGATCGACCCGCAAAGGCCGGAGCCGAACACGAGCAGCGCAATCGTCATTCCGCCCGGCGCGACGTGGGGCATGATCGCCATGATCGTACCGCCGATGATCAGCGGCACCGAGCCGAGCACGCCGCGCGCGCCGCGGGTGGTGAAACCGCGCGCCAGCATCAATTGCGAAATCCAGCCCGTGAGCATGACGACGACGGCGCCGAACACCCAGGGCAGTATGGAAATGAACCCGGCCTGATGCTGCGAGAAGCCGAGCCCCTTGACGATGAACGGCGTGAACCAGGTGAGGCCAAGGGATAGCGCCCAATACGCGCCGAAGGTGGCCGCGACGCAGCCGACGAAGGTCCGCGAGGTCAGAAGCCGGGAATAGGGAATCCGCGGCTCACTGGCCGCAGTCGCCGCGGTCTCCGTCAGCGGGCCTTCCTTGCCGAGGAATAGCCACGCCACCACCCACATCAGCCCGACGATGCCGAGCGCGCCGAACGCATAATGCCAGTCATGATTGACGATGATCCAGTTCAGCGCAGGCACCGCGAGGATCACGCCGAACGCCGAGCCCTGCGACAGGATTGCAATCGGCAAGGTCCGCTTCTCGTCGGGGAACCATTTGAAGATGGCATGAGCCGCCACCGATGCCGCAGGCCCCTCGCCCGCGCCCAGGATGATGCGGCAGACCAGCAGCGTGGTGAAGCCGACGGTGCCGACCATCGGGAACTGCGCCAGCGCCCAGATCAGCGCCAGCACCAGCAGCACCCAGCGGGTCTCGACGCGGTTGACGATGAAGCCGACCACGATGGCCGAGATCGAGAACAGGAAGAAGAAGGACGAACCGAGCAGGCCGAACTGCTCCGGATCGAGCTTCAATTCGGTCATGATCGGCACGCCGGCGAGGCCTACCACGATCTTGTCCGCGAAGTTGACCAGCATGAACAGGAACAGGAGGAAGGTGATCTTCCAGGCGCCTTTCGGCGTCGGCTGTACAGTCATGCGTGGTTCTCCCCGTCGTTATCTCTCTTGCTCGGCTCTGTTGTTCGGCTCTGTCGGCCAGCCCGAAAACCGATGCTAGCCTTGGGTTTCCCGGCAAGGCAACCGTCGATTTTGACCTGCCGGCCCTGCCGTGGCATCGACAGCGCATGGCAAGTGGAAATCGCCCCGTGCTCGAAGTCACCGGCCTGAAGAAAAGCTATCGTTCGGCCGGCGAGGACATCGCTGTGCTGCGCGGCGTCAACCTTGCGGTCGCCGCGGGCGAAAGCGTGGCGCTGACCGGGGAATCCGGCAGCGGCAAGAGCACGCTATTGCACCTGATCGCCGGGCTCGATGCCGCCGATGGCGGGGAGATCATCCTCGACGGCACGCGTCTCTCCGAGCTCGGCGATGCCGGCCGTGCGGCGCTGCGTCGCGACCGGCTGGGGCTGGTGTTCCAGCAATTCAACCTGATCCCGAGCCTGACGGTTTTGGACAATCTGACCTTTCAGTCGCGGATCGCCGGCCGGGATGACCCGAAATGGCACGACGAACTGGTGGAGCGGCTCGGGCTGGTGCGTCTGTTGAAACGATATCCGGAGCAGTTATCCGGCGGCCAGCAGCAGCGCGTCGCGATCGGCCGCGCGCTGGCGCCAAAGCCGCTGCTGCTGCTCGCGGACGAGCCGACCGGCAATCTCGACGAAGAGACCGCGGACGAGGTGCTGGCGCTGGCGCGCGATCTGGTGGCGCGGACCGGCTGCGGCTTCCTGATGGTAACGCACAGCGCGCGGCTCGCCGCGACGCTCGACCGCCAGGTGAATCTACACGCAGGAGTGATCGCGTGAGCCGGGTGCTGTGGACGCTGGCGGTGCTGCTGAGCCATTGGCGTCGGCATCCGATGCAGCTTGCGACGCTCTTGATCGGATTGATCGCGGCAACCGCGCTGTGGAGCGGCGTGCAGGCGCTGAACCAGCAGGCACGCAACGCCTATGATCGCGCGGCGGCGACCTTCGGCGGCAGCCGCACCGCGATGCTGATCAGTCGCGACGGCACCGGTTTTCCACAACAGCTCTTCGTCGATCTGCGCCGCGCCGGCTGGCCGGTCTCGCCGGTCGTCGAGGGACGCGTGCAGATCGGCGGACGATCGTATCGGCTGCTTGGCATCGAGCCGGTGACGCTGCCGGGCGAAGTCAGCACTGCGCCCGTGATCGGCCGGACCGATCTGCAGTCCTTCGTCACGCCGCCCGGCGAAATGCTGGCGGCGCCGGAAACGCTGACCGACCTCGGCCTCAAGGAGGGCGAGCAGTCTTCGTCGAATGGCGGCGTGCTGCTGCCGCCACTGCGCGTGCAGCCGCAGCTCGTGCCCGGCGTGCTGGTGGTCGATATCGGAATCGCGCAGCAGATCCTGAGAATGCCGGATCGGATCTCGCGGTTGATGGTCGGAAAATCCGGCGCCAGGCGCGCGCCGCTGGAGAGCATCGCAGGCGACCGGCTACGCCTGGTCGAGCCCGATGCGGAAACAGATCTCGAGCGCCTCACTGACAGTTTTCATCTCAACCTGACCGCGTTCGGGCTGTTGTCGTTCTTCGTCGGCCTGTTCATCGTCAACTCCGCGATCGGGCTCGCCTTCGAGCAGCGGCTGCCGATGCTGCGCACCTTGCGCGCCTGCGGCGTGTCGGCGCGGATGCTGAACAGCGTGCTGGTCGCCGAGCTGGTCTCGCTCGCGCTGCTTGCCGGCCTGGTGGGACTGGTCTGCGGCTATTTCATCGCCGCAGCGCTGCTGCCCGACGTCGCCGCCTCCTTGCGCGGACTCTATGGCGCGCAGATTCCTGGACAGTTGACGTTGAAGGCAGAGTGGTGGCTCGCCGGCATCGCCATCAGCATCCTCGGGGCGCTGGCGGCCGCTGCCGCAAGCCTTGCCAAGGCGATCCGCATGCCGGTGCTGGCGTCAGCGCAGCCGCAGGCCTGGCAACAGGCGCAGCGGCGCTGGCTGGTGTTTCAGAGCGCCGCCGCACTCGCCGCCTTTGCCGTGGCCGGCGGCTTGCTCTGGTTCGGCGATTCCCTGCTCGCGGGCTTTGCCGTGCTCGCCGCGCTGATGCTCGGCGCGGCGCTGATCCTGCCGACGATCCTGGAGATCGCACTCGCGCTCGGCGAGCGCAGCGCCGGGCAACCGGTCAGCATCTGGTTCTGGGCCGACAGCCGTCAGCAGCTCTCGGGACTGTCACTGGCGCTGATGGCGCTCTTGCTGGCGCTCGCGGTCAATGTCGGCGTCAGCACCATGGTGGAAAGTTTCAGCCGCACCTTCCTGGTCTGGCTCGACGGACGGCTCGCCGCCGACGTCTATGTCAATGCCACCAGCGATGCGCAGGCCGCCGAGATGAAGGCCTGGCTGCGCGGGCGGAGCGAGATTCAGGCCATCCTGCCCGGCGGCCGCGCGGATGCGCAGCTTGCGGGCATGCCGATCGAGGTGCTCGGCCTGCCCGATCAGGCCACCTTTCGCGACAACTGGCCGCTCTTGGAATCGAGATCGGATGGGTGGGACCGTTTGCGCGCCGGCGACACCTGCTTTGCCAGCGAGCAGTTGTCGCGGCGCTTGAGGCTTGCGATCGGCGACCGGATCGAGGTGCCCGCGCCCGGCGGCAACTGGTCGCTCGAGATCGTCGGCATCTATGCCGATTATGGCAATCCCAAGGGCCAGGTGGCGGTGAACTTTGCCGCGCTGACGCGACACTTTCCGGAGGTGCCGCAGACGCGGTTCGGCCTGCGCGTCGTACCGGAGGCCGTGCCCGCGCTGATTGCTGAACTGCAACGGAAATTCGTCCTCGATGACCGCAGCGTCGCCGATCAGACGACGATGAAGGCCGAGTCCAGGCGCATCTTCAACCGCACCTTCTCGGTCACGACAGCGCTGAACGCTTTCACGCTTGGCGTCGCCGGCGTTGCGCTGCTCACGAGCCTCTTGACCCTGGCGAATTCCCGCCTGCCGCAGCTTGCGCCGCTGTGGGCGATCGGGCTGACACGCGAGAAGCTCGCGAAGATCGAACTATTGAAGACGATGGCGATGGCGCTGATCACTTCGCTGTTCGCGCTGCCGCTCGGACTATTAGTGGCGTGGTGCCTGCTGGCGGTCGTGAACGTGAAGGCGTTCGGCTGGCGCTTGCCGTTCCAGGTGTTTCCAGTGCAACTGGTGGAGCTGCTCGGCGTTGCCCTGGCGGCCGCGCTGGGTGCGGCGCTGCTGCCGGTCATCAGACTGGCGCGGATGCAGCCCGCCAGCCTGATACGGATCTTTGCCAATGAACGCTAGATGAGAATGGGCCGGATTGTATCCGCATTCGATACTGGGCTCCCTCCCCCGCTTGCGGGGGAGGGCTGGGGTGAGGGCATCTCCACGATGGGACAGTCCGTGTGGAGAGAGCCCTCACCCGGCGCGGAGCCTGTACTCGGACGGCGCGAGGCGCCGATCCGGGTACGCCGACCTCTCCCGCAAGCGGGAGAGGTGAAAATCTCGCGCCGTGCCTTCGTCAGCGGCGCACTTGCAGTTGGCTTTGGAAGCCGCGCGCATGCGCAGGGCTTTGCGGGACTCAGCGAGACCGCCGACGGTTTCGCGCCGGTGGTGCCGGGCAAAAACTTCGTCTTTCCGCTCGACCACGGTCCGCATCCGGAATTCCGCATCGAGTGGTGGTATGTGACAGCGAATCTGGTCGATGCGGCCGGCACGGCCCATGGCGCACAATGGACATTGTTCCGGCAGGCGATGCGCGCGGGCGCGCAGCTCGAGGGCTGGGCCAACCAGCAGGTCTGGATGGGACATGCGGCGGTCACGCGCGCCGACACCCACCGCTATTCCGAAACATTTGCGCGCGGCGGCGTCGGACAGGCCGGCGTCGAGACGAGCCCGTTTGTCGGCTGGATCGATGCCTGGGAGATGCGCGCGCTCGATGGATTCAGCGCGGACAAGGTTGCGCCGCTGAAACTCAGCGCGACCGGCGCGGACTTCAGCTGCGAGCTCCGCCTCGATGCCGGGCACGCACTGGTGCTGCAAGGCGACCGCGGCTACAGCAGGAAGTCCGATCGCGGACAGGCGTCCTATTACTACAGCCAGCCGTTCTTCAAGGCGGCCGGCCGCATCGTCATCGACGACAAGTCTGTTGACGTCACCGGGCAGGCTTGGATGGACCGCGAATGGAGCAGCCAGCCGCTCGCCTCTGACCAGACCGGCTGGGACTGGTTCTCGCTGCATTTGCCAAACGACGAAAAGCTGATGCTCTACCGGCTCCGCCAGAAGGACGGACGCAGCAATCTGTTCGGCAACTGGATCACGCCGGACGGCCAATCAAGCGAGATCGCCGCAAGCGACAACAGCATCACGCCGACCGCCTTCACTGACATCGGCGGCCGCAAGGTGCCGACGTCATGGCGTGTCGCGATCCCTGCGCGCGGGGTAAAGATCGAAACCAAGCCGCTCAACGCGCGAAGCTGGATGGGGACGAGCTTTTCCTACTGGGAAGGGCCGATCAGCTTTGCCGGCAGCCACATCGGCGTCGGCTATCTCGAGCTGACTGGCTATTGAGCGGCATCATCGAGGCAAGCGCTCCATGTACCACTACACAGCAATCGTCACCTGTCTCGCCATCGCATTCTACTTCTTCACCTCGGCAACAGTGGCGCGGGCGCGTCACACATTCGGCGTCAAGCTGCCGGCGATCACAGGGCATCCTGATTTCGAGCGCATATTCCGGGTGCAGATGAATACGCTGGAATGGATGCCGATCTTCCTGCCCTCGCTATGGCTGTTCGCGTTCTACGTCAGCGACGCCATCGCCGCCGCGCTCGGCGTTATCTGGATCATCGGCCGCATCATTTATTTCATTGGCTATCGCCAAGCCGTCGAAAAGCGCGGCCCCGGCTTCGGCATCCAGGCGCTGGTGTGTATCGTCCTGTGGTGCGGAGCTTTAGGGGCGGCGATGTGGAAGGTGATTTCCTGAGAGGGTTAATTGAGATTGACGGCGCGTCAAACTCCCATGTCGTCCCGGCCTTGAGCCGGGACCCATAACCACGAATGCTTGTGGTTGCGGCACCCTATAACCCCAGTCCTCACACAACGCAGGCCTGTGATTATGGGTCCCCGCTTTCGCGGGGACGACACCGGTGATTGGTTCGCGAGACGCGATCACTTCGTCAGCGGGCAGCCGCTTTCCTTGGCGGTGAAGAAGGCCTTGTCGCCGGGCACCACGGCGATCTGCTTGTAATAGTCCCACGGCTTCTTCGATTCCGAGGGCTTCTTGACCTCGAACAGATAGAGGTCGTGCACCATGCGGCCGTTCTCCAGCACCTTGCCCTTGGCGAAGGCGTCGTCGACCGGGAGCTCCTTCAGCTTCTTGGCCACCGCGTCGCTGTCCTTGGTGCCGGCGGCCTTCACCGCCTTCAGGTAGGACAGCGTCGCCGAATAGGTGCCGGCATGGATCATGCTCGGCATGTGGCCGGTGCGCTTGATGAAGCGCTCGCTGAAGGCACGCGAGGCGTCGTCGTGGTCCCAGTAGAACCCTTCGGTGAGCACGAGACCCTGCGCAGCCTCCAACCCGAGTCCGTGCACTTCGGATAGCGTCATCAGGAGGCCGGCGAGCTTCTGCCCGCTCTTGACGATGCCGAACTCGGCCGCCTGCTTGATCGAGTTGGTGGTGTCGAGGCCGGCATTGGCGAGGCCCACGATCTTCGCCTTGGAGCTCTGCGCCTGCAGCAGGAAGGACGAGAAATCGGACGAGTTCAGAGGCACGCGGACCGAGCCCAGCACCTTGCCGCCCTTCTCCTTCACGATGTCGCTGGTGTCCTTTTCCAGCGCGTAGCCGAACGCGTAGTCGGCGGTCAGGAAGAACCAGGTGTCGCCGCCCGCTTGCACCAGCGCGCCGCCGGTGCCCACCGCGAGCGCGCGGGTGTCATAGGCCCAGTGGAAACCGTAGGGCGTGCAGGCATCGCCCGTGATCCGCGACGTCGCCGCACCGACCACGATGTCGATCTTCTTCTTTTCCTTGGAGAGCTCCTGGATCGCCAGCGCCACAGACGAGGTCGTGAGTTCGGTGATCATGTCGACGCCTTCGGCGTCATACCAGCGGCGCGCGATCGCAGCCGCAAGATCGGGCTTGTTCTGGTGATCGGCGGTGACGAGCTCGATCTTCTGGCCCAGCACCTCGCCGCCGAAATCCTCGATCGCCATCCGTGCCGCCTCGAGCGAGTATTTGCCGCCATAATCGGCATAGACGCCGGACTGGTCGTTCAGGATGCCGATCTTGACGCCCTGCGCGAAGCCAGGAGCTGACAGCAAAAGACCGCCAAAGGCGACGACGGCGAACAATCCCGATTTCATAAATGATCTCCCTGCAGTTTCTGTTCGGAATATGCGCGAATGATATTTTATAACCCTGCGGCTGCCCATCTATTTCAGATCAGCCATTAGTGGGGCTTGCAGCTCTCGTCATTCCGGGGCATCGCGCAGCGATGAACCCGGAATCCATTTCCCCCGCCAGCGTATGCGGCCCGATGGATTCCGGGCTCGCGCTACGCGCGCCCCGGAATGACGGCGGCGGTAAGCGGGCCGGCCCCTGCCTCACGCTTCCACCGGCTTCTTCGGATGCCTGGGATCGGCGAGCCGGCGCACCACCATGTAGAAGATCGGCGTGAAGATCAGGCCAAACAGGGTGACGCCGAGCATGCCGAAGAACACGGCAACCCCGACGGCCTGGCGCATCTCCGATCCCGAGCCGGTCGAGACCACGAGCGGCAGCACGCCGAGAATGAAGGCGAACGACGTCATCAGGATCGGCCGCAGCCGCAGGCGACAGGCCTCGATGACAGCCTCCAGCCGCGGCCTGCCCTCAGCCTCGATGTCGCGCGCGAACTCGACGATCAGGATCGCGTTCTTGGCGGCGAGGCCGACCAGCACCACGAAGCCGATCTGGGTCAGGATGTTGATGTCCAGCCCCATGATGCGCACGCCGATGGTCGCGGCAAGCAGGCACATCGGCACGATCAGGATCACCGCGAACGGCAGGCTCCAGCTGCCATACTGCGCGGCGAGCACGAGATAGACGAACAGCACGCAGATCGGAAACACATATAGCCCGGCATTGCCGCCGGTGACCTGCTGGTACGACAGATCGGTCCATTCGAACGCAAAACCGCTCGGCAGCGTTGCATCGGCGAGCTGTTTGATGGTGTCGAGCGAGGTCTGCGAACTCGCGCCGGGCGCCGGCTCGCCCTGCAGTTCGGATGCCGAATAGAGGTTGTAGCGCGCGACTCGGTCGGGCCCGGAGACGTCGCGGAATTCGACCACGCTGCCAAGCATCACCATGTCGCCCGCCGCATTGCGTGTGCGCAGCCGCGCGAGATCAGAGGCTTCCTTGCGGAACGGCAGGTCGGCCTGCGCGGTGACGTGGTAGGTGCGGCCGAACAGGTTGAAGTCGTTGACGTAGGTCGAGCCGAAATAGGTCTGGATGGTGTCGTTGATGCTTGCAATCGGCACGCCGAGCTTTTGCGCCTTGACGCGGTCGATGTCGACGAACACTTGCGGCGTATTCGCGGTGAACGGCGAAAACACCGAGGTGAGAGATGGTGACTTGCGCGCGGCCGCGACAAGCTCGTCGGTCGCGGCGGCTAGCAGCTCGGGGCCGCGGCCCTGGCGATCCTGGATGCGGATGGTGAAGCCGCCGCCGGTGCCGATACCCGGCACCGCAGGCGGCGGAATCACGATGATGAAGGCGCCCTGGATCACGGACAGACGTTTGCGCAATTCGGCCGTGATCGCGGCCGCCGACAACCCCTTCTTCAGACGCGCCTCCGGCTCATCGAACACGGGGAATAGCGCCGCGGCATTACCTTGTTGGGTGCGCGTCGCGCCCGAGAAGCCGGCAAAGGCCGCCACGCGAACAATGCCCGGCGTATCGAGCGCGATTCGCTCGATCTCGCGCACCACCGCCGTCGTGCGAGCCAGCGATGCCGCCCCCGGCAATTGCACCGATATGATGATGTAGCCGCGATCCTGCGACGGAATGAAGCCCTGCGCCGTGGTCACAAGCAACCAGCCGGCACTGCCGATCAGCGCGACATAGATCAGCAGCATCACCGCCGTATGGCGGATCACGAAGTCGGCCGCCGCGGCATAGCCATGCGACAGCCGGTCAAAGATCCGGTTGAAGACGCCGGTGAACTTGTCCCAGCCACGGGCAATGATATTCCAGCGCGCCGGCGGCCGCTTCTCCTGATGCGGCACCAGGATCAGCGAAGCCAGCGCCGGCGACAGCGTCAGCGAGCAGAAGCAGGAGATCGCGGTCGCGACCGCGATGGTGACGGCGAACTGCTGGAAGAATTGCCCGGAGATGCCGCCGAGGAATGCGGTCGGCACGAACACCGCACACAGCACCAGCGCGATCGAGACCAGCGCTCCGCCGACCTCCTCCATCGTCTTGAGCGCGGCATCGCGCCGGCTCATTCCGTGCTCGAGATGTCGCTCGACATTCTCGACCACCACGATGGCGTCGTCGACCACGATGCCGACCGCCAGCACCAGGCCGAACAGCGTCAGATTGTTGATCGAGAAGCCGAGCGCAGCCATCACCGCGAAGGTGCCGACCAGCGACACTGGGATTGCGATGATCGGAATGATCGCCGGCCGCCAGCCCTGCAGGAACACCAGCACCACGATGACGACGAGCAGCATCGCCTCGTAGATGGTCTTGATCAGCTCCTGGATGGATTGCGCGATGAATTCGGTCGGGTTGTAGCCGATATTGTAGTCGAGTCCTTTCGGGAAGCTCGCCTTGAGCTTGACCATCGTGTCGGAGATGTTCTTGGCGGTGGCGAGTGCGTTCGAGCCGGGCCGCTGCGTCACCAGCATGCCAACCGCCGATTTCCGCAACAGGAAGCTGTTGGTGGTGTAGGACAGCGCGCCAAGTTCGACGCGGGCAACGTCGCGCAGGCGCACGGTGCGGCCGTCGGCCCCGGCCCTGACCACGATATCCTCGAATTGCTTCGGATCCTTGAGACGGCCGGTGAAGACAAGGTTGGGCTGGAACGCACGATCCGCAATCGGCGGCTCCGCGATCTGTCCACCCGCGATCTGCAGGTTTTGCGCGCGGATCGCCGCCAGCACCTCGGTTGAGGTCAAGCCGAGATTGGCGAGGCGGTCGGGATCCAGCCACAGCCGCATCGAGTAATCGCGCGCGCCGAAGATCTGGATGTCGCCGACGCCATCGAGTCGGAGCAACTGGTCGCGCACCTGCAGCAGCGCGTAGTTGGAGATGTAGAGCTGGTCGAAGGTGTCGTCCGGCGACAGCATGAACACGACCATCAGGATGTCCGGGCTGTTCTTGCGGGTGACGACGCCGTTGCGCTGCACCTCTTCCGGCAAGCGCGGCTGCGCGATCGCGACGCGGTTCTGCACCAGCACCTGGGCCTTGTCGAGATCGGTGCCGAGCTTGAAGGTGACGGTGATGGTGAGTTGCCCGTTCGACGTCGCCTGGCTGTAGAGATACAGCATGTCCTCGACGCCGTTGATCTCCTGCTCGATCGGAGCTGCCACGGTATCGGAGACGGTCTGCGCGGAGGCGCCGGGATAGCTCGTGGTGACCACCACCGTCGGCGGCACCACTTGCGGATACTCCGAAACCGGCAGCGTGGTGTAGGCGATCGCGCCGACGATCAGGAGCACGATCGACAGCACCATCGCCAGGATGGGCTGGTTGATGGAGAGCCGGCCGAGATTCATGATTTGCCACCGGCGGCGGGCTGGGCCGGATGCGGGCTCACCTTGGCGCCGACGCGGGCGCGCTGCAGGCCATCGACGATCACGCGGTCTTCAGCCTTCAACCCTTCGCGGATCACGCGCAGGCCTTCGTCGAGCGGGCCGAGCGTCACGGGCTTGGCTTCCACCGTGTCGTCGTCCTTGACCACGAACACGATCTTGCGCGACTGATCGGTGGCAACAGCCGTGTCGGGCACGAGCAGCGCTTCATAGGGCGCGCTGCCGATGATCCGCACGCGGCCGAACTGTCCGGGCAGGATCGAGAGATCCTTGTTCGAAACCACCGCGCGGCTGCGCAGGGTGCCGGTCGAGACATCAAGCCGGTTGTCGAGGAAATCCATCTTGCCTTCGTGCGACGGCTTGGTCTCGCCGGTCAACGTCACCTGGACCGGATTGGGCGTGTCGCGCGAGCTCGGGCGCTTGCCCTCGAACCAGAGCCGGTTGTTGCGCAGATAGGTCGCCTCGTCGACGTCGAAATAGATGTAGATCGGATCGAGCGACACGATCGAGGTGAGCAGCGTCGCGCCACCCTCGCTGCCGTGCACGAGGTTGCCGGCACTGACGAGGTGGCGGCTGACGCGGCCGGTGATCGGCGCCACCACGTGGGAGAATTCGATGTTGAGCTGCGCCGCCTTCAGCGCGCCCTCGGCCTGCATCTCTGCCGCGCGCGCCGCCTGCAGGGTCTGGCGGCGCTGGTCGACGATGGAATCGGAGACCGCCTGGGTCTGGTTCAACACCAGCGCGCGGTCGAGCTCACGCCTTGCCAGCTCGGCGCGGGCGCGGGCATCGGAGAGCTGCCCGTCGGCCTGCAGGGCGACGGCTTCGAACGGACGTGGATCGATCACGTAAAGCAGGTCGCCGGTGCGGACGATCGCGCCATCGCGAAACTCGACGCTGGTGACGAAGCCGCCGACCCGGGCGCGAACCTGGACCTCCTCGATCGCTTCGAACCGGCCGGTGAATTCGTCCCAATCCGTGACCGTGCGCTTGGTCGGCTGCGCCACCGTGACCGCGGGGGCCGGCGTTGCCGCCTGCGGCTGCGGCTTGTCGCCACAGCCTGCCAATGCCACGGCTGACATTGCCAAGGCAACGAGCAGGCCAGGCGCGCTGACGCCGCGCCGTGAGTGGGCCGTGAGGCTTCCTGTTCTGTCGGTCGCGCCCAAGTCGATCTCCCCATGAACGGCACAGCGGGTGCGCTCGACGCGCCCCCGGCCGCATACCTTACACGCAGCGGAGGTCAAAGATGTGACCGTCAGCCAGTGTGTTCAAGGGGGCGGCGGGATCAAGCAAAATCGCTGTCCAATTTTCGTGACCGCACGCCGACGCAGGCGGCGATCGCCTCCGGAAGCCGCACCCGCTGAACGCCGCATCTTCAGGCATGACGAGCCGGTCCGGCTCCGTTAGATTGTCATCAAAGAAAATAAATCTTTCAAGGAGGGGTCGGCTCGTGCACCGAGGACGTGTCGTATTTGGCGCAATGGAGGAGGTCGTGTTCGGCCGCCAGGCGGCCGAGGCGATCGTCGAGCAGGTGGAGCGCGTGGCCGCGCAACGCGCCTTCCTGATGGTCAGCGGTACGCTCAACCGCGCAACCGACGAGATCGAGCGGATCCGCGCTGCTCTGGGCGCAGCCTGCGTCGGCACCTTCGATGCGATGCCGCCGCATACGCCGCGCGCGGCCGTGATCGCGGCAGCCGAGCAGGCGCGCGCCTCGAACGCCGATCTCATCGTCACCATCGGCGGCGGCTCGATCACCGACGGCGCCAAGGCGGTGCAGCTTTGCCTCGCCAACGACATCCGCAGCGCAGTCGATATCGACAAGGTTCGCACCAGCCACGGCGTATCGCCGCAAGTCAACGCGCCAAACGTGCGCCAGATCAGCGTGCCGACGACGATCGCGGGCGGCGAGTTCACGGCGATCGCCGGCGTCACCAACGAGAAGAAGCGGGTCAAGGAGCTGCTGCACCACCCGCGCACGATGCCGCGCGCGGTCATCCTCGATCCCTGGCTTTCGGTGCATACGCCGGAATGGCTCTGGCTCTCGACCGGCATCCGTGCGGTTGATCACTGCGTCGAGGGCATCTGCTCCAATGAATCGCACCCCTATGCCGATGCGCAGGCGCTGAAGGGGTTGTCGATGCTGGCGCAGGCGCTGCCGCGGGTCAAAGCCGATGCGACCGACGTCGACGCGCGGCTGGACTGCCAGATCGGCACCTGGCTGTCGACGGGGCCACTCGCCTCCGGCGTGCCGATGGGCGCAAGCCATGGCATCGGCTATGTGCTCGGCGCCGAATTCGACGTGCCGCATGGCTACACCTCCTGCGTGATGCTGCCGGCGGTGATGCGCTGGAACAAATCAGCCAATGCCGAGCGGCAGGCGCAGGTCGCCGCCGTCATGGGTCATCCCGGTGAGGACGCCGGCGACGTGCTCGACACCTTCATCCGCGGGCTCGGGCTGCCACGCAGCCTCCAGGACGTGCGGATCGGCCCCGAACATTTCGACCGCATTGCCGCGCAGGCGATGAAGACGCCATGGGTGCCGCGCAACCCGCGCACGATCGCGAGCCCTGAGCAGGTCCGCGAAATTCTTCTGTTGGCAGCATGAGGGAAATTGTCCACCAATGTACACTGGAAAGCATGCTTATCTGCGCCCGTTGCAACCCGCCTTCATCATGGCTGCGACGGGCGAGACCGTCACCTATCGCGAACTCGAGGCGCGCAGCAACCGGCTGGCGCATCTGTTTCGAAAGCGCGGATTGAGGCGGCTCGACCACTATGCGATCTTCATGGAAAACAACAGTCGCTATCTCGAGGCTTGCGGCGCCGGCGAGCGCTCCGGCCTCTATTTCACCTGCGTGAACTCCTATCTGACCCCGGGCGAGCTCGCCTATATCCTCACCAACAGCCAGTCGCGCATCCTGATCACATCAAAGGCGAAGCTCGACGTCGCGCGCGAGGCGCTGAAGGAATGTCCGCGGGTCGAGCTCTGTATCGTCGCCGACGGTGATGGAGAAAGCGATCGCATCGTCGGCCTGCGCGAGGCGACCTCCAGCCTTCCCGCGACGCCGATCGAGGATGAAGCCATCGGCACCGCGATGCTCTATTCGTCCGGCACCACAGGCCGGCCCAAAGGCATCCTGCGGCCGTTACCGGAGCAGCCGCCATCGCAGCAACTGCCGCTGTTCGATTTCCTGCAGAAACTCTGGCACTACCGCGAAGGGATGATCTACCTGTCGCCGGCGCCGCTCTATCATTCGGCGCCGCAGGCGGCCGTCAATCTCACCATCCGCGTCGGCGGGACCGTCGTGATCATGGAGAGTTTCGATCCCGAGCGCTATCTGCAGCTCGTCGAGCAATGGGGCATCACGCACTCGCAGCTCGTGCCGACCATGTTCTCGCGGATGCTGAAGCTGCCGGAGGAAGTGCGCAGCCGCTACGACCTGTCGTCGCTGGAGATCGCGATCCACGCCGCCGCGCCCTGCCCTGCGCTCGTGAAGGAGGACATCATCAACTGGTGGGGGCCGATCATCCACGAATATTACGGCGCGACCGAAGGTCTCGGCTTCACCGCCTGCAACACCGAGGAGTGGCTTGCGCATCGCGGCACTGTCGGCAAGGTGCTGCTGGGCGACCTGCATATCCTCGACGAGAACATGCAGCCCAGCCCGAAAGGGACGCCGGGCACGGTGTGGTTCAAGACCGCCTCGCCCTTTGAATATTTCAACGATCCCGCCAAGACCAGCGAGGCGCGTTCGCCGGACGGCAGCATGAGCACGGTCGGCGACGTCGGCTATGTCGACGACGACGGCTATCTCTATCTCACCGACCGCTCGACCTTCATGATCATCTCCGGCGGCGTCAACATCTACCCGCAGGAATGCGAGAACCTCCTGATCACCCATCCCAAGGTCGCGGACGCCGCGGTGTTCGGCGTCCCCAATCCCGATCTCGGCGAGGAGGTGAAGGCGGTGGTGCAGCCGATGAGCGACGTGACGCCGGGACCGGACCTTGCCGAGGAGCTGATCGCGTTCTGCGCGCAATCGCTGTCGCGCCAGAAAGTGCCGCGCTCGATCGATTTCGAGGCGGAACTGCCGCGGCTGCCGACCGGCAAGCTCTACAAGCGCCTGTTGCGCGACCGCTATTGGGGCAACAAGACCTCACGCATCGTGTGACGTGGCGCATCGGGCTCGACGTGGACGACAGAGCCTGATCGCGATGGGTTGATAGGCCGCCGCGTTGCTCGGTATCGGGATTTCCCCTAAACGTTTCGTAACAAGAAAATTCGGGGAGAACGGCCGATGGACGTGGTCCGGGTGGGTCCGGGATTCGCTGCGGAAATTCGCGGCGTGACGCTTGACCAAGTCGCAAGAAGCGATGCTGCCTATGCTGCAATGCGTGCGGCGTTTGAAACGCATTCCGTCCTGGTGTTTCGCGACCAGGATGTATCAGACGAAAAACAATTGGCATTCTCGCGCCGCTTCGGCCCGCCGGAAGTGACAAAGGTCGGTTCCATGGGGACGGGGTCGCATTTCGTGATCCTCACGACCATCGGTCCCGACGGCAGGGTGGTGCCGCCCGATCACCGTCAGGCCCTGCGCAGCAAGGCCAACCAGCTCTGGCATACCGATTCCTCCTTCAAGCGCGTGCCGGCGCTGACCTCGATCCTGTCGGCGCGAGTCATTCCCGGTCATGGCGGCGAAACCGAATTCGTCTCCACGCGCCTTGCGTTCGAGCTGCTCGACGACGGGCTGGCAAAGCAGCTCGAAAATTCCTTCGCCTGGCATTCCTACGCGCATTCGCGCGGCCAGATCGCACCGGGCCTTGCGACGCCCGAGGAGATGGCGGTGCTGCCGCCGGTGTGCTGGCGCATGGTGTGGCGCAATCCCGCCAATGGCCGTGGCGCGCTTTATCTCGCATCGCACGCTTATGCAGTCGAAGGCATGAGCGCTGCCGCGGGCAAGAAGCTGATCGATGAGCTGATGGCGGCAGCGACCGCGCCGGGAACGGCCTACCTGCACAAATGGCGGCAAGGCGACGTCGTGATGTGGGACAATCGCGCCACCATGCATCGCGGACGGCCATGGCCGGCGCATGAGCCGCGACTGATGATCCGCACCACGATCTCGGCAACCGAGGCCGACGGTCTCACCACCATGGGCCTGCCGTCGCCGCAAGCGGCGGAATAGCGGCCGCAGTGCAGCGCCGAAGGTCGCAGGCTCGGCAATTCATGCGAATTGCCAAGCCTCACGCGCACGACGCTGGTTGCTCAGATGTCTCGCCATGGTATCCTCCATGCCAAATCGGCCATAGAGACCGAACATCGGGAGGAAATGATGCGGAGCGTGCGAGCGCTTGCCGTGGCAGCGTTGTGTTGGCTTTCGGCTTACGATGTTTCGCTGGCGCAGGAACCGAAGTCCGGCGGCATCCTCAAAATGTATCACCGCGACAGTCCGGGCAGCGCCTCGATCCACGAGGGCGCAAGCTATTCCTTCAATGTTCCCTTCATGCCGGTCTTCAACAACCTGGTGATCTTCGACCAGCATGTTCCGCAGAACAGCGTCCACACGATCATGCCGGAACTGGCGGAGAGCTGGGCCTGGAGCGACGACAAGAAAAAGCTGACATTCAAGCTGCGTAAGGACGTCAAGTGGCATGACGGCAAGCCGTTCACATCGGCTGACGTCAAATGCACCTTCGACCTGTTGATGGGCAAGTCGCAGCAGAAGTTCCGCCAGAACCCGCGCAAGTCCTGGTACGACCAGGTCAGCGACGTCTCTACCAATGGCGATTACGAGGCCTCCTTCAACCTGAAGCGGCCGCAACCGGCGCTGCTATCGCTGCTCGCCTCCGGCTATACGCCGATCTACCCCTGCCACGTTACGCCGGCGGAGATGCGCACCAAGCCGATCGGCACCGGTCCGTTCAAGTTCGTCGAGTTCAAGGCCAACGAGTCGATCAAGCTGACCAAGAACCCGGACTACCTAAAGAAGGGCCTGCCCTATCTCGACGGCATCGAATTCACCATCGTCCCGAACCGCTCGACGGCGATCCTGGGCTTCGTCTCCGGCAAGTTCGACATGACGTTCCCGACCGAAGTATCGATCCCGCTGCTCAAGGACGTCAAAACGCAGGCGCCCAATGCCGTATGCGTGGTGGAGCCAAGCAACGTCGCCACCAACATCATCATCAACTCGTCGGCTCCGCCGTTCGACAATCTCGACATCCGCCGCGCGCTCGCGCTCACCATTGACCGCAAGGCGTTCATCTCGATCCTGTACGAGGGCCAGGCCGATATCGGCGGCACCATGCAGCCCGCGCCATCAGGACTGTGGGCGATGCCCAAGGAGATGCTGGAGACGATCCCGGGCTATGACCCCGACGTCAACGCCAACCGCGAGCAGGCCCGCAAGCTGATGCAGAAGGCGGGCTACGGGCCCGACAAGCATTTGCAGATCAAGGTATCGACCCGCAATATCCCGATCTACCGCGATCCGGCCATCATCCTGATCGACCAGCTCAAGACCATCTATATCGACGCCGAGCTCGACGTTGTCGACACCGCGCAATGGTTCCCGAAGGTCGCGCGCAAGGACTATTCGCTGGGCCTGAACCTCACCGGCAACGCGGTCGACGAGCCTGACCAGTCTTTCTACGAGAACTATTCCTGCGAATCCGAGCGGAACTACACCAACTACTGCAATCGCGAGATCGAAAAGCTGTTCAACGAGCAGTCGGCCGAAACCGATGCCGACAAGCGCAAGAAGCTGGTCTGGGAGATTGACAAGAAACTGCAGGAAGACGTGGCGCGGCCCATCATCCTGCATAGCCGCACCGGAACCTGCTGGCAGCCTTACGTCAAGAACGTCACGGTGATGTCCAACAGCTCCTACAACGGCTACCGTTACGAAGACGTCTGGATGGATAAGTAATCTCCGGTCGCACGCGAGATAGGCGTCGAAGGCGGATCAGGGAGGAAGGCCAGGTGCTAGCCTATATCGTCAGGCGCCTCTTCCTGATGCTCGTGACCCTGTTCGGGATCTCGGTCATCATCTTCGTGCTGCTGCGCGTCGTGCCCGGCAACATCGTCGATATCCTGTTCGACGCTGCCGGCTATGTCGATCCTGCCGACAAGGCCAATCTGGAGAAGGAACTCGGCCTCAGCCAGCCGATCGTGATGCAATATCTGAGCTGGATCGGCGGCCTGCTGCACGGCGATCTCGGCTATTCCTATGTCTCCGAGAAACCGGCGCTGCAGGAGATCCTGCCGCGGATCCCGATCACGGCAAAGCTCGCCGGCCTTGCGCTGTTGTTCTCGGCCTCGATCGGCATTCCCTTGGGCGTGCTCAGCGCGGTGCATCAGGGCACGCGGCTTGACTATGCCCTGCGCGTGGTCAGCCTGAGCGGATTGTCGCTGCCATCGTTCTGGCTCGGGCTTCTGATCCTGATGGCTTCGGTGTCGATGCTCGGCTGGATGCCGATCTTCAACCCCAATCCGCAGACCTGGGCCGAGGCGTTCGCGATCTACTGCATTCCGGCGATGGCGGTCGGCTTCCGCAGCGCGGCGCTGACCATGCGCATCACCCGCTCCTCGATGCTGGAGATCCTGCGGCAGGATTATATCCGCACCGCCCGCGCCAAGGGCGCCTCCGAGGCTTCCGTCAACTATCACCACGCGCTGAAGAACGCGGTGCTGCCTGTCATCACCGTGATCGGCATCGAGGCGGCGTTCCTGATCGGCGGATTGATCGTCACCGAGACCGTGTTCAACATCCCCGGCATCGCCCGCTTCCTGGTCGAGGCGCTGCGCTGGCGCGATTATCCCATCGTGCAGAACCTCGTGATGTTCCTCGCGGTCGTCGTGGTCGTCGTCAACTTCACGGTCGACATGCTCTACGCCGCGATCGACCCGCGCATTCGCTACGGAGATTAACTCTTGGCAGTCATCAACTTCGATGCCGAACTGAAACGCGCCGGCGCTGACGCCACTCACGGGTGGCGGCGGCTGACCTTCCTTGCGCAGCGTTATCTGCTCGGCACGATCGGCCTCATCATCATGGTGTTGTTCGTCGCGATGGCGCTCTCGGCCGACCTGATCAGCCGCTACGATCCGCTTGCGGTCGATTCGGCGCATCGTCTGGCCGCGCCGGACGCACGGCACTGGTTCGGAACCGATTCGTTCGGCCGCGACGTCTGGAGCCGCATCATCTATGGCGCGCGGATCTCGCTGGCGGTCGGTATCGGTTCGACCGCGCTCGGCGCCTCGATCGGCGTCATTGTGGGGCTCGCCTCCGGCTATCTCTCCGGCTGGGTCGATCTCCTGTTCCAGCGCATCACCGACATCCTGCAGTCGCTGCCGCTGCTGGTGCTGGCGCTGGTGATGACGGCCGCGCTCGGCCCGTCGCTGCCGAACGTCATCATCGCGATCGCGATCCCGCTGATCCCGACGGTCGCGCGCGTGATCCGCGCCAACACGCTGGCGCTGCGCGAACTGCCGTTCGTGGAAGCGGCCAAGTCGATCGGCATGAGCGAGATGCGGATCGCACTGCGCCACGTGCTGCCAAATACGCTGGCGCCCCTGATCGTGCTCGCGACCGCGCAGCTCGGCTCCACCATCCTGACGGAGGCGTCCTTGTCGTTTCTCGGTCTCGGCATTCCCGAGCCCTATCCATCGTGGGGCCGCATGCTTTCGGAATCAGCCGCCGAATATGTGCGCGTCGCGCCATGGCTCGTGATTTTCCCGGGAATCGCGATCAGCCTGGCGGTGTTCGGCACCAATCTGTTCGGCGACGCCCTGCGCGACATTCTCGATCCAAGGCAGCGCGGCTAGAGCATGATCCGGAAAAGTGGGGAACCGGTTTTCCGAAAAGATCATGCTCAAACAAAGGAGACAGAGCGGAATGACAATTCGAAGAAGAGGCATTCCGATCTGATGAACGGAGCAAGCAAGACAGAACCGGTCCTCGAGGTGAAGAACCTGAAAACCGTGTTCTTCACCAATTCAGGACTGTTCAAGGCGGTCGACGACGTCTCCTTCAGCGTCCGCCGCGGCGAGACGCTGGCGATCGTCGGCGAATCCGGCTGCGGCAAGAGCGTGACCGCGCTCTCAGTGATGCGGCTGGTGCCGGATCCGCCCGGCAGGATCGTCGGCGGCGAGATCGTGCTCGAAGGCAAGGATCTGCTCGCGCTCGATGACGAGGCGATGCGCAAGATCCGCGGCAACCGCATCTCGATGATCTTCCAGGAGCCGATGACCTCGCTCAATCCGGTGATGCGGATCGGCGACCAGATCACGGAAGCGTTGCGCCTGCATCAGGACATCAGCGGCAGGGAAGCCTGGAAACAGGCAGTCGACATGCTGCGCCTGGTCCGCATCCCCGAGCCGGAGCGGCGCGCGCAGGAATATCCGCACCAGCTCTCGGGCGGCATGCGCCAGCGCGCGATGATCGCGATGGCGCTGGCCTGCCGGCCGGTGCTGCTGATCGCGGACGAGCCGACGACTGCGCTGGATGTGACGATCCAGGCGCAGATCCTGGCGCTGATGGTCGACCTGCAGAAGAAGCTCGGCACCGGACTGATCCTGATCACGCACGATCTCGGCGTGGTCGCGCAGACCGCGCAGCGCGTGATCGTGATGTATGCCGGCAGGAAGGTCGAGGAGGCGAGCGTCGAGGCGCTGTTCGAGAATCCGCTGCATCCCTATACGCGCGGCCTGATGGCCTCGATCCCGGCTGTGCCCGCGCTTGACGCAAAGGCCGATGTGCGGCTGGTCGAAATCCCCGGCATGGTGCCATCGCTGACGAAACTGCCGCAGGGCTGCGCGTTCGCGCCGCGCTGCCGGTTCGCGATCCCACGCTGCCGCGAGGAATATCCGCCGCTCGGCGATTTCGGCGGCCGGCATCTTGCTGCGTGTTGGCGGGCGGGCGAAATGGCGGAGGCGTCATGAGCGAGGTGCAGCCGCTGCTGGAAGTCACCGACCTCGTGAAGCACTATGCGGTGCGCGGCGGCGTGCTGCGGCGGCAGGTCGGCACCGTGCATGCGGTCGATGGCGTCAGCTTTTCGCTGGCTCCCGGCGAGACGCTCGGGCTGGTCGGCGAATCCGGCTGCGGCAAGTCGACGGTGGCGCGCAGCGTGCTGCGGCTGGTCGAGCCATCGAGCGGCGAGATCCGGCTGAACGGCGAGGCGATCACGCGCTTGAGCAAGTCGGAGCTGCGTCCCTATCGGCGCTCGATGCAGATCGTGTTCCAGGATCCGTTCGCCTCGCTCAACCCGCGCATGACCGCGGGCGACATCGTCGGCGAACCCTTGAGCGTACACGGACTGGCCTCGGGCGAGCAGAAGCGGGAACGCGTCGCGGAACTGTTCCAGCAGGTGGGCCTGCGGCCCGACCAGATGAAGAACTATCCGCATCAGTTCTCCGGCGGCCAGCGCCAGCGCATCTGCATCGCACGCGCGCTGTCGCTCGGGCCGAGCCTGATCGTCTGCGACGAACCGGTCTCCGCGCTCGACGTTTCGATCCAGGCGCAGGTGATCAACCTGTTGATCGACCTGCAGCGCCAGCGCAACTTTTCCTATCTGTTCATCGCGCATGATCTCGCCGTCGTCGCCCATATCAGCCACCGCGTCGCCGTGATGTATCTCGGCCGCATCGTCGAGATCGCTGACAAGGCCGAGCTATTCGCCAATCCACGCCATCCCTACACCCAGGCGCTGCTCGCCTCGGTGCCGGTCGCCAACCCTCGGATCAGGCGGCTGACGCCGCTGGTCGAAGGCGACGTGCCGAGCCCGATCAACCCGCCCTCCGGCTGCGCCTTTCATACACGCTGCCGCTACGCGATGGATCGCTGCAAGCTCGAGCGACCGCCGCTGGTGGACGCGGGCGCAAGACATCAGGTGGCGTGCTGGCTGAATGAGGGAACGGGGCGGGCGAACTCAGCTTAATCGCCGTCATTGCAAGCGAAGCGAAGCAATCCATGTCACCACACGCGGAGTTATGGATTGCTTCGTCGCTTTGCTCCTCGCAATGACGGTGGTTAGGCCGCCGCCTCGATCTCGACGACAATCCTCCCCGTCGTCACCTGCTCGCCTTCGGCGACGTCGATCGCCGACACCGTGCCCGCCACGCCGGCCGTGTGCACGTGCTCCATCTTCATCGCTTCCAGCGTCATCACGGGCTGGCCGGCGGCAACCTGGTCGCCCGGCTTGACCAGCACCGCGACGACGCGGCCGTTCATGGCGGCGCGGACCTTGCCGTCGCCATTGGCTCCTGTGGCGGCTTCAGGCGGCGCCAGCGTCAGGTCACGGACCGCGAGGGTGACGTCATGATTCAGGATATAGAGACGATCGCCGTCGCGCAGGAATTTCGCGCGCGCCATGAGACCATTGGTGCGATAGCGAATCGCGTCCGCGCCAAGGTCATCGATCTCGAAGCGATGCGCGCGCCCCCCGACGTCGGCGACATAGAAGCCGTCGCGCTCGCGCACGATCTCGACCTCGCGCAGGCCGCGGCCGAGATCGACACGCAATGCCAGCGGGAACGTCGCCGCGAGCGAGCGGCCGCTGCGCCAGGGCGGCGCGTGCGGATGGGTGACGTAGAGCAAGAGCGCCGCCAGCGCCACATCGGCGCTTTCGTTCGGGCGCGGCGCCAGCAGCTCATTGCGATGCGCCGGAATGAACGATGTCGTGGCCTCTCCGCGCGCAAATGCCTGGTGGCGCAGGCAGGAGATCAGGAAATCCTGGTTGGTGGTGACGCCGAAGGCTTCAACCTGCTCCAGCGCGACGATCAGCTTGCTCTGCGCCTCGCGCCGGTCGGCGCCATGGCTGATGATCTTGGCGATCATGGAGTCGTAGAACGGCGGGATTTCCGAGCCCGATTGCAGCGCGTGCTCGACGCGGACGCCTTCCGGCATCCGCCAGCGCGCCATCCTGCCGGATTGCGGCATGAAATCATGGGCCGCGTCTTCCGAGCACAGCCGCACCTCGATCGCGTGGCCGGAGAATGTGATGTCCTCCTGCTTCACGCCGAGCGGCTCACCACGGGCCACGCGCAACTGCAGTTCGACCAGGTCGAGCCCAGTGATCGCCTCGGTGACGGGATGCTCGACCTGCAGGCGCGTGTTCATCTCCATGAAGTAGAAATCGCCGCTGCCGTCGAGCAGGAATTCCAGCGTGCCGGCGCCCTCGTAGTGAAGCGCCTTCACCGCCTGGACCGCAACCGCGCCCATCCGCGCCCGCAACTCGGGCGACACCGCCGGCGACGGCGCCTCCTCGATCAGCTTCTGGTGCCTGCGCTGCACCGAGCAGTCGCGCTCCCCGAGATGGATGGCGTTGCCGTGACGGTCGCCGAACACCTGGATCTCGATGTGACGGGGATTAATGATCGCGCGCTCCAGGATGACCGTTGCATCGCCGAAGGCACCCTGCGCTTCCGAGCGCGCGCTGCGCAGCGCATCCGGGAACGACGCAGCGTCGGCAACCAGCCGCATGCCGCGGCCACCGCCGCCGGCGACCGCCTTGATCATCACGGGAAAGCCGATCTTCCTGGCTTCCGCCAGCATCACCTCGTCGCTCTGGTCGGCACCCTGATAGCCGGGCACGCAGGGCACACCGGCCTTCTGCATGATCTCTTTGGCACCGGCCTTGTTGCCCATCGCGCGGATCGCCTCCGGCGCGGGACCGATGAAGACGAGGCCGGCGTCGTGGCAAGCCTGCGCAAACTCCTCGTTCTCGGCGAGGAAGCCGTAGCCGGGATGCACGGCGCCGGCGCCGCTCGCCTTGGCCGCGGCGATGATCGCATCGATCTTGAGATAGGATTGCGACGGCAGCGCCTCGCCGATGCGCACCGCGTGATCGGCCTCGCGGACATGCAGCGCATCGCGGTCGGCATCGGAATAGACGGCGACCACGCCATAGCCGAGCCGCCGCGCGGTGCGCATGATCCGCAGCGCGATCTCGCCGCGATTGGCAATCAGGATCCGGTAGAACATCCCACCCCCGTCACTCGATCATGATCCGATTAGACGAAAATCGGATCATGATCTCATCTCTTTGCTTTGAGCATGATCTTTTCGGAAAACCGGTTTCCACTTTTCCGGATCATGCTCTAATCATGGCCGTGCCACAGAGAACTGCATGCGCTGGGGACTGCGCGCCTCCGCCTCGCGGCAGATCGCAAGCACCTCGCTGAGCACGCTGCGGGTGTCGCGCGGATCGATCACGCCGTCGTCGAGCACGCGCGCACTGGTGGAGAACACGTCCATCTGGCCGTCGAACACGCCGATGATCTCGGCCTTCATCGCATCCAGTTTCTCTTTCGGGACCGGCTTGCCGCGCCGCGCGGCGGCGGCTTCGGTGACGATCGCCATGGTCTCGGCGGCCTGCTCGCCGCCCATGACCGCGGTCTTGGCATTGGGCCAGGAGAAACAGAAGCGCGGATGGAAGCCGCGGCCGCACATGCCGTAATTGCCGGCACCGAACGAGGCGCCGCAGTAGATCGTGATCTGCGGCACCGTCGCCGAGGTCACCGCCTGGATCATCTTGGAGCCGTGCTTGATCATGCCGGCCTCTTCATAGGCTTTGCCCACCATGTAGCCGGTGGTGTTGTTCAGATAGAGCAGCGGCGTGCGCGACTGGCAGCAGGCCTGGATGAAATGCGTGGCCTTGTTGGCGCCGGCCGGGTCGAGCGGGCCGTTATTGGTGATGATGCCGATCGCCTGCCCCTCGATGCGGGCATGGCCGCAGATGGTGGCCGGGCCGTAATTGGCGCCGAACTCGGTGAAATCGGAATCGTCGACGAAACGCGCGATCGCCTGGCGCATGTCGACGGGACGCTTGTGGTCCATCGGCATGATGCCGAGCAATTCTTCCGCATCATAGCGCGGCGGCTTGAACGACGCGTTCGCGACCGTGCGCCGATCCCATTCGAGACCGGACATGATATCGCGCGCGATCCGGATGGCGTCGCGGTCGTCCTCGGCGAGGTAATCGCCGAGGCCGGAAATCGAGGTGTGCATCTCGGCGCCGCCGAGTTCCTCCTCGGTCGCGATCTCACCGGTTGCGGCTTTCAGCAGCGGCGGCCCGGCGAGAAAGGCGCGGGTGCGGCCGCGCACCATCACGATGTAATCGGAGAGCCCGGTCTGATAGGCCCCGCCGGCGGTGGACGAGCCATGCGTCACAGTCACGACCGGCAGGCCGGCGGCCGACAGCCGCGCCAGATTGCGAAAGATGTTGCCGCCCCTGACAAAGTCCTCGACGCGGTAGCGCAACAGATTGGCGCCGGCGCTTTCGACGAGCTGCACGTAAGGCAGCTTGTTCTCCAGCGCCAGTTCCTGCACCCGCAGCGTCTTGTCGAGGCCATAGGGCTGCAGCGCGCCGGCATCGATGCCCGCATCATTGGCGCTGACCATGCAGCGGATGCCGGAGACGAAGCCGATGCCGGCGATCAGCCCGCCACCCGGCACGCTCTTTTCGGCGTCGGCGACGTCGAACATGTAGCCGGCGAGCGTCGACAGTTCGAGGAAGGGCGAACCGGGATCGAGCACCAGCGCCACCCGCTCGCGCGGCAGGAGCTGCCCGCGCTTGTGGAAGCGGTCCTTTGCCGCGGCGGACGCCGCGCGGGTACGCTGTTCCAGCGCACGCATGCGGGAGACCAGCGCGAGCATGCCATCGCGATTGGCCTGGAACGCGGCGCCGGAGGGCGAGATGGTGTTTTCGATGATGGCCATGGGCTCAGCCCTCTCCGTCATTCCGGGGCGCCCCTCTTGGGGCTGGCCCGGAATCCATCGGGCCGCGGACGCTTGTGGAGAAATGGATTCCGGGCTCGCGCTTCGCGCGCCCCGGAATGACAGGAGTGTTCTTGGCCAGCATCACGCGCTTTTCGCTTCCGAGAAATGCTCACTATAGGCCTGCCGCAGTTCGACCTTGCGCAGCTTGCCGGTCGCCGTCATCGGCAGCTCCTCGAGAATACGCACCAGTTTCGGCACCTGGAAGCCGCCGAGATGCTTTCGGCAATGTTCGATGATCCCGGCTTCGTCGACCACGGCATTCGGCTTCAGTTTGACGAAGGCGGATACGGCCTCGCCCCATTGCGGATGCGGCAGGCCGACCACCGCCGCATTCTGCACGGCGGGGTGGGCGAGCAGCGTCTCCTCGATCTTCACCGAGGCGACGTTCTCACCGCCGGACTTGATCATATCCTTCTTGCGGTCGAGGAACAGCACCTCACCGCTCTCATCGATCAGCGCGAGGTCGCCGGTGTGGTGCCAGCCGAATTTGCGCGCCTCCTCGGTCGCCTTTGGGTCTTTGTAATAGCCCATCATCACATTCGGCCCGCGATGCACGAGTTCGCCGATCTCGCCGCGCGGCAGGAGGTTGCCGTTGTCATCCATGATCGCGGTCTCGTTGACGATCAGCGACTCGCCCCAGTAATTGCCGAAGCGATTGAGCTGCACCTCGGGCCGCGACATCGTGGTCGCCGGGTACATCTCGGTCTGGCCGCTGGAGAGCACGAAATTCGGGCAGAGCTCGGTGACCGCACGCTCCAGCAGCGGGCGGCCCATCGGCGCCATGGTGTAGATGCAGCAGCGCAAGCCGGAGAGATCGAACTCGCGACGACGCGGGTGATCGAGGATCGCCTGGTACATCAGCGACAGCCCGACGAACACGGTGAGCTTGTCGCGGACGATCGCCTCCATGCAGACCACGGGATCGAACCCGCGCATCAGCGCCATGCGGCCGCCGACCGAGAGATAGCTGAGCAGCAGCACATGGCCGGCGCAGTGGAACAGCGGGAACTGCCCGGTGATGCCGTCATCGCGCGAGAGCTGCATCTCGATGCAATTGCTCATCACGGCCATCACCACCGCGAGATGGCAGTGCATCGCGCCCTTCGGCCGCGAGGTCGTGCCCGAGGTGTAGATGATCATGGCCAGATCGCGATCGTTGATCTCGATCTCCGGCTCGATGTCGGACTGACCTTGGATAAGATCGTTGAAGTTCTCGAGGCCGGTCGCTGCGACTTTTCCGGCAAGATCGATCGCGACCATCTGAATGCCGCGCTGTTCCAGCGCCGCGCGCCGCTCCGCTTGCGCATGCAGATTGTCGTCGATCAGCGCAAAGCGGACCTCGGCATGGCCGAGGATGTAATCCATGTCGGCGGGACCGAGCATGGTGTTGATCGGCACCCAGACCAGGCCGGCGCGATGAATGCCGAACAGCGCTTTGACGAATTCGACCGAGTTGTTGCAGATCGTCGAGATTTTCTCGCCCGGCTTCAGGCCGCGCTGCACGAGATAGTTGGCAAAGCGGTTGGCGTCACGTTCGAGCTCGGTGAAGGTGACGCGACGCGCGCCGTCGGTGAGCGCGATCCGGCCAGGGAAACGCCGTGCCGCGCGCTTCAGGAGATCGCCGATCGCGATCCGCCCGATCTGCCCCGGGCCCGGCACGCCGCCGGTTGCTATGAGATTGTTCATTTTGATCCCTCCCCCTCGACCAACCGTCATTCCGGGGCATCGCGAAGCGATGAGCCCGGAATCCATTTCGCCGCGGACAATGCGGCCTGATGGATTCCGGGCTCGCGCTGCGCGCGCCCCGGAATGACGGGGCTCAGTGCCTCACCCCAAAAATCTGCCGCGCTTCCGCCGGGCTGGCGATTTCGCGCCCCGCCCTGCGGGCGCAGGCGGCGATCGCATCGATCAACTGGCCGTTGGATGTCACCTTGGTGCCATCAGCCAGATAGAAGGTGTCTTCCAATCCCGTGCGCAGGTGCCCGCCGAGATCGGCGGCGCGCTGATGCAGCGGCCAGATCTCGGCGCGGCCGATCGCTGTGACCTGCCAATGCGCGTCCGGCGCTTTCAGCTTCAACAGGATCGGCAGCAATTCCGGATCGGCCGGCATGCCGGAGGCGACGCCCATCACGAAATTGTATTCGAGCGGGCCGGAATACATGCCGGTCTGCCGGTACATGCCGACGCAGCGCACGATGCCGACGTCGAAACATTCGAATTCCGGAATCGTGCCGGCATCCTTCATGACGTCGAGATAGTCTTGCACTTTCTCGACCGCGTTATCGAACAGCATGGGCGGCCAGGCCCAGGTGTTGTCCGCCTTCACCTTCAGATAGTTCAGCGAGCCGGCGTTGCAGGCGGCGATCTCGGGCCTGGTTTCACGCACGCAATCGAGCGCGCCCTGGTAATTCGGGCCGGAGGTGCCGGTGGTGTGGTTGATGATGACGCCGGGGCACGCCTCGCGGATCGCCTGCTGGATCTCCTTGCTGACGCCGACCTCCCAGGACGGCAAGTGGCCCTTGCCGGGGGCCTGCTGGCGCAGATGGATATGCATGATGCTGGCGCCGGCGTCGAACGCAGCCCTGGCCTCGCGCGCCATCTGTTCCGGCGTCACCGGCACATTGTGCTGTTTTGGATCGGTCAGCACGCCGTTCAGCGCGCAGGTGATCACGGCCTTGTCACTCATGCATCCCGTCCAACGTATTTGAATGGCTCGATTTTTTGCATGATGCGGGATTTGGCCCGAGCCCTCTTGCGTTGACTGGCTAATGCCGCAACGGCAGGCCGATTGCCGCGGCACTAGCGCGCATGAAAAGTTTGCTCTGCATCAAACCGGCTGGCCGGGTCGGGGCTATGAGTTACCTGTACTTGCGGAGATGCAGACATGGCCTACAAAGACCTTCTCTTGACGCTCGCGAGCTACCCGGAAACGACGCCGCCATCGGCGATCGATCTGGCGACCGATTTCGCCGCCGCGATCGGCGCCAGGATCTCCGCGATCGCCTGTGAGATCCGGGTCGCGATACCCGGCAGCTTCCTGAGCCCGGCGCTGCTCGACGTTCCCGGCATCGCCGCCAGCGACGAAAAGAAATCACGCCTTCAAGCCGAGGCTTCGCTCGCGGCATTCCAGGCCGCCGCGGAAAAGCGCGGCGTGTTCGAGGAGCGCATCCTGGAGCGCGGCCTGACCTCCGAGCTGCGCGAGCTGTTGGTCGACTATGCGCGCCTTCGCGACCTCACTATCATCCCGGTTCAGGACGACGCGCTGTTCGGTGCCTGGAATGCCGAGCCGATCATTTTCGAATCCGGCCGCCCGGTCCTGCTGCTGCCGCAAACCAGCCGCAAGCCGTTTGTCCTGAATACGGCAACGGTGACCTGGGATTTCAGCCGTCCGGCCGCGCGGGCGGTTGCGGATGCGCTGCCGCTGCTCACGCAGGCCAAGCGCGTTCACATCGTGACGGTGACCAACGAGAAGCGCATCGACACCAAGCGGTCCGGTCCGGAACTTGCGAAACATCTCGCCCGCCACGGCGTCGAGGTGATCCTCGACACCGTCGACGCCGCGGGCCGCACGGTTGCGCATGCGCTGGAGGCCGCGCTGACGAGCCATGACAGCGATCTTCTGGTCATGGGCGCCTTCGGCCACTCCCGCTTCCGCCAATTCGTGCTCGGCGGCGCCACGCTCAGCATGATGTCGCACCCGCCCCTGCCCGTGCTGCTGTCGCATTGATGGCGGCAGCTGGCCTCGGTTCGGCCAGGTGGGGCGAATTTGTAGACGCCCTCTCCGTCATGGCCGGGCTTGTCCCGGCCATCCACGTGCTGGCGACGCCAAAGGAAGACGTGGATGCCCGGGACAAGCCCGGGCATGACGATTAGGGGACCACCACCTCCGTAAACGATCCGCTGCTGCGATAGATCGCCAGATCGCGCGAGCCGGAGAAGATCGCGCGCGGCTTCAGGCCATAGAAGCGGCGGATCGAGTGGCTGAAATGGGTGGAGTCGGGATAGCCGATGTCCTGCGCCAGATGGGCGAGGTTGATGTCCTGGTTGGCGAAATGCAAGAGATGCCGCGCCCGCTTCCAGGCCCGGAAGGAACGGAACGAGATCCCGGTCTCCTCCTTGAACAAATGCAGGAAGCGCGAGGGCGACAGCGAGGCATCCGTCGCGCAGTCCACCGCCGTCACCGGTTCGCCGGAGAACTTGCCGATGCGCGCGATCGCCCGCATCACGCGCGGATCGAGCGCACGCTGCGGTAACGCCTGGCCGAAACACATGATGTCGAACTCGGCGTTCGAGAGGTCGTCGCCATATTGCCGTCGTCCGAGCGCGGCGTAGGCGGCCCGAATGCGGTCGGCGAAGACTTGGCTCTCAGGACCCATCAACTGCTTGGCGAACAATTCGAGCGCGCCGACGCGGACGCTTTCGGGCTCGATGGCGACGCAGATCGCGGAACGATAGTCGCTCGCGATGGTATGGCGCAGGTTCGGCATGGTCACGACGAGGTCGCCATAGGCTTCCCGCCCGTCGCTGGTCGCGAGGTGCAGGCCGCCCCTGATCGCGACATAGACATGGAATGCGCCCGGACAGCGCTCGCGCGGCCGGCCGAGCAGTCCGGCGTAAAACACGCGCTCCGGCGTGATCAGCATCAGATGGCCGACTTCGCGGGCCAGATCGTCCATGGTGGTTCCTCCTCGCGCGGCTCTTTCGGCCGCTGCGGCGCCAACCATAGCCGAAATCTGGCTGAAGTCACCGTTACAAAGTGGTGGTCAGAGCCGCCGTCATTCCGGGGCGATGCGACGCATCGAACCCGGAATCTCGAGATTCCGGGTTCACGCTGCGCGTGCCCCGGAATGACAGAGCGCTACGGCCGCACCCGTGGCGCGACGTTTTGCTCCATGCCTGCCTTGCGTTCCGCAGCCACCGCCCGCTGGTATCCCTCGCGCTGCTGCAGCCTTGCCCAATAGGCTGAGACATTGGGACCGAAATCCTTACCGAGGCCGATATTGTCCGCGAGCCGGAGCGCATAGCCGATGGCAATGTCGGCGGCAGTGAAACGGTCGGCACACAGCGTCTCGGCCTTGCCGGTCGCTGCTTCGACCGCACGGAGGCGGCCGAGGAACCATTTCGCGTAATCGCCGGCGACCTGCGGATTGCGCCGCTCCTCCGGTTCGAGCTGGCTATAACGAAGCACCAGCGTCTGCGGAAAGGTCAGCGTGGCGTCGGAAAAATACATCCAGTTCAGGAAGGCGCCATAGGCCGGCTCGTCGGGCCCGACGATCAAAGGGGTCGGGCCGTATTTGGTACCAAGATAATGGCAGATGCCGGAGGACTCCGTCATCCGCGTCTCGCCATCGATCAGGAAGGGAATCGTGCCGAGCGGGTTGAGCGCGAGATAGTCCTTCGCGAACACGCGCGGCGGGAACGGCAGCATCTTGAGCTCGTATGGAAGCCCGAGCTCTTCCAGCATCCAGAGCGGCCGGAACGAACGCGCGGCGTCGCAGTGATAGAGCGTGATCATTGACTTCCCTTCTTCAGCCCTGGCAGCGTCCCCATCATCTTGCATAGCACCATCAGCATCACCTCGTCAGCGCCGCCGCCAATCGAGGTCAGGCGGCTGTCGCGATAGGCGCGGCTGACCGGGGTCTCGTTCATGAAGCCCATGCCGCCCCAGAACTGCAGGCAGGCGTCGGTGAGTTCGCGCCCGAGCCGACCCGCCTTCAGCTTGGCCATGGTGGCGAGCCGCGTGACGTCTTCGCCCGCGACCAGCGCCTCGCCCGCGCGATAGATCAGCGAACGCAACAGCTCGACCTCGGTCTGCAGTTCCGCGAGCTTGAAGTGCACCACCTGGTTGTCGAGGATCGTGCCGCCGAACGCTTTCCGGTTGCGGGTGTATTCGATCGTCTCGTTGATGATGAATTCATGCGCCTTCAGGCAGGCGGCCGCGCCCCACAGCCGCTCCTCCTGGAACTGGATCATCTGGTAGGTGAAACCCTTGCCTTCCTCGCCGATCCGGTTGCGCTTGGGCACCCGGACATTGTCGAAGAAGATCTGCGCGGTATCGGAGGAACGCATGCCCATCTTGTCGAGCTTTCGCGCGATGGTGACGCCCTTGCTCTTCATGGGAACGCAGATCAGCGACTTGTTGCGATGGACCTGGCCGTCGCTGGTGTTGGCGAGCAGGCAGATCCAGTCCGCCTGCGTGCCGTTGGTGATCCACATCTTGCCGCCATTGATGACGTAATCGTCGCCATCGGAACGCGCCTGCGTCTTGATCGAGGCGACGTCGGAGCCGGCGCCTGGCTCGGAAACGCCGACGCAGGCCACTTGATCGCCTGAGATCGCCGGCGCCAGAAACTCGCGCCGCACCTCGTCTGAGCCGAACCGCGCCAGCGCCGGCGTCGCCATATCCGTCTGCACCCCGATCGCCATCGGCACGCCGCCGCATCTGATAGCGCCGAGCTCCTCCGCCATCATCAGCGCATAGCTGTAGTCGAGCCCCTGGCCGCCGAATTGCTCCGGCTTGTTGAGGCCGAGAAAGCCGAGCGTGCCGAGCTTCTTGAACAGCTCATGCGCGGGGAAGATGCCGGCATCCTCCCATTCGTCAACGAAAGGATTGATCTCGGCCGCGATGAATTTCTGCAAGATGCGGCGTGGTTCGTCGTGGTCGGCGGTGAAGATCATTTTTTCTGCTTTCCTGGTCATTCCGGGGCGACGCGCAGCGTCGAACCCGGAATCTCGGCATTGTCGGACTCATCTCTAAATTCCGGGCTCGCGCTTTGCGCGCCCCGGAATGACGGCGGCGTGTGCTCTCACAATCCCATCTGGCGGCTGGCGAGGTCCTTCATGATCTCCTCGGTGCCGCCGCCGATGGCGTTGACCTTGACCTCGCGGTAGATGCGCTCGACCTTGACGCCGCGCATGAAGCCGGCGCCGCCGAAGATCTGCACCGCCTCCGAGGCGCAGAATGCCATGGTCTGGGTGGCCTGGTTCTTCATCATGCAGATCTCGGCGACCGGGCTTTCGCCCTGCTCCAGCCGCCAGGCCAGCATCTCCAGCATCGCCTGGGAGGCGGCGACCTTCTGCGCCATGTCGACGATCTTGTGGCGGATCACCTGGTGCTGGGCGATCGGCTTGCCGAAGGTCTTGCGCTCCTTGGCATAGGCAATGGCGTCCTCGACGCAGACGCGGGCATAGGCCGTGCAGCTCGCGGCCATGCCCATGCGCTCGCTGTTGAAATTCTGCATGATGATCTTGAAGCCCTGGCCCTCCTCGCCGATCAGGTTTCCGGCCGGCACCCGGCACTCGTCGAAATGCAGCGTCGCTGTATCCGACGCCCACCAGCCCATCTTCTTCAGCTTGGTCCGCGACAGGCCGGGCGTATCGCCTTCGATCAGCAGCAGGCTGACGCCGCCGGCACCTTCGCCGCCGGTGCGCACGGCGACCGTCAGATAATCGGCGCGCACGCCCGAGGTGATGAACGTCTTCTCGCCGCTGACGATATAATGATCGCCGTCGCGACGCGCCTTGGTGCGCAAGTTCGCGACATCGGAGCCTCCGCTCGGCTCAGTGATCGCGAGCGCGGAAATCTTCTCACCCCGCAGCACCTCCGGCAGCACGCGCGCCTTGACCTCGGGACGGGCGGCACGCGCGATCGGCGGCGAGCCGATGGTATGGCTCATCAGGCTCGACGAGACGCCGCCGGCGCCGGCCCGCGCCAGTTCCTGCGACGCCACGATCTTCATGAACTGGTCGGCGGGAATGCCGCCATATTCCTCCGGGAAGCCGAGCCCCAACAGCCCGATCTCGGAGGCCCTGCGATAGAGCTCGCGCGGAAACTCGCCCGCTTCGTCCCACTCATGGGCGTGGGGCTCGATCTCCTTTTGCACGAAGCGGCGCACCGCTTCGCGAAAGACCTCGTGCTCGCTGCCGTAGAATGGGCTCGCCATCCCCTTGCTCCATCGATTCTTCTGCCCGACGATGTCCGGAAATCGCCGCGCCAACTTGCGTCGAGTGGCTGCCGGCGGCGAATGCGCGCCCATCCAGCCCGGTTCCAGCCACTAAACGCAAGACAGGTTCCGGCCCCCGCCCGTCCACTGCAGCCTTGCGGATCACGATCAGGCGGCGCCAGACCGCCCAGCGTGGGAGGGAAATTTGCCGGTTCGTTACTACGACTGGATCGCCCATTACGGCCGGAGGACGCCCGACAAGGTTGCGATGGTGGATCTCGCCAGCGGCCGCCGTTTCACCTATGCGCAATCCGACAGGCGGATCTCGAGGCTCGCCGCGCATTTGCGCGACACGCTGAAGGTCGCGCGCGGCGACCGCGTCGCGGTGCTGGCGCTGAACACATCAGACACGCTGGAAGTGCAGTTCGCCTGCGGGCGGCTGGGCGCCGTGTTCCTGCCGCTCAACACCCGCCTCACCGTGCCTGAGCTGCAGTTCATCGTCGGCGACGCCTCGCCGAAAGTGATGATCCATGACGGCGACCTCGCCGAGACGGCGCTCAGTGTCGCCAGGCTCTGCAACGTGTCCTCGACGCTGCTGCTCGGCCCGGATGGCTCCTATGAAGCCGGCATCGCCTCCGCACAGCCGATCGAGAGCTTTGAGCCTGTCACGCTCGATGACATCTCGACCATCATGTACACCTCGGGCACGACAGGCCAGCCGAAGGGCGCCATCATCACCCACGGCATGACGTTCTTCAATTGCGTCAATCTCGGCGGCCTCGCCTATATCTCGCCGTCCTCGGTATTCCTCTGCGTGCTGCCGCTGTTCCACACCGGCGGGCTCAATTGCTACACCAATCCGGTGCTGCACGCCGGCGGCAACGTCTTGATCATGCGCAGCTTCGATCCCGGCGAGGCATTGCGGCTGATCAGTGATCCCACCGAGGGCATCAACGTCTTCTTCGGCGTGCCCGCGATCTACCAGTTCATGGCGCAGCATCCCTCATTTGCGAGCGCCGATTTCGGCCGGCTGATCATCGGCGGGGTCGGCGGCGCGCCGATGCCGGTGCCGCTGCTCAAGGTATGGGAAGCGCGCGGCGTGGCGCTGCAGCAGGGCTATGGCATGACCGAGACATCGCCCGCGGTAATGGCGCTCGACCGCGAGGACGCCGCGCGCAAAGCGGGCTCCGCCGGCAAGCCGGTGCTGCACACGGAAGTGCGGATCGTGCGCCCCGACGGCACCGACGCCGCGGTCGGCGAACTTGGCGAGCTCTGGGTCCGCGGCCCGAACATCACGCCGGGCTATTGGAACCGGCCCGACGCCAATGCCTCTTCCTTCACCGACGGCTGGCTGCACACGGGCGATGCGACGCGCATCGACGAGGAAGGCTTCTACTATATCGTCGACCGCTGGAAGGACATGTACATTTCCGGCGGCGAGAACGTCTATCCGGCCGAAGTCGAGAATGTGCTGCACCAGATCCCGGCCGTTTCCGAGGCTGCCGTGATCGGCATTCCCGATGAGCAATGGGGCGAGGTCGGCATGGCGATCGTCGCGGTCAAGCCGGGCGAGAGACTGACGCCGGCGGAGGTCCACGCGCATTGCGCGGCCAATCTGGCGCGCTTCAAATGCCCGCGCAGAATCGAATTCATCGAAGCGTTGCCGCGCAATGCGACCGGCAAGATCCACAAGCCGACGCTGCGCAAGCAATTCGCGGAATTAAAGCCGACCGATCTGGCGCAAGCTTCATGATATGATCCGGTGACAAGATTCGCCGCCGCCTGCCAGGTCCGGCGGCGATTTTTCGTGCGTTCGTCCTTAACCATAAAAAGCCGAGGAAACTGCTGTATGAAGAACAAGAAAATCGCCTTGCTTGCCGCCGTCGCGGCGCTTTCGCTGCTCTCTGCCCAGGGCGCGTTCGCGCAGAAGAAATACGACACCGGCGCCTCCGACACCGAGATCAGGATAGGCAATGTCGAGGCCTATAGCGGGCCGGCCTCGGCCTACGGCATCATCGGCAAGACCGAAGAAGCCTATTTCAAGATGATCAACGACCAGGGCGGCGTGAACGGCCGCAAGATCAACTGGATCTCCTATGACGACGGCTATTCGCCGCCGAAGACAGTGGAGCAGGTCCGCAAACTGATCGAGGGCGACGAGGTGTTCCTGGTGTTCAACGCGCTGGGCACGCCGACCCAGACCGCGGTGCAGAAATATCACAACGCCAAGAAGGTGCCGCAGCTCTTCCTCGCCACCGGCGCCAGCAAGTGGAACGACCCGAAGGATTTTCCCTGGACCATGGGTTTCCAGCCGAGCTACCGCGTCGAGGCCAGGATCTTCGCGAAATACATTCTCAAGACCAAGCCCAATGCCAAGGTCGCCATCTTCTATGCCAATGACGATTTCGGCAAAGACTATCTCGCTGGCATCAAGGAGATCTTCGGCGACAAGGCGTCCAGCCTGATCGTCGCCGAGGAAAGCTACGAGACCACCGAGCCCTCGATCGATTCCCACATCGTCAAGCTGAAGGGCACCGGCGCCGATGTCTTCGTCAACATCGCGACGCCGAAATTCGCGGCGCAGGCGATCAAGAAAATCGCCGAGCTGGACTGGAAGCCGATGCAGGTAATGACCGATGTCTCGATCTCGATCGGCGCGGTCATGAAGCCGGCAGGGCTGGAGGCCTCCGAAGGCGTGCTGTCGGCAGGTTACCTGAAGGATGCGTCCGATCCGCAGTGGAAGGACGACGAGGGCATGAAGAAGTTCATGGCCTTCATCGACAAATACATGCCGGGCGCCAACATCTCCGACGCCAACACCGTTTATGGCTACGCCGCAGCCCAGACGCTGGTGCAGGTGCTGAAACAGTGCGGCGACAATCTCACCCGCGAAAACGTGATGAAGCAGGCCGCAAGCCTGAAGGACTTCGCGCCGGATACGCTGATCCCCGGCATCAAGATCAGCACCGGCCCGAACGACTTCGCTCCGATCGAGCAGCTCAAGATGATGCGGTTCACCAAGGGGCAATGGGAATTGTTCGGCGACATCATCAGTGCCGAGACGGGCGGTTAGTCGGGTAGGGTCGAGGCGCTCCCTCTCCCGCTTGCGGGAGAGGGCCGGGGTGAGGGTGTCTCCACGATGAACACTCTTCGTATGGAGAGACCCCCCACCCGGCGCTTCGCGCCGACCTCCCTCGCAAGCGGGAGAGGTAAGTCGAGAGCTTGAGATCATGCTGACGGCTCCCCACTTCACCAGGTGGTAAAGCACAGCGAGCCACCGATCGTGGATAGCCAGATGCACTATCTGCCGATGACGCCGGGATCGTTTTCGATCCTGGTGTTCCTCGCATTGGTGCTGGTGATCCTGATCCAGCTCCGCATCCTCAGATATGCCTATCTGAGCCTCGGTGTGAGTCCGGGAGCTGCATTCCTGCTGCTGTTCGGCTCCCTGATCGGCAGCTATCTCAATATTCCGATCACGGAATTGTCTGGCCCGCCTGTCAGATCCGGCGAGGTCGTCGACTTCTTCGGCATGCGCTATGTCGTGCCGCTGGTGACCGCGCCCAGCACGATCCTGGCCGTGAATGTCGGCGGCGCGCTGATCCCGACCTTGATGTCGATCTATCTGGTCGTCAGATACGAGCTCTGGGTCAGGGCCGCGATCGCGACCGCCATCATCGCGCTCATCGTCCATTGGCTGGCGACGCCGGTGCCGGGAATTGGCATCGCGGTGCCGGTGTTCGTGCCCGTCGTCAGCGTCGCGATCATCGCGCTGCTGCTTTCGCGTGAATATGCCGCGCCGCTCGCCTATATCGCGGGTTCAGTCGGAACGCTGATCGGCGCCGATCTTCTCAACCTGGACAAGATCGGCAGCCTGGGTGCGCCGATCGCCTCGATCGGCGGCGCCGGCACGTTTGACGGCGTGTTCCTGACCGGCATTCTCGCCGTGCTGCTCGCCGCCGTCGTTTCGCCCTCGCCGCTGCGACGGGCTTAGGGTCACTAGCCCGGCAGGAAGATTCACGCCGACTCTACCAGACCGCACATTTCGGCACAAAACCGCACAAAGCCGGGCAACAGCGCGGCGCGCCGCGCCTCCTTGTGGCTGAACAATGCCGATCATTCTGCTCGCGCCTCGACGCACTTTCTCGAAAAACTTTGCGCGTCCTAGACGTCCCTCGGGAGAGGGAAATAACGACGTGCGATTGTATCGTGACCGGCCGCCCGCGGCTGTCACGCTGGATGCGAATAGTGCTGTTCTTCCTGGTCGAAGGCATTGCCGCGCTCATCATCGGGTTCGCGGCCTTGTTCGTGAACTTCGCGCCGGTATGGTCGGCCGCGATCAAGCCGCCGGCCGCGTTCATCAAGCCGGGCGACGCCCGTTCCGGCTCTCGCCAGCTCCGTAATGCGCTTCGATGCTTCCGGCATCGATCCGCTGTCGAATGGATACGAGCTGGTGCTCTCGACCTGCTGGCCGTTCGACGCGCTGACATCGGGACCGGAACGCTATCTTCTGCCCGCCACGATGATCGAATCCGGCTCCTGAAGCGTGGCAGCCGAAAGAATTATCCGCATGGTGGGATATCGCAGCAGCGCGTAGCCGCATGCAGCCAGTGTAAGTTGCCACGCTGCACAAGCCTCAATAGAAATAGCAAAAAGCATGGCGCACAGCGTTCGCTGCAGCGCCGCAGGAAACGACAAGGCGAGGTCCATGGAAGCACAGTTCAGCCCCGCGTCCGCTGCACCCGAGAAATGGTCGCCGTCGCGTGATGCCAGCGACATCGTCAAGCAGATCCATGCGATGCTGCACCCCCGCAACATCGTGCTGGTCGGGGCCACCGACAAGCCCGGCAATTATGCCGAGCGCATCTGGAACAACCTGATCAAGTACGGATATCGCGGCGGGCTTTATCCCGTTAACGCCAAGCGCGAAACGATCTGGGGCGTCACCTGCTACAAGGATTTTGCGAGCCTTCCCGAAGAGCCAGATCACGTGCTGGTGCTGGTGCCGGCGCGCTTTGCGGTGCAAGTGATCCGCGATGCGGCCGCAGCCGGCGCGCGCTCGGCAACCATCGTCACTTCGGGCTTCAGCGAATTGCAGGACGAGGAGAGCCAGCGGCTCGCGGTCGAATTGAAGCAGGCGGTGCAGGAAACCGGGCTTGCGGTGACGGGACCCAATTGTCTTGGAAACCTGAGCGCCGGCGAAAACCTCTTCACCAATATCGACGACCGCATCGTCACCATGGAAGCCGGACCGGTGGCGATCGCCGGCCAATCCGGCGCCATCGTGATGGCGATCCGCCAGACGCTGGAGGATCGCGGCGTCGGTGTCGGCTACATGGTGACGACCGGCAACGAGGTGGGGCTGACCACGCCCGACCTGATGAATTATTTCGCCGCCGATCCGAGCATCCGCGTGATCGTGGTCTATCTCGAAGGCGTGCGGAACACCAAAGCATTCCGCGATGCCTGCAAGGCCGCGCGCGCCGCCGGCAAGCCGGTGATCGCGCTCAAGCTCGGCGCCTCCGAAGGCGGCCGCGCCGCGGCGATGGCGCACACCGGCGCGCTCGCCGGCTCGATCGAGACTTTTGACGCGATATCGACCCGGGAAGGCGTGATCCGCGTCCGCGGCCTCGACGAGTTGATCGAGACCACCGAATGCTTCGTGCATGCCGATCTGCCGAAGGGCAACCGGCTCGCCGCGGTGTCGCTGTCCGGCGGCAAGCGTGGACTGCTGATCGACGCGTTCTATGCGGCGGGACTGAATTTCGCGCCGCTCGGCCCGAGCGCGACCGAGCAGCTCGCAACAATGCTTGGCCCCGGCAGCATCGTCGGCAATCCGCTGGACGCAGGCTTTGCCGCCGTGGTCGATCCCTCCGTTTACATGAAGTCCATCAAGATCATGATCGACGATCCCGACACCGATATCGTCATCATCGATGCCGAGCTGCCAAAGGCGCCGCATGAGCTGCGCGAGCGCAATCTTCGCATCGTCAACGAGATGGCCGCGAAGGCGGGCAAACCCGTGATCTATATCAGCGCGATGTCGATCGGCTTCACCGATCACACCAAGGCGCTACGCAAGACGCTGCCAAACGTCGCCGTGCTGCAGGGCCTCGACCGCGCGGTCGGCGCGATCAAGTCGCTGATCGAATACGCGCAGCTCCGCAAGGAAGTGCCGGATATCGCCTCGAGTTCGACGGCGTCCGCGCGAGCCGTGCTGGAGAAGGTTCTGAACAGCGCCAACGGCGCCGCCGCGCTCGACGAGGTTGCCTCGAAGAAACTGCTCAAGGCTTACGGCATCCCGATCTCGAAGGAGGCGATCGCGCGGACGGCAGCCGAGGCGGCGACCATCGCCAGGAAGATCGGCTTCCCCGTGGTCGCGAAGGTGGTCAGCCCTGATATCCTGCACAAGTCCGATATCGGCGGCGTGGTGCTGAACCTCAACAGCGCCGCCGAGGTGAAGAAGGCATTCAACGACATCACGGCGCGGGTCAGGAAGCTCAAGAACAAGCCGAAGCTCGAGGGCATCCTGATCGCCCAGCAGGTCAAGGCCGATCTGGAGCTCGTGGTCGGCGCCTCGCTCGATGCCGAGATGGGCCCGGTCGTGCTGTTCGGCACCGGCGGCGTAGACATCGAATTATTGAAGGACGTCGCGCTCGCCGGCGCACCGCTCGATGCGGAAGAGGCAAAACAGCTCATCGCCAAGACCAAGGCCGGTATCAAGCTGAAAGGCTATCGCGGCAAGCCGGCGCTGCACGAAACGTCCGCGGTGAAGGCCCTAGTCGGGCTCTCCAACCTGATCGCCGACGCCGGCAACCGCATCGCTTCGATCGACGTCAATCCGTTCCTGATCAACATGAAGCTAGGTGTTGCCGTGGATGCCTTGATCGTGCTGAACAATGCCGCAGCGAACAAAGCGGCGGGGCATTGATCCCAGCAGGCTGTGAGCGAGTTCTCTATCGTCATTCCGGGATGCGTGCAAAGCACGCAGGCCCGGAATCCATCGGGCCACAGGCGCAGGCGGAGAAATGGATTCTCTGATGTGCGATTGCACATCATAGTTCGCGCTTCGCGCGCCCCGGAATAACAGCGGAAAATTCGTGAAATCCGTAGGCTGGGCAAAGCGTCGCATGCCCACCATTGCGGGTGGACGTCAAAACACCGCGCCCCACTGCCTTGCGGTCTGCAATATCCAATCGCGATACAGCGTCAGCGGCGTGACGCCGGTGATGCCGCCGCAGCCGGCAGAATTGTTCGGCCCGGTCGACCAGCTGATGACGCCGATGATCGCAGGCCCGGTCTGCTTGTCCTCGAACACCGGCCCGCCGGAATCGCCGGTGCATGCCCCTAGCCCGTCGCGCGCACCCTGACTGAGCGGATCGACCAGGCGGATCTGCAGCGTGCCCGGCTGCCCGGTCGCGATCAGCCCGGCGACGCGGACGATGCCGCCGCTCTTGCCCTCGCCGCGCACGGTGACGCCGATGCCCGCGATGGTAAAGCGGCTGCCGACGATGACGGGAATGTTGGGCGCGCCGAGCGCCGCGGGCGCCTTGCCGGCGGCGGGCGCGGCAAGCTGCAGCAACGCCACGTCGGCGGTGGCGCGATGGGAGGTCATGGCGTCCATCCTGAACGCGGGATGGATCGCGATGCTCTTGATGTCCTTCAACTGCGGCTGCCGGTCCGGGCCATATTCGACGATCTTGTAGTCCGCGCCGGGCTGCACGCAATGCGCGGCCGTCAGCACCACCTTCGGCGCAATCAGCGCGCCGGTGCAGAAATTGCCGCGCGAGCCGACGATGGTGATGATGGAACGGCCGACGCCCTCGGCGGTCGGCACGCCGCCGCCGACAATGGCGGAGGCCGGCGTGGAGGCGAGCAGCGCAAGCGCTGCCGATATCGCAAGCAAGGCTTTCATGGGCACAGCAATAGCTTGCGCCGCGCGCATCGCCAAGCCGCCGGATTCAGGCTAAAGCGTTTTCGAGCGAAGTGGCCACAACACGCACAACAGCAGGCAGAGGGAAATGATCGAGGCAGTGATCTGGGATTTCGGCGGCGTCTTGACCACCTCGCCGTTCGAGGCGTTCACCCGGTTCGAGACCGAGCGCGGCCTGCCAGCCGACATCATCCGCCGCACCAACGCCGCCAATCACCTGGAAAACGCCTGGGCCAAATTCGAGCGCGCCGAGGTGGATATCGAGACCTTCGATACGCTGTTCGCAGCGGAATCACTGGCGCTCGGCGCCGAGGTGCGCGGCAGGGACGTGCTGCCGCTCCTGCAGGGCGACCTGCGCCCGGAAATGGTCGAGGCGCTGAAGCGCATCAATGCTAAATTCAAGACCGGCTGCATCACCAACAACCTGCCGGCGAACGCGATCGGGAGCAAAGGCGGCCGCACGCTCTATGTCGCCGAGGTGATGGCGCTGTTCGATCACGTGATCGAATCCGCCAAGATCGGCCTGCGCAAGCCCGACCCGCGCATCTACCGGATGATGGTGGAAGCGCTGAAGGTCGATCCAAACAATTGCGTCTATCTCGACGATCTCGGCGTCAACCTGAAGCCGGCGCGCCAAATAGGCATGACCACGATCAAGGTGGTCAGCGCGGGCCAGGCCCTTTCAGAGCTAGAGGCCGCCACAGGGCTGGTATTGCGCTAGGCGGAAAATGCCGGAACCGGGGCTGCCCTCACGCAAACGAGCCTTGTGCTTTGCCGCCAAGGCAGGCACAACAACCTGATGTACCAAGGCAAATCCGGAGCTCACATCGGTGGCTGACAATCGGCCTGCGGCCTCGATCGAGGCTGTCGAAAGCGGCCTCGCCGCGCAGGGCTACATCGCGAGCCGGCAGATCGCGACCGCGGTTTATCTGTCGCAGGAGATCGAGAAACCGATCCTGGTCGAAGGCCCTGCCGGCGTCGGCAAGACCGAGCTGGCGAAGGCGATCGCCGCCTGGCGCGGCATGAAGATGATCCGCCTGCAGTGCTATGAGGGGCTCGACGAGGCCAAGGCGCTGTACGAGTGGAAATACGCCAAGCAGCTCCTCTACACGCAGATCTTGAAGGACAAGCTCGGCGAGGTGCTGGGCGGCGCACAGACGCTGCATCAGGCGCTCGACCAGCTCCACACCTTCGGCGACGTGTTCTTCTCCAAGGAATTCGTCGAGCCGCGGCCGCTGCTGCAGGCGCTGGAGCAGGCGGCGGGCTGCGTGCTGCTGATCGACGAGATCGACAAGTCGGACGCCGAGTTCGAGTCGCTGCTGCTGGAAATCCTCAGCGATTTCCAGGTCACCATTCCCGAGCTCGGCACGGTTTCGGCGATCGCGCCGCCGACCGTGATCCTCACTTCCAACAGCGAACGCGATCTCGGCGACGCCCTGAAGCGGCGCTGCCTGCATCTGCATATCGGCTTTCCCGAACAGAAGCTGGAAGAGCGTATCGTCGAGAGTCGCGTACCCGGCATCTCGCAGACGCTGCGCCGGCAGATGGTGGGCTTCATCCACGAGATCCGCACCCTCGACTTGAAGAAGCTGCCGTCGGTGAGCGAGACCATCGACTGGGCGCGCGTGCTGGTGCTGTTGCAGGCGACCGAGCTCGACCATGAGATCGTCAAGGACACGCTCAACGTCCTGCTCAAATACGAGGCCGACATCGAGGCCGCGCGGCCGCAACTCACCGCCTTCATCGCCAAGGCGTCGCGGCAGAACGTGTTCGGATAGACGCCATGCGCGAGAACCTTCATCGGTTCTTTCGTGCCGCGCGCGGCGCCGGGGTCCGGGTCTCGCCCGCCGAAAGCATCGATGCGATGCGCGCGGTGTCGCGGATCGGCTTTGCCGACCGTGACGTCCTGCGCGACACCTTCCTGCTGACGCTCGCGAAGTCACAGGACGAGAAGCGCGCACTCGGCGAATGTTTTGATCTCTTCTTCAGCAAGCCCGAGCCGGCGCAGGATGCGACGGAAGGGACCAAGGCCGGCAATTCGGAACAGGATGATTCCGGCGCAGGCTTCTCCGATGCTTCGAGCGAAAGCGGCGATGGAGATCAGACCGAGACTCTCGGCCCCCTCGCGCAGATGCTGCTGTTGCAGGATCGCAACGCGATATCGGCGGCGATCGCCAACGCCTCCGGCGCGGCCTCGCTTTCCAACATCAGATACTTCACCCAGCGCGGCATCTTCTCGGGCCGCATCCTGGACGCGATGGGCCTCCAGCGCCTGCGCGACGATCTCGACAACCTGACGGCGACCAACCCGGCGCTGGCCGAGCGGCTGCAGGCCGCGCTCGACGGATTGCGCGGCACCGTCCGCGACACGGTCTCGCAGGCGCTGCTGCTCTACGGCCGCGAGGAGGCCGAGAACCTGCGCAACGAGATCCTGCGCAATGCGCCGCTCGCCCGGATCGAGCCGCGCCAGGTCGAGCAGATGCGCGCGCTGATCCGCCAGATCGCCCGCCGCCTGCGCGAACGCTACTCGAAGCCGCGCAAGCGCCAGCGCCGCGGCCATCTCGACGTGCGCCGCACGCTGCGGCGAAACGCGGCCTGGGGCGGCGTGCCCTTCCTCACCGCCTGGAAACGCAAGCACCGCGACCGGCCGAAGATCGTTGCGCTCTGTGACGTCTCGGGCTCGGTGGCGCGCGTGTCCGATTTCTTCCTGCTGTTGATCCACTCCTTGCACGAAGTGGTCGACGACGTCCGGTCCTTTGCGTTCTCCGGCCATCTGATCGAGCTCAGCGATATCCTCGAGGAGAAATCGCCGGAAGCAGCGATGGCCGAGATCATGTCGAAGGTCGGCTTCGGCTCCTCCGACTACGGCAACTCCTTTGACGATTTCGAGAAGGGATGGATGGACACGATCACGCCGCAGACCACCGTGATCGTGCTCGGCGATGCCCGCAGCAACAATCTCGATCCGCGTGCCGACATCCTGCGCCGCATAGCGGAACGTTCAAAACGCCTGGTCTGGCTCAATCCCGAAGGCCGCATGACCTGGGGCTTCGGCGATTCGGAGATGCCGCGTTACGCCACCTTCTGCAGCGTGGTGCGCCAATGCGCCACCGCCCAGCAGCTCGAACGCGCGGTGTCGGATATCGTCGCGACGTATCAGTAGCCCTCACGCATCGATCGCGTCCTTGATGCGCTTGCGCGTCAGTGGCAGGTCGCGCAGGCGTTTACCGGTGGCATGGGCAATGGCGTTGGCGATCGAGGCTGCGGCGGGGCCCTGGCCGGTCTCGCCGCTGCCGAGGAACGGCTGGCCGGGGCGGTTGATGATGTGGACGTCGATGCGATCGGGCACCGCATCGAAGCGCAGGATCGGATAGGTCTGCCAGTCGATGCTGGTGATCCTCGTATCATCGAAGCTTACGCTCTCATACAGCGTCCAGCTCATAGATTGCATGATCGCGCCCTCGATCTGATTGGTCAGGCCGTCCGGATTGACGACCTGTCCGGAATCGACGGCGGCGACCGCGCGCAGGAGCCGCGCACGTCCGGTCTCGCTGTTGACCTCAACTTCCGACGCGATGGCGCAATAGGCCGCGAGGTTCTTGTAACGCGCGAAGGCAAAGCCGTAGCCGCGACCGGGCGGCGGTTTTCGATCCTGCTTCCAGCCAAACTCCTGCGCGGCCTTTTCGACCACATCACGCCCGCGGGGGTCTTCGAGATGCCGCAGGCGAAACTCGACCGGGTCGGCGCCGGCGAGGCCGGCGAGCTCATCCATGAAACTCTCGATCGAGAACACGTTGTGATAGGCGCCGAGCCCGCGCATCGCCGAGATCCGCAGCGGCATCGCCGCGATGAAGTGATGCACCACGCGCGCATTGGCAAAGGTGTAGAGCGGGATCGCGTTGCGGTCGCCGCCACCTTCCGGCAAGGGCAGCGGCTTTGGCGGCGGAACGGCAAAGGCCTGCGCCATGTGCTGCGCGGCGAGCAGCGTGCCCGCATTGCCCGGCCGCATCGAATGGGTGTTGCTCCACACCGCGAAATTCCAGTCGGCAATGCGGCCGCCGCCGTCGATCGAGGCCTTCAGCTTGGTCACCATCGCCGGGCCGAACGGCTCCCAGGCGTGTTCCTGCTCGCGCATCCATTGCACGCGGACCGGCCGGCCCGGCAGCGCACGCGCGATCAGCGCGGCATCGGCCGCGACATCGTCGGCGCCGTTATGGCCGTAGCAGCCGGAGCCCTCGACATGGATCAGACGGACGCTCGCAGGCGACATGCGCAGCATCTCCGCGATCGCCTGGCGGTCGGGGTAGACGCCCTGGGTGTGCGTCCACACCGTCATCGCATCATCGACGAAATGCGCCACGGCGCAGGATGGCCCGATCGAGCCGTGCGATTGATAGGGACGGGTGTAGGTGGCTTCGAGAGTCTTCTGGCCGGAGACGGAGGGATCGCTGCGCTCGAAGATAATGGAATCCTGGGACGGCAGCCCAGTGAGCACATTCAGCAGATCGTCCTGCTTTGGCAGGTTTTGGCTTTCCTTCCACTTCGCGGCGGCAGCGAGCGCGTTCATCGCCTTGATCGCCTGAAATTCCTTGTTCGCGATCACCGCGAGGAAGTTGCCGTCGCGCACGACCTTGAGGACGCCGGGTAGTCTCTCGACGGCCGCGCTATCGCATTCGACGAGCTGCGCCCCGTAGCTCGGCGGCCGCACCACGCGCGCATGCACCATGCCTGATAATCGCATGTCCTGCACATAGGCTTCGCCGCCCGTCACCTTGGCCGGGATGTCCACGCGCGGCACCGCGTGACCCATGATCTTGAAGCTGGCGGGGTCCTTCAGTTTCGATTGCGGCTGCGCCTGCACATGGAGTAGGTCGGCGGCAACCAGTTCGCCGTAGGTCAGCCGCCGGCCGTCCGGCGCGATCACGGCGCCGTTCTCGGTCCTCAGATTCTCGGCTGCGAGACCGAGCCGCCCCGCCGCCTGCGCGATCAGGAGTTCGCGCACCTGCGCGGCGGCATTCAGGATCGCGGTGCCGGAATCCTGCATCGAGTGGCTGCCTGCGGTATAGCCCTCGTTGGCCGTGAGTTGTGTGTCGGCGGTGACGACGTGGATCGCTTCGAACGGCACGTCGAGCTGTTCGGCGGCGATCTGCTGGAATGCTGTCTTGAACCCCTGCCCCAGCTCGGCCTTGCCGGTGAAGGCGGTGATGCGGCCATCGGCATCGATGCGGAGCCAGGAATCAAGGTAGGGCGCGACGGCAAGGCTGCCCGGCCGCTTGGGCGCGGCACCCGCCGGCGAACCTTCTTGCGCCAATGCGCGGCCGAGCGAGAAGCTGACGATGAGGGCACCGCCACCCTGCAGCACGCGGCGACGATCGAGGATGACGGGCGCGTTCATTGGCCGCTCCTCGCGTTTGCCGATGCGTCCGCTGTATCCATCAATCTCGCGGCGCGGTGCACCGCGCGCAGGATGCGCATATGGGTGCCGCAACGGCACAGATTCGGCTGCAGTTCGGCGCGGATCTCCGCATCGGTCGGCTTTGGGTTTCTGAGCAAGAGCGCCTGCGCCCGCATCATCATGCCGGCGATGCAGTAGCCGCATTGTGCCGCCTGCTCCTCCATGAAGGCGCGCTGGATCGGCGCCGGCGCGGACACGGTGCCGAGCCCTTCCAGTGTCGTCACCTGCTTGCCCTTAAGCAGCACCAGCGGTGTGACGCAGGACAGCACGGCCTTGCCATCCACGATGACAGTGCACGACCCGCATTGGCCAAGCCCGCAGCCGAATTTGGCGGCGTTGAGCTTGAGATCGTCGCGCAGCACGTAGAGCAGCGGCGTATCGGGATCGGCGTCGATCTGATTGTCCTGGCCGTTGACCTTCAGTGTCATCATGGCTGGTCTCGCTGCGAAGGGTCGGCCGGCGCATTACGCGGACCGACTGAACTCTGGAGAAGGGCGGTTTGGCTGCGGCGCGCATCCGCGACGGTCTTTTCAACGCCGGTCCAGGGCTGTTCCTTGCTGAAACGCGCGCGCAGGTAATTGAGCAGCGAGGTGACCTGTGCATCGGTCATGCTGTCGGCGAACCCTGGCATGATCGGACTGCGTTCGCCCGCGACCGCTGCAACGCCCGAAAGTACGGTATTGGCGAGGTTGCGGGGATCGGGGCTCGTGACTGCCGTGCTCAGCGCCAGGTTGACGCCGCCATAGGGCAGCGGCCGGCCAGATTCATGGCAGGAGGCACAGGCCGCAGCGTAGATCGCGGCACCCGCCGCATCCGCCTGCGCAGATGCCGGTTCGACTTGCGCGAGTACAGCGCCGCGATCGCTTTCCGGCTTCGGCGCGCCGGAGATGTCGGCCATGTAGATGGCGATGGCGCGTACGTCGCGGTCGGACACCGTGGAGAGATTGCTCACCACCTCCGCCATCGGCCCGCGCGCGGTGCCGTGATCGGGATGCCAGCCGTTGCGCAGGTAAGCGTAGAGCGACTCCGCGTTCCAGGACACCGGCGCATGCGCGCGGTCGTTCAGGGCATAGGCCCGCCAATTGTCGGCCTCGCCGCCGGCAAACTGCGCGCTTGCCCGCTCGGCGCCGAGCGCGTTGCGCGGCGTATGACAGGAGCCGCAATGGGCGAGGCCGTCAACCAGATAGGCGCCGTGGTTCCATTCGGCGCTCTTTGCGGGATCCGGCCGGAACGTCTCGCCGCGCAGGAACAACAATTTCCATCCCGCGATGACCGGCCGCTGGTCCAGCGGAAACATGAGCTCGTTCGGCCGTGCCGGGGCATGCACCGGCGGCCGTGTCATCAGGAACGCATAGAGCGCCCGGTCGTCCTCGTCGGTGACGTTGGTGAAATGGTCATAGGGAAAGGTCGGATAGAGATGCCGGCCCTCGCGGTCGACGCCAGTCATCATGGCGCGAGCGAACGCAGCCTCCGACCATTGCCCGATGCCGGTCTCCGGATCCGGCGTGATGTTGGAGGAATAGATCACGCCGAATGGGGTCGGCACCGGCAGGCCGCCGGCAAAATCCTGGCCGCCCTGCCGGGTGTGGCAGCTATTGCAATTGCCGAGCGCCGCGAGTTCGCGGCCGCGCTTGATCACGGCCGGATCGAAGGATGCTGGGGACGGACGCTCGATCGCGGCGATTGCCGGCCGCCACACGACCGCAAAAGCCGCCGCACCCACGATCAGTGCGACAGCGACAATGCTCGCGATGATCCGTGGCGATCTCGCCATGCCGGCCATTTGAGTTTGTGATTGGACCGTGTTTTAACACAAATCCTCCGGCATCGTTCGCCGACAAGGCCCTGATCACCGCCTCTTGACTGCAACCGACATGGATTTTGCCCCCAATCGCGCGCCGGACACCCGTGATGCGCTTTCCGTGCTCAGTTCCGTATTCGGCTTGACCGCGTTTCGCGGTGCGCAGCAGGAGATCGTCCGGCATGTGGCCGATGGCGGCAATTGCCTGGTGCTGATGCCGACCGGCGGCGGCAAATCGCTCTGCTACCAGTTGCCGTCGCTGCTGCGCGAGGGTTGCGGCATCGTGGTCTCACCGCTGATCGCGCTGATGCGCGACCAGGTCGCGGGGCTCACCGAGGCCGGCGTCAACGCGGCCGTGCTGAATTCCACGCTGTCGCCGCAGGAAGCCAATGAGGTCGAGCGCCGGCTGATCGCAGGCGATCTCGATCTGCTTTATGTCGCGCCGGAACGGCTGGTGACGCCGCGCTGCCTCGGCCTGCTTGCGCAGGCAAAGATCGCATTGTTTGCGATCGACGAGGCGCATTGTGTCTCGCAATGGGGCCATGATTTCCGGCCCGAATATATCGGGCTTTCCGTAATCGCCGAGCGCTTTCCCGACGTGCCGCGGATGGCGCTGACCGCAACCGCCGACGAGCTGACGCGCAGGGAGATCGCCGAACGGCTTTCGCTCAACGATGCGCCGCGCTTCGTCTCGAGCTTCGATCGGCCGAACATCCGCTACGAGATCGTCGACAAGGTGAACTCGATGGCGCAATTGAAGGCATTGATCACCGAACGCCACGCGGGAGACGCCGGCATCGTCTATTGCCTGTCGCGGGCGAAGGTCGAGGACGTCGCGGCGTCGCTTAGCGAAGCCGGGATTCCGGCGCTGCCCTACCACGCCGGTCTCGAGCCGAGCATCCGCGCCCGCAACCAGGATCGCTTCATCAACGAGGACGGCATCGTCATCGTCGCCACCGTCGCCTTCGGCATGGGCATCGACAAGCCGGACGTGCGCTTCGTCGCCCATCTCGATTTGCCCAAGAGCATCGAGGCCTATTACCAGGAGACCGGTCGCGCGGGACGCGACGGCAAGCCGTCGAGCGCGTGGATGGCCTATGGCCTCTCCGACATCGTGCAGCAGCGCCGCATGATCGATGAATCCACCGGCTCGGATGCCTACAAGCGCGTATCGATCGGCAAGCTCGATGCGCTGGTGGCGCTGGCGGAGAGCGTTGGCTGCCGCAGGCGGCGGCTGCTGGCTTATTTCGGCGAGACGCTCGGGGACGAGAATTGCGGCAATTGCGACAACTGCCTGTCGCCGCCGCGGGTCCGCGACGGCAAGATCCTGGCGCAGAAGATGCTGTCCTGCGTCTACCGCACCGGCCAGCGCTTCGGCGCCATGCACCTGATCGACGTGCTGGTCGGCCGTCTCACCGACCGCGTCAAGCAGTTCGGGCACGACCAGCTCTCGGTGTTCGGCGTCGGCCGCGAGCTCAACGAGAAGCAGTGGCGCGCGGTGCTGCGCCAGCTTGTCGCCATGGGGCATCTCCGCGCCGACAGCGATGCCTTCGGCGCGCTGAAGCTGACCGAGAGCGCGCGCGGCGTGCTCAAGGGCGAGACCGAAGTTCTCTTGCGCGAGCAGGCGGAAGGCGCGCGCAGCCGCGCCATCCGTTCCAAGTCGCGGCGCGGTGAGCTGGCGCCGGTCGCGGCCGGCCAGGGCAAGGCAGCGAACCCTGCGCTTCACGCCGCGCTGCGCGCCTGGCGTTCCGAGGTGGCGCGGCAGCGCAGCGTGCCGGCCTATGTCGTGCTGCACGATTCCACCATCGACGGCATCGCCGCCGTGCGCCCGACGACGCTCGATCAGCTTCGCGGCATCGCCGGGATCGGCGACAAGAAGCTCGAACATTACGGTGACGAGCTGATCGCGGTGGTGAAGAGGACCGAGGGCTAACCGCTCGATCTGGGCGTTGGGCTACGCTCTTTCCGTTTGCTATGGTGGCGCCCATGCACGAACCAGGCCTTCAGGACTTGATCAAGCGGATCGGCGCCGAGCACGTCAGGCGGCGATTGAACGACGAAACCGAGCATGAAGCGCAGTTGTTCGGTCAGGGCACGCTGTTCTTCAACCTGGAGAACTCGCTGCTGGCGCCGAGCGTCATCGCAACGGCGCTCAAGGTCGCTGGGCTGTACGGCCGCGCGCGCGCCAACGCCGATCGCGTGCGCATCAGGCGGAACGAGGTTGCCTCGACCGTGTTGTCCAAGAGCTTTGATGGTTTCACCATCCTGCACATCAGCGATCTGCACGCCGATATGAGCGCCGGCGCCATGCGACGGCTGCCCGGCATGGTCACGGATCTCACTTACGACATCTGCGTGCTGACCGGCGACTATCGCGGACAGACTTTTGGTCCCTTCGACAAGAGCCTGGACTATATTGCGCCCCTGGTCGCAGCGCTGAAGCCGCCGATCTACGGCATCCTCGGCAATCACGACACGATCCGGATGACGCCGGCCTTGGAGGCAATGGGCATCCGGATGTTGTTCAACGAATGCGAGGTGATCCGGCGCGGCGATGAAGCGATCTATCTCGCCGGCGTCGACGACGCACATTTCTACCGCGCCGACGACATCGGCAAGGCCGCCGCGCCGATTTCCGGAGACGCCTTCTCGATCCTGCTTTCGCATACGCCGGAAGTCTATCGGGCCGCGGCGAGTGCCGGTTTCGATCTGATGCTGAGCGGGCACACCCATGGCGGCCAGCTCTGCCTGCCTGGCGGCATCCCGATCAAGCTGGAGGCATGGCTGCCGCGCAAGTTCGGCGCCGGCGCCTGGCGCTACGGCAAGATGGCCGGCTACACTTCGGTCGGCGCCGGCACCAGCCTGCTTCCGGTCCGCCTCAACTGCCCCGCGGAGATCACGCTGCACACGCTGCGATGCGCGGGGTGAGGCGCCATAGGCGGGTGTGCCTGCGTCAACGAGCCGGCTTCTTCGCCCTCGCGCCCTGCTCGCTCGCGGTGCAGGAGATCAGGAGCGTGTAGCCGCGGGCGGCTTTCGCGATCTCGGCAGTTTCCTTGTTCGGGTCACGTTGTGTGGTGACACGATACGCCACCGCGCTGTTGTCGAGGAAATCCTTGAGGGCACCGGTTTTGATGGCGAAGTTGATGTTCTCGGGAATGTTGCCGGTCGCCTGCGCCACCTTGATCGCATCGAGCTTGCCCGAGACTACGCCGACCAGGGCGCCGGTGAAGTCGAGCAGCGGACCGCCGCTGTTTCCCGGCTGCACCGCGGCGCTGATCTGCAGAAAGCGGGTGTCGTTAAACATGCCGCTCATCGAACTGACGATGCCGGTGGTGACGGTGAAATCCGATGTCAGCAGCCCGTGATACGGATAGCCAATCGCAATCACGCCGTCTCCGGTTTGCACCGAAAACTCCCGGATGGTCGCGACTTCCTTGAACGGGCTGGGCGCCTGCAGCAGCGCCAGATCGTTGGTTTCGTCGCTCGAAACCAGCCGCAGCTTGATCGGCGCTTCGCCGCCGAGATTGCCGTTGATCTCGTCGCAGCCACTGATGACGTGGTTGTTGGTGACGATGTGTCCGTTGCCGCTGACCACAAAGCCGGTGCCGGTCTTGTTGACGGGCTTGGCCTGCTTCGGCAGCGCGGCACTGGGCTGGGCCGGCTCAGCCGTCGACGGTGCGGCGGCCTGCTTCGGCGGTGCGACCGCGAACTCACCGGCATTGGCGAGCCCGTTCTTCCTGACGCTTTCGACGCAAGTGACCAGCGCGGGCAGTAGCTGCGCGGTCTGGTTCAGGTTGAACTGGAAGAGCTGGCCCTCGGCGAACGCGCTCATCGTCCGCGCCTTGCGGAATTGATTGATCAGCGACGAATTAAGCGGCATGTCGACCGCCACGAGCTGTGCCCCAAGCGGCCGCCCATACACGTTGAAGGGCTGCTGGCCGTCAAAAGTCAGCGTCATCGGAAAGGATTCGCCGGCCGTCAACCGCCAGCCCTGATGGGAAAATCCCAGGCGCCAATTGCCGCGGGCGTCGATCAGGACCAGGAAGTAGATGCCGCTCTGGTAGGAGGCCCCGGCGGCACAATGGGTGAAGTTACCGCTGCTGTCGTCGGTATAGGCTCCGCCCTGCCAGTTGCCTATCGTGATCGAGCCATACGGTCCGCGGGCATGCGACGATGTCACGGACAAAAAAACGCACGCGGCCGCGACAACCGCGCTGATTGCAAGTCTCATACTTCACCCCCAGCCAGGGCCCCATCATAGGAAGCTTCGCAAGTCATCCGCAAGTTGCACGCGAACGCTGACTGTCAGCGCCGCCGCCAAGGATACGCGTCCCAATGTTCTTATTTTGTTCCTAGCATGTAATCTCGTCAACTACAAAGTGAGAAGCCCCTAGGGTGGGCAAAGGCGCACTTGCGCCGTGCCACCATTTCACACTCGGGGTGGTGGGCACGCTACGCTTTGCCACCCTACGGCTCCTCCATCGCGTCACCCATTTCGGAATGTGTACGCATAACCGTTGATCGCCGGCGCGCCGCCGAGGTGGGCGTAGAGTACGCGCGAGCCGGCCGGGAAAAAGCCCTTCTGCACGAGGTCGATCATGGCCTGCATGGATTTACCCTCGTAGACGGGATCGGTGATCATGCCTTCCAGCCGCGCGCAGAGCCGGATCGCCTCCTTGGTCGCTTCCGACGGCACGCCGTAGGCGGGATAGGCGTAATCCTCGAGCAGCACGACATCGTCCTCGACGATCTCGCGGCCGAGCTCGACGAGAGCAGCGGTGTCTCTCGCGATCGAGAGCACCTGCGCTTTGGTCTGCGCCGGCGTGAAGGAGGCATCGATACCGATCACCTTTCGCGCACGGCCGTCAGCGGCGAAGCCGACCAGCATACCGGCATGGGTCGAGCCGGTCACGGTGCAGACGACAATGTAATCGAAGGCAAAGCCGAGCTGCTTCTCCTGCGCCCGCACCTCCTCGGCAAAGCCGACATAGCCGAGCCCGCCATATTTGTGCACGGATGCGCCGGCCGGAATCGCATAGGGCTTGCCGCCGGCGGCCTTCACCTCCTCGATCGCCTGCTCCCAGCTCCTGCGGATGCCGATGTCGAAACCTTCGTCGACCAGCCGCACATCCGCGCCCATCACGCGGCTGAGCAGGATGTTGCCGACCCGGTCATAGACCGCGTCCTCGTGCGGCACCCAGCTCTCCTGCACCAGGCGGCACTTCATGCCGATCTTGGCGGCGACGGCCGCGACCATGCGGGTGTGGTTCGACTGCACGCCACCGATCGAGACCAGCGTGTCGGCATTGGACGCGATCGCGTCGGGAATGATGTATTCGAGCTTGCGCAGCTTGTTGCCGCCGAAGGCGAGTCCCGAATTGCAATCCTCGCGCTTGGCAAAGATCTCCACCTTGCCGCCGAGATGTTTCGACAGCCGCTCCAGCTTTTCGATATGCGTCGGCCCGAAGGTGAGCGGATAGCGCGCGAACTTTTCCAGCATCGTCATTCCCGTTGATGGCGTTGGTTTCGATGCAAATCCCTAGCACCGGCTGCACGGAAGGTGCTCTCTATTTCAAACGACTGTTTTCTGCTCTATTACGCAAGATATAGCTTTACGCGCCAACTCTCTCACAAATATCTTTCGTAATGAAAGAATCTTCCATGACCGGCGAGCTCGATCGCATCGACCTCAAGATCCTGCGACTGCTGCAGAAGAACGGCCGGCTGAGCAATGCCGAGCTGGCCGACAAGGCCGGCGTCAGCCCGGCCACCTGCCATCGCCGTACCCAGCGCCTGTTCGAGGAAGGTTTTGTCAAAGAGGTTCGCGCGATCGTCGCCCCGCGCAAGGTCGGCAAGGGCGCGCTCGTGATGGTCGGCGTCGTGCTCGACCGCTCCACGCCCGAAAGTTTTGCGTCCTTCGAGCAGGCGATCGCAAAGCTCAAATTCGTTCTCGACTGTCACCTCGTCGCGGGTGATTTCGATTACTTCCTGAAAATCCGCGTCGGCGACATGGAGGACTTCAACCGCATCCATGGCGAGCAATTGATCGCGCTGCCGGGCGTTCGGCAGACGCGAACCTTCTTCGTGATGAAGGAGGTCGTGGACAATGCGGCGCTGGAGTTCTGAGAACTTGAGGCAAGTTGCCGAAAAATCATGGGCCGAGCCGGCCGCATCTTGCACGAACGGATGTCACGGCAACTTCACTTGCGTCGCGCCAGCCAGCGCGCGAGGCTTCCGTATTCGCTTGCGCTTACTCTTGAGCTTTCCCACCAAAGGAGCTTTGCCGTGCGCCTTCCCATCCTCGATCCGACCGAGCTGACCGACGAGCAGAAGCCGCTCTACGACGACATGCGAAAAGGCATCGAAAGTCATTTCAAGGGTTTTGTGAACATGCGCGACGATGGCGCGCTGCTCGGCCCCTGGAATCCCTGGCTGCGCGAGCCGAGATACGGCAGGCCGGTATGGGATCTGGTGAAGGCCGTCGCCTCCAATCCCTTATTGCCGGCACCGGTGCGCGAGGTCGCGATCCTCGTCACCGGTTCGCACTTTCGCTCGGGATATGAGCTCTATGCCCACGTGCTGGTCGCCGAGGCGCGCGGCCTCTCCGACGAGAAGCTCGCCACCATCGTCGCCGGCCAGCGTCCGGTCGATCTGACGCGGCAGGAGGCGGTCGCCTATGACATGGCCTCGGCGCTCGTGAACGGCGGCGTGCTGCCGGAATTGACCTATCGGGCTGCAGTGCAGGAATTCGGCGAACATGGTGCAGCCGAGCTGTCCTATCTCGTCGGCGTCTATTGCATGGTCTCGGTCACGCTGAACACCTTCGATGTGCCGGTGCCGGATTGACGAGAGCATAGCCCGCTTCTCTCCCCGTAGCCCCGGGTGAAGCGAACGCGAGACGCACTTTCGACAGCACGATCGGACGACATACGGCATCAATTCCGACGTCCCGCCGGTGACTGCGCGCGGTACCGGCCCGGCGCCGCACCCATCGTTTGGTTGCCCGGCCAAGTCTGCATGTTCTGACTGCGCTGGTAATTGGGATCCGTATAGGGACTGCCAGGTCCTTTGTTCTGGCAGTTCGCATTGGGATAGAAAAACGCGCAGTAGCCTGGCTCGGAGACCACCGGCTGGGCAGGTACCGGCGTTGCAAAGGCGGAGAGCACGGCTACCGCGCCGAGAAGCTTCAGGATCGACATGCGGTTCTCCCTTTGAAGGCGACGTAAGGCTAACACCGGAGCGGCGGTCTCACTCCGCCCTTCGAACCAAATAGCGCCACACTTGTTACTCCCACCGCTCCACGTCCTGGTGCCAAGCTGCCTCATGACCAACGACGAGCCATGAGCGGCGAATGAATTGCGCCTCACGCCACGAGGCGCGGGAGTTCGCCCAATCAGGAGGTTTCAAGAGCCATGAACACATCGGTTGAGAACGGACGGAAAGGCCGACAGTCTGCCATGCGCACACCGCCGGTCGTGTCGCCGCAGGAATGGGAAGCGGCCCGCAAGAAAATGCTCGAAAAAGAGAAGGCGCAGACCCGGGCCCGTGATGCTCTCGCCGCCGAGCGCCGGCGCATGCCTTGGATGGCCGTGGAGAAGGCCTATGCGTTCGAGGGGCCTGCCGGCAGGGTCAGCCTGATTGGCCTGTTTGAGGGCCGGCGTCAGTTGATCGTCTATCGCGCTTTCTTCGAGCCGGGCGTGTTCGGTTGGCCCGACCACGCCTGCCGGGGCTGCTCGATGGTGGCCGACCAGGTCGCACACGTCGCCCACCTGAATGCCCGTGACACCACCCTCGTTTTCGCCTCACGTGCGCCCCAGGCGGACATCGCGCGGCTGAAGGCGCGGATGGGCTGGGAGATGCCGTGGTTCACCATCACGGACAGCTTCGACACCGACTTCGGCGTGAATGAATGGCACGGCACCAACGTGTTCTACCGCGACGGCGACCGCGTATTCCGCACCTACTTCATCAACAACCGCGGCGACGAGCAGATGGGGGGCACCTGGAACTACCTCGACATCACGCCGCTGGGCCGCCAGGAGGTTTGGGAGGATTCGCCCGAAGGCTATCCCCAAACGCCGACCTACAAGTGGTGGAACTGGCACGACAACTACGTCGCAGACGCAGCGCCCGACAAGAAGTGGGTGGAGGTGTCTGATGCCGGCGAGGCGGCATTCCGGAACAAGGACCCAAACACGAAGCAATGAGTCAGGCTTAATTCAACGGGACCTGACTGACGGCGACGGTCGATCGGGAGGAGCCCGATCGACCGTCGCGCAAAGGGCCGGGTCAGCCGTCAGCCCAATCATGACCCAGCCGAGCAGAGCTATCGCTTCTGTGCGACGCGACGAGCAGGCGGCTCGACGCTTGCGCGCGAGAGCCCGGCTTCGGACCGCGCGCCAGCGTTCGCATCTTCGCCGATCATTCGCTCCAGCGCCCTGCGGTCAACCTTGCTCAGCGCGTTGCGCGGCAACGCATCGATCACCCGCAGGCCTTCGGGAACCTTGTATGGTGCAAGGCGTCCCGCGACGTTCTGAAGGATCTCGGTGGCAACGACGCTTTCCTTCGCTCCCGCCGCGAGCTTGACGAAGGCGAACACGCGCTGGCCGAGCACCGGATCAGGCTTGCCAACCGCGCCTGCCTCCTCCACGGCCGGATGGCAGCCAACCAAGGCTTCCTCGATCTCGGCAGGCGAGATATTGGTTCCGCCGCGAATGATGATGTCCTTCTTGCGCGACACGAACCAGAGCTCATCGCCCTCCCCGCGCCGCATCAGGTCACCGGTGTGATACCAGCCGTTCTTCAGACTCTGCGTCGTGGCCGCCTCATCGTTCCAGTAGCCCACGAAGACATTCTTTCCGCGGATCAGGAGCTCGCCGATCTCACCATGTGCAACATCGGCGCCATTCTCGTCCACAAGCCGAATCTGCGCGTCTTCGGTGATGCGAATCACGGGTCCGGGTTGCAGTCCGAAGGTCAGCTGGCCTGCGACCTCGGTGGCGCCCCAGACGTTATAGAGCGGCGCTTTGAAGACTTCCGTGAACCGCTTCTGCAGCTCGACCGGACAGGCGTCAGCCCCGGTCAGACAGACGCGGAGCGATGACACGTCGCGCGGCTTTGCCTGCTGCGCCTCAAGCATTCCGGCATATTGATAGGGAAAACCGAATAGCCAAGTCGCCCGATAGCGTTCGATATTGTCGAGCACCATGTCAGGGTCGGCGCTCTGCAGCATGATGAAGGGCACGCCGCTCTGGACAAAGCTCAGCGAGCAGAACAGGCCGCTGCCATGTGCCAGCTGCAATGGCGAGACGACGGCGTCATCCGCCGAAAGCCCGAAATGCTTGCAGAGGAGATGCGTCGTTGCCGCAAGCGTATCCTGCGTATGCACGACGAATTTGGGCTGGCCGGTGCTGCCAGAGGTGTTGATCATCACCGCGGGCTCGTTTGAGGCCGGGGTCGGCAAATCCGCCTGCGCGGACCGTTTCAGCGTCTCCCACGACTGCGTGGCGTGCGCTCCATCGGCGTCGTCGAGGACGACACGTTTCTCGCGGGGAAGGATCGCAGCGTCGACCGCAGCAACGTTGGGATAGAGCGAGGCCTCACCGATATAGAGCGCAGGCTGGAGCCGCTGCAGCATCGGCGCGAGCTCGGCAAACCTGAACGCGGTGCGAAGCGGCGCCGCAATCGCGCCCAGCCGGAAACACGCATAATACGCAACGAGCATTTCGGGCCGATTCGTCATATGCAGCACGACGCGGTCGCCGGCCTTGACGCCACTTGCCGCAAGGCCTCGCGCGACACGTTCGGATTCCTGAGCAAGCCTCCGATATGTCCACACGTCTTCTTGAAAGACGAAGGCCGTGCTTTCAGGCCGGGATTGCGCGCGCTGCGTCAGCACTTCGATCGGAAGAGCTGTCATTGGAATCTCCTATGGGCGTTGGGTGATTCCAGGAAGCTGATCGGGCCCCGTTACCGCGCGATTTCAACCCGGAGCAAGAGCATTGCAGATGTAAGGAACGGGCGCGATGTCACGCCGATATCACGCCATGTTGCACGGCTGCGAGCCGCCATGTTGCTTCGTCCGCATCAACATGTGCAAGTCGGCCCGGGATTAGACTGACGCTTCACCCGGGCTACGATACTCCGTTGACGGCGAAGTTTTCGCTACTGCAGGCGCAAACATATTCCGTGCGGGCGCGCGATGCCGTAAGCTGGCGCTGCCAACCCTCGCTCACGGAGTCCTGATCGCAAGTCCCAAAAGCAAGCCGCCACCTTCGCTCCGAGCGTCCGAGCCGTTGGCGCAAGCCGACATAATTGGGAGATAGTCATGACGATGAGACCGGACCCCACGTTCCACGCGTCGCCAAAGCTTGCCATGGAAGCGCCGCCGGAGAGCTTTGCCTATACGCTGCTGCTCAGCCCCGATTTCTCGAAGCCCGACGCGCTCGCCGTGATCGACGTCAAGCCGGGCTCCAAGACCTACAGCCAGATCGTCCACACCGTGACGATGCCGAACAAGGGCGACGAATTCCATCATTTCGGCTGGAACGCCTGCTCGTCCGCACTGTCGCCGCTCACGGGACACGCCTTCGTCGAACGCCGCTATCTGATCATCCCAGGGCTGCGGTCTTCACGCATCTATATCGTGGATACAAAGCCCGATCCGACCCAGGCGAAGATTCACAAGATCATCGAGCCCGAGGAAGTCTTCGACAAGACCGGCTACTCGCGGCCGCACACGATCCATTGCGGGCCCGATGGCATTTATGTCTCGACGCTCGGCGGCGGCGGCAAGGATGGCACCAAAGGGCCTCCCGGCGTCTTCATCATGGACTGCGAGACCTTCGACGTGCTCGGACGCTGGGAGATCGATCGCGGCCCGCAGACGCTGCATTATGATTTCTGGTGGAATCTGCCGCGCGACTACATGGTGAGCAGCGAGTGGGCACTGCCGCCGCAATTCGAGAACGGCATTGTTCCGGAAGATCTGCTCGGCAACAAATACGGCCACCGGCTCCATTTCTGGGATCTTCGCGCCCGCCGCAACGTGCAGACCATCGATCTCGGCGCCAACCACCAGATGGCGCTCGAGGTGCGTCCTGCGCACGATCCCGTCCGGGAATATGGCTTCGTTGGCGTCGTCGTCGACACCACCAACCTCGAAGGCTCGATCTGGACCTGGTGGCGCGAGGGCGGCAAGTTCCACATCGAGAAGACGGCCACGATTCCCGCCGAGCCCGCACCGAAGGAAAAGCTGCCGCCGCTGTTGCAGGGCTTCGGTGCGGTGCCGCCGCTGGTGACCGACATCGATCTGTCGATGGACGACCGCTTCCTCTACGTCTCCTGCTGGGGCACCGGCGAGATGCGCCAATACGACGTCAGCGATCCCAGAAAGCCGAAGCTTGCCGGCTCCGTGCATATCGGCGGCATCGCGCGCCGCACGCCCCACCCCAACGGAAAAGCCTTCACCGGCGGTCCGCAGATGGTCGAGATCAGCCGTGACGGCAAGCGGGTGTACTGGACCAACTCGCTCTATTCAAGCTGGGACGACCAGTTCTATCCAGACGGCGTGCCGGGGGCGAAGGTCATGGCCAATGTCGGCCCGAATGGCGGACTGGAGCTTGCCCGCGACTATTTCGTGAGCTTCCCCGACGGCTATCGCGCGCATCAAATCCGCCTTGAAGGCGGCGACTGCTCGACGGATTCCTTCTGCTATCCGTCGGTCTGGAATTGAGCGAAGCAGGTTCGGCAGCCCTCTGGCTTGGGATCGTCGCGAGCGGCCTCTATCACGGGATCAATCCCGGCATGGGCTGGCCGCTCGCGGTCGCCGCGGGCCTGATGGAGAAATCCCCGCGCGCACTCTTTGGCGCGCTGTTGCCGCTGTCGGTCGGCCATCTCTTGGCGATGCTGCTGGTGCTGCTGCCGTTCGCGCTGCTGATGGTGCTGGTCGAATGGCAGCGCCAGATACAGGCCGGCGCCAGCCTGCTCGTCATCGCCTTTGGCCTGGCGCGATTGCTCAACCCCCGCCATCCCCGCGCGCTGGCGCGGATACCGCCGACGCAACTCGGCCTGTGGTCGTTCGCAGTCGCGATCGCCCATGGCGCCGGGCTGATGATCCTGCCGTTCTATCTCGGGCTCTGCCAGCCCCCTGGCATCCATGACGGCCACGCGGCGGCCGCAGGCGTCGTCAACCAGAACCTCGCGATGGCGTTGCTCGTCGCCCTGGTCCACACCGCAGCCATGATCACCGCCGGCGGATGCCTGGCGTGGCTGGTCTACCGCTATCTCGGCGTGAGGTTCGTGGCGCAGAGCTGGTTCAATCTGGACACCGTCTGGGCGCTGAGCCTGGTGCTGGTGGGGGCCGTCGCCCTCACGATCAATCTGGCGGGCTGGCATTGACGACCAACGACACCCCGTTAGGTCAGCCTGACTGACCAATCCGCAAAACTACTGGCTGCCTGAAGTCTACTTGATGGACAGAACAGATCGGAGCACTGTTCCCGAAATTCTGCGCCTTGCGCCATCAAGCGATTCGGGCAAACGGATGAACATCATGAGCGCCACGTTGATAAGCCGAATGGTCGTGCCGATCCTGGCACTTGCCGTCGCCGGCGTCGCCGCGCTCTTCTTCCTTCTTCCTGCCGCGCAGCAGACCCGCCGCGTCGACACCAAATCCGCCACGACAGCCACGGACCCGGGACCAGGCAAGCGCGATCAGGCTCCATCATCATCCGCTCTGTCGACCCTGCAATCGGAGGCCGCGAATCTCGCAACCGCGCTTACCGGACTGCCTCCGGCGCCCGCCGGCAGCGATGGCACGCCGGAGTTCGACGTCGTCCGCATCGAGCCGACAGGCGAAGCCGTGGTCGCGGGCCGGGCGACACCGGGCGCGATCGTGGAGCTGCTGCGCAACGGCGAGCTGCATGATCACATCGTCGCCGATCAGTCGGGACAGTTCGCCATGGTCCCGCGTCCGCTCCCGCCGGGGAACTACGATCTGACCCTGCGCGTCAAGCGGCCCGACGGCAAGGAGATCGCGTCCAAGCAGAGCGTCGCGGTGGCGCTGGAGCCTGCCGCGAAGGAGCAGCCGATCGTGGCGCTGATCGCACCGGATAAGCCCGTGCAGGTGTTGTCAGAGGCTCCCGCCGCGGCGGCTGGCGCGGAGCGCATGATCGTGGTGGAAGCGGTTGAGACCGAGCCGGGCGGAAAGCTCCGTGTCAGCGGCCGCGCACGCCCCCGCGCTGCGGTGAGGCTCTATCTCAACGACAGCTTTGTCACCGCCGTGACCGCTGACGACAACGGACGCCTCTCTGTCGCGATCAATGCCGGCGTGACGGCAGGTAACTACCGGATCAGGCTCGATGAGGTGGAGCCCGCTTCCGGCGCGGTCCGCGCGCGCGCCGAGGTGCCGTTCAACGTTCCGGACACGCTGACAACCGCCTCGCTGCCGGCGCAGGCCAAGCCTTCGGAAGCCGCCGCGACCAATCCGCAACTCGCCGCCGCCGAGACGACCATTCCGGCCGACAAGGGCTCGCCCTCCGCCGTGGTGGTGCCGAAGATCACGACCGCGACCGTCTCCCGCGGTGACAGCCTCTGGCGCATCAGCCAGCGCGCGTTCGGCGCGGGCCAGCGCTATGCCGTCATCTACCGGGCGAACAAGGAGCAGATCCGCAATCCCAACCGGATCTATCCCGGCCAGATCTTTGTCGTGCCGACGCAGTGAACATCGGCTTACGCGATTGGGAAATCGGGCGACTCACTGGCCGGACGACTTCAGGAAAGCGATGATCTTCGCCTTGTCCTCGGCGGACCGGACTCCGGTATAGGGCGTCATGCCGTTACCCGGCACCAGCGCCTCCGGATTTTCGATGAAGCGTCCGAGCTTGTCTTCGTCCCACGCGAAATCAGCGGATTGCATCGCCTCGGAGTAGCGATAATTCGGCAACGAACCGGCCTTGCGGCCGATGATGTTGTGCAGATGAGGGCCGACGCGATTGTCGCCCTCCTTGACGGTGTGGCAGGTGCGGCAGGCATTGTTGAACAACTGCTGTCCCGACACGTCCGCGCCCTGTGCGGCTGCCCGTTCAAAAGCAGACGACGCCAGCAGGAGCATTCCGCTGAGCGTCACGATCAACTGCCGCATCATTTGGCTTGACCTCGCTGGCCAGTCGACAGCATCGCCATCACCGGGATGGCGTGCCGTCAACGCCCGAGCGCTCCGATAGGTCCACCGCCGTTGTTCCGCAGCGATAGTGCGGGGCAGCATGGCGCTACATAGGCGGCCAGCTTTTTCTCATCACAAGCGGCAGGCCGACGTCAGCACGTTCTACGCCTTGATGTCGACAGCGACAGAGTCGCGCTCGACCTTGTTCTTGGCCGCGAAGACGTCGAGGACGGCTTCGTTGATGATACGAGGCGGGGCCTTTTCCATTTGATAGGCGAGCAGCTGAATCCTCGCCTTCGTCACCTCGACCGGTACGGGGTAGATGAGCATCGCAACACCTCCGGCGCGAAGGCTGCGCCTGGAGGTGTTTACGGATTGTAAACGGATGAGGTTAACGCCGCGCGAGCCCGCCGATTCGTTCGCATTGTAATGACGCGTTGATGGCGGCAGTCCTATCCGGGAAGGTGCACCTCATGAAAATCGTCGACCTCAGCCGCGAGCTCTACCATCGCACGCCGAGCTATCCTGGCCATCCGCCGATCATCCATGGTATGTGGAAGAACCATGACGAGGCCCTGGCAGAGTCCGGGAATGTGTACGGGTTGTCGTCGATGTTCATCTCGATGGCCGATCATGGTGGAACCCATATTGACGCGCCGCGGCATTTCGGCCCGCGCGGCATATCGATCGACCAATATCCGCTGGAAAAATGCATCGTGCCAGGCATCTGCCTCGATCTGCGGCACATCGCGCCGCGCGCCGAGATTTCGCCCGCCGATCTGGAATCCGCCGTGAAGCAAGCCGGGGTCGGCGTGCCGAAAGGTGGCACGGTGCTGCTATGCACGGGCCATCACGAACGCACCTTTCCGCGCAAGGCCTATTCGACCGACAATCCCGGCGTGAACGTCGCCGCCACCGAGTGGCTCGCCGGCCAGGGCATCGTGCATTTTGGCATCGATTCAATGCGCCCAGGACCTGACAGCGACGTCAATCTGCTGGTGCACAAGGCATGCCTCGATCTGGACATCACCCACATCGAAAGCCTTTGCAATCTGGAAGCGCTGCTCGGCAAGGGACAGTTCACTTTCATCGGCCTGCCGATGAAGTGGCGCGAGGGCACGGCTTCGCCGATCCGCGCCGTCGCGGTGTTCGACATGTAGAGCGTTTTGAGCATCCCGCTTTAGGGACAGACAGGAAAAGAAAAAATGCAGGAGAGGAAACATCAACACCGGTCGCGCCGGGAGATCCTGCGCGCCGGTGGAACGTTGATCGGCCTGATGGCAGGCGCAAGCCTCACGTCGGGACCGTCGAGCGCAGGGACCTATCCCGATCGCCCGATTAAGATCATCGTGCCGTTTGCGCCGGCGGGGCCGACCGACATCATCGCACGCGTGCTCGCAACGCATCTGGGCCAGGCGATCGGCGGCACGGCGGTGGTCGAGAACCGTCCCGGTGCGGGCGGCAATATCGGCATCGGCGTTGCCGCACATGCGGAGGCTGACGGCTATACGCTGCTGGTCACCTCGAGCGCCTATGTCGTCAATCCCGGGCTTTACGCCAAAATCCCATATGATCCGTACAGGGATTTCGCGCCCATCGCCGAACTCGGTACCTCGCCAAACGTGATTCTGGCGGCGCCCGATCTCGGCGTGAATACGGTCGCCGATCTCGTCTCGCGTGCCAAGGCCAATCCGAACGAACTGAACTATGCCAGCCCTGGTATCGGAACGACGCCGCATCTGTCAGGCGAACTTTTCAAGATCGCCTGCGAGGCCAATCTGACCCACGTGCCGTTCTCCGGCGCGGGCCCCGCGATCCAGGCGATCCTTGCCGGAACCACGCAGGTCGCTTTGGCGGCGCTGCCGCCGGCGCATCCGCATATCAAGTCGGGCGCGCTAAAGGCGCTCGCGGTAACCGGCGCGCATCGCTGGTTCGATTTGCCCGACGTTCCGACCATGGTCGAGCTTGGCTACACGGACTTCATCTCGGACACGTTTCAGGGTTTTCTTGCGCCTGCAAAAACGCCGCCGGCCGTCATCGAACTGCTTTCGGCCAGGTCGATCGCAATCCTGAAGACGGCGAAAATTGCCGAGCAGTTGCGCAATGATGGCTTCGAAATCATCGCCAACGGACCCGAAGGCATGAAGAAGCGCATCGAGGATGAAATCCCGAAATGGCGCGACGTCATTGCAAGGGCCGGCATAAAGCCGGTGTAGCCGCGCCGAACGGTGAGAAAATCCCGTCGATTGACAGGGGCATTTATCTGACTAAAGTCAGAGATTATGCCGCTCGACGCCATCGCCCGTGTTCGCCGCTTCAACCGTGCCGTCACCTCCGAGGTCGGCGCCCTCGACACGTCCTTTCTCGGGCGTGGCCGGCCGCTTGGCACCGCCCGCGTGCTCAACGCGATCGGGCATGGGCAATCGGATGTCGCGGCGATCCGCGAATATCTCGGCCTCGATTCAGGCCTGATGAGCCGCCTGCTGCGCGGCCTGGAAGACGAAGGCCTGATCGAGACCGTGCCGCATCCGGAGGACGCGCGTCGCCGCATTGTTCGATTGACCAAGGCCGGCCGTTCCGAATTCCGCGCCTATGAAGCGCTCTCCAACGCGCAGGCCAAAGACTTCCTGGCCCGCCACGCCCGTCCGGAAGAACTGCTGCGCGCAATGGACCTTGTCGCTTCTGCACTCGGCCATAGCCGCATCGTACTTGAGGAAATGGACCCGCGACGCGACGACGCCCAATATTGCCTCGGCGAATATTATGCCGAACTCGCGCGCCGCTTCGAGAGCGGGTTTGACGTCTCGCTGTCGCGCGATCCGGAGGCTGTGGACATGGTCCGCCCGCGCGGCGCATTCCTGGTCGCGAAGTCGGATGGCCTGCCGATCGGTTGCGTCGGATTGAAGGGGGGTGGCGGCGAGATCGCGGAAATCAAGCGGCTGTGGGTCGCGCCCTCGGCGCGCGGTCTTGGCCTCGCACGTCGTCTGATGAAGGCCGCCGAGGACGTCGCCCGCGAGCTGTCCATCAAGATCCTTCGTCTCGATACGAACAGCGCGCTGCCCGAGGCGCAGCAGCTTTACCGCAGCAGCGGCTGGAACGAGATCGAGCGCTTCAACGACGATCCATATCCGGACACGTTCTTCGAGAAGCACCTCTGAAAAATTGCCGTGGTTGCATTGTGTGTGGCGCGCAGCCGTCGCCTTGCTGAGACCGCCTCCTCTACCTTACCTTGCGCGCCTCAAAAAATAAAACTGGGAGGAACCTCGTGACCAACCGTCGGAACTTCTTGAAGGGCGGCGCTGCCGTCAGCGTCATGTTCTGCAGTTGCGGCCTGTTGCGGAGTGCGCACGCTCAGCAACCGACGCGGCAAACACTGCCGGTCAGTGTCAACGGCAAGCGCGTGAAGACCATCGACATTCATGCGCATTGTCAGATCCGGGAAGCCGGCGCGCTGCTGGGCAACGATGCCGGCAAGACGCAGGTCCCTCCTGTGCGCGGTGCCGAAGAAGCTTTCATCAATCTCGATCGGCGGCTGGCGGCGATGGACGCGCAAGCCGTCGACATGGAGGTGCTATCGATCAATCCGTTCTGGTATGGCCGGGATCGTGAGCTCGCACGTTCGATCGTGCAGATCCAGAATGAAAAGCTCGCCGAGCTTTGTGCGTCCAAGCCAGATCGCTTTGCGGCCTTCGCCTCGCTGACGCTGCAGGCGCCCGATCTCGCCGTGAAGGAATTGGAGACGGCCGTCAAGAAGCAGGGACTGAAGGGCGCGGCGATCGGCGGCATGGTCGAGGGCATGCCGTTTTCCGATCCCAAGTTTCACCCGGTCTGGGCCAAGGCCGAAGAGCTTGGCGTGCCGCTGTTCATCCATCCGCAGGGAATAGCGGAATTGAACAAGCTTCTTGCCGGCAACGGCTGGCTCTCCAATCTCGTGGCCTTTCCGACCGAGACCAGCATTGCGCTGGCGCACCTGATCTTTGAAGGCACGTTCGACCGCTTCCCCGGCCTCAAGATCATCGCCGCACATGGTGGCGGCTATCTGCCGTCTTACGCCGATCGCGCGGATCATGCCTGCCTGGTCAGCCCGGCCAATTGCAATCCCGACATCAAGCTGAAGAAGCGGCCGACCGAATATCTCAAACAGATCTATTTCGATTCGCTGGTGTTCACGCCGGAAGCCATCAGGCACCTGGTCGCGCAGGTCGGCGCATCCCAGCTCGTGCTTGGCAGCGACTATCCCTATCCGTGGCAGTTGCAGCCGGTCGACCACATCTTCGCATGCACGTCGCTGAGCGATGAGGAGAAGGCCGGCATCCTCGGCCTCACGGCGGCGAAGCTGATCAACGTCCAGGTGTGATCATCAACCAAGCAGTGGGAGCGTCGGCTCATAGGACGTTCGCGGCGAAGGCTCAGACGCCGCGCAGGTGAGCCCCGTTGCGACGGACGCGTTCGTCGGCCGGACACTCCTCCCGCCCGGCAAGTTTCCAGAGGCAGGAGAGGATCACCCTTGCCTCGGTCTCGTCGAGCCGCGCCATGATTCTTTTCTGATGGTCGCGGGCGCGCCGTTGCAGGACCTTCACGAGCTGATTGCCGCTCTTGGTAAGGTGGATCTGCCTGACGCGCGCGTCTTCCGCGACCTGGGTCCGCTTGGCCAGCCCGCGCTTTTCCAGGCTGTTGAGAGTCGGAACGATCCTCGGCCGCTCCACCTCGAGGCTCTTGGCGAGATCGGCCTGGTTGATACCGGGATTCTCGGCCACCACCACCAGCACCAGGAATTCGGCAGCCGTCACCTCGGACTCAGCGAAACACTGAAGAATTCCCTCAAACACCGCCAGTTGAGCCCGATGGAGGGCATAGCCAAGGGAACCGTCAAGATAGGACATTTCTGCTGGTTCAATATGCTCGCGGGACATAATGGGCATGACCGACGATATTCCCGACTGCTCTTGCGGAGGCGGCCCGGAGCACCGACAGGGGCGAAGGATGCTGCATCGGCGGCCCTAGGAAACGCCAGAGCGAAAATCGAAATTCACCGGCTGGTTCTGCATAAAATATGAGCAAATGCGGAACCGCGCGCAAGAACAATATGTCGCGCGGACACCATGTCACGTGAACAATATGTCATGTGAAATGGAAAGACCTCCGGCGGGGCATCGCCGGAGGTCCCTGGAGGTCAACATGAAGATCTGTTTGCGGCAGGTCTCTGTTGACGTTGGTAGAGCCGCGAAATGCCGCGGCTCCTTGTCCTCAGAAGTTACGCTGCGCGCGGAGCTGGAGCAGGAAGGTATCCTGATCCTTGAACTCGTAACGGGCGGCCGGCTTGGGCGCCGACGGGCCCAGGACAGCGGTACCCTGGAAGCTCTGGTCAAGGTGGAACCACTGGAATTCGGCCGAGAAGGTCAGGTTCTTGACCGGGGTCCAGCGGGTGACCGCACCGAGCTGCGACACGTTGAAGTTCGGGTTGCAGACGAAGTCCGCGCTGACCGCCTTGGCCGGCGTGGTGTAGTTGAGGCACATGAACGCCTTCGCCGCACCATCATACCGGACTGCCGAATAGCTGCCGAAGAAGCTGGTCGACCAGTAGGGATCCCAGTTGTGGTTGAAGGCGCCGCGGATGCCGAAGGCTTCGGTCAGATGCAGCGATCCATCGCCGCCAGCCGCGACCGGCAGGTAGACGCCGTCGGTGGTGGCACCGAAGCCGATGCTCTGATAGGCGCCGAACGCGCCGCTGCTGCCGAACATCGCGAAGCTCGGCGAGGCCGACGAGGTGGAGATCACGTACTTCGTCGCACCCTTGGCATAGCTCGCATCGAACTTGATGTCGTCGCCGGGGCCAGTCGGGATGTTCTTGATGTTCACGCCGATCATCGCCGCACCACCCCACTTGGTGTCGGGGTGTCCGGACAGTTCGGACGCCGCGGTCGGTGCCGCACCGGGCAGGCCGACGGCGCCGGCCGGCGCGCCGAGCGCGTTCAGCGTGTTGTAGGAGCCGCTGACCTCATGGGCCGCGGCCGAAATCTGGAACAGACCCCAGGCCTGGTCGACGCGGATGTTGCCGACCACGTCAGGCGCGTGAACGCCCGCATAGGCGTTGCCGGTGTTGAACGTCGCGTTCAGCGGCAGCGACAGGTTGTAGACCGCGGTACGGTCCCACACCGTCGGATCGTCCAGGCCGATGCTGGCCGACACGCCGTTGCCGAACTGCGCGGTGTACTGGATGTTGTTCACGCCGGTGTCGGTGTTCTGGCCGCCGAGCAGGTTGGAGTTGATGTTGCCCGGGAAGCCCTGCCAAGGCGTGGCATAAGCGGAGGCAGACTTACCAAACGTGAAACCGGCAAACTGAATGAAGACGTATTCGACAGCGACATAGCCACCGCCGGGCGTGTCGAGCAGCTGCGAGCCGGCCACCGGCAGCGAGCCGTTGATCGAGTTCGGGCTGTAGGTGCTGCCGCCCAGCGTGGAGAACTGGAAGTCGGCCTGCGCGAAGGTGCGGACCACGCCATATTCGGTAGCGGTGCGCGTATCGACCGTCAGCGCCATACGGGAGCGGGCGGCGAAATAGTCGCGATAACGATTCCCCTGACCGATATCGCCGTTCCAGGCGGGCGTACCATGGATGCCGCCATTGAAGGTCGCGTCCACACGCAGATAGCCACCGATCTTCATGCAGGTGTCGGTGCCCGGGATGTACCAGAAGCCGGCGCCGTACAGCGAGCAGACCTTCACGTATTCGACGGCTTTCGCCTTCACCGGAAGATCTGCCGCTTGCGCGCCCGTCAGAGTGATGAGGCTCGCCGCCCCACCAAGTACGAATGTCCTAACGACAGTCATTTTATTGCAACCTCCTGATCTGACGGGCTGGTGTCAGTCGAAGCGGAGCGAGTGGCCAAAGACCGATCGCTCTCGCGTATTGCCCAATTACAAGTGTCCCAAGCTGACGGAAAATTTATCGCGCCGAGCTGACCAGCCCCTTGCCCGGATACAAGTAACGAACTTATCTGTCCTGATCTAGATAACACCCTTATCAAACGGCAACAAAATCGTCCTTGTTGCAGCCGAGATACACTCGGTCACGCAACAGTCAAAGACAGTCAAAGAGCGGAGCAGATGTATTCGCAGATGACGAAGCGAGACTCTATTCGACAGTTGGGTAGTCAAATAGCGTCGCTCCACGCATCGCTTGATGAACTCTATCATTCCTGGGCGAAAACGCTCGGAATCACCGGCCCGCAATGGAAGATCATGTTGGTGCTGGCCGATGCCGGTGAAGACAACGAGTTGTCGGTCGGCAACGTCTCGAAGATTTTGAACGTCGAAGCATCGTTTGTCACAACACAGTCAAAAATCCTTGAGAGACACGGCCTGATTCACAGAAGGACATCGCGACGAGACGGACGAATCGTCAACATGTCCCTGACGCATCGGGCGTTGGCGCATCTGGAAGGATTGGCGCCGCGAAGAGCTTCATTGAACGAATTCATCTTCGCGGAGTTCGCGCCCGACGAGCTCGATGAGCTCAGTGGAAAATTATTCTCCCTAAAGGAAAGGCTGGAGAAAGCACGACTGAAGGTGGCGGGGCCTTAAGGATAGGCATACCGGCAATGGACCTTCTCGGCAGCCTTGGCATTCTCGTACGCGTCGCGGAAGTTCTGTCGTTTTCGGCCGTCGCACGCGAGCGCGACGTGAGCCAGGCTGCGGTCGCCCGCCAGATTTCGCAGCTCGAGGAGCACTTCGGCGTTCGCTTATTCCATCGCACCACGCGAAAGATCAGCCTCACCGATGACGGGCAGATGCTTGTCGTCCTGGCCCGACCGATATTGACTGGCGTGGAGGACATGCTGACGGCTGTGGGACGACAGAGCGCCTCTCCCATCGGATTGGTCCGGGTCGGTCTGACGGGTACCGCAGGTCGCTTCCTCGCGCGACGTTTGCCCGAGTTGCTGGCGAATCACCCGGGGCTGAAGGTCGAGTTGGTGGTGAGCGATCGAATTGGCGACATGATCGAAGATCGTCTCGACCTTGCGATGCGCGCCGGCGAGATATCAGATGCATCGCTGGTCGTTCGTCATGCCGGCACGATGTCACGCGTCGCCGTGGCCGCGCCCAGCTATATCGAAAAGCACGGCGAACCTTCCCTGCCCGCCGAACTTGCACAGCACACCTGTATTGTCCACGCCACTCGCCAAAATTCGGACATGTGGACATTCGTGACCAATGAAGCCGCCCAGCAATTTCGCGTGTCGGGCGGATTTCTCGCCAATGACACCAGCGCTGTGCATCTGGCCGCACGAAGCGGATACGGAATTGCCTATCTCTCGCTGGTCGATGTGTTCGACGATCTGCGCAGCGGCCAGCTCGTCCGGGTCCTGAACAACTTCCCGTCTCCGAACATTCCGCTCAGCCTGGTCTACCCCTCACGCCGACATCTTGCGCCACGCACGCGCGTGGTCCTGAATTTCATCCTGGAGGAGCTGCGAGAAATTCGCGCTTTGCTTTCCGCGGACCCGGGTGAGGTTCGGGATCGAAAAAGCGACCGAAGCGCTCGCGTTCTCAGCGTGTAAAGCGCGGGTCGCCGAAGCAAACCCGCGCCGTCGTTCGAGGTTCAGGATAGACGATGCGTCAGTCGCAGCGAAGCTGCCGATTGTCCACTGCAGCAGCGGTGCGGGATCCGGAATTGTGCGGCCGAACGCGCTGTGCGCAGGAGGAAGCACGGCCGCCCTCCATTGCTGCGTAGGCGCCAGCGTCATTCACAAGGTTGTTTCCGCGCGCACCCGAATTCAGCACGTCCGAGTTGGGGTGATAGAACGCCTGGAGGCCGGGCTCCTGAATTGCGGCCTGCGCGAACACCGGCGGCGCCGCCAACGCCGAAAGCAGAATGGCCGACGCGACGAATAGCTTGAGGCTGGTCATCTTGTTTCTCCGAAAATGCCTTGATGAGGATCACGGCAGCAACATCGCCCACGCAACAGCGTGGTTCTGTCAATCGCCTGGGAGACATGCCTTGTGGACTCGCAACGGCTGCAACTGATCTGACCGCAGAGCTATCGCGGAAAGCCGATTCGGAAAAAGCGCACGGCGCTTGAAAGACTTGTGCGCAAATCGGAGAAATCGAATCGCATTGCTGATATGCGCGTGATGGCGACTATTGATCGCGTCCAAACCGATCAGGAAAGAAGAAGGCCTTCACCAGCGCGTAGAACATGAACGCGAAGACGGCTTCGAGGATTGTCACGACAATGACGAAGAGGACCGGCTCCTCCGAGGGAATGATCGTTCGACTGAAGATGCTCCGAACCCAACGTCAGGTGGCCGACAAGATAAGGGTGAAGAAGAAAAGATACTGCCGCAACAGCGACCCCGGCTAGCGCGGCGCATTTCTTCCAAAGCGGCCAGCTCGCGTACTCGGCGACAAGGGCGTGGAGTTTCGCAGGATCGCGTTTCGAGCGATCGAAGAACAGCTTCGTCCACATTGGACTTGTCATCCACATTGATCCCGCAAGCTGTACCTTCCGGCTGTTACCGGATCGTTGCCGCCATCATTAAACATCGGCCGGACCGAGCGAAACGAGCCATATCCCCTGAACAACCCGGCGGAATGCCGCTATACGCTGGTCGGATGTTCGATTCCTACCTTTCAAAATGGCACCTCGACTCTGACGGCGAACCCATTGTGACCCGTGCCGCCCGGTTGCTGCCGGTGCTGCGGCACGGCGAACCTGCCATGCTCAAGCTGTCGTTCGAGACGGACGAACGTCTCGGCGGCGCCGTCATGGAATGGTGGGATGGCGACGGCGCAGCCCGCGTGCTGGCGCGCGATGAGGAACTTCGCGCCCGGCCCGAAGGTTGTCGTAGGACACCAGTGGGAGAAAACAAATGTCAAAAACCAGGCTCTCCGTGCCGATCGCAATGGCGCTCGCGCTCGCGCCGATTCAGCTTCTTGCGCAAGGCGTCGGCAGTCCACCGCCGCCCAAGCCCGGCGATCCGGCCGCTGCGACAGGTGCGGTGGGCGGGAGCGCCCCGCCGCTCAAACCTGGGGCCCGGACCGGTGGTACACCCGGTAGCGTGGGCAGCCCGCCACCACCCAAGCCTGGCCCGAGCGGCGACAAGAAAGGCGACTGATACGCCAATGGGCCAGGCAACCTGTTTTGGTTTAGGAACAAGCAAGCCGGCTTACAGTTGGCCGACATGCCCAGGTATTTCTTCCATCTGACTGGCCAAGTCGAAGCTCATGACCTGTCCGGCCATGCGTGCGCGAACGACGATGAGGCCAGGGACCACGGGAGCTTCATCGCCCACAGGATCGGGACGGAAAAGCCCGAGATGGTGCGCGAAGGAAACTTCATCTCCGTGAGAAATGAAGAGGACACCGAGCTTTTCCAGATTCCTTTGGCTTCAACAACGGCCTGACGCGTTTTCTTGACGCAAACCGGTGTCCACTTCGCTCGAAAGCGCTCCATTGATCGACTCCTCCCAGATCCATGCGCAGAGCGTCGACGTCCTGCGAGCAATGCACTTTGCCTTCGACTGTTCTGCATCTGACTTCATTTCGTTCTCAAAGAACGAATCGTAGTCGCCAACAGCGGCCCTGACAGAGTCCTAATGATTGGTTTCGCTCGAGCGTGGCGAAGGCGCGAACAGCCGCCAAATGCATCACAGAAGCAAGGCCGGACTGACTGACGCGCTAGCTCACGGCCTCGAACTGAACTTGACCCTTATTCAAGAAGCAGGCCTTGTTGAACATCCGCAAGTCCAGAGGATTAGGCAGCCGACCATCTCGAATGTCAGGACACGTCTTCTTCGCCGGATCGTATGATCGGTCAATCTGGGAGATGAAGACGATGATCAGGCCCCGGTCCCACGCAAACGACTTCAGCACGCGAACCTGCTCTGCCAATTCGGGGTTTTCAGTCAACCCCCATTGAAAGATCGAGTATTTTCGACGGTCCTGGACCAAAACCCACCGTCCTCGACAAAAGCCTGTCCCGTTTAATGGACCGTCATCGACAACGGTACCATCACTTGAGAGCAGACATCTGAGTAGTCACGCCCAGGTCTGCTGAGGGTCCCCATCAGCGGACATCCCGGATAATTTGGTAAGCAAGCAGCCAATACTTTACAGTGCGCCGCGAGATATGGGTGCCAAACAGGTGCGATGGTGAACCGAGAGATATTCTTCGGCCCGTTCCGCTTTGACGCAGCTACCCGTACACTATGGGACGGAAGCATCCCCGTTCGGCTTGGCGCTCGCGCTTTAGCGATCCTGCAAGTCCTCCTTGAAGCGCCTGGCGCAACCGTCAGTCGGAGCACCCTGATCAAAAGCGCATGGCCGGGCTTGCACGTCGACCAAAGCAATTTGCGGGTCCAAATCTCAGGTCTGAGAAAGGCTTTGCGTGATTACGGCGGTGCAATTCAAGCTGATCCATCTCAGGGCTACCGTTTCGACGTCGATGTGATTGTGAAAGAGCCGGCCAGTCGCTCCGAAAACCACCCTCGGTTCGGCATCCCTAAAATCGTTGTAAAGCCGATCGGCCGCGAGGCGGCAGCTGATGGGATTCATGACCTTCTTAATCGTCGACGACTTGTGACCATTCTTGGGGCGGGCGGCATCGGGAAAACAACGATTGCATTGCAGGTCGCAAACGAACGAGCCGCCAACTACGCCGATGGCGCCTGCTTTGTCGATCTCGGTAGAATATCCTCGATTGACCTCGTCTACACCGCATTGACCAATACAATCGGGTTAAGAGTAACGGACTGGCCAGATATCCAGCACATCGTGTCGGTCCTCCGCGACAGGCGGATGCTTCTGATCCTGGACTGTTGCGAGCATGTGCTTGGCCCGGTGGCGAGACTCGTTGACAGCTTGCTTGTCAACACGGCGTCCGTAGATGTTCTCGTTACGACGCGTGAGCCGCTGCAGCTTGACAACGAGGCTGTCTGGCGACTTGCTCCGCTTACAGTTCCCCCAAAGACGGCGGAAGCGAATGCGGAGGACATCAAGACCTATTCGTCAGTCCAGCTATTCCTGAAGTGCCTCCATCAGCGGGCGCCGAAACTGCATTTCGATAATCGCAAAGCTGCTGCCGTCGCAGAGATTTGCCGGCGGCTTGATGGTATCCCGCTGGCGATTGAAATTGCCGCTTCGATTGCCGCGGTGCTCGGCTTCGAGGAAGCGCTACGCAGCCTGAACGAAAAATCGTCAGTGATCAATATCGATCGAAGAAGCGCCGTACCCCGGCAACGTTCGCTGTTCTCGACGATAGACTGGAGCTATAATTTGCTATCCAACGCGGAGCAATCCGTTCTTCGACAGATCGCTTGCTTTGCCGGGCCCTTCTCGCTTGACGCCGGCATCGCCGTGGCAAGTGGCGATCCACTCAACGCTTCCGCTGCGCGCGACGCGATAATTGGACTGTCCCGCCGATCGCTTCTCTCCTCCGACCCGGAATCGACGCATGCGGAGTATCGCCTGCTGGATACGACAAGGGCATATATAGCTCAATTGGACGCTTCTGTTGGCGACGAAGCGCGGAGACGTCACGCGGAGTACTTCCTCCGGCTGCTCGACGGCATCGATTGGGACCTTTATGACGAGACGTCCGAGAACACCAAAATGCGGGGGTATCTGGACGAGGTTCGGGTGGCTCTTGACTGGGCGTTTTCCTCAGATCCTCAACTCGGCGTAAGACTTGTAATCGCCGCAGAACGGCTTTGGCTTGCGGTCACCTCATTGGTTCAAGGAGTCCCCTATCTAACCAGGGCATTTCAGCTCGTCGATAATAGTTCAGCATTCGATGCCGCGGTGCGGCCTCGCTTGCTGGTATCACTCGCATCCGCGCAGGTATACCTTCCGGGGTTCGAGGGAGCGAGCTTGTATGAGCGCGCCTGGCACGCAGCACAAGCTGCGGAAGATGATTTCCTGGAGCTACGAGCCCTCTACGGTATTATTCAAAGTACGCTTCTAACCCGCCGACAGGCAACGCCCTATCTCGACGCGTTTGCCAGGGCCGCACAGCGATCCAACGCACCTGATGTGCACTATCTTCTGCAACGTATAACCGCATTCAACGATTTTGAAAACTCCGCCATACGGTCCGCGCATCGGAGGTTTGAGGCGTTCCTGCAGGACTGCCCATCGATTTCCAGAAGCGCTTACTTGTATTTCGGAGGAATCGACTCGTTCATCTCTTGCAAGATCGGGTTGGCGCTTGCCAAACACTACATGGGATATTGCGAACAGGCATTATCGCTTTCCAACACAGCGGTGGACGAGGCCGAGGCGAAAGGACATCTGACAACCACCTATTTTGTTCTGGCCCAAGGTGCGACATGGGTGAACATATCGTCGGGGGAATTTCAGCGTGCACGCAGCTGCCTGCAAAAACTGGAGGACGTGTCGCGACACTACAGGCCCTGGCATGCCGTTGCCGAAGCATTTCGAGCGCTTCTTCTCAGATATGCGGATGGAGACGCGCGATCCGCCGAACGCATCCTGACGTCCTGCCTGGCAGACGAGTTCATAGTCAAAACCGGCTCTCTTCATCCGATTCTGTGGGTCGAACTCGCAGACGCGCGCCGAATTGTTGGCGACCTGGACGGTGCAGAATCTGCACTCATGACGGCGATGAACCAGTGCCTGGGGCCGTCCGACGTTCGTCTCATCGGCAAGCACCACCCGATCCTCGCCAAGGTACTCATTGCTCGCAATCGACCTGGGGACGTTGATACGGCACGCGAGCTATTCAGCCAGGCGATCGAGCTGAGCAAGCAGCACGATTTCTATCTCTATGAGTGCGAAGCTGCTGTCGGTCTCGCCGAGTTTGAGCTTGAAGTGGGACGACCGTGGGCAGCTCGCAATGCATTGATCGATCTTCTATCCAATTTGCAGGACAGATCTCGTGTACCGTTTCTCGTCCGCGCTCAAACCATCCTCGCCGGGATCGACGCACCCTGAAGCCCATGGACCTGGAGCAATCGGGAAATCAGGTTCTCAAGAGTGTTGAGATTGCTCTTCATCGATCAGGCTGCCGTAGTCCCCTGATCGAGAGCTCATATCCATGCCTTGCCTTCGAACAGCGTCAACACCGGTCGCGCCGCTCTGCGGCATTTTCTTCTTCCTCCCTGGGACTCGCCGCGTACGCTCGCACCGTCTCGAAAAGGCGGTATTCTGGAGGACTGATCTGATGATTGACGATCAGGAAGGATTTGTTGGCGAGCGCTACAACCGCCTCACGAACGACAGATGCATCCGTAACGTCATCAGCGGCGACCGCAACTGCTGCATCGAGGGTGAAAGCACCAGTGAGGAGCGCCAAACGGCGCAGCACCGTTCGCTCGTTGAACGGAAGAAGATCGCAGCGCCAGTGAAGGGTCGATAGAAGAGAGTGGCGCAGAAGGTTCCCGACTGGGCGATCGGATTCCAATAAAGACAAGCGTTGATCCAGACTGCGGCGAATCTCGCCAATATCGAGGGTGCCGACCATGGAAGCCGTCATTTCTATGGCCCGCGGAATTCCGTCCAGGCGCCGGCAGACCTCGACGATGGCCGGCGCGATATCGTCGTCGAACGCAAAGTCGTCCGACACGTCGGCCGCAGTCCTCATGAAAAGCTGAACTGCAGGGTATCGTGCAGCACTCGCCGCGGGATCAACCAGACCGGGTGGCGGCACTTCGAGCGGCTCGAGATGCCAGACGAATTCAGCTCCAACCCTCAAAGACTCTCGGGACGTTACCAGTATCATGACCTCATTGGAGAAGGTCAGAACCTGCTCGACAAGCAGCGCCACCGCATCGATAACGTGTTCGCAGGAGTCAAGCACCAGTAGCAGGCGTCTTCCTTGCAGCGCGAACTGTATCTGCTCAAGGGCAGGCGCCTCCCCGACCGGCAAGTCGAGCGCGCACGCCAGTGCTTCACACACCTGATCGTCGCGCGCAATCCTGCCAAGATCGACGAAGCAGGTTTCATCCGCAAATGTATCGGCCAGTCGATGTACAATCGCGAGCGCGACCGTTGTCTTCCCGATACCGCCTGGACCGAGGACCGTCACCAGACGACTTTCTTTGAGAAGGCTGGCTATATCTGCAATCACATCGTCACGACCAATCGGCTCGGTGAGAAGCCGTGGCGCCAAGAAGCACCGTCGCTGGGTGTCGAGATACGGATCGCTCGACACCGTTTCTCCGAGAAAGCGATAGCCCAAGGAAGATTCGGACCTGATCAATCCCTCGCAGCCGCGCAGTGCTTTTCGCAAAGTGGAAATTTGTACTTTAAGATTTGCGTCGTCTACACGGCCATCAGGCCATACCCGCTCCAGTAGTTCGCGTTTCCCAACCAGACGCCCGGGGGTCTCGGTGAGCGCGCTCAGAATTGCCAGCGCCCGAGCCCCAACTTGCAGCAAGATCTCGCCCTTCCACAACATTCGCCGATCGCGATCGAACCGATATGGCCCGAAGAAAATCTCTGCGCCCGGCTTAGGCGCAGGAGGGCTACCGCTCCACCTCGTTGGAACGATTGATCGAGACGCCATCTTCACTGGGATAACCCGGTCCCCATCAGGGGCGAACCGCCAGGGAGTATGGTCAGTAAATTCGCTTTATCGGCCAAGGCCTCTGAATGATCAAATCCCATAGTTTGACCAATCCGGGGGCAAATTGGTTAGAGCTATTCGGACAAACTCTTGACCAGAAGCCTACACGCAGACGGGCTAAGGCGCATGGGAACCCGGCTGCAGCGGACATTTCGCCGCAGCACAGGACTCGGGCCGGTGAAATCTGTCAGAGCAGAACGGCGGTTGGTTATCTGCAAGCCGCGGATTGGTTCTCGGCCATTCTGGTTACTTTTTGGGCATACTGAGGATCGCCATGCGCATCACCTCGACGCCGCCCTCGGCAAGCTCGGGAAGCTTGGCAAACCATTCCTGCACATAGGGCATGGCGTTATGTGCGTCGAAGTCGGCTTGACTGGCAAAAATCTCGTAAAAGATGAAATGGCCGGGCTTGGCCCGGTCCTCCTGGAGAAAATAGGCGCCTTCTGGGATGTCCTGGTAGCGCACGTGTTGCGCTTCCTGAGCCAGCACCGCCGGCGCCGTCAGGAAGGGCGGCATGACGAACAGCATCGCGGCAAGCGAATAACGGCCAAGACTTTGCATGATAGGTGTCCCTCACATTTTTGTCGCCAACATCGGCGAGCAGGCGACTGGCAGAGCTCCGGCGGCCGGTCTGCCGCCGCCTGCTTTGCGGATCAGCGTACGATCGTCTGCTGCCGCTTCGCGAGCGCGTCGCTGAAGCGCTTCTTGACGGGGCCAAGCGCCTTGACGAATTCGAGCTGCTCGCCTTCGGGACCTTTGCAATAGATCAGCTCCCAGCCGTCCGAGGGGGCTTCGGTGACCCGGTTCGTGTTGGCGCTGCGGGGCGCGGCCTTGCGGTCCGCCTCGGTCATGACGCGGACGGTGCGGTTCGCCCTCACCTGCGTCATGCCGCGGCGCGCGGATTCGGCTTCGAGATCGGCAATGAACTTGTTGAAGTCGACGTCGTCGCGAACATAGAAGCAGATGTGCATCATGCGCGGAAAGGCGGGGCTCATGTGCTCCACCGGTTCAGCAAAGCTTTTCGCACTGCCCATGGGCTGGTCGGCCTCACGATATTGCAGCAGTTCGAGCACCATATTGTCGAACTGGATGAAGCGGACATCGAGCCTCTGCGCTCCGCTTCGCAGGTCGGGAACGCCGATCGTCCGTGGATTGACCCCGCGTGCGTTCGCCTCGATCTCCTGGTCTGCCAGCAACGTGTTCTGTACCCCGTCGCCCTGGAAGTCGCCATGACGGAAAACCTCGGTTCCGCCCAGCACCTCCGTATAGAACTGATAGGCTCGTTCCATGTTCTGGACCGTCAGCCCAAAGTGCTGGACTCCCTGGAGCCGCGCGCCAAGCGGCGCCTCGTTGCGCTCGGCTGACGACATTCCGTCGTTGCCCTGTGCAGCGGCCGATGCGGCCGACGATGTACCGCCAATCGCAAGACCGGCGACCATGGCTGCGCCGGCGGTCCGGAGCATGGCGCGGCGACCCATTTCGGTGGTGTTATGCGCTTCATCTGTCATTTCGCTCTCCTCGGTAATTTGACGTTGCGGACGCCATCCTGCCGGCCGGAGCGGCGCTCGGGATGAACCTGTTGCGTTCTCGGGCGGCCCTCAATCGGCGCCCGGAACGGGCGCTGCCGGGTTGACGAGACCCGCCGAACGGAGCTCGCGCCAGAAATCGACCGGTATCGATTGTTCGAGGGCGGCGCGGTCCTCTGCGATGCGGCTCGGGCGACTCGCACCGGGAATGACGGCGGCCACCACCGGATTGGCAAGCGCGAACTGCAAGCCTGCAGCCTTCATGCTGATGCCGTAGCGATCGGCGATCGCCTTGATCCGCGCCACTTTGTTGAGGATTTCCGGAGGTGCCGGCGCATACTCGAAGTTCGGACCGCCGACGAGCGCACCCGAACTGTAGGGGCCGCCGACGACGATGGCGAGCTCATGCTCCGCAACCATCGGCATCACCCGCTGGACCGCTCGGGCATGGTCGAGAAGCGTATAACGGCCTGCGAGCAGGAAGCCGTCGGGGCGCGGTCCCTCCAGCGCGAGCAGCAACTCGATCGGCTCGACCCGGTTGACGCCGAGCCCCCACGCCTTGACCACGCCCTCGTCGCGCAGCCGGTCGAGTGCCCTGAACGCGCCCTTGCGCGCGCTTTCGAAAACCGCCAGCCACTCATCGCCGTAGAAATCCTGCGCGACATCATGCACGAAAGCGATATCGACGCGGTCGGTGCCCAGCCGCTTCAGGCTTTCCTCGATCGATCGCAACGTCGCATCGCCGGAATAGTCGTTCACGATCTTGTTCGAGCGTCCATATCTGAAGACCCCGCCCTTCTCGCCGAGGTCGCGAGCACTGACATCCTCGGTGTCGTCCAGGATCAGGCGGCCGACCTTGGTGCTGATCACGTAGTCGTCACGTGGCCGACCGGCCAGCGCGGTGCCCATGCGGATCTCCGCGAGACCTGCGCCATAGAAGGGCGCAGTGTCGAAATAGCGGATGCCGTCGTCCCAGGCCGCATTCACTGTCGCGAGTGCTTCCTGCTCCGGGATGTCGCGAAACATGTTGCCAAGAGGCGCCGCACCGAAACCCAGTCTACCCGGCAGAATATCCTTGAGGGCCATACCGCGAGTCCTTTGTGTCTGACAGACGAGCCGTACGCGGCGCGATCGCCGCTCTGCCGCGATCAGACTTCAATCAGCAGAGACCTCTCGGCCGCGGCCGCAGTGCCGGCGTGGGCCGTTGCAATCGACATTGCGGCAAGCGCGGAGATAAGCGGCGTCATACCAGGCTCCGATCCTCGATACGGCGACATTGCCGCTCGATGAGCCATCATGAGGCCATGCGATCACGCGGTATTTCCGATTCCTGCGCCATGACGGACGCATCTTGCTTACATAGCACAGGGTCAGGTTGGCGCAGCCTCGTGGCGTGCACGACCAGGCCTTTGCCGTGCTTGTCTTTTACTTCTTTTAACGGCGCCGCCTCTGGACTCCCGTGCCGCGGCTTGTGAGAAATTCGCATCGGCGCGGCAGCGACCGGGCTGCGATTCTGTGCCGGATAGAATGATCGCTCGCTCACGATACGGGCCGGGATTCGCCGCAGCTCTAGCGGAGCTCATGATGGTGCTCGTTACGCATGGAGATCAGAAATATCGGAACAGCGAGAAGCTCGCGGAGGCCAGCGACTGGCCGGCATTGAGCATCGAACACCGGAAGTTCGACGCAGGCCGGCAGGAAACGCCCGTTCCTATCTGCACCGAGCTTGTGATGCTGCTGTCAGGCGGGGGGATGGTGTGCCGCGCCGGCAATGGCGAAGTTCAGAAGAGTCTTGCCCGGCCGGGCATGAGCTACCTCGTCCCCGTGGGAACGCAGGAGAGCCATCTCGAACTTTCGGACCGGATGGAATGTCTTCACCTCTATCTTCCTCCGGCGCTGCTGGACCAAAGCGCCCTCGCCGACTTTGATATCGATCCGGCAAGGATCGAGATTGCCTATGCCCATGGCCTCGCGGACCAGGTCCTTTTCCACCTCTGCTCGCCGCTTCGCGACCTGCTCCATCGTCCCCGCCAGCCGACCGATGCGCTGTTCGTGGAGGGAATCCAGGTCGCGCTCGCCGCGCATCTTCTGGGGCACTACACGATCGACCGCTGGCGCGCGCCTGAAAAGGCGCCATCGCTCGATCCGCGACGCCTTCAGCGCGTGCTCGACTATATCGAGGCCTCTCTCGGCGGCGATGTCAGGCTCGAGGATCTGGCGGCTCAGGCCTGCCTCAGCCCCTATCATTTTTCGCGGCTGTTTCGCGAGGCGACCGGACTGTCGCCGCACCGTTACGTGACCGATCGCCGCGTCCAGGCGGCGCGGCACGAACTTGCGCGCGATCGCTTGTCCCTGGTCGAAATTGCCCTGGAGTTCGGTTTCGGCTCGCAGGCCAATTTTACGCGCGTGTTCCGCAAGGCCGCCAGTCTCACGCCGGGGCAGTATCGCGAATTGTGCTGCGGCCAGGCCGACGTGAAGAGCGCTCGTTCCGATACGGCACTCCGCAGGGATTGCGCATGATTCCGCAGGAATCGGGAATACGGCTCGGCGTCCATCAGGCAGTGCTGTTGTGCCGACCAGATCCGTTAGGAGACATATCGACATGATCGAGCTCATGGTGAACGGGATCAAGCGTAGCGTCGACGTTGTTCCCGAGATGCCTCTGCTCTGGGTGCTGCGTGACGAGCTCGGCATCACCAGTCCCAAATACGGCTGCGGCGTTGCGCAATGTGGCGCTTGCACCGTTCACATCGATGGCAAGGCGGTGCGCTCCTGTCAGGCGCATATCGGCGAGGTCGCCGGCAAATCGGTCGTCACGCTCGAGGGGCTGGACAACAAGGAGCAGAATCCGGTCCTGCAGGCCTGGATCGAGCATCAGGTTCCGCAATGCGGCTACTGCCAGACCGGTCAGATCATGCAGACCATCTCGCTCCTTGCACGGATCTCCAAACCAACCGACGAGCAGATCAATCAGGTGATGTCGGGCAATCTCTGCCGCTGCGGGACCTATCCGCGCATTCGCGCGGCGATCCATGCGGCGGCGTCCAGGAAGATGGCGGAGAAGTGAGATGGGCCACATGCAGAGCCTTTCGCGTCGGGCCTTCGTCTTCGGCTCCGCCGCCGTCGCCGGCGGCATCGCCTTCGGCGCCTATGGCAATGCCGAAGCCGCGGCGCCGAGCGCGAGCGACAATCCGTTGGCTGCGGGCCTCGGGCCGGACTCCGTGACCTTCAATCCCTGGGTGGAGATCAGTCCGGACAAGATCACGCTCATCGCACAGCACGCCGACATCGGGCAGGGCGTCGGCTCGGTGCAGCCGATCATGATCGCCGAAGAGATGGACCTCGATCCCGGCCAGTTCGAAATCCGTTTCGCTAGTCCGAGCCCCGCCTACTTCAACACCGGTTTTGCCGACGAGTTCGCGCCCTTCGTGGCGGCGGACCAGAGTCCGGCGGCTGAGGAGGCGCGTGCCGCCACGCTCGAATGGTTGCGCAAGTCCGGGCTGCAGATGACCGGCGGATCAAGCTCGATGCCGGACACCTATGAAAAGCTGCGCGTTGCCGGCGCCGTGGCACGCGAGACGCTGAAGGCGGCTGCCGCCAGGCGTTCGGGTATCGCCGTGGCCGACCTGCGCACCGAGTCCGGTCACGTGATCCTGCCCAACGGCTCCAGGATTGCCTATGTCGCGCTGGCGGCCGAAGCCGCAAAAATTCCGCCGGTGCTCGATGCCAAGCCGCGCGACCCCTCGAAATGGCGCATGCTGGGCAAGCCGATGCAGCGCCTCGACATTCGTGCGAAGGTGATGGGCGAGCTGAAGTTCGGCATCGACATGAAGATGGACGGCATGCTCTACGCCTCCGTCAAGCTGAACCCCGGCAAGGGACAGCCGCTGAAATCCTACGACGCCAGCAAGGCGCGCGCGATGCCGGGAGTGAAGAAGATCCTCGAGATCAAGAACGGCGTTGCGGTGATCGCCACCAACAGCTGGTACGCGATGGAGGCGGTCGACGCGATCGCATGCGAATGGGCGCCGTCGGCGTATCCCGCCGAGCAGGCCGACCATTGGAAGGTTCTGGAATCCTCGTTCAAGCCGGAATTCCTGGGCAAGGAATGGCGCAAGATCGGCGATATCGAAACCGGCCTGAAGACCGGTACGCGCGTCGAGGCCGAATATCGCGCGCCCTATGTGGCACATCAGCCGCTGGAGCCGCTCAACGGGATCGGCCTCGTCACCGATACGGGGATGGAGATCTGGGTCGGCCATCAAAGCCCGCGCTTCGTGCAATGGGTCGCGGCGACCGCGATCGGCCTCAAGCCCGAACAGGTCACCTTTCACAATCAGTGGACTGGTGGAAGCTTTGGCCACCGTCTCGAATATGAGAACGTCCGCGTTCTCGCCGAGATCGCCAATCAGATGAAGGGTACGCCGATCAAGCTCGTGTTCTCGCGCGAGGAGGATTTTCTCCAGGACATCCCGCGGCAGATCGCGATCGCCCGGCACCGCGGCAGCATCGACAAGGGCAAGATCGTCGCGGCCGATCTGCAGCTGGCTTCGACGGCTCCGCTCAAGGGATTGCTCGAGCGTTCGGGCACACCCTCGAAGGATCCGGACGGGCAGTTGGCCGCCGGCTTGTGGAATGTGTACTACGACATTCCGAATTTCCGAGCCACCAGCTACGAAGCGCAGGGATTATCGCCCAGTACGACATGGCGTTCGGTCGGCGCATCGACATCAGGCTTCTTCACCGAAAGCTTCATCGATGAACTGATCCATGCCGCTGGCCTCGATCCCATGAAGGCGCGCATCGCGATGTGCACCGTGCCGCACTATCGCAAGGTGCTGGAGACGGTCGCGGAGATGTCGGACTGGAAGGGGCCGCTCGGCAACGGCAGGGGCCGGGGGGTCGCGTTCGTGGAGTCGTTCGGGACGCCGACCGCGGAGGTCGTCGAGGTGACGGCGACGGACCGCGGCATCAGGATCGACAAGGTCTGGGTCGCGGCCGACGTCGGCAAGGTGATCGATCCCGTCAACTTCGAGAGCCAGGTGCAGGGCGGCGTCGTCTGGGGACTCGGCCACGCCATCAACTGCGAGCTCACTTATTCAAAAGGCGCAGCGCAGCAGACCAACTACAATCATCACGAAGCCATGCGGATCTATCAATGTCCGGTCATCGAAGTACGCGGGCTCGAGAACGATCCAAAAGTGAGAGGTGTCGGGGAGCCGCCCGTTCCTCCTGCCGCACCGGCGCTCGCCAACGCGATATTCGCGGCGACCGGAAAGCGTATCCGCGAAATGCCCTTCAACAAGTTCATTGATTTCGTGTGAGGGCGAGCCATGAAGAAATCTCTGATTGCGGCCGCCTTTGCGGCTTCGGCAGTCGCGGCCCTCACCGGAATTGTCGCGGCCAAGGACGAGGCCGCCAAGGATGCGCCGCCGGGCAGCGTCAGCCGCGCCGAGGGGCTGGAGGCCTGGAAGCGGATTGAAGCGGTGGTGACGCATCCGCGTTGTGCCAACTGCCACGTCGACGCCAAGGCGATTCCGATATGGACGCCGGCAGGCGAAACCAGGCCGCGCGTGCACGGCATGAACATCCATGGCGGAGAGAGCCGCACCGGCGCGGAGGCGATCCCCTGCTCGACCTGTCACATGACATCCACCCAGGCCAACGAGCCGGCGCCGGCGCCGCCCCGCGCCGGCATCGACTGGCAGCTTGCTCCAGTGGCTTTCATCTGGTTCGGCAAGACCGGCGCCGAGATTTGTGCGCAACTGAAGGATCCCAGGCGCAATGGCGGCCGCGACGCCGCTGGTCTCGTCGAGCACTTGCGGCACGATGCATCGCTGAACGGCTTCATTCCACGCGGATGGGCGCCTGGGGCAGGCCGCTCGACCCCGCCGGGGACGTTCGAGGATCACGTCAAAGACATGGCCCTGTGGGGAGCTGCCGGACAGCCGTGTCCGAACTGATCAATTGGCAGTCCTCGTCGGCAAAGTTCAGAGGCTGCCGTCTAAAGCGAGGGCGGGGAGCGCTACCGCCTTTCCCGACACTCGAGAGACGAAGAAAGCTCCGGGCCGGCGAGCGGGTTAAGAGGGCGGCAGAGCGTTGCCGCTTTTGTCGCTTCCTTATTGCTTCGCCTTAATAACCTGTTCCTAAGCGACGACAATCCATCAAGATGCCAAGCGAACGCTTAGCGGCTGCCTATCTCGCAGCGCTGGCTGTTGGCGTCCCCCTAGCGGGCAACAAGAATATACTGCTATCGGTTCGCCAAATGGTCTGCCGTTAACGATCTTTCCGCCGATCATCCGGCAAGATGAATCAATTGAGTAGTCTAATGACTTTGCTGTTACGTGATGACCGCCGACGCCTGCGACTATTCCGATTACGAAACACGAAAGCGCTAATGACTCCGGCGAACGCGACCGGCTGCTCGACATGGATCATATGGCCTGAAAGCTGGAAAACGACTAATTGCGATCCTTGAAGAGCCGCATGCAAGATCTCGGCCCATTTTGGACCACATATGAAGTCATGCGCGCCGGCGAGGACAAGAGCTGGGATGGACAGGTTTTGCAGCGTTTTCCGGACATCGAACGGCTTGTCGTCGCCCACCACAAACGTCGCGCGCAAACTGGAGCGTAACTGCCGGTAAGCGACGTCGGCTCGCCGGTAATCGGCGAAACATGCAGGCAGCAGCCGTCGAAGCGTTTGCGTATAGACCTCGTCGCTAACAGCGGAGGGGATCGATCTCCAGGCCTGCACAACCTCGTCGGCTTCGGGCAAGCCGGCCTCGCGCTGCGCAAATGCTAGTATGTTCTGGCCAGCCGCCTTTAGCAACTCGGCCCCCACCACTGCAGAGCTGCCATAGACTATGACTCCCGCGACCCTATCGGGATGCGTGAGGGCATATTGCTGGATGACAAGCCCGCCGTGCGAATGGCCCAGCAGGAAAAAGTCGGTGAGATCAAGCGCATCGACGAGACCTTCAAGCTGATGGCTGTAGCGTTCGACATTATATCCCTCAGGATGTTCGGGGAGCCGTCCCGAGCCACCCGTTCCAATGGGCTCAATGTAGAGTATTGTCAGGTGCAGCTCGACCTCAGGCATTTTGAGGTAGGCCCAATCGACGCCAGGGCCGCCTGGATGCACGATACAAAGCGGGCCCTGTCCAGCGACATGATAGCACTGTTCGACCCCGTCAATGCAGATGTTGTGACTACCGGGCGCAAGTGCGTCGATGACGGACATGATTCCATCCTTCTTGATTGCTCACGTAGTGTTTTTCATTTGTCGACGGCGGGACTTCCGTCACTGCTCAAGACCGTTCTCGGCCTTGCTAAAATCGCTCCCGTTGTGCAGCGGAGTTCGGTATCTGACACGCCATGACGTCCACAATCATGCGAGCGTGGATTTCGACCGTTCAGGGCTGATACAATGTCGCCGCAGCCGGAGCGAACTTCTCGAAATAGATGTTTGCAGGCGGTGAGCCACACTTCGCTGCGTGCTGTCGAGCGCTCTCGACCATTTCGGGTGGTCCACACAAGTAAACGTCCGCGTCGCCATGATTCAGCGCTTCGGCGCTCATATGGTCTGTAACGCGCCCGGATAGCTGATGCTGGCTTGCAGGATTCGAGCAGGTCGTGACATAGCTGAGGTTTGGAAGGAGCGCTCGAAGCCCCTCGACCCGCTCGAGCTCGACGAGATCAGCGGGGTCGCGCGTGCCGTAAAGAAGCCGCACAGGCTGGTCGCGGTTTCCCGTCATGGCAAGGTATTCAAGCATTGACAAGAATGGTCCGACGCCGGTCCCAGCAGCGATGAACAACACTGGCCGTGTGGATACGCGAAGATAAAAATTGCCAAACGGGCCGTCGAGAACGAGCCGTTCTCCTCGTTTGGCCCTTGCTTTAAGATACACGCTCATCCTGCCGTTGGGCAGATTCCGGATCAGAAAGGTTGCCACGTCGCTACCCGGCGCCGAGGTGAATGAATACGGCCGACTTATCCCTTCATCCGGAACGGTAATGTTGACGTACTGTCCCGGCAAGAACATCGGGAGCTCGCCCTCGAGCGATTTGACCGAAAGCCTAAGACGATGGTCCGATAAAGGCTCGAGATTGACGACTTCGCAAATGGTCCTCTTGGGCTTCACTTTGCAGGCGTCGGACGATGCCAAGATGTCGATCACCATGTCGCTCCTGGCCTTTGTTTGGCAACAGAGGATATAGCCCTCGCTTGCCTCTGCGTCGCTCAACACATCCTTGGACGGCGATCCCGGATCGAACTGTCCGGATTGCCGGAAGGCCTTGCATGTGCCGCAAACGCCGTTGGTACAGTCGAGCGGCACATTGACGCTCTGCCGATAAGCCGCGTCGGCGATGCTCTCATTTTCACCTGCATCGATGAACCTGGTGATTCCATTTTCGAAGTTAAGAGCTATCCTGGGCATGCATCCGCTCTAATGCCTGTCATCGTTACACGTGATAGACGTCGATCACATGGTGGATGTAGTCGTTCTTCAGAATCACCTTCTTCGCTTTGATCATTGGACGTTCACCGGCAATCTCGAGCGTGTAGAAGGAAACTCCAAAATATGTGTCGACGATCTTGTACCGATAGCTGAGCGTCAACCAGTTGAACCTAAGGTCAACCTTTCCATCGCCGTGAGAAAGGATCTCGACATTCGAGATGTTGTGCGATGTCCGCGGCTCGGGGGTGCTTGCGCTCGACCGTTCGGTCTTGATGCGAAACACTCGGTCTTCCAAGCCGCTGCGGCGCGCATAGTAGACCAACGAGATCTCGCTTTGAGGATCCTCAACAAGCCTGTCGTTGTCGTCCCAAGCCGGCATCCAAAAGCTCGCATCGGGAGCGTAGAAGGCGAGCCACGCGTCCCAATTCCGATCATCAAGAGCGCGGGCTTCCGCATAAAGGAACGCCTCGACAGCGGACAGGGAAATAGTGCTCATGCTTGCTCTCCTTGATGACAGCCGCGCGAAGCGCCGAAGACCAATGCCTGTGCTGAACGAGAAAAAGACCTTCGTCTTCGATCTTCACGCCGCTTCTCACCGGATGAAGATCGATGGCCCGCGCTGCCTCGTCGGCACCTTCAATCCAGTGCGTTGCGCCGCGCGATAAGTCATTCCACCGCATGGAAGAGGCCATGTAAGCCTGTTGACAGGCGCGGAATTCTTCAAGGTCGTCGGGCGTCGCCATTCCGCTGGCATTGAAGAAGTCTTCGTACTGGCGAATGCGGCGAGCGCGCTGCTCCGCCGGTTCATTCTTCGGCGCGATGCAGTAGATGCTCACCTCGGTCTTATCCACGGACAGGGGGCGGCTCACGCGCAGTTGGGAGCTCATCTGATCCATCAGATAGAGGTTCGGATAGATGCAAAGATTGCGGAGGGTCTCGACCATCCATTCGGCTTTGGCTCTGCCGTGCTTCGCGGTAAGTGTCTCCCGCTGAGCATAGGCTGGCCTGCTGGTCGGATCGGCCCACCGGGACCAGAGGACCAGGTGGCCGTTGTTGAACGAATAGTACCCTCCCCGCTGCTTGGCCAATTTGCCCACATCGGCTGCCTTGACGTCATCCGTTTCCGCACTGCGACGGCCCGTCGTCGCAACGTAATTCCAGTGCACTGAGGACACATGATAGCCGTCGGCACCATTCTCAGTCTGCAACTTCCAATTGCCGTCATAGATGTAGCTGGAAGAGCCGCGTAGCACCTCCAGTCCGTCAGGCGCCTGGTCGATCATCATGTCGATGATCTTTGTTGCCTCACCGAGAAATTCGGGCAACGGCTGCACATCCGGATTGAGACTCCCAAACAGAAAGCCCCGATAGGATTCGAACCTCGCAACTGTCTTCAAATCGTGTGAGCCGTTGCTGCCGAATTGGCTCGGATAGCCGGCGCCGTCTGGATCCTTCACTCTCAGCAATTTACCGGCATTACTGAACGTCCAGCCGTGAAATGGGCAGGTAAATGTCGGCTTGTTGCCGCGCTTGTAGCGGCAAAGCATCGCGCCACGATGACTGCAAGCATTGATGAAAGCGCCAAGTTCGTTGTCTTTGTTGCGTGTTACAAAGACGGGCTGCCGCCCCATCCAGGTCGTGAAATAGTCGTTCCGGTCTGGAATCTGGCTCTCATGCGCGAGATAGACCCAGTTACCCTCAAACAAATGCTCCATTTCCAATTCGAAGAGTTCTTTGTCGGTAAAGATCGTGCGGTCACAACGAAACAACCCGTTCGTGGAATCCTCAATCAATGCCGCGTCAAGACGCTCAATGATGCTCGCTGCCATGGGCCTGACCTCGTCAATTGCCTGCGTCGGTTGATGATCGACGATGTATTGGAACTATCGACGACACGGCCCCGACTCTACGGCCGGATTCCTCATCCGTCGTGAGACTCTCGCGCCCGTTCCAGATGGACACACGCGCACAATGCTGATCAGCGGTCGTGAGACGGCAAGGGACTTCCATACAAATCGATTGGCCTCACACCCATTTCTCGGGGAGGTGATCATCTGTGATCCAAGAAATGGTTTGGTCTTGTTATCCTCAATATGCGGCTTGAAATATTTCCCGTTTGAGGACGCTCTTGTTGACCTATGTTTAAGAGCGCTTTTCTAGCCATCGAGAACGCTTGATAGAGGCGGCGGCGATGCACTCAAGCAGCGAATTTCTCGCAAGTTCAAGTATGGATTACGAGGAGTGGCAATGTGCTGTGCAATCGATATGCGGGCGGTACACGCCGAGCATGGTCGAACCCAGCGCGTTTTCGGGTCGAGTGCAGGCCCGAAGTATCTACGGCTTGAGGGCCGTCGACCTCAGTTGCAGCGCCCATCGGTTCGAGCGAACGAACCGGGACGTCCGTACCGACGCGAAGGATCACTACTACGCGGTGTTTCAGATGAGCGGTCACTCTGGAATAGTTCAGAACGATCAAACCATAGAACTAAGCGTCGGTGATGTCGCACTCGTGGATGCGGCCCGGCCCATCGCGTATCTGTCTGAGGAAGAAAGTAACCACTGGGCCTCCGTGCAACTACCGCGTGGTACCCTCTTGTCTTACCTTGGTTTGGAGCCGCGGTGCCCGCTTCGATCCAGCGAAATCGCTGTCGCACGACAGCTCCGTCGACTGCTGCAGGATAGCGTTGACGACGAGCAATCAATGTCAGATTCAACCAAGGATTACATGCGTCTAGCGCTCTTGGACTTGTTGGGCGCGCTATTCGCCCCCTCCGAGCCAGGACATAGTTCAGTTCACACGGATAAGCTGTTCGGACGTATCTGCGACATCATCAGGGAACGTTTTGCCGATCCTGATTTTGGCCCCGGCGATGTGGCCCGCGAGGCCGGTATCTCCCTACGCTATGTTCAGAAGCTCTTTACAACGAGAAATTCGACCTGCAGCCGATACATAAACTCAGTCCGCCTTGAACGTGCGGCATTTCTGTTGAAACGACGATCGTTTCTGAAAACCGGCCAGCCTATTCGCGAGATCGCGTACGCGAGCGGATTCGGCGACTATGCCTATTTCAATCGATCGTTTCGCAGACAGTTCGGACAACATCCGAGTTTTCTCTTGCGAGATCCTGGCTAGCTCAATCCATACGGCACAGTCTGACAAGCGTCTTCAACGCGACATGTTGGAGGCTAGGCGATTGGCTCGATGGTGTCCAACAAGCGACGTGCGGAAATAGAGTCATTGCCTACCTGTCGCCTGATCGGCCCGGGCTAACCGTCCGAGCGGTAGCTGCCTCGCGCTCAGGTCGCTGTTTTGTGTCCAGTAATCTGGCTACCGATGCTGCGAGGTTTCAAGCCACTATCAAACGTCATCAGCGATGAAAGCAAATACCTGCCGAAATGGCGATTTAGGCGACCGGCAATGTCGCGGCCGTTAAGTTTATAGTCGTTTGATCTTTCGCCGGATATGCCCGGTCTTGAACCCGGAAACGACTTGATCGCCTTACAGTCGTAACCACACTAGGCGCGTTTGCAATCATCCACTAACCGCCGCGTCATAGAGTTGCGCACCCTTCAGTCGAACATCGCATAGGATCACGGTCTTGAACCGCCGCAATCATCCTTTCCCCATCGGGCTCGCGCTGGGCGGACCAGCGAGCCTCATCAGGGTCAGTGCCGAAGGCGCAAGACAGCCGGCTCGCACACGACTGTCGCTCAATGAAAACCCGTTCGGCCCCTCGCCGCTGGCTCTTGCGGTGGTTCGCGACGAGCTTAGCGAACTCTGTCGCTACGGTCGGGAACTCGGTGACATCCTTACGCAAAGGATCGCCGCGCGCGAAGGTTTATCAATGGACGAGGTTATGATCGGGGATATCCTTGAGCCACTCGGATTTCGTCTCGCTCAGGACGGCCCAAGCGGAGGAGAGTTCGTCTACTCTGAGCCGGGTTATACCGCGCTGGTGGATGCCGTACTCCCCAGCGGCGGCGTCGTGATCGGTGTGCCGCTCAATTATGAACTCGAGAATGATCTTCCAGTCATCGCCTCCAAGGTGAACGAGCGGACTCGGGCAGTCTATCTGGTTAACCCTCATAACCCGTCCGGCACAGTCAGTGATACTGTGAGCTTTATCGATTTTGTTCGCGAGATGTCGAAACGAACGCTTGTCATTGTCGACGAAGCCTACCTGGAATTCGATTCCGATTTCGAACAGCGAACGGCTATCGGCCTCGTCCGAGAGGGCGAGAACGTGGTCGTGTTCCGAACCTTCGACAAGATCTTCGGATTGGCCGGTCTTGGGGTCGGTTATGGCATCGCGCCCAAAGCGCTTGCCACTTCGCTCAAGAACGCCGGGGTGGGATCCGCCGACGCAGTAGATCGCCTTTCGCTTGCGGCGGCATTAGCGAGCCTTCAGGATGCCAACTATGTGACCACGACGCGCGCAAAGGTTGCGGCGGAGCGGGCCAAATGGCATGAGCTGCTGGGCAGCATGACGCTCCGGCATTCAGATTCCCGCGGGAACTTCGTCTTCTTTGAGACGGGACGTCCGCACCACGAAATCGCTGCCGCAATGCGCGCTAAGGGCATCGAGGTCGGCCGCGCTTTCCCGCCACTTGACGATTGGGTCCGAATTTCGATCGGCCTGCCGCACGAGAATGCAATGGCACGGGCCGTCATCGCCGAGCTGTTGGGGTAAGGATCCTCGGGCCTTTCCGATACGGGCGGTCCAGTTCGCCGCCTGCCTTGAACCGGCCAAGAGGGACGGGGCCCAGGTCACCACGCCCAATCGAGGATGCGTAGAGCGCCTGCTTTCCGCCATTGAGCACGATACAAGGGTGCGTCCACCACACGCGTCCAGATGCCGGCCTTCCACCGAAAGGCGGGGCACGCTTCAAACGTCGCCGGACGAGGCTCCGGATGGTTTCATGGCCGTCATGGTCATTAAGAACCGAAAGACCGCCAACGCCTGCGCTATTCAATTTCCGATGAATGGTTGCCGAAGATCCTGGCCTTGTCTGAAATCCGACGCCGCCGCACGATAGATTATTCTTTAGAATCAATACGTATGGCGGAGAGAGTGGGATTCGAACCCACGGTACGGTTTCCCGCACACACGCTTTCCAAGCGTGCGCCTTAAGCCACTCGGCCATCTCTCCGGGAGCGCCCTCTCTTGAAGGGATGGGGCGGATTTTGCAAGGGAGAGAGGGGCTGGAAGCTGAAATTTCCTTAAACTTTTGGAATAGCTTGGCTTTTTTTGGGGGATCTCCGGCCGGGATCGGGGCCCAGGGGTCGGCCAGTTGAACCGGAATCCCGCGGGCGGGGACGACCGCAAGGCAAATCAGTGGTGGAGGGCGGCGTGAAGCGGACAATTGCGATTCTCGGCCTGGTCGTGGCGGCGGCTATGGGCGCCGATCCGGCGCTGGCGCAGAGTTGCACCAAGGCGGGGACGGACGTGAGCTGCGACGACGGGCGGCGCGGGGTGCTTTCCGGCGATACCATCATCTGGAGCGACGGCACGCGCTCGAGCCTGACCTCGCCGCATCCGAGCGTGATCGTCGGCGATCGATCCTCAGTCAAGGTCGGGCAAGGCGTGTTCGTCGGCAAGGGCAAGGGCGTGGTGCCGATGGAAAATCCAAGCGACCCGCGGCGGGCGCGCTGCCCGGTGCTCGATGGTGTTCCCTATTGCTATTGATCCGCTCCTCATCCCGAGGAGCCGCGCTAGAGCGTTTTCGAGCGAAGTGGACACCGGTTCGCGTGAAGAAAACGCGTCAAAACAAGAATCTAGAGCTTCGGTTCTGATTCAATCAGAACCGAAAATGCTCTAGCGGCGTCTCGAGGGATGGCCGCGGGTGAGACTGGGGCCTCGTGGTTCGAGACGCGCGAAGACGCGCTCCTCACCATGAGGGGTTACTAGCGCGTGTGCGGTGAGAGAAATTATCCAAGCAATTCCAACGTGATTTGCCCCGTCCAGCCTCGCAGTAAAAAATATTCCGCTTCCGTCGTCGGGCAAATCAGTGATTTAACTCCGCGCGTCTCACCTAAATGAGGGGCGGGTCGCGATCGTCACGAACGTTGCGGTGAGATGCGGTGGACGTTGGCGTTGCGACAGACGAACGCAACGTCAGCGGACGGCGAAGTCGTGTGGTTCTGGCGCCCCGACGCTGGCGCTAAGTTTTTTGCGCGAAGAAGTTCGCGCGAGAGATGACGGTGGCAAGAAAGCCCGGTCACCGGGAAGAGCGCGAAGTAAGCCGTAAACCATCGCGCAGGGAAAGCCGGTGTTGCTCCGGTTGACCTGTGGTCCTACCCCCGTGCTTTCTGTTGCACGGGGCCCACGGTGCAACCGGCACCCGGCTTTCCCTGCGCCCTCTATCCGATGAGAGGGTGAAGCGAGACGCAAACCTCGGGCACCATGCGCCGCGAGAACGCGAACTCACATCCACTCCACCGTCATGCCCCGCGCAGGCCAGGCATCCAGTAACCACCGGCCTCTCGGCATAAGCACCACCGTCTCTGGAATACTGGATCGCCCCGTCAAGCCGGACGATGACGGCGGAGAGCTGTTTGACATTCAAATCAGAACGCCTCCCGTCATTGCGACCCCGCTTTCGCCGGGACGACATCGATGGCGCACAATCGCGATGATGCAGCTAGTGAATGCGCGCGCTGCGGAAGGGCAAGTGCGTGGGTTCGGCCAGCGGCGGCGAGCGCTCGGGCTTTTCGTCGCCGGTGTCCTGCAGCGCCTCGACGAAATCGGCGAACCACTGCTGGATGGTATGCGTGCAGATCTTGTCCATCATCGCTTCCCAGCGCAGCCGCCGTTCGGCGAGCGGCATCGAAAGCGCGGTGGCAATCGTGCGTGCCATGCCATCGACGTCATGCGGGTTGACGATGAGCGCGGCGTCGAGCTCATTGGCGGCGCCGGCGAATTTCGACAGCACCAGCACGCCGGGATCGGCCGGATTCTGGGCCGCGACGTATTCCTTCGCGACCAGGTTCATACCGTCCTGCAACGGCGTCACCACGCCGACCTGCGCCGTGCGGTAAAGGCCGGCCAGCACCGCCTGGCTGAAACCCTTGTTGAGATAGCGGATCGGCGTCCAGTCGACCTCGCCATGGATGCCGTTGACGTCGGTGACGAGTTTTGCGACTTCGCTCTGCAGATTGCCGTAAGCCTCGATGCCACCGCGCGACGGCGTCGCGATCTGCAATAGCGAGATCGTGCGCTTCAGCGAGGGATGCATCGTCCACATCCGGTCAAAGGCCTTGATGCGATTGATCAGGCCCTTCGAATAATCGAGCCGGTCGACGCCGATCGCAAGCCGCTCGCCGTTGAGGCTGCGGCGCAATCGTGAGACGTCGGGATGCGTCATCGCCTTGGTCGCCTGCTGCGCGAATTTCCCGGGATCGATGCCGATCGGGAAGACCGCCGCGCGGCTGCGCCCATAGCGCGAAATCACGCTGCCATTGCGCACAGCGAGCCCGAGATCGGCTTCGACATAGCGAAGGAAGTTCTCGCAATCCTCCTCGGTCTGGAAGCCGATGAGGTCATAGGCGAGCATCGCCTCGATCAGTTCGCGATGATGCGGTACGCCTTCGATCACCGCGCGTGCCGGCCATGGCGTGTGCAGGAAGAAGCCGATCGGCTTGTCGATGCCGAGATCGCGCAGCTCCGCGCCCAGCGCGAGGAAATGGTAGTCCTGGATCCAGAACACCGAGTCCTCTTTGCGGAAGCGCAGCAGCGCGCGCGCCATGAACGCGTTAACCTCGCGGTAGCTGGCATAGTCCTCTTCCGAGGCGCGGATCAGATCGGCGCGCGAATGCAGCGCCGGCCACAGCGCGGAGTTAGCAAAGCCTTCGTAGTAGCCGCCGTAATGTGCGGCCGGCAGATCGAGCATCGCCAGCGCACCGGCACCCAGCGCTTCCACCTCCGCGAAGGGCTCCTTCTGGTTCCCGTCGCGGACCCGGCCACTGGAGCCTACCCAGATCGCGCCGGACTTCTCGACGACAGGCAAAAGAGCGGCGGCAAGGCCGCCCGTCATGGGTTCGTTCGGTTTTCCACGCGCGACGCGGTTTGAAACGACGACGAGGTTCAATAGGTCCCCTCCCGTTGGCACTCGCGTATTAACAACCATTCATCAATATGGTTCCTGGCCACGCTTTCTCCGAATTGAAACCAAATTCAGGCATGATCGCATGGAACCGGCTGTCAACTCACAAAAAGAAAAATTTTTGCGAGCGAGCTGCCCCTACCAGCAGGAACTGCGGTGATTCCGCGCCAATTTGCGGTTGAGGTTTCGGCTAAGGCGCGGCGATTTCGCGCTCATCATCGAGCAGATGCGCAAGAAATTCGCGCACATCGCTCGGCGCATCGAAATGTCCGGCCACGCCCTTGGCCCGGCGGCCGACCGAGAAGGCGAGCCCGTCGAGCTCGGGCATGATCGCGAACACCGTCTCGTCGGTGACGTCATCGCCGATGAAGAACGGCTTGCGGCCCTTGAACGGCGGATGCTTCATCAATTCGCGCACGCCGGTCGCCTTGGTGAAGCCGGCGAGCTTGATCTCGCAGACCTGCTTGCCCGGCAGCACCTCGATCGGCGCGTCCGGCAGATCGGCGCGGATCAGCGACACCGCCTCGTAGATCGCCCGCTCCGCATGCGGCGCGAGGCGATAGTGCAGCGCCAGCGAATAGCCCTTGTCCTCGAGCAGAATGCCCGGGCTCAATTTGGCGATGGCGGCAAGCCGGCGCTTCAGCTCCTTGTCCAGCGTCAGCGCGTGGCCGCCAGCGCCATCGCTCTGCAGATCGAGCCGCATCTCCGCGCCGTGGCCGCCGATCGCGGGAAAGACGTCGGGCGCGAAAATCAGGTCAAGGTCATTCACCGAACGGCCGCTGACCAGCGCCAGCGCGCCGTTGGTGCGCTCGAGCAGGCGCTTGAGCGTCTTCGCAAGCCCCGGCGGCACCCAGACTTCGCGCGGCGTCGGCGCGAAATCGAGCAAGGTGCCGTCGACGTCGAGCAAGACAGCGGTTTCGCTCAAATGCCCGACCAAAGCGCTCGGCACCGGCACGGTTTCCGGCGAGGCGTCGTCCTCGGGGAGGAATTCTTCGTCCAGTGGCATGTCAACCAGTTCCTCAGTCATCTCATACTACTCCACAACAGCTAGCGGCCGTGCGACAGTTTCAAGCGATTTTCGCTCGGCGGCGATGGCGTAGCGCCACGCGACAAAGGCCGCGACGACCATGAGCGCCGACCCCAGGAGGTAGCCGGCAAAGACGGAATTGCGCGATCCGGTATCGATCAGCGCGCCGAACAAGGCAGGTCCGATCACGCCGCCGATGCCTGTGCCGATCGCGTAGAACAGCGCAATCGCGAGCGCCCGCACCTCAAGCGGAAACGTCTCGCTGACGGTGAGATAGGCGGCGCTTGCGGCGGGCGAGGCAAAGAAGAAGATCACCATCCAGGCGATCGTCTGTCCCTGCGCACTGAGCGCGCCGATCGAGAACAGATAGCCCGAGATCGCGAGCAGCAGGCCCGACACACCATAGGTCAACGTGATCATGGTGCGGCGTCCGAGCGTATCGAACAGGCGGCCGAGCAACAGGGGACCTAAGAAGTTGCCGGCGGCAAAGGGCAGGATGTACCAGCCGACATGGCTTGCCGGGATGCCGAAAAAGTCGGTCAGCACCAGCGCGAAGGTGAAGAAGATCGCGTTGTAGAAGAACGCCTGCGCGCTCATCAGCACGAGCCCGACCAGCGCGCGCTGGCGGTAGGTGACAAGCAGCGTGTGCGCCACTTCGCGGAGCGGCGTGTGGTCGCGCATCCTGAGCTTGATCTTCGGCAAGGCCTGCGATTTCGCCTCGACCTGGCCGTTCACCGAGCGCTCGATGTCGTCGACGATGCGATGGGCTTCATCGGGGCGGCCGTGGATCATCAGCCAGCGCGGGCTTTCCGGAATCCACATCCGCATCACGAACACGACGAGACCGAGACAGGCGCCGGTGAGATAGGCGAGCCGCCAGCCAAGATCGGGATTGATCACGGCGGGATCGAGCAGGACGATGGCGCTGACAGCGCCGATCGCAGCGCCGATCCAGAAACTGCCGTTGATGACGAGATCGGTCCAGCCGCGATAGCGCGCCGGCACCAGTTCCTGAATGGTCGAGTTGATCGCGGTATATTCGCCGCCGATGCCGGCGCCGGTCAAAAAGCGAAACAGCGCGTAGCTTGCGACATTCCACGATAGCGCGGTCGCGGCGGTGGCGCTGAGATAAACCGCGAGCGTGATGAAGAACAGCTTCTTGCGGCCGATGCGGTCGGTGAGCCAGCCAAACCCGATCGCGCCAAGCACGGCGCCGGCGAGATAGGCGCTGTTGGCGAAGCCGACATCGAAGTTGGAGAATTGCAGCGTCGGACTCTCCTTCAGCGCTCCCGACAGCGCGCCGGCGAGCGTGACCTCGAGCCCGTCGAGGATCCAGGTGATCCCGAGCGCCGTCACCACGCGGGTGTGAAAGCCGCTCCAATAGAGATTGTCGAGACGCACGGGAATCGAGGTCTCGATGATGCGATCATGATCCTGCAATGGCGGCGCGTCAGCGCCAACATTTGCAGAAACAGGCGGAGGACTGGGCTGGATCGGCTGCAAATCCATCACGGAACCAACAAGGAATCACCTCGGAACGCAGCTTGCCCCAAGGTGGTCATCCCCAACATTTGCGGCAAACAGATGCCCGCCACGCACGACAACGTCTGCAAAGCACCATGGTTCCGGCGTCGGTTCCGGCGTCACGGCATAGGAACCCGGAGGGATTTGCCGATGTTTCCACCTGAAAACAGGAGCTTGCAATGGCACCAAGTCGCAAGACCAGCGCACGAAAAACCACCGCGCGAAAGCGCACGATCAGAAAAACCACCACCGCCCGGCGAAAGTCGGGCACACGCAAGTCATCGCGGCGCTGGTCGCAGCGGGTGACGGAGCGGAGCGACGCGCTCGATCTCGATCGTGGCGTGTTTAAGCAGACCAGCGCGAAGAAGATCGCGGCATCGCTGAAGCGCTCTGCCGAACGAAGCTCGCGCCGCAAGTCCGGCGCCTACCGCTCGGCGCTGTCGATGCTGACCTTCTACATCAATCGCGCCGGCAAGACGCTGCCGCAGGCGCAGCGCGCCCGGCTCGAGCGCGCGAAGACGGAGCTGAAGCACCAGTTCGGGCGGGAGTGAGCGCGTAGCCCACTCTCCACCGTCGTCCCGAGCTTGACCCGGGACGACGGAGGTTACGCGGCTCGGATGTTCGCCATGAAGCGGTCGAGCTCGTCGCGCAGGCGCGTGCTCTCGGTTGACAGCGAGCGCGCCGAGTTCAGCACCTCCTCTGACGCCGAGCCGGTCTCGGTGGCGCCGCGGTTGACGAGCGTGACACTGGTGGCGGCCTCCTGTGTGCCCTGCGCGACATTCTGCACGCTGCGCGCGATCTCCTGCGTCGCCGTGCTCTGCTGCTCGACCGCGCCGGCGATGTTGGCGGCGATCTCCGAGATCTGGCCGATGGTGTCGCCGATCTCCTTGATGGCGGCCACGGATTCCTGCGTCGCCGACTGCATGCCCGAGATGTGGCTGGAAATCTCCTCGGTCGCCCGCGCGGTTTGGCTGGCGAGCGATTTCACCTCGGAGGCGACCACTGCGAAGCCGCGCCCGGCATCGCCGGCGCGTGCGGCTTCGATCGTCGCATTCAGCGCCAGCAGGTTGGTCTGCTCGGCGATCGCGGTGATCAGCTTGACCACGTCACCGATCTGTTGCGCGGCGAGCGAGAGCTTGCCGATGCGGGCGTCGGTCTGTTCGGCCCGCCGCACCGCAGCATCGGCGATCCGGCTGGATTCCTTCACGCGGCGTCCGATCTCGTCGACGGAAGCCGACAATTCCTCGGTGGCGGAGGCCACCGACTGCATGTTGCTGGAGGCCTCCTCGGAGGCGCCCGCTACCTGGCTTGAAAGGTTCTGCGTGGTCTCGGCGGTCCGCGTCAGCGTGCCCGCCGCAGTCTCGAGCTGCACCGCCGAGGCCGAGACATTGCCGACGATCGAGCCGACCGCCGCCTCGAACTCATCGGCGAAGCGGATCAGTTCGGCACGGCGCGCCGCGGCGCTCGCCTTGTTCTGCGCTTCATGGCTTGCGGCGTCGCGCTCGGCCTTGGCAATCGCCTGCAGCTTGAATTCCTCCACCGCGCCGGCCATCTCGCCGAGCTCGTCCTTGCGGCCAAGCCCCGGCAGCACGACGTCGAAATTGCCGGCGGCGAGCTCGCGCATCGCGGCGCACATCGCGCGGATCGGGCGGGAGATGCCGGTGCCCAACAGGAAAGCGAGAACGGCGCCGAGCGCGAAGCCACCAGCGGCGAGCATCAGAATGAACCGCTCGGTCGCGCCGATCGCGGCATCCGACTCGGATTCCATGCGCTTCTGGTCGGCGAGCAGGTCCGACTTCATCACGCCGGAGCCCCGGTTGATGGCGGATGCCGACTCCGTCATCTCGATCGTCAATTCGTCGATCGACTTGGCGTTCTCGATCAGTTTGGTCAGCGCCTCCCGATACTCTTCGAGCATCTTCGTCAGCTCTTTGAGCGCGAGAACGATCTTCTCGTCGGTCGAAGAGATCGCCTTCAGCGAGTTCTCGACGAATTTCAGCCGCGCCACCCCGCTCGTCCCGGTGATCTTGTCGGAATTGGCCACGAAGGTATTGGCGAGTGCGGTCGCCGCCTGGAACTGCGAGGCGACCTGCTTGGCGCCCATCTCGACTGCCGCCAGGCCCGCCTCGGTCGCGGTGGAAGCGAGATCGTCGAGCTTGTAGCGCAGCGAGTTGCCGCCGCGGGCGAGCTGGTTCTGCGCGATCAGTGAGCTCTCCTCCTTGACCTTGAGGATCTCGGCAAAAATCTTGGTGAAGGCGCGGAACTCGCGCTCGAGCTTTGTCACCTGCTCCAGCCGCGCGGGGTCGGTGGTGCCCTTCATCGCCTGGATGATGGCCTCTTTGAGGTTGGCCTCGGCCGCGAGCGCCGCCTTGCCGTCATCCTCCTTGCCGGTCACCACATAATAGCGTGCCAGCGAGCGGTAGGAGATCAGCTCGCGGTCGATATTGCGCGCCAGGTCGGCCTCCCGCACGCTCGCCCGGTAGGCGGCGACGCCGGCGGAGACACGCTCAAAGCCGAGATAGGCAAAACCCATGCTGACTGCGGTAATCGCCAGCACCGCGGCAAAGCCCAGGATAATTTTTGCACGAAATCGAAGGGGCGGCATTCGCGACCCCATACGCCCCAGCAG